>NZ_CBCSJH010000089.1:0-367 GCF_965139195.1 Bordetella tumbae | reverse complement strand
GCTGCCGGTATTGCCCAGGTCAATATTCTCGTTCAGGCTGACCGCCACCACACCGTTCTGATCCACACCAGTTTGCGCAACGCTGATGTTGCTGTCACCTTCGAATCGCACTTCACCGTTCGGGCCAATGTTGGCGCTATTGCCACCGGCATCAGTCACGTTCCAGCCGGCGCTCGCAACATCGTTGACCTGCTTCAGCTGGTCTTCCGTTGCCGCTTGGCCGCTCGTGTAGTTGTTCGGATCGAACGTCGTGTTGGTCAAGCCACCAATCGTGCCAGTGTTGCCGCTGATCACAATCGGGTTGCTGCCACCGATCGAGATCTGGTTGCCACCGACCGTGGTCGTATTGCCTGCGCCGTCATTGACC
>NZ_CBCSJH010000088.1:0-459 GCF_965139195.1 Bordetella tumbae | reverse complement strand
GCGCGTCCGACACCGCTTCGCTCACCTCGTCCGCGCCTTCGCGCTGCCTTCGGTATCCACTCGCTCAGCCACGAGGCGCGCCAACACGGTCACTGCCCCGCTTCGACTCGCATCGTCTCTGATTCCCTCGTCGCTGGCACGAGCGGTCTACGTAGGCTTCGTAGGCACTGATTTTTGCAAGGACGAATATTTTGCAGGGCGGCTATGCATAGGCGCCTACGGGCGCGCCTATGCATAGCGTTCGTGATCTGCATGCGAAAGCTTTGGCGTTGGAGATAAACAAAAGATCTCTCGAGCGACGTTCTCGCCATGCATAGAGATGAGGTAGGCATCATCATCGCATGCAACAACTCTAGCCACGCAGATCTTCCAACCAAGCACCACGCCACCCCGTTGCATGCCCGGACCGATAGCGATTCGCGTGTGTGCAGTGAACTGACCCCCAGAAGTTGGACAGTT
>NZ_CBCSJH010000087.1:0-478 GCF_965139195.1 Bordetella tumbae | reverse complement strand
CTTCGGTTTCCCTCGCTCGACTCCGAGGCGCGCCAACACGGTCACTGCCCCGCCTCGACTCGCAGAGTCTCTGATTCCCTCGTCGCTGGCACGGGTGGTCTACGTAGGCTTCGTAGGCGATGATTTCTGCAAAGACGAAGATCTTGCAGGGCGGCTATTCATTGGCGCCTACTGGCGCGCCAATGAATAGCGTTTGGGATCTGCATGCGAAGGCTTTGGCATCGGAGGCAAACAGAAGATCTCTCGAGCGACGATTTCTCATAGGCCAGCAGGAGATTGTTCGCTCCACGATTTCGCGACATCCAAAGACGTGCGACTAATCTTCGCATGCATCAACTCTAGCCAAGCAGATCTTCCAAACTGGCACCATGCCTCCCCATCGCATGCCCGGACCGATCGCTATTCGCGCGTGTGCAGGGCACGCGCGAATAGCAGCCCTGCAAGATCTTCTTCTTTGCCAACGGTGCTACAGAAAAAC
>NZ_CBCSJH010000086.1:0-497 GCF_965139195.1 Bordetella tumbae | reverse complement strand
CACGAGTCTCTTGCTTGGCATTTTTCTGCGACCGTGTTGGCAAAGAGGAAGATCTTGCAGGGCTGCTATTCGCGCGTGCCCTGCACACGCGCGAATAGCTATCGGTCCGGGCATGCGGCGGGGTGGCGTGGTGCCAGTTTGGAAGATCTGCTTGGCTAGCGTTGATGCATGTGGCGATGATGCGTAGCTCATCTCTAGGTATGACGAAATCGTCGCTCGAGAGATCTTCTGTTCATCTCCGATGCCAAGCCGTTGCATGCCGATCACGAACGCTATTCATTGGCGCGCCCGTAGGCGCCAATGAATAGCCGCCCTGCAAGATCTTCGTTTTTGCAGAAATCATCGCCTACGAAGCCTACGTAGACCGCTCGTGCCAGCGGCGAGGGAATCAGAGATGCTGCGAGTCGAAGCGGGGCAGTGACCGTGTTGGCGCGCCTCGTGGCTGAGCGAGTGGATACCGAAGGCAGCGCGAAGGCGCGGACGAGGTGAGCGAAGCG
>NZ_CBCSJH010000085.1:0-643 GCF_965139195.1 Bordetella tumbae | reverse complement strand
TACTGTCGAGCCCGCTGCCGTCGTAGCTGTCGTATTTCCGGCACTGTCAGCCACCGTTGTGCCGGTAGCCGTGGTCGTCGTCACGTTGCCTGCACCGTCATTGACCGCCAGACCGTCATTGTTCATCACGGTATTACCCGTGGTGACGCTGCCGGTATTGCCCAGGTCGATGTTCTGGTTCAGGCTGACCGCCACCACGCCGTTCTGATCGACGCCGGTTTGCGCAACGCTGATGTTGCTGTCACCTTCGAATCGCACTTCACCGTTCGGACCAATGTTGGCGCTATTGCCTGCCACGTCGGTCGCATTCCAACCGGCGCTTGCAACATCATTGACCTGCTTCAGTTGGTCTTCCGTTGCCGCTTGGCCGCTGGTGTAGTTGTTCGGATCGAACGTCGTATTGGTCAAACCACCGATCGTGCCAGTGTTGCCGCTGATCACAATCGGGTTGCTGCCGCCGACCGAGATCTGGTTACCGCCGACGGTGGTCGTATTGCCTGCGCCATCGTTGACTGCCAGACCGTCGTTATTCATCACGGTGTTGCCCGTGGTGACGCTGCCGGTATTGCCCAGGTCAATATTCTCGTTCAGGCTGACCGCCACCACACCGTTCTGATCCACACCAGTTTGCGCAACGCTGATG
>NZ_CBCSJH010000084.1:0-700 GCF_965139195.1 Bordetella tumbae | reverse complement strand
CCGGCCCCTACGGGCCTACCTTCAGCGTCCGCTCCACTCGACTTTGAGGCGCCCGGCCGGGCCGATTGCCTCGGCTCGACTAGCGGCAACTAGAATTCTCTGCATCGCCGGCACGGCTCTCGTGCTTGGCGTTTTTTCGCAGCCGCGTTGGCAAAGAAGAAGATCTTGCGGTGCTGCTTTCGGCGCGCGCCCTGCGCGCCCACCTCAAGCGATCGGTCCGGGCATGCGGCGGGGTTGGCGTGGTGCCTGGTTGGAGGATCTGCTTGGCCGCGAGTGAGGCTTGCGGCGATGATGCGTAGGGCACTTTTTCCGGCGGCGTATCCATGGCATGCTTGTACTCTGGGTCAGAGTTCATCGCTGCGGACGTGATTTGCGCTCACCATGATGGCGCTACAACGAGTGCCATGCGTGGCATTACGTCAATGTGACTCGAGAGATCTTTTGTTTGGCAACGGTGCCACAGACTGTGCATGCAGATCCCGAACGCGATGAGCGGGTGTGCAGGGCACCCGCTCATCNCAGCCCTGCAAGATTCTTCTCTTCACCCAGGCTGATTCAGAAAAATGCCAAGCAAGAAAGCCGTGCCAGCGATGTGATGAGTTTGAGTTACTGCGAGTCGATGCGGGGCAGTGGCCGCGTGGGGGCGCCTCGTTGGCGAGCGGAGTGGATGTCGAAGGGAGCGCGAAGGCGCGGACGAGAC
>NZ_CBCSJH010000083.1:0-1282 GCF_965139195.1 Bordetella tumbae | reverse complement strand
CGGCCCATGANCTGTCCTGGTCTAATGTAAGTGGACACGTAGATAGGGTCATTGACCCTAGCCAGGAACACTTACGACTATGAAACCACCCCGCCCCCGTAGAGATTTTGATGCTGCTTTCAAACTGCATATTGCCCAACTGGTGCGCGAGCAGGGCTTAAGCATTGTTCAAGTTTGTCAGGATCAGGACTTGGTGCGTAGCGCCGTGCGTCGCTGGGTCAAGCAATATGATGCCGAAAAAGCGGGTCAACCCGGTCTTGGCCAGCCGCTGACGGCCGAGCAGCAACGTATTCGGCAGTTAGAGTTAGAGAACCGACAGCTGCGCGAAGATGTGTCAGTGCTAAAAAAAGTATCGGCCTTCTTCGCCCGAGAACTGAAGTGATCCAACAGATGATCAATCAGTGGCAGGGGAAGGCCGACACGCTACGTTTGTGCCGATTGCTCGGGGTGAGCCGCTCGGGTGTGTATGCGGCTCGCCAGCGCTATCGGCGAACCCAGGATGCCAGCGCGCTCGCCACGCAGCTCAAGGAAGCCTTCGACGCCAGTGGAGGCAATTACGGCAGCCGCCGACTCCACGCTTATCTCAGAGCTCAGGGGCACTCGGTGGGCCGCCACCGGGTACGCCACCTGATGAAGCAGCAAGGCTTGAGAGTTCGTCGCTATAAGCGCAAGGTTGCCTATACCAACAATAGTCATCATGAGCTCTTGATCGCGGATAACGTTCTGGATCGCCAGTTCACCCCCGAAGCGCCGGACCGGTCTTGGGTCGCCGACATTACTTACATCCGTACCCATCGGGGTTGGTTGTATCTGGCTGCCGTGCTCGATCTGTACTCGCGCAAAGTGGTCGGCTGGGCCATGGGACCGAACTTACAAACTACCCTGGTATGCAATGCATTGAACATGGCCATTACGCTGCGTCAGCCTAGGCCTGGGCTGGTTGTGCATACCGACCGAGGGCCGCAGTACACCTGCCAAGTCTATCGTGATCTGTTGGCTCGCCACGGCTTGATCGTCAGCATGAGCCGAAGGGCAAACTGCTGGGATAACGCCGTCATGGAGCGCTTCTTCCTGAGTCTGAAGACCGAACGAGTCTGGCAACAGCGCTACGACAATCCTACCGAAGCCACGCGCGATGTTACACAGTACATCGCGGGCTTCTACAACACACACCGTCTGCACTCCACGTTGGGCTATCTCTCTCCGGCAGACTACGAAAAGACCAATATGGCCACTCTTTAAAAAGTCCTATCCTCGTGTCCAAAATAACTGGACCAGGACA
>NZ_CBCSJH010000082.1:0-1312 GCF_965139195.1 Bordetella tumbae | reverse complement strand
GTGACCTTCTCACTAATGCCCAGGCTGCGAGCCGCCGAGGCTTGCGTCGTCTTCACAAACACCACTTGATCCACCGGTCCCGCCAACAACCGATCCAATGCCGCCATCGCCTCCGGCGGCTCAATCGAATCGATCCCCGCCCGCGCCATTCGCTGCCGGTACTCGTTCGAAGCCACCACCCCGACGCTGCCCCAATAGCCCCAGTGCATCAGCTTCACCGCATAGGGTCTATGCCGCAGCCGCTTTGCAAATGCATCCGCATAGCAGCAGCCCGCCGCATAATTGCTCTGACCAGGCGCCTTCATAAAACTCTGCAGCGATGAGAAAAACACCACAAAGTCGAGCGCCTCGTCTCCGAACACTGCGTCCATGTTTGCCGCTGTCGCTGCCTTTGCCGTCAACGCCGCCTCGAACGTGGCCTCATCCATCGTCGCCAAGCTCCGATCGGCCAGCACGATGGCGGCATGCACCACGCCATGAATCGCCCCGAAGCGCTCGCGAATCGTCGCATGCGCCAGTTCCAGCGCATCCTCATCCGTCGCATCGGCCTGCAGATACAACGGTGTCGGGCCTAACTTGCCCAACCGTGCACGATGCTGACGGATCGCCTCATCCTCGGCGCGCCGGCCCAGCCACACCAGTTGGGCACGGTACCGCTGGATCAGATGCTCGCTCAGCGCCATGCCGATACCGCCGGCTCCGCCCAACACCACATAGACGCCACCCTCGCGATATGGTGGCAACGCCGCCTCGGGCACCTCGCAAGGCGCCAGTACCTGCTGATACCAACGTCCGGCCCGCCATGCTCTCGCATCGCCTCGCGTCTGGGCAGGTTGCGCCAGCAGCGTCCCCAGAGGCAGGTCCTCATCCTTTGGCAGATCCAGCAGGCTGATGCGCCACTGGGGATATTCCTTGGCCAAGGAACCGATCAGGCCATGCACGCTAGCCTGGTCAGGATCGGCCATCTCGCTCAGCCCGACTGCTACCGCCTGCCGCGTCACGATCGTCAGTCCCAGTGATCGCGTGCCGTACTCCAGCGCCAGCAGCGCCTGGACCAGTCGCAGGCTCATCACCGCTGCCTGCGCTTCACCGGCTGGCACCTGCCACACGAGGTGCTGCAACGGCCCCTCGCGTCTGAGCGCCCCAGCCAAACTCTCGCGACTATCCTGTGCTGACCACACCACGGCGGGCGGCCCGGTGAACGGCGTCTGCGTCGTCGCATGCAGCTGTATTACCTGCTGCACAGAAGGCACTGCGTTCGGCTCGACTTCGCAGATCGTCTCCCATATCGGTGTCAGCATCAGTTCACCCA
>NZ_CBCSJH010000081.1:0-1697 GCF_965139195.1 Bordetella tumbae | reverse complement strand
GAGCGAGGAGCGGGTTTGGGAAGCGCCGGTTGATGAGACAGGTCGAGAGTTGCCGCGGCGCGCGGGGGTGAGTTCCTTCGGCTTTGGCGGAGTGAATGCTCATGTGGTGTTGGAGGAGTATGAGGCACAGGCCCCTGTGCTGCACGATTCGATGGGGCGTACGCCGATGGTGGTGGTGCTGTCCGCGCGGACGGACGAACAGCTTCGAGCGCAGGCGATGCAGTTGCGAGCGTATCTGGAGCGGCGCGAAGTGAATCTGGCGTCGCTGGCCTATACGCTGCAGGTCGGGCGCGAAGCGCTGGGCATGCGTCTCGCGATGGTGGTGACCTCGGTGGAGGAACTCACGCGCAAATTGTTAGCTTACGAGCAGCGTGAGACAAGCCTGGAGGATGTGTATGAGGGCGAGGTCAAGCGCGGGCAGGAGATGTTGTCGGCCTTCGCCGCTGATGAAGACTTGCGAGAGCTAATAGACAAGTGGCTGGCACGCGGCAAGGTGAGCAAGCTGGCCGAGTTGTGGGTGCAGGGCTTGGCGGTGGATTGGTCCGCGCTGTATGGCACATCACGGCCATCCCGGATAAGTCTGCCGACGTATCCGTTTGCGAAGGAGCGCTATTGGGTGCCTGACCGTGCGCTCAGTGTGCGGGCTGCGCAGCCGGCTGGCGCGCTGTTGTCCGCGCCGGGTGGCGATGCCGTGTTGTTGCACCCGCTGGTGCATCGCAATACGTCCACGCTTCGTGAGCAGCGCTACAGCACGTTGTTGACGGGCGAGGAATTTTTCCTGCGTGATCATGTGGTGCGAGGGCAGAAGCTTGTGCCGGGCGTGGCACAGTTGGAGTGGGCGCGAGCCGCGGCCAGTCTGGCGCTGGAGGAGGAAGGGGCCATCCGTATCGAGCAGGTGAGTTGGATACGACCCTTGATGGTTGCTAAGCCGTTGGAGGTGCACATCGGCCTGGAGGTAGAGGACGACGGGCGGGTCGGCTACGAAATCTACAGCGGTGAAGGTGAATCGGTGCAGGTCTACAGCCAAGGCTGGGCAGTGGTCTCGGTCTCGCGCGAGGCGCCGACCGTCGATCTGGCAGGGCTGCGGGCGCAGTGTGAACGCACGCTCAGCCGCGAAGATTGTTATTCGCGGTTTGCCGCGATGGACTTGGTCTATGGAGCGAGCTTCCAATCCTTGACGCAGCTGCAAGTCGGAGGGAGTTTGGCTGTCGGGTCGTTGCAGTGGCCAGAGCCTGCGTCGGCCGACGACGAGTCCGCCTATGGTTTGCCGCCGAGTCTGCTGGACGGGGCATTGCAGACCAGCCTAGGCCTGATGCGGGAAGAGACAGGACCGACGGTACCGTTTGCGGTCCAGTCGGTGGAGCAGTGGTCGTCGGTGTCGGTGCCCGCCTATGCGGTGGTGCGGCCCGCGGCAGGCGACAACACCGCGGTACGCAAACTGCAAGTCGAGATCGTCGATTCGCAAGGTCGGGTGGCGGTTCGGCTGAGCGGATTCAGCAGCCGGACTCTGCCCGCTTTTTCGACGGCTGACCGTACGGCTGATTCGAAGAAGCCTGTGGTGATGGCGCAAGAGTCTTTCAGGCCAGCACCGTCGCTCCTGGGTGAACTGATGCTGACACCGATATGGGAGACGATCTGCGAAGTCGAGCCGAACGCAGTGCCTTCTGTGCAGCAGGTAATACAGCTGCATGCGACGA
>NZ_CBCSJH010000080.1:0-1773 GCF_965139195.1 Bordetella tumbae | reverse complement strand
TCGTCGCATGCAGCTGTATTACCTGCTGCACAGAAGGCACTGCGTTCGGCTCGACTTCGCAGATCGTCTCCCATATCGGTGTCAGCATCAGTTCACCCACCGGCGACGATGGAAACAGAGGAGACAAAGTCGAGGAAATGGAGTTGAACGGCGCGTGCATCATCGCCGTCGGCACACTGGAATCGGCCGCTCGGTCCTCCCCCAAGGAGGCGGGTAGCGCTCGGCTGCTGAAGTTGCTCAGTCGAACCGCCACTCGCCCTTGCGAATCAACGATCTCAACTTGCAGCTTGCGCACCGCCTCGCTGTCGCCTGCCGCGGGCTGCACTATCGCATACGCGGGCGCGGGCACCGGCGACCACTGTTCCACCGATTGCACTGCGAACGGCAGTGCCAATCCTGCATTCGTTACGGCTAGCCCCAGACTAGCCTGCAGCGCTCCATCCAGCAGGCTCGGCGGCAAACCATAGCTGGCCTGTAATGCGTGCCCCGGCGCCTGCAGCGAACCGATTGCCACGCTGTCGCCAACTTGAAGTGCGGTTAGCACCTGGAAACTCGTCCCATAGGTCAAGCCCATCGAGGCAAACTGCGCGTAACAATCCGCGCTGCTGAGCATGCGTCCACACTGGGCCTGCAATCCTCCCAGATCGACAGTAGGCACCTCGCCCGGGGCCGAAGCCACCACCCAGCCTTGGCTATAGACCTGCGCAGCGTCACCTTCACCGCTGTAAATCTCGTAGCCGATGCGGCCGTCGTCCTCTACTTCCAGGCCGATATGCACCTCCAACGGCTCGGCAACCATCAAGGGTCGTATCCAACTCACCTGCTCGATACGGATGGCCCCTTTCTCCTCCAGCGCCAAACTGGCCGCGGCTCGCGCCCACTCCAACTGTGCCACGCCCGGCACAAGCTTCTGCCCTCGCACCACATGATCACGCAGGAAGAATTCCTCGCCCGTCAGCCACGTGCTGTAGCGCTGTTCATGCAAGGTGGATGTATTGCGGTGCACCAGCGGGTGCAGCACCGCCGCGTGCGGGTGCGGCAACGCCAGCTCGCTGCCCGGTGAGGCTTGTGCATCGGTTGGGTGTGTCGTCCGGGCTACTGGCCCACTCTCGGGCACCCAATAGCGCCCCTTCGCAAACGGATACGTCGGCAAACTCACCCGAGACGGTCGCGACTCGCCATACAACGCCGACCAGTCCACTGCCAGACCCTGCACCCACAACTCGGCCAGCTTGTTCACCTTGCCGCGCGCCAGCCACTTGCCTATCACTTCCCGTAGGTCCTCATCGGCTGCGAACGCCGATAACACCTCCTGCCCGCGCCTGACCTCGCCCTGATACACATCTTCCAGGCTCGCCTCATCTTGCTCGTAAGCCAACAATTTGCGTTTGAGTTCGTCCACCGAGCCCACCACTAACGCCAGACGCATGCCCAGCGCCTCACGTCCAACCTGCAGCGTATAGGCGAGCGACGCCAGACTCACGGCACGCCGCTCCAGGTACTCCCGCAACTGCACCGCCTGCGTCCGAAGCTGCTCGCCCGTACGCGCCGACAGCACCACCACCGCAGGCGCATGCGTCGCAGGAACATGCGCCACTGAGACTTTCCCGTTCGACTCAGCCGAGGCCGCTGGGATGCGCACCACAGGAGCATGCATCGCTGGCTCGTTCGAGACCTGTGCCTCATACTCCTCCAACACCACATGAGCATTCACTCCGCCAAAGCCGAAGGAACTCACCCCCGCGCGCCGCGGCAACTCTCGACCTGTCTCAT
>NZ_CBCSJH010000079.1:0-2582 GCF_965139195.1 Bordetella tumbae | reverse complement strand
ACTGTAAGCGTCCGGCCATCCCATATTGACACGCCCGCATAAGCGGGCGTTGCTGTTTATGGTGTTTGCGGTTGCCAGTTATGCGGCAGTAATTGATCGATCCGGCTGGCCGGCTGCGTAGGCAGACGCGTGAGTACGTCTTTGAGATAGGCATACGGATCGTGCCCATTGAGCTTGGCCGATTGAACCAGCGTCATCACAGCAGCCGCCCGTTTGCCTGCACGCAGCGATCCCGCGAACAGCCAATTATTCCGGCCCACCGCAACCGGTCGGATCTGCCGTTCAATGTGGTTGTTGTCGATCGGCAACTGCCCATCATCTAGATAGCGCGTGAGCGCACTCCAGCGTTTAAGGCTGTAATCGAAGGCTTTGGCGGTGGCTGATCCGTCGGGAACGCGGGCGCGTTGCTCTTTCATCCAGAGGTGCAGCGCGTCGGCCAGGGGTTTGGATCGTTCCTGACGTATTCGCCTTCGAGCATCGATATCCAAGTCCTTGACCTGGCGTTCAACCTCATAGAGTTGACCGATATGCTGCAGAGCTTGCTCAGCTAACTGACTCTTACTGGCGGCATGCAGCTCGTAGAACTTGCGCCGCGCATGCGCCATGCACCCGACCTCGGCCATGCCTTGAGTAAAGCAGGCTTTATAGCCCGAGTAGTCGTCACAGAGTAGACTGCCTTGCCAGTCCCCCAGGAAGGCGCGAGCGTGTTCACCAGCACGGCCTTGCGTAAAGTCGTAGATCACCGCCTTCAGTGATTCGAAGGCACCAGGTGCATAGGCCCAGAGATAGGCTCGATGGGTCTTTTTGCTGCCAGGCTGGAGCATTTGCACCGGCGTTTCGTCGGCATGCACCACGCGATGCGCGAGAATCGCCTGGCGCAAGGCGTCCACCAAGGGTTGCAGATGAACGCCGCAGGTTCCGACCCATTCGGCAAGCGTTGAGCGAGCCAGCTTCATGCCCGCTCGCTCGAAGATCGCCTCTTGCCGGTACAGCGGCAGATGGTCGGCGTACTTGGCCACCAGAACGTGAGCCAACAAGCCGGTAGTGGCCATGCCTTTGTCGATGACATGGGCTGGTACTGGCGCCTGCTTTAGGGTGGCGCATTGTTTGCACACCCATTTGCCGCGGATGTGGCGCTCTACGCTAAACAATCCCGGTGTGTAATCCAGCTTCTCCGAGACCTCTTCTCCGATGCGCAACAACTCGCATCCGCACTGGCAGTGCGTGCTATCGGGCTCATGGCGGTATTCGGTGCGGGGCAAGTGCTCGGGTAACCGGGCACGCTTGGGGCGGTTGGCCGGTCTGGATAGGGGGTGGCCGCTTAGTATCTCAAGTTCAGTCTCAATGGCCGCGATGTCCGTACTGACGGTCTCATCCAGCAGATTGCCTTGTATCCCTGAGAGCTGCTCGCCTTTTTTACCGAATTGATAGCGACGCAGGCTCGCGATCTCGTGGGTCAACTGCGCGATCTTGGCGTCCTTGTATCGGATCTCGTCCTGGTAGACCGTTTGCGCTTGTGCCTGACGCACTGTTAGTTGTTCAAGCTCGGATCGCGTCTGCTCGAGCGCCTCGCGCTCGGCCAGCACCTCGAGCAACAGCGTGCGCAAGGCGGGCGCATCCATGTTGGCAAGGTCGGGCATCGGCGGCGTAGTCATGGCCCTAAGTGTTACATGACTGAGGCACCTACGCCATTGGCGCATGCCCCGATGGCATAACGCGGCAGTTACGTGCCAAGTAAAAGTGAGTCGCCAGAATCCAGCCTGCCAATCAGAGAACGTCAATCACGCCGTTAGGCCCGATACGGTGCCAGGGCAGACCTATGACCAAGGCCTGCAGTTGTTCGTCGCTCAACATGAGCTGCGCCTCGCCCGAACGAGGCCAAGTAAACCCGCCCTGGTGCAACCGTCTAGCCGCCAGCCAGACGCCCAGGCCATCGTGTACCAACACTTTTAAACGGTTAGCTCGACGGTTGGCGAACAAATACGCGTGGTGTGGCTGTGCAGCACCGAAGACCTTTACCACTCGGGCCAGTGCCGTGTCAGTACCCGCACGCATATCCATCGGCTCGACGGCCAGCCAGATCTGGTCAATACGGATCATCGAGTGACTTCATTTAGCCAC
The DNA here is from genome assembly GCF_965139195.1 of Bordetella tumbae. Classification (GTDB taxonomy): domain Bacteria; phylum Pseudomonadota; class Gammaproteobacteria; order Burkholderiales; family Burkholderiaceae_B; genus Bordetella_A; species Bordetella_A tumbae. The sequence goes on along the minus strand of NZ_CBCSJH010000079.1, from coordinate 461 downwards.
GCAGCACATTGCTGCGCGTGGCTCAGTGGCCATTGAATCGAGACGATTAAATCGCCACGTTCAAGCTTGATCTGGATCGGTGGTGACGGGTCCTGTGACGCCGACTCGATAGGTTTGTTCATCGAGGCCGGCACGGCAATGAACTGGGCCGCGACATCACGTTGGATCGGCGAGGGTGTTGTGCTGACATCGAGGTCACCATAACGCTCGTGTTCCTGGATCCAACGGCGAACAAGATTCGCGTTGATGCCGTGATCACGAGCAACCGACGCCACGGAGATGCCACGCTGCTGACAATAGGCAACCAGTTCGGCCTTGAATTGGGGATCATATCGCCGCCGCCGTGACGCCGGACTGACTTCAAGAGGGTCTGAAGAGTGCATTGCTCCACCTATATAAATGGAGACTTATGCTCATCGATACGCCCTAACGTATCAAGATGGGTTGCCCGGACGCTAACC
>NZ_CBCSJH010000078.1:0-5396 GCF_965139195.1 Bordetella tumbae | reverse complement strand
TTGTAGTAGGGCCCGGGGGGAATTTCCCCGGGGGGGGAGTGGTTCTTCTGGAGGTCGTTCATGGGCAATAGGGTCGGAGGGGTTTCGCTGGGCCAGCCCGGCGCACGGGCGACGATAGCTATTGGGGTAGCATTTCGCCTATGAATGTTGCTCGGTTTGATCTCACTACGCTGGCTTTGTTCGCCGCTGTCGCGCGGGCGGGCAGTATTTCTGCGGGCGCGCGGCTGTCGCATTTGGCGGTGGGAGCGGCGAGCAAGCGGATTTCGGATCTGGAGGCGGCGTTGGGAACACCGTTGCTGTATCGGAATACGGCGGGGGTGGAACTGACGGATGCGGGGCAGGCTTGTCTGGTGCATGTGCAGCGTGTGCTGCAAGAGGTCGAGCAGATGGCGGGCAGTTTGTCCGACTTTGCCCAAGGGGTGAAGGGGCAGGTGCGGATTGCTGCGAATACGTCGTCGCTGACGCAGTTTTTGCCAGAGGACCTGGCGGCGTTCATGGACGAGCACCCGGCCGTGCGGATCGATCTGGAAGAGCAGAACAGCACCGATATCGTGACGGCGGTCTTGGAAAATCGTGCGGATATCGGCGTGTTTGCGGATCGCACGCCGGCGCAGGGATTGTTGACGGTGCCTTATCGACCGGATGAGTTGGTGTTGATTGCGCCGCAGCGTCATCCGCTGGCGAATTCACCGTCTATCGCATTCGCGCAAACGCTGGATTATGAGTATGTCAGCCTGCCGCCGTCGACGTCGTTAGCCTCGCGCTTGAACGAGGAAAGTGCGCGATTGGGCAAGGCGATGCGGCTGCGGATTCAGGTGCGCAGTTTTGATGCGATCTGTCGGATGGTGGTGGCGACGGGGGGCGTGGGGGTGTTGCCGCGTATCGCGGCGGAGCCGCATGCGCGGTCGATGTCGATACGTTTGATCCCGTTGACGGATGAGTGGGCGCACCGATGGTTGCTGTTGGGTGTACGTGATGCGGATACGCTGACAGTGGCAGCGCGGTTGTTGTTGGCGCATCTGCGCAGTGATGCGGGTGCGAATGTGTAGGCACGCGGGGCTCGTATCCATGGGCATTGCAGGCGGCGTGGATCACGCGGTATTGACTGACCGCCTCGTGTATAAACAGGCCTATTGATTCGCCCACTCGGCCGGCATCATGCGTTGATGACTACTCGTTGTCATGAGGAAAGCAAATGCCTTCTGTGCCGGATACCCACGGCGCGTATTTTTCCATGACTTGCTGAAACCGCGCGTCTGCCAGAAAGGCTTCTAACCAATGCGTCAACGCAGGCCAAGATTGCGCCTCGAACCATGCTTGGTCGACATGCGCGAATTGGCGCACGAAGGGCGCGATGGCCATGTCGGCCAGGCTGCGGCGTGCACCAAACAGATAATCCTGCCCCTGCAAGCGGCGGTCCAATTCCATCAAGTATTTCGCCCCTGCGGTGCGATGCGCAAGAGCATCGGCGTTCTCATAACGGCCAGGATATTTATAACGATCCAGATCGGTCTTGAACGCTCCATCGCATTGCTGAATCAGCGCTTCCATCTCTGTTGTCGAGCCTCGATCTGGCGTCAGCCAATATTCGGGGTCATGTTGTGTCAAGGCCCAACGCATGATGTCCAGACTCTGGTCTATCACTTTTCCATCCGGCAGCACTAACACCGGCACAGTGGCTTTGGGCGAGGCCGCCAGCAATTCCGCGGGTTTCGCGCGCAGAACCACTTCGCGTAATTCGCAATGCTGGCCACTGGCGGCTAATGCCAATCGTGCCCGCATCGCATAGGGGCAGCGACGGAACGAATAGAGGACGGGTAAAGCGGGCGAGGACATAAGCTGGGTAATAGGCGGGTTTCTTTGTGCGAGTTCTCAGGTTAGTACATTCCCTAGTTTTTCCGTCGGGTTTCTCCGCCCGTCAGTCGGGCCTTTCTCGTTTGGGAAACCCCATTTCTTATAAGAACAATTCCCGAGCCGCACGCTTTCGCGCACACTCCCATCCGCTGCAATCCATCTTTCATAGGAACACACATGGCTGGGCAAATTCTGGCGGGCATACGCGTACTGGAGCTGGGGCAACTGATCGCCGGTCCCTTCGCCGCCAAAACCTTGGCCGATTTCGGCGCGCAAGTCGTCAAGATCGAGCCGCCAGGCCTGGGCGATCCACTGCGTAAATGGCGATTGTTGCATGAGGGTACCTCTGTCTGGTGGGAGGCCCAATCCCGCAACAAGCAATCCGTCTGCGTAGATTTGCGCCAGAAAGAAGGCCAGGAAATCATTCGTTTGCTGGCGGCCCAAGCTGACGTGTTGATCGAGAATTTCCGCCCCGGCACCATGGAAAAATGGGGTATGTCCTGGGAAGAACTCCACGAGCTCAACCCACGCCTGATCATGCTGCGCGTATCCGGCTATGGCCAAACCGGCCCCAAAGCCCGCGAGCCCGGTTTTGCTGCGATTGGCGAGGCCATGGCTGGCCTGCGTTATCTGAATGGCGAACCTGGCCGTGCTCCTGTACGTGGTGGACTTTCATTGGGCGATACCATCGCCGGTCTGCACGGTGCAATGGGCGTGCTGCTGGCCCTGTATCAGCGCGATGCGCGCGGTGGACAAGGCCAGGTCATCGACGCAGCGCTCTACGAGAGCCTGTTCAACTTGACCGAAAGCCTGCTTCCCGAATACACCGCCTTTGGTGCTGTGCGCGAGCCGTCTGGCGCATCCTTGCCGGGCATCGCGCCCTCGAATGCCTATCGTTGCAAAGACGGCTACGTGCTCATTGCCGGCAATGGCGACGGTATCTACACCCGATTGATGTCTCGCATCGGTCGCGATGATCTGGGCAAAGATCCCGGCCTGGCTCACAACGATGGCCGTGCCGCCCGCGTACACGAAATCGACAGTGCCATCAGCGCCTGGACGGCGGAACGTGATATCGACGAGGTCCTGCAAGCCATGCGCGAGGCCGACGTTCCCAGCGGCCGTATCTATTCGGTCGCCGACATCGCTCGCGACCCGCATTACCGTGCGCGCAACGCGATCGCTGAAATAGAGGGCGCCAGCGGCATTCGCGTCGAAATGCCTGCCGTTTTCCCCATCCTGTCCGATAACCCCGGCGCCATTCATGATCGTGCGCCCACCCTGGGCGAGCATACCGATACCGTACTCGCCGGCGCCGGGATGACCGAAGAACAACGCGCCGAATTGCGCGCCCGCGGAGTGATCGCATGAATACCGGTACGCCCAGCATCGAAATCAACGAAGTCGGCCCGCGCGACGGCCTGCAAATCGAAAAGGCCTTTGTGCCTACCGAAGAAAAAATCGCTTTGGTCGACGCGCTTTCCGACTGCGGATTCTCACGCATCGAAGTCACCAGCTTTACCTCACCCAAAGCCATTCCCGCGTTGGCCGACGCGCAAGAAGTCATGCGCCGTATTCGCCGGCCTCCCGATGTCATCTACACCGCACTGGTTCCCAACATCCGCGGCCTGGAGCGCGCCATTGAGGTCGGCACCCAGGAGATGAATCTGGTGATGTCCAGCAGCGAAACACACAACCGCGCCAACCTGCGTATGACGCGCGATCAATCCCTGGCGGAGCTGACCAGCATTCTGCATGCGGCACAAGGCACCTCGACCCCTTGCAACGTCTCGCTGTCTACCGTATTCGGTTGTCCCTTTGATGGTGATGTGCTCGTGGACGATGTGCTGCGTCTGGCCCATCAACTGGCCGAGGCGGGCGCGGCTGGCATCACGCTGTGCGACACCACCGGCATGGCCTATCCCACCCAGGTCGCGGCGCTGTGCGAGACCGTATTGCGAGAACTGCCGGGTCTGCCCATCACCATTCATTTGCACAACACACGTGGCATGGCGCTCGCCAACGCCATTGCTGCCTGGCAAACCGGCGTGACGCGTTTTGATGCAGCGGTGGGCGGATTGGGCGGCTGTCCCTATGCGCCAGGCGCCAGCGGCAACGTCAACACTGAGGAACTCGTGCACATGTTCGAGTGCATGGGCGTGAAAACCGGCGTGTCGTTGCAGCCGCTATTGAACATCGTGCGCGGGTTGCCGCAACTGGTGCAGCGCGAATTCTCGACCCCATTGCTGGCGGCAGGCCATCGGCTGGCGACTCACCAACCGCCTGCATGGTTGGCGGAAAAATTTGGGCCGGCTGACGGCGTCCACGCGTAATCAGCCGTATGTAGTGACGTATTCCGCAGTGCTCTATCGCGGGCGCGTGATCTAGCTGAACAGCGTATTCAGCTAGATCAAAACTTTCGCATGGCATTACCCATAACAAGTTGGCCATCAGAATCATTCCAACAACATCGTCCAGAACAACTATCAGGAGACCTTGTCCATGAATCTATCTTTGCTATCTAAAACCCTGCGCGCTGGCTTGACCGCTACCACCCTGGCTATCGCTGCCAGCCCCGCTATTGCGCTGGCCGACTATCCCGATCGTCCTGTTACGCTGCTCGTTCCCGCAGCACCCGGCGGTACGACGGATCTGGCGGCGCGTCTGATCGCACAACCCTTGGGCGAGGCCCTCGGCCAAAGCGTCGTCGTGGAAAACAAACCTGGCGCCTCTGGCAGCATCGCCTCGCAAGCCGTCGCCAAAGCTGCGCCCGACGGCTATACCTTGTTGCTGCAGTACTCCGGATACAACGCGATTTCTCCGCATGTGCAGCCCACCGATTGGGATCCGATCAAGGATTTTGCGCCCATTGCCAACATCTTGTCCGCTCCGCAGGTCATTGTCATTCGTCCGAGTCTGCCGATTAATTCCTTAAAAGAATTGGTCGCCTATGCCAAGGCCAATCCCGACAAACTGAACTACGCGTCGTCTGGCAACGGTGCTCTGCAGCACGTGGCGACCGAGTTGCTGAAGCAGATGGCGGACATCAAAATCGCACATATCCCGTACAAGGGCACCGGGCCTGCCTTGAACGATTTGCTGGGTGGTGCGGTGGATATGACGATCACGACTCCACCGCCGTTGCTGGGGCATATCGCTGCGGGCAAGCTCCGCGCCTTGGCAGTGACCGGGCCGAATCGCCTGGCGTCATTGCCGAATGTCCCGACCGTCGCTGAGGCGGGTTATCCGGACTTGCTGGTGTCGTCGTGGTTTGCCATGTACGCGCCCAAAGGTACGCCTCAGGCCGTTATCGACAAGCTGGCCGGCAAGATCGAAACCATCATGAAGACCGATGACTTCCGGAAAAAGGCCGAAGCACAGGGCGCGGAAGCCGAGTTCATGGGGCCGGCAAAGCTCGGTGAATACACCCAGCAGGAATATGACCGCTGGGGCAAAGTCGTGAAAGCTGCCGGAATCAAGGCGAACTAAACACGGTGTTGAAACCCGCGCTATAATCCATCCCCTCTGCCGCGCCTATGGGC
>NZ_CBCSJH010000077.1:0-5985 GCF_965139195.1 Bordetella tumbae | reverse complement strand
TTTTATGATCGCCCAAAGACAAAACCCCACCAGAGGGAATCTGGTGGGGTTTTGAGGATAAGAGCCTGACGATGACCTACTTTCACAAACGAATGTTCACTATCATCGGCGCGAAGGCGTTTCACTGTCCTGTTCGGGATGGGAAGGAGTGGGACCACCTTGCTATGGTCGTCAGGCGTAAGGGGTTGGGCCGGTAGGGTTTAGGCCTACGGGCCCCAATTTGGAAGAAGCACGACGTGTTGCGCGAGTCAGGTACCGCCCAGGGAGGGTTTCCGTTGGGGGGGTACCGATCGGCGAGCAACAGGGGGTTATGTTTGACGAATTCTTTCTATATAAACGGCACTTGTCGCTACTGTCTCATATCAGGTCATAAAACCCATAGAGTTATAGGATCAAGCCGCACGGGCAATTAGTATCGGTTAGCTCAACACATTACTGTGCTTCCACACCCGACCTATCAACGTTCTGGTCTCGAACGACCCTTCAGGGGGATCTAGTCCCCGGGATACCTAATCTTCAGACGAGTTTCCCGCTTAGATGCCTTCAGCGGTTATCTCTTCCGTACTTAGCTACCCGGCAATGCCATTGGCATGACAACCGGTACACCAGAGGTACGTCCACTCCGGTCCTCTCGTACTAGGAGCAGGCTCCGTCAAGTATCCAACGCCCACGGCAGATAGGGACCAAACTGTCTCACGACGTTTTAAACCCAGCTCACGTACCTCTTTAAATGGCGAACAGCCATACCCTTGGGACCGGCTACAGCCCCAGGATGAGATGAGCCGACATCGAGGTGCCAAACACCGCCGTCGATATGAACTCTTGGGCGGTATCAGCCTGTTATCCCCAGAGTACCTTTTATCCGTTGAGCGATGGCCCTTCCATTCAGAACCACCGGATCACTATGTCCTGCTTTCGCACCTGTTCGACTTGTCAGTCTCACAGTCAAGCACGCTTATGCCATTGCACTATCAGCACGATTTCCGACCGTACCTAGCGTACCTTCGAACTCCTCCGTTACACTTTGGGAGGAGACCGCCCCAGTCAAACTGCCTACCATGCACTGTCCCCGATCCGGATCACGGACCAAGGTTAGAACCGCAAACAAACCAGGGTGGTATTTCAAGGTCGGCTCCACCGAATCTAGCGACTCGGGTTCAGCGCCTCCCACCTATCCTACACAGGCCGGTTCACAGTCCAATGCAAAGCTACAGTAAAGGTTCATGGGGTCTTTCCGTCTAGCCGCGGGGAGATTGCATCATCACAAACACTTCAACTTCGCTGAGTCTCAGGAGGAGACAGTGTGGCCATCGTTACGCCATTCGTGCAGGTCGGAACTTACCCGACAAGGAATTTCGCTACCTTAGGACCGTTATAGTTACGGCCGCCGTTTACCGGGGCTTCGATCAAGAGCTTGCACCCCATCACTTAACCTTCCGGCACCGGGCAGGCGTCACACCCTATACGTCGACTTTCGTCTTGGCAGAGTGCTGTGTTTTTAATAAACAGTCGCAGCCACCGATTCTCTGCGGCCCCTTCATGCTCTGCGCGCAGGCGCATCACACTACCGGGGCATACCTTCTCCCGAAGTTACGGTATCAATTTGCCGAGTTCCTTCTCCTGAGTTCTCTCAAGCGCCTTGGAATATTCATCCCGTCCACCTGTGTCGGTTTGCGGTACGGTCTCGTACAGCTGAAGCTTAGAGGCTTTTCTTGGAACCACTTCCAATCACTTCGGTCCACATGGGACCTCGTGCAACACCCTTGAATCATGCGCCCGGATTTGCCTAAAGCGCCTTCTCTAATGTCGCAACAGGGACTTCCAACACCCTGATGACCTTCCGCGATCCGTCCCCCCATCGCACTGTACGACGGTGCTGGAATATTAACCAGCTTCCCATCAGCTACGCATCTCTGCCTCGCCTTAGGGGCCGACTCACCCTGCGCCGATGAACGTTGCGCAGGAAACCTTGGACTTACGGCGAGGGGGCTTTTCACCCCCTTTATCGCTACTCATGTCAGCATTCGCACTTCTGATACCTCCAGCAGCCTTTACAAGCCACCTTCGCAGGCTTACAGAACGCTCTCCTACCGCGTGTAATAAATTACACACCCGCAGCTTCGGTTTATTGCTTAGCCCCGTTACATCTTCCGCGCAGGACGACTCGATCAGTGAGCTATTACGCTTTCTTTAAAGGATGGCTGCTTCTAAGCCAACCTCCTGACTGTCTATGCCTTCCCACTTCGTTTCCCACTTAGCAATAATTCGGGACCTTAGCTGGCGGTCTGGGTTGTTTCCCTCTTGAGTCCGGACGTTAGCACCCGGTGCTCTGTCTCCCAAGCTGTACTTGCAGGTATTCGGAGTTTGCCATAGTTTGGTAAGTCGCCATGACCCCCTAGCTATAACAGTGCTCTACCCCCTGCAGTAATACTTGAGGCACTACCTAAATAGTTTTCGGAGAGAACCAGCTATTTCCAGATTTGTTTAGCCTTTCACCCCTATCCACAGCTCATCCCCTAATTTTTCAACATTAGTGGGTTCGGTCCTCCAGCACGTGTTACCGTGCCTTCAACCTGGCCATGGGTAGATCATCTGGTTTCGGGTCTACACCCAGCGACTGATTCGCCCTATTCGGACTCGCTTTCGCTACGGCTTCCCTATTCGGTTAACCTCGCCACTGAATGTAAGTCGCTGACCCATTATACAAAAGGTACGCAGTCACCCCACAAGGAGGCTCCTACTGTTTGTATGCACACGGTTTCAGGATCTATTTCACTCCCCTTCCGGGGTTCTTTTCGCCTTTCCCTCACGGTACTGGTTCACTATCGGTCGATCACGAGTATTTAGCCTTGGAGGATGGTCCCCCCATCTTCAGACAGGATTTCACGTGTCCCGCCCTACTTCTCTTACGCCTAGTTCCACAATCCAGATTTCATCTACAGGGCTATCACCTGCTACGGCCGGACTTTCCATTCCGTTCGATTACCTGAACTGCTAAATCGTAAAGGCTCTTCCGATTTCGCTCGCCACTACTTTCGGAATCTCGGTTGATGTCTTTTCCTCGAGCTACTGAGATGTTTCAGTTCACCCGGTTCGCCTTCGCTGGCCTATGTATTCAGCCAGGAATACTGCATCGCTGCAGTGGGTTTCCCCATTCGGACATCTGCGGATCAAAGCTTGTTTGCCAGCTCCCCGCAGCTTTTCGCAGGCTACCACGTCCTTCATCGCCTGTGATCGCCAAGGCATCCACCATGTGCACTTAGTCACTTGATCCTATAACACTAGAGTCTTATAGGACGCTGATATGTTTCGCGTTTGTGCCGTTCATAAGTTTCAAAGCAGTCAATCTCTCAATTGACCTTGAGACTTGGAACAAAATTAATGCAATCACAACCCGCATTCACTTTCGTCAGTATTTAAACCAACTACGTCATGAACGCTTTCGTTGTGCTTCTTCCTAATTGTTAAAGAACAAATGTATAACTCGTTGAGCAAAACCCAACAGATAATCCCGAAGAGATAATCTCCCCTCGAACCTATCTGTTGAACTCTACATCCCAGCCATCCCCCCGGCATCAAACCCGAGTAATGGTGGAGGTGAACGGGATCGAACCGATGACATCCTGCTTGCAAAGCAGGCGCTCTCCCAGCTGAGCTACACCCCCATTTTCCTATCCGCTTCACTCAGGCATCTCTACCCTACGCTTGGCACACAGTAAAACCTGGTGGGTCTGGTTGGATTCGAACCAACGACCCCCGCCTTATCAAGACGGTGCTCTAACCGACTGAGCTACAGACCCTTAATCTTCGGATCAGTACTCAGAATCACGGACCTCGGAGAAGAGTCTTCCCCCTCACCGCAATCAACACCGATCCCAGCTATACATCTAACAACAACCGATAAGCGTGGACGCTTCAGTAGCAGCAACTTCGCTCTTAAAGGAGGTGATCCAGCCGCACCTTCCGATACGGCTACCTTGTTACGACTTCACCCCAGTCATGAATCCTACCGTGGTAATCGCCCCCCTTGCGGTTAGGCTAACTACTTCTGGTAAAACCCACTCCCATGGTGTGACGGGCGGTGTGTACAAGACCCGGGAACGTATTCACCGCGACATGCTGATCCGCGATTACTAGCGATTCCGACTTCACGCAGTCGAGTTGCAGACTGCGATCCGGACTACGATCGGGTTTATGAGATTGGCTCCACCTCGCGGCTTGGCAACCCTCTGTCCCGACCATTGTATGACGTGTGAAGCCCTACCCATAAGGGCCATGAGGACTTGACGTCATCCCCACCTTCCTCCGGTTTGTCACCGGCAGTCTCATTAGAGTGCCCTTTCGTAGCAACTAATGACAAGGGTTGCGCTCGTTGCGGGACTTAACCCAACATCTCACGACACGAGCTGACGACAGCCATGCAGCACCTGTGTTCCAGTTCTCTTGCGAGCACTGCCAAATCTCTTCGGCATTCCAGACATGTCAAGGGTAGGTAAGGTTTTTCGCGTTGCATCGAATTAATCCACATCATCCACCGCTTGTGCGGGTCCCCGTCAATTCCTTTGAGTTTTAATCTTGCGACCGTACTCCCCAGGCGGTCAACTTCACGCGTTAGCTGCGCTACCAAGGCCCGAAGGCCCCAACAGCTAGTTGACATCGTTTAGGGCGTGGACTACCAGGGTATCTAATCCTGTTTGCTCCCCACGCTTTCGTGCATGAGCGTCAGTGTTATCCCAGGAGGCTGCCTTCGCCATCGGTGTTCCTCCGCATCTCTACGCATTTCACTGCTACACGCGGAATTCCACCTCCCTCTGACACACTCTAGCCCGGTAGTTAAAAATGCAGTTCCAAAGTTAAGCTCTGGGATTTCACATCTTTCTTTCCGAACCGCCTGCGCACGCTTTACGCCCAGTAATTCCGATTAACGCTTGCACCCTACGTATTACCGCGGCTGCTGGCACGTAGTTAGCCGGTGCTTATTCTGCAGGTACCGTCAGTTGCCTCAGGTATTATCCAAGGCCGTTTCTTTCCTGCCAAAAGTGCTTTACAACCCGAAGGCCTTCATCGCACACGCGGGATGGCTGGATCAGGGTTGCCCCCATTGTCCAAAATTCCCCACTGCTGCCTCCCGTAGGAGTCTGGGCCGTGTCTCAGTCCCAGTGTGGCTGGTCGTCCTCTCAAACCAGCTACGGATCGTCGCCTTGGTGAGCCTTTACCCCACCAACTAGCTAATCCGATATCGGCCGCTCTAATAGTGCGAGGCCCGAAGGTCCCCCGCTTTCCCCAAAAGGGCGTATGCGGTATTAGCTACGCTTTCGCGTAGTTATCCCCCGCTACTAGGCACGTTCCGATACATTACTCACCCGTTCGCCACTCGCCGCCAGACCGAAGTCCGCGCTGCCGTTCGACTTGCATGTGTAAAGCATCCCGCTAGCGTTCAATCTGAGCCAGGATCAAACTCTTCAGTTCAATCTCTGTTTAATTCGCGCACCGTAACCCGAAGGTCACAGCACTTCACTCAAAGGAAGTGAGGTTCGATGAATATCTATGACATTCAAGGTACTTCACTTCAAATGTGTGCGCTTGATTTCTGTAGCTTTTCGAGCCACCCCAACGAATCGGAGCCGCTCGTGCTGCGCTACCAAGCGCCCACACTTATCGGTTGTTTAGTTGTTAAAGAGCGGGTCCTGCATCGCGTCGCTTTCGCTTCGCATCTGCTGCTGTGTCAGCAGCAGAGAAACGAGATTATGAAGGCTTTTTTTCAAGCTGTCAAATCGATTTATTTCACACCGATCTGAACCCTTCACCACCTCACAGCCACCAGGTCACCCCAGTCACTGCCTCGGTCATTCGGGATATCAGGGTTAACCCTAACCTCACCAACTGCCGAGCCCGAAATATTAACACACTTTTTAAATTCGGTGCAACTAGATCTCAAATAATCATCATCGCGGGAATTTACTGCGTCACCACTTCGGCCCCACC
>NZ_CBCSJH010000076.1:0-6268 GCF_965139195.1 Bordetella tumbae | reverse complement strand
GTCCAATAGCACTCAACCTCCCCACAATCCAAACACACCCATCCCCCCTCAGCCGCCCCCTTAATACTGCTTATACGGCAAAAATTTCCCACTCATCACTATCCGCACACGATCCCCCGCTGGATCGTTTTCCCGCGCCAGATCCATCTTGAAATCGATAGCGCTCATGATGCCGTCGCCGAACTCTTCGTGGATCAGCGATTTAAAGGTGGTGCCGTAGACGTTCACCAGTTCGTAGAACCGGTAGATCAACGGATCTGTCGGTATGGCTGTCGGCAGCGATCCCTTGTAGGGCGTGACTTGCAACTGGAGGACGGCGTCTTCGGGCAAGTCGAGCAGCTTGCCTGCGGCTTGGGCCTGCTCGGCGGTCATGGTCATTTGTCCCAGGAGCGCGGCGGCGGTCCATTCCTTGCTCTGACCGATGACTTCGGCGATGGCTGGCCATTTCAGGCCTTTCTTCAGCTTTTGGGTAACGACAAGTTCGGTGACTTCGGCACGGGTCATCATGGGCGTGGTTCTCCTGAGAATATGCGGTTTGGGGGCAACGCAAAAAACAAAGGACAAGCTGACTGCACTGATAAAACCAAGAAGCACTAAATGCCGAGGCCCCTCGACACACAGTGTCTCGGGGCCTCGATGATTTCTTATTTGCTGCTGCGTTTACTCGCTGCGGGTCGACGCCGTGATGGCGTAGCGCGCGTGGATGCGCGTTTGGCTGTGGAGGCGCTGGCCGGTGCCGTGTCAACGCTTTCTGTGGCGGCCTGAGGCGCTGCAGCTGCAACGGACTTCGCGGTTCTTTTCGTGGGCGGTGCAGTGGTCGACGTGATCGATTTAGCCGCAGTTTTTGCCGCTCGCTTGGCGACAGTCTTGCTGGCCGGTTTCGGCTCGACTGCCTTTTTCTCCCGCGCCAACGCCTGCTGTGCGGCTTCGCGGAAAATGGCTTCGACTTCGTCGAGGCAGGCGCGGGCACGCTCGCTCAGCGGGCCAGTGGCTTCCAGCACGTTGCGCATGGTGCCAAACGCATTGCGGATCTCGTCTGCGGACGCGCCTTCGAGCAGCTGCGGCATGGCCTGCAAGGCGCCTTGGCGGTCCAGCCGCATCATCAGCGCTTGATCGCGAGCGAGATCCTTGAATTCCTGCAAAGCCAGGTCGGAGTCGCTATCTGCACGCAGCTTGCGCAGCATGGCAAAACTGCGCTCGTCAAAGCTGCCTTCGGCGCTGGAGACATACAGCATCATGCGGATGGCGGCTTCTGATACGCCGCCCTGGTCCAACTGGCTGCGTAATTCGTTTGCCCGTTGTTCCATGAACGCCCGGTGTTCGGGAGAGACACCCGGATGGTTGCGCGGGGCAACGCCTTTTTTGGCACCTAGGCCCGCCCAATCCTGCACCAGGGGCGACCCATAAATGTTCATGAACAACTGTTCCCCGGCGGCGTCACGCAGCTCTTGCCACATGTTCAGGCCGGTCACGATGTTCCTGGACACCATGCGTTCCATCATGACAAAGGGATTCGTCGAGTCGGTCGGACGGCGATGTTCGCGGGCTCGGTCCGCCACCTGCGCTATCGGTGCGATCCAGGGGTTGGTGTCGGAAATCAGCTCGTAGGGCAGGCGCAGCGGATGCATGCGTTGCATCCATTCGGCCGACTGCGGCGTCACGGCGGCTCGGACCCAGGGTTGGACAAAGCTGCGGTACAGGCCCAGGTTGATGTCCGAAATTCGTGCCACGGCGGCAAATCGGCGGTCGTCTTCTTCGTTGCGCTGTACGATGGCGCGCACATCATCGAGCTTGCGGCGCGCGAACGACACGACATAGTCGCCCTCGGCGAGGTCGGCATTGAGCGTGTCGGGCGTTTTGTCCGTGATCTCGGCTTGATAAATGCCAGCAGGCAGGACATCAATCAAATCGATGTTGGCGGTGAACTCTTGGTGTTCTTTGCGGGCGACGGCGCCAGAGACAAAAATGCCCAAGTGCCCGATGCTTTCGTGCACGGCGTAAACGATAGTCTGGCCATGCGCCAGCACCTCGGCGTCATCTTGGTACAAGTCCGGGATCCAGCCCAGAGCCTGCGGCGGAGGCGTGATGTTGTCGCCCTTGGAGCAGAACACAATGATGGGCGAGCGAATATTGCGCAGGTCGATGCGGATGCCATCCGAGGTCACCAGGCCTGCCGTTGCCAAGCGATTGCCGATGAACAGGTTATCGACGATGTATTGGATTTCCGGCGCATTCAGAAACACGTGGCCGCCCCACCAGCGTTCAAAATCCAGATAGCGGTCGGCCTCTGTATCGACTCTGGCATACAGGTTGTACTGTTTGCTCCACAGCGTATTGGCGGGATTGAGGTTTTCGAAATTCTGCACCAGCCAGGCGCCGTCAAAACGTCCTTGGCCCAGGTCGCTGGCCATCTCCGTCAGCCAGCTGCCGCCCAGCAGTCCGCCGCTGTAGCGCATGGGATTCATGCCACGCCAGCCTGCCCAATACGATAACGGCGCACCGGCGACGATGATGGGGCCGAATAGTTCGGGCCGCATGGCGGCCGTCATCATGATTTGCCATCCGGCCTGACAATTACCGATCACTACCGGTTTGCCTTCGGACTCGGGATGGCGCGCGATGATTTCCTCTAGAAAGCGCGCCTCGGCACGCATGACGTCTTCGACGGTTTGCGTGTTGGTGGGTTGTGGCAGAAACGAGGCAAAGTAGCAGGGGTGGCCGGCGCGCAAAGCCACGCCGATCTCACTTTCCGGTTTGAATCCCCCGATACCAGGCCCGTGGCCTGCACGCGGATCCACGACCAGAAAAGGCCGTTTTTGCGGGTCCACGGGCACATCTGCAGGCGGCAGGATGCGCAGCAGGCCATAGTTGACCGGCCGGTTGAGTTCGCGGCCATCCAATATCAGCTCGGATTTCATGCTGAGTACGTTCGGATGGCGCTTGGCCATGTGGCGGTGATACTGGTTGCCCCGCTGGCGCATGACGTCGGCGTACAGCACGCTGCGTTGCAGGGTATCGATGGCATAGTCGTACGCGGCCGTCCAAGGGGTGGCCGGCACAGAGGCGGGGGCGTTGCGATCGTAGGCAGGTTTGGCCACAGCGATCTCCGGTAGGGCAGCTAGCCGGGGTGCGGCTGCGCTGACGAGATTGGGTTATCAATGATCCCAATTACAGCGCATTAAATGTTGCAACGCAACATCGGTTTGCATTCGTTTGCAGGGATTTCCTGCCGACGGAACGGAGAAAGAGAGGGTATATGAAAAAGGGACAGATTGATCTGTCCCGGATATCGTGAGAGCTGTATCGATGGGGTGCAATTCGCCCAGATTGCCGGGACAGACGGAGGGTCAGTTCACCGTCAATCCCGCGCGTCTTGATTGAATTGCAGCCAAGTCTGAACCGCTGGGCGTTGCCACTGTGCATCCGCATAGGCCTGCAGAGCCGCGGGCAGCTCGTCGGCGCCTGCCAGCCGGCGCAGCATCAGGGCGAGTTCGGTATCGGCAATGCTCCACGAGCCGAATAGCTGTGCCTGGCCTTCTGGCAACAGGGTCTGCGCGACCCGCAGCAGCTTTGCCGCTGCCGCCTGGCCAGCGTCGCTGAGGGGCGACGGGGGGGCGCCATGGAACACGACATCGGTCGGCCGTTCGTCGCGCAGGGCCGCCAGATCGCTGCGCAGCCACGCCTGAATCTGCCGCGCGCGCGCCCGTTGTTGGGGGGTGTCGGGGTAGAGCGCCGGATACTCGGGGGCGGGAAAAACGTCTTCCAGGTATTCGATGATGGCGCTGGATTCGGTCAAGTGAAACGCATCGTGTGTCAGGGCGGGGACGCGACAGGTAGGGGCCCGGCTCGTATAAGGCACCATGCGCTGTTCGCCCGCCTGCAAATCCACCAGCCGCAGTTCGACAGGCAGGCCTTTTTCCGTCAGCGCCACATAGGCGGACATGGCGTAGGGGCTCAGCAACTGGGCGTCGACGTAGAGTGTCAAGGGAGAAGCAAGCGTATCCGACAAGATCAAGTTTCCGTGGCGGCAAACCAAGTCAAACTGCAGTGCCGTAGCGGGCCGCTTCCACTATCGAGCACAGGTCACAGCGTAACGCAATCGCGCTGTTACGGCATCTGGGTGCCGCTGAGAACGAGGCGAGCGTTGTGTTCCGCCCACGCCGTGCGGCGGCCGTTCGTCAATCGACGATAAACAGCCGCGCACCGATGGGGGTCGACGAGCGATGGGCCTCGGCTTGGTCGGCGACCTGATAGCTCATTCCCGGCGTCAAGACAAAACGGCGGCCGTCTTCCAGTTCAGTGTGCAGCTCGCCCTCCAGGCAGAGCAGGATATGCCCCTTGCTGCACCAATGATCGGCCAGATAGCCAGCTGAATACTCGACCATGCGCACTCGGATATCGCCAAATTGGCACGTGCGCCAATAGGCCACGCCAGTGTCGCCGGGGTGCTCGGTTGGCTCGATCGTTTGCCAATCGGTGGTGCCGAAGGGGATGTCGTGCATTTTCATGTTTCAGTCGCTCTCGTCTGCCGTGCTAGGCCACTATTTTCTTTTGCCAGAACATGGCTTGGCCGGTGTCGCTGGCCAGTTCATAGCCTTGATAACCGCTTTTGCGATAAAGCGCCATGGCGGGCTCATTGCCTTGCAAGACCTCGAGCGTGATTTTGCAGCAGCCGCGTGCCAGCGCGGTTTGATCCAGCGCTGCCAGCAGTTGTTGCGCAATCCCCTGTCCGCGAAACCGCTCGGACACCATGAAATCATGCAGGTTCAATAACGGCTTACAGGCAAAGGTGGAAAAACCCTCGAGGTAAATCGCTAAACCGGCGGGTTGACCGTCTTGCAGAGCAATTAACGCGCCTGCCGTAGGGCGCTTTGCCAACTCGGCAATCAGGTGGGTGCGGGTGTAGTCGGATAACGGCTCGTTGCCCCCCATGGGGCCCTCGGCGTATTCGTTCAGCAGCGAGACGACCATGTCGCCATGAGCGGGGTTGTTGAAATCAGCATTAATGATGGTCAGCACGATGACGTCCAATATCGGTGGCTGCAGGGTAATGATGCAGCTCAAAACAGGTACAGGATCACATTATGCCGTGCGCTGCCGTGCGGGTCTTTTGGTCTGAAATTGCGGGGGGCGGGCCGTCCCATGCTTGGCGAGGGGGCGTTGCGCTGGATGCGGACATTATGCTTGGCCGTCGAGTGGGTAAACTGCCTGCATACATTGATCCGCTGCGATTGGAGTTTTCCCATGTCTCATTCATCCGTCCCAGAGCCGCATCTGGCTTTGCCGGGTGGTAATGGCTGGGCGGGCTTAAAGGCCTGTCTGCCCATCATGATCGGTTATTTTCCCGTGGCCGTGACATTTGGCGTTGCGGGGTTGTCTACCGGCTTGTCGCCTGTTCAGGTCGTGCTGATTTCGGTGTTGGTCTATGCCGGGGCCAGCCAGTTTCT
The DNA here is from genome assembly GCF_965139195.1 of Bordetella tumbae. GTDB lineage: Bacteria > Pseudomonadota > Gammaproteobacteria > Burkholderiales > Burkholderiaceae_B > Bordetella_A > Bordetella_A tumbae. Next base: position 821 of record NZ_CBCSJH010000076.1, on the reverse strand, counting down.
GCTGCTTGCCTCGATTAAGGCCGGTACGCCGTGGCTATGGGTTGTCGCCCTTTGTTCGCTGCTGAATGCGCGTCATCTGCTGTATGGGCCGTTGCTCTCGCGGTTTTTGCCGGAACGGCTCGGTACGCGGTTGAAGCTCGCGTTTTTGCTGACTGACGAGGTTTTCGCCACGGCGCTGAATCGCATTGAGCCGGTCCCGCCAGAACAGCGAAACCGGTGGATGACGTTGCTCGGTTTGGGGGCCTGGTTGACCTGGATTGCGGGCACTGCGGTGGGTGTGTATGCCGGTGATGGTTTGGAGCGTCACTTTCCCGTGTTGTCCCAAGTCATGCGTTTCGCCTTGCCCGCGCTGTTCCTGGCGCTGGTCTGTCAAAGCGTCACGCGTCCTCTCCGAGGGGCCATCATTGCTGCGTTGATCGTCGGTGCTGCATGTTCTGCTTTGGGTCATACGACGCTGGCGATTCTTGCCGCGGCTGTGGTGGGCTGCGTGACTCACCGGTTACAGGGGGCATGATGATAGGCAGTCACCTTGAATTCTGGGTTGCCGTTATCGCAATGGCCGTCATTACCTACCTGACACGCGCGCTGCCCTTTTTGCTATCGAGCCGCAGTCGGTGGCTGAGGCGATTGACGGAGGGGTCGTCTCTGGCCGCTTTAGGTCCTGCTTTGTTGGCAGGAATCGCTACGGCTGTCATCGTGCCTGACGTGATGGCGTTATCGGGGGTGTCGCAGATTTTGCCTTATGCGGGAGGGTTGCTGGCGACGGCTTTGTCTGCGCGTCGGTTGGGGAATGCTGGGGTGGCGGTGATTGTGGGGGTGGT
>NZ_CBCSJH010000075.1:0-6582 GCF_965139195.1 Bordetella tumbae | reverse complement strand
CGCTGGCGCGGGCTAAATCGCCGCTCTACGGGCCGGTGNGGCTATTGCCCGGCAGCCTCTGGCTCGCGATTTCTGCTGTTCGCGGATGCTTTGCGGGAGCGTCATCGACCGATCCTTTGGCCGGCGATGCTCATCTCTTGACGCGGTGGCATCAGGTTCGCAAAACAGGGTTGTAGACGCGGTGCGGAATTAATTTAGGTGACGGGAAGGCACACTGATCGTGCGGGGGCGCGATCTACGCGGGTTCTTGGGCTCGGCGTGCCAGGCCGCGGCGTACGTCGACGCGGGTCAGCAGCAACAGGCCGCCGACAAAGAAGATGCCCGTGATCAGGATGGCCAGGCGATGATTGCCCATCGTCAACCAAGTGACCAGGCCATATGTCAGCGGTCCGACGACGGCGGCCAGTTGTACGGCGAATGTCCAGAGGGCGAAAAATTCGGCCAGGCGTTTGCCGGGCGCCAGGGCGCCCACCATGGCTCGGCCGGCGCTCTGGCTTGTGCCCATGCATAGGCCGGCCAGGATGGCGGCGACCCAGAATACGGCCACGGTCACTGCAGCATAGGCAACCAATACCATGATGATCCAGCCAACGAGAGTGATGGCCAATGCTCGTTTGTGGCCAATACGGTCCTGGACGTAGCCAAAGCTGAATGCGCCGACGGCAGCGCCGATGTTGACGGTGAACACCAGCAGCATGATCTGCGGCATGGTAAAGCCCATGACCTGATCGGCATAGACGGCAGCCAGGGTGACGACGACGGCGATGCCGGCCTGATAGCAGGCACCGCACATCAGCAATCGACGAAATTCAGGATAGTGGGTGCCGGTATCGCGCCACACGGCGGCCAGTTGGCTCAGCATCCCGGACGCATTGAGCGCCATGCCCTGCGGCCTGGCTCGCTCACGCAATAGGAAAAACGAGGGCAAGGCTGCCAGGGCAAAGACGGCAGCAGTGATGACGATGACCCACGGCACGTACTCGGGCGCGGTCAATCCGCGCGATTCGCCTACGGTGACCGCAGCCAGGGACAAGCCCAGCGTGAGCATGCCGCCGCAATAGCCAAAGCTCCAGCCCCATCCCGATACGCGGCCGAGCGCATCGGGTCGCGCCAGCTCGGGCAAGAAGGCCGCCACGACGGATTCGCCGATGCAATAGCAGTAGTTGGACACGGCCAGCGCTGCGAGCGCCAGCCACACATCGCCCGGCCCGGCCTGGGTCAGCACCAGTGTGGCGACAACGCAGCCGATGGTGCTGGTATAGAGCAATCGCCGCTTGGCGGCCCGTGCATCGGCACGGGCCCCCAGCCGCGGCATGGTCAACATGATCAACAGATACGACAGCGACAACGCTGCCGTCCAGGCCAGCGTGGCCCAATGGGCACGCTGNCCCACCACGCTGACGAAATACGTGCTGAACACCGTGGTCAATATCACGGTGGTATAGCCCGAATTGGCGAAGTCATACATCGCCCAGGCCCAGACCTCTCGACGAGCCACGCCGGGATTCAATGCGCTCGAGACGTTGCCCGGCGTGCTCTCAGTTGGGCCAGCCTGTGGCGGTAAAGGCTGTGTCACAGACCTAGCGCGGCGATACCTGCGCGAGCGATTTCGACGTCCTCGGAGGATTTCACCCCGGACACGCCCACCGCACCCACGACTTCGCCGTCGACGATCACGGGCACACCGCCCTCCAACAGGCCTTCGAGTTGCGGAACCGACAGAAAGGCATAGCGGCCATTGTTGATGATGTCCTCGTAGCCGGCGGACTCGCGGCGGCCCAACGCAGCGGTTTTGCCCTTGGCCGGCGAAATGTAGCTGGAAATCGGCGCGGCCCCATCCAGACGCAGCAGACCCAATGTATGCCCCCCGTCATCCACCACGGAGATGGTCACCGCCCAGCCGTTCTTGACGGCATGCGCTTCGGCAGCCGCCAGGATTTTCTTGACGTCTTCGGCGGTCAATACGGGTTTGCTTTTCATTGCAACGAATCCTTTATTTGTTCAAGAGAGGTAGGGTCTTCGATCGTGGTGAGATCGCCCGGGTCCCGGCCCTCGCATACCGCGACGATCGCACGGCGCAGGACTTTGCCTGAGCGCGTTTTCGGCAAGGCGGACACGAACCGGATACGGGCCGGACGCGCCACCGCGCCCAGCTGATCTTCCACTACACGCATGATATCGCCTTCCAGCGCGCGTGCATCGTCAGGCCGTTCGGCTGCCGCGGGATTTTTCAATACGGCGAAGGCCATCGCCACCTGGCCTTTCAAGGAATCTGCTACGCCGACAACTGCGCATTCGGCAATTCCCGCGTGACTGTTGACGGACTCTTCGATTTCGCGTGTGCCCAGACGATGGCCCGCCACGTTGATCACGTCATCGGTACGGCCCAGAATGAACCAATAACCCTCATCATCGACCCGCCCCCAATCGAAGGTCGAATACAACTGCCGGCCGGGAATCGATGTGAAGTAGGTCTGTACGAACCGTTCATCATCGCCCCAGATCGTCGACATCGCGCCGGGCGGCAGGGGCGCTGCAATCGCAACCACGCCTTTTTCGCCCGGGCCGAGATCCTCGCCGGTATGCTCGCTGACAATGCGGGCATCAAAGCCATACACGGGAAACGATGGGCTGCCGAAACGCGTCGGCACCCGTTCAACGCCGGGCTGCGCCGACAGAATGGGCCACCCCGATTCCGTTTGCCAATAATTGTCGATGATAGGCTTGCCTAGCCCCTGCGAAATCCATTGTGCCGTGGGCTCATCGAGCGGCTCGCCGGCCAGATAGACCGCACGCAGTGACGACAGATCGTGCCGCGAGAGCAGCTCGGGCGCCTGGCGCTTGAGCACGCGCACGGCAGTGGGAGCCGAAAACAAGGTATTGACGCCAAAGCGCTCGACCAGCTTCCACAATATCGCGCCATCGGGGCGTACCGGCGTGCCTTCGTACAGGACCGTCGCCTGCCCGCCGATCAATGGCCCGTACACAATATAGGAATGCCCGACGACCCAGCCTATGTCACTGGTGCAAAAGTAGGTGTCGCCCGGCTTGCCATCGAACAGATATTCCATGGATGACGCCAGCGCCACGGCATAGCCGCCCACATCGCGTTGCACGCCTTTGGGCTTGCCGGTCGTGCCGGAGGTGTACAGGATATAGCTGGGCTCGGAAGACTCCAGCCATTGCACCGGCACCTGGGTGCCGTCATGACGCTGGCGCAGCTCGGCATAATCCAGATCGCGGCCCGGCTGACGATCGCACGGCGCCAGGCCGCGATCCAGCACGATCACTGCGCCCGGCGGATGCTGGCAAAGGCTGAGTGCCTTGTCGAGCAAAGGCTTGTACGGCACGACCTTGCCTGCGCGCGAGCCTGCATCGGCCGAGACAATGACTTTCGGCGTCGCATCATCGATGCGCTGCGCCAGATTCACCGAGGCAAACCCGCCGAACACCACCGAATGCACCGCGCCCAGACGTGCACAGGCGAGCATCGTAAATACGGCCTCGGGCACCATCGGCATATAAAGCAGCACGCGGTCACCGCGGCCCACGCCCTGCTCGCGCAGCATGGCGGCCACGGCATTGACCTCGTCATACAGTTGCCCGCGCGTGTACGTGATTTCTTTATCGACCTCGGTGGACACCCAGATCAGTGCGGGCTGGTCCGCCTGTTGCGGCACCCAGCGGTCAACCGCGTTATAGCAAAGATTGGTCTGCCCGCCGACAAACCAGCGGGCAAAAGGCGGACGGGAAAAATCCAGCACTTGTTCGAAGGGCGTTTCCCAATGGATACGCTCGGCCTCGGCACGCCAGAAGGCATCGCGGTCGTCAATCGAACGGCGGTGAAAATCGCGGGTTCTTTGCATACCTGTCTCCGGTGATATGCGGACGCTGTGGTCTCGTTTGCGCTATTGTCGCGGGCAAAGCTTGCATCAGACTTGCCGCTGAACCTGGGGTATTCCCGTAGTTATCGAGCTGTTTTTGCGCAGATGTAGCGCAAATAAAAAATAAATAGGCTATTTGGTGTAAGCATTTACCCAATTTGCAACCAAGCATTTGCTAGAATCGCGGCATCCCACATTTTTACGGCGTCCCTCTGCGGGGCAGCCTACACCGGCACTCATGACGCGCGCGCCACACACGCAAAGCGACCGCTTTACTTATCGTATTCCGGGTTTACTGATTGCCGCCCTCTGCGTGGTGCTGGCGGGCTGCGCAAGCACCAATCGCCATAGTGCCGACGCTGGCATCCTGGACGAACAGGATATCGAACTCGCGTCATTGTCCAGCGACCCCATCGGGGCACTGGCCACTACCACCACCACTCGCCGTACGATCAGCGCCGAACGGCGGCAGGCCATTGCCAATCCATTGATCGACACAGCGCTCGATCAACTCGGCATACGCTATCGCTATGGTGGGTCGTCGCCTGACACGGGCTTTGATTGCAGTGGCCTGGTGGCCTACAGTGCCGAACAAGGTCTGGGACTGAAACTGCCTCGCAACGCATCGGCTATCGCATTGGTAGGCACGTCGATCGACAAGCCCGAGTTGCGCCCTGGTGATCTGGTGTTTTTCAATACCCTGGGGCGGCGCTATTCGCACGTCGGGATCTATCTGGGCGAGGATCGTTTTGTGCATTCGCCCAGCGCGGGCGGCGTGGTGCGCATCGAAAAAATCACCATGAAGTACTGGGCCAAACGCTATAACGGCGCCCGACGCCTGGATGGCAATCTGGTGGCTTCGGCCAGCAATACGCGGCGTTAAACGAAAACAGGCCCGATCAGCAACAGCTGGCGTCGGGCCCGAGTCGGCGCGCCATCAATGGAGACCGCACAGGCCGCACTGCTGCAGGGCCTGCTGCATGCTGCATACCGAACGGCGGCATGCCACCACCCGGATACCACCGCGCTGGGCCGCGTTCCGGAAGGTTTTCATTACGTTGTGGCCTAAAAAATCTGTCAGCAAAATGACCAGCTGAGTGCCCGAAGGCAGTTGCAGGGTTTTTTTCTGATGAGACGGATCGCGCCCACTGATGTGATGCGTGATCGATATGTTGTGCCCTTTCAGCAGGTCTGGAATATTGCCCAGCCTGTCGGCGCCTACTACCACTGCGCTAAGCGCTGATGTCATGATGTGTACTCCAGATCGTTGAGGAAGTGGAGTTAATGATAATGATTCCTATTTTTTAGTCAACACAAATGAGATCGGTTCTTATTTAATATATTTATCGGCTTTTGATCCGGCATAGCAAGGCTCTCAAATGCGATAGGAAATCACATAATTCGGTAATAAGCTAAGCCGGAAATGACAGGAAATGCGATAAAAAAACCCGGCATGAAGCCGGGCCGATATATCTGCAACGCAAGGAGATCCACGACTATTCGCGACTGCCCTGCACTGCGTCGGTAACGACCTGACGAGTCAATGCAGGCGCCATCATTTCCAGGAAGGTGTAGACGTAGTCACGCAGGAATACGCCTGCTTTGACGCCCACGCGCGTGGTGTGTGTGCCAAACAGGTGCCCCACCGGCAGACCAACCAGATTGCCGTCGCGGCGCGGATCGTAGGCCACACCGGCAATAATGCCTATGCCCAGGCCGACGTCGACGTAGGTCTTGATCACATCGGCATCAATGGCCTCGAGCACGATATCGGGATGGATGCTTTGGCTGGCGAACACCTCGTCGATCGTGCTGCGGCCGGTAAAGGCGCGGTCGTAGGTCACGATGGGATATTCGGCCAATTGCGCCAAGCTCAGGTTCTTTGCGGCGCTGGAGGTCAGTTCGGCCAGAGGATGATCTGGACGGACCACGACGGTGTGTTCCCAGGCGTAGACGGGCAAGGTCGCCAGGCCTGGTGTCAGCGCCAGTGATTCGGTCGCCAGCGCCAGGTCGGCCTGCTCGTGCAACACCATTTCGGCCAATTGGGCGGGGCTGCCTTCGGCCAATGACAAGTGCACTTTGGGGAATTGTTTGCGAAAGTCGGGGATCACGCGCGGCAATAGATAGCGTGCCTGGGTATGGGTGCATGCAATGACCAGGCCGCCCTCGTCGCGGCGGGCAAATTCGTCGCTGACTTTTTTCAGGTTGTCGACTTCGCGCATGATGCGATCGATGACTTGGGAGACTGCCAGGCCCGGCTTGGTCAGGCCTTTGATGCGCTTGCCGTGGCGTTCGAAGATCTTGATGCCTAGCTCGTCTTCGAACTCGATGATGGCCTTTGATACACCCGGTTGGGAGGTGTATAGCATCCGGGCGGCTTCGGTCAGGTTGAAGTCGCGGCGGATGGTCTCGCGGACGAAACGGAATTGTTGCAGGTTCATAATGGCCCCGGATAGATTGGGGCATTATAGGTTATATAGAAGGTTGTTTATATTACTTATATTTATAAACTTAGAGGGGGCTGTGTCCCTGAATTGGTGCAGGGGGTTTGGCTGTCATCAGGGGGCATACGACGGGGTTCTTAAGACGTTTGCCGCAGCCGGGCAGGAGGTGGTGGGCGGGCCTGGTCGGCTGACTCATCCCCTCAACGGGGACTCGGCCTACGTCCGTGAACCATCGGCGGGCCGGGGGCCAAACT
>NZ_CBCSJH010000074.1:0-6634 GCF_965139195.1 Bordetella tumbae | reverse complement strand
GCACCGCCGGCGCCGCACGGCCGCTCCAGCGACTCGACGGCAGCTCTCCGATGCAGTCGCGTCCCGCCTGTAAGTTGGCCCACAATGTCTCGATGTCGGGAGCCTCTGGAAAGCAACCGCTCATGCCGATCACCGCAATCGGTTCCGGTCGCAGTGAACCCGCCGCAATCTGCGCGCCCGGCATCACAAGCGGCCGGCGGCTTCGGCGCCGGCCAAGCGAGCTGATCGGTTCGCCTCCCTCGGCCGAACGCTTCGCGTGCATGCCTTGGTGGGCGTTCTGCTGCGGCGCAGGCGTCACAGCAAACGCCGGCGCCAAAACGTCGCCATGCTCACGCACCAGATACGCCGTCAACGCCGCAATCGTCGGGGCCTCGAAGAACACCGTCGGGCTCAGCGTCAGCCCATATCGCTGGTTCAACACATTGCCAAACGACGTCAGCGTGATCGAGTCGAACCCGAACTCACTCAGCGGCGCATCACGTTCCAAGCGTTCACGCGCCATCTTCAGGTGCGTCGCCATCAAACCCGTCAGCGCCCGCTCCAACTGCCCCCCGAAGGCGTCGCCCGAAGGCGTCATCTCCGTCTCGGCCCGAATCTCGTCACCGCTCTCCGTCTGTACCGGCACGGCACTTAACTGCGTCGACACTGCCTTCGCCTCATAGGCCGCCTGCACGCTGACCAGCACGCGTGTCCGATCCCCATGCAACACCAACACATGCGAGGCGTGTGATACCGCAGACATCTCCTGCACATGCGATGCACGCAACGCCACCGGCATTCCCTGCACATGCGATGCGCCCGACTCCATGGACAACGCCTGCACACGCGAAGCGCCCAACGTCACAGACATTGCGTGCACAAGCGCCGCGATCCCTGCCTCATCAGACAAGGGCTCCATCCCCGTCAACCGCCGCATCCGCTCCTGACCAGCTACATCGACCTGCATACCTCCCGAGGCCCACAGCGGCCAACTCACCGAGACCGTCTGCCCCCGGCGCAGCCCCTGAGCCACCAGCCCCTGGCGGTACGCTGCATACGCATCCAGGAATCCGTTGCCCGCCGCATAATCGACTTGCCCCACATTGCCCCAGACGCTCGCCACCGACGAACACAGCACCAGCCAGTCCAGTGCCAACTCTCGCGTCGCCTCGTCCAACGCCACCACACCAGCTACCTTCGGCTGCAACACCGTGCCCAGATCCGCCTCGGTCTTGTTCGCCAGCAAACTGTCGCGCAACACTCCCGCCGTGTGGATCACCCCATTTAACTGACCGTGCTCTGCCACGATCGACCGCGACAGCGCCGCCATCGCCGCCTCATCATCGACGGCCACCGATCGATACTCCACACGAGCACCCTGTGCACGCAAGCTCTGCAACCAGGCCTCCTGCGAGGGATCCAACGCACGGCGGCCGCTGAGCACCAACACCGGCTCGCGCACCTGCTTCGCGATCGCTTGCGCAAACACCCGGCCCAGACCTCCCATCCCGCCAGTGATCCAGTACACGCCGCCGTCGCGCCAGGGTAACGATAAATTGGCCGGCTCCTGCTCAACCCACTCCAACACGTCGCGGCCCGCGGACCCGTGACGCACCACCGCTGCCGGCTGCGACGCTTCCGCGCNCCNCCNCGCGGCGAGGTCTGCTGCCGCATCGGCCACTACCACTTGCATGGTCAACATCGGATACTCTTGCGCCGCACTGCGCAGCATTCCGCCCAAGCCTTGCAGCACCGCCCCTTCCCCGCCCCCCGGCACTACCAGTTGAACCAACGTCGGCTGGGACGGTGCTACCGACACGATTCGCTTGAGCTGAGCCAGCACCTGCCTCGCATAGACACCGTAGCGGTGTGCCAGAGTACCGGCGCCGGTCCCACTCAGTCGCACGCACTGAGCCGGCGCCAGCTCCGCCTCGAGCAGCGTGTCGGCCTCGACACCCGCGACGTCATCGCACCAGAGCACCCAGTGCCGCGCATAGGCCGACACTCGCTCCAGTTTCGGCACCCGAACCGGCAGCGGCCGGGCGGTCCACTGCGGCGTCAACAGCACCGTCTGCGCCGGCGCGGCCCGCTCCACCGCCCGGCTGCTGAAGCCGCTCAGCCGAACCGCCACGCGCCCTTGCGGGTCAACGATTTCCACCTGCAACTTGCGCACCGCCGCGCTGTCGCCCACCGCCGGGCGCACCACCGCATACGCGGGCACCGGCACCGGCGACCACTGCTCCACCGACTGCACCGCGAACGGTACCGTCGGCCCTGAGTCCTCTGGCATCAGACCTAGACTGGTCTGCAACGCGCCGTCCAACAAGCTGGGCGGCAAACCATAAGCGGGATCGTCATCAGCGGGCGCAGGTGCCGGCCACTGCAACGACCCGACAGCCAAATTCTCGCCTATCTGCAGTTGCGTCAACGATTGGAAGCTGGGCCCCTGGTGCAAGCCCATCGCGGCAAACCGCGCATAACAATCCGCGCTGCCGAGCGTGCGTCCGCACTGCGCCTGCAGCCCCGCCAGATCGACGGTTGGCGCGTCGCCCGGCGCCGAGACCACCGCCCACCCTTGGCTGTAGACCTGCACCGATTCGCCTTCGCCGCTATAAATCTCGTAGCCGATTCGGCCGTCCTCTACCTCCAGGCCGATATGCACCTCCAGCGGCTCGGCGACCGCCAGGCGACGTACCCAGCTCACTTGTTCCAAGCGAATCGGTGCTGCCCCGCCCAATGCCAAACTCACTGCGGCTCGCGCCCACTCCAGCTGGGCCACGCCCGGCACCACTCGCTGACCCAGCACGATGTGATCGCGCAAGACAAATTCCTCGCCCGTCAGCCACGTGCTGTAACGCTGTTCGCTCAAGTCCGACGTATTACGTTGCACCAACGGGTGCAGTACCACCTCGCACCCCGAGATGGCCAGCCCGCCAGCGATATGTGCAGTCCGTGCTGTTGACCCGCTCTCGGGCACCCAATAGCGCTCCTTTGCAAACGGATACGTCGGTAGGCTCACCCGCGATGGCCGCGATGCGCCATACAACGCAGACCAATCCACCGCCAAGCCCTGCACCCACAACTCGGCCAGCTTGCTCACCTTGCCGCGTGCCAGCCACTTGTCTATTACCTCCCGCAAATCTTCATCAGCAGCGAAGGCTGACAACGCCTCGGGCCCACGCTTGATCTCGCCCTGATACACATCCTCCAAGCTCGTTTCGTCCTGCTCGAAGGCCAACAGTTTGCGCGTAAGTTCCTCCACTGAGGTCACCACTAACGCGAGACGCATACCCAGCGCCTCACGTCCAACCTGCAGCGTATAGGCCAACGACGCCAGATTCACCTCGCGCCGCTCCAGGTACTCCCGCAACTGCACCGCCTGCGCCCGAAGCTGCTCGTCCGTGCGCGCCGATAACACCACCACCATCGGCGTACGCATCATCGGATCATGCACCACAGGGGCCTGCATCACTGAAACTTGCGCCGCTGCAGACTGTCCCTTCGGCTCAACTAAATTCGGCGCCTCATACTCCTCCAACACCACNTGNGCATTCACTCCGCCAAAGCCGAAGGAACTCACCCCCGCGCGCCGCGGCAACTCTCGACCTGTCTCATCAACCGGCGCTTCCCAAACCCGCTCCTCGCTCACCACGTAGAACGGACTGTCCGACAGATCAATACGCGGATTCAACGGCTCCGCATGCAGGCTCTTGACCAAACGCTTGTGCCGCATCTGCAGCAACACCTTGATCAACCCTGCCACACCCGCGGCCAACTCCAGATGACCGATATTGCTCTTGATCGTCCCCAGCCCAATGCTCCCGGCCGCCAGTTCACCGGCACCGGCCAACGCCCGGAACGCCCGCTTCAGGCCCTGCACCTCCACCGGATCGCCCAGCGATGTCCCTGTCCCATGCGCTTCGATGTATCCCACCGTACGTGGATCAACCCCAGCATCCCGGAACGCCGACTCCACCAATTGCGCCTGCGCCACCGGGTTCGGTGCCGTCAACGAGTTCGCCCGACCACCGTGATTTTGCGCACTGCCCAGTATCAGCCCGTAGATGTGGTCCCCATCGCGCTGCGCTGCTGACAGCGGCTTGAGCACCAGCATCCCCACGCCTTCGCCGCGCACATAGCCATTGGCCTGCGCCGAGAAGGCCTTGCATCTCCCATCCGCACTCAGCATCCCCGCTTGCGTAAAGCTCTCGTGCGCCTCCGGCGACAGCAGCGTGTTCACGCCTCCCACCACCGCCAGCCCGCATTGGCCGCTGCGCAACAACACTATCGCCCGATGCACCGCCACCAGCGACGACGAACACGCCGTCTCCACCGGCTCGCTCGGACCGTGCCAGTTCAACCAATAGCTCATCCGGTTCGGCCCCATCGAGCCCACCACCCCGGCGGCGCTCGACCCCGTCACTTCCTCGCCGGCCAACGTCAGCATCTGGCCATAGCCGCTCGTGCCTGTGCCCACCAACAATGCCGTCGAACTGCCCGACAGGCTTTGCACCGAATAGCCGGCGTCTTCCAACGCTCGGTACACATACGTCATCAGCAGCCGCTGCTGCGGGTCCATGCCCTGCGCTTCGCGCGGCGAGATCCCGAAGAACAGTGGATCAAACTCCTCCACGCCCTCGATCACGCCGGCTCGGCGCACCGCCGGCGCCGCACGGCCGCTCCAGCGACTCGACGGCAGCTCTCCGATGCAGTCGCGTCCCGCCTGTAAGTTGGCCCACAACGTCTCGATGTCGGGAGCCTCTGGGAAGCAGCCGCTCATGCCGATCACCGCAATCGGCTCCGGTCTGACCGATGATGGCCCAGACAGCCCGCCCGGCACCGCAAGCGGNCGGCGGCCTAGCCGCCGGCCAACCGATGCGAGTGAGGTGATCGGTTCGATGTCCTCAGTAGATCGCTCCGGCTTTGCAACTTGAGACGTTGTCACAAACGCCGGCGCCAAAACGTCTCCGTGCTCACGCACCAGATACGCCGTCAACGCTGCAATCGTCGGCGCCTCAAAGAATACCGTTGGACTCAGCGTCAGCCCATACCGCTGGTTCAACACATTGCCAAATGAGGTCAGCGTGATCGAATCGAAACCGAACTCGCTCAGCGACGCATCTTTTTCAAGCTCTTCGCGAGCGATCTGCAGATGCGTTGAGATCAATCCCGTCAACACACGCTCAAGCTCTTCAGAGAACGTACCGCCGGCAATGGTGTCCTGCTCCGGCTCCTCTTCTCGCGCCGGCAGTGCCGCGGGCGAAGGCAGCGATACACGGAGTTCCGCCTTCGGCGCTCTCGTCTCGCTCTGGACCTGTACCAGACCGTCGCTAGTAGCCAGAATGATCTGCTGGCCCAACTCATGGGCAGCTTGCGCGGGCGCTTCGATCGCGCCAAATCCTTCCGCCGTCAACACCTCGTACCACCCCTGTGGACTCAAGGCCGGCGTCCCAGGTATACGTACCGCCTCGTCCTCGGCCAGCCACCAACCCTCCAGTAATCCAAAGGTCAGGTGCAAGAACAGGCTCGCCTCACTCAACTCATTGAGCAGCAGCAACCCATTGCCTTTGAGTAGCGTTTTTACATGCCGCAAGGTGCTTCTGATATCCCGCGTCGCGTGCAGCACATTCGCCGCCACCACAACATCGTAATGGCCCAGCACGAACCCCTGAGCCACGGGCGAATGCTCGATGTCCAGGCGCTTGGTTTGCAGATACGGTGCTTGTGCGGCGTAGCGCTCCCGTGCATGTAGCAGAAACGCTGGCGATACGTCCGTGTAGCAATACTCCTCAATGTGCTCNGCNTAAGNTGCCAGTTGCGNGAACAACCCCGCACTGGTCCCCCCGGTGCCTGCCCCAATCTCCACGATCCTCAGCCTCGCCCGTGGGTCGTGCCTCAGGCGGGCGCGCACATACGTGTCCAGCCGCTCACCCAGCACGTCGTTGAAATAGTCCGCCACTGGATGATCACGATAGACGCCTTCTACCAGACTCAATTGCCCTTGCGGAAACAACACGTCGGTCGCCGCGCGCTCTCCCCGCAAAATCGCCGGTAATGCCGGCAGCACCGCATCGAGCAAGCGCAACTGCGCCGCCACCACAGCATCGCCGCGAGCCTGTTCTCGATAGATCTGCCACTGTGACCATGAGGTCCCCCAATCCAGCTGCGCCACATCCTGGATCGCGCCCTGCTCCCGCAACATCCGCAGGCCTGCCTCGTGCCAGCGCACATAGCGCGGTGCCAGCCCTGCGGCTACCGAAAGCCAATCCTGCTGCGCCAACAGCGCATACAACAGGCGACTCAGGTTCTGCTCAAGACCACGTTGTGCCTTTGCCACCTTCAACATGTCCTGTACTGCTGCCGACATAATACGTATTCCTCTTAAGCCAAATAGATGCAGGAGGGTTCTTCAACCAGTGAAAAGAAATCGCGTTATGCCGATAGCAAGTCGACGCTTTCGGCGGAAGAATCAGGCAGTCCAGAAGAAAGTTTTTCTTGAGGCGTCTGCATCACTACTCTCGGCGCATTCGATGCCGCCGTGATCGAGACCCTCTCGCTAATGCCCAGGCTGCGAGCCGCCGAGGCTTGCGTCGTCTTCACAAACACCACTTGATCCACCGGTCCCGCCAACAACCGATCCAATGCCGCCATCGCC
>NZ_CBCSJH010000073.1:0-7966 GCF_965139195.1 Bordetella tumbae | reverse complement strand
GTCTCGTACGGCCCCTTCGGGCCTTCCTACGACTTCCGCTCGCGCGACTCCGAGGCGCGCCAACACGGTCACTGCCCCGCTTCGACTCGCATCGTCTCTGATTCCCTCGTCGCTGGCACGAGCGGTCTACGTAGGCTTCGTAGGATCGGATTTTTGCAAGGATAAAATCTGGCAGGGCGGCTATTCATAGGCGCCTACTGGCGCGCCTATGAATAGCGTTCGTGATCTGCATGCGAAGGCTTTGGCATTGGCGATAAACAGACGATCTCTCGAGCGATGATTTCTCATAGATCAACAGAAGATCTTTCGAGCAACGATTTCTCATAAATCAGCAGACGACTGTTCGTACCACGACTTCGCGATATCCAAAGATGTGCGACGCATCTTCGCATGCATTAACTCTAGCCAAGCAGATCTTCCAACCAAGCACCACGCCACCCCGTCGCATGCCTGGACCGATAGCGATTCGCGTGTGCCCTGCAAGATCTTTCTCTTTACCATCAGAGCAACAAAAAAACGCCAAGCAGGAAACTCGTGCCAGCGGTGTGATGAGCTTGAATTACTGCGAGTCGAGCCGAGGCAATCGGGCCGTGGGGGCGCCTCAAAGCCGAGTGGAGCGGAAGTCGAAGGTAGCGCGAAGGCGCGGACGAGACGAGCGAACACGGTGTCCGGCCCCNGCGGGCCGGACCGGCTTTGTGAAGCCCCCACGGCCCGATTGCCTCGGCTCGACGTCCATAAGCACGCCACTCCCCGCGGAACAACTCACCGATGATCGTGCGAATGCACCTGCAGCGCCTCTAAAAAGCGCGACACCATGTTGTAGGCGGCCACTGTCGCGGTAAGCTCAACCATCAATTTATCACTGCCGACGGCTTGGCGTGCCGCATCGAATACCGGTTGCGGCACCTGAACGTTGCGCGTCATCGTGTCGGTATAGGCCAGCACTGCACGCTCTTTTTCCGAGAAAAGATCTGACGATTCCCATTGCTCGAGCGCGTCCAGTTGTGCCTGGCTGATGCCCTCGCGCAAAGCGATGGGAGCATGCTGATCTGCCTCGTACGGCGCGCCGTTGATAGCAGCCACACGCATGATGACGAGTTCGCGCAGATCACCCGGCAAGGTGCTCAATTGGCGAATGGAGGTCAGATAATTCAGCCAGCCGCCGGCTACGGCCGGGCTGTGCAGCAGCATCTGATACAGATGCAGGACGCTGCCACGCTCGGCAACGATGCGATCGACGAGAGGCTTTGCCTCTGGATGCGATAAATCCGCGTAAGAAAGACGTGCCATGATGCAATCTCCTAAAAAAACTCATGCAGGCAGCCGCAAGGCAAAAAAAGCCCCAAAAACCACGTGGCTCTTGGGGCGGATTCCGCTCAGATTTTTTCGGTCTCACCCGTTTTGGGCTGCCACTTCATCAATCGTTTTTCGCCGATGCCGACCAGATAGTCGAGCAACAGTGCAAAGGCCGTCAGCACCACGATGCCCGCAAATACCGTATTGACGTCAAACGTGCCCTCGGCCTGCAAAATCAGATAACCCACGCCACTGGCCGAGCCGAGGTATTCGCCCACGACTGCGCCGACGAACGCCAGGCCCACCGAGGTATGCAAGCTGGAAAACACCCAGCTCGTTGCCGAAGGCAGGTACACATGGCGCAGCAATTGACGGCGGCCTGCGCCAAGCATACGCGCGTTATCCAACAACGTCGGACTGACCTCGCGCACGCCTTGGTAGACGTTGAAGAACACGATGAAGAACACCAGCGTCACTGCCAGCGCGACCTTCGACCAGATCCCCAGGCCAAACCACATCCCGAAAATCGGCGCGAGAATCACGCGCGGCATCGAGTTGGCAGCCTTGATGTACGGATCAAGAATGGCACTGGCGGTATTCGACAGCCCCAGCCACAGCCCGAAACCCAAACCCGATATCGTGCCAATGAAAAACGCCAGCACGGTTTCCGAGAGCGTCACCCACAAATGGCGATAGATATCAGCGTCGGTAATGAACCATGCCCAGATGCGCTTGGAGACCTCGAGCGGTTGGCCAAAAAAGAATGCAACCTTGGGATCCAGCGATACGACGTACCACACGACGAGAATGACGGCCAGCAGCAACAGCTGCCAAAAGCGCAGGCTGAACGACGAGCCCGGTTTAGACAATTTCGACATATCAGGCTCGCTTTTGCTGGGCATAGCCCTTCAGAACTTCTTCACGCAACACGCCCCAGATCGCGGCGTGCAACTCCACAAAGCGCGGATGGGTACGCACTTCGGCCACGTCGCGCGGACGCGGCAGATCAATGGCGAACTCACCGATGGGATGCGTGCCCGGCCCCGCCGATAGCACCACCACCCGATCGCTCATCGCGATGGCTTCGTCCAGATCGTGCGTGATGAACAGCACGGCTTTGCGCTTGGCCATCCACAAATCGAGCACCTCGTTTTCCATCAACTGACGCGTCTGGATATCGAGTGCCGAAAAGGGTTCGTCCATCAAGATGATGTCGGGATCGCGAATCAGCGTTTGCGCCAGCATGGCGCGCTTGCGCATACCACCCGACATCTGGTGCGGATAACGTTCCTCGAAGCCGCCCAGGCCCACGCGCCGCATCCAATCACGGCCACGCTCCAGCGCCTCGGCGCGGTCTACACCTGCAAACTCCAAGCCGGCGATGACATTTTCCAAGGCGCTGCGCCACGGCAACAGCGCCTCGCCCTGAAACATGTAGCCGGCACGAGTATTGATGCCCTGCAAGGGTTGCCCGAAGACTTTGACCTGCCCCGACGACGGGCGCAACAAACCCGCCCCCACGTTCAGCAGGGTGGATTTGCCGCAGCCCGTAGGCCCCACGACCGAGACGAACTCGCCCGGTGCGATAGCCAAGGTCGTGTCCTGCACAGCGGTATAGCGTTTGTCTGCGCCATCGCGGGACACGAAGGTGCAAGTGATGTGGTCGAGTAAAAGTGCGGCGTCAGCCATTGGGGTATTTCTGGTTAGCACGTTGGGTAAATTCGTTGGTCCAGGCCTTCGACGGATCGATCTTGGAGGCGTCGAAACCCTTGACGTAGGCGGCCAATGCCTTCGTAGCGGTAGCGGCACCGTCCTCGGGAATCACGCCATCAGGCGAGAAGCCTTCTTTACTCTTTTCGAGCGCCGCCTTGTACACGTCGGGCTCTCCCAACAGATACTGGGTCGGCACCGTCTTGGCGATCTCATCGGCGCTGGCTTGCTGGAGCCATTTGTCGGCGCGCACGATCGCATTGGTCAATGCCTGCGTCGTGTTGGGATTTTCATCGAGAAAGACTTGCGGGGCATACAAGCTGCCCGCAGGCATGTTGCCGCCAAAGATAGCCTGGGTGTCTTTCAATGTGCGAGTATCGACGATGATGTCCATATCGCCGGCCAATGCGAGCATCGACACCACGGGGTCTGTATTGGACATCGCATCGATCTGGCCGCTGCGCAAAGCCGTCACTGCCCCCGCGCCAGCCCCGACGCCGATGAACGACACATCGCTATCGGTCAAGCCGTGTTGCGCCAGGAAGAAGCTGACCACCATGTTCGTCGACGAGCCAGGCGCGGTCACACCGATTTTCTTGCCTTTCAGATCGGCCGGGCTCTTGTAGTTGGGCACAGTCTTTTTCGAGACCCCGAAACCGATCATGGGTGCGCGTCCCTGCAGCGCAAAGGCACGATAGAACTGCCCCTTGGACTGCATGTGCAGCGTGTGCTCAAAGGCACCGGACACCACATCGGCGCTACCGCCCACGACGGCCTGCAGGGCCTTGGAGCCGCCGGCAAAGTCTGCAATCTTGACATCCAGGCCTTCGTCTTTGAAGTAGCCCTTGATCTCGGCAATACTGAGCGGCAGGTAGTAAATCAGGGGCTTGCCGCCCACGGCGATCTGCACGCTCGTTTTTTCTAATTTCTGGGCCCGCACAATGGCTGGCGCCATGCTCATCGCACCGGCCGCACCGGCCAGTTTGAGTAAATCACGACGAGTGATTGACATGGAGGGTCTCCTTTGCCGCTACGCGGCCTGTGTGTCCATTGCGGCCTGACTGGCCGTCACGTAATCATTATGCAGGGCCAAAACCGGGGCTCGGACGCGACCATGCCGATCACGCCAGCGAACACCTTGTTCGACCATCGCCGCAGCATCATACATCGGGAGCTATGCCGACTTGCGCTCCATCAGCGCCCAGGCGATCGTCCCCGCGTCGACATATTCCAGCTCGCTGCCGGCCGGCACACCACGTGCCAGACGGGTGACCTTGAGACCCTTGTCGGCCAGGACCTCGTTCAGGAAATGCGCGGTCGTGTCGCCTTCGGCCGTGAAATTGGTGGCCAGGATGACCTCCTGTACCACCCCGTCGGAGACCCGTTCGAGCAAACGATCGAAATCCAGCTCGCGAGGGCCAATGCCCTCAAGCGGCGCCACACGGCCCATCAACACATAGTACAAACCACGATAACCGTGACTGGCCTCGATCATATTTTGATCGGCCGGCGTTTCGACAATGCAGAGTAACGACGGATCGCGTTTGGGATTGGCACAGGTGGCGCAGATCTCGTCCTCGGTAAAGCTGTTGCAGCGCGCGCAATGACGCAGATTCTGCACAGCTCCTGCCAAGGCCCTGCCCAGCATATCGGCCCCCTGCAGGTCGTGCTGCATGAGGTGATAAGCCATCCGCCGGGCCGAACGCACACCGACGCCGGGCAGGCGGCGCAGCGCCTCGATCAACGAGACCAGCGGCTCAGGTTCAGGCAGTTGAGGATCCATCTCGGCCACAGAAACAACGAAAAGAAACGACGAAAAGCGGCAATCAGGCGCGCAAAAAATACGCACCCGCTCACCTGACAGGGTTAAAACGGCAGCTTCATTCCCGGCGGCAAGGGCATACCGGCCGTCACGCCGGCCATTTTTTCTTGCGCAGTGGCTTCGGCCTTGCGCAGCGCGTCGTTGAACGCCGCTGCTACGAGGTCCTCGAGCATGTCTTTATCGTCGGCCAACAGGCTCGGATCGATCTCGACACGCTTGACGTCGTGGCGGCAAGTCATGGAAACCTTGACCAGGCCACCGCCCGAAGCGCCATCGACGACGATGTCGGCCAGCGCGTCCTGGGCTTTTTTCATGTTTTCCTGCATCTGCTGCGCTTGGCGCATCAGACCAGCCAGTTGTCCTTTCATCATGATGGGAACGTCCTTGAATAGGGATAAAAATTTAACAGGTGTTTGGGTTCAAGAAGAGAACGACGACCTATTTACATTGATCATGCACGGGGTTCGACGGCCCGCACCGCGCTGACACGACCGCCGAAATCGGCTTTCAATGCCAGCACAAAGGGGTTGGCGTCTACTGCTTCCTCGGCCGCTTGTTGGCGCGCTGCTTTCTCGATCTGCGCCACGGCGTGGGCCGTGCCGTCGCCCGTCGCCCCGACCTCGATTTCCAAGCGCAGCCCTTGGCCGAAATGTTCGCATAGTACGGTTTGCAGACGCACGCGGCTTTCGCTTTCCGCCAGCGTTTTCACTGCGACGCGCAGTACGACGGCATCGCCCTGCACGCCCGACCATTCGCTTTGCCGAGCCAATTCCGCCGCCAGGCCGGTCACCGGTAATTTCGCCGCCAACGCCGGCCATTCGGTGGCCGACATATTGTTCAGGCTGGCGCCAGGCTGACGGGAGCGACGAGGCGGCGGTGCGGCAGGCCGGCGTGGCGCAGGCGCCAGGTCGGCCACCGGTGCTGATGTGGCCAGCGTCTCGAACTCATCGTCCGGATCGGCGGTGAACTCGGAGGCGGGCATGTAACCGCCCTCGGCCTCGTCCGGAATGTCTTCGTCCACCCAGGCTGGCGGCTCATCCGGGCGCTGCAGCGAGGCCTTGGCCTGCGTGTGAGCCGAGGACGGCGTCACTGCCAACGCAGCCGCGTGCGCCGCTTTGGCATCCGAGGCCGGGGCAGAGTCAGGCGTCGACGCGCTGCCCTGAGCTGATGGGGTCGCCACGTCCTGAGATTGAGTTTGAGCGGAATCCAGCGCTGGATCCGCGGCCGCAGGCAAGTCCTCCCACGGCGGAATGTCTTGTTCTGCGCGAATCGCAGCCGGCTGTGCCCCAGGCGTGGGAACCTGCTGTGCAGCAGCGCCCGTCGGAGCCGCCGGTGCGGAGGCAGTCTGAGTGCCGACCTGCGCAGACGGGGCCGCAGCAGGCTGACTCGGTGCTGAGGGTAGCGCGGCAGCACCAGACGACGCTGCAGGGGCCGGTGTAGCAGCACCAGGCGATACCGCAGGGGCCGGTGCGGCGGCGCCAGAAGCCGTGCTCAGTGCCGCACCTGATGCATCAGTATTCGATGTTGCGGCAGCTCCCTGCGCTACATCAACGGCCGGCTGTTCTGAACCAGTCGACACGGCGGCGCGAGGTGACTCCTGCACCGCGGTACTTGCCGCGACGGGCACTGAAGCGGCCTGCTGTGCTGCAGTGACGGCCCCCGAGGCGGTAGCAGATACTCCGCCCGCCGCTGGCGCAGGAGCCTGTAATGCCGTCTGCGGCCCTGCCTGCCCGTTCAGCGCCAACATACGCAAACAGGCCATGATGAAGCCCGCATGCTCATCCGGGGCGAGAGAAAGCTCGCTGCGGCTATGCACTGCTACGGAGTAAAACAACTGCACCGCGTCAGGGTGCAATAGGGTCGCCAAGCGTCCGATATCCCCAGCGAGGGGGTCCTCGGCCGGGGTCGCGCCAGGCACACGCTGCTCGATGGCGACACGCGATAGCAGCACCGCCAGATCGGCCAGCGCGCCCGCATAGGACAAGCCGCGCGTCGACAGTTCCTCGGCCACCGCCAGGACGCCTGTGGCCTCGCCCGCCGACAACGCCTCGAGCAGACGCACCAAATGGCGTTGATCGATCGTGCCCAGCATGCCGCGCACGGCATCCTCGGTCAGATTGCCCGCGCTGTAGGCGATCGCCTGGTCCGTCAGCGACAAGGCGTCGCGCATCGACCCGCCCGCCGCCTGTGCAATCAGGCGCAAGGCCGGTAACTCATTGCCGATGGACTCGTCTGCCAGCACCGCCTGCAAATGACCGACGATGGCGTCAGGCGGCATTTGTTTCAGGTTGAATTGCAGGCAGCGCGACAGCACCGTGACCGGGATTTTCTGCGGATCCGTCGTCGCCAGGATGAATTTCACATGGGGCGGCGGCTCTTCGAGCGTTTTCAGCATGGCGTTGAACGCATGCCCAGTCAACATGTGGACTTCGTCGATCATGTAGACCTTGTAACGGCCCGCGCCAGGCGCGTACACCGCCTGCTCGAGCAGCTGGGTCATTTCCTCGACGCCGCGGTTCGACGCCGCATCGAGTTCCAGGTAATCCACAAAGCGGCCGGCATCGATCTCGGTACACGCACGGCATTGGCCGCAGGGTCGAGAGGTAATGCCGGTTTCGCAATTCAGCGATTTCGCCAAAATGCGCGACAAGGTCGTTTTGCCTACGCCACGCGTGCCGGTGAACAGCCAGGCGTGATGCAGGCGCTGAGAGTCGAGCGCATGGGTCAGCGCGCGCACCACGTGGTCCTGGCCTACCAGGGTATCGAACGAACGTGGGCGCCACTTGCGGGCCAGTACCAGATAAGTCATGGTCGGATTGTAGAGCCAGTTATGCGCGCCTGCGCGCCCAAAAACAAAATGCCCCCCCACGCCGCGCCTTCGGCTTGCTGCCCCCAAGGGGCGTTTTTATCTTGGGGCGGCCCGGCGATAAAAAAGGGCGCCGCAACCAGCGCGCGAATTGCCCTGATGCTGACAATTCGTTCCGATTACGGCGCCCCCTTGGGGAAACCGGTTGACGAGCCTTACTCCGGCACTGATCCTAAACGACTATGGCTGCTTCGTTCCCGACCTGACCAGGTTCACCGCCGAACCATGCGAAGGGGCCCGTCAAATGAGATTCTAGCAGAGCGGCCGTGAGG
>NZ_CBCSJH010000072.1:0-8007 GCF_965139195.1 Bordetella tumbae | reverse complement strand
GTACGAGACGAGCGATGCGGTAGTCGGACGCGCAGGCGGCCGACCGACTCCGTGAAGCGCCAACACGGTCACTGCCCCGCTTCGACGTCCAATAGCACTCATGCATCCCACGCCCAGCAGTAGCGTTTGAGCAACGCATGCATCTGGGAAGGAGACAGCGTTTAGTGATGACCGAGCCAGAGTGAAGGATTATTTCGCCGGCCGTTTGGAACTGTGTGTAGAGGTCATTGCTGTCTTGCGAATCAGGGCTGCGAAGGCTCTTGCGAGCTTGGATGGGGGTTGGTCATTCTTGAACAGAAGGCCCGGCGTTCTCATGGGGGTTGGGCCTTCCAGAGGCAGGGCGCATAGCCCTTTATTTTCGCCTACGGCGCTGGTTGCCACGATGGCGCCGACGTGCATGCGAGAAATCAATCCGAACATGGCGTTTACGGTGTTCATCTCTGCAATGATGTTGGGCGCTGCGCCGGCTGCGCTGAAAAATTCGTCCAACATGCGACGGGTGGAAAAGCTGCGCGGCAACATGACCAAGGGTTCTCGATGCAGTTCTATCATACGAATTCGCTTCCGACGCGCCCAGGGATGTGCCTTAGCCACGACGAGGACAAGTTCCTCGTTGAATAAGGGCTCAAAACGTAAGCCAGAACGTAATTCGGGACGATAAGCCACACCCATGTCCAATTGGCCCGCGTCCAGACTGGCGACGATGGCGTCGGCCGGCAGTTCCTCGATCACGACTTTCACGGTGGCATGCCGCGACAGAAATTGAGCGACGCACTCGGGGATGAATCCCAGATTAAACGTATGCGTGGTGCCGACTCGCAGCACGCCCGACATCGAAACGTCACGCGCTTTTAATTCACCCAGGCCTTGATCTATTTCGGATAACGCGCGAGAGGCGTACTCCAGAAATGCCTCGCCCGCCTCAGTCAGAAAGACTCGCTTTCCAATCCTGTCAAAGAGCGATTGCCCGATTTCGTCTTCCAGTTGGCGAATTTGATGAGACAACGTCGATTGCGTGACGTGCACGCTTTCAGCGGCACGTGTGAAGTTCAATGTCCCCGCCAGCGCAATGAAGTATCTGAGATGACGTAATTCCATACTGGCCCCATCAATCGATGCCATCAATGATAACTGGAGAAAATAATCATTTCTATCTTTTGTTTGGCTCGATTAGCCTTGCTCAAGCTCTCACTCCTTCTTACGCTCGAGGACGACACGCATGGCCAAAGTATTGGATGGAATCACCGTCGTAGAACAAGGTACGTTCATCACTGGCCCTGCGGCAGGAATGCTGCTCGCCGATCTGGGAGCCGATGTCATCAAAGTCGAACAGCCTGACACGGGTGATCCGTTCCGCGCATTCAAGGGAGGACTCTACAGCCCGCATTTCCAGACCTATAACCGCAACAAGCGCAGCATTACGCTCAATACCAAACAGGCGGAAGACGCCGAGGTTTTCGATGCGCTGATACGCGAAGCGGATGTCTACATCCAGAATTTTCGACCGGGTGCAGCGGCCCGCCTTGGCGCTAGCGAAGCACGGCTGCGTGAGATCAATCCACGATTGATTTACTGTGCGATCAGCGGATTCGGCCAAACCGGCCCTGCCGCGGGGCGGCCTGCCTATGACACGGTGGCGCAAGCGGCGAGCGGTTTTCTCAATCTGTTGATCAATCCCGAAAACCCTCGCGTTGTCGGCCCCGCCATTGCAGATGCCTTGACGGGCTTTTATGCGGCCTACGGCATTCTGGGTGCGCTGGTCGAAAGAGGCCGGACGGGCACGGGCCGATCTGTCGAGGTGTCGATGCTGGAGGCGATGAGCCACTTTAACCTGGACGCGTTCACGCATTTCTTCGCCGAAGACGAGGTGATGGGCCCGTATAGCCGGCCCAGCGTTTCGCAGTCTTATACGTTGAAATGCGCAGATGGGAAATGGGTAGCGCTGCACATGTCCTCGCCTGAAAAGTTCTGGCAAGGCCTGGCCCGGGCGATTGAGCGTCCGAATATTTTTCAGGACGAGCGGTTCGCCACGCGTGAGGCGCGTATTGGCAATCAAGCCACGCTGATCGATGTATTGGGCTCGATTTTCGCGACGCGTACTCGTGAAGAATGGTGCAGGCGGCTCGAGGCCGAGGATGTTCCGCATGCGCCCATGTACGACACCAGCGAGGCGCTGCAGGATCCCCAGGCGAAACATCTGCAACTTGAAATTCAGGGATTGCACCCGACGCTCGGCGCCTGGAGGACCGTTCGATCGCCAGTGAGTTTCGATGGCGAAAGGCCTCTGGACGTCGTTCCTCCGCCACTGCTTGGCGAACACAGCGCTGAAATCAGGGCCGCACTGCAGACAAAGCAAAACTGAACCGACATTGAGTGGCAGGTCCCGAAAAAATAATGAATGGAGACAACCGTGACGCTCTCATCAACGCCCGCAATCGCTGCCTCAGGGCCAGCCGATCAAAGCCGCAGCAGCCAACCGTGGATTCAACTGGTACTCGGCATGATTGCCATGATGGCAATCTCCAGCCCCCAGTATGTCTGGGCGCTTTTTGTTCAACC
This sequence comes from Bordetella tumbae, assembly GCF_965139195.1. Taxonomy (GTDB): domain Bacteria; phylum Pseudomonadota; class Gammaproteobacteria; order Burkholderiales; family Burkholderiaceae_B; genus Bordetella_A; species Bordetella_A tumbae. The sequence goes on along the minus strand of NZ_CBCSJH010000072.1, from coordinate 5,448 downwards.
GTTTAAAAGCTCACTGGACGTTTCGCTGTCGGCCCTGCAAGTCACCTTTGCGTTGTTCAGCATTTTTCAATGCGGTATCGGCCCTCTGCATGGCGAATTGGCCAGCCGATTTTCCTCTCGGGCCTTTGCAGCGGCAGGCGGCTTGCTGGTAGGGCTCAGTTGGATAAGCTCGGCCTATGTCACCTCGCTGCCGCTGCTGTATATCACCTACGGCGTGCTCTCGGGTATCGGTACAGGATGGGTGTATGTCGCCGTCATCGAGCTCATGGTGCAGTGGTTCCCACGCCGCAGAGGGTTCGCCGTCGGCATGGCGGCAGGCTGTTATGGGCTCGGTGCGATTGTCACCACATTCCCCATCGCGTCCAGTATTCGTGATCACGGCCTGCAAACGACTTTGGTGGTTTTCGGCATGATGCTATCGGCCGTCATCGTGCTCGCGTCCTTGGGCATGAAACGCGCAAGCGCACCGCCGCGCGCCGAACTCCCTTCCCAGCCGGGGATGGCGTCTACACGTGATTTCAACTCGCGTGAAATGCTGCGCACCCCGTTATTCTGGCTCATGTTTTTCATTATGGCCCTGGTCGCCACGGGTGGACTCATGGCCATCTCTCAACTTGGCGCACTCGCGGTGCATTTCGGCATATCGGATCAGACACTCGTGTTGGGAATGGCGGCACTGCCGCTCGCGCTCACCCTGGATCGTGCTGCGAACGGACTGACTCGTCCTTTTTTTGGATGGATATCCGACAGGATCGGCCGCGAGCCAACCATGCTGATCGCCTTTCTGATGGAAGCAGCCTCCATTCTGCTATTGCTCAAATTCGGATCGAACCCTGTCGCGTTCGTCTTGCTGTCTGCGGTCGTGTTCTTTGGCTGGGGTGAAATCTATTCATTGTTTCCTTCGCTGCAGGCCGACGCATTCGGGACAACACATGCCGCCAGGAATTTCGGCTATCTGCTGATCGCCACCGCGGTCGGCTCCATCCTGGGAGGCCCTCTCGCCGCGCTGCTATACGAGAAAACGCAATCCTGGGATCTGATCTTCTATTCCATCGCCGGGCTCGACATTCTGGCAGCGCTGCTGGCGTTCTTTGTGCTGCAACCCATGCGCATTCGTTGGGTGAATAATGCCCATCTGCAGAAACAAGCGTAAAGCCCTGGAACACGACCAAAGGAGAACACAGTTGAACGATCAGCAAAGTCTGGACCTGACGCAAGCGGTGATTGCGCGATTGGCAGACACGCAGGATGCGCGATTCAAGACGCTAATGACGGCTCTCGTCACCAAGCTGCACGAATTCATCCGCGAAGTCGATCTCACACCCGAAGAATGGATGTCTGCGATTGAATTCCTGACGCAAACCGGCCAAACCTGTACCGATAAACGGCAGGAGTTCATCTTGCTATCCGACACACTGGGCGCGTCCATGCAAGTCGTCATGGCGGCTCAAGCCCGCGCATCGGCCATCGCCCCCGCCTGCGCCGCAGCGACGGCCGCAACCGAGGCGACGGTTCAGGGCCCGTACTACTGGGCCGGCGCCCCACTCAAGGAAATGGGCAGCGACATCGCAGCCGGTGTCGCTGGCGAACCCGCCTACTACCATGGCCGCGTCACGGATCTGCAAGGCAATCCCCTTTCCGGTGTCGTGCTGGATGTCTGGTCAGGCGACGGCGAAGGCGTCTATGACATGCAGATCGAGGGCCAAACCGACATGCTGGCACGCGCACGTTTCGCGACAGGCGACGACGGCCGCTACGCATTCTGGTCGATCCGGCCCAACTACTACCCTATTCCCATGGACGGTCCTGTGGGTCTCATGATCAACAAAATAGGGCAACACCCGAATCGCCCCGGCCATATCCATTTCAAACTCTCCGCCCCCGGCTATGTCGATATCACCACCCACCTATTCGTCGCCAACAGCCCATACATCGACTCCGACGTGGTCTTCGGTGTTCGAGACAGTTTGATCGTCGATTTCCAACATCATCCTCCCGGCACCGCGCATGATGGCCGAACGCTCGCCACCCCATTTTGGAGCGCATCGTTCGATTTCTGCCTTGCGCCCGTTCGCGTGTGAATCAACTCCCTCATCTCTTGACGATATTCCCTCTACGCTCCAGACACATCATGAAAATCGGTAAAGCGACTATCCCTCATAGTGCGATCTGCACCTCTGACGAACACACCATCGTCGTACGTGGCAAGGATCTCTGCAAAGATCTCATCGGCCACATTTCCTTCACGGATTACTTTCATCTATTGGTCACGGGTCAACGCCCCAGCGCCACTGCCACGGCCGTGCTCGACGCCACCCTGGTTGCCATCGCGGAACATGGCCTGGTGCCCAGCGTGCAAGCCAGCCGAATGACCCTCGCCGCAGCGCCCGATGCGTTGCAGGGCGCCGTCGCGGCCGGCATCCTGGGATGCGGCTCGGTCATTCTCGGAGCATCGGAATATGCAGGACGGTTGTTCGTTGCGATTCAAGAACGCCAGGCCGCAGGCGCCACGCTGGAAGCAGCGGTTCAGGCAGAACTGCAAGCGTACCGCGCAGCACGTAAAGCGATTCCGGGTTACGGCCATCCGCTGCACAAGGAACGAGACCCCCGTGTCGCACGGCTGCTCGAAGTCGCCCGGATCAACGGCGCGGAGCTGAACTACATCGCCATTGCCGAAGAAATAGAAAAACAGATTCCAGCCATCATCGGCAAGGATCTCCGGCTCAACGTCTCGGCGGCGATCCCCGCTGTGCTGCTGGGCGTAGGCTTTCCCTTGGCCGCATTAAAAGGCGTACCCATTCTGGCCAGAACGGCCGGCTTGATTGCGCACCTCACCGAAGAACTCCAGGCGTCCATAGGATTTGCGCTGTCCTATCAAGCCACACGCGAATTGCAATACGACGGTGAAGTTCCGCCAGGATTTGGCTCAGGCCAATAACCAACACGGCTGCAGCACGCAGCCCCTGCGGCTCGCTGTCCGCCCAGGCGCATGTTTACCGTGGCCTGCGGCGGCAACCCATGCCCGCACACAGAACAAGAACTCAGGAGGAGATTTCATGATGGCACGCTATACCCCTCTCAGCATACTGCTACACAAAACCCTGGCGATCGCAGCAAGCGCCTGCCTACTGACGCTGCTCGCCACCTCGGCCCACGCTCAGGACTACCCCACACAGTCGATCAGAATGATTGTCCCCTTCGGCCCCGGGACATCCACTGACACCGTGGCACGCATCATGGCCAACGCCATGGCAGAGTCGCTCGGGAAAACCATCGTTGTTGAAAACAAAGCCGGTGCGGGCGGCACGATCGGCACCGAACAAGTCGCCCGCGCTCCCGCGGATGGATACACCATCGTAATGGGCACCGTTGGCACGCACGCGATCAACAAAACCCTCTACAAGAAACTGGGCTACGACCCCGTCAAAGACTTCGTTCCCATCGGGCTAGTCGGCCAAACGCCCACCCTGCTGGTCGTCAAAGCCGACTCGCCGTTGCGCTCGCTCAACGATCTGGCCACGGCCGCCGCCAAGCCGGGGGGCATCAGCTTTGGATCGGCCGGCAACGGCACCTCGGGCCACCTCGCCGGCGAACTGCTGAAAATGCGTCTGGGTGGCGAAATGACGCATGTGCCCTATAAGGAAGGAGGCATGGCCGTCACCGACGTCATTTCAGGACAAACCCAGTTCATGTTCTATCACCCCGCCGCGACCCTGCCGCACATCAAGTCCGGCAAACTGAGGGCATTGGGTAGCTCCGGTGCAACACGCAGCGCGTCTGCACCCGACGTCCCGACCATAGCCGAACAGACCGGCAAGGATTTCGACCTGGTCGCCTGGTTCATGATTTACGCTCCTGCCGCCACGCCAACGCCCGTCATCGAGACCCTGCAAAAAGCCGCCCGAGCCGCACTTTCCAATCAGGACGTGGCAGCGAAACTCAGCAATCAGGGAATCGAACAACGTCCTCTCACCGCAGAGGAACTGCGCACATTCACTCCAGATGAAATCACCAAATGGGCTGAACTCGTCACACAGTCGGGTGCCCAGATAGATTAGATCGCCGCCCCGAGCCACCTGGCCGGGGCGTGGTGATCGAGTTTTTGTGGACACCGGCATAGGTGGTTGACGTGAGTGACCGGCCTCACAGGCAGTTGAGCCCTACATTGGAGAACCTGCTACATTGCCAGGCATTCACCCTTTGCCTTTGCCATGTCCGCATTACCTCTCGTCCATTGGACCGAATCCGGCCAATCCCAGACAGCCTTTTGGCGCTCCGAATCGGCAGCCCCTGTGCCAACACGCGTTCAAATCGCGGGTGATCAGTTATCGGCAGACGCGGCCTATCGCCTGATCTGCGAAGGCACGCAACTCCTGTGGCGCGGTGATTTTCATAATGCGCGGCAGTTATTGCAGGCGCTGGCACGCCGTATCGACAAGAAAAAACGCAAACCGGCCGCCACGCCGCTGGATGCCTTCAACCAGCATCGCCAAGCGCAATCCCAACGCGCCCGGCTGCTAGGCAGCGTACTAGTGCCTTTCGATGCAGACCACACCATCCCTCTGCGCCGAGCCCCCGATGTACAACAGGCCTGCCTGGAGGCCTATGGCCCGGCCACAGGCCCCTATCTGGCGTCCCTGCGCGAACTACAAGGCATCGTCGGCGCCCATGAGTGGCGCAAGAAAGGCGTTCCTATCCCCGCCCTCAATGCGAGCATTCATCCCCACTACGGCGTGTTTTCGCCCGTACGCGGCGAATACATCGATCTCGTCGCCCGCGCACCGCTCCCCGCGGATACATCGCTGGCATATGACATCGGCACAGGCACAGGCGTCCTGGCCGCCGTCCTCGCACAACGTGGCGTCAAACACATCATTGCCACCGACCAGGACCCACGCGCCCTGGCTTGCGCACAGGAAAACCTGACCCGGCTGGGCTTGCAGTCACACGTGACCCTGACGCAAACCGACATGTTCCCTGACGGCCAGTCCCCCTTGATCATCTGCAACCCCCCGTGGCTGCCCGCACGTCCCAGCGCCCCCGTCGAATACGCAATCTACGATCCCGACAGCCGCATGCTGCGCGCATTCCTGCAAGGGCTCTCAAAACACCTCGCCCCCAAAGGCGAAGCCTGGCTGATCCTCTCAGACCTGGCCGAACACCTGGGCCTACGCGCTCCTGACGAACTGTCCACACTGATCACCAACGCCGGCCTGCGCATCATAGACCGCCTGACCGCCCGCCCCACCCACGGCCGCGCATCAGACCCCACCGATCCGCTGCACGCGGCCCGCGCAGCCGAAATCACTTCGCTGTGGCGCTTATCACTCGTCGATTAACACACGCCCACCGCTTCACATTCACCGCCTAGCACTCACCACCTAGCATTCACCGCCCTAGCATTCCCCCCAAAAAGCCATACCCCCTCACGCATCCCGAGCCCAAACG
>NZ_CBCSJH010000071.1:0-8800 GCF_965139195.1 Bordetella tumbae | reverse complement strand
CAAACCACCCGCCCCCGTTCCAGCACCACGTGATAATCCGCCAACCCCAGCAGCCTCTCCACGTACTTATCAATCACCAAAATCGTCTGCCCCGCCTCCCGCAACGTAGCCACACAATTCCAGATTTCCTCACGCACCAACGGCGCCAGCCCCTCGGTCGCCTCATCCAGAATCAACAGTCTGGGATTCGTCACCAACGCCCGCCCGATTGCCAGCATCTGCTGCTCGCCGCCAGACAATTGATTCCCCATATTGCCCGCCCGTTCCTCCAGCCGAGGAAACAGCGCAAATACCCTCTCCACCGTCCAGGGCACCCCAATATCCGGATTACGTGCCGCGACAAAAGCCGTCAGATGTTCTCGCACCGTGAGATTCGGAAAACACTGCCGCCCCTCGGGCACAATCGCCAGCCCCGCGCGGGCAATGCGGTCCGGCGCCCAGCCGCCGATATCCTGGCCCGCAAAACGAATAGTGCCGGCCCGCAACGGCAACTGGCCGAACATCGTCCGTAACAGGGTGCTCTTGCCCATGCCATTGCGTCCCAATAGCGTGACCACCTGCCCCGCACTGATATCCAGGTCCACCCCGAACAACACCTGGCTGGCCCCGTACCCGCTCTCGACAGCACGCATACTCAACATGGCGCTTGCTCCTGTGTACGTACCTCTCCGGCGTGAGGAGAATCATCGTCGCCCAGATAGGCCTTGCGCACTTCAGGATTGGCGCGGATCTCCTCTGGCGTCCCGGTCGCGATGATGCGCCCATACACCAGCACCGAGATGCGATCGGCCAGCCGAAATACCGCTTGCATATCGTGTTCCACCAACAGCATGGTGGTCTGCCCTCGCATTGACTCGATCAGGTCGGTCAAACGCAATGTTTCATCAGGCCCCATGCCCGCCATAGGCTCGTCCAATAACAACACGCTCGGCCTGGCAGCCAAGGCCAACGCGAACTCGAGCTTGCGCTGCTCGCCATGTGGCATGGTCGCTGCGGGACGATCGAGCAACGCATCGTCAATCGCACATTGACGAGCCAGCGCATGCGCCGTGTCGTATAGCGAGGTATCGGCCGTGCGCGGTTTCCAGAAACGGAAACTGCTGCCCGCATGCGCCTGCGCCGCGAGCAACAGGTTGTCGAGCACGCTGAACGACTTGAAAATATTCGTGATCTGATACGAACGCGACAAACCGGCCGCCACGCGCTGGTGCGCATTCAGGCGCGTCACATCGACGCCGCCTAACACCAGGCTGCCCTCATCGGCCGGCAAGGTCCCGGACAATAAATGGATCAAGGTTGATTTGCCGGCCCCATTGGGACCGATCAGGGCGTGGATCTCGCCAGGCGCCAGCGACAACGACACATGATCGGTCGCCAGCAACGCGCCGAAACGTCGAACCAGGCCCGTCGCTTGCAACACCGGCGCCGAGGTCTTTGCTACACCAGTCATGCCCGACCTCCCCGCACTCTCGCGCCCGCAAACCACGGCGCGACCAAGCCTGCCAAGCCACGTGGAGCCCCGAACACCACGCACAACAGCAAGATGCCCAACGGCAGATGCCAGTATTCCGTCCACATGCGCAAGACTTCCTCCAGCGCCAGCATCACCACGGCGCCCACCACGCCGCCGTAACGCAGGCCGATGCCGCCTACCAGCACCATAACCAGCAGATTGGCCGACTGCGTCCAATGCATCAGGCTGGGTGAAATAAACAGGTTGTGATTGGCCAGCAACGCCCCCGCCAGCCCCGCCACGGCGCCGCTGATGGCAAATGCCGCGAGCTTCAATCGAAACACGGGATAGCCCAGCGCCTCCATACGCGATTCGTTTTCGCGTATCCCTTGCAGCGCAGTGCCGAATCGCGAGTTCACTAACCGCCCGAAGGCCCACATCAGCACGGCGAATAACACCAGGACAACGTAATAAAAGCTGTTGCTGTCGGCCAGATCCACGCCAGGCAAGGATGAATACCCCGCCAGATTCAGGCCGTCTTCTCCGCCATACTGACGCAGCGAGATGAAGACGTAATACACCATCTGTGCAAAAGCGAGGGTGATCATGATGAAGTAGACCCCGCGCGTGCGCAGCGACACGGCGCCGATCAGTAATGCCAGGACGCCTGCCAGCGCAGCGGCGGCGGGCCAGACGATCAGCCCCGCCTGGACGCCGTAGGACTCCAGAATTCCCACGACATAAGCTCCCGCACCAAAGAACGCCGCATGGCCCAGCGCCACCATGCCGCCATAACCCAGGATCAAATTCAAACTCGTCGCTGCTACTGCGTAGATCAGCACCCGCCGTACGACTGACACATAAAAATCCAGCCCCATGGCCTCGGCCACCAGCGGGAATGCCGCCAGGGCCAACAGCACGATCCAACTGCCTATGATTGCTTTACGCATCGCTCACCCACGCGCCGGAAACAGCCCAGCCGGCCGGAATACCAGCACCACAGCCATGAGCAGATAAATGGAAATCGCCGCGAACGTCGCGGCCAGGCTGGACGCCATCGCAGGCGGCAAGACTTCGCGCAACAGCATGGGCAGAAATGCCCGGCCAGCGGTATCGACCATCCCGACCAACAAGGCGCCGACAAACGCGCCGCGTATCGAGCCGATGCCACCGATCACGATGCATACCAGTACCAGAATCAGGATTTCTTCGCCCATCCCGACTTGCACTGCAGTGATCGGCCCCAGCAATGCGCCCGCCACCGCAGCCAGCATGGCGCCGATGGTGAATACTCCTAGAAACAGCAATGGCACGCGCACGCCCATCAGCGTCGCCATTTGCCGATTGGAGGCGCCCGCTCTCACCAGCACGCCCGCGCGGGTACGCGTCACGAACCAGTACAAGCCGACCGCTGCGGCCAGCCCGCAAGCGATGATCATCAACCGGTAAGCGGGATACATCAGATCGGGCAGCAAACGCACGGGCCCGGACAAAGCGGCCGGCAAATTCAACATCACCGGCGCAGGGCCCCAGATAATTTTGACCAGATCATTGGCAATCAAGATGACGGCATAGGTGCCCAAGACCTGCGCCAGGTGATCGCGCACAGCGAGGCGGCGTATCAAGAGGCGCTCCAGCACCAGGCCCACTACCCCCGTCGCCAACGCGGCGACCAGAACCGCGGTGAGAAAAGAACCAGTGCGCTGCATGGTTTCGGCTGCGACATAGGCGCCCGCCATGTACAAAGAACCGTGCGCCAGGTTCATGATGTCCATGATCCCGAACACCAACGTCAACCCGGCGGCAATCAAAAACAACATCAGCCCGAACTGCAGGCCGTTTAGCAACTGCTCGACCACTAGCGTCATCTATTACTCCGAGAACCTCGGGTCTGCGCAGGCAGTTGCAAACGCCTGCGTCAACTCAGGATCCGGTCAAGAAACCTGTTTTCCCCATTGCCGCGGGCCAGCACCGGCCCGCGGGGCGGTCTACATGGTTACAGCTTGCACTGGCCCACGTATACGTCCTGATAATTGTCGAATACCTTGCCTACCAGCTTGTTGGTGATGCGGCCATCGCCGTCTTTTTCGATCACGCGCAGGTAATAGGCCTGAATGGGGTAATGGTTCTTGCCGTAGGTGAACTTGCCGCGCACCGAGGGATAATCGGCCTTGGCGAGTGCCGCCACGACGGCTTCGCGGTCAGAGGCCTTGCCGCCGGCTTGTTTCACGGCTGCATCCATGGCCATGATGACGTCATAGGCCTGCGCCGCATAGACGGACGGATAACGGCCGCCGTATTCTTTGCGGAAAGCTTCCACAAACTGCTTGTTTTGCGGCACATCCAGATCGTGAGCCCACTGTGCGGTGTTGAACATGCCCAGCATCGGGTCGCCGACGGCCTGGATCACATCCTCGTCAGCCGAAAAACCCGGACCGATGAGTTTCACGCTTTGCGACAGGCCCGTCGAGACGAATTGCTTGACGAAATTAATGCCCATGCCGCCCGGCAGAAAGATAAACACCGCATCCGGCTTGGCCGCACGGATCTGCGCCAACTCGGCCGCGTAATCGAGCTGGCCGAGCTTGGTGTAGACCTCTTCGGCGACTTCGGTCTTATAGCCGCGCTTGAATCCTGTCAGTGCATCCTTGCCCGCCGGATAGTCGGGCGCCATGATCAGCACTTTCTTGAAGCCCTTGTCCGCGGCGACTTTGCCTGCGGCCTCGTGAAACGCGTCGTTTTGATACGAGGTGCCGAACCAGTATTGATTGCAGCGATCACCGGCAAACTGGCTGGGGCCAGGATTATTGGAAAGATAAGGCACCTTGGCGGCGAACAACGCGGGGCCCACGGCGAGCGCGACATTCGAGCCGATGGGGCCGGTAAAGAAATCGATCTTGTCGCGCTGGATGTAGCGTGACACCAGCTGACGCGCCTGATCGGGGTTGCCGCCCATGTCTGTTTGCAGGAACTCGGCCGGCTGGCCGCCCAGCTTGCCGCCCAACTGCTTGATCGCCAGATTGAACCCGTCGCGTGCCTCGGCGCCAAGCGCAGAAAACGGACCCGATATATCATTAGCAATACCGACCTTGACGGGATCGGCAGATGAGAGGGCCGGCAGCAGCACAATAGCAGCCGCCAAAGAAGTCATGAAACGCATCGTGGTACTCCTGCGCCGCGGGCGGCGGATGTTTTTTATAAGGGAATGCGAATGCGAAACGGCTGTCGCTGGCCTGAGCACATCTCCCGGACGACACAAACAGGACTAGCGTGTCTCATAGTTTAGGTTTAAAGTATCTGGCAAGACAAGACTAGGGTTTTTACCGAGACTCGCTCTGCGCCATATCATGACCGACACGCCTGACCTGGAAACACGCGCTGCGCCCGATGATCACCATGCGTTGCGCCTATGGCTGCGCATGCTGACTTGCTGCAATCTGATCGAGTCTGAGATTCGCAGCCGCCTGCGCACCGAATTCGACACCACCTTGCCCCGTTTTGACCTGATGGCGCAACTGCAGCGAGCGCCCAAGGGGATGAAAATGGGCGAGCTGTCGCGCCGCATGATGGTCACCAACGGCAATATCACCGGCATCACCGACCAGCTCGAAAAAGAAGGCATGGTCATGCGCACCAAGGTGGAAACCGACCGGCGCAGCTCCGTCCTGAAACTCACCCCGCAAGGCCGCCGGGTGTTCACCCGCATGGCGCGCGCCCATGAGGGCTGGGTGAAAGGGATGTTCGCCGATCTGCCCGAGGATCATCGGGATGCCCTGTATCAGGCGCTGGGCGAATTGAAACTGCAAGTCGTCGCCGCTCGCAAACACGATCGCTGATCGCAACCGCCGCTGCCCTGGCTTCAGTTCAGCGTCGCGAATATCGCGGGCTTACACGATCACGGTCGGCCACCGCACGTTGCGCTGCGGCGCCTGAGACAAGCCTGCCCTGAGCCGCCATACGCCCAGGAGTGTTGACTGCGTGAGGCAGGAAAATAAGGCAACCCCGGGCAATCCCTTGGCCCGTCACTCGATGGTGGGATAATACGCGGAGCCCCCGTCCGACGGACGGGGTTTTCGAGATTCCTTTTGCCCCCCGCCACAGAGACGAAGTCATGGCCGTTAACCTGCAGATCCCCTCCGAGTCCGATATTTTTCCCGTTGCCGGCGTAGACATCGGCGTTACCGAAGCCGGTATCCGCAAGGCCAACCGACGTGACTTGACCGTGTTCCAGCTGGCGCCTGGCTCCAATGTGGCGGGCGTGTTCACCCGCAACCGTTTCCGCGCCGCACCGGTGCAGGTCTGTGAGGCGCATCTGGCCGCAGGCGGCCCGATCCGCGCTCTGGTGATCAACACCGGCAACGCCAATGCCGGCACCGGCGCCGAGGGCCTGAAAAAGGCCCAGGACACCTGCGTGGCTCTGGGCAAGCTGCTGAACGTTCCCGCCCAGCAGATCCTGCCGTTTTCGACCGGCGTCATTCTTGAGCCCCTGCCCCTGGACCGCCTGACCGCCGCCCTGCCTGCGGCCCTGGGCAATCTGGGTCCGAACGAATGGTTCAATGCCGCCCACGGCATCATGACCACCGACACGCAACCCAAGATCCACTCGCAGCGCCAGCAGATTGGCGGCAAGACCGTCACCTTTACCGGCATCAGCAAGGGCGCAGGCATGATCCGCCCCAACATGGCCACCATGCTGAGCTTCCTGGCTACGGACGCGGGCATTGCGCAGCCCGTGCTGCGCAAGCTGGCCCTGGAAATCGCCAACCAGTCGTTTAACCGCATCACCGTCGACGGCGATACGTCCACCAACGATTCGTTCATCATCATTGCCACCGGCCAATCGGGCGTGGAGATCGCCTCCGAGGCCGATCCGCACTATGCGGCCGTGCGCGATGCGCTGGCCGCGGCTGCACTGGACCTGGCACAGAAGATCGTGCGCGACGCCGAAGGCGCGACCAAATTCATGACCGTGCGTGTCGAAGAGGCCCTGACCACCGAAGAAGCCCTGAAGATCGCTTACTCGGTTGCCCACTCCCCGCTGGTCAAAACGGCGTTTTTCGCCTCCGACCCCAACCTGGGCCGCATCCTGGCTGCCATCGGCTACGCCGGCGTAGACGATCTGGACGTCTCGAAGCTGCGCCTCTGGCTGGACGACGTACTGGTCGCCAAAGACGGCGGCCGCAACCCTGACTACCAAGAGGCAGACGGTCAGCGTGTCATGAAGCAGGCGGAAATCACCGTACGCATCGCACTGGCGCGTGGCCAGGCGGCTGACACCGTGTACACCTGCGATTTCTCGCACGAGTACGTCAGTATCAACGCCGATTACCGCTCTTGATACATTGATCGCTGAGGGCGCCTGATCTCGCGCCCTTGTTGTCTTGTTGTTGTCCCTGCAGGAAATACTGACGTGAGTGCTGCTGATTTTTCCGTTCTGATCGAACGTGCCGAACGCGTGCTGGCCCAACTGGAAGCCTGGCTGCCCGCCGCACCGCCCGAGATTGATTGGTCCGCCCATGCCTACCGCTGGCGCAAGCGCGGCGCCCGCGGCTGGCTGGATGCCGTGCGCCACGTGGCCCGGATCGACATGGCTGATCTGCAGCACATCGAACGCCAAAAAGGCATCATCGATCGCAACACGCGTCAGTTTCTGCAGAAAAAGCCGGCTAATAATGTGCTGATGACCGGCGCGCGCGGCACAGGCAAGAGCTCGCTGGTCAAGGCCATGCTGGCCGCCTATGGTGATCAAGGGCTGCGTTTGATCGAGGTCGACAAATCCGACCTGGGTGACCTGGCCGACATTGTCGAGCTGATCGCGGCGCGTCCTGAACGCTATATCGTGTTTTGCGACGATCTGTCTTTCGAGGAAGGCGAAGCCGGCTACAAGGCCCTGAAATCGGTGCTGGATGGCTCGGTGTCGGCATCGGGCGACAACGTGCTGATCTATGCGACGTCCAACCGGCGTCACCTGATGCCGGAATACATGAGCGAAAACCTGCAGGCCAAACACCAGGCCGATGGCGAGATTCATCCGGGCGAAACCGTCGAGGAAAAAATCTCGCTGTCCGAGCGTTTCGGGCTGTGGCTGTCATTTCATCCGTTCAAGCAGGATGACTATCTGGATATCGTGTACCACTGGCTAAAAGAACTGAACTGCCCCGCAGATCAGATCGAGGCCAGCCGCACGGAGGCGTTGCAATGGGCGCTGGAACGCGGCTCGCGCTCAGGCCGGGTGGCCTATCAATTTGCCCGTGATTGGGTGGCACGCCATGTCTGACGGCATCATCGACGTCGCCGCTGGCCTGATTCTGCGGCCCGACGGCCAGCTCCTGCTGGGGCAACGGCCCGAGGGCAAACCTTGGGCAGGCTGGTGGGAGTTGCCTGGCGGCAAACTGGAGCCGGGCGAAACCGTGCTGCAAGCGTTGGCGCGCGAGCTGCAAGAAGAAATCGGCATCGAGGTCACGCAAGCGGTGCCGTGGGTGACTTATGTGCACGCCTATCCCCACACCACCGTCCGCTTGGCGTTTTGCCAAGTCACGGGCTGGAAAGGCGAGCCGCGCAGTCTGGAAAATCAGCGTCTGGAATGGGTCAATCCCGCCGAGGCGTCGAGTGTCGGCGATCTGCTGCCGGCCACGCTGCCGCCCTTGCGCTGGCTGCAGTTGCCCAACACTTACGGCATCACGTCCATCGGCGGGCGTGCAGGATTGCCCGCATTTCTCGAACGGCTGGAACGTGCCCTGGCGCGTGGCCTGAAGCTCATACAAGTGCGCGAGCCGGATTGGCCGGATGGTCCTGGGGCCACGTCGCTACGCGATGCGGTACAGACCATCGTCAAGCTTTGTCATGCTGCAGGTGCTCGTGTGCTGATCAACAGTGCGCATCCGGCAGCCTGGTGGCGTCAGGCAGACGGCGTGCATTTACGCACGAACGATGCAGCCGCGTTGCATACGCGGCCGGAGTTGCCTGAGGGCGCTTTAGTCGGCGTATCGGCTCACGACAATGCGCAGATCGTGCATGCACGGGAAATGGGTGCGGATTTTGCGGTGCTGGGGGCAGTGTTGGAAACACCTTCGCATCCGGGGCAACCTGGGATGGGATGGGATGGTTTCGTTGCCGGCAATCGGGATGCGGGGCTGCCTGTGTATGCGTTAGGGGGGCAGTCTGGCGATACCCTGGATGAGGCGCGTCGGCATGGGGCGCATGGCATTGCGGGGATTCGGGGGCTGATTTAGCGGGTTTCTTTTGTCGTTTCGTTAGTGGTTATTGGGCTCACAGTGTTGAGTGTCTGGGGGTGTGGGGTCTTAGTGCTATTGGCGTCGATGCGGGGCAGTGGCCGCGTGGGGGCTT
>NZ_CBCSJH010000070.1:0-11359 GCF_965139195.1 Bordetella tumbae | reverse complement strand
CGGGCCTTTTGAGGGACGGGTAGTCCGCGCAGCGGACCGAGCCCCCTGCTAATGGGGCGAGCCGTTCCGATTAGGCCCGCATCGCTCAGTCAGGGCGCACGCCGGCGCCTAAAGAACTCTACCCGTTGCACGAGCACGCACCCTCTTGCTTCATAAGAGAAAAAGACAAGCACCACTTCATCCCCACGAAAGCCCCGCTTTTGCAGAGCCAGATTGCGCTAACGCCCTCGCCCGTGGCTAGATACCGTCCATAAGGAGACCTCCTATGGATCTAAGCTGGACACCCGAAGAACGGCAGTTTCGCGAGACGGTGCGAGCCTTTGCGAACGACAAATTGCCGCAAGACATCCGTGACAAAGTACTGAAGCATCAGCGGCTGCATCGTGATGATTATGTGCGGTGGCATCGGATCTTGGCGGACCAGGGCTGGGGCGCACCGACGTGGCCGCAGGAGTTTGGCGGCACAGGCTGGAATGCCATCGAACGGTTGATTTTCGAGGTCGAGTGCTTCAAGGCCGGCGCGCCGCGTTTGCTGCCGTTTGGGTTGAGCATGATCGGCCCTGTGCTGATGAAATACGGCAGTGCCGAGCAGCAGCAGCGTTTGTTGCCTCGCATTGTCCGTGTCGATGATTGGTGGTGCCAAGGCTATTCCGAACCGGGCTCTGGATCTGACCTGGCGTCGCTGAAGACGCGCGCCGAGGTCGATGGGGATCATTATGTGATCAATGGGCAGAAGACCTGGACCACGCTGGCGCAGTATGCGGACTGGATGTTCTGTCTCGTGCGCACCGATCCCGAGGCCAAGGTGCAGCGCGGGATTTCGATGGTGTTGGTCGATATGCATTCGCCGGGTGTCAGCGTGAGGCCTATTCGTACCCTCGACGGCGGGCATGATGTCAATGAGGTATGGCTGGAGAATGTGCGTGTGCCTGTGGCCAATCGCGTCGGCGACGAGGGGCAGGGATGGACGTATGCGAAGTACTTGTTAGGCCACGAGCGCACGGGTATTGCGGGCTTGGGGCATTGCTATCGCGAGCTGAGCATTCTGAAGGAGATGGCAGCCCGTACATGGCTGCATGGCCGCCCCATTCTGGAGGACAGCCGGATGCGTGACCGGATTTCGCGCACGGAGGTCGACATCATGGCGCTGGAGATGTTGCTGTTGCGGGTCGCGGCGGCGCGTGGCGATGCGCCGGGGCCGGAGGCTTCTGTGCTGAAGATCCGAGGTTCCGAGATACAGCAGGATCTGGCGATGCTGCAGATGGAGATTGCCGGGCCGGACGCCTGGGCGTATGACCCGGACTGGATGGAGGCGGATGCACCATTTCACGGACCGGGGCCCGAGATGGCGGCAGCGGCCGGCGCAGGCTATGCCGATATGCGCAAGACCTCGATTTATGGCGGCACCACCGAGGTACAGAAAGGCATCATCGCTCGCATGATGTTGGGGCTTTGAGGCGGGACAGCGCAAGGGAAGAACACATCATGGATTTTGCATATACCGAAGAGCAACGCATGCTGGCCGATAGCCTGCGGCGTTTGGTGCAGGATGAATGGAGTTTTGCGGCACGGCGCGAGCGCGCGGCTACTGCGGCGCTGGATGGGCGTGCATGGCAGCAATTGGCCGAGCTGGGCGTGCTGGGGCTGACGATTGCGGCGGAGCACGGCGGTTTTGGCGAGGCGCCTGCCAGTTTATTGCCCGTGCATCTGGAATTGGGGCGTGGCCTGGTTTCCGAGCCCGTGATCCCGAGTGCAGTGATGAGTGCGGCATTGATTGCCGACTCTGCGGACGCGGCGACGCAGCAGCGATGGCTGCCGGCGCTGGCCTCAGGCGAGGCGATCGTGGCGCTGGCGTATCAGGAACCGGGGCGGCGTTACGAGACGGAGCCGTCATTGTGTACGGTGCAACCGGCCAATGACGAAGTCCTGCATCTGTCGGGGACCAAGCATCTGGTCTGGCATGGTGCGGCGGCGCAGGCCTGGGTTGTGTCGGCACGCGATGTCGACGATGAGCCCATGTTGTTGCTGGTGCCTGCGGATGCCCAAGGCGTACAGGTGCTGGATACGCCGACACTGGATCGTACGCGCTGCGCGCGCATCGAGTTTGATCGTACGCCCGTGACAGCGGATGCCGTGTTGGCGCGCGGACAAGCCGCCCGGGATGGGCTGGCTACGGCGCTGGGTTGGGGCACGGCTGCGCTGTGTGCGCATGCGGCTGGCGCCATGGAGCGTTTGCTGGAGATCACGATCGATTATCTCAAGACGCGGCGGCAGTTCGGCCAGCCCTTGGCCGCATTTCAGGTGTTGCAGCATCGTATGGCGGATATGTTGGTGGCAAAGGAGATGGCGTTGTCGATGGCCTACGTGGCTGCTGCGGCGCTGAGTGAACCGGATGTTGCTCAACGGCGCCGCATGTTGGCCAGCGCCAAACTCGAGGCGGCATGCGCTGGACGCTATGTGGCGCAAAGCGCTGTGCAATTGCACGGCGGGATGGGCATGACCGATGAACTGGAGGTCGGTGATTATTTCAAGCGCTTGACGGTGTTGGATCAGTTGTTCGGCGATAGCGCCGAGCAACTGGCGGTGCTGCAGTCGCTGGATTGAGATGCCGGGCGCTTCAGTGGCTTTGACCTGATGGGCCGCGAGCGTCAATGGCAGCACGGTAAGATTCGGGCTGTTTTGGAACTACCGGCCTCAATCGCGGATCGCTTGGCATGCCAGGGGAGTTTTTTCTGTGCGGCCACATCACATAACAGGATATAGGGAGCAACAGGTATGACGCAGGGTTACGAGCAGATTCAATTCACGCTGGAGAACGGTGTCGGCGTGATCACTTTGAATCGGCCGGATCGTTTGAACAGCTTCACGGCGGTGATGCACGGCGAGCTGGCCCGTGCGTTGGACACCCTGGAGGCGTGCGATGAGCTGCGCGGTCTGGTGATTACGGGCGCGGGACGCGGATTTTGTGCCGGGCAGGATCTGGGCGAACGCAAGCCGTTGCCGGAAGGGCAGCGGCGCGATTTGAGTGAAGGCCTGCGTAATTTTTATCGGCCGTTGATCCTGCGCCTGCGTGCGTTGCCGGTACCGGTGGTGTGCCTGGTCAATGGCGTGGCAGCCGGGGCAGGGGCCAGTCTCGCGTTGGCTTGTGATGTGGTGTATGCCGTGGAATCGGGACGCTTTATTCAGGCGTTCAGCAAGATCGGTTTGTTGCCGGACGCCGGTGGTACTTGGTTTCTGCCCCGTCTGGTGGGAACGGCGCGAGCCATGGGGGCCGCCTTGTTCGGCGAGACCGTGTCGGCTCGTCAGGCCGAGTCATGGGGGCTGATCTGGCGTTGCATCCCGGACGAGGCGTTGGACGAGACGCGCGAGCAGGTCGTACGCACCCTGGCTCAGGGGCCCACGCGCGCTTATGCGGCGACCAAGCAGGCGCTGTATGCCTCCAGCGGCAATACGTTGGCACAACAGTTCGATCTGGAGTGCGATTTGCAGCAACAGCTCGGCTATACCGATGACTATCTGGAAGGCATACGTGCCTTTGCAGAGAAACGCGCGCCCGCGTTTCAGGGAAAATAGCGATATTGCGCCACCCGCCGTGCGCGGTCGGGCGTTGTGCGAGGCAGGGGAACCGTATCCCCTGCATTCGGCGTTTCGAGGGCGCCGCCAGCATGAATTTCAGGCTGTTGAACCCGCCCTTGTAGAAATACGAATTCACAAAGGCGGGGCGCACGGGCATGCTGGTGGCCGCTCTGGTATACCGCTAAGGAATCTACATGACGTCTCCCAATCCTGCCGACTGGATCGGCAGCAGTGAAACTGTTGCCGATAATCTCGATGTTGGCCATGCCGCCCGTATCGCCGCAACGCTCAGCGAGCCCGCACCTGGCGTAGGCGACCCGCTGCCTCCGCTTTGGCAATGGGCTTTTTTTATTACCCCGGTCGGCATGGACGGGCTAGGCAGGGATGGTCACCCGGCGCGNGGCGGGTTCCTGCCGCCCGCCGATGATAGAAACCGGATGTGGGCAGGGGGGCGGGTCACGTTTCATCAACCCCTGCGGGTCGGGATTCCTGCCGAACGCCGCTCCACGGTGGCCGATGTGCGGGAGAAGACCGGCCGTACGGGGGCATTGTTGTTTGTGACCGTGCGTCACGAATACCACCAGGAGGGCGTGCTGGCGATCGAAGAAGAGCAGGACATCGTCTATCGGCAGCCATCGCCGCCCAAGCTCGTGGGCACGGACGCTCCGCCGGCATCGCAATGGCGCGAGCCCGTGGATCCGTCACCGGTGTTGCTGTTCCGTTATTCGGCTGTGACGTTCAACGGCCATCGGATTCATTACGATCATCCTTATGTCACGGGCACTGAGGGGTATCCTGGTCTGGTTGTGCACGGTCCAATGATCGCGACCTTCATGCTGGCCGCGTTCTGCCATGCGCATCCGGCGGCGCGTCTGGAGCATTTTTCCTATCGCGGTTTGCGCCCCTTGGTCGCGCCGACTCCCTTTGAGGTCGCCGGCCGTGTGGCTGAGCCCGGGCAGGCCGATCTATGGGCCGAGCAAGATGGCACCTTGGCTCACCAGGCGCAAATAAAGTTCTCCGCTTGATCGCTTCCCTCCTGAAGGAATGGTTTTTCGATGAGTAATACTCCTGCAGTCCGTCCGTTGGACGGCATTACCGTTATCAGTCTGGAACACGCGATCGCGGCGCCATTTTGCACCCGCCAACTGGCCGATATGGGCGCGCGCGTCATCAAGATCGAGCGTCCCGGCGCGGGCGATTTCGCCCGTGGCTATGACGAGCGCGTGCATGGCCTGTCGTCGCATTTCGTCTGGACCAATCGTTCCAAGGAAAGCCTGACGCTGGATTTGAAACACCCCGATGCAGCCGAAGTCATGCAGCGTTTGCTGGAATCGGCCGATGTGCTGGTACAGAACCTGGCGCCGGGCGCGGCGGATCGGCTGGGTTTGTCATTCGATGCCTTGCACGCCAAGCATCCGAAGCTGATCGTCTGCGATATTTCCGGCTACGGCGAGGGCGGACCCTACGAGCGTAAAAAGGCCTACGATCTGTTGATCCAAAGCGAAAGCGGTTTTGTCTCGGTGACGGGGTCGCCCGATGCGCCGGCCAAGGCCGGATGCTCGATTTCGGATATCGCGGCGGGGATGTACGCGTATTCGTCGATTCTGAACGCGCTGTTGCTGCGTCAACGCACGGGCCTGGGCAGCCGTCTGGATGTCTCCATGTTGGAAAGCATGGTCGAGTGGATGGGCTACCCCATGTACTACGCGTTCGAGGGGGCGACGCCGCCTCAGCGCGCGGGGGCGGCGCACGCCACGATATATCCCTACGGTCCGTTCCCGGTGGGCGATGGCGCGACCATCATGCTGGGTCTGCAAAATGAGCGCGAATGGCGGGTGTTTTGCGAGCGCGTGCTCAATCAGCCCGCGTTGGCCGACGACGAGCGGTTTGCATCGAACTCGCGCCGCGCTGCCAATCGCGACAGTCTGCGCGCGCTGATTGTGCAGGCTTTTGCCGAGTTGACCATCGATCAGGTGACGGATCGCCTGGAAACGGCCCAGATCGCCAATGCTCGCGTGAACGACATGAAAGACGTCTGGGCGCACCCGCAATTGCAGGCGCGCGATCGCTGGCGCGAGGTGGGCAGCCCGGCCGGTACGTTGCCGGCGCTCTTGCCGCCGGCATCCAGCAGCGCGTTTACGCCCCGTATGGATCCGATCCCGGCAGTGGGCGAAAACACCGATGCAGTGCTAGCATCATTGGGGTACGCGCCCGAGGACGTGGCGCGCTTGCGTGCTGCCGAGGTCGTCTGATGCCAACTGCTATTCGTACTGCCTTGTTCGTGCCGGCCAGCCGGCCTGAACGCATTCCCAAGGCCCTGGCCAGCGGGGCCGACATCGTGATCGTTGATCTGGAGGATGCGGTCGAGCATCTGGCCAAGGACAGCGCCCGCGAGGCGCTCTGCGATTTTCTGGGCACGCATCCCGATGTGCGGCTCTGGGTTCGTATCAACGACGTCTCGACGGCTTGGCACGATGACGACCTCAAGGCCTGTCGCAGTTTTCCTGGGGTAACGGCCATTATGCTGCCCAAGGCGGAAAGCCTGGCTCAGGTGCGCCATGCGGCACAGACGGGCGTCGATATCGTGCCCATCCTCGAGACTGCAGAGGGGATTTTGAATGCGGCCGAGATCGCGGCCACGCCGGGCGTGCAACGGTTGGCGTTTGGCAGCCTGGACTACGGCCTGGATCTGGGGTTGACGCCCGATACCGAAGGGGCGAATGTCGTGCTCGATCACGCCCGGGTGCAAGTATTGCTGCGCAGCAAAGCTGCTGATCTGCCCGCACCGTTGGATGGCGTGTTTCCTGGCGTCAAGGATACGGCTGGCATGCAGGCCGCCGCCGGCCGGGCCCGCGATATGGGGTTTGGCGGCATGCTGTGCATTCATCCCTCGCAGGTCGAGATCATTCACGAGGCCTTTCTGCCGCCTGCCGCCGATGTCGAGTGGGCGCGCCGCGTGGTGGCTGCGCATCGCGAAAGCGGCGCCGGCACGTTCATGTTCGAAGGCAAAATGGTCGATGCGCCTGTCATCGGGCGTGCCAGGCAATTGCTGGAGCGCGCGGGCGAGCAGGTCTAAGGTTGTGGCGGCTTGGCGGCAGGAAGGTAACCGCCAGTCCCTGCACGCCTTAGTCCACCCGTTCGATCGGTTGATCCGGCAACATCGACAGCAATTCGATCGCAGGCCCTTGCGTCAAGGTCAATGCTGGCGCGAGTTCGGATAGCGGCGCCAGTACGAACGCACGTTCATGCATGCGCGGATGCGGCAGCGTCAGGCGCGGCGTATCCATCGTTGTATCGCCATACAGCAGCAGATCCAGATCCAGCGTCCGTGGGGCGTTCTTATAAGGCCGCTGGCGGCCATGCTGGTTTTCCAGCGCCTGCAATACATCCAGCAGGTCGAGAGGCGTCAAGGTGGTGTCCAGCGCAGCGACGGCATTGATGTAGTCCGGGCCAGTGGCGTCTACGGGCGCTGTACGATAAAAATGCGAGGACAGGCAATGCAGGATGCCTGTCGTCTGGCACAGTTGCTCCAGTACCGTGCGCAAGGTGGCTTGCG
This sequence comes from Bordetella tumbae, assembly GCF_965139195.1. Lineage (GTDB taxonomy): Bacteria > Pseudomonadota > Gammaproteobacteria > Burkholderiales > Burkholderiaceae_B > Bordetella_A > Bordetella_A tumbae. The sequence goes on along the minus strand of NZ_CBCSJH010000070.1, from coordinate 4,227 downwards.
CGTCTCCGAGATTGGCGCCCAGGCCTATGTAGGCGCGTTGGATGGTGGTCATCGGCAATGTATGGCGGCGCGGCTCAGTGAAGGAGGAATTCCGTTCCCGATAGGGGCGGGAACCGTCAGGCCTGATCGTGTTGCGCAGCCGGACGGCGCGGACGGCGACGGCGTTTGCGAGGTCCACTCGATTCCGCGGGATCTCGTGGCAGGTGAGCGAGTTCTTCGATCATGTCGGCACGGGTGGCGTCGTTGCCGTTGGCCAGGTCCATCCACCATTGCGCCAGCACGCTATCAAATTCCCCGGCCGCGGCACGCAACTGCAGAAAGTCGCAGGCGGCGCGAAAGCGCGGTTGTTCGATCATGCGGTAAATGGTCTTGCCCATGCGGCGTTCAAAGCGCGGTTGCATGAACCAGATCTCGCGCATGTCGGACGAGAAACGGCGTTGGATGGCGAGTTTTTCGGTTTGCTCGTCCAGCACTGAATCGGCGGCTTGAACCAGCGCGGGGATGTTGTGCTCCCCCTGTTCGCGCAATTGTTTCCAGCGCGATTCGACTTGTTGCCACAACAACGCGGCAAACAGGAAACTGGGGCTGATGCTCTTGCCTGCGCGCACGCGCGAATCGGTACGTTCCAGTGCGAGCTCGACGAAACGCTCGCCGCCAGGCTGTTCCAGCACGACATCCAACAGCGGCAGCAGGCCGTGATGCAAGCCGTCTGCGCGCAACTGGCGCAGGCAATCCATCGCGTGTCCGCAGGTCAAGAGCTTGAGCATCTCATCGAACAAGCGCGATGCCGGCACGTTCTCGATCAGCGAGGCCATGGTCTCGATGGGCTGGCGCGTCGCCGGGTCAATGCTGCCGTTGAGCTTGGCCGCAAAACGCACTGCGCGCAGCATGCGGACCGGGTCCTCGCGATAGCGCGTGGCGGGGTCGCCGATCATGCGAACCTGGCGTTTCTTCAGATCGTGCACGCCTTGGTGATAGTCGATCACCTCTTCGTTATGCGGATCGTAGTAGAGCGCGTTCATCGTGAAATCGCGCCGTGCTGCGTCTTGTTCCTGAGAACCAAAGACGTTGTCGCGCAGGATGCGGCCGTGCTCGTCGGTTTCCTGGTCTTGCGAAGCAGGGGCGCGAAAGGTCGAGGTCTCGATGATTTCCTGGCCAAAGACCACGTGCACCAATTGGAACCGGCGTCCAATGATGCGCGCGCGGCGGAACAGCGGGCGAATCTGTTCGGGGGTGGCGTTGGTGGCCACGTCGAAGTCTTTGGGTTCGAGGCCGACGATCAGGTCGCGTACCGCGCCGCCCACGATATAGGCTTCGTAGCCGTGCTGGCGCAAGACCTCACAGACTTTGATGGCATGGCGCGACACGTTGCGGCGATCGATGCCGTGTTTGTCGCTCGTAATGCGTTGGGGCCCCCGGGCCGCTGGTGAGAACAAGCGGCTGACGAATTTTTTTATGGTGTCGGTGATCATCAGGACTTGGCATCCTTTAGGTGTTCGAACAAGTCGAGCACTTTCCAGCCACGAGTTTGCGCGATCTCGCGCAGCGACGGGCTGGGGTTGGCCGCTACTGGGTGCGTGACAATTTCAAGCAGCGGTACATCGTTGATCGAATCGCTATAAAAGTACGATTCCGAAAAATTGGCAAGGGTCTGATTCATGCCCGCCAGCCATTGGTTCACGCGCACGACTTTGCCTTCTTTGAAGCTGGGCGTACCGTGAATGCGTCCGGTGTAGCGGCCATTGCGATACTCGGCGTCGGTGGCGATCAGGTGAGGGATGCCAAAAGCGCGGGCTATCGGGGCCGTGACAAAACCATTGGTCGCGGTCACGATGGCGCAGAGGTCCCCTGCAGCCAGATGCTGATCCACGATTTCAATGGCTTGCGGCGTGATACTGGGACGGATGACTTGCGTCATGAATTCTTCGTGCCAGGTGGCCAGGTCGAACGGCGTGTGCGCGGCCAGCAGGCCCAGCATGAACTCGGCCGCTTGTTCGGCGGTGAGCTGGCCCTGGTTGTAGCGGTCCATCAGGTCATCGTTGCGGCGGCGGGCTTCTGCCGGGTCGCCTGCGCGCCCTGTGCGCGCGAGAAAATCAGCCCATTGGTAATCGCTGTCCAGCGGCAGCAGGGTGTGGTCCAGGTCGAACAGCGCGAGTCGTTGGGGCATCATGTTTTTGGTGTATCGGAGTCTGCCAGCATGGCGCGTAGCAGGGGAATGGTGATCGGGCGACCGGTAGCCAGCGAATAACGATCCAGCGCATCGAGCAATACCGCCAATTTGCGGATATCGCGTTCGCGATGCGTCAGCATCCACTGGATGACTTCGGGTGCGAGTTGCAAGCCGCGCTCTGCCGCCTGTGCGGAGAGTGCAGCGAGCTTGTCCGCATCAGACAGCGGTTCAAGCCGGAATACGAGGTCCCAGCCCAAACGGGTGCGTAGGTCTTCGCGCAACGGCATAGAGAGTGGGGCGCGGTCGCCAGCCACAGCCAAAGCGAACGCGCGGCTGGTGGCCGCACATTCGCGCCACCGATTGTACAGGGCGAACAGCCCGGCCTGCCGGGCCTCGTCCATATCGTGGACATCGTCCACCGCGATCAACCGGGGCATGGCTGCGGCGGAGTCGGCATTGGCGAGCTGACGCAGGGCGCGGGCGTTTTGCCGGATATCGATGTAAGCGGCTCCGGGCGTGGTCGCCAGCCCTTTGAGCAGGTGGCTGCGGCCGCAGCCCGCTGCCCCCCACAGGTAGAGCGCCCGGCCAGGCATCAGCGCGCGCGCGGCCGCCAACGCTTCACCGTTGGGGCCGGCAATGTAGTTCTGCAGCGTAGGAGCGGGTGCGGGTAGAACGTCGAGCAGCAGCTGGCGATTCATGGGTCAAAATGTACACAAGGCAAGGGGCGCGCAAATCGTCAAAAAGACGGTCGGCGCGTTGCTTTGCGCCTGACATCGTAAAATGGCGGGCGCAGCACCCCGTAAACTCCGCAATTGTCACATACCCCACGGTTTTTCTCATGACGACTCAACCTTCTGCCCCCCTGACGTACCGCGACGCTGGTGTCGATATCGATGCAGGAGACGCCCTGGTCGACCGCATCAAGCCTTTGGCGGCCCGTACCATGCGTCCTGGCGTGCTGGCCGGTATCGGCGGATTTGGCGCCTTGTTCCAGGTTCCTGGGAAATATCGTGAGCCCGTCCTCGTGTCGGGCACGGACGGCGTTGGCACCAAGCTGCGCCTGGCCTTTGAATGGAATCGCCACGATACCGTCGGTATCGATTTGGTCGCGATGAGTGTCAACGACATCCTGGTCCAAGGCGCAGAGCCCTTGTTTTTCCTGGATTATTTCGCCTGCGGCAAGCTCGCCGTGGATACCGCCGCGTCTGTCGTGGGCGGCATTGCCCAAGGCTGCGAGCAGGCCGGTTGTGCGTTGATCGGTGGTGAAACCGCTGAAATGCCCGGCATGTACCCCGACGGCGAGTACGATCTGGCAGGTTTTGCGGTGGGCGCGGTGGACAAAGCCGACATCATCGACGGCAAATCCATCAAACCGGGCGACGTGGTGCTGGGCCTGGCCTCCAGCGGCGCGCATTCGAACGGTTATTCCCTGATCCGCAAGATCATAGAACGCGCCAACGCCAAGCCTACCGATGATTTCCACGGTCAACCGCTGGTCGACGTGGTGATGGCCCCGACCCGCATCTACGTCAAACAAGTGCTGGCTGCGCTGGCCAAGCACGGCACCGACATCAAGGGGTTGGCGCACATCACCGGCGGCGGTTTGTTGGACAACGTGCCCCGCATCCTGCAGAACGGCCTGTCGGCCAAGCTGTACCGTGATGGCTGGGAAATGCCCAAGCTGTTCCAGTGGCTGCAGCAGCAGGGCGGTGTCGAGGATACCGAGATGTATCGGGTGTTCAACTGCGGTATCGGCATGGTGCTGGTGGTGGATGCTGCTCAGGCCGATGCGATTGCCCAGACGCTGCGTGAGCAGGGTGAAACTGTCAGCAAGCTCGGAGAGATTGTCGAGCAGGCTGAGGGGATGGCGCAGACGTTTGTGGTCTGATGTCGCTGGTATTGCTTAGGGGAATCCTGCGGTCTTGTTTCATTCGGTATTTGTTCAGTGACCGAAGGGGGCAGGACTTGCAGGAGGGTGGCGTGCTTATTGGACGTCGAGCCGAGGCAATCGGGCCGTGAGGGCTTCACAAAGCCGGTCCGGCGCGCGGGCGCCGGAC
>NZ_CBCSJH010000069.1:2911-11579 GCF_965139195.1 Bordetella tumbae | reverse complement strand
CCGGGCCGTTGAGCGCGGATTTAGNCCGCGAAGCGGGCCGAGGCCCCTGGTCATGGGCCGAGTCCGNGCGATAGGCCCGGCGCCGCACTCAGGCACGCACCCGGGACGCCTAAAGAACTCAACACCGGCATCAGCAAACGCTCCAAATCCGGCGATCCATACAAACGAACGTTCTACGAAGAAGAAACCCGCCGCCGAGCCACAAACGCCTGCAATTCCCCCACAATGCCACGCCGGAACGCCAGCACGCAGATGATGAAAATCAGGCCAATGACGATCGTGACCGATTCACCCAGTCGCAGGAACCATTCATTGCCCGTTACGTTGGCCATGAACCGCCCGAAGTCGCCGACTTTGTTTTCCAGGAGCACAACGATAAAGGCTCCCAGAATAGGACCGGTCAATGTTCCCAGCCCACCGACCAGCGTCATCAGAATCACCAGCCCCGACATCTGCCACGTCGCATCGGACAGTGTGGCGGATACGAACACCAGTGTCTTTGTTGCGCCTGCGAGGCCGGCGATCGCGGCCGATAAAACGAAAGCGAGCAGTTTGAACCGGTCTACGTCATAGCCCAATGACAAGGCGCGCGGCTCGTTCTCGCGCAGTGCTTGCAGTACCTGGCCGAATGGCGAATGGACGGTGCGCCAGATGATGAAGTAGCCGATCGCAAAGATCCCCATCACCACGTAGTAGAGATTCAGGTCATTGCTCAGGTCAATAAAGCCCAGCAGTGTGCCGCGCGGGACGCGCTGCAGGCCGTCTTCGCCACCGGTGAAGGGCGCCTGCAGGAAATAGAAAAAGACCATCTGCGCCAGGGCCAGCGTGATCATCGCGAAATAGATGCCGCTGCGGCGAATGGCCAGCAAGCCCATGACAAGGCCGAGTGCGGCGGCGACAGCGGTGCCGAATATCAGGCCCAGTTCGGTGGGGAATCCCCATATCTTGATGGCATGTCCCGCTGCATAGGCTGCGCTGCCCAGGAATGCGGCATGGCCGAATGAGAGCAGGCCGGTGTATCCCAAGAGCAGGTTGAAGGCGCAGGCAAACAGTGCATAGCACATCACCTTCATGGCAAAGATGGGATATACGCCCACGTAGGGCAACAGGGCCACAATGATGGCCGCCGCCGCGTAGCAGAGTAATTGGCGATTCATTTCTCTTTCCCAAACAACCCGGCGGGGCGAAGCAACAGGACGATGGCCATGATGATGAATACGACGGTGCTCGAAGCCTCGGGCCAGAATACTTTGGTCAGGCCTTCAATCACACCGAGTCCCAGGCCTGTGACGATGGCGCCCAGGATTGAGCCCATGCCGCCGATCACCACCACGGCGAAGACGACGATGATGAGGTTCGAACCCATCAGGGGCGATATTTGCAGTACCGGTGCGGCGAGTACGCCTGCAAAGCCGGCCAGGGCGACACCGAAACCATAGGTCAGGGTAACCATGCGCGGTACGTTTACGCCAAAGGCTTCGACGAGTTTGGGGTTTTCCGTGCCGGCGCGCAGCAGGGCACCGAGACGGGTGCGTTCGATGACGAACCAGGTGGCCATGCACACGGTGATCGACGCGATCACGACCCAGCCGCGATAGTTGGGCAGGATCATGAAGCCCAGATTCGTCGCGCCGCGCAGGGCGTCGGGCGTGGGGTAGGGCTGGCCCGATACGCCGTAAAAGCTGCGGAACAATCCCTCGATCAAGAGCGTCAAGCCAAAGGTCAGCAGCAGCCCGTAGAGGTGATCGAGTTTGTAGAGATGCTTGAGCAGCAGTTTTTCGATGATGATGCCGAACAGGCCCACGACGATCGGCGCCAGGATCAACATGACCCAGTAGTTCAGGCCGAAGTACGACAACCCCATCCACGCGACAAATGCCCCCAGCATGTACAGCGAGCCGTGCGCGAAGTTGATGACGTTGAGCAGTCCGAAGATGACAGCCAGACCCAGGGACAGCATGGCATAGAACGAGCCATTGACCAGGCCCAGAAGCAATTGGCCCAGCAAGGCCTGTATTGGTATGCCGAATAAATCAGTCATGTGGCAAGAATCCTGCGCGTTCGGATGGATGCGTGCTGATTCGAGGCACCCTGGCTCGGGTAGAGGGTCAGGGCGCCTCGAGGATCAGCGGATTACTTCTTGATGAGTTTGCAGGTTGATTCCGAGGGCTTGGTGTAGACCTCGTCGCCTGGGAGATTGGCAACGACCTTGTAGTAGTCCCACGGGCCTTTGGATTCTGCGGGGGTCTTGACCTGCATCAGGTACATTTCGTGCACCATGCGGCCGTCTTCGCGCACGTAGCCGTCTTTGGCGTAGAAATCGTTGATCTTGTTGGACTTCATCCATTTCATCAACGCATCGCCGTCGTCGGTGCCGGTGGCCTTGACGCCGTTCAAGTAAAAGGCGACCGAGGAGTAGTCGGCGGCTTGCAGGCTGGAAGGCTTGCGTTTGACCTTTTCTTCGAACTTCTTCGACCAGGCGCGGGCTGCGTCGGATTGATCCCAGTACCAGCTATCGGTCAGGTACATGTTCTGCGTGGCTTGCAGACCCAAGGAATGGATGTCGTTGATGAAGATCAGCAGTCCCGCCATTTTCATGGTCTGCGTGACGCCGAACTCATTGGCGGCTTTGATCGAGTTGATCGTGTCGCCGCCCGCGTTGGCCAGGCCCAGGATCTGAGCGCCGGAGGCTTGGGCTTGCAGCAGGAATGACGAGAAATCGGCAGTGGCCAGCGGTGCGCGCACTGCGCCTTTGATTTCGCCGCCGGCGGCCTTGACCACGGCGCTGGTGTCGCGTTCGAGCGCATGGCCGAACGCATAGTCAGCCGTGAGGAAGAACCAGCTCTTGCCGCCGTTTTTCACGACTGCCGAGCCCGTGCCGCGTGCCAATGCGACGGTGTCGTAGGCATAGTGCACGGTGTACGGGGTGCATTGTGCGTTGGTCAGGTCCGATGCACCCGCGCCGATGGAAATAAAGGGGCGTTTCTTTTCTGCTGCAACGGCTGCCATGGCCAGGTTGGTGGCGGAGTTGGTGCCGCCGATCAGGACATCCAGGCCTTGTTGGTCGAACCACTCGCGCGCACGGCTCGAGGCAATGTCGGCTTTGTTTTGATGGTCTGCGGTGACGAGCTCGATTTTTTTGCCATTGATCGCACCGCCCGCATCGGCAATCGCCATGCGGATGGCTTCGACGCCGGCCGGACCGTCGATGTCGGAATAGACGCCCGACATGTCAGTGATGAAACCGATGCGGATGACATCGCCGGAGATACCTTGTGCCTGGGCGGGTAGCCCGGCCAATCCCAGACCCGCCAGGGCCAGCACGGCAGTGATGTGATGCAGCTTCATGGGATGACTCCTTTGCTTCTCTTTTATGGATGCCGTCAATGCGGCGAACGACAGGATTCTTATACGCCCAACAGTTCGTTCAGCGTATCCTGTTTCTCTTGAAGTTGATGGGCTTCGAAGTGCTCGACGATCTGGCCATGTTCCATGACATAGAAACGATCAGACAACGGCGCCGCAAAGTGGAAGTTCTGCTCGACCATCACAATGGTGTACCCGCGTTGTTTCAAGGCGGTGATCATGCGGGCGAGGGCTTGCACGATGACGGGGGCAAGCCCTTCGGATATTTCATCCAGCAACAGCAGATTGGCACCCGTGCGCAGGATGCGTGCAACGGCCAGCATTTGTTGCTCGCCGCCGGATAGGCGCGTGCCTGGCGAATTGCGGCGTTCTTGCAGGTTGGGAAACATGTCGTAGATTTCGGCCAACGACATGCCTCCACCCAACGCGCCGCCAACCGGGGGAGGCAACAGCAGGTTTTCTTCACACGACAGGCTGGCAAAGATGCCACGTTCTTCGGGACAGTAGCCGACGCCTAAATGCGCGATCTTGTAGGTGGGCAGATCAATGGCCTCGGTGCCATGGATCCGTACCGAGCCTTTACGTGAGCCCGTCAAACCGAGGATCGCACGCAGGGTAGTGGTACGGCCTGCACCGTTGCGCCCCAATAGGGTGACGACTTCGCCTTGGCCTACCTTTATATCTACGCCATGCAGAATATGCGATTCGCCGTACCAGGCTTGCAAGCCGGAGATTTCGAGGGCGAGCGTACTCATGCGTGTGCTCCTTGCAATGCTCCTTCCGTGGTGCCCATATACGCTTGCATGACTGCGGGATGGCGCGACACCTCTGCGTAGGGGCCCTCTGCGAGCACCGCGCCGCGTGCCAGCACGGTGATGGTGTCGGCGATGGACGAGATGACGTTCATGTTGTGCTCGACCATCAAGATCGTGCGCCCTTGGCTGACGCGTTTGATTAGTTGGGTCACGCGGTCTACGTCTTCGTGGCCCATGCCTTGCGTGGGCTCGTCCAGCAACATGAGTTCGGGCTCCATGGCCAATGTCGTCGCAATCTCGAGTGCGCGTTTACGGCCGTAAGGCAAATTGACTGTGATTTCGTTGGCGAATGCACCGAGGTCGACTTGTTCCAGCAGCGCGAGCGCCGCTGCATTGAGCGAATTCAGTTGTTTTTCGCTACGCCAGAAATGAAATGACAAGCCTGTCTTGCGCTGCAGGCCGATGCGTACGTTTTCCAGGACCGACAGGTGCGGGAATACGGCCGAAATCTGAAATGAGCGGATAATGCCGCGCCGCGCAATTTGCGCAGGGCGGTCGCGGGTGATGTCAGTGCCGTTAAAGAGAATCTGGCCCTTGGTCGGGGCGAGAAATTTCGTCAGCAGATTAAAGCAGGTGGTTTTGCCTGCACCGTTTGGGCCGATCAACGCGTGGATTTGCCCGCGCTTGACGCGCAGGTTCACCCCGTTGACGGCAACGAAGCCGAGAAATTCTTTCGTGAGGCCCTTTGTCTCCAGGATTATGTCATCCATACTCGCGGCACCCGCATTATCTTTTTTAAGAGTTGCGGCGAGTATGCGCATCTACGGTTGAAAATTCCATGAGGGTTTTTCATAGGTATTGCAATGCGGCATTACGCATTGTCGGCCAGCCGACAATGCGCTGCCCAAATACCTGGAATAATCAACGGTAACAAGCAAATAACCCTGCCATCCAAAGGGATGGCAGGGTTATGTCTGCATTATTGCAGCGGGGTTTTATGTTTGTATTCGCACAAATCTGCAATGCCGCATTGCGGGCATTTGGGTTTGCGTGCGACGCAGATATAACGACCCAACAAAATCAGCCAATGGTGGGCGTCTTGCATGTATTCGGCGGGGACGAATTTGACTAGTTTGTGTTCGACTTCGAGCACATTTTTGCCCGGCGCGATGCCGGTGCGATTGGATACCCGAAAGATATGCGTATCGACTGCCATGGTCGGCTGACCAAAGGCAGTATTGAGTACGACGTTGGCGGTTTTGCGGCCGACCCCGGGCAGGGCCTCGAGGGCTTCCCGTGTTTGTGGGACCTCGCCACCGTGGTGTTCGAGCAGCAGCTTACAGGTGGCGATCGCGTTTTTTGCCTTGGTGCGATAGAGGCCGATGGTCTTGATGTATTCCGATAATCCTTCTTCGCCTAGGTCGGCTATCGCTTTGGGCGTACCGTAGCGCGGGAAAAATTTGCGCGTGGCGATGTTGACGGATTTGTCGGTGGCCTGGGCCGACAACAGCACCGCGATCAGCAATTGAAAGGGCGTGTCGTATTCGAGCTCGGTCGTAGGGTGCGGATTGGCAGCTTTGAGGCGTTCAAAAATGGCCCGGCGTTTTGCAGCGTTCATATTTAAGTGGAGGCGGTACGGCGTGCGCGGGCGCGCGCCAGGGCGGACTCGATGGCCGAGCGTTTACGCGTTTCGTCGTCGGTGCTGATGGCTGGAGGCTGTGCGGCGGCTAGAGGCGCAGGGCTGTCTAATTCAGCCGATGCGGCCATGAGCCGCTCGTTGTGCGCCGTTTCGCGCGCCAGGCGCAATTGCCGCGCCCGATGACGTTGGCGGCCCGCGTCTGCATCGGCCGATGTCCAGGCCCGATTGGCGGGCACCATGTCGATGCAGTCCACGGGGCACGGAGCAACGCAGAGGTCGCAACCTGTGCACCAGTCGGTGAGCACGGTGTGCATGCGCTTGTTGGCGCCCACGATGGCATCGACCGGACAGGCGCGTATGCAAAGCGTACAGCCGATGCAATGCGCCTCGTCGATGCGCGCGACCAGCAGCGGGCCGGGCTCGCCGCGAGTCTGATCCAGCGGCAGGACGGCCGTGTGCAGTAACGCGGCGAGGGCGGCAATGCCATCGTCACCCCCTGGCGGACAACGATTGATGGGCGCTGCGCCATCGGCAATCGCCTGGGCATAAGGCTGACAGCCGTCGTAGCCGCACTTTGTGCACTGTGTCTGAGGCAGCAAGGCGTCGATACGGTCGGCAAGGGTAAGACAGGACATGATCGTTACACGTCAGGGCTATGCCTGACGGATGAACTCCGCAATTTTAGGACAGATCAGCTCGCGCCACCGCCGGCCCGAGAAAATGCCGTAGTGGCCGCAGCCTTTCGCGGTGTAGTGCTGTTTGCGTGCCGCCGGAATCCCGCTGCATAGCGAGATCGCTGAGCGCGTCTGGCCCTGGCCGGAAATGTCGTCCAGTTCCCCTTCGATGGTCAGCAACGCGGTGTGCTTGATGTCGGCAGGTTTGACCGTCTGTTTGCCGACCGTCCAGGTACCGTTGGGCAGTTGGAATTCCTGGAACACGATGCGTATGGTGTCCAGATAAAACTCGGCGGGCATGTCCAGTACGGCGTTGTATTCGTCGTAGAAGCGCCGATGGGCCTCGGCATCGCTGTCGTCGCCGCGCAGCAGGTCCAGGTAGAAATCGTAGTGGGATTTCAGATGGCGATCAGGATTCATCGCCACGAATCCGGCATGCTGGAGAAAGCCGGGGTAGACCCGCCGGCCAGCGCCCGGATAACGGGCAGGCACGGTGTCGATCAGTTGGCTTTCGAACCAGGAATAGGGCTTGGTCGTGGCCAGGCGATTGACCTGAGTGGGGGATTGGCGGGGATCGATGGGGCCGCCCATCATGACCATGCTGCGCGGCTGATGGGCGTCGTCCGCGGTGGCCATCAGCGACACGGCCGCCAGGACGGGCACTGTCGGCTGACAGACCGAGATCACATGAACGTCTGGGCCCAGATGACGGATGAATTCCTGGATATAACGGACGTAGTCGTTCAGATGAAAGGGGCCAGCCGCCATCGGGACCATGCGCGCATCGACCCAATCGGTGACGTAGACCTCATGATTGGGCAGCAGCGCACGGACGGTGTCGCGCAGCAGGGTCGCGTGGTGGCCGGACAGCGGGGCGACAAGCAGCACGCGCGGATCGTTGCGGCGCACGGCACGCTCGAAATGCACGAGGCGGCAAAACGGCTGTGCCAGGGCGACGGTTTCTTTGACCTCGACGTGTTTGCCGTCGATCTCGGTGGCGGGCAGTCCCCAGGCCGGCTTTTGATATTCCTTGCCCAGCCGGTGCATCAATTCACAGCTGGCCGCCAGTTGGCGCGAGAGCGGCGTGTAGGCCAGCGGGCTGTACGGGTTGGAAAATAATTGCGAGCTGGCGTCGGTGAATGCGGCGAGAGGCGTCAGGAATGCTCGCTGCATTTCATGTAAGTGATACAGCATCTAGGCGAGGGTCCTTTAACTGAGCAAGGGCAGCAGAGCTGGCCAAGGCGTCCATGAATGAACCGGACTATCCGTCGGAGCGCGTCCAGACGTCGAATTGATTATTACTATTTCGAGTAAGGATATATCTAATTCGTCTGGCAAGTCGGGCGCAAAAGCGCGAATTTTGTCCCTAAAAAACAACATTTTGCCTGAAAAGGCAGGTCACCAATAATTCTCGACGGCCAAATTACCGGGAATCCCGCGCCGGCCGGGCGCAAATCCGCGTGCCGCGAGCAGTTTGCGGGCCTCGCTCAGCATGGCGGGGTTGCCGCACAGCATGATCTTGGACTGCTGGGCGTCCAGGGGCTGGCCGACGAGCTGCTCGAGACCGCCGTTTTCGATCAAGGTCGTCAGCCGTGCCTGAGGCATGCCTGGGATAGTCTCGCGCGTGGCGATAGGCAGGTAGATCAGTTTGCGCGGATCTTCTTTGAAATAGTCCGCGTAGGCGGGCTGCTGCGACCAGTTTTCGATCTCGTCTCGATAGGCCAGCTCGCTGGCGGATCGCACGCCATGGACCAGAACGATGCGTCGAAATGCCTGCCACGTAGCAGGATCGCGCAGGATGGATAGATAGGCTGACAGGCCCGTTCCCGTGGCCAGCAGCCACAGGTCGCCGCCCTGGGGGAATCGTTCGATGGTCAGAAAGCCAAAGGGCGTTTTGTCGACGTAGAGGGCATCGCCCGGGCGCAGTTGCGCCAGCCGTGGGCTGAACTGCCCGTCGGGCACCACGATGGAATAGAACTCGAGCCGGTCCTCGTGAGGGGCGGAGACCATGGAGTAGGCGCGCCACAGCGTGGGTTCGCCGTCTGGGTCGTTCGCCTCAGGCAGCCCCACGCGTGCGAATTGGCCGGCCTGGAACGTAAAGGCCGGATCGCGGGTCACGTGTACCGAGAACAGTTTTTCGGGGACCCATGTCTGCACATGGGTGACGGTTTGGCGCGTGTACTTGGATTCTGTCATCTAGAACGTAGTCGGGCGTGNGGCCGCGAGTAGCGCGG
>NZ_CBCSJH010000069.1:262-2901 GCF_965139195.1 Bordetella tumbae | reverse complement strand
CCCCCGGGCCCGGCCTATTTTTCCAGGAGCTCGAGCTTGCCTTCCTTGCCATTCCAGTCGTCGGCATCGGGCAGCGGTTTTTTCGCGCGGCTGATGGGGGCGAATTCGGGCGTCAACTCGGCGTTGATCGCGATGAACTGTACCTGGTCCTGCGGTACGTCTTCTTCGGCGTAGATGGCGTTGGCAGGGCATTCAGGGATACAGACTGCGCAATCAATGCACTCGTCGGGGTCGATCACCAGGAAGTTGGGGCCTTCGCGGAAACAGTCTACCGGGCACACGTCGACGCAATCGGTGTACTTGCATTTGATACAGTTTTCGGTAACGACGTGGGTCATTCGGGGCTCCGCGGACAAGCAACAGCTTTTTTGAATTCCTAAGATTTTACCCACATGCGGCCCATCGAGGCGATGATAACCCTGGCTGCGGTAGTGGCGGGGCCTCTGGCTGGAGGAGGGTGCAGGGGGCTGCTTATGCTATGGTGTGGAAAAAAATCGGTTTGACGAACCCCTGCGCGCTCGACGCGCGTCATCATGATCATTACTTCACTGCTTGACACCGATCTGTACAAATTCAGCATGATGCAGGTGGTGTTGCATCACTTTCCCGCTGCTCAGGTCGAATATCGCTATAAATGCCGCACGCCCGGCGTGAATTTGCAGCCATATCTGGATGAGATCCGCGCCGAGGTGCACGCGCTATGCCAGTTGCGGTTTACTGATGCCGAGCTGCAGTACTTGGGCGGATTGCGCTTTATCAAGAGCGATTTTGTGGATTTTCTGCGCTTGTTCCACTTGCCCGAGCGCTGCATTTTCATCGGCGAGGGCGATCAGCCCGGCGAGATATCGATCACGGTGAAAGGCCCGTGGCTGCACACGATCTTGTTCGAGATCCCGGTGCTGGCCATTGTGAACGAAGTGTATTTCCGTAATACCCGCCGGGATCCGGATTGGGCAGAAGGCCGCAAACGCCTGCAGTCGAAAATGCATCTGGTGTTGGATGATCCCGCGTTGGCGGATTTCCGGGTGGCCGAATATGGGACGCGCCGGCGCTTTTCCAAGCAGTGGCACGAGGAAATCGTGGCGACGATGAAAGCGCAGATGGGCAAGCATTTTGCGGGCACAAGCAATGTGCTGTTGGCGATGGAGCACAATGTGTTGCCGCTGGGCACCATGGGCCACGAGTATTTGCAGGCCTGCCAGGCATTGGGGGCGAGGCTGCGCGATTCGCAGGTGTATGCGTTGGAGGTCTGGGCGAAAGAGTACCGGGGCGATTTGGGTATCGCGCTATCGGATGTCTATGGCATGGACGCGTTCTTGCGTGATTTCGATATGTATTTCTGCAAGCTGTTCGATGGTGCGCGGCATGATTCGGGCGATCCGTTCGTGTGGGGCGAGCGGTTGTTGGAGCATTATCGGAACAATCGTGTCGATCCGCGCGCCAAGACATTGGTGTTTTCCGATTCGCTGACTTTTCCGCGCGCGATCGAGCTGGCGCGGCAGTTTGCGGGGCGTTGCAAGGTGTCGTTCGGGATCGGTACGAATCTGACGAATGATCTGGGTCACGAGCCGCTGCAGATTGTGATGAAGATGGTTCGATGCAATGGCCAGCCGGTGGCGAAAGTCTCGGATGCGCCAGAGAAGACGATGTGCGACGATCCGGCGTATCTGGCGTATCTGCGCCAGGTGTTTCAATTGCCGCCGGCTTGAGCGAGTGGCGTTTTTTGCCGCAGGCGTGTTTTTTTTGCCGGGCCGTTGAAGGCTGGGCATTTCTTTAACTGACTCTTTGGGGATGTTTGATGAGTGGTATTAAGCGCGTCAATGTGGAAAAGCGCCTGTCTGATATGGCCGTGTACAACGGGGTAGCGTATTTGGCTGGCCAGGTGCCGGATGATGCTTCGCTGGATATGGCGGGGCAGACGGCACAGGTTTTGGCGACGATTGATCGTTTGCTGGCTGAGGCTGGTACCGATAAGACCAAGATTCTGATGGCGCAGATTTTTGTGGCCAATATGAAAGAGTTCGATGCCATGAACAAGGCTTGGGATGCGTGGGTGCCGGCGGGCAATGCGCCTCCGCGTGCCACGGTCGAGGCGCGGTTGGCCAATCCTGATTACAAGGTTGAGATTGTGGTGACTGCTGCTGTTGCTTAAGGAGGGGGGCTGCGCTTCTTTCTTTTGAGGTAGTGAGGGGCCGTCGTGTGGAATGCGCGATGGCTCTTTTTGTTTTGGCTGGTGTTGTTGGTGTTTAGGACGAGGTAGGTGTTCTGTTGGTCGTCGAGCCGAGGCAATCGGCCCGGCCGGGCTTCACAAAGTCGGTCCGGCGCGCGGGCCGGACACCGTGTTCGCTTGTATGGTGTAAGGGCGTCTTCTGAAGGTGGGGAAGGCGCTGGGGTGAGGGACACCGTGTCGCTTCAGACATAACGTGCCTCACGCTTGGCATCCCGTTGTCGTCTCGACACGATGAATGCCGTGATCGCGCGATAAGCAATGCGATGTGATGCTGTGACATCTCGCCAGTGAGTGCTACACCGTGGCTTCACGTCAATGTAGCTCGAGAGATCTTTTTGTCCAGCAACGGTGCAACAACCCGTGCATGCAGATCCCGAACGCGATGAGCGGGGGTGCAGGGCCCCCGCTC
>NZ_CBCSJH010000069.1:0-252 GCF_965139195.1 Bordetella tumbae | reverse complement strand
AGGGCACACGCGAANCNCAGCCCTGCAAGATCTTTCTCTTTACCCAGGCCGATACAGAAAAATGCCAAGCAAGAAAGCCGTGCCAGCGATGTGATGAGTTTGAGTTACTGCGAGTCGATGCGGGGCAGTGGCCGTGTGGGGGCGCCTCGTGGTCGAGTGGAGCGGACACCGGAGGGAGCGCGAAGGCGCGGACGAGGTGAGCGAACACGGTGTCCGGCGCGCAGGGCGCCGGNCCCGCCCCNNGGAGCCCCC
>NZ_CBCSJH010000068.1:0-12448 GCF_965139195.1 Bordetella tumbae | reverse complement strand
ACCTCGTCGCTACGCTCCTTCGGTTTCCCTCGCTCGACTCCGAGGCGCGCCAACACGGTCACTGCCCCGCTTCGACTCACAGCATCTCTGATTCCCTCGTCGCTGGCACGGGTGGTCTACGTAGGCTTCGTAGGTGATGATTTCTGCAAAGACGAAGATCTTGCAGGGCGGCTATTCATTGGCGCCTACGGGCGCGCCAATGAATAGCGTTCGTGATCGGCATGCGAGGGCTTTGGGATCGGTGGCAAACAGAAGATCTCTCGATCAACAATTTCTCATAGACAAGCAGATCTTCCAAACAAGCACCACGCCACCCTCGCCCCCCCATCTACAGGACCTGACACCTTTAAAAAAATAGGCGCCCCAAATGGAGCGCCTATTCATCCCTCACGAAGACAGGCCTGTAGCCTGCCTCCCGTAGAACGATTTAGTCGAGCTTGATGTTGCTCTTCTTGACGATATCTTTCGCCCAGTCGTATTGCTCTTGGATTTCTTTGGAGAACTCTTCCGGCGTGTTGCCCGACGGTGCCGAGCCTTGTTGAGCGAGGACATCGATGACCTTCGGATCTTTCAGGGCCACCACTGCGGCGTCACGCAGCTTGTTCACGATTTCCATCGGGGTGCCGGCGGGCGCCAGCAAGCCATACCAAACGGGCTGGTTCACTTGCGGGAAACCGGCTTCCTTGAACGTAGGAACATCCGGCAAGGACTTCAGGCGCTCGGGCCATGCAACGGCCATGGCGCGCAGACCGCCTGCCTGGATTTGTCCCATGGACGACGGCAGGTTGTCGAAAATGATTTCGATCTGACCGCCAACGGCGTCGGCCACAGCCGGGCCCGAACCCTTGTAGGGAACGTGCACGATATCCGTGCCGGTCGCGTCCTTGAAGGACTCACCCATCAAGTGCAGCACGCCGCAGGTGCCCGAGCTGCCATACGAGTACTTGCCGGGGTTCTTTTTCAGTTCTTCCAGGAAACCCTTGAAGTCCTTGGCCGGGAATTTGGGGTTCACCGACACCACGTTGGCGGTGTTGGCGAAATTGGTGATGGGCTGGAAGTCCTTGATCGGATCGTAGGGCAGATCATTGGGACGGCAAGCCGAGTTCACTGCCATCGTGGACACAGTCGCGATCGACAGCACATAGCCGTCCGGGGCCGCACGAGCAGCCTCAGCAGCGCCAATTGCGCCGCCCGCGCCACCCTTGTTTTCGACAACCAGAGGCTGACCCAATTCCTGGGCCATGCGTTGCGTCACCAGACGCGCAATGATATCGGTCGAGCCACCCGGGGCAAACGGCACGATCACGCGAATCGGTTTGCTAGGATAGGCATCCGCAGCAACAGCAGCCGACGTGGCAGCCAATCCGGTAGCCATTGCGATAGCAGTCGCCAGGATACGAGCGTTGATCTTCATTATTGTGATTCCTCCGTGTGCGAGGCTCCCTGTCTGAGAGCCACTAGTGCAGGTTTCAGCGAACCGCCGATAAGCCGATCGCTGTAAACAACTCACTGTGTAAATAGCCAAAAACTGTGCGAAATATATACGACTTTAAATTGCATCTTCGTCGAATTCGGGGAGAATAGCAGCAAATCGGCCTGCCCGAGTAGTCCATAAATACAATAATTGCCAAACCATCCCGGATTGTTATGTCGGTCGCACTGCTGGTTTTGCCTGATTTTTTGCTGGTCGCCCTGGGTTGGGTCTTGCGTCACAAACTGGGCTTTAATCGCGAGTTTTTCGCGGGCACTGAACGCCTGGTGTATTTCATTTTGTTTCCGGCGTTGCTGTTTCAAGCCATCCTGCGCACTCCCATCAGTGCCGGCAGCGCGCTGATGCTGCTGCAAGCAACTGTCGCCGTGTTACTCACAGGGTTTGTGCTGGCCTGGGCGGGCGGACGAGTCCTGCGGGCGCCGCCCCTGGCGCTGGCCTCGTCCGCACAGTGCGCTTATCGCTTTAATACTTATATCGGGCTGGCGCTGTCGGCCAGCCTGGGCGGTCCTCACGGCCAGACCACGATGGCGCTGATCATCGGTTTTGCCGTACCGCTGGCCAATCTGGCCGCCGTCTACGGCCTGGCTCGCCACGGCAATAAAGGCCTGTTGCGCGAGTTGCTGCGCAATCCCCTCTTGATGGCCACGCTGCTAGGCTTGGCCGGCAACCTGGCCGGGTTGCAATTGCCCGGCCCCGTCGATACGGTGTTGGCGCGGCTGGGCGCCGCCTCACTGGCGCTCGGGATTCTGTGTGTGGGCGCCAGCCTGTCCTGGCAAGGCGGACGGGAACACGGCAAGCTGATTGCGTGGACCTTGACCGTGAAACTGCTGCTGTTGCCATTGGCCGCTCTCACGGCCGTAAAACTGTTCGGCCTGCCCAGTGAGCAAGCGCTCATGCTGTTGTTATTTGCGGCGTTACCCACCGCCTCTGCAGCCTATGTGCTGGCGATGCGCATGGGCGGCGACGGCCGGCTGGTCGCGCTGATCATTTCGCTGGGGACGTTGTTTTCGGTGGTCACGCTACCGATGTGGCTGATGATCTACGGCTATTGACGGCCATACAGAACTGCTGTCGACCAAGATGCGGGCAGGCCGGATTCCACAGGAACGCCGAATTTGAATGCCCCACCCCTCGTTTGTCGGCCCACATACGATTGTCCGGCATCATCCCCCTGCGCGGCCGAGCCCGGGACACGTTCGTGTATCCAGAGCCCGTCGCGCGGAAAGCCGGTCTTTAACGCTTGGCGTTCGTCATGTTCGCCGGCACTACCCACTCGGCGAATTGCGCTTCCGTCACAAAACCCAGCGCCAGAGCGGACTCTTTCAGCGACAGATTTTCCTTGTGGGCTTTTTTCGCAATTTGCGCGGCCTTGTCGTAGCCGATATGCGGATTCAGCGCCGTCACCAGCATCAGCGAGCGGTCGACCAGCTCGGCGATGCGTTCGCGGTTGGGCTCGATGCCCGCCGCACAATGCTGATCAAAGCTGGCCATCCCGTCAGCCAACAGACGCACTGACTGCAGGAAATTGTGAATCACCAATGGCTTGAACACGTTCAGCTCGAAATTGCCGCTGGCGCCGCCGATGTTGATGGCCACGTCGTTGCCCAGAACCTGGGCTCCCAGCATGGTGATGGCTTCGCACTGCGTGGGATTGACCTTGCCCGGCATGATCGAGCTGCCCGGCTCGTTTTCCGGGATGCTGATTTCACCGAGGCCCGAACGCGGGCCGCTGGCCAGCCAACGCACGTCGTTGGCGATTTTCATCAACCCGGCCGCCAGGGATTTCAGCGCGCCGTGGGCGAACAGCAGCGCCTCGTGCGACGCCAGGGCCTGGAACTTGTTGGGGGCCGAAACAAACGCCGACCCCGTATCGTGCGCCAGCACAGCGCTGACCTTGGCGCTGAACTCTGGATGCGCGTTCAGGCCCGTGCCCACGGCGGTGCCGCCGATAGCCAACTGATGCAAGCCGGGCAAGGTCGCGCGGATCTGTTGTTCCGACAGGTCCAACTGGGCCACATGGCCAGACAGCTCCTGGCCCAGGGTCAACGGCGTTGCATCCTGCAAATGGGTGCGGCCGATTTTGACGATGTCGTAAAACGCCGCACTCTTTTCAGCCAGCGTTGCACGCAGGGCTTTCAAGGCCGGCAGCAGATGGGTTTCCACCTGTACCGCCGCCGCCACGTGCATGGCGGTCGGAAAGGTATCGTTGGACGATTGGCCGCGATTGACATGATCGTTGGGATGCACGAGACGCTCTTCGCCGCGCACCCCGCCCAGCAGCTCGGAGGCGCGGTTGGCCAGCACCTCGTTCATATTCATATTGCTTTGCGTACCCGAGCCCGTCTGCCAGACCGACAAGGGGAACTCATCGGGCCATTTGCCGGCGATGACTTCGTCCGCGGCGCGCACAATGGCGTCGGCAATCTTGGGATCGAGCTCACCCAATTCGGCATTCGCCTTGGCCGCCGCTCGTTTCAGGCGCGCCATGGCAGCGACCAGCGGCACGGGCATGCGCTCGGTCGAGATAGCAAAAAAATGCAGCGACCGCTGTGTTTGCGCGCCCCAGAGATGGTCGGAGGGGACTTCGATGGGACCGAAGGTGTCTTTTTCAATGCGGGTAGTCATGGGTGAAAATTCCTGGAAAAAAATCCACGCTGCGCCTTTGGGGCGGTCCCGGGCAAAAAATGTCCGAAATGGGGCGCAGGCATAAAGCCTAAACAAGAATAAAACTCAATCCGATCATAGCAGACAGGCTGCTTTCTATAATTCGCACACGTTCAACCTGTTTTACCACTCGAGCCCCGCCATGTCCGCTCCGCTGTGCAGCCTGACCCTGACTCTGCCCGACGAAACCGCCACCGACGCGCTGGCCCGTCAATTTGCGCCGCTGATCACCGGTGCTACCGGCCTCGCGCCAGGGGGACGTATCCACCTGCAGGGTGAATTAGGAGCGGGAAAAACTGCCTTTACCCGGGCACTGTTGCGGGAATGCGGCATTCAGGGCCGGATCAAAAGTCCGAGCTACGCGCTACTTGAATCGTATAAAGTTTCTAACTTATACTTCTATCACTTTGATTTTTATAGATTTAACGATTCGCGCGAATGGCTGGATGCGGGATTTCGAGATTTACTGCGTGATGACGCGGTCGTCCTGATCGAATGGCCCGAGCGTGCCGAGGGGGTACTTCCGCCTCCCGACATGCAGGTTTCCCTGGTTTATGCAGACCCGGGCCGCGTGGTCACTTTGACTGCCTTTACCGCACGAGGACAAACATGGTTGAACGCGATTGCTCCTCCGCCCCAGATGCCCTGTCCCCCAACGGGGCCCGCCGCCGACGCCTGATCAGCGTGGCGACGACGCTGCTCGTCCTGCCCGTCATTCCGCGTCTGGCTCAGGCCGCCACCATCCTGGCGGTACGGACCTGGCCTGCCGATGAATACACCCGCGTGACGCTGGAACTCGACAGCGAGCTCAAAGCGGAACACTTCACCCTCGAAAATCCGCATCGCCTGGTGGTGGACATCCAGGGCCTGCAGGCCAATGCCGAGCTGAACCAGCTGATTTCCAAGGTCCGCCCGGACGACCCCTATATCCGCAGTCTGCGCGTGGCGCAGAACCGCCCCGGTGTCGTGCGCCTGGTGTTCGACCTGAAACAGGCCATCGCGCCGCAGGTGTTCACGCTCAAGCCCGTGGCGGATTACCAATACCGCCTGGTGCTCGATCTGTATCCGAAGGTCGCACAAGACCCGTTGATGGCCGTGCTGGACAAACAGGCCGGCCCCGACGTCGACGACCCGTTGGCGCGCATCCTCGAAGACATCTCGCGCAACTCGGGCGCTCCAGGGGGCTCTGCGCCCGTGCCGGCCCCAGCGCCGCAGGCCCAGGGACAGGAGCCGCCCCCGCGGGTTGCCCTGCCTCAGCCTACCCCAGCGCCTGCGCCAGTCATTCCCCAGCCCTCGTTGCCCTCGCCCTCGACCCCCTCGCGCCGCAAGCGCATGGTGACGATTGCACTGGATCCGGGCCATGGCGGCGAAGACCCAGGCGCCATTGGCAAGAGCGGCTTGCGCGAAAAAGACGTGGTGCTGCGTATCGCGCGGCAATTGAAAGCGTTGATCGACGATCAACCCAACATGCGCGCCTATCTGACGCGTGACGACGATTATTTTGTGCCGCTGCACGTGCGTGTCCAAAAAGCACGGCGGGTACGGGCAGATCTCTTTATCTCGATTCACGCGGACGCCTGGATCAAACCCTCGGCCAATGGATCATCCGTGTTTGCGTTGTCGCAACGCGGCGCCTCCAGCACCCAGGCGCGCTGGCTGGCCGACAAGGAAAACGCGGCCGACTTGATCGGCGGGGTCAATCTAGGCAGCCACGACAAGCAAGTCGCCAAGGTCTTGCTAGACCTCTCTACCACGGCGCAGATCAATGATTCACTGCGCCTGGGCGCCGCGCTCCTGGACGAGATCCAGAAAATCAATCGCCTGCATAAACGTCAGGTTGAACAGGCTGGCTTTGCCGTGCTGAAAGCACCGGATATTCCATCGATCCTGGTCGAAACCGCGTTCATCAGCAATCCGCGCGAAGAAGAGCTCCTGCGCTCGAGCAGCCATCAGCAGAAAATGGCTCGAGCCATCATGTCAGGCATTCAGCAGTATTTCGTCGCCAATCCGCCATTGGCGCATATTGCGGACGCCAGTTAAAGCCGCGCAACGCAATGACAATCGGCCCGGGTGTCCCCGGGCCGATGTGCTTTGAGGCTTCCTAAAGTAATGCGCCGATAGACTGCAACGCCGGCTTCGCCCCCAAATTTTCCGACCTTTTCAGGGCCGCAGGTCTCGATTCCCCGAACGCCGCCGTCCTCGTACCAGTTTGATGACGCCAGCCAGAATGATAGGCACGATCGCTGCCGCCAAACCCAGCAGCACAATGGTGTTCAAGTGTTCTTTGACCAACGGGATATTGCCAAAGAAATACCCCGCCGTAATCAGGCTCGCGACCCACAAGATCGCCCCGCTGATGTTGAACAACTGAAACCGCAGCACGTTCATTTCCGCCACTCCGGCGACAAACGGTGCAAATGTGCGGATGATCGGCAGAAAGCGCGACATCACGATGGTCTTGCCACCGTGCTTTTCGTAAAACATGTGGGTACGCAATAGCGCGGCCCGGTCCAGAAAACGGACATTCATCGTAAAAACGCGCGGCCCGATATAACGGCCGACAGCGTAATTGACCGTATTTCCGGTCACGGCCGCGACAATCAGCAAGGCTCCCAGCAGCACGGGATTCAAACTGCCCGTCGCACCGAATGCGCCCGCGATAAACAACAAAGAATCGCCGGGCAGAAATGGCAACACCACCAATCCGGTCTCGGCAAAAATGATCAAAAACAAAACCAGGTAAACCCAGGAACCATACTGTTCGACCCAGACGCCTAGCGTCTGATCGATGTGCAACACCATCTGGAAAAATTCGAGCATGCAGTAACCATGTCTGAAAAAAGGCAGCTCCGCCGGGACGTCCGATGTGAACCGAGTTCGACTATAGCGCACCCCGCGTGAAATTCCCGTTGAAGGCGCCGCCCCAACGTCCCGTGTACGAGCGCTAAAATCGTCACATGCCTGAACACGCTGATTTGCCCCAATCCCCCTCTGCGTCCGAGCGCCGCAGCATCCTCGCCCTGCCCGATCTGTTGATCAGTCAGATCGCAGCCGGCGAGGTGATCGAACGCCCTGCCTCTGTCTTGAAAGAGGTGCTGGAAAACGCCATCGACGCCGGCGCACGCGCCATCGAGGTCCGCCTCGAAGGCGGCGGGATCCGGCGCATTGCCGTCTCGGACGATGGCGGCGGAATCCCGCCCGAGGAACTGCCGCTGGCGCTGGCGCGGCATGCCACCAGCAAGATCCGATCCCTCGGCGAACTGGAGTCAGTCGCGTCGATGGGGTTTCGCGGCGAGGCCCTCGCCTCGATTTCCTCGGTCGCACAAGTCACGATCATTTCCCGTACACGCCAGGGCGAACATGCGTGGCAGATCGAAGGCGGCAGCATGCAGGTCAGTCCCGCATCGGGGCCGCCGGGCACCACCGTCGACGTGCGCCAATTATTCGACGCGGTGCCCGCACGCCGCAAATTTCTGCGTTCCGAGGCCACTGAGTTTGGCCATTGCGTCGACGCGATGGAACGCATTGCCCTGGCTCATCCGGACATTGCGTTTCGCCTGTTCCACCATGACCGGGCACAGCGTCAATGGCTGCCTGCCGTACCTGGCCAGCGCATCCGTGACGTACTGGGCGCAGAATTCGCCGAACACGGCTTGCCGGTCGATGTATCGATGGGGGCCATAGGCCTGTCGGGCATGATCACGCGGCCCACGGCCGCCCGCGCGCGGGCCGATCGCCAGTATCTGTACGTGAATGGCCGTTTCGTCCGGGATCGCACCGTCAGCCATGCGCTGCGTTCGGCGTATGCCGATGTGTTGCATGGAGACCGCCAACCGGCTTATGTCCTGTACTTGGACATTGATCCAGGCGCCGTCGATGTCAACGTACATCCGGCCAAACACGAGGTGCGTTTTCGCGATAGCGGTGCAGTGCATCGATTCGTCAGCCAAGTCGTGGGTCAGGCGCTGGCGCAGACAGGTGGCGCGTCGGCGGTCTCGGCGACATCGGATGGCACTGATGGACAGGCCCCGTCCACACGAGAGCCGGATACATCAGCAATGTCCGGTCAGCCTGGCGCCGCGGTAGTTCCCGGCACGTCATCGGGCGAATTCGAGAATCGAGCAGGACACAGCACCACCTCGAGCGGAGCTGAACGGCACGCCCAGGGGCAACCGGCCAACATCGCCGAACAAACAGGCGCCACGGCATATGCCGAAGGCACCGGGCAGGCTGGCGGCTCAGAATACAGGGGACAAGCGGGTTCATGGCAGTCGTCGGGTTCAAACAGGCACGACGGACGCTCTGGCTTGGCGGCCGAGGGATCCTCCACAGCGGCGCCTCGCCAGTCTATGCGACCGCACACCCAGGTCCCATTCCGTCTGCATGCGGAGCCCAGCGGCAACCCTGTCGCAGACTGGCGTGCGCTATACCGGCCGCTGGATGAAACGACGGCAGCTCCTGCAAGTACGCTGCGAGAGCCGGCCTCGCCAGCAGGCTCTCGTACAGCATCGGTCTTGCCAACCGACGAAGAACACCCATTGGGCATGGCGCTAGCGCAGTTGCACGGCATTTATATCCTGGCACAAAATCGCCGAGGACTCGTGCTGGTCGATATGCATGCGGCGCACGAGCGGGTCGTGTACGAACAGTTGAAACGCGCGTTGGATGCCCGCGAACTGCCGCGCCAGGAACTGCTGGTGCCTGTGGTCTTTCATGCGCAGGAAAAAGACGTCGCCCTCGTCGAAGAACACCAGGAGCAACTCGCCGAGCTGTGTTTTGATCTGCGCCCTGCCGGCCCCACCTCGATTGCCGTTCGTTCCGTGCCGGCCATGCTGGCGCGAGGCGATATCGAAACCATGGCGCGCGCCGTCCTGCGTGACCTGGGTGCAGTGGGTGTGTCGCGCCTCCTGACCGAACAGCGTAACGAGCTGCTCTCCACCATGGCGTGCCATGGCTCCGTGCGAGCCAATCGGCGTCTCAACCTCGAAGAAATGAACGCCCTGCTGCGCCAGATGGAGATCACCGAACGCGCCGATCAGTGCAATCACGGCAGGCCCACCTGGGTGCAGTGGTCAGTATCCGAGCTGGATAAACTTTTTCTACGCGGCCAATGAGCGCCTCACCAATCATCTGCCTGGCCGGCCCAACGGCGGCAGGCAAGAGTGCCGCCACGCTGGCGCTCGCTCAACGCTGGCCGCTGGAAATCATCAACGTCGATTCCGCCACGATTTACCGTGGCATGGATATCGGCACGGCGAAACCCTCTCGCGACGAGCAAGCGCTCGTCCCACAACATCTGCTGGATATCCGAGACCCTGCACAGTCCTATTCCGCTGCAGAGTTTCGTACCGACACCTTGCGCTTGATCGACGAGATCCGGGCGCGTGGCCGCATGCCTTTGCTGGCGGGCGGCACCATGATGTATTACAAAGCCCTGCGCGACGGACTGGACGATCTGCCACAGGCCGACCCTGCGCTGCGCGCGCAATTGGAAACTCGCGCCGCACAGCTCGGCTGGCCCGCCTTGCACGCAGAGCTGGTGCAGCTGGACCCCATCACGGCCGCTCGATTAGCCCCCAACGACAGCCAACGTATTCAACGTGCATTGGAAATCTGTATGTTGAGCGGGCAACCCATGTCCGCATTGCTGCAACGTCAGCAACGCACGAGCGAGCTGCCACGGACATCCCATAACGCCGACGGGGATGCCCCGGCCGGTGACTCAGCCCCTGCGCACCGATATATCACGATCAGCCTGGAGCCCTCGGACCGCGCTGCACTGCACGCACGCATTGCCCAGCGTTTTGACGCCATGCTGGATGCCGGATTGCTGGACGAGGTCCGCGGCCTGCATGCGCGCAGCGATCTGCATCCCGGCCTGCCCTCGGTACGTTGTGTCGGCTACCGGCAAATGTGGAGTTATCTGGACGGCGCTGTCGATCTGGACACGGCACGCGAACAAGGTATCGCCGCGACGCGCCAGTTAGCCAAGCGCCAAATCACCTGGCTACGGGCACAACCCGAACGCGTCATCGTAGACTGCCTCGCCACCGACACAGTCGCACAGGTCATCGATGCCGTCGCACACACGTTGACAGAGCACTCACCATAACAATAGCCGCGAGCTCAGCGATTGTTGACACGACAATCAAACTGGCACACAGTCGAGATTCAATTCAACCCCTGAGGAGCATCAACGATGTTGCAGGAATCTCGGCGTGTTGCAGTAGTGTTGGCATTATCGATGGCGTGTGCGGCCCCGCCCGTTCTGGCAAAAGACGCGGTCAGTTCCAGCGCAGCGCATGATCAGGCCGTACAGAAAGTTCTGTCGTCCGACGCCTACAAAAAAGCGTTGGCCGTGCTCGACGAACAGCACGGACGCATCGTCGAAGACGGCATTACCCTGACCGAAATTCCCGCTCCTCCCTTCAAGGAGGCCAAGCGTGCTCAAGCGTTTGCCGAGCTGCTGCGCGCCGGTGGCTTGAAAGACGTCACCCTGGATGAAGAAGGCAACGTGCTGGGCCTGCGCCCCGGCACGGCCGGCGGCGACCAGGTCGTCGTCGTGTCGGCACACATGGACACCGTGTTTCCAGAGGGCACCGACGTGAAGGTCAAACGTGAAGGCACCCGCTTGGCCGCGCCCGGCATCGGCGACGACACCATGAGCCTGGCCGTGCTCGCCGGCTACGTGCGCGCCTTGGAAGCTGCCGGCATCCGCACCCGCGACAACATCCTGTTCGTAGGCACAGTGGGCGAAGAAGGCCCAGGTGATCTGCGCGGGGTGCGCTACCTATTCACCAAAGGCAAGTACCAAGGCAAGATCAAGGCGTTCTACTCAGTCGAGTCCGGATCCGTAGCCCGTGTCACACATGGCGGCGTAGGCTCCAAACGCTACCGCGCCACGTTCCAAGGGCCTGGCGGACACAGCTTCGGCGCATTTGGCCTGGTCAATCCCATGTATGCCCTGGGCCAAGCCGCCACGGCGTTCTCCACGATCTCGGTCCCTGCCCACCCCAAGACCACCTACAGCATAGGCCGCCTGGGCGGCGGTACCTCGGTCAACTCGATTCCGGTCGAAGCCTGGATGGAAGTCGACATGCGCTCAGAAGACGTAGACGCGCTCAAGCGCGTCGAAGACCGCTTTCTGACGATCGTCAAAGAGGCAGTGGCCACCGAGAATTTCGCGCGCTCGACCAAAGAAGGCGAAATCAAGCTCAAACTCGACGCGATAGGTGACCGCCCTGCCGGCACCACAGCGGTTGATACCGATATCGTGCAGTACGCGATTTCTGCGATCAAAGCGGGTGGTTACGAGCCCGACTTGAACCGCAGCTCCACCGATTCCAATCTGCCCATGAGCCTGGGCATCCCTGCCATCACCGTAGGCCGCATGGCACCGGGTACGTTCGGTCGCGCACATGCGCTGGATGAATGGCTGGATGCGGAAAAAGGTCCCATGGTGAAGGCTATGGGAACGACGCTGAGCACTATTCTGGTCACGACCGGGATGCAATAGCCACGTCGGAGAGATAGGCCGGCTGAAGTGCGTTGGTCTGGGCATAAGTCATGGGGACTGTGCTCGTAGGTGGACGTCTGAGCGGGGCAGGACGAGGCATGAGTTCTATTGGACGTCGAGGCGGGGCAGTGACCGTGTTGGCGCTTCACGGAGTCGGTCGGCCGCCTNCGCTCCTTCGGTTTCCCTCGCTCGACTCCGAGGCGCGCCAACACGGTCACTGCCCCGCCTCGACTCGCAGAGTCTCTGATTCCCTGGTCGCTGGCACGGGTGGTCTACGTAGGCTTCGTAGACGATGATTTCTGCAAAGACGAAGATCTTGCAGGGCTGCTATTCATTGGCGCCTACGGGCGCGCCAATGAATAGCGTTCGTGATCGGCATGCGAGGGCTTTGGCATCGGTGGCAAATAGAAGATCTCTCGAGCAACGATTTCTCATAGACAAGCAGGAGATTGTTCGCTCCACGATTTCGCGACATCCAAAGATGTGCGACGCATCTCCGCATACCTTAACTCTAGCCAAGCAGATTTTCCAACTTGGCACCATGCCACCCCGTCGCATGCCCGGACCGATCGCTATTCGCGCGTGTGCAGGGCACGCGCGAATAGCAGCCCTGCAAGATCTTCTTCTTTGCCAACGGTGCTACAGAAAAACGCCAAGCAANAGNCTCGTGCCANCNATGTGATGAGCTTGAGTTACTGCGAGTCGAGCCGAGGCAATCGGGCCGTGNGGGCGCCTCAAAGCCGAGTGGAGCGGANGNNGAAGGNAGGCCCGAAGGC
>NZ_CBCSJH010000067.1:0-14430 GCF_965139195.1 Bordetella tumbae | reverse complement strand
GGGGCCTCGGTCCGCTGCGCGGACTAAATCCGTGCTCAACGGCCCGGCACCACGCCCAGGCACGCGACAGGGACTCATGATGAGGGAATGCAACGAGGGCAGATGGCCATCAGCATTTTTTTAAAGCTGTCTTTGCTAATGCGATAGGCCCGGTGGGGCTCTTACACACCGACCTCCTGCGCCAAAAGAACTCCGCACTACAAGCGTCCGATTTCGGAGCCAAAGGTGCGCGATGAAATCCCTTACCATGGGCGATGGGAATATATTTTCCAGCCAGCCTGATCGTCTCCAGGTTCGGATAAGCGGCGAGGCCCTTGTTATCACGAGGCACGAGACATGGAAAAGCCGCTGAATTGTTTTAAGGTCCAAGACAAATGGAGATCCCCCATGAGACCCGTAACCTCAGGCCAGCCACTCCCAACCAACGTAGCAGATGCCGACATCGAGGCGCCCCTCGACCGTGAGACGCCCTCACCTAATCAAATCAAAACGCCCTCGCCCAATATCGAACCGAACAATATTCCTTTCCAAGGGGTTTACGGCCGGGTCGACCCCCATGCCCCGACCCGCGCAGAGGTTCACGCTGAGGCAGTCCGAGCGAACAAGGCAGGCGAGATACCCCGCGGCGAGCAGCCTTACCCCATGCCCAAGGCATCATCCGTTCCCGGCAAAAGCCGGGAACAAGTCATCGCTGAGCTGGCCGATGCCAAAGCCGCCGGCCAAGTGACTTACGGTGAACAAGAATATCCCGTGCCGGCAACCTCATCGGCGCCCGGCAAGACCCGTGAACAAGTACGCGCGGAGTTGGCCGAGGCAAAGGCCGCCGGCCTGGTGACCTATGGCGAACAAGAATACCCGGCGACACCGGCCCGGCCTGCTCAGGCCAAGATCGGCGAGCCTGCTCCTGGGTCGTCACTAATCGATAAACTCCGAGACACGCTCAAAACGCTGTGGGGATACGGTAAATAGCTGATATTCCGGCATTTTCTTATTAGCAGACGCGCCATATCGATAGCTTCGCGCAGCGCCCCAGCCCCCTCACGTGCACGTGACGGGGCTTTTATTTGTTGGTCACGCCAACATATCAATTCCATTTTCACCAAAAATCCACGTTATTTATTTGATTACTCGTAAAAATGGAAAAATATTTTCATTAAATCCGGGTTTATCCCAGGTACTGACAAGCGCACAATTCAGTCATCGGGAAACAAACACGGACCACGACGGAAAGCCGCCGGACTCCATCCCACATTCACAGACAAATGGAGGTCTTATCATGAAAACCCTAACTTCTGCCCTGCTAGTTTCGATGAGCTTGTTGAGCGCTGGCGCCTACGCCGCCTCCCCCAATATCGAACCTAACAATGTGCCTTTCCAAGGCGTTTATGGCCAAGTCGATACCAACGCTCCGACCCGCGCCCAAGTTGTGGCCGATCTGGCCCAAGCCAAGGCCGCTGGCCTGGTGACCTACGGCGAAGAAGAGTACCCCGTAGAAATCGCCAGCCACTCGAACAAGAGCCACGACCAAGTCGTTGCCGAGCTGGCTCAAGCCAAGGCCAATGGCCAATACTCCTTCGGCGAACTGGACTATCCCATTGTTCGCTAAGCAGTAAGCGTCGCCCGCTCACAAGGCGTGGCGGTAGCAGTGCCTGCAGTTGATGTAGCAGTACCGAGCAGTAGCAGTACCAAGTAGTGAAAGTGCTGTACGCAGTTGAAGTAGGTAGTTGAAGTTGCAGTCCTGATGGTTGTAGTAGCAAGCCGAGCCCCGTCACACCCGTGTGGCGGGGCTTTTATTTGTTCATCACGCCAACGTATCAATTCCATTTTTACCGATAATCATTAAAACCAATTGGATTTCCGACAAAAATGGAAAAATATTTCCAACAAACCCGGGTTTATCCCAGGTTCTGGCAAGAGGACAATGAAGTCATCGGGAAACAAACACGAACCACGACGGAAGACCGCCGGATTCCATCCCAAATTCAGACAAATGGAGGTCTTATCATGAAAACCCTAACTTCTGCCCTGCTAGTTTCGATGAGCCTGTTGAGCGCCGGCGCCTACGCCGCCTCGCCCAATATCGAACCTAACAACGTGCCTTTCCAAGGCGTTTATGGTCGCGTCGATCCCAACGCCCCGACCCGCGCCCAAGTCGTAGCCGATCTGGCCCAAGCCAAGGCTGCTGGCCTGGTGAGTTTTGGCGAAGAAGACTACCCGCCTACCCCTCAAGTCTCCGCCACGTCCGGCAAGACCCGCGAACAAGTACGTGCCGAGCTGGCCGAAGCCAAAGCCACGGGCCAATACACGTTCGGTGAACTGGACTACCCGCCCGTTGCCCGCTAATTGCAAAGCGTTCCGAGCGATGTGAAGCAAGTAGTACGGAGCGCAGTGCAAAGGCAAAAGCCCCCTGTCACGTGATGTGACAGGGGGCTTTCTTCATACAGAACCAGGATCAGTCAGGGATCAGCTAAAAAACTCCTTGACCCGATCCGTCCAGGATTTGCTTTGCGGCGAATGCCGCTCGCCACCATCGCTAAGCGAGGCCTCGAACTGGCGCAGAATCGCTTTCTGCTCGTCGCTCAGCCGCACCGGCGTTTCAACAACCACGTGGCAATACAGATCACCCGGATAGCTGGCGCGCACGCCACGAATACCCTTGCCACGCAGCCGGAAGGTCTTGCCCGATTGCGTCCCCTCGGGGATCGAGATTTCGGCCTTGCCGCCGAGCGTCGGCACCTGCAGCTCGCCACCCAATGCCGCCGTGGTGAACGGAATGGTCAATTCGCAATGCAGATCATCATCGTCGCGCTGGAAGATCTTGTGCTGCTTGATGTGGATCTCGACGTAGAGATCCCCCGACGGTCCGCCGTTGATGCCGGGCTCGCCATTGCCGCTCGATCGAATGCGCATGCCATCGTCGATACCGGCCGGGATCTTGACCTGCAGGGTCTTGTTCCGGCGAATGCGGCCGACACCATCGCATGCAGCGCATGGATCGGTGACTTCTTTGCCGCTGCCGTGGCAGGTCGGGCAAGTCTGTTGCACGCTGAAAAAGCCTTGCTGCATCCGCACGGCCCCTGAGCCGCCGCAAGTATGGCAGGTCTTGGGCGAGGTACCGGGCTTCGCGCCGCTGCCATGGCAGGTATCGCAATTTTCCCAGCTCGGCACACGGATTTCGGTATCAAAGCCTTGGGCGGCTTGCTCGAGCGTGATTTCCAAACCGTACTTGAGGTCGGCGCCCCGATAGACCTGCGGGCCACCGCCGCCGCGACGGCCGCCGGCTCCACCAAAAATCTCGCCAAAGATGTCGCCAAAGGCATCGGCGAAACCACCGCCCATGCCTGCGCCGCCCATGCCCGCGGCATTGGGGTCAACGCCCGCATGCCCATAACGGTCGTAAGCCGCACGCTTTTGTTCGTCGCCCAGGACTTCGTAGGCTTCCTTGATTTCCTTGAACTTTTCTTCGGCGTCTTTGCTGTCCGGATTACGGTCCGGATGGTATTTCATGGCCAGCTTGCGGTAGGCCTTTTTCAGCTCGTCGTCCGTGGCGTTTTTTGCCACGCCTAAAGCTTCGTAGTAATCGCGTTTTGCCATATTGAATAAGCTCAAAAACGAGCTATAACCTCGGTGATACAGAACGAATCCGCCCGGTAACCGGAAAATCCGGGTACCGGGCGAGATCAGGCGTCATAGACGGCCGTTATTGCCCGACTTATTGATCGCGCTTGACTTCTTTGAAGTCAGCGTCGACCACGTTGTCGTCAGCCGGCTTGGCTTCTGCGCCGTCAGCCTGCTGGGCGGCCTGAGCAGCTTGCATATCGGCGTACATCTTTTCGCCGAGTTTCTGCGAAGCCGTCGACAGCGCCTCAACCTTGGCGTCGATCGCAGCCTTGTCGCCGTCCTTGAGCACATCCTCGACTTCCTTGATGGCGGCTTCGATGGACTCTTTTTCAGAGGCCTCGAGCTTGTCGCCATACTCGGTCAGCGATTTGCGGGTGGCGTGCACCAACGCATCGGCTTGGTTGCGAGTCTGAGCCAGCTCGGCAATGCGGTGATCTTCCTCGGCATTCGCCTCGGCATCCTTGACCATGCGCTGGATTTCGTCCTCGGACAAACCAGAGTTGGCCTTGATGGTGATCTTGTTTTCCTTGCCGGTGCCTTTGTCCTTTGCAGACACGTGCAGAATGCCGTTGGCGTCGATGTCGAACGTGACTTCGATTTGCGGCAGACCGCGCGGCGCGGGCGGAATACCCTCGAGGTTGAACTCACCCAGGCTCTTGTTGCCCGCAGCGATTTCGCGCTCGCCTTGGAACACCTTGATCGTCACGGCCGGCTGATTGTCGTCAGCGGTCGAGAACGTTTGCGAGAAACGTGTCGGGATCGTGGTGTTCTTCTGGATCATCTTGGTCATCACGCCGCCCAGGGTTTCGATACCCAGCGACAGAGGCGTCACGTCCAGGAGCAGCACGTCCTTGCGGTCGCCCGACAACACCGAACCCTGAATCGCGGCACCAGCAGCCACGGCTTCGTCGGGGTTGATGTCCTTGCGCGGGTCCTTGCCAAAGAACTCTTTGACCTTTTCCTGCACCTTGGGCATACGGGTCATACCGCCGACCAGGATCACGTCGTCGATTTCGGAAACCTTGACGCCAGCGTCCTTGATGGCCACACGGCAGGGCTCGATCGTGCGATCGATCAGTTCCTCGACCAGGGCTTCCAGCTTGGCGCGCGTGATCTTCAGGTTCAAGTGCTTGGGACCGGAAGCATCGGCCGTGATGTACGGCAGGTTGATTTCGGTCTGTTGGCTGGACGACAGCTCGATTTTGGCTTTTTCAGCGGCTTCTTTCAGGCGTTGCAGGGCCAGGACGTCCTTGGACAGGTCCACGCCTTGCTCTTTCTTGAATTCGCCGATGATGTAGTCGATGATGCGCTGATCGAAGTCCTCGCCACCCAGGAAGGTGTCGCCGTTGGTCGACAGAACCTCGAACTGCTTTTCACCGTCCACGTCCGCGATTTCGATGATGGACACGTCGAACGTACCACCGCCCAAGTCATACACCGCGATCTTGCGATCGCCCTTTTCGGACTTGTCCAGGCCGAACGCCAACGCGGCAGCGGTGGGCTCGTTGATGATGCGCTTGACTTCCAGGCCCGCGATACGGCCGGCGTCCTTGGTCGCCTGACGTTGGCTGTCATTGAAGTAGGCCGGCACCGTGATCACGGCTTCGGTGACTTCTTCGCCCAGATAGTCCTCGGCGGTTTTCTTCATTTTGCGCAGCACGTCGGCGGAGACTTGGGGAGGCGCGATTTTCTTGCCGCGCACTTCGACCCAGGCGTCGCCGTTGTCGGCCTTGACGATGCTGTAGGGCATCAGGTCGATGTCTTTCTGGACAGCTTTTTCGTCGAACTTGCGGCCGATCAGGCGCTTGACGGCGTACAGCGTGTTGGTGGGGTTGGTCACCGCTTGACGCTTGGCGGGCGCGCCGACCAGGGTTTCACCATCGTCCATGTAGGCGATGATGGAAGGAGTCGTGCGGGCACCTTCGGCGTTTTCGATGATTTTGACCTGGTTACCGTCCATGACAGCCACGCAGCTGTTGGTCGTGCCCAAGTCGATGCCGATGATTTTGCTCATGGTGGGAATACCTTGAATATTGATTTCGTAAATACAGAAAATTGGGAAAAAAACTCAGTCTCAACCTAACTGGGGCTGCCAATGGGGTTTTTCAAGACCCTGGCGTGCTTTTCTGCTCGCCGGTGGACACTGCGTCCTGCAGGCGGCTGACGGCGGCCACAAACTGCGGCAGCCCGGGCCAACTGGTAATACGCCCCAGGCGCTTGCCGCCGCGATAAAACACAAAAGTCGGCACACCGTGCAACGCAAATCGCCGCCCTAATGCCTCGTCGGCGTAGACGTCAGCCTGAAACCAGCTCAATCCCAGATCCAGCAAGGCTCGTTGATGCAATAACGCGGCCTGCTTGAACAAATTGCAGTTGTAACAATCCTGGCCCCACAAGAATACGCATCGCAAGTCATCGCCCGGCGCCTCGATCACCGCCTGATCAATATCGGCGGTGCCGACGGCACGCATGGCGAACACCTGAAAAACCTGAGACGGATCGAACGAAGTGGAGCCAGACATGGTCGCGAGCCGATCAGCCTGCAGAAACGATCACCAAGGCCGGGCGCAGGGTACGGTCAGCAATCACGTAGCCCTTTTGCAGCGTCTGCACGATCGTATTGGCGGGCTGCTGGGCCGGCACAGAGGAAATAGCCTGATGCAGGTGCGGGTCGAACTTGTCACCCTGCACTGGGGCGATTTCTTTGAGCAGATTGCGCTCGAATGCGCCGCTCAGCTGCTTGAGCGTCACTTCGACACCCTCGCGCAGGGCTTCCAGAGTCTGATCTGCCTGGGCAAGCGCAGCTTCGAGGCTGTCTTTGACGGGAACCAGGCTTTCGGCAAAGGACTCAATACCGAACTTGCGTGCCTTGGACACGTCTTCTTGGGCACGACGTCGGACGTTTTCGGCCTCGGCGTGGGTACGCAGCAATTGGTCTTGCTGTCCAGTGACGGTGGCCTGGGCGGCCTCGAGCTCGGCACGCAACGCGGCAATTTCGGCCTGCAGCGATTCGATAGTGACGGGCGCGGCAGCGCCTTGGTCTTCGGACTCGGGGGCTTGATCGACAGGCTCTTGAGATGCCGTCATGGGGGATCCTCCAAAAAAACAATAGCGTAGGCCCCAATAATGGGGGCCTTACAGGCTATTTCAAGAGGCCATGCGACAGATAGGGCTACTTTTCCCGTGGCTGGGCGGGTGCGGGCGGATCACTGGCAGGAAAGCTTTCTTCCAGCGCCTCGTCCAGCGCGGCTTCCTCGCCGTCCTGAGCATCCGCGCTCGGCGCGACGGTGGCCGCAGGGTCACTCGCGGGAAAAGACTCATCGAGCGCCTTGTCGAGTTCGCCTTCGACGCGCTCGTCCTGTTTGGCGGGAGATTCGGGCCGGGGTGGCGCCTGCGTCCCAGGTTTATTGGATGTGCTCATTCGCGATCCCCTGAAAGCTGCCGTTCACTCATACCCCGCTGGCGCAGCGCCGGCGGAGCCCTCAAGTTCTATTCTAGTGTACGACCTGCGGTCGTTCGAGGGGCCCAACCTTGTAAGTGATTGTCGGCCAAGGCGGCCAATCCCTCGATCCAATCGGGATGATCGTTCAGTGCCGGGATATATCTGAACTGACGCCCTCCCGCTTCTAAGAAAGCGTCGCGGCATTCCTGGCTGATCTCTTCCAGCGTCTCCAGGCAATCGGCGACGAAACCCGGGCACACCACGTCAACTTCGGTAACGCCTTGACCTGCCAGGGCTTTCAGTGTGGGTTCCGTATAGGGCTCCAGCCATCGGGCGGCGCCAAAACGGCTCTGGAACGTCACCTCGACCTGATCGGGCGTCAACGACAGACGTTCGCGCAGCAAACGCGCCGTTTCCAGACAATCCCGGTAATACGGGTCACCCAATTCGATCGAATAACGAGGCAAGCCGTGAAAGCTCATGACCAGTTTTTGCGGACGGCCGTTTGTCTGCCAATAGTCCGATATCTGACGCGCCAACGCATCCAGGTACCCTGGGTCCTGATGGAAACGCTTGATAAATCGCAGCTCGGGCTGATCCCGTAATTTGGCAACATGCCCCGTGACGGCATCGACCACGGTCGCCGTCGTGCTCGCGGCATACTGCGGGTACAACGGGACGGTCAAGATACGCTGGCAACCCTGTTGCCGCAATCGCGTGATGGCCTGCTCGATAGACGGTTCGCCATAGCGCATCGCGAGCTCGACCCGCGCCTGCCTGCCACGTGCCTGCAGCGCACGCTGCACACCCTCGGCCTGACGGCGGCTGTACACCATCAAGGGCGAGCCCTCCTCCATCCAGATTCCCGCATAACGCGGTTGCAAACGGCTCGGGCGCCGGGCCAGCACCAGGCAATGCAAGATCGGCAGCCACAAATAACGCGGAATCTCGATCACCCGGGGATCGGACAAAAACTCCGCCAGATAACGGCGTATATCGCGCGGCGTCGGACTGGCCGGGGTTCCAAGATTGACCAGCAGGACGCCGACAGGCCCCGCCTCTCGCGGGGCGGGATTGTCATCGAAAGGATCCGTCTGTGGGGGTTCGGGCAGGTAACGCTCAGGCCATAAATACTTGAACAAGCGCAGAAACACGAAATACCTCTCAAGAACCAAGCTGCCGGAGAGCCGGCTCAATGATCCGGCTGAATCTTAATGATTATGGCTGAATGCGTTGGACAGCAGGCGCGCCGTGATGTCGACAATCGGAATGACGCGCTCGTAGGCCATGCGAGTGGGCCCGATGACACCCAAGGTACCGATCACCCTGCCGTCGACGCCATAGGGAGCCGTGATCACGGATAATTCTTCCATGGGCAGCAACTGCGACTCGCCGCCGATATAGATCTGCACCCCTTGGGCGCGGCTGGAAGTATCCAGCAATTGCAGCAAATCGGTTTTCTTCTCGAACAAGGAGAACATTTTGCGCAGGCGATCCATATCGGACGCGATGTCGGTCACGTCGAGCAGCTTGCGCTCGCCCGAGATGATTACATCATCACCATCCTCGGCCGCCTCGGCCCCGGCCTCGACCGCGGCCTGCATCAGGCGCGAAATGTCATCACGCAATTGCGCCAACTCGGTCGTCAACGTACGACGCACCGCATCGAAGGATTTGCCTGCGAAATGCACGTTGAAGAAATTCCCGGCCTCGAGGAGCTCGGCCTCGGAATAGTCGCGTTGAACGGTCAAGATCCGGTTCTGGACATCGCCGTCGGGCGTGACGATGATGAGCAACACCCGTTTACCCGACAAGCGAATGAATTCAATTTGACGAAATACCTGTGCGCGCTTGGGCGTCAACACCACACCCGCGAACTGCGTCAGATTGGACAACAGCGCCGCCGCTGCGTTGACCGCCCGCGAAGGCTCTGTGGCCGTCAAGGCAGCCTCGCCGAATTGCTGTGGTTGGAACTCGTACGGCTGCACGGCCAGCAACGAGTCGACGAACATGCGATAGCCCCGCGGCGTAGGCACGCGGCCTGCGGACGTATGCGGGCTGTGTATGAGCCCCAGGTCCTCGAGATCCGCCATGACATTGCGTATCGTGGCAGGAGACAGATCAAAGACCTTGGATAGCGTGCGCGACCCTACCGGTTGTCCATCGGCAATGTGACGTTCTATCAGGGCTTTAAGTAATGCGCGGGCGCGATCATCCATGAGGGCTATTGTAGGGAAACTTTCAGAAATGGGCGATTTTTGTCCTGCAGCCGGATAAGCCGCCCCATATAATCGGCGAATCGACCCGGCCAATGTGCCGTTCCTATTGATTATCGGTCCTTTTCGCCATGCATTTTCCCATTGTTGCCCTGATTGGCAGACACCAGGATACGGGTCTGGACGCGCCGCTGCGCACCCTGGCAGAAATGCTGATCAAAGCCGGCCGGCAAGTATTGATCGACGCCGACACTGCGCAGAACACAGGCCTGCGCGATTATCCCGTGGCCACCCTGAAAGAAATCGGCGAAACCGCGTCCTTGGCCGTCGTCATGGGCGGCGACGGCACCGTGCTGGGCGCCGCGCGTACGCTCGCCCCGTTTGGCTTGTCGATCGTGGGCATCAACCATGGCCGGCTCGGTTTCATCACCGACATCCCCGTACAGGAATCGCAAAACGCCCTGGCCCGCATCATCGAGGGCAATTATCGCGCCGAAGACCGCATGCTCCTGGAGGGCTGTGTCTGGCGCGGTGATCAATTGATGTACACCGCGCCTGCCCTGAACGATGTGGTGCTCAACCGCGCCGGACGCGGCGGCATGATCGAAGTCCGCGTCGAAGTGGACGGGGCCTTCATGTATGCGCAGCGGGCCGACGGCCTCATCATCGCCACGCCAACGGGATCCACGGCCTATGCGTTGTCTGCCAACGGTCCGATTTTGCATCCGGGCCTCGATGCCATGGTGCTGGTCCCTGTGGCGCCGCAGACCCTGTCCAACCGTCCGATCGTCATCCCGGGCACCGGGGTACTCAGCATGACGTTGACAGCCATTGGCCGCGTCGAAACCGGCGCGAGCGTGCATTTCGACATGCAGACATGGTCTGATCTGCAGCCGGGCGATCGCATTTCCGTGCAACGTGCGCCGCATACGATCCGTTTTGTGCACCCCGAGGGCTACAGCTTCTTTTCGACCCTGCGTCGCAAGCTGCATTGGAATTTGATGCCTCAGGCATCTGACAGCGTGGAATAACCGTACCGACTATCACTTATGTTGCGCACCCTGCATATTCGCGATTTTGTCATCGTCGAACAGGCCGAGATTCATTTCGGCTCGGGTTTTACCGTTTTTTCGGGCGAAACAGGCGCCGGAAAATCCATTTTGATCGATGCTCTGGCACTGGCGCTGGGCGGGCGTGCCGACGCGAGCGTCCTGCGCGAGGGAGCCGCTCGCGCAGATATCACGGCCATGTTCGATACGTCAGCGGCACTGCGCAGTTGGCTGACAGAGCGCGACCTGGATAACGGAGACGAACTCGCGTTGCGCCGCGTCGTCGATGCACAAGGCCGCAGCCGCGGCTATATCAACGGCATGCCGGCCACATTGACGCAATTACGTGAGCTTGGCGACAGCCTGGTGGATATCCATGGGCAACATGCGCATCAAAGCCTGATGCGCCCCGACGCGCAGCGAGACCTGCTGGATGCCCATGGCGGCCATGCCGAGCTGCGCCAAACCGTCGCACAGGCATGGAAAGCATGGCGGGCAGTCGCTCGCCAACTGGAGCTGGCCGAAAAAGACGCCGCGGGGCTTGCCGCCGAACGAGAGCGGCTGCAATGGCAAGCCGACGAGCTTGATCAACTGGCGCTGCAAGCTGACGAATGGGATACCCTGCAGTCCGAACAGTCGCGCCTGGCTCATGCCCAGGCCTTGCTGGACGGCGCCGGACAGATCCTGGAGGCCCTCGATGGCGAAGACGACTCCGCCCTGCATCGGCTGAATACGGCTCAACATCGCCTGCAAAGCATGCTGCGTCACGACGCTGGGTTGCAAGGCGTCGCTGAGGAAATCGAATCCGCGCGCATTGCCATGTCGGAAGCCGTCTCTGATCTCAACAACTACGTCAGCCGCGTCGAACTCGATCCGCAGCGCCTGGCCCAGGTCGACACCCGAATGAGCGCCGTGTTTGAAATGGCGCGCAAATTCAAAACCGATCCAGAGACTTTGCCGGCGCTACGTGACAATGTGCATGCCCAGTTGGCCGACCTGCAAGCCGCAGGCGATATAGACGCCTTGCGCGCACGCGCCGAAACAGCCGAAACGCAATATCTCGCCGCAGCCAAACAACTGTCTACGGCGCGCGCCAAAGTCGCCAAAAGCCTGGGCAAACAAGTCACACAGGCCATGCAGACGCTCGCCATGCAAGGCGGCCGATTCGAGCCGATCGTCTCCACGGGGGCGCCCTCGGCACAGGGCAGCGATCAAGTCGAGTTTCTGGTGGCCGGCCATGCCGGCACCACACCGCGTCCGTTGGGCAAAGTCGCATCGGGTGGCGAACTCTCGCGGATATCTCTGGCGCTATCCGTCATTGCCAGCCGGGCGGCACGCGTGCCAACCTTGATTTTTGACGAAGTCGACAGTGGTGTAGGCGGCGCCGTTGCTGAGGTCGTCGGGCAACTGCTCAAGGAACTCGGCGAACGCCATCAAGTCTTGTGCGTCACCCACCTGCCACAGGTTGCCGCCTGCGGTAATGCGCAATATCGGGTCAGCAAAAAAGAAACGGCAGGCACGACGCGATCCCAGATTGCCGAATTGGACGCCGATCAACGCGTCGAGGAAATTGCCCGCATGCTGGGCGGCATCAAAATCACTGCCACGACGCGCGATCATGCGCGCGAAATGCTGGGGGGCTTGGCCGAACAGGCCGCGCGCTAAGCCGCTCGACGGACAACGCCCCCTTGCATAGGGGGCGTTTTTGTTTTTGGAGCGGCCAGGCGCACTCGCTACAGTCAGAGCAATACGTAACGATTGCTGACCGAACTCGCATGCAATGGCGGGACACGAGGTCTGACGAGCCTCTGACGTGCCGCCACAAGCCGACCGGACTTAGCGGGTTTTTTGGCAGTCGCCGCAGATGCCGTACAGCACCATGGCGTGACTTTCCAAGGCAAAATTGTTGTCTTTTGCCACTTTGTGTTGACGTTTCTCAATGTCGGGATCGGAAAACTCGACTACCTTGCCACAATTGGTGCAGATCAGGTGGTCGTGGTGATCGCCGTCATTCAGCTCGAAAACCGCCTTGCCGCTGTCGAATTGGCTACGGCTCAGGATGCCGGCCTGCTCGAACTGTGTCAGCACGCGATAAACCGTCGCCAGGCCGATTTCGACGTTTTCGCCAATCAGCGCGCGATAAACATCCTCGGCGCTCAGGTGCCGTTGGTCTGCTTTGCGGAAGATATCCAGGATTTTCAGACGAGGGAAAGTCGCCTTCAAACCCATGTTTTTCAGTTCGCTTTGGTCTGTCATGGTGTAATCGCTCTCTGTCCGCGGTGGCAAGGGCAGAAATTGCGGCGCACAAACTGCAGCAGCGCGCCGCCCTTTTTCCGCTGCCCACGGAGCTACCGCATTGTGAAACCTTTATGATAACGGTTTTACCCGCTTTAAATCACAGATAGGGGCGCTTGGTGTCCATCATTGCACGTATTCCGACCCGGTTCCTGAAAACCGCACTGGCAGCCACCGCCATCGCAGCCGTTGTGGCGGGCTGCTCATCCGACAAATGGGGCTTTCCCTACAAGGCCCCTGTCCAGC
This sequence comes from Bordetella tumbae, assembly GCF_965139195.1. Taxonomy (GTDB): domain Bacteria; phylum Pseudomonadota; class Gammaproteobacteria; order Burkholderiales; family Burkholderiaceae_B; genus Bordetella_A; species Bordetella_A tumbae. The sequence goes on along the minus strand of NZ_CBCSJH010000067.1, from coordinate 1,561 downwards.
AGGGCAATTGGATCACGCAAGAGCAAGTCGCCCTGCTGCAGCCCGGCATGACGCGCGAGCAAGTCCGCTTTGCGTTGGGCAGCCCCACGTTGACCAGCGTCCTGCACGCGGATCGCTGGGACTATCCGTATTATTTCAAGCCCGGCTACGGTGACCCTCAAGAGCGCAAATTCACGGTGTGGTTCGACAATGACCGCCTGGTGCGCTGGGAAGGCGACAAGCAGCCCGAACTGCAACCGTTCCAACTGAACGCAGAAGGCAAACCCCAGGGAAAAACTGACGAGCAGATCGACGCTGAAACCGCTCGCCAGAATGCCGAGGGGGCGATTCAGTCGGCTGTCCCGGCCGATGCGGCACAGTTGCCCGCGCTGGGGACGCCGCCGGGCGGCGCTCTGCCTGCAGATGGCGCCAACGGCACGGCAGTGCCTGCCAGCGGTGCAGATACGGCGGTCTCGCAGCCGGACACGGCGCCTCAACCGGCCTCTGATTCAGGCAGCGGCATTCGTGCGCCGAGCATGTCCGAATCAGACACATTACCCCCAGAGGATACGTCCGGCAATACGGCTCGCCAGCGAGAATTGCGATTGAATGCGCCCAGCACGGGCTCGTCCAACCCCGCTACCGGTGGCGCCGAGCCGCTGCGTTGATCGCTGTAGCCAGAGGAAAAAACATGCGTATCGCTATTGCAGGCGCAGGCGGCCGTATGGGCCGCATGCTCATCGAAGCCGTCCTGAATGCTTCGGACGTCACACTCGCAGTCGCCCTGGATCGTGCAGGCTCTCCGGACCTGGGACAGGATGCCGGCGCGTTTCTGGGCCGCGAGACGGGTGTCACGATTACGGATCAACTCGACGCGTTGGCCAATGCTGACTGCCTGATCGATTTCACTCGCCCTGAGGCTACGTTGGCGCATCTGAAGGCCTGCGTGCAACACGGCACCCGGATCGTGATCGGCACGACGGGGTTTGACGATGCCGGGCGCGCCGCCATTGACGTGGCCGCCCAAAAGATCGGCATCGTTTTCGCGCCGAATATGAGCGTGGGAGTGAATGCCACGCTCAAGCTGCTGGATGTCGCTGCGCGTATCCTGAATTCCGGGTATGACGTGGAGGTGTTCGAAGCACACCATCGCAACAAGGTCGATGCTCCGTCAGGCACTGCGCTGAAGATGGGCGAGACGGTTGCCTCGGCCTGGGATGTCGCGCTGCCTGATGTCGCGACCTGGACGCGACATGGTGATACGGGTGTGCGCCAGCCTGGCACTATCGGGTTTTCGGTAGTGCGAGGGGGGGATATTGTTGGCGACCATACGGTGTATTTCTGCGGGGACGGTGAGCGTATCGAGATCACGCATCGGTCCGGCAGCCGGGCGACTTATGCTCAGGGGGCGCTGCGGGCGGCGCGGTTTCTGGGCGATAAGGGGCACGGGGTGTTTGATATGCAGGCGGTGTTGGGGTTGTAGGCTGCCTGTGATCTGCGGGAGCGGTTGGGTTCTTTTGANGTTGATGCGGGGCAGTGGCCGCGTTGGGGCGCCTCGGCGTCGAGCGAGGGAAACCGAAGG
>NZ_CBCSJH010000066.1:0-15367 GCF_965139195.1 Bordetella tumbae | reverse complement strand
GGCCGAGGCCCCTGCTCATGGGCCGAGTCGCGGCGATAGGCCCGGCGGGGCTTTTACACGCCGACCTCCTGCGCCAAAAGAACTCCGCACTACGCATGCCACAGACAGCAACCCCGGCATCCCAAAAGGCCCACACGCTACGCCTTCAGCCTGCTGCCCCCAGGGAGCATTTTTTGCCTCGAAACGGGATCAGATCAAAATCAAACGCCCAACAGAGCCTTCAACCCATCCTCATCCAGCACCGTCACGCCCAATTCCTGCGCCTTGGTGAGCTTGCTGCCAGCCTCTTCCCCCGCCACCACATAAGCGGTTTTCTTCGAGACCGAACCACTGACTTTACCCCCCGCCGCCAGGATGTACCGAGTCGCCTCGTCACGCGTCCATGTAGGCATGGTGCCGGTCAAGACAAACGTCTTGCCTGCCAGCGCATTGCCCTCAGGCCCTGATTCGGCAACCGCATGCACGCCCTGGGCCTTGAGCAGCTCGATGATTTCACGATTATGCGGCTCGGCGAAAAAGCGCCGAATCGAACCGGCAACGACAGGACCGACATCGGGCGCACCAGACAAGGCTTCCTCGTCCGCATCCATGATGGCCTCGATGCTGCCGAAATGACGGGCCACATCGCGAGCCGTGGTCTCGCCTACATGACGAATGCCCAGTGCAAACAACAGACGCCCCAGCGTAGGCGTACGCGCCTTGTCGATCGCTGCCACCAGGTTTTCGGCAGACTTTTTGCCCATGCGGTCGAGAGCGGCCAATTCAAATGCCGTCAGGCTGTACAAATCAGCCAACGACTTGACGCGCCCGCTTTCGACCAATTGATCGACCAGCTTTTCTCCCAGGCCATCAATGTCCAGCGCTTTGCGTCCCGCCGCATGCCAGAGAGTTTGTTTGCGCTGCGCAGCGCAGAATAAGCCACCCGTGCAGCGGGCAATCGCCTCGTCTTCTGTGCGCTCGATCGCCGAATCGCAGACGGGGCAGCGAGTCGGCATGACAAACTCGCGCACATCCTGCGGCCGTTGGGTCAGCACCGGGCCCACGACCTCGGGAATCACGTCGCCAGCGCGGCGCACAACGACCGTGTCACCGATGCGCACGTCTTTGCGGCGGATTTCATCCTCATTGTGCAGCGTCGCATTGGTGACCGTGACGCCGCCCACAAAAACAGGCTGCAATCGCGCCACCGGCGTGATGGCGCCGGTACGCCCCACCTGCACTTCGATATCCAGTAGTCGCGTCGTGGCTTCTTCGGCGGGAAACTTGTGCGCTACAGCAAAACGCGGCGCACGTGCGACAAAGCCCAGCACCTTTTGCGCCGCCAGGGAATCGACCTTGTAGACCACGCCATCGATGTCATACGGTAAGCCCGGCCGCTCGCGACCGACTTGTTCGTAAAACGCCAGCAGCCCTTCGGCGCCGGTGACGCGTTTGTTGTATTGCGTGTTGACGGGCAGGCCCAATTCGGCCAACCAGCTCAGCATCGCGCCATGCGAATCATGCGGCAGCGTGGATTGCTGGCGCGCATTGCCGGTGGGTTCCTCGAACAAACCGGGTTGCGTGCCCGGCAAACCGTGGACCTCGCCCCAACTATAGGCAAAGAACCGCAGGGGACGCTGGGCCGTGATGCGCGGGTCTAATTGCCGCAGGCTGCCCGCCGCCGCGTTACGCGGATTGACGAAAACCTTTTCATCACGCGCTGCCTGAGTACGATTCAAACGTTCGAAGTCGGAGCGATTCATCAGCACCTCGCCGCGCACTTCCAGCACACGGGGAGCCGCGCCTTTCAAGCGCAAAGGTACAACGCGAATCGTGCGCACGTTAGCCGTTACGTCCTCGCCGGTCTGGCCGTCTCCGCGTGTCGCCGCCTGGACGAGCACACCGTCCTCGTAGCGCAAGCTAATAGCCAAGCCGTCGAATTTCAACTCACAGAAGTATTCCGGAGATTGATCGAGGCGCAACAGACCTGCCCCACGCAGGGTGTCGGACACGCGACGGTCAAACGCCTGGACATCCTCGGCCTCGAAGGCATTGCCCAAGGACAACATCGGCACGGCATGTTGTACGCTGCCAAATGCGGCCAAAGGCGCCGCGCCCACGCGTTGGGTGGGCGACTCAGGGGTGACTAACTCGGGGTGTTCTGTTTCCAGTTTGACCAGTTCACGCATGAGCGCGTCATAGTCGGCATCTGATATCGCGGGCGCATCCTGCACGTAGTAGTGCACATTGTGCTGTTCGATCTCATGGCGCAACTCGGCGGCCCGCTGCGCCGCCTGGGTGGCGCTGGCGTGCTCAGCCATCAGGCAAACACCCGTTGTGCACGCTCACTGCCTGCAGGCAAGCCGGCTTGGTCCAATTGCTGGAACAGCTTTTGCAATTGCTCGTCGATACCTGTTTCCATGCCATCGACGACGGATTTGCCTTGATCGTCGACCAGCTCTGCCTGTAAACGCCGGGCCAGGTCACGACCCACATCGACCATGCGGCCAAATGCGCGCGGGTCTTCGGGGCTGCACGGCACATCCAGCAACAGCACCAGACGATCCACCACCGCCATACCGTCGTCGAAACCTGCGCCGTCACTGCGCGACAGGGTAAAACGCGCCACGCCGTTATCGGCCAGCCACGCCAGGCGTGCGCCATCCACGGCAAAACCCAACTCGCGCGCTACACCGATAACCTCGGCAGTGGCTCGCGGAGCCCCCATCAACAGCGTCAAACCGACTTGCGCATCGAGCGAGGCGCAAAGCGTGTCGAGCTTGCCTGCACGATCCAACACCACTTGCTGGTCCGGGCCTTCGATTGTCGCTTCGAAACGATCGGCGAGGTCTTGCGCACGCGCCCAGGCCTGCGACCATTCGATGGCAGTCAGCGGGCCGCTGCGATTGGCGAGCAACACAGCCAGCTGCAACGATGCATAGGACTCTTCGGGATGAATACGGGCACGATGACGGCCACGATCGGTGGACGCAAAAAGGCGCACCGGTTTACGGCCAGCCTGATGCAGGTCCTGCACCGCGGCCAATAAATCGGCTCCGCGCACAGGTTCGCTAAATTGGACTTCGATCACGATTTCACAAGCGGGATCGGGCTCTTCGGTGTCATCCAGGTCATTGCTTGGCGCCGCTGCAACCGCAGCCGCAGCTTGGGCCGGCGCCTGCCCTACCCCCATGCCAGGCTCACGGCGCTGTGCCTCAGGAGCAGCGGTACGCCCGGCAGCCTCGTTGGCGCCGAATAAAGGATCTTGCTCGGAAGCAGGAAAACGCGCTTGCATACGACTGCGCGCACGGCGGTCTTGCCACCAGTTGAATCCCAATACCAGCAGTATCAGCAGTACACCCAGGACAATCAGCCCAATCTGCAAGTCGCTCATGTGTCAATCCTGCGCTGCGAGGCAGCGCCCTTCCGTTGTAGTGGTTATGCGGCTTCGGAGGCCATTTGCACGGCCGAATCAATATCAACAGCAACGATACGCGAAACCCCTTGTTCTTGCATGGTAACGCCAACCAATTGTTTGGCCATTTGCATCGCGATCTTGTTATGCGAGATGAACAGGAACTGCGTCTGCTCGCTCATGTTGCTCACCAGGTTGGCGTAGCGCTCGGTATTGGCGTCATCCAGCGGTGCGTCCACCTCGTCCAGCAGGCAGAACGGAGCAGGGTTCAGTTTGAACAACGCGAACACCAGTGCCGTAGCGGTCAGCGCTTTTTCACCACCCGATAACAAATGAATCGTGCTGTTTCGTTTGCCCGGTGGTTGCGCCATGACCTGCACGCCCGCATCCAGGATTTCGTCGCCGGTCATCGTCAGCTTGGCCTCACCGCCCCCGAACAGCCGTGGGAACAGTTCGCCAAAGTGACCGTTGACCGTATCGAACGTCGCCTGCAGCAGCTCGCGCGTTTCGCGATCGATTTTGCGGATGGCGTCTTCGAGGGTATCGATCGCGGTCAACAAATCCTGTTGCTGGGAGTCGAGAAACTCCTTGCGTTCGCGCGAGGCGTTGAGCTCATCCAACGCGGCCAGATTCACGGAACCCAGCGAATCGATTTGACGTGAAATACGGCCGACTTCGGATTGCAGCCAGTTGGCACGGCGCCACTCATCGGGGCGATCGGCCAATTCCCGGGCCAGCGTCTCGCGGTCTACCTCACGCGCATTCAGTTGCTCGGTGAATTGTTCTTCGGCCAGACGCGCGGCCTGCTCTTGCAATTGCAGTTCGGTAATACGTGCGCGCAGAGGCTCCAGCGCACGCTCTTGTTGCATGCGCTCTTCGTCGGCGCCGCGCAACAGGGCCGACAGATTGTCGAGTTCCTGGCGCGCCCGGGTCAGGGCTTCTTCGCGTTCGGCGCGTGCCTCGAGTGCGTCTTGCAAGCCAGCTTGCGACGCAGACGCGTCGAACTCCGCCAACTCGACCTGCAGCTGTTCGAGCTCGACGGCCCCGCGCTGGCTCTGATCGATCGCCAACTGGCGATTGCGCTGCAGATCCGCGATACGGGATTGCACGCCGCGCTCGGCAAACTCAGCCTCCTGGGCCGCGCGCTCGAGTTCGCGCAATTTGGCGCGTGCGGCCTCGGCTCGAGCGGCGAGATCTTCGCCCTCCATCTCGGCATCGGCAAAACGCGACTGGTGCTCGCCCAATTCCTGGTCCAGCGTTTCGAAGCGTGCTTCGGCCTCCTCGCGCGTCGCACGCAGGTCTTCTTCGTGGGAGGCGATTTCCTCCAAATCCTGGCGCAGGCGTGTCGCCCGTTCACCCGATTGTTCGGCCTGCTGTTGCAAACGCGAGTGTTCGAGCTGGATGTCGTGCACCCTGCGAGTCACCTCAGCCACGCGCTGGCGCGCCGGCGTAATGGCCTGCGACACCTGTTGCCATGCGGTCTCGGCGCGTGCCACAGCGGCTCGCGCCTGGTCTGCTATCAGCTGATGCGCCTTGATCTCGCGCTGCAGGTTTTCGATTTCCTGCTGGCGGGCAAGCATGCCCGCCTGCTCGGAATCGGGAGCATAGAACCGCACGCTATGCGCATCAACCAGATGCCCGGCCTGCACCACGCACGCTGCACCGGGGGGCAGTGCCGCACGAGCAGCCAGCGCCTGGCCCATGTCGGCAGCGGTATAGACGTTACGCAGCCAGTCGTTCAGCAAGGTGCGCAGGTCCGGATCGGTAATGCGCAACAAGCTCGCCAAGGGTGTCAACCCTGCGGGCGCAGCCGGTGCCGGCGCCGCGGCCGGAACCTGATAGAACGCCAGGCGCGCGGGCGGTGCGTCCTCGGCAAAGGCTCGCGACCAGTCGAGGTTGCGCACCTCCATGGCGGCCATGCGCTCGCGCAGAACGGCTTCCAGGGCGTTTTCCCAACCGGGCTCGATATGCAGCTTTTGCCACAGCCGTGCCAGGCCGGTCAGCTCATGCTTGGCCAGCCAAGGCTCTAGCGCGCCTTGCTTCTGGACGTCTTCCTGCAGCTTGACCAACGCGGCCAAGCGAGCCTCGAGGCGGGCCAGGGTCTGGGCGTCTTGCTGGGCGGCTGTCTGTGCGCGGCCGCGTTCGGCGTCGGCCTCCGGGACTTGGGCCTCCAGGTCGGAAAGCTGTTGCTGGGCTTCTTCGAGTTGGTCCTCGCCCACCGCACGGTCGCCCGCCAATTGTTCCAGCCTGGCGAGATCCGGGGTGTGTAATTCGCGTAATTCCTGCTGCAGGCGCTCGCGGCGCTGCTCCAGGTTCTGCAGTTGGCGATCGGCATCGCGTTGCGTCTGCGCTGCCAGGGCCAGATTCTGTTCGACACGAGCCAATGCCCCACGCATCTCGTCGCGCGCAGCCGCGGCATCGCGCACCCGCGATTCCGTTGAGGGCAGACTGGCCTGGGCGTCTTCGGCCAGCGCACGGGCTTCTTCGGTACGAGCAGCGCTGGCGGCCAAGTCTTCCTCGGCCTGGGCGATCTGCTCGACACAGTGGGCTTGCTGGGTTTCCCATTCGGCGATCTGCTGCTGCAGTTGATCCCGCCGCGCCTGCAGGCGGTTGCGCGAATCGACTACGTGGCGGATCTCCGCCTCCAGGCGGCTGACCTGCGCGTTGGCTTCGTAGAGCTGCCCCTGGGCAGTGTGCACGGCATCACTGGCCGCATAGTGGGCCTGGCGGCGCGATTCCAGCTCGAGCTCACCCGCACGCAGCCCCGCGACGGCCGCCTCGAGGTTGGTCTGGGCCTGCGCCATGTCCTGGTTCTTCCGCTGACGCTCATCGCGTGCACCGGTTTCTTTCAAGAGCCAGAGCGCAAATTGTTTTTTCTCGCCGTCGGCCTGCAGCTCGCGGTATTGGCGGGCGACCTCGGCCTGCGCCTCGAGTTTTTCCAGCTGCGACCCCAATTCGCGCAGAATGTCTTCGACGCGGGTCAGGTTTTCCCTAGTATCCGAAAGGCGATTTTCGGTTTCACGGCGGCGTTCTTTGTAGCGCGAGACACCGGCGGCTTCTTCGAGGAACACCCGCAATTCCTCGGGGCGCGCCTCGATCAGGCGGTTGATCATGCCCTGACCGATGATGGCGTACCCACGTGCGCCCAGGCCGGTACCCAGAAAAATATCGTGGATATCGCGGCGGCGTACCTGCTGGTTGTTGACGTAGTAACTGCTGGTGCCGTCGCGCGTGAGCACGCGGCGCACCGCGATCTCGGAATAAGCGCTCCATTGGCCCGCGGCGCGGCCCTCGCTATTGTCGAACACCATTTCGACGGATGCACGCGCGGCAGGTTTGCGATGACCCGAGCCGTTGAAAATCACGTCCTGCATGGATTCGCCACGCAACTCGGAGGCCTTGGCCTCGCCCAATACCCATCTGACGGCATCGATAATGTTGGATTTGCCGCAGCCATTAGGACCCACGACCCCCACCAGCTGACTGGGTACGGGAATCACAGTGGGGTCGACGAACGATTTGAATCCGGCGAGTTTTAGTTGAGTCAGGCGCACAGTACGATGAATGGACGGGTGGGGTTAAACGAATGCGTTGAACAGACCTGCCCTACGAATAGCGAACCGGCCCCTCGGGGACCGTAGAATGGCGAATCTAGTGTGGCTCGTATGATACCCCAGGCCGTTGCCGCCCCACGCTGAAAACGACGCAAATCCCCTCATCCACACGTCAGACGCTATACTCGCTGACACTTTTTTTTCATCCGAAACAGATTTTTTACCGCTGCCGGTTTGCCGGCAGCCACCGGGGACTCTCTTTTGAAACGCGGGTTTTATCTGGTCATGGCCGCTCAGGCCTTCTCGTCTCTGGCGGACAATGCGCTGTTCATCGCGGCGATCGCCTTGATTCTGGAATTACATGGCCCAGACTGGATGGCGCCGCTGATGAAATGGTCGTTCGCACTGTCGTACGTGGTGCTGGCGGCCTTTGTCGGCGCCGTCGCTGACTCGTTCCCCAAAGGGCGGGTGATGTTCGCTACCAATGCCCTCAAGGTCTCCGGCTGCCTGCTGATGTTCCTCTATGCCAACCTGGGCATTCCCGATGAATACCAGACCTATCTGGTCTGTGTGGCCTATGGCCTGGTCGGCGTCGGCGCGGCCGCCTACTCGCCCGCGAAATACGGCATCGTGACCGAAATGCTGCCCCCGGAGATGCTGGTCAAGGGCAATAGCTGGATCGAAGGCCTGACGGTGTTCTCCATCATTCTGGGCACAGTACTGGGAGGCGTGCTGATTTCTCCGGCCGCCTCGACCGTGCTGCTCGATCACCACCTCATCGGCAAATGGGTGCAAACCCCCGCCGAAGCCGCCATTCTGGTCATCGCCTGCGTCTATCTGCTGGCCGCGCTCTGCAATCTGCTGATCCCGAACACCCATGTGCGCTACCCGCCGCAGCAGAAAAACCCCATCAAGCTCACACGCGTCTTTGCCAGCTATGTCCGCGTCCTGTGGCAAGACAAACTGGGCCAGATTTCCCTGGCCGTCACCACCCTGTTTTGGGGAGCCGGTGCGGTCCTGCAGTTGATCGTGATCGAGTGGGGACGGCAGCATTTGGGCTATAGGCTCGACGAGGCCTCAATGCTGATGGGCGTCGCAGCCGTCGGCACCGTCGTAGGTTCGATTCTGGCGGGACGTATTCCCCTGCGCAAAGCCCTATGTGTTTTACCCGTCGGCGCGCTGATGGGTCTGGTAGTGCTGCTCATGCCTCTGGTGCAGAGTACGTGGGCGGTGTATGGCGTGCTGCTCTTGACCGGCGGGCTGGCCGGATTCTTTGTCGTACCCATGAATGCGCTGCTGCAGCACCGGGGACATGTCCTGTTATCGGCCGGCCACTCTATCGCCGTGCAAAACTTCAACGAACAGCTCAACATCCTGTTGATGGTGGCGATTTATACACTGATGCTGTGGCTGGAAATGCCCATCAACGTCATTATCGTGCTGTTTGGCGTGCTGGTTGCCATCCTGATGGTGTTGTTCATGCGCTGGAGCCGCCGCAACCTCAATGCGAATCCCGCATTGCACGAACAAATCGGCCAAGAGGGGCACGGCCACGCGATCAAGCAGCACTGAACGCCTGAGCGATGAGCGCCCGTGCTGTTGGGCGCTCATTTGATCGCCACGGCAATTATCCTGGGCGGCGTCTGTGTAGCGTGGCACTCGGCCTCGCGCCGTTGCCTCGCTGAACTCGTCCAGCCTTAAGGGCTGCGCCGTGATCAGGTCAGCGCCACCGCAAGCTGCAGATCCTGCCAGGCGCGCGCCTTTTCGACCGGGCTGCGCAGCAAATACGCTGGGTGATAACTGACCACGACGGGGATACGGTGCCCATCGTCCATGGTCCACACATGCTGGCGCCCACGCAAACTGCCTATCGTGGCATCCGTTCCCAACAGTGTCTGGGCGGCAAAACGGCCCAACACCAGAATCCGCTCTGGCCGAATCAGCTCGATCTGGCGCTTCAGATAGGGACTGCACGCGGCGATTTCCTCGGGCTTGGGATTGCGATTGCCCGGAGGCCGGCACTTGATCACGTTAGCGATAAAGACGTCTTTTTCGCGGCTCATCCCCACGGCGCTCAACATCGCGTCCAGCAGTTGACCAGAGCGCCCCACGAAAGGCAGGCCCTGACGGTCCTCTTGTTCGCCCGGCGCCTCGCCCACAACCATCCAGCGCGCAGGACGAGCTCCCATGCCGAAAACGGCATGGCGGCGCCCCTGGCACAGGCCGCAGGCAGTGCACTGCTGGACTTGCTCGCGCAAAGCGTCGAAATCGGTCGCGGCGACAACGGGTTCTGCCACAGGGGTCGGCGCNCGCGCCGCGGGCGCCGCGCCTGCTGTTGGACGGGTCGGCGCCGACACAGGCCGCACGGGTGTGCCACCACGTTCGCTCTGCGCGGACGCCCCAGCAGTCGAAGCAGCGCCGGCAACAGGCGCTGCCACGCCACGGTGGCCCGCTGCGCCAGGAGCATCCGCGGCTCCGTCTGCATCGGGATGGCCGGCGCCGACTGCGGCACCCGAGCGAGTCGCTGGGCCACCGACGGTATCGGCGTGCCCCCCTGCCCGCAGCGCGTCTCTCGCCTGCGCCGCTGGGCCTTGGCGTGCGCCCGCATCGGGGTCTGATTCAGCCGCCTGCGCCGAGGCCGTCGACGCCGCCGATCCTGGCAGCGGATCTGCGGCTTTTAGCCACGTTTTCTCAATACCGATTTCGCGCAGCCAAAGCTTTTGCAGCGCATTGATGCGGGGAGCCTCCAGCGCGACACCGTCGGCCGTATGTGCCAGGTCGTCAAGCACCTGCGTCATTGCGACGATCCCTCGCTCACCAGCATTTTCTGCATCACCAAGGCGTCCTCGCGCTGTCCCTTACCCGTAGGATAATAGCCGCGCCGCACCCCGATACGCCGAAAACCGCATTTTTCATAGAATGCCAGTGCCGAGGTGTTGGACGGGCGAACCTCCAGCATCACGGCAGGTAAATCGTGTTGCCGCGCGATTTGCTCGCACCACCCCAGCAGCACGCTGCCGAATCCGTGGCGATGCTGTGCGCGAGACACGCCTATCACCAGCAAATGCGCCACATCAGGCGCCAGCATCACCAAGCAGAACCCGACAACGTTACCGCCCTGGCGCAACACGCAGGCCTCGTACCCGGATGCCAATGCATCGGCAAAATTGCCTCGCGTCCATGGGAACGCCTGCAAACTGGCCTCCAAATCGGCCACAGCCTCCACATCCGTCTCGGCCATGGGTTCAAGCACGGGTGCGGGCCAGGCGGGTGCGGCCTTGGGGTTGCCACCCAGACCGCGCTCACGTTCTGCCGTGGTGAAGGCAATTTTGTCTCGCACATACAGGGGTGCAGCCAACTCGGGAGCCGCAGCCTCGCCACGCAACCATGCCTGCCGCGCCAAATGCGCCACGGCGCTGGCCTGCGGCCGGGAGGCAGCGTTGCGCCGCCAATTTGCAGGCGGCGCCATCTCGGCCGCGTAAACGTCCCAGGCATCGCCTGCCAAACGGAGTGGCATTGTCCCAGGCGAAGCCATCAATCCTCCGACCAAGCCCCCCGCCAGACCGTCAACCAGCCCTCCGGCCAAGCCATGGCCCAGCCGCCCATTCTGGTCATTGGTCGCCCATGACGGCAGATGATGCGCCACCCATGGCACCGCCTCGTCCGCGGCGATCAGCATGGGAGCCTGCAAGGTCAGCCAGGGACGCTTGCTGTCTGCCCCATAAGCGTAGACGGCCAGATAGACCTCGTTCATCCGTGCATCCAGCGCCACCAGCACCCTGTCGCCCGGTTGAGCGCCGGTTTCGTACGCCACGGCCAGATGAGACACGACGGGCACGACGGGTATCCCCAGCGCCAAACCCATCCCCTGAGCAACGCCGCAAGCCACCCGCAAGCCCGTAAAGCCGCCAGGCCCCTGGCCGAACGCAATCGCGTCCAGATCGTCCGGCGTGAGCCCCGCCTGCTCCAGGAGCTGTCCCGCCATCGGCAGCAATCGCTCGGCGTGTTCCTGGGCGCCTTCGTGTTCCAGCACGGAAACCGTGCAGCCGGCATCGGTTTCGCGCAAAAGGGCCACCCCGCAACGCGAGGAGGAGGTTTCGAGGGCCAACAGGTTCAAATTCATAGGGGGAGATTGTACGAAATCCCAAGAACCCCCTTCTAGGACCAAGGGGGGGATTTCAACCTTAATGCGCAATGTGTAATATCTTGTGAATACCCACTAGCCGTTGATTCTTGTCACTGTTACATTTCCGGCCATGAATACGCAAAACACCAATCCCGTCCGCAAAATTCTCGTCGTCGATGACGATCCTCGCCTGCGCGATCTGCTGCGCAGGTACTTGTCGGAACAAGGATTCAACGTCTTTGTCGCCGAAGACGCCAAAGAAATGGGCAAGCTCTGGCAGCGCGAGCATTTTGACCTGCTCGTTCTGGACTTGATGCTGCCCGGTGAAGACGGTCTGTCGATCTGCCGCCGCCTGCGCGGTGGTCACGACAATACCCCCATCATCATGCTGACAGCCAAGGCCGAGGAAATCGACCGCATCGTCGGCCTCGAAATGGGCGCTGACGACTATCTGTCCAAGCCCTTCAACCCCCGCGAGCTGTTGGCTCGTATCAACGCCATCCTGCGCCGCCGGGGCACCGAAGAACATCCCGGGGCTCCCAGCCAGGAAAACGAGTCCATCGCGTTTGGACCGTATACCCTCAATCTGTCGACCCGTACGCTCACGCGCAACAACGAACAAGTCCCCATCACCACGGGCGAATTCTCCGTGCTCAAGGTCTTTGCGCGTCACCCCAAGATCCCGCTGTCGCGTGACAAGCTGATGGAATTGGCCCGCGGCCGCGAATACGAAGCCTTCGATCGCAGTCTGGACGTGCAAATCTCGCGTTTGCGCAAGCTGATCGAACCCAACCCGTCCAAGCCGGTCTTCATCCAGACGGTCTGGGGTCTGGGCTACGTCTTCGTTCCGGATGGCGGCAGCTGATCGTCCCAAAGGATCTCGACAAGCACGACGTCTTGTGCCCGGTGTACGCAGGATCCTCCGCAACCTGACCTCACGACTCAGGTTAGGGCTGTTCGGCCGCACGTTTTTGCTGCTGGCAGCCCTGATGCTCGTGAGCCTCGGGGCATGGCTGCAGGTTTTCTTCAGTATGGAACTAGGCCCGCGCGCCAACCAAATGGCGCAACGGGTCATTACGGCCGTCAATATCACCCGCACGGCGCTGATCTATTCCGACGACACCGAGCGCAGCAAGCTGCTGCTGGATCTGGCCACCAACGAGGGGATTCAGGTCTATCCTCGCGAGGTCACGGATTTCACCGAGGCCTTGCCCGAAGACGACTACTGGCAACGTGTCGCTCAGCATATACGTACCCGCTTTGGCCCCGAAACCCAGATCATGTGGGGCGTCAATCAAGTCCCGGGCTTCTGGGTCAGTTTCCAGATCAATCAGGACCTGTATTGGCTGGTCTTCGAACGCGAACAAATCGGCCTGACGGGCGGTATAGAATGGCTGGGCTGGGGTGCGACCGCCCTGCTGCTCTCTCTCGTGGGGGCTGCCGTCAGCGTAGGCTTTGTCAACCGGCCGCTCTCCCGATTAGCGCGGGCCGCGCAGGTATTGTCTCGTGGCGAAACGCCTGCCTCCCTGCCCGAAAATGGCCCGCTGGAGATCCGGGATCTCAACGCCTCGTTTAACCGGATGGCAAAAGACCTCCGGCAAGCCGAAGCCGATCGCGAACTCATGCTGGCAGGGATCTCGCATGATTTGCGCACCCCGTTGGCCCGTATGCGGCTCGAGATCGAAATGAGCGGCGTATCCGAGGATGCGCGCCAGGCGATCGACGATGACCTGGGGCAAATCGATCACAGCATCGGCCAGCTCATGGAATATGCCCGCCCCGCGGGCACGCTGCCCCAAGTCGCCACGAATATCTCTGAAGTCCTCGCAGAGCTATATGAACGCGAGCGCAGCCATACCGCCTCATTGGGCGGTAATCTTGACGCGTTCATCGAACCCGACCTGCACGCCCGCGTAACGGCCCTGGACCTCAGGCGCGTCGTCAGTAACCTCATCGAAAATGCGCGCCGCTACGGCCGCTCTGCCGACGGCCAGGCTCATCTCATCATGAGCCTGCATAGCGAAGGCGGCTCGCTGATCATCGAGGTCTCTGACCGCGGGCCGGGCATCGCCCCCGATGACGTCGATCGCCTGCTCCGTCCCTTTTCACGGGGCGAAGCTGCCCGCACTGGCGTCAGTGGGGCGGGCTTGGGCTTGGCCATTGTTGAACGCTTGCTCAAACACGTAGGCGGGTCATTGAAAATGCTGGAACGCCAGGGCGGCGGATTGACCGCACGGATAGAGATTCCCAAAGCTCGATTTAGAAATTATCAATTAGACAGCGATAGCCAATAGCGTAAAATTTGGGTCTTAGCACGCGATACTGTGTGCCTTCATTCCACCCAACAACTTACGGGAGCATTCATGAAAACTGTTGGCGATAAACTCGAGCCCTTCAAGGTTGCCGGTGTCAAGCCTGGCTTCAATCAGCACGAAGAAAACGGTGTTTCGGCGTTCGAAGACATCACCGAAAGCTCCTTTCCCGGTAAGTGGAAAATCATCTACTTCTACCCGAAAGACTTCACGTTCGTGTGCCCGACCGAAATCGTCGGTTTCAACAAACTGGCCAACGACTTCGCAGACCGCGACGCCGTTCTGTTGGGCGGTTCGGTGGACAACGAGTTCGTAAAGCTGGCATGGCGCCGTGAGCATCCGGACCTGAACAAGCTGGGTCACTACCAATTCGGCGACGTCACCGGCTCGCTGATCGACCAACTGGGCATCCGTGACAAAGAAGCTGGCGTGGCTCTGCGCGCTACCTTCATCGTCGACCCGGACAACACCATCCAGCACGTGTCGGTCAACAACCTGAACGTGGGTCGCAACCCCGAAGAAATCCTGCGTTTGCTCGACGGTCTGCAAACCGATGAGCTGTGCCCTTGCAACCGTACGGTTGGCGGCGCAACGCTGTAATTTCTCAGCCCGGCCCTGCCGGGCTTTTCCTGATCCAGATTATAGGTAAAAACTATGGAATTCATCTCAGCCATCAAGGAACAACTGCCGGATTGGGCCAAAGACATTCGCCTGAATCTGGACGGCGTGATTGCTCGCTCGACGCTGGCCCCGGAAGACGCCGTAGGCGCAGCGCTGTCGGCCGCCTTTGCGGCGCGCAGCCCCGTGCTGATCGAGGCGTTCAAAAGCGGCCTGTCGGAAACCGACGCCAATGCCGCACTGACGGCCTCGGCGTTGATGGGCATGAACAATATCTGGTATCCCTACGTTGAGATGACCGGCGACGATCAACTCAAAAGCCTGCCGGCTCAATTGCGTATGAATGCATATGCGACGCATGGTGGGGTAGATAAGAAACGCTTTGAGCTGTTTGCCTTGGCGGCTTCTATCATCGGCAAATGCCATTTCTGCGTGCAGTCGCACTATGAGAATCTGAAGAAAGATGGGTTCAGTGTGGAGCAGTTGCGGGATGTGGGGAGGATTGCGGCTGTGGTGAATGCTGCGGCGTTGTCGTTGGCGGCGCAAGGGAAGTGATTTTGCTGTAGGGTGTTTAGTAGTAGTACTTATGGACGTCGATGCGGGGCAGTGGCCGCGTGGGGGCTTCACGTGGCCGGTCCGGCGCCCTGCGCGCCGGACACCGTGTTCGCTNACCTCGTCCGCGCCTTCGCGCTCCCTACGGTGTCCGCTCCACTCGGCCACGAGGCGCCCCCACGCGGCCACTGCCCCGCATCGACTCGCAGTAACTCAAGCTCATCACATCGCTGGCACGGCTTTCNTGCTTGGCGTTTTTCTGCATCAGNCTGGGGGAAGAGAAAGATCTTGCAGGGCTGCGATTTTCGGGTGCCCTGCACCCCCGAAAATCGCGTTCGGGATGGGCATGCACAGGCTGTGGCACCGTTNCNNGACAAAAGATCTCTCGAGTCNCATTGACGTAATGCCACGCATGGCACTCGTTATAGCGCGCTCATGGTGAGCGCAAATCACGTCCNCNGCGATGAACTCTGACCCAGAGCACAGACATGCTATGGATACGCCGCCAAAAAAAGTGCCCTACGCATCATCGCCGCAAGCATCAAACGCAGCCAAGCAGATCCTCCAACCAGGCACCACGCCACCCCTACCGCATGCCCGGACCGATCGCTTGAGGGGGACGCGCTGGGCGTCCTCCGAAAGCAGCACCGCAAGATCTTTCTCTTTACCAATGCGGCTGCAGAAAAACGCCAAGCAAGAAAGCCATGCCAGCGATGCAGAGAATTCTAATTGATGCCAGTCGAGCCGAGGCAATCGGCCCGGCCGGGCGCCTCAAAGTCGAGTGGAGCGGACGCTGCGTCCGGCCCCTACG
>NZ_CBCSJH010000065.1:0-16664 GCF_965139195.1 Bordetella tumbae | reverse complement strand
CNNNNGATCGGTCCGGGCATGCGGAAGGGGTGGCGTGGTGCCTGAGTGGAAGATCTGCTTGGTTGCAAGCCCATCAATGCGGCCGCTTGGCAAACCTGGAGGCCAACATCGCGCAAACCATCAGTTGAATCTGATGAAATAACATCAACGGCAGCACAATAGCTCCTACGGCTTGCCCTGCAAAAATCACTTGCGCCATGGGAATTCCGCTAGCCAGGCTTTTCTTTGAGCCACCGAACAACAGCGTGATGCGGTCTTCGATATTGAATTTGAAGATTTTGCCCAGAATCACACATCCCAGCAGCGCCAAGGCCAGCAATACGGCGCAGGAAAACACCAGGCCCACCAAGGCAGGCACGGGCGTGTTATGCCAGAGTCCTTCGTTGACCGCTTCTGAAAAGGCCGTATATACCACCAGCAAAATCGACCCTTGGTCCACGAACTTCAGTACTGCCTTGCGTTTGTAGACCCATGCACCGATCCAGCGGCGCATGATTTGACCCAGGATGAACGGCAGCAATAGCTGCAGCATGATCTGGCCCACGGCATCAAAAGAAATCGGCGCGCTGGCGCTGGCCACCACTACCGTGCCCGCCAATAGCGGCGTCAAGAAAATACCCAGCAGGCTCGATGCCGATGCGCTGCAGACGGCTGCGGGTACATTGCCCCGCGCCATGGACGTGAACGCGATCGCGGACTGTACCGTCGCCGGCAAGCAGCACAGGAACAGGATGCCGGTGTAGAGCTCTGGCGTGACTAATGGCTGCAGCAGCGGTTTGAGCGCCACCCCCAGGATGGGGAACATGATGAACGTCGCCGAGAATACGGTCAGATGCAGGCGCCAATGCATGACGCCGGCAATGATGGCTTCGCGTGACAGACGCGCGCCATGCAGGAAAAACAGCAGTGCAATGCCTAGATTGGTGATCCAGTCAAAGGCAACCAAACCCTGCCCATGGGCGGGAAACAGGCTGGCGAGAATGACAGTGGTAACAAGAAGAAGGGTAAAACGGTCGGGCAGGAATCGGGTGTAGCGGGACATGGGAGTAGCTGCGAAACGATCGCCGACGTGGCGGTCAAAGGCGGTTATTGTAGACCGCCACGTCTGGTGCGATATTCAGCTATTTGTAGGGTGAATGTCTGGGCGGATTATTCGATTTTGATTCCCGCGCGATCAATGACACCGGTCCATTTCTTGACCTCGTCGTTGACCAGTGTCTTGAATTCCGCGGGCGTGCTCGCGACAATTTCAACGCCTTGCTTGCCGAATCGGTCGACGACATCTTTTTCATGCAACATCTTCACCATGTCGGCGTTGATTTTCTGCACGATGTCGGTGGGGGTGCCGGCCGGTGCCTGCATGCCGAACCAGACATTGACTTCATACCCAGGAACGCCTGCTTCGACAACCGTGGGAATGTTGGGCAGCAATGCTGGGCGCTTGGCACCGGTCGCCGCCAGCGCGGTCAATTTGCCTGCCGTGATGTTGGGATAAACGTTCGGCAGGTTATCAAATAATACGTCGATGTCTCCGGCCAGTAATGCCGTCACGGCTGGTGCGCTGCCTTTATACGGAATGTGCGACATCTTGGTGCCGGTCAGTTCCAGAAAGAGCTCCATGGAGAGATGGTTCGATGAACCTGAGCCGGTCGATCCATAATTGAGTTTGCCGGGATTGGCCTTGGCGTATGCGATGAGCGATTTGACGTCTTTGAAGGGGGAGTCGGCGCGTACCGTCAGGATGTTCTGTGTGCTGCCCGCCCAGATGATGGGTTCAAAATCCTTGAGCGCGTTGTACTTCATCTTGTCTCGATACAGTCCGGGCAGGGCCGAGAACGGCAACGGCGTGATCAATAGCGTATAGCCATCGGGTTTGGATTCCGCGACGAACGTATTGCCAATCAAGGTGTTTCCGCCGGGTTTATTTTCGACGATGACAGACTGTTTCCAGGTCTTGGTCAGATACTCGCTCGCAGTCCGGGCAAGCGTGTCGTTGAATCCACCTGGCGTATAGGGGACGACAATGCGTACGGGTTGGTTGGGATAAGGGGATGCGGCTTTGGCCGCCGGCGCGGCAGCCGCGGCGATAACCAGGCTCAGGCTGCCCAGCACTACACTCAGTTTTCCAATCGTCATGATGTGTTATCTGACCGCCTTTGGGACTGGCATAGCGGTGTGAGGAAGGCAGGGCGGGATAAGGGGTGCAGCGTCAGATCCAGCCTGTATTTGCCTTCGCATCTAACTGCTATGCAGCGCTTCGGCGATCTGTCTCCGTTGATGTTGTTGTGGATCGATCGTCATTCAGCACAGTCAGTCGTGCGGACTGGCATGGCTGTGTCTTGGTGCTGCAATGGACGGGCGATATGCCCGTCCGGTGTTGCTGATTCAGAACTTCACTACGTAGCCGGGGCCATCAACCATGGGGAACTTGTCGAACAGGGATTCATCGACTTCTACGCCCAGGCCCGGACCCGTAGGCGGCTCGACGCAGCCGTCTTTGCCGATGGTGAACGTTGGCCCGAACATGTCCCGGAACGGATTGAAGTGAGAGACGCAGGCCTCGAAATATCCCGCGTTTTCGGTCGCCGCGAGAAAGTGCAAGGTCGCGGCATGGTTCAACCCTGTTGCCGAACTATGCGCGTTGATGGGGATACGGAAGGCCGATGCCATCGCGGCGATCCGCACCGATTCGGTAATACCGCCCGTCTTGGACAGGTCCGGTTGCCACACTTGTACCGCACCTGCCTCCAGCATCTGGGCGAACTCGAACCGCATGAAATGGTTTTCTCCTGCTGCCAACGGGACCAGCGGCGTGATCTTGGCGGCTTCGCGATAAGACGCAAAATCGTTGCAGGCAAAGGGTTCTTCCAGCCAGCCTGCTTGAATGTCGGCCAAGGCCGGTAATACGCGGCGCGCCTGGGCAATGGTGTAGGCGGTGTTCGCGTCGGTCAGGATATCGATCTCGTCTCCAACCATTTTCCTGACGTGCACACAACGGGCTATGTCGTCTTTCACGGTATCGCCGATGCGCAGTTTGACCGCACGATAGCCCTGTTCGATGTATGACAGCGCTTCTTCTGCCAGCGTTTCCGGGGCTTGATAGCCCAATGCGATCCCGCCGGCATACGCGGGCAAGCGTTTACGCGAGCCGCCGAGCAGTTCGTACAGAGGCATGTTGGCCGCCTTGCCGCGAATGTCCCACAGGGCCATGTCGATACCGGACAGTGCCAGTGCCGCGCCTGCACCCAGGCCGTGGCTCGAGAACTGCATGCGGTGTATGCGTTGCCATGCACCGACGACGTCGGTGGCCGGCATGCCGACCAGCAAGGGCGACAAGGTGTTGTGGATGTGGCTGACGATCGCGCTGGGGCTGCGTCCCGGATGCGATTCGCCGTATCCCGTGATGCCTTCGGACGTTTCGACGCGCACGATGATGGCGTCGCGTTTCAAGGTGCTGCCTACGCCCATCGTCACCGTTTTGCCTTCTGGCAAGCGATAGGAAATGGGGATGGCAGTAATGCGGGTAATTTTCATATTGTCTCCTCGTTGATGTCGTTTTGATTGTTGACGGCATGATCGAGGTATCCCTGGCTGGAGGCTTGATAGTGCCTTGAGCCAGGGGTACGTCAATCAGACCTGTCGGGTACTGCGGTTGAACGTCGCGACTATTTCGCCGTGCCTGCCGGCGAGGTCGCCAGATAGCTGACGAGCGTCGGCACGGGGGATTGGCTCAGGCCCGTCTCCGCGGCCTGCTCGTACAGCTGCTTCACACCGCTGGCCAGGGCATTATGCGAATCCTGTTCTTCAGCCATGGTGCAGTAGTAGCCCATGTCCTTCAGCGCGTTGGAAATAGAGAACACGAAACCCGATGAGTCTTCCGACTCGATGTACGGGCGCAGTCGATTGAGCACCACGCCGCCACCGCCGCCAGCGGCCAGGATGTCGCAGAACACTTTCGGATCGGTTCCAGCCTGACGCGCGCACGCGGCGGCCTCGGCCAAGACGGCGGAGAAGCCGAGCGACACGTAGTTGTGCAGCAATTTCATCTGATGGCCGCTGCCCACGCCGCCCGCGTAGGCGATGTTTTCGGCGTAGCTCTGCAGCACGGGCAGGCATTTTTCAAAGACGTTTTTATCGCCGCCTACGATCAAGTTCAGCCGGCCCTCTGCTGCTTCCTTGGGCGTGCGCGTCATCGGGGCATCCAGGAAGGCGCAGCCCGCCTCCTGGACCGCTTGCGCGATTTTGCGTGTGGAAGACGGGATCGCAGTCGAGCAATCGATCACCGTGCTGCCCGGACGCAGGCCCTTTAGCGCGCCGTCTGCGTCAAACAACACGGCCTCTACCTGGGGCGAGCCCGTCACGCAAATGATCAGGATATCGGCCTCGGCGGCCAGTGCTGACGCCTTCGGGAGTGTCTTGGCGCCGGCCGCGAGCAGTTTGTCCAGCGGCTGATTGCCCGGATGGTCGAGGATCGTCAGCGGGAAACCGTTGCGCAGCAGGCTGGCGGCGATGCCCGATCCCATCAGGCCGGCGCCTATCAGGCCGATATGCGGTTTAGTGGATGTCATTCATTGCTCCGGGAACCTCCGGCTTGGATGCCGGGGAGGAACGAGGCGCAGCCATCAGGCTGCGTACCTCGTCGGGTTTGAGTGGTATGCGGGTGGTATCCGCAGGGTGAGTCGAGTTTTGCTCAGGTGTCGGAGCAGTGCTCAGGCCTTGCCCAGGCCGCCCGCGCAGATGTATTTGATTTCGACATAATCATCGACGCCGTATTTGGAGCCTTCGCGCCCGACGCCGGATTCCTTGATGCCGCCAAACGGGGCCAGCTCGGTCGAGATGATGCCTTCGTTCAAACCCACGATGCCGGTTTCGAGGGCCTCGGAGACGCGCCATGCGCGGCTATAGTCCGACGTATAGAAATAAGAGGCCAAACCAAACGGCGTGTCGTTGGCGAGGTCGATGACTTCTTGTTCCGTGCTGAATCGGATGAGCGGCGCAACCGGACCAAAGGTTTCTTCCTGCATGAGCTTGGCATCTCGCGAGACGTTCAACAGAATCGATGGCTCATAAAACAGGCCGCCCAACGCATGAGCGCGGCCGCCGGTCATTGCGGTGGCGCCGCCCGCGATGGCGTCGTCCACGTGTTCTTGCACCTTTTCGATAGCGGCCTGATCGATCAGCGGGCCCAGGTCGATGTTGTCTTGCAGGCCGTCACCGACTTTCAGCGCCAGCACGGCCTGTTTCAGGCGTTCGGCGAAGGCATCGTAAATGCCGTCCTGCACGAAAATACGGTTGGCGCAGACGCAGGTCTGGCCAGCGTTACGGAATTTGGAGGCCATGGCGCCGGCCACGGCCAAGTCCAGATCGGCGTCATCGAACACGATGAATGGCGCATTGCCGCCCAGTTCCATCGAGACCTTTTTGACGGTGCCGGCGCATTGCTCCATCAGCAGTTTTCCGACGCTGGTCGATCCGGTAAAGGATAGTTTGCGCACCAATGGGTTGCCGGTGAGTTCACCACCGACGGTGCCCGAGTTGCCCGTCACGACGTTCAGCACGCCTGCGGGAATGCCTGCTTCTTCTGCCAATTCGGCCAGGGCCAAGGCGGAATAGGGCGTTGCCGTGGCTGGTTTGATGACGATAGTGCAACCGGCGGCCAGCGCCGCACCGGCTTTGCGCGTGATCATCGCATTGGGGAAGTTCCACGGCGTAATGGCAGCGACGACCCCGACAGGCTGTTTGATCACGACGATACGGCGATCGGATGAGGCGGCAGGAATGATGTCGCCATAAATGCGCTTGGCTTCTTCTGCGAACCATTCCAGGAACGACGAACCATAGGCAATCTCGCCACGCGATTCTTTCAGCGGTTTGCCTTGTTCCAGGGTCAGCAGCTTGGCCAGGTCTTCCTGGTTCGCCATGCACAGGTCGAACCAGCGGCGGATCAGCTGTGAACGTTGCTTGGCAGCCATGGATCGCCACGCGGGCAGTGCCTTGTTTGCCGCCTCGACTGCTTGGCGTACGTCTTGCTGCGTCAGCGAGGGGACGGTGCCGAGGACGGATCCATCGGCGGGGTTGGTAACGTCAATGGTCTTGCCGCCGGAGGCGTCGATCCATTTTCCTCCGACGTAGCATTGTTGGCGAAATAGAGAGGGTCGTTGCAAATTCATCGGAAAACCTCATGAAAAAAGGGTATCTCAGCGTGGGCTGAGCAAGTTGTCGGGGATCGTGCCTTGGTACAGGGCATCCAAGCCATTGATCAGCAGCCATCCCATGGCGTCACGGGTTTCGTGAGTGGCGCTGCCGATATGCGGGGACAGAAACACGTTGTCCAATTCACGGTATCGCGGATCGATATTCGGTTCGTTGGCGAAGACGTCCAGACCTGCAGCAAAAAGCTTGCCTGAGGACAAGGCCTGGATCAGGGCGTCGTCGTCCACCAGTTCGCCGCGTGAAATGTTGATCACGACGGCGTTTTGGGGCAGTTGTGCGAGGCGCTCGGCATTGATGACGCCTTTCAGTTCAGGCGAGCCCGGTGCGGCAACGATCAATACGTCGGCATTGCGCAGCCCGTCATCGAAGTCCGCATGGTAGATCGCGCCCTGTGCCAGATCGTCGGCTAGCGGGCGGCGATTGTGGTAGTGGATTTCCATGCCAAAGGCGCGCGCCCGGGTGGCGATTTCCCTGCCGATGCGGCCCATGCCGAAAATCAGCACTCGCCTGCCTTTCAAACCCAGGCCTAATAGTTGGGTGGGGCTCCATCCGGGCCAGCTGTCGGTACGGACCATGCGGTCTGCTTCATATCCGCGGCGGCAGGCATTGAGCATCAACATCATGGCGATCTCTGCGCAAGCGTCGCTCAACACGTCGGGCGTATGCAAGACGCCAATTCCCAGTGCCTGCGCCGTGGCCATGTCGATGTGGTTGTACCCGACGGACAGCGTGGCGACGTAGCGTAGGGTAGGGGCCAGCTGGCGCAGCACCTCGGCGTTGATTTGCTCGGTGGCGCTGGCAAACAGGATCTCGGCGCCTTGTGCCGATTGCGCGATCTGCTCGGGCTGCAGAATGCTGTCGTCCGCATTGACGTGCAACTGATAGCGCTCATGCAAAGCGGCTTCGACCGCTTTAGGAAAACGGCGGCACAGATATGCCTTGGGTTTGATCGTAGTGACTGCCATTGCCTGCAATGCCTCCTTCGTCTATTTTTTGGTACTATCAATTTGTACGACAAATTTGTCAAGAGGGAATCCGTTACCCCAGCCATGCCAGAAAAAAAACCGACTCATGAAAGAACGCTATCCGATCAACTGACGGATATGCTGGCGCAGGAAATCCGGCGTGGCGCGTATCCCGTCAATGCTCGGCTGCCTACGGAAAAATTCATGATGGAGCAGTATGGCGTGAGCCGCACCGTGATCCGGGAGGCGATCTCGCGCCTGAAGTCCGCGGGCTTGGTGGACACGCGTCAGGGCAGCGGCACGGTCGTGCTGGATCCAGCGTCCAGCGATGTGTTTCGGCTGGGTACGCCGGACGAAGATCCCGCTCGTGGGGTGCTGCGCATCATCGAGCTGCGTCGCGGTCTGGAGGCAGAAATGGCTGCATTAGCCGCCGAGCGGCGCACGGCGCAGGACATGGCGCGCATCAATCAGGCATTGGCGGAAATCGATCACGCTGTCGCCAAAAACGGCGATGGGGTGGAAGAGGATCTGGCGTTTCATATTGCGATCGCGCAAGCGACCGGCAACCCGCATTATCCGGAACTGTTGGGGATGCTGACCCGCGCGCTGAAAGACGCTATTCGCGTGACGCGTGGCAACGAAGCGCGCCAGGAACAATTGGCTAATCAGGTGCGTAACGAACACGAGGCAATACGTGCCGCCATCGAGCGGCGCGATATCGAGGCGGCCAGGACCGCGGCCTTTCATCACATGCTCAGCACAGCGACTCGCATACAGAACGTCGACGCGGAATACTGGCAGGGATCGAATCGCGCCGCAGCGGGCAGATTGGCGCGTACCCGATTGGCATCCGAGATCAGGAAAAGTAAGTAGGCCGAGTGAGCAGGCAACAGCTACGGCGTCATGGCTAACGCCAGGTCAAACGCCGCGACGAGGGAGGCATGATCCGCGATGCCTTTGCCGGCAATATCAAAGGCCGTGCCGTGGTCGACGCTGGTGCGTACGAAAGGCAATCCCACCGTTACATTGACGCCCTGATCCACGCCCAGATACTTCACCGGAATCAATCCCTGGTCATGATATTGCGCGACGACAATATCAAATTCGCCACGCCGCGCACGCATGAATATCGTGTCGCCGGGCCACGGACCGGAAACCTCCAATCCTTCGGCACGGGCTTGGCTGATCGCCGGCGCGATCACATCCAGGTCCTCGCGACCGAATTTCCCGTCTTCACCTGCATGAGGATTCAACCCGGCGACCGCGATGCGGGGGCGCGCAATGCCCATTTGCCGGCAAGCCAGATCGGCCAGGCGAATGGCGCGAATCTCCGCTTGCGGTGTGACGGCTTTTGGGACGTCCGCCAACGCCATATGGATGGTCACGAGTAGCACCCGCAGCTCATCATTGGCCAGCATCATGGCGAAATCGGTGGTGTTTGATCGCTCCGCCAATATTTCTGTATGACCAGGCTGGTCAATTCCTGCCAGATGCATGGAATGCTTGCTCAATGGCGCGGTGACGATGGCACGGATCAGGCCTGCCTGCGCATCATCGATGGCCGCGCACAGATAGTCGTAGGCGGCCTGCCCAGCGGCCGCGCTGGTTTTTCCGATGGGTAAGTCCGCCGGCAGGGGAGCGCTACAGGGAATGACTTCGATACGTCCCGGCGTCCCGCTGGCCAGGCTGGCGTTTGCAATGTCCACGACTTCCATCCTGGCGCCGAGCAGGCCGGCCGCATGGCGCAACGTCCCTGCGTCGCCGTAGACGACCACCGGTGCGCGTAAACCTTGTGCGCAGGCTTTCACAATGATTTCCGGGCCGATGCCGGCGGCATCGCCCATGGTAATGCCGACAGGAAGCAATTCAGACATGATAGGCAGACGATAATTTGAAGGTGATGCTAGCAGGCATCCGCAGCCCACTCCGTGCATAGTACGCCTGCTTGGCAGCGCGTGTGACAGGCATGAAATGGAACAGCCCCCTCCGACGTAGAGGGGGCTGTTTCACGATGCGCGCCAGACGCCCTGATCGTTACAGCACGTCGCCCGCGTAATCCGCCAGACGCGAACGCTCGCCACGTTGCAGCGTGACGTGCCCCGCGTGCGGCCAACCCTTGAACCGGTCCACCACAAACGTCAGGCCCGAGCTGCCTTCGGTCAGATAGGGCGTATCGATCTGCGCCACGTTACCCAGGCAGACGACCTTGGTGCCGGGGCCGGCCCGGGTGACCAGGGTCTTCATCTGTTTGGGCGTCAGGTTCTGGGCCTCGTCGATGATCAGATATTTGTTCAGGAACGTGCGGCCGCGCATGAAATTCAGCGATTTGACCTTGATCCGCGAACGGATCAGATCCATCGTCGCGGCACGGCCCCAGTCGGCGCCGCCCTCGCTGTCGTTCATGTTGAGCACGTCGAGGTTGTCTTCCAATGCGCCCATCCAGGGCAGCATTTTTTCTTCCTCGGTACCTGGCAAAAAGCCGATGTCCTCGCCGACCGGAACCGTCACGCGGGTCATGATGATTTCGGTATAACGCTTGGTTTCCAGGACCTGGGTGATCCCGGCGGCCAGCGCCAACAGCGTTTTACCGGTGCCTGCCTGACCCAGCAGCGACACAAAGTCACAGTCGGGATTCATGAGCAGGTTCATGGCGAAATTCTGTTCGCGATTGCGTGCGGTGATGCCCCAGACGTTGTTTTTGCCGTGGGTATAGTCGCGCAGGGTGGCCAGGACCGCGGTCTTGCCGCTGACCTCGCGCACTTGCGCATACAGCGGCATCTGGCCTTCGAAATACACGAACTGGTTGACCATGAACTGCGAACACAGCGGGCCATGGATACGGTAAAACGTGGTGCCGCCTTGTTGCCAGGACTCGACGTCCTTGCCATGGCGATTCCAGAAATCCTCGGGCAATTGCATCACGCCCGAGTACATCAGATCCGAGTCTTCGAGGACGTGGTCGTTGTAGTAGTCCTCGGCGGCCATGCCCAGGGCACGGGCCTTCAGGCGCATGTTGATGTCCTTGGACACCAGCACCACCTCGCGTTGCGGGAATTTTTCCTGCAGTGCGCGCACGACGCCCAGGATCTGGTTGTCTGCCTTGCCCATCGGCAGGTCCGAGGGCAGGGTGCTGTGGATCGCCGTGGTCTGGAACATCAACCGGCCGGTGGCGTCCTTGTTGCCCAGCGCGCTGAGCTCCAGTCCTTCGTCCAGTTGCTCGGCATCATTGACCAGCGCGTCCAGCGAACGGCTGACTTGACGCGCGTTACGCGCGACCTCGGACATGCCTTTCTTTTGATGATCGAGCTCTTCGAGCGTCATCATGGGCAGGAAAATGTCGTGTTCCTCGAAACGGAACAGCGAGCTCGGGTCGTGCAGCAGGACGTTGGTGTCCAGCACGAACAGCTTGCGCCCCTCGGACTGGGCTCGTGCCTTGGGCTTGCGGGCCGGGGCAGTGGGCTTGGCAGCACGGGGAGCGCGCGTTTTGGCCGCCACAGGCGCAGGGGCAATACTGGGCACCGTCGCCGGTGCGCTGGCCTGCGATTTGAGGCCGTCTAATTCGGGTTGTACGGGGAGGGTGTTGACCGCCTCGGGGCGTGCCGAGGGTGCCGTTCCCGCAGCTTTGCTGGGGCGGGCTTTGGGTCGGGCGGTTTCGCCCGAGGGGAATGTCAGGATAGCTGCGGGTCGGGAGGGCAACTTGGGTAGCGGCATATAGGGGGTTCTCCTGGTGGGCCGGCTCTAGCGCCTGACGATGATGCTCAGACAGACTTAACCAATACTGCGGGCAGCTTGCAGGACTTCGTTGGCGTGGTTGGGCACCTTGACCCCGCGCCATTCCTGGACCAGCCGCCCGTAAGCGTCGATCAAAAACGTACTGCGTTCGATACCACGTACTTGTTTACCGTACATGTTCTTCTGCTTGATGACACCGTATAGGTTGCAGACGGTCTCATCGGTGTCCGCGATGAGAGGAAAGGGCAGTTCGTACTTTCCCTGGAAATTCTGGTGCGATTTCAGCGAGTCGCGCGAGACGCCGATCACGACGGTACTGGCGTCGAGGAATTCGGCATGCAGGTCGCGGAAATTCTGGCTCTCGGTCGTGCAGCCCGGGGTGTTGTCCTTGGGGTAGAAATACAGCACGACGGCGCGGCCCTGGCATTGTTCCAGGCTGATCGGGCCGATGGTGCTTTCAGCGGTAAAAAGAGGGGCAGATTTGCCGATGAGCGTGGTCATGTGGGGAGATCTCCTTGGGTTGGCAGCAGGGCGACGACCACGCGTCGGCCCTCTGCCATCAGGATGTTGTATGTGCGTGCGGCCGCCTGGGTGTCCATGACTTCGACACCAATGCCGGCCGCCAATAGCGGGCGCAGGACGTCTTGGCCCAGCATGCGTTGCCGGCCTCCTGTCCCGACGAGCAGGACCTCGGGTCCGATGCCCTTGGCGAGCGTGCCGGTTTCCGGCTCGTCCAGAAAGGCCAGCGGGTCGCGCTTGGCCTCGGAGAGTCCGGCAGCCTGTTGCAAAAGGGGCGCGGTGATGTCCGCAGCGGCCTGAACAGGCCATTCAGAGACCGTGCCCTCGGGGCCGAAGGCGACGGCGTGGGAAAATCGTACCTGGTTGACTTCAATGTACCCATCACCGTAGGCGGTGACGGTATTCAGGGCCGATGCAGGGTCGGTGTGCAGCTTCAATAAAAACTCCAACTTGATGCTTCCGATAATAGCGCATCAGCATGTCCATTTGTTGCCGGGTATCTACGAGTAGAGGGACAGAACGTGTCAATTTGCCGACGGGGCCTGCATGCGCTAGATTACTAAGTTTTGCTGCGCTGCAAATCCGCGTCATCCCGCCCCCTATCAAGGAATGGTTTCCATGAGGAAGTTCTCCCGCATCGAGCGTCTGCCCCCGTATGTGTTCAACATTACTGGCGAGCTCAAGATGGCCGCCCGTCGGCGGGGCGAGGACATCATCGATATGTCCATGGGCAATCCTGATGGCGCCACGCCCAAACACATCGTCGACAAAATGGTCGAGGCCACACTGCGGCCCACCACCCATGGGTATTCTGTGTCCAAGGGCATTCCGCGTCTGCGCAAAGCCATCTGTGACTGGTATCAGCGCCGCTATGACGTCGAATTCGACCCGGATAGCGAGGCCATCGTCACCATCGGCTCGAAAGAAGGCCTGGCGCACCTGATGCTGGCGACGCTGGACCGCGGCGATACCGTTCTGGTGCCCAATCCCAGTTATCCCATCCATATTTATGGCGCGGTAATCGCCGGCGCCAATATCCGTTCGGTGCGCATGACGCCAGGCGTGGATTTCTTCGAAGAACTCCAGCGCGCGGTTCGCGAGTCGATTCCAAAGCCCAAGATGATGATTCTCGGGTTTCCCAGCAATCCGACCGCGCAATGTGTCGACCTGTCGTTTTTCGAACGCGTGGTGGCGCTGGCCAAGGAGCACGACATCCTGGTCGTGCACGACCTGGCCTATGCGGATATCTGCTTTGATGGCTATGTCGCGCCGTCCATCATGCAGGTCCCGGGCGCGCGCGATGTCGCGGTCGAGTTCTTTACCATGAGCAAAAGCTACAACATGGCGGGCTGGCGCATCGGCTACATGGTGGGCAATCGTGACTTGGTCAACGCGCTGGCTCGGATCAAGAGCTATCACGACTACGGCACGTTCACGCCGATTCAGGTGGCCTCTATTGCCGCCCTGGACGGCCCGCAGGACTGTGTCACCGAGGTCGTCGAGCAATACCGCAATCGCCGCGACGTGTTGGCGCGCGGCCTGCACGAGGCCGGCTGGAACGTAGAGATTCCCAAGGCATCCATGTACATCTGGGCGCAGATCCCCGAGCCATACCGGGCCATGGGTTCCCTGGAATTCTCCAAGCGCGTGCTGTCTGACGCCAAGGTCGCCGTATCGCCGGGCATCGGTTTTGGCGAATATGGCGATGAGTATGTGCGCTTTGCCCTGATTGAAAACGAACAACGCACGCGTCAGGCTGTGCGTGGTATCAAAGAAATGTTCCGCAAGGACGGCTTGTTGAAATGAACCTGGTTGTTGCCGATCCCGGCATCACAGACCAGCCACCGCATTCTGGAAATTGGAAATGACAAACGCTGCAAGTACCCAGCCCGCCTCCGGGGCAGTTCATCCGGGCGCCGACCTGAAACCCATCAAGATTGGCCTGTTGGGCTTAGGTGTCGTGGGCGGTGGCACCTGGAGCGTGCTTACCCGCAACGCCGAAGAAATCGCCCGCCGCGCCGGACGCCGCATCGAGATCAGCCGTATTGCCGTACGTGACGTGGCCAAGGCGCGCGGCCGTATCGGCGAGGCCATCCCGGTGGATACCGACGTGCAGGCCTTGGTGCGAGACCCCAATGTCGACATCGTGGTCGAGCTCATCGGCGGCGACACACTCGCGCGCGAACTGGTGCTCGAAGCCATCGCAAACGGCAAGCATGTCGTTACCGCCAACAAGGCCTTGCTGGCCAAGCATGGCAACGAGATTTTTGCCGCTGCATCCGCCCAAGGCGTGATGGTGGCGTTCGAGGCCGCTGTCGCCGGTGGTATCCCCATCATCAAGGCCATTCGCGAAGGGCTGACGGCCAATCGCATCGAATGGGTGGCGGGCATCATCAACGGCACCACGAATTTCATCCTGTCCGAAATGCGCTCGCGTGGCCTGCCTTTTGCCGATGTGCTGGCCGAAGCGCAACGCCTGGGCTATGCCGAGGCCGATCCGACCTTCGACGTCGAGGGCGTCGATGCGGCCCACAAACTCACTTTGTTGGCCTCGCTGGCGTTTGGCGTACCGGTGCAATTCGACAAAGCACACATTGAAGGCATCTCGCAGCTCGCCCAAGAAGACATCGCCCACGCCGAGCGCCTGGGTTATCGCATCAAGCTGCTGGGCATCACCAAGCGCCGTGCCGATGGCATCGAGCTGCGCGTGCATCCGGCATTGGTGCCCGCCGAGCGCCTGCTGGCCAATGTCGAGGGTGCGATGAACGCCGTGCTGGTCCGTGGCGACGCCGTCGGCCCGACGCTGTACTACGGCCAGGGCGCGGGTGAGGAGCCCACCGCCTCTGCGGTGGTCGCCGATCTCGTTGACGTGACGCGTCTGCATACCGCCGATCCGGGCAACCGCGTTCCGCACCTGGCATTCCAACCCGACGCGCTGTCCGATCTGGCCATTCTGCCTATCGATCAGATCAGCACCTCGTATTACCTGCGTTTACGTGTCGACGATCAGCCGGGCGTGCTGGCCGATATCGCACGTGTCCTGGCAGATCTCGAGATCTCCATCGGCTCGATGATCCAGCAACCCTCGCACATCGGTGGCGCCGACATCATTTTCCTGACGCATCAAGCCACCGAAGGCAACGTCGATAAAGCCATCCACAGTATCGAACAACTGCCGTTTGTACGTTCCAGCGTCACGCGTCTGCGCGTGGAGACCTTGCAATGAAATACATCTCTACCCGTGGCGGCATGGCGCCGCAAGCGTTTACCGATATCCTGCTGGAGGGCCTCGCGCCCGATGGCGGGTTGGCCGTTCCTGAAACGCTGCCGCAGATCTCTGCCGACACGCTCGAATCCTGGCGCGGCCTGTCCTACGCCGATCTGGCCTTCGAGGTGCTATCGACGTTCGCGACCGATATTCCCGCCGACGACCTGCGTCGCCTGACGCGTGCCGCGTATCGCGAAGGCGTCTTCAGCAGCGCAGACATCGTGCCTTTGCGGCCGCTGGATGGCGGTCTGCAACTGCTGGGTTTGTCCGAAGGCCCCACGCTGGCATTCAAAGACATGGCCATGCAGTTCCTCGGCCAAGTCTTTGAATACGTCCTGACGCAACGCGGCGCGACATTGAATATCCTGGGTGCGACCTCCGGCGATACCGGCTCGGCTGCAGAATATGCCTTGCGCGGAAAACGCGGCGTATCGGTATTCATGCTGTCGCCCCATGGCCGCATGAGCGCGTTTCAACGCGCGCAAATGTACTCGCTGCAAGACGAAAACATTCACAACATCGCTGTGCGTGGTGTGTTCGACGAGGCGCAGGACATCGTCAAGGCACTGGCCGGCGATCTGCAATTCAAGAACCAATATCGCCTGGGCGCGGTGAACTCCATCAACTGGGCGCGTATCGCTGCACAGGTCGTGTACTACTTCCACGGCTGGTTGCGTGCCACGACAGGCCGAGGCCAACAAGTCTCCTTCGCCGTGCCCTCGGGTAATTTCGGCAACATCCTGTCGGGCCATATCGCGCGCAGCATGGGCTTGCCCGTACGCCGTCTGGTGTTGGCCACCAATGAAAACAACGTGCTCGAAGAATTCTTCCGCACGGGCATCTACCGTCCTCGCGGCGCAGAGCACACCTACGCCACTTCCAGCCCCTCCATGGACATCTCGCGCGCATCGAACTTCGAGCGCTTTGTGTTCGATCTGGTGGGCCGCGATCCGCAACGCGTAAAAGCACTGTGGGCCGATCTCGCACGCGATGGCCATTTCGATCTGTCCTCGCTCAAACCCGCATTCGAATCGCAGTATGGTTTCGTCGCAGGCACGAGCACGCACGACGATCGCCTGTCCGTGATTCGCGCCACGCATGCAGCAACCGGCGTATTGATTGATCCCCATACGGCCGACGGCGTGAAAGTCGCCCGCGAGCATGTGGAACCGGGCGTGCCGATGCTGGTCCTTGAAACTGCCTTGCCCGCAAAATTCTCCGAAACCATCGAAGCAGCTCTGGGAAAAAGGGTCGATCCCCCGGCGGCCCTGGCCGATCTGGAGTCCTTGCCCCAGCGAGTCGAGGTCATGGATTGCGACGCACAGTTGGTGCGACGCTACATTGAGGCGCACGCCAAGGTGTAAGAGGCGTTGCAGGCTGTTTTATGACGCCGCGTGTCAGGGGCGGTGTCATTACAGACTTATGCATTTTGGCCACATCCGGTCACGGAATGGGCGGGGTTACGGCCTAAAGTGAAGCTTCGTTCAAGATTGACGGAGTTACCGCTTTATGAAATTCAAGACCCTGATGCTCGCTTCGACCATTACCGGAATCGCTGTTCTGGCTGGATGCTCAACGCCCTCAGTGATCCAAAAGCGCGATGGCAGTCAGGTTATGACTTCTGACAAGCCTGAATATAACGAGGACACTGGTTTTTACGAGTACGATAAAAACGGCCAGAGAGTGCAAGTTAACAAGGACGATGTGAAGACCATCGAAGAAGTTAAGTAGTCTTGGCTTTGTGTATTAAAGAAAGACCCGAGCGAGTCGTTGCTTGGGTCTTTTTGTATGCGTTTATGCGATTCGAATCTGCCAGTCAGTTAGATGCATAGGTCTTCTCTGTGAAGACGTCCCTGTCGGGCGCCTGGAAGCCACACCGGGCCTATCGCCGCGACTCGGCCCATGACCTGTCCTGGTCTAATGTAAGTGGACACGTAGATAGGGTCATTGACCCTAGCCAGGAACAC
>NZ_CBCSJH010000064.1:0-18404 GCF_965139195.1 Bordetella tumbae | reverse complement strand
CCGTTGAGCGCGGATTTAGTCCGCGNAGCGGACCGAGGCCCCTGGTCATGGGCCGAGTCCGCGCGATTAGGCCGGCGCAGCCTCAGCACACCGGACGCCGGCGGATCAAGAACGCCAGCGCTACGTCAACGCGACGAACACCAACGGTCCAATCAAACCTTCAATAACGCGAAGCCTACCGCGCCCCGGTCAGATCCAGCTCCCGCCAAATCCCCAACGCCGCCTCAGCTTGATTCAACGTATAGAAATGCAAGCCAGGCGCGCCGTTATCCAACAAGGTCTGGCACAACTCACCCACCACGTCTACGCCAAACGCCCGAATCGACGCCTTGTCGTCCCCAAATTCAGCCAACCGCAACCGTATCCAGCGCGGAATCTCGGCACCACACATTTCGGAGAAACGTACCAGTTGCGTATGGTTGGTAATCGGCATGATCCCCGGCACGATGGGGATCGTGACCCCTTTGGCCTGGGCACGATCGACAAAGTCAAAATACGCGTCGGAATTGAAGAAATACTGCGTGATCGCCGCATCCGCCCCGGCGTTGACCTTGGCGACGAAGTGATTCAGGTCTGCCTGCGGACTCGCGGCCTGCGGATGCATTTCCGGATATGCAGCGACTTCGATGTGAAATGCGTCGCCCGTCTCCTGGCGGATAAAGGCGACCAGATCTGCCGCATAACGCAATTCGCCGGCATCGCCCCCCATGCCCGAAGGCAAATCCCCGCGCAATGCCACCAGCCGCCGCACGCCTTGCTCGCGATAGGCCGAGAGGATCCCTCTCAAGTCGTCACGCGTCGCACCAATGCAGGACAAATGCGGCGCGGCATCGCATCCCAGGTTTTGCAGCATGCGTACGGTATCGGCCGTGCCGGCGCGCGTGGATCCGCCCGCCCCGAATGTCACGCTGACATAGCGAGGCTGAATGGCCAACAATTGCTTGGCCGCGCGTACCAACCGCTCTTGAGCGGCGATATCGCGCGGGGGGAAAAACTCCAGGCTCAGGGCCGCAGGGGAAGGTCCGGTCATTAGAGAATCGAAAAGGGGAAATCGGAATCAGGGGATCAGGCGCGAAAGCAGGCCGGAAATGATGCTGTACAAAATAGCGCCCCCAACGGCCCACCAGAACCCGTTGACCTGAAAGCCTCGCAAAATCGAGCCAGCCAGCCAGAACAACAGCGCGTTGAGCACCAGCAGAAACAAACCCAACGTGACGATCGTGATCGGCAACGTCAATAGCACCAACACGGGTTTGACCAGCATGTTCAGTAAACCCAACACCAGCGCGGCAACGAGCGCCGAGCCAAAACTGGCCACTGTGATGCCTGGCAACAGATAAGCCACAATCAACAGGGCCACCGCGTTCAATAGCCAAACTAAGATCAAAGTCATCGTGCTTTCTCCGGTAAGGCGCCCACAGGTAGGCGAAATCCGCCGCGCCCGAGGCNCCCCGATACAGCAGGCCTGGCATAACCTATTGCAGTGGCGCCCCCATCGGGGTAGCGCCGTGCGGTCTATGCACAGGCCTAAACATCCACCTATTGTGCTACAGGATCAATAGCGATAGTGCTCGGGCTTGAAGGGGCCCTCGACCGGTACATTGATGTAATCAGCTTGATCCTGACGCAACGTCGTCAGCTTCACGCCCAGTTTCTTCAGGTGCAGGCGAGCAACCTTCTCGTCCAGCTGCTTGGGCAGTACATACACCTGGCCGCGCTCGTAAGCCTCGTTACGCGTGAACAATTCGATCTGTGCGATGGTCTGGTTCGCAAACGAGGACGACATCACGAACGAGGGATGGCCCGTGGCGCAGCCCAGATTCACCAAGCGTCCCTGTGCCAGCAAGATGATGCGCTTGCCATCGGGGAACACGATGTGATCGACCTGCGGTTTGATTTCTTCCCACTGTAGGTCTTCCACCGAGGCGACGTCGATTTCGTTGTCGAAGTGGCCGATGTTGCACAAGATGGCCTGGTCTTTCATGGCGTCCATGTGCGCGCGGGTAATGACGTGATAATTGCCCGTGGCCGTCACGAAGATATCTGCCAGCGGAGCGGCTTCTTCCATGGTGACGACCTTGAAGCCTTCCATCGCGGCTTGCAGAGCGCAGATCGGATCGACTTCAGTCACCCAGACTTGGGCGCGCAAGGCGGCCAACGCTTGCGCGCAGCCCTTGCCCACATCGCCATAGCCGGCGACTACGGCGACCTTGCCGGCGACCATCACATCGGTCGCGCGCTTGATGCCGTCGACCAGCGATTCACGGCAACCATACAGGTTGTCGAACTTGGACTTGGTCACCGAGTCGTTGACGTTGATGGCGGCAAATGCCAACTCGCCTTTTTGCGACATCTGGTAGAGACGGTGCACGCCGGTGGTGGTTTCTTCGGTCACGCCCTTGATGGCAGCCAGGCGGGTGGAATACCACTTGGGATCGCGTTCCAGCGTGGCTTTGATGGAGGCGAACAACACGCGTTCTTCTTCGCTGCCCGGTTTGGCCAGCACCGAGATATCTTTCTCGGCACGTGCGCCCAGGTGCAACAACAGCGTGGCATCGCCGCCGTCATCCAGGATCATGTTGGCATGACGGCCCTCGGGCCATTCGAAAATGCGGTGCGTGTATTGCCAGTATTCTTCCAGGGTCTCGCCTTTGACGGCGAACACCGGCGTACCGGTCGCGGCGATCGCAGCGGCTGCGTGATCCTGGGTCGAGAAAATGTTGCACGATGCCCAGCGGACTTCAGCGCCCAGCGCCACCAGCGTTTCGATCAGCACGCCGGTCTGGATGGTCATGTGCAGGCTGCCGGCGATACGCGCGCCCTTGAGCGGCTGGCTGGCGGCGAATTCTTCACGGATGGCCATCAGGCCGGGCATTTCAGTTTCGGCGATCGCCAATTCGCGGCGGCCCCAGCCGGCCAGCGAAATATCGGCAACGAGGAAATCGGGGGTGGTAGTCATGTGTTGAGTGCTCCTAGATATCAACGGCAGTGCTTGTCGCAGGCAACCGTACGGAACACCCAATCGTGAAAAGGCGCCCGCCTTTGCCTGCTGCGACAAAGGTGAGCGCCGTTGCTGGACGCCGCCTGGGCGACGTCTGGTGAGATTCCTGAGCCTGGCAACCCGCCTGGCCGCCCCGACAGGGACAAACCGGGGATCGTCGCAGCGCTCCTCAGGACTGAGACGAATTGTACCGGGTGCAACGAGGGATGCAACCAAGCGGCGCAAAACGCCTAGGGGGGCCGCCTTATGTCTGCGGCGTCAGTGAGTTCGTTGCGGCCGAATTTGCCGAGATGGGCCAGGCAGCCTCTCCCGCCGGCGTCAAAGGCACCAACGCCTGCAGCAGATCCTGCGCAATCTTTTCCCAGGTACGCTTCAATGCGCCCTCGCGGACACCTGTACGGTCGAGTTCCAGCGCCTGGCGGCACGCCATTGACAGATCGTCATTTACGAAGCCCGTGGCGCCGGCATCGATCACCGCCAGCGGTGCTTCGGTATGAAACGCGGCAACGGGGGTACCGCAAGCCATGGATTCCAACATCACCAGGCCAAACGTATCGGTCAGGCTGGGGAACACAAAGACGTCGGCCGACGAATAATAGGCCGGCAGTTTCGCATCGGGCTGCATGCCCAGGAAGCGGACGTTGGGATAGGCTTTGCGCAGCCGGGCCTCATCGGGCCCCGTGCCGACCACCACCTTGCTGCCTGGCAGATCCAGCGACAGGAACGCATCCAGATTCTTTTCCCGAGCCACTCGCCCCACGTTCAGAAAAATCGGCCGCGGCAGATCCTCGAACGCATCCCGCTTGCCTGGACGAAAGTGCGCCGCATCCACGCCGCGGGACCACACGCGCAGGTTTGCCAGCCCGCGCGCGGCCACAATGTCGCGTACGGTCGGCGTCGGCACCAGCACACAAGCTGACGGACGGTGAAACCAGCGCATGAATCGCCAAGGCAGCGATGCGGGAATGCCCATTCTGGCCTGCAGATAATCTGGAAACAACGTGTGAAACGACGTGGTGAATCGCCATCCCTTGCGCAGGGCCATGCGCCTCGCCGCCAGGCCCAGCGGCCCCTCGGTAGCGATGTGCAAGGCATCGGGCACCGTATCGCCCAGGATGCGGCGCAACTGCCGGCCCGGCGTCAGACATAGGCGCAACTCGGGCTCAGACGGCGCCGGCATCGACCGCGCGCCATTGGGATTGACCACGATCAGTTCGTGTCCCCATTGCGTCAGCAGGCGCTGCATGGTGGTCCAAGTACGGACCACGCCATTGACCTGGGGGGGCCAGGCATCAGTAACCAAAACGATACGCATAGGTATCCCCGGCGCGAAAGTCATCGATCCCGCGATTTAGCCTGCTGAATGTGACACGTCAAAGACAGAAATATGACGGCTGCAAGACGAGGATCTACCACACGTCCCGGTCGCTGCCCGGCGGGCGGACATGGCCGGCGAAACGCTGCACCAGAAAATCCACGAATGCCACGGTCTTTGCCGGCAGATTCAGCCGCTCCGGATACAGGGCATGGATGTCGGCCGGCGGCGTATGCCAATCGGACAACACCTGCCGCAGTCGCCCGGACCGCAGATACGCCGCAGTTTCCCACTCAGATCGCATGACGATACCGTGGCCGTCCAAGGCCCATTGCAGTGCGCTCTCGCCATCATTCGAGCTGAGCGGGCCACGCACTTTGACGGTTTCCATACGCTGGCCGCTGCGCAAATGCCACGTACCATAGGCCACATCATTTTCGCGCACCACGATGCAACGATGACGCGACAGGTCTCCTGGCGTACGCGGTTCGCCCGCTGCCTGCAGATAGCGGGGCGACGCACAGAGCAGCCGGCGATTGGACGCGATCTTGCGTGCGGTGAGCCGGGCATCGGGAATGTCGCCAAAACGCACGGCCACATCAAAGCCCTCGTCCAATAGATTGACGGGACGATCCGTCAAACGCATCTGGACCTCGACCTCGGGAAAAGCGCGCGAGAAATCAGACACTGCCGGCACGATGTGGGCGCGGCCGAAACCAAACGTGGCATTCAGTCTCAGCAGTCCCCGAGGTTGAGCCTGGCCACTGGCGATATTGCGTTCCAACGCCTCCAGATCGGCCAGGATGCGGTTGCCTTCGGCCAGATAGCGCTCGCCCTCGTGCGTGACGGTCACCCGTCTGGTGGTGCGGTTGAGCAGCCGTACGCCCAGCCGGCGCTCCAGATTGGCCAGCCGCGTACTCACGGCAGGCGGCGTCAAGCCGAGCTCGCGTGCCGCTGCCGACAAGTTGCCGTGTTTCACCAGCAGTGAAAAAAACGCCAAGTCAGAGATGGCATTCATGGGCGCCTCCGCCTGCCTATTATTAAATTATTTTAAATAACGCTTTATTTATTCATTAATTATAAGAACAAACTTGGCCTATACACTGGCTGCACAACATCGAACCATAGCCGTGCCATGTTCGCGGCCCCAAAGGAGACATCCATGACGTCATTGCTTTCCCGGCAGATCCTCTGTGCCGTCGTATCGGCGGCGGGCTGTATCGCCGCGCCATCCGCCTCGGCGCAGGCGTTCCCCCAACGCGCCATCACGCTGGTTGCGCCATTCGCGCCAGGAGGCAGCGTCGACATCACGGCACGCTTGATCGCGGATGCCTGGGCCAAGCAATTGGGACAAAGCGTGGTAGTGGAAAACCGCGCGGGCGCCTCCGGCAATATCGGCATGGCGGCCGTGGCACGCGCCCAGCCTGACGGCTACACCCTCTCCATCAACACGATGTCGTTGGCGATCAATCCGTCGTTATTCAAGAACATGCCCTTCGATACGCTGAAGGATCTGCGGTCAGTCGGCACGATCGCGACGTCGCAGCATGTGCTCACGGTCACCAATAGCCTGCCGGTCAACAACGTCGCCGAGCTACTGGCGTATGTGCGTGCACGGCCCGACAATGCGTTGAGCTTTGGATCGGCTGGAACGGGCAGCACCTTTCACATGGCTGCAGAGCTATTCAAGTCTGTCTCCAAAACACAAATCCTGCATGTGCCCTATAAAGGCGGCGGCCCCGCCATGCTGGATACGATCAGCGGTCAAGTGCAGATGAGCTTTCCCGTACTGTCGGCTGCAAAACCGCAGGTCGACGGCGGCAAGCTCAAGCCTCTGGGCGTCACAGGAAAAACGCGATCCCCGCTCTTGCCCAATGTGCCCACTATCGCCGAATCGGGTCTGCCTGATTACGAATTCAACACGTGGTTTGTGATCAGTGCGCCAGCGGGCACCCCCCAGGCAGTGGTGGACACGCTTAATGCCAAGCTGGGCGACGCATTGCGTTCGCCGGAGGTGGTCGAACGCATGAAAAAAGAAGGCTTTGAGCCGCTGATCTCCACCCCGAGCCAAACCGACGACATGGTTGCTGCCGAGATGAAGCGTTGGGCTGGTGTCATCCAGGCCGCCGGCATTGAACCGAACTAAGGAGCCTTTGATCATGGCTGCCATGACGCTATATGACAAACTAGTGGCGAGCCACGAAGTGGCCCGCATCGATGATGAGCATATCCTGCTGTATGTGGATCTCCACATCATGAATGAATACACCAGTCCGCAGGCATTCAGCGGCCTGGCTACGCGGGGCCGGCAGGTATTGCGACCAGGCCAGCAAATGGCGGTTGTCGATCATATTATTCCGACGCATCCAACGCCTGCTGCGTCCCGCGTCATTCAGGATCCGGCATCATCGCGGCAAGCCCGCAATCTCAAGCGCAATTGCGATGAACAGGGTATTGCGTTGTTTGATACGACGGATCCGCTGCAAGGGATCGAACATGTGATCGCGCCCGAACACGGCATGATTCTGCCCGGCATGGTGGTGTTATGTGGTGATAGCCATACAACAACCTACGGTGCGCTGGGCGCACTGGGTTTTGGTATCGGCACCTCAGAGGTGGAACACATTCTGGCGACACAGACACTGGTCTATCGCGTCGCCCGCAATATGCGTATTAGCATCGACGGCGCATTACCGCCAGGGGTATCGGCCAAGGACCTCGTGATCTACGTGGTGTATCGACTCGGTGCGCAAGGCGCGCGCGGCTACGCGGTGGAATACTGCGGCTCGGCAATCGATGCGCTCTCGGCAGAAGCACGCATGACCTTGTGCAATATGACCGTCGAGGCTGGCGCACGCGCTGCGTTGATTGCGCCGGATGACATCACCTGTCGCTATGTCGAGAAGCATGCTCCGCAACTGCATGGCGCAGACCTGGAACAAGCGCGTGAATACTGGCGTACCTTGTATTCGGACGCAGACGCGCAGTTTGACGCGGAATACGTATTCGATGCGGCATCGATCGCGCCTTTCGTGACCTGGGGTACCAGCCCGGATCAAGCGATGCCGGTGACCGGTACAGTGCCGGATCCAGAGGAAGAAACCGATACGCTGGCACGCATCGCATTGCGCAAAGCCATCGACTACATCGGTTTGAAACCAGGCACACCGATCGCGGGTGTTCCCATTGATCGCGTGTTTATCGGCTCGTGTACCAATGGCCGTATCGAAGACCTGCGCATCGTCGCCGCGATGGTCCGAGGCCGTAAAGTCGCTGCCGGCGTGCGCGCAATGATCGTGCCGGGATCGGGTGCGGTACGGACCCAGGCAGAGGCCGAAGGCATCGCAGCACAGTTGATCGAAGCGGGCTTCGAATGGCGCCAGCCGGGCTGTTCGATGTGCCTGGCCATGAACGATGACATGCTGCGTCCCGGCGAGCGCTGTGCGTCGACCACCAATCGCAATTTCGAGGGCCGCCAGGGACGCGGCGGCCTGACGCATTTGATGAGCCCCGCCATGGCCGCCGCGGCAGCATTGACCGGCCGGATCGTTGACGCACGCACATTGGAGCAAGCCGCATGACTGCCTCATCTCTCATCCAGGGCATCGCCGCGCCGTTGCCACTGAGCAATCTGGACACCGACCAGATCATGCCCAAGCAATTCCTGCGCATCATCGACAAGGCCGGCCTGGATCGCGGACTGCTCTACGACTTACGTTTCGACGAAGCGGGCGCGCCGCGCGCAGAGTTCGTCTTGAATCAACCGGCATATGCAGATGCATCGGTGTTGGTAGCGGGGCCGAACTTCGGTTGCGGCTCCAGTCGCGAGCACGCGGTCTGGGGGTTGCAGCAATTCGGCATCCGCGCGGTGATCGCGCCGAGCTTTGGTGAAATTTTCTTCTTTAACGCGCTGAACAATGGACTGTTGTTGATCGCCTTGCCCGTCGAGCAGATTGACGCCCTGCTGCAGCGCGTATCGAATGCCGACAGTAATCGCATCGAGATCGATGTCATGGCCGGGCAAGTGCGCGCCGATGATGATTGGACGGCAACGTTCACCTTGTCGGCTCGACATCGCCAGATGTTTGCACAAGGCCAAGACATGGTGGGCGCATCATTGCAGCAACTGGACGAGATTACTCAATATGAAGCTCAGCACTGGGCTCGTTACCCGTGGATGAAAGACGTCGCCCAACGTGTGCGCAGCCGGCTCGACGCCGCGCGTTGATACGTTCGTCGCCACGGTGATTTGACATGCGATTGCCCGTGTATTGTTGTATGCCCTGAAATTGGAACGCACGTGACCGACTCACTATTCGATCTGCCTTTGCAAACCTTTGTCGTCAATGGCGTACGCATAGCCGCCCGCATCCAGGGCGACGGACCGCCACTGCTGCTATTGCACGGCCATCCTCAGACACACGCCATCTGGCATCGCATCTGGCCTGAGCTGATTCGCACTCACACCTGCATCGCCGCGGATTTGCGCGGCTACGGCGACAGCGAAAAACCCGAGGCCACGTCCGATCACGCCGCGCATTCAAAACGCGAGATGGCGCGTGACATGGCCGAGTTGATGACCACGTTGGGCCACGAGCAATTCGATGTGCTGGCTCACGACC
This sequence comes from Bordetella tumbae, assembly GCF_965139195.1. Taxonomy (GTDB): domain Bacteria; phylum Pseudomonadota; class Gammaproteobacteria; order Burkholderiales; family Burkholderiaceae_B; genus Bordetella_A; species Bordetella_A tumbae. The sequence continues at coordinate 9,466 of NZ_CBCSJH010000064.1, read as the reverse complement.
GGGGCGCGCGCGTCGCACATCGTCTGGCGCTGGATCATGCCGCGCGCGTGCGGCGCATGATGTTGCTGGATATCGCGCCTACCCTGGATATGTACGAGGGCACGACCCGTGCCTTTGCACAAGCGTATTTTCATTGGTTCTGGCTCATTCAACGCGCGCCGATTCCCGAAACCATGATCGAACATGACCCGGTGTTTTATATCCGCTCCGTCATGGGCAGCCGGCCCGGGGGCCTGGCGCTGTTCGCCCCCGAGGCATTGGCCGAATACGAACGCTGCGCCCAGCTGCCGAACTGGGCCACCGGCATCTGCGAGGATTACCGCGCCTCGGCCACCATCGACCTGCAACACGACCGTGACGGCCGCGCACAAGGCGAACGCCTGCGCATGCCAGTGCGCGTATTCTGGGGCGAGCGCGGCGCCGTCGGACAAAATTTCGACGTGCTAGGACTATGGCGCGCCGTCGCCGACGATATCGCGGGCAGTGCCTTGCCCGGCGCACATTATCTGGCCGAAGAAATCCCGGAACGGGTTGTGGAAGAAGCGCGACGATTGTTTGCCTAGGCTCCGCCCCGCAGTATCCGACCCTGCATCAGGGCCTTGCAAAAAGGGACGCACGGCGGATGCTAAGCTGCGCCTGATGAGTCACACCCTATCCACCCCTGGCGGCGACACGGCTGCCCCTGGCGACACAGAGCCGTCGCAAAACGCTTTTGTTGCGACCGATTCCCCCTGCGTGGCCGTCTGCTCGACGCTTTTCGACGAGATCTGCCGTGGCTGCGGCCGTACGGCCATGGAAGTCTCCAACTGGGTCTTCATGACCGAGGAAGAAAAACAAATTGTGTGGCACCGGATTCGGGCCCAGGGATATCCGCGGCGCAAGGGATAACGTGGCGGTCTCGCCGATAGTATTAACGCCTTCGTGGAAGTACTGTCTTCAGAGACACAAACCGCGTCAACGACTCCAACGACCTCGTTGCGCAAACAAAAATCCCGCCTGTCTTGGCGGGATTTTTGTCGGATCAAGCAGAAACGGACTTAAGCACTTTTCTTCAGTCCCTGAGCCTTGTCGGTGGCTTCCCAAGAGAACTCGGGCTCGGCACGGCCGAAGTGGCCATAAGCTGCTGTCTTGGTGTAGATCGGACGCAGCAGGTCGAGCATGTTGACGATGCCCTTGGGGCGCAGATCGAAGTGCTCGCGCACCAGCTTGGCGATCTGGTCATCGGAGATCACGCCGGTGCCTTCGGTGTACACCGTGATGTTGATCGGCTCGGCTACGCCGATGGCGTAGCTGACCTGTACCTGGCATTGACGGGCCAGGCCAGCGGCCACGATGTTCTTGGCCACATAGCGCGCTGCATACGCCGCCGAACGGTCAACCTTGGAGGGGTCCTTGCCGGAGAAAGCACCACCGCCGTGCGGGCAAGCGCCGCCGTAGGTGTCCACAATGATCTTGCGCCCCGTCAAGCCGCAATCGCCTTGCGGGCCGCCAATCACGAAACGGCCGGTCGGGTTGACCAGGAATTTCGTCTTCGGCGTGATCAGGCCATCAGGAAAGCTGGGCTTGATGATGTCTTCGATGACGGCTTCGTGAATCGACGATTGCGAGATCTCGGGGGCATGCTGCGTAGACAGCACAACGGTATCGACCTCGACCGGACGGCCATCGACATAGCGGAACGTGACCTGCGACTTGGCGTCGGGACGCAGCCACGGCAGGCGGCCGTCCTTGCGCAACTCGCTCTGGCGCTGCACCAGACGGTGCGCGTACCAGATCGGAGCGGGCATCAGATCAGGGGTTTCGTCGCAGGCGTAACCGAACATCAGGCCTTGGTCACCCGCGCCCTGATTCAAGTAGTCTTCGGAGGTACGGTCCACGCCCTGGGCAATGTCAGGCGACTGCTTGTCATAGGCCACGAGCACCGCGCAGCCTTTGTAATCAATACCGTAATCGGTATTGTCGTAGCCGATGCGACGGATAGTGTCGCGCGCGACCTGGATATAGTCGACGTTGGCGGTGGTGGTGATTTCACCGGCCAACACCACCAACCCGGTGTTGCATAGCGTTTCGGCAGCGACGCGGGCATTCGGGTCTTGGGTAAAAATGGCGTCAAGAATGGAATCGGAAATCTGGTCGGCGACCTTGTCCGGATGCCCTTCGGAGACGGATTCAGAGGTAAAGAGAAAATCGTTACTGGCCACGGATACGTCCTTACGAGACCGGCAAAAAACCGGCACACAGGTTTAACGAGGCGCGTTGCGCGCGGATCTGAACCTGAATGGATAAGGATCTGGGCGCGACGCTTTAGCGGATTTTGCCCGAAACGCATGCGCGTAACAGGCGTCGCCCCGCAAGTTGTCGGTTAACTCGGCGACAGAGCCCATTTTAGGCGAAAATGCCGGGTCCCTGCTTATTGCATGAATTCATACGCTTATCCTTAGATACTTCGCATCGGGGCTTTCTCGCTGCGACACAGACCACGACCCGCATGCTGCTTGCCTTGTTTCGCGCCTTTGCCTTGCTTCCCCTGCCCGTTTTGCACGCGGCGGGGCGACTGCTGGGCCGCCTGGTCTATGCGTTTCCGGGCCGATATCGGCAACGTCTGCGGGCAAATGCCGCCCAGGCGGGTTATACCGATCCGGCATTTGCCCGCCGCGCGGCATCCGAGACCGGCGCCATGATGATGGAAATGCCCAAGGTCTGGTTCCGCGGCCCCGACAGCCTCGCCAAAACGGTTTGCGACGACGTGCACGTCGTCGAAGCGGCGTTGGCCGAAAACCGCGGGATCTTGTTCCTGACGCCGCATTTGGGGTGTTTTGAGATCACGGCACGCTATTTGGCAGTGGCTCTCCACATCCCCATGACCGTCATGTTCCGCCCCCCCCGTGTGGCGGCTTTTGCGCCACTGCTCGATACCGCGCGTAACACCTCCGGCCTGAAGGCCGTGCCCGCGAACATGCAAGGCGTGCGTGAGTTCGTGCGGGCCTTGCGCCGAGGCGGAGCCGTCGGCCTACTGCCCGATCAAGCCCCTGGCGAAGGCGATGGCGTCTGGGCACCGTTCTTCGGGCGCATGGCGTACACCATGACACTGCCGGGCAAGCTGGCCACACAAACCCAGGTGGCCGTCATTATCGTGGCGGGCGAACGCCTGCCAAAGGGCCGCGGTTGGCGCGTCCATTTCTCGCGCGTGCCCGACCCGTTGCCAGAGGGCCCGCAAGCCCAGGCCGCCTTGTTCAATGCCGCCATGGAAAAATTGATTCGCCACGTGCCGCATCAATATCTATGGAGCTACAACCGCTACAAGACGCCACGCGGCGCGCCTCCCATCCCGCCCATGCCCGAAAACACGGCGTCCGACACGCATCCTTCGCATCGTCCAGGGCCGACATCTCATGAATGACTTCAAGCTGCGAGCCCTGAACGCGCTATTCGCCTGGTTTGGCCGCATTCGGCCGTCTACCCGCCAACGCATTGGCGCAGGACTCGGCTGGCTCACCCGCAAACTGGCCCGCTCGCGCGTGCGGATCGTGCGCCTGAACCTGAAATTATGTTTTCCCGAGCTCTCCGAACAAGAGCGGGAAAGCATGATGCAGGCGCACTTCCGCGCCCTGGCACAGACTATCGTTGACCGGGGCGTCCTGTGGTACGGCACGCCCGAGGCCATTCGCGAAATGGTGACCACCGAGGGAGCCGAGCGCATCAATGCCTTGATCGCCGAGGGCCGGCCAGTCCTGCTGCTGGCACCGCACTTTGTGGCACTGGACGCCGCCGCGACGCGCTTGAGCATGGATGTCCCCAGTAGCGCCACCATGTACACCCCCCAGAGCGATCCCGCGGTGGACACGCTGGTGCGTAACGGCCGCGGTCGATTCAACGAAGTCTTCCTCGTGAGCCGCAAAGACGGCGTGCGCGATCTGATCCGCCATCTGCGCGCGCCTCGACCGGTGTATTACCTGCCCGATATGGACTTTGGCCGCCAGGGAGCGGTGTTCGTGCCCTTTTTTGGCGTACCGGCAGCCACCCTCGAAGCCACCGCCCAATTAGCCCGCAAATGGAACGCCGCGGTCGTGCCCGTGATCGATTTCTGGGATCCGGACACGGGCCGATACCATGTGGAAGTCCTGCCCCCGCTGGCGGATTTCCCTGGCGAGGGTTCCCTGGAGGAAGCCACGGCCCGCTTGAATCTGCACATAGAAGGCTGGGTGCGGCGCTGCCCCAGCCAGTATTACTGGGTTCACCGGCGCTTTAAGACACGCCCCTTGGGCGAAGCCAAATATTATTGAATGCCCGGCAGGTGTGGCGTTGGCGGCATCCGTCACCTGAATCACACGAAAATCCGGAGCGGCTCGGCTTTCCCCCGGTCAGCCACCCCTACTGCCACGCTCCCACGTAATGCGCGATAATCCTCCCATGATCTGGAACTTCACCAAAATGCATGGCGCGGGCAACGACTTTGTCGTGCTCGACGGCGTACGCCAAGCCATCCACATGACGCCCGAGCGCGCGCGCGCCCTGGCCGATCGTCATTTCGGCATCGGCGCCGACCAAATTCTCCTGGTCGAACCGGCCACACGTTCGGACGCGGATTTTCGCTATCGCATTTTCAATGCCGATGGGTCGGAGGTCGAGCACTGCGGCAACGGCGCGCGCTGCTTTGTGCGATTCGTACACGAACAACATTTGTCCGATCGTAATCCGCTGCGCGCCGAGATTGCGACCGGCATTCTGGTGCTGGATGAGGGCGACGACGAACAGGTCACCGTGGATATGGGCGTAACCCGATTTGATCCGGCCGCCCTGCCGTTCGATACCGATGGCCTGGCCTCACACACGCAGGGCGAGGACACATTGTGGCAATTGGACTTGCCCGACGCGCCCGCCGATGCACCGCGCAGCGTGCAGGTCTCGGCCGTCGCCATTTCCAATCCCCATGCCGTCCAACAAGTCGACGACGTAGACACCGCTCCCGTAGGTATCGTTGGCCCGCTGGTCGAGCGTCACCGCCGTTTTGCCCGTCGCGTCAACGCGGGCTTTATGCAAGTCGTCGACCGCAACACCATCCGGCTGCGCGTATACGAGCGCGGGGCGGGCGAGACCCTGGCCTGCGGAACTGGCGCCTGCGCTGCCGTCGCTGCCGGCATTCGCCGCGGCCTGCTGGATTCGCCCGTGCGGGTCCACACCCGCGGCGGCACCCTCACCGTGGACTGGAACGGCGAACGCCTGCGCATGACGGGCCCCGCCACCTCTGTCTACAACGGCCAAGTCGATATCGACAAGCTGGTTTTCTCCATGGCCCTCGGCCGATAAACGCTACGCACTCAATGACCGATACCGCTCTCACTGCCCAGGACATCGCGGATTTCCTGCAAAACAACCCGGAATTCTTCGATCAGCACGCCGAGGTCTTTGCCACGCTGCAAGTCCCGCACCCGCACGGTACGCGCGCCATTTCGCTGGGTGAGCGGCAGATTCTGACCCTGCGCGAACGCAACCGCGAACTCGAATGGCGCCTTAACGAGCTGATCAACAACGCCGATTCGAATGAGGCCATTGGCGATCATGTATCGCAATGGTGCGCGCGCCTGCTGGGCGAAAGCGAGCCGCAACATCTGCCAGGCGAAATCGCACTGGGCCTGGCCGAGCAATTCGACCTGAATCATGTCGGCCTGCGGTTGTGGAATCTGGCCGGACTCACTCCCACGGGCTACGGCGCGCCTGTTTCGCAGGACGTGCGCGACTTTACCGACAGCCTGAAAACACCCTACTGTGGCCCGGACACCGAATTCGAAGCCGTGAACTGGCTGGATGCCAAGCCTCAATCGCTGGCCTTGATTCCGCTGCGTTTCGAGTCCGATCAACCCAGCATCGGCCTGCTCGTCTTGGGGTCTGATGATCCTGTCCGCTTCAATCCGGAAATGGGCACGGTATTTCTCGAAGCGATCGGCCGCTTGGCTTCCGCAACCCTGCGCCGGCTGAATACGCCGGCGCCGCAGAATCCGGCCTGACATATCGAGAGGACAGGGATCAGGAGCACACCACATCAATCCCGTGCTTACCTTTGACCCATACGGATCGCAGGCCGGCCAACCCGTGCCTGCCCCCCGCCGTAAAAGCGGCGATGCCTGGACCTGAGGCTTATCCATCATGACCGAGCCAGTTCCCGATCCCGTTTCAGAATCCCTGCCTCAGCCCCTGGATGCGTGGCTGCAACACTTGCAGGCCCATCGGCGCTATTCCCCTCACACGCTGGACGCCTATCGACGCGACCTGCGCCAGTTGGCCACCTTGGCCCACGCAGTCAAGCTGCCGCTCGAACAGCTCACCAACAGCCACATCCGGCAGTTTGCCGCCCGTCTGCATGCACAGGGCCTGGGACCGCGCAGCCTGGCCCGCGCATTGGCCGCCTGGCGAGGTTTTTATCAATGGTGGGCGCTCACGATCGACCTGGCCGGCAACCCCGTTGTCGGCGTGCGCGCCCCCAAAGCGCCCCGCGGCCTGCCCAAGGCACTATCCGTAGAGCAGGCACAGGCACTGCTGGACCATGCTTCGGCACAACTGGCTACCGAACCTGCGGGCTTGCGCGATCGCGCCATGTTCGAACTCCTGTATTCCAGCGGTCTACGGCTCTCTGAGCTCGTCGGGCTGGATTTGCACTACACCCGTACTGCCGACTACGAATCGTCGAGCTGGCTCAACCTCGCCGAAGCCGAGGTCGTTGTATTGGGCAAAGGCGGCAAACGCCGCAGCGTCCCCGTCGGACAAACCGCATTGACTGCCCTACAACGCTGGATCGAGGTCAGGTCCCAATTGGCAGCGGCGAGCGCTACTGATACCGACGCCAATGCCCTGTTCGTCGGCACACGAGGCCGGCGCATCTCACCTCGCGTCGTCCAAACACAGCTCGCGAAATTCGCGCAGGCAGCTGGCCTGCCTGCGCACGTACACCCGCACGTGTTGCGCCATAGCTTCGCCAGCCACGTGCTGCAATCCGCGCAAGACCTGCGTGCAGTGCAAGAAATGCTGGGGCATGCCAACATCTCTACGACACAGATCTACACCAGACTGGACTTTCAGCATCTGGCCAAAGCCTATGATCAGGCTCATCCACGTGCGGGACGTAAATCCTAGATTTACGTCGCGATCAGTACATCACCCGCATGCCCAATAGCACGCTACGCCCCGCCAACGGCGCGGCTGTCGAAATAAAAGACGCGTGGTTATAGGCTAGCTTATCCAGCAAGTTCGTCCCGCGTAGATAGACCTCATAAGCGGTATCGGCGCCAAACGTACTGCGATAGCTCACCACGGCATTCACCATGTCATACCCCGCCGTGCTTGATTCATACGACGCGATATCGTTCTGGCGGAACACATGCGCATACTCGACGCCGCCGGACCATTGCTGCCACTTGACGTTGGCCCGCACGCCCGCGCGCGCAGCAGGAATACGCGGCAGATTGCCATCGCCGCCGGTCAATTTGCCACGTACGTAGTCACCGAACACACCGGCCGAAAACACCTTGTTGAACTGGTGGCGTACCTCGCCCTCGATCCCTGTGAATTCTGCATCATGCTGCGCGTATTCGATCAAGCGGAAATCCTCGTACTGATCGAGCGTGTTCGCATAAATGTAGTTCTTGACCCGATTATGGAAAGCGCTCACGCTGAACGTCGTGTCGCCTTCATGCTTGCGCAGAGTCAAATCGATATTGTGCGAGGTTTCCTTGCTCAAATCTGCATTGCCGATTTCATAGGTATTCGTCGCCAGGTGCACACCGTCTGCATACAACTCCTGCGCATTGGGCAGGCGCTGCGAGCGCGACAAAGACAAGGCCACCGAATACTGCGGCGCAAAGTCCCAGATTGCGGCGGCCGACAAAGAGGTGCCTGATTGGCTGGAACGCGGGTTATCGCCCTCGGGAGAAATACGTTGCCAGTCCTGGCGTGCACCAACCTCAAAGCGCCAATCGGCCAGACGATATTCCTCTAGCAAAAAGAGGCCCGTCGACTGCGTATCGCTGCGCGGCAAGAACGCCTCTTCGCCCTCAGCGCTGAAATCACTGAACGAATTCTGCAAACCGATCACACCGCGCCAGCCGTACAGCGGCTTGTGCTCCAACTCCAGACGCGCGTCATAGCCGCGGTTTTTAAAGGTGGTGCCGACTTCTCCGCCTTCGATTTCCTGATGCTGATAATCCGTCAGACCGCCACGAAAGCGGATCTTTTCGAATCCGGCAAAAGGCTCGGTATATTCCGCACGGACGTCCACGCGCTTGCTGCGCAGCTTGACGTAGGGAGGATCCTCATCCTCACCATGTTCGTGGTCATGATCATGACCGTCTTCACCCTCGTGATCGTGATCGTCGTGACCGCTGCAATGCAGATGCGTGCCATGGGGGTGGCAGCCTTCATATTCGTGATTGTGTCCGGGCAGGCCGTATTTGCTGTCCAGATAGGTGAATGCCACCCCGACATAACCGCGCGGCGTGACCCACGACAGGCCCAGGCTGCCTTGCGAGGACTCGCTATACGAGCCTGCCAGCTCTTTGCTGGTCCAATCCGGCACGTCGTAATCATCGGTGCGACGTTTCATGCCTTCGACGTGGACTGCAAACTGGCCTGTGCCGGCGGTGATGCTCACTGCGCCTGCACGCTCGTTGGTGCCGGTCGCACCGCGAATCTCTGCTTCGGCCTCCACGCCTTTCTCCGGGATTGCCGTGGGGATACGGTTATCCAGCACGTTGACGACACCGCCAATGGCGCCTCCGCCGTACAACAGCGTGGCCGGACCGCGCAGGACTTCGATGCGTTGCGCCAAGAGGGGCTCTGTCGTCACAGCGTGGTCGGGAGAAATGCTGGAAGCATCCATCAATTCCGAACCGTCTGACAGCACCTTGACCCGTGGCGCGGTCTGGCCGCGGATCACAGGCCGGCTGGCGCCGCCGCCGAACGTATCCGAGTTGATGCCCGGTAAACCGTTCAACGTATCGCCCAGGGTGCCTTGACGGCGCTCAATCAGCGCGTTGCCGTCCAGCACCAGCGCGGGCAAGGCCATGCTGTCGGGGTCCAGGCCCAGCGGATTGGCCGACACGGTGATGGGAGCCAAGGTGGCAGCAGTGTCTGCATTGGTATCGGCCGCTTGGGCTTGTTGCGCCTGCACGGCGGGGGCTAGCGCTAGAGAGAGTGTCAGCGCTAGCGGATGAGGGTTTAACGTCATTTCCCGTCTCGACTATGTTATATCATTTCAAAAACTACGAGATGATATAACATATCAATTATTGACGCAGAAAAAATTACGGCGATTGCTGATCGATCAGCGCTGGCGGGATGTATCTCTGGGAAGGCGTCCCTGCCGGGTGCCTGGAAGCCGCACCGGCCCTATCGCACGGACTCGGCCCGTGACCAGGGGCCTCGGTCCGCTNCGCGGACTAAATCCGCGCTCAACGGCCCGGTGCNGCNTCCAGAC
>NZ_CBCSJH010000063.1:0-19305 GCF_965139195.1 Bordetella tumbae | reverse complement strand
GCCCCCACGCGGNCACTGCCCCGCTTCGACGTCCAATAGCACTAATCCCTCCCTCACCAACGAAACCCCGCACACAAAACCCCCTTGCACGAATCCCTCCCCAGCTATATAGTTGAAACCTAAACTATTTGATCGCCAGGAAACAGCAGTAACCCCCTGGTAAAGAGCCGTTTTCACGGAGTCATGTGTCATGAAGATTGTCTGCCTAGGAGGCGGCCCCGCGGGTCTGTATTTCGGGTTGCTCATGAAATTGCAGAACCCTGCCAACGAAGTGACAGTGATCGAACGTAACCGGCCGTATGACACGTTTGGCTGGGGCGTGGTGTTCTCTGACGCCACGATGGACAACCTCCGGCAGGCCGATCCTGTGTCGGCGCAGACGATTGGCGATGCGTTCAATCATTGGGACGACATTGAGATCAATTTCCAGGGACAGAGCATCCGGACCAGCGGGCACGGATTCATAGGCATCGGCCGCAAGAAATTGTTGAATATCCTGCAACAGCGCTGCGAAGACGTCGGCGTAAAGCTGGTGTTTGAGACATTCGTACAGGACGACCAGGCCGTGGCGCAGCAATACGATGCCGATCTGGTGATCGCCTCCGATGGTCTGAACAGCGTCGTGCGTACCCGCTACGCGGAAACGTTCAAGCCGGATATCGACACGCGCCGTTGCCGGTTCGTGTGGTTGGGAACCACCAAGGTCTTTGATGCATTTACCTTTGCCTTCGTGCAGACCGAGCACGGCTGGTTCCAAGCGCATGCCTATCGATTCGAGGATGGACTGTCGACGTTCATCGTCGAGACGCCCGAGGAAACCTGGCAGGCCGCAGGGATAGGAGAGATGAGCCAAGAGGAAGGCATCGCCTTTTGTGAAAAGCTGTTTGCGCCTTGGCTGGATGGGCATAAATTGATCAGCAACGCAGCGCACCTGCGCGGCGCAGCGATCTGGATCCGTTTCCCTCGCGTGATCTGCAATACCTGGGTGCAGTGGAACACGCTCGATACGCCGCGCGGCGAGCGTCGCGTACCCGTGGTGTTGATGGGGGATGCCGCGCATACCGCACATTTCTCGATCGGCTCAGGGACCAAGCTGGCGCTCGAGGACGCCATTGAGTTGGCGCGCTGTCTGGGAGGCGCGGAGGGCGGACTGGAGCAGGGCCTGCAGCATTACGAGGATGTGCGCAGCGTCGAGGTGCTAAAGATTCAAAACGCTGCCCGTAACTCCACCGAATGGTTTGAAAACGTGCAGCGTTATGCGGACCTGGACCCCGAGCAGTTTGCCTATTCACTGTTGACGCGTTCGCAACGGATCTCGCACGAAAATCTGCGCTTGCGTGATCCTGCCTGGTTAAATGGCTATGAAAGCCGTCTGGCCCAGCGTGCGGCAGCGCAGGTGGGCGATGCCACTGAGGCCGCAGGCCTGAAAAACGCAACGCGAGCCTCTGGTGCTGCGACAGCGGCTCCGCAGGTCGGCGCTGCATCGGATAACGCCTCTGCCACCGCTGCGCCTTTGCCGATGCTGACACCGTATCGCGTGCGCGGCACCACCCTGAAGAACCGCATTGTCGTCTCTCCCATGGCGATGTATTCCTGCGTGGACGGTGTTCCCGGCGAGTTCCACCTGGTGCATCTGGGGGCCCGCGCGATGGGCGGTGCAGGCCTGGTCATGGTCGAGATGACATGTCCTTCGCCGGATGCGCGTATTACCCCGGGATGTCCAGGGCTATGGAACGACGAGCAGGCCCAGGCGTTCGGCCGTATCGTGGATTTTGTGCACGCTAACAGCGATGCGCGCATCGGGATGCAGTTGGGCCATGCGGGCCGCAAAGGCTCTACGCAGTTGGGCTGGCAGCAGATGGATCATCCGCTTCCAGACGGCAACTGGCCGCTGTTGTCGGCTTCTGCATTGCCTTATTTGCCGGGCGTTTCCCAAACGCCGCGTGCGATGACGCGCGAGGACATGGACCGCGTGCGCGATGATTTCGTGGCATCGGCACGCCGTGCCGCGCAGGCCGGGTTCGATTGGCTGGAATTGCACTGCGCACACGGGTATTTGCTGTCCAGCTTCATCTCGCCTTTGACCAACCAGCGGGATGACGAATATGGCGGCAGCCTGGAAAATCGCCTGCGCTATCCGCTGGAGGTATTCCGCGCGGTGCGTGAAGCCTGGCCTCAGGATCTGCCGATATCCGTGCGTATTTCCGCTCACGACTGGGTTGAGGGCGGGATCACTGCGGACGATGCGGTCGCGATCGCACGATATTTCAAAGCGGCAGGGGCGGACATGATCGATTGTTCGTCAGGCCAGGTCAGCCCAGATCAGCACCCCGTATACGGCCGCATGTATCAGACGCCTTTTGCGGATCGGGTGCGTAATGAGGCCGGAATTCCCACGATCGCAGTCGGTGCGATTTTCGAGGCCGATCATGTCAACGGCATCATCGCCTCCGGCCGTGCGGATCTGTGCGCGCTGGCTCGCCCGCATCTGGCCGATGCCGCATGGACATTGCGGGAGGCTGCACGCGTCGGTTACCGTGATACGGCGTGGCCGAAACAATATGCGGCAGGCAAGCGCCAACTCGAAACCAACTTTGAACGCGCCGCACTGTTGGCGCAATTGGATGTCAAATGAACGCGTCTATCGGCGTATTGGATGGCCGTCACGCTCTGGTGACGGGCGGCGCCCGCGGTATAGGCCTGGCCTGCGCGCAGGCCTTGCAGCAACGTGGGGCAGCGCTGACCTTGCTGGGGCGCGACCGGGCCGCACTGGATGCTGCCGTGGCCGCGTTGAGCAAGCATGGCCAGGTCCATGCCGTGGTTGCTGATATTGCCGACGAAGCCTCGGTACGAGCGGCCTTTGAGCAGGCGGCACAGCATAGTGGCGCCGTGGATATTCTGGTCAATAACGCAGGCCAGGCGGTCAGTCAGCGATTCGATCGCACCGACGCGGCAACATGGCAGTCCATGTTGGCGGTGAACTTGACCGGCACCTACCACTGCACGCAGGCCGCGCTGCCGGGCATGTTGGCCGCCGGATGGGGACGAATTATCAATGTCGCCAGCACGGCAGGTTTGATCGGTTATCCCTACGTCAGTGCTTATTGTGCAGCCAAGCATGGTGTGGTGGGCCTGACTCGCGCATTAGCGCTGGAATTGGCGCGCAAGGGCATCACCGTCAACGCGGTTTGCCCGGGTTTCACCGAGACCGACATCGTGCGCGATGCCGTGAGCAATATTGTCAGCAAGACGGGCCGCACGGCTGAGGCTGCGCGTGATGAGTTGGCTGCCCGCAACCCCCAGGGCCGTCTGGTGCAACCCGCAGAGGTTGCAGAGACGGTTGCCTGGCTGGCCCTGCCGTCATCGTCATCCATCAATGGCCAGGCCATTGCCGTCGATGGCGGCGAGGTCATGCCAGGCTGAAACTTTGAACTTATTTCCATCCCAGAGACACGTCGCGGATCAGCAGGAGACATCATGACCGAAGCATCCACAGAGCACACCATGAAACATCATCGCCGTCCGTATGCAAACTATGCGGCGCGGACTTTCCTGTGGGAGGTGTCAGCGGATGGCAAGGTTGCGACGATCACCTTGAATCGCCCCGAGCGCAAGAACCCGTTGACGTTCGATTCGTATGCCGAGCTGCGGGATCTGTTTCGCAGCCTGTCCTATGCCACGGATGTCAAAGTGGTCGTGGTGACGGGGTCCGGCGGTAATTTCTGCTCGGGTGGCGACGTGCACGAGATCATCGGACCGTTGACCAAAATGAGTATGCCCGAGCTGCTGGATTTCACCCGGATGACGGGCGATCTGGTCAAGGCGATGCGGGCCTGCCCGCAGCCGATTGTGGCGGCTGTGGACGGTGTATGTGCAGGTGCGGGGGCAATGATTGCCTTGGCATCGGACATGCGTCTGGGTACCCCGGCGGCGAAGACGGCTTTTCTGTTCACGCGGGTAGGGCTGGCTGGGGCAGACATGGGTGCTTGCACGTTGCTGCCCCGGATGATCGGCCAGGGGCGCGCATCCGAGCTGCTCTATACCGGACGCTCCATGAACGCAGAAGAGGGCTCGCAGTGGGGGTTCTTCAATAGCCTGCACGACAGTGGGCAGCTGTTGGCAGCGGCTCAGACGCTGGCCGCGCAATTGGCCGCCGGCCCGACGTTTGCTCATGGCATGACGAAAAAACTGCTGCATCAGGAATGGAATATGGGTGTGGACGAGGCGATCGAGGCGGAAGCCGAAGCGCAAGCCATCTGCATGCAGACACGTGATTTCCATCGGGCCTATGAGGCGTTCGTGGCCAAGCAGAAACCGGTCTTCAAAGGGGATTGAGATGGCGGACACGTCGTGGCTGGATTGGCCTTTTTTCGAAGATCGTCATCGTGAGATGGCTGCCGAGCTGGAGGCGTGGTGCATCGATGCCTTGGCCGATATCGACCATCACGATACGGACGAAGCATGCCGCCGATTAGTCGCCGCACTGGGTCAGGCGGGCTGGTTGCGTTATTGCGTACCTGCGGGTCCTGACAATACGTGGGGAGGCGCGCTGCCTCAGGTCGATTCGCGCATGGTGTGCATTTTGCGCGAGACGCTTGCACGGCACGAAGGATTGGCGGATTTTGCGGCGGCGATGCAGGGATTGGGCAGCGGGGCGATTGCGCTGATGGGATCAGATGCGCTGCGTCAGCGTTATTTGCCCAAAGTGGCCAGCGGGCAGGCAATTGCCGCGTTCGCGCTGTCGGAGCCGGACGCTGGCTCCGACGTGGCGGCACTGTCTTGCTCGGCGCGCCTCGACGGTGACCATTATGTGCTCGATGGTGCCAAGACCTGGATTTCCAACGGCGGCATCGCGGACTTTTACTGCGTCTTTGCCCGGACGGGCGAGGCGCCGGGCGCGCGAGGCATCTCCGCGTTTGTGGTGGATGCCGACACGCCGGGATTCAGTGTTTCCGAACGCATTGATGTCATTGCACCGCATCCGTTGGCGACACTGACGTTCGATAATTGCCGTATTCCTGTTGCGCAACGGTTGGGCGAACCGGGACAGGGATTCAAGCTCGCCATGATGACGCTGGATATTTTCCGCGCATCGGTGGCGGCTGCGGCATTGGGTTTTGCGCGCCGGGCGTTGGATGAGGGCCTGTCGCGCGCACGCGAGCGCCGCATGTTCGGCCAGGCCCTGGCGGACTTGCAGTTGACGCAGGCAGCCCTGGGCGACATGGCGACGGCAATTGATTCTGCCGCGCTGTTGACGTATCGCGCTGCCTGGCTGCGCGACGTCAAAGGCGTGCGTACGACACGGGAGGCTGCCATGGCCAAGATGGCCGCGACAGAGTCGGCGCAGGCGGTCATCGATCGCGCATTGCAAATGTTCGGCGGCGCCGGAGTGGTATCGGGCATGCCTGTCGAGAAGTTGTATCGGGAGATCCGCGCCCTGCGCATTTACGAGGGTGCGACGGAAGTCCAAAAACTGATCATCGCCAGAGAGCTGCTTAAAGACTAGCCAACTAGCAACGGCAGCCCATCATCGCATCGCAAGGGGAACACCATGGAACGCTCCGCTCATCTGGACACATTCGCAAGAGATCATCTGCCGCCGCCAGAGGAGTGGCCCGAGTTTCTGCTCGATGGCCCTGATGTGAACTATCCCGAGCGCATGAATTGCGCCGCGGAACTCGTCGACGCCACGGTGATGGCGGGGCATGGTGAACGTATTGCGTTGCGTTGGCGTCAGGGCGATCAGCTCAGGACTATGACGTATGCCGAGTTGCGGACGCTGAGCAATCGGATTGCCCATGTATTGACCGAGGACATGCAGTTGGTCCCGGGCAATCGTTTGCTGTTGCGTGGCCCGAATAATCCGATGATGGCAGCCTCATGGCTGGCCGCCATCAAGGCCGGCCTGGTCACCGTGCCGACGATGCCATTGCTGCGCTCCAAGGAGCTGAAACAGATCATCGAGAAAGCGCAGGTGACGGCCATGCTGTGCGATGCGCAATTGCGTGAGGAGGCCGAGCATTGCCTGCAGCCGGATCATGAACATTACTGCGAGCCGCTCCGTCAGGTCGTGCTGTTTAACGATAGTGCGCCAGATTCGCTGGATGTGTTGGCGCAGGCTAAAGCCGATGATTTCTCCGTCTGCGATACGGCTGCCGATGATGTATGCCTGATTGCGTTCACCAGCGGCACGACAGGCATGCCTAAAGGATGCATGCATTTTCATCGCGATGTATTGGCCATGTGCGATCTGTTTCCTCGCCATGTCATCAAGCCCGGGCCCGACGATATCTTCTGCGGTACGCCGCCCTTGGCGTTCACGTTCGGTTTGGGCGGCCTGCTGTGTTTTCCGCTGCGCGTGGGCGCCAGTGTGGCGTTGGCGGAAAAACTCAATCCCGATGCGTTGATGGCCATGATTCAGGACTTTCGCGCCACGATCGTTTTTACTGCTCCGACTTTTTACCGTCAGATGGCTGGATTGGTCGGCAAATACGACATCAGCTCGTTAAAGAAAAGTGTGTCCGCAGGCGAGGCCTTGCCCGATGCCACACGTGAGCTATGGCGAAACGCTACCGGAATCGAGATGATCGACGGGATAGGCGGCACCGAGATGATCCACGTGTTCGTCTCCAGCCCGCCCGATGAGGTCCGCCCCGGAGCGATCGGCAAGGTCGTGCCAGGCTATGTGGCTTGCGTGGTGGATGAAGACATGCAGCCTGTGCCCAACGGCACCGCGGGACGTCTGGCGATCAAAGGGCCGACGGGATGCCGCTACCTGGCAGACGATCGTCAGGGACGTTTTGTGCAGCAGGGATGGAATCTGCCGGGCGATACCTTTGTACAAGACGATGACGGCTATTTCTTTTATCAGGCCCGCAATGACGACATGATCGTCTCCGCGGGATACAACATTGCCGGCCCCGAGGTGGAGGACGCGCTTTTGCATCATGAAGCCGTGGCCGAGTGCGGCGTCGTAGGGGTGCCCGATGACGAGCGCGGCCAGATCGTGAAGGCGTTTGTGGTGCTCAAGCCGGGCTATGAAGCGAGTGCCGGGCTGGTGAAGGCCTTGCAGGCTTTTGTAAAAGCGACTGTGGCTCCCTATAAGTACCCGCGTGCGATTGAGTTCGTGGAGGCTCTGCCGCGTACCGAGACCGGAAAATTGCAGCGCTTTGCGTTAAGGCAAAGGGCCTGATACCTGAATATGGAGCAGGTTTTACCCTAGGATCAACAGCGATGTCAGGACAACCCTTTATCAGCGAAGTCAACGTACGTTTTCGGCATTGCGATCCTGCCGGTATCGTGTTTTACCCGCGCTATTTCGAGATGATCAATGATTTCGTCGAGGAATGGTTCGATAGAGGGATGGGCTTGCCGTTTCACACGTTGCATGTAGGCCGCCGCATCGGGACGCCGCTGGCATCGGTGCAATGTGATTTTTCTGCGCCGAGCCGTTGGCACGAGACCTTGCGCCAGGAGCTGATTGTGCGTCGTATCGGCGGTGCGTCGTTCAGCGCTGAGGTGACGTTCTTTGGGCCAGATGGCGGTGTGCGGCTGAAGGCAACACTCACCATCGTCACGGTGGATCTGGATCGTATGCGGTCTACCGCGATTCCCGATGATTTACGCCTGCGTATGCAGGAGTTTTTAATCGCAGACCCGTCGCAGTAAGGCATCGTGCTTTCGATGAAAGCCGTCAGCCATAGGTGCGGCGTTCGAAGTTTTTAATAAAAGGATGATCCCATGAAGATTTTGCAACCGCCTGATTGGATGCCACCGCGTGGCTATTCGAACGGAGTGATGACGCAAGTCGCGGTCGGGGACCGGCTGGTGTTTGTCGGGGGACAGGTGGGCTGGAATGGTCAGCAGCAGTTCGAGACGGACGACTTTGCCGGACAAGTGCGGCAGGCACTGCTGAACGTGATGGCGATATTGGCCGAAGGCGGGGGCAAGCCAGAGCACATCGTGCGCATGACGTGGTATGTGAAGAACAAGCGCGAGTATGTGGCGTCCTATCCAGATATCGGCAAGCACTATCGAGAGATCGTCGGACGGCATTTCCCGCCGATGAGCGCGGTCGAGGTCGCCGATCTGGTCGAGGAGCGGGCCAAGGTAGAGATCGAGGTGACGGCGGTAATTCCCGGCTAACGCCGGGACTCCACCTTTTCTGCGAGCAGGTCGTATAGCAGTCGCGCGACGGGGTTGAGGTCCTTGCCGCGGGGATGTATCAGCCCTATGGTTCGTGTGATCGTGGGGTTACGCAGTGTGATGCTGACCAAGGTGTCATGGCCTTTGGATGGCATGGCCAGGCGTGGGACGACGCCGATTCCCAGGCCTGCTTCGACCATGCTGACCAGCGCCGGTACGTGTTGTACTTCACAGAAATGGCGAGGCCGCTGTTCACTGCGCGCCAGAGCCTGGTCAATCAGAAAGCGGTTGCCGCTGCCTTGTGCCAGCGTGATATAGGCGTGATGCGCCAGGTCTGCCCAATTGATGGATCGCCGCTTGGCCAAAGGATGTGCGCGGCTGACGGCTGCGACAAAGGGTTCCTCAAGCAATGGCTTGAACTCGATCTCTGCATCGTTGGTACCGATATAAGTCAAGCCGAAATCCGCATCGCCACGAGCGACCGCCGTTAATACCTGAGACGAGGATTCGTCGATGATGCGGATTCTGATGCGCGGATAGCGCGCATGATATTCACGAATCACGTCGGGGAGAAAGTATCCGACAGCCGATGGTACGCAGGCAATGGTCACCATTCCTGACAGCCGTTCGGCCACGTCCTGGATACCGACCAGCGCATTCTCCAGTTCGTTCAGAACGTTCCTGGCTCTGGGAACGAAACCGCGTCCTATCGTGGTCAGCTCGACTTTTCTTGTGGTTCTCGTAAACAGTTGGACGCCGAGCGCGTCTTCCAGTTTGTCCGCGCGACGCGATAGCGCCGATTGTGAGAGATGCAAGGCCTCGGACGCTGCTCGAAAGCTGCCTAAGTCGGCCACGGCCAAGAAAGCGCGCAAATCGGCAAGATCGAATTTCATGCGTTTTGAACAA
Source organism: Bordetella tumbae (assembly GCF_965139195.1). Lineage (GTDB taxonomy): Bacteria > Pseudomonadota > Gammaproteobacteria > Burkholderiales > Burkholderiaceae_B > Bordetella_A > Bordetella_A tumbae. The sequence goes on along the minus strand of NZ_CBCSJH010000063.1, from coordinate 10,254 downwards.
GAATAGATCGAATTTTTGCACTTTACTCTATTCTGAGGCCTAGGCACGATAGCTCCCATCGCAGAGAACGGTCTGCGAGCGAGGAGACAAACTAATGATGCTTTTACGCAGAAACCCTCTGCGCCGATGGGCGCGGCTTGCCTGGATTTCTACGCTGATCTGTGCGGCGGCGGCAGCAAACGCCGGCGAGTGGCCCGAGCGGCCTATTCGATTGCTCGTTCCTTATGGGCCCGGGGGTAGTTCGGACGTGGTCGCGCGGGCGGTTGCCGCGGAAATGTCGCGCGACCTGGGGCAGCAGGTCATCGTGGAAAACAAGGGCGGCGGTCAGGGAACGATTGCCACGACGGAGGTCGCCCGAGCCAATCCGGACGGATATACCTTGATTCTGGGGCATGTGGGGACGTTGGCGGTCAACCCTACCATGATGCCGAAATTGAACTACGACCCGCGCCGCGATTTCGCCCCGATCGTCTTGTTGGCCAAGCTGCCTATGGTCTTCGCCGTGGGGGGCAATGTACCGGCAAAGACTTTGCCCGAGTTCGTTCAGTTGGCGCGGTCTAAACCTGGCGAGATCAATTACGGGTCCGCAGGTAACGGCAGTGCCGGACATCTCGCATTCGAGATGTTGAAAACTGCGGCAAAGATCGACGTGGTGCATGTGCCTTATCGAGGCACTGGCGCACAGGTCAACGATTTATTGGCAGGCAACATCGACGCTGCCGCAGCGGGAACGCCAGGGCTGTTGCCGCACGCCCAGTCCGGCAAGATCCGGATCGTGGCAGTGGGATCAGCGGCTCGGCTTTCCGTATTGCCTGATGTGCCAACTGTTGCCGAACAGGGGTATCCAGGCTTCGAAAGTTCGCAGTGGTTTGGCCTCTTGGCGCCGGCAGGAACCCCAGACCCGGTTATCAAACGACTGCACCAGGCGGCTTTGTATGCGCTTAACACTGATGCTGTCCGAAACCGCTTGGCTCACGACGCAAGCGAGCCCTCCGGCGCGGGCCCCGCCGAATTCGCGGCTTTTATCGACGCGGAAGAGCAGCGATGGGGCCGGGTCGTGAAAGACGCGCATCTCTCTATTGAATAAATCAAGACAGCATACCCATCCAGGAACATTCAGCATGACTCAAGCACGAGAAAAGATCGTTGTACCAGAAGCGCAGTTAACGGAACTCGGCATCCGAGCCTTTGAAGGGCTGGGATTGCCCCATCAAGATGCGGTGGATGTGGTTCGGATTCTCGTGCTGGCAGATTTGTTTGGACTCTCCACTCATGGCTTGTCGCGCATCGAGTCCTATGGTGAGCGCCTGCAGGTGCGCGGGATCAATGCCCGTCCGAATATTCAAGTGACGAGCCCCGCACCCGGGCTGCGATTGGTGGCGGGGGATAACGCCGTTGGTCCTCTGGTAGGAATGCATGCGTTACGGGCTGCCATGCAGGCGGCAGAGCAGTGTGGCGTTGGTATCGCGTTTGCGCGGCAGAGTAATCATTTCGGGCCGATTTCGCCTTATGGCCTGATCGCGGCAGAGGCCGGGTTTGCCAGCATCATAGGCAGCAACGCGACCACGACCATAGCCCCTTGGGGAGGAACGGATGCTCGCGTGGGCAATAGTCCGATTGGCTTTGCCGTTCCCAATCCTGGAGGAAACCCTTTCCTGTTGGATATGGCCATGAGCGTTGTCGCCAGAGCGAAGATTCGCAATGCCCTGAAAGCGGGTGCCTCGATTCCGGATACCTGGGCAACGGATGCCTCCGGTCGGCCGACGACGGATCCTAAGCAGGCGCTCGATGGTTTTCTCCTGCCTATCGGCGGACACAAAGGTTACGGACTCGCGTTGATGGTGGATCTCTTTGCCGGATTGCTGTCCGGCGCGGCTTATCTGACACACGTGAAGTCATGGGTCGATGCGCCAGACGAACCTCAGAATTTGGGGCATTTCTTTCTGTTGATTGATACCAAGAGGCTGGGTTCGACCCAGTGGCTCACCGACAGAATGAATGATTTTGCCTCCATTTTGCATGACAGCCCTGCTGCAGATGCCGAGCGGCCAGTCATTCAACCAGGCGACATTGAGCTGTCCAGGCTGAAAGCGCAACGAGCGGACGGTATCGCCCTCGAGCCAGAGGTACTGGCGTTATTGCGCAAGCATGCGGGCGAGCCGGTCGCTTGAGTGTTGCGGCGTATAGAGGAGACAGGCGATGAGGAAAAAAAGTCTATGTTCGGGCGTGATATTCGTCGCGGGGCTGATGGGATCCCCCGGTGCTGCCATGGCCGATTACCCAGATAAACCCATCCGGATGATTGTGCCCTATGTCGCTGGCGGGGCTGCCGATATCACCGCGCGAGTGTTGGCCGCACAGATGTCTCACGAACTCGGCGGCACGATCGTTGTGGAAAACAAGCCGGGAGCCAATGGCATGATTGGCACCGATATGGTCGCCAAGTCTGCGCCGGACGGCTATACGCTGCTGCTCGATGCGAGTGGTCCGCTCGTCGTCAATCCTTCGCTTTACAAAAAAACACCGTACGATCCCGTCAAGGATTTTGCTCCCATCAGTCAGATCGCGAGCTATCAGTATGTGCTGGTCGTACCTGAGCAGTCATCGATTCACAGTCTTGATGAACTCATTGCAGCTGCAAAGGAGAAGCCCGGTGCGGTCACTTATGGTTCCGCCGGTATTGGTGCCGGCGGGCATTTGGCCGGGGAATTGTTGGCGATGCAGACCAAGACCGAGCTTTCGCACATCCCGTACAAAGGCAATGCGCAGGCGTTGACGGATGTCCTGGGTGGCCAACTTTCTTTCACCTTTGATACGGTGGTTACCGCCACGCCCTATCTGCGTACGGGAAAGCTGCGCGGGTACGCGGTATCCGGTCCTCGCCGGGCAGAAGGGCTTCCCGACATTCCTACGATGCAGGAGCTAGGCTACAAGGATTTCGTCGTGACACAGTTTCAAGGCCTCTTGGCGCCGGCCGGCACGGATCCCCAAATCATTGCGAAGCTGCACGACGCCGCCGTGCGCGCCGCACAACATCCTGATGTGGTTCGAAAGCTGGCGACCGATGGAGGCAACGAGATCATCGCCGGGACGCCCGAAGCGTTTGCGCAGCAGATACGCGAGGATCTGCTGCGCTATCGGCAGCTGATTCAAGATGCTCATGTGAAAGCGGAGTAAGCGATGTATCAGATCGATATTCTTGTGCAGGGATACCCGGGGCGCGCCGTCTGTCACGGTGGGCTGGGTTGGAGCACCAGCACGTTATTGCGCGCGGCGGATCGCAAGATCCTGGTTGATGTGGGGGCTTTCGGTATTCGCCATCTGCTCAACAAGCAATTGCATGCTTGTGGTGTCGAGGCGTCAGAGATCACCGATGTGGTGCTGACGCACGCCCATTACGACCATGCCGTGAATTTCGTGCTTTTTCCCAATGCCACCGTTTGGATAGGGGAGCTGGAACTCGACTGGGCATCAAAACAACCACCGGGTTTCAATCCCTTGCCCGAGCTGTACGTACGAGAGCTGACACAGCTGGCCCGCGTCAAGCGTCTGCGTCACAACGAAACGTTCATTCCCGGTATTACAGCCATTGACGCGCCGGGGCATACTCCGGGCCACCTTCTGTTTTATGTGGACGACGAACGTCAACCCGTGCTGTTTACCGGAGATGCGGCAAAGAATCGCGCGGAGTTGATATCCAGCCGTGTCGTGGATACAGGGGACGTCGCTGCGAGCCAAGCAAGCATGGCACAGATCTGGAGGCTGTGGCGCCGCCGGCCCAATACGTTGCTCGTGCCGGGACATGATGTGGGAATGATCTTGAATGACCAGGGGCTGCCCGAATACGTGGGCGAACGCCGCGCAGCCATTAACGCGTGGTTTGGCGACGATCTAGAGCCCATGCCGATCGATCTTTGCTGTCAGCCGCGATTACAACGATTTTCCGTTTGAATTATCTCTTGGCCCCTTCCTCTATGACTATTGATCCGAATGTCGTTTCTTCCTTCACCCCTGCCGGCCGTCTGCGGGCATCTATCAATCTCGGTAATCCCATTCTCGCGAATCGAAATGCCGCAGGTGAGCCAGTAGGCGTGTCTGTAGACCTCGCGGGTGCTTTTGCCCGGCGCCTCGGTGTGGAGCTGGAGCTGGTCGTGCTTGATGGCGCCGGCAAGTCCGTGGACACGGTGACGCAAGAGCGAGCCGATATCGGTTTTTTCGCCATCGATCCCAAACGTGCGGCAGGGATATGTTTTACCGATGCCTATGTGCTGATTGAGGGGGCCTATCTGGTCCGCGATGACTCGCCGTTGCAGCACATGGACGAGGTCGATCGCGCGGGACATCGCGTGACGGTAGGCCAAGGCAGTGCCTACGATCTGTTCTTGTCTCGCGAGTTAAAACACGCATCTATCACGCGGGCGGCGACGTCTCCGACGGTTGTGGCAACCTTTTTGGCTGATGGGACCGAGGTGGCCGCGGGGGTCAAGCAACAACTTGAGTCGGATGCGCGCCACTATGGCGGATTGCGTCTGCTGGAAGGAAGCTTTATGACGATTCGTCAGGCGATGGGGCTGCCGCGCGGGCGAGTAGAGGCCGCTGCGAAAGTGCTGGCCAGCTTTGTCGAAGAGATGAAGCGCAGTGGATTTGTTGAGGATGCGCTGAAACGTCATGGCATACAGGGGGCTGCTGTGGCTCCGGCTGCGGCCTTGACCTGAGTACGATGGCATCAGGCCGTCTACAGTCAGTAGACGGCCTGATGATGTTGCGATGTTTCCTCAGGCGGTCAGGTCTTTAGGCCCGCATTCCCGCAAAAACTGCCTCGGCTGCGTCCAGCGTCCCATCGATGACTGCGTCATCATGCGTGGCCGAGACGAAACCGGCCTCAAAGGCCGACGGCGCAAAATGTACGCCGCGATCCAGCATGGCGTGGAAGAAATGCTTGAACGCCTCGCCGTTGCTGGCCGAAACCTCGGTGAATGAGGCAGGGACGGTCTCTCGGAAATACAGGCCGAACATGCCACCGACAGCGTCGGCGGAGAACGCGATATTGGCGGCTTGGGCGCGCTGGCGCAGACCGTCGACCAGGCGCGTCGTCTGGGTTGCCAGGCGATCATAGAAGCCCGGCTCGCCAATCAGGCGCAAGGTGGCCAGGCCGGCGGCGACCGCGACGGGGTTGCCCGACAGTGTGCCTGCCTGGTAGACGGCTCCCAGCGGAGCCAGATGTTCCATCAGGTCGGCGCGGCCGCCCAATGCGCCGACGGGCATACCGCCACCGATGACTTTCGCCAAGGTCGTCAGATCGGGTTTGATGCCGGTCAGACCTTGGACGCCTTGGGGGCCCACACGAAAACCTGTCATGACTTCGTCGAAAATCAGGACGGCGCCATGTCGCGTGCACAGATCCCGCAGGCCCTGCAGGAAGCCATCGGCGGGCTTGATGAGGTTCATGTTGCCGGCGACAGGTTCCACGATGACGCAGGCAATGTCGGCGCCGTGTTGCGCAAACGCGGCGTCGACGGCGGTGAGGTTGTTGTATTCCAGGGTCAGCGTGTGCGAGACGAACTCAGGCGGCACGCCAGCAGAGCTGGGATTGCCCAACGTCAACAAGCCCGAGCCGGCTTTGACCAGCAGGCTGTCGGAATGGCCGTGATAACAGCCCTCGAATTTGACGATCTTGGCACGGCCGGTGGCGCCGCGCGCCAGGCGGATAGCCGTCATCGTAGCCTCTGTGCCCGAGCTCACCAGGCGAACTTTGTCCAGAGAGGGCAGGCGTTCGATCAAGGTTTCCGCCAGTTCGATCTCGGCTTGGGTTGGTGCGCCGAACGACAAGCCCCCTAGCGCAGCTTCGCGCACGGCCTCGACGACGTCGGGATGGGCGTGGCCCAGGATGGCCGGGCCCCAGGAACCGACGTAGTCGATGTAACGAGTGTCTTCCTCGTCCCACACATAAGGCCCTTGGGCGCGCTTGATAAAGCGCGGCGTGCCGCCCACCGAGCGGAAGGCGCGTACAGGTGAGTTGACGCCGCCAGGGATGCTGCGGCAAGCACGATCAAAAAGTTCGGCGTTGGTGGACATGATGTTCTTATGAAAAAAGCGACGCGTCCGCGTCGCGGCAAGATGAAGGAAACGGCGCAGCGCAGGCTTGGGCTGCGGCCTTGATGTCAGGGGCCTCGAACAGCCCCGTGATCACCGCGATACTGTCTGCTCCTGCCTGAGCGACCTGCGGTGCCAGGGCAGGGGTGATGCCGCCGATAGCGACCACCGCAGCGCGTGCCATGGTTGCTGTCGAGGACGCAGTCGTTGCGTTCACCGGTTGTGCGGCCGCACCCCGATCAGCGGCATGACGTATCGCCAATTCGCGAGCCTGTGCGAGCAGGCTCAAGGGCGCTTGCACCGCTTGCGGTTTGGTGGGCGAGGAAAACACCGCCCCAAACGCGATGTAGTCTGCGCCTGCATCGAGCAACTGACGCGCCCGATCCAATTCGTTGTAGCAGGACGCGCCCAGGATCAGATTCGGTCCGGCATCCGCACGCGCCTGCGCCAGATCACCGTCGTCACGGCCCAGATGGGCGCCATCGGCGCCGACTTCCAGCGCCAGACGCCAGTGGTCGTTGATCAAAAATACGACGCCGAGCTCGCGGCATAGCGGCGCCAGTGCGCGAGCCTGGGCCGAACGTTGCTCAACGGTGGCGTTTTTGCGCCGCAGTTGCAGGGCACGCATGCCACCCGCGGCTGCGGCACGCACGGCGTCCAGCAAGCGATCCGTGTCGTCCCATTCAGGGGTAACACCGTAGAGTCCCGACGGAAAGCGTAATGTGCTCATGGGGTGCCTATCCGATTTGGAATCCGTCGACCCATTCCCGCCAAAAAGGCGGTTGCCAGGGTCTGATCGGCGTGGTGCAAGGCTTGTTCCACCGCTTTGGGCATGTCCAGCCCCTGTGCCAGCATGGCAGCCGCCGCCGTCGCGGCGACGCCGCCGGTGTCGGCATTGCGCTCAGGGGGAGCCTGCCAGGGCAAGGTGACGGTTTGCCCTTCGGGACCCAGCAAGACGTTGGCGTTATGTCCGGGACGCACTGGAGCGCCCAGTACCAGGGCCCACTGCGCACCGCCCGCGACCAGCGCATGCATCGGGCTGGGGGCATCGCCGATATTGATTTCGCCATCCGCATGCCATTGCGCCAGGCGCAGGTGTTCGACCACGACCAGGTCGGTCTGGGGCAGCACCAGTTCCAGCGTGGCGGCCAGCAGATCTTGAGCGTCGTCTTCGGCTGCCACGTCCTGGGACAGCAGGCCGCGTTGGCCTAGATGCAGCACCAGCGGCACCTGGCTATAGTCTGCGGCGACCTGGGCCACCACGCTAGCCGTCTCGGCACTGTAAAGTCCACCGACTTTAATCGCGTGTACCGGCATGTCTTCGAGCAGGCAGCGGGCCTGGTCGTCGAGCAATTCAGGGGAAATGGGCTGGATGTCTTCGATTCCGGCAGTATCCTGCACGGTAAGAGCCGTCGCCGCGGCCAATCCGTGGCAGCCCAGGCGGGCGCTGGTCACGGCGTCAGCGGGGAGTCCGTCGGCGCCAGAGGGATCAACCGGCCCGAAAATCAGGATGAGAGGGGGAGTCACAGAGGTCAAATGCTGCGTGAAAGACGGGATTTTGTCCGATCGCACGACGGCAAATCGGGCAACCCCTATTGGGTTTCGGTAAGATTGCCCCATTCTAATGGATGCGGCTTACGCTTTGCCCGTCGCGGGCGGGTCGGCCGCAATTGATGTAACAGAGAAAAGAGAACTATGCGTACTTGGATGTGTTTAATTTGTGGCTGGGTATACGATGAAGAGTCTGGCTTGCCAGAAGAAGGCATTGCTCCGGGCACCCGCTGGGAAGACGTCCCGCCGAACTGGGTCTGTCCCGAGTGCGGCGCCCGGAAAGAAGACTTTGAATTGATGGAAATCTGAACGTGCGGGCAGCCTGGCTGTCCCCGTCCAGCCCCAACAAGGGGGTGTTATGACCGACGAGCACTACGATACGCATGCTGATGACGCGGACGATGATACGTCCCAGGCGCCGGCCACCGATTTTTCCAACCAGTTCCTGATCGCCATGCCGCAGATGGTCGAGGGCAATCTGGCGGGATCGGTCATTTATATTTGCGAGCATACCCAGCGCGGGGCGTTGGGGTTGGTGATCAATCGTCCGACGGACCTGACTTTGTCCGGTTTGTTCGAGCGTATTGATCTGAAACTCGAGATTCAGCCCGTCAACGATACACCCGTCTTCTTTGGCGGGCCGGTGCAGACCGATCGCGGATTCGTCCTGCATGCCCCTGCCGGAGACTACAGTTCGAGCATCAAATTGGGCGACATGGCCCTGACGACATCCCGGGATGTGCTGCAAGCTGTTGCCGATGGTAACGGGCCTGCGCGTATCCTGGTTACGCTTGGTTATGCAGGGTGGGGTGCCGGCCAACTCGAAAGCGAAATGGCCCAGAACGCCTGGCTGAGCGTAAGCGCTGACGCCAAGGTCATCTTCGACGTGCCGCCCGAAGACCGCTACCCTGCGGCGCTGAAGCTGCTGGGCGTCGATCCCGTCATGCTGTCCGGCGGTGCGGGGCATGCCTGAGGAAACCCTGCTGGCCTTCGATTTCGGGGAAAAGAAAATCGGCATCGCCATCGGGAACACCTTGACCCGGCAAGCGCGGCCGCTCGAGATCATTTTCTCCGAAATTCGCGATACCCGGTTTGGGCGCATTGCCCAATTGCTGCAGGAGTGGCAGCCCCAACGCGTGATTGTCGGGCTGGCACTGGCCTCCGATGGCGGGGAACAGCCCGCCACTGCCCGCTGCCGCCGTTTTGCCAATCAACTCCACGGCCGGTTCGGCTTGACGGTCGAGCTCGTCGATGAGCGCGGCTCCAGCATGGAGGCCCAGCAATTGTTGGGTACGAACGAGCCCGACGACGCGATGGCCGCCTCGGTCATCCTGCAACGCTATCTAGATGCCTTGCCTTGACCACTATTCGCTCGTACAGCGAGGTGTCGTCCCAGCTGTAATGAGATGCCAGCAAGCAATCACAGGTATGATGCTGGCCGGCCGACCGTCCACCCCATGGGAGGGCAGGACGATGGCCTGGGAGTCCTGAACTTGTCTTTACTCAAGTTTCCACGCATCGTTCTGCGTTTGATCCTCGTGGTGCTGTGGATCATTTTTGGCTTGCTCTGCGTAGGCCTTGTCTATCCCTTTCTGGGACTGTCTGCACGTGCGCGGCTAAATCGCTTCTGGTCACGCTGGCTGATGTCATTTTGCGGCATCCGTGTCGTCGTCAGCGGTCAACCCTTGCTGACCGATGCGGTCCTGTGGGTAGCCAATCACGTATCGTGGATCGACATCTTCGTCGTCAATTCCGTTCGCGCCACAGCCTTTGTGGCCAAAAGCGAAATCCGCAGCTGGCCAGTCATAGGCTGGCTCGCTGCAGGCGCCGGCACCCTGTTCATCGAACGGGGCCAACGCCATGCCGTCCACGCCGTCGGCGAAGCCGTCCAGGCCCGATTTAAACAAGGCGAGGCCGTCGGCCTATTCCCCGAAGGCACTACCAGTGAAGGCGACACCGTCCGTCCCTTCCATGCCAGCCTCTTCGAGCCTGCCCGCGTAGCCTGTATCCCGATCCAGCCCGTCGTCCTGCGCTTCCTGCAACACGGCCAGCGCAGCCCTTTGGCCGCCTTCGTCGGCGAAGAAACCCTCGCCACCAACCTCTGGCGCGTTCTGGGCGCCACAGGCCTCTCAGTCGAAGTCGAATTCGTCGCCCCGCTGGCCACGCAAAGCCCCGACGGCACTCCAGTCACCCGCTTGGAAATCTCCAAACAAGCCCGCTCCGCCATCGCCGACCGCTTATAACAGCAGCGCGAGAGCGGGTAGCTATGAACAACCGGCGATTTGACGCCGTCGCCTCGGCATTGCGTAATTGGATCGGTGCTGTAGCGAGTTGCTCCGTCTCGGCGATAGCCGAAACGCCAGTATCCATCCCACTCCAAAAAAGCTTGCCCTCTCCAGACCAAACGTTATTTTTGGCCGCGCCCGTAGGCGGCCAAAAATAACAACCCTGCAAGATATTCTTCCTTGCCAAAGCCCGCCCCACGAAGCCTAAGCAAGACACCCGTCCCAGCGATGTGGGAGGCTTGAGCCATCGCGAGTCGAGCAGGGGCAATCACGGTGTGGGGGCGCCTCGTGGTCGAGCGAGGGAAACCGAAGGAGCGCAGCGACG
>NZ_CBCSJH010000062.1:0-19348 GCF_965139195.1 Bordetella tumbae | reverse complement strand
CCTCAAAGCCGAGTGGAGCGGATGCTGAAGGTAGGCCCGAAGGGGCCGGACGAAGCGAGCGAACACGGTGTCCGGCCCCCGCGGGCCGGACCGGCTTTGTGAAGCCCTCACGGCCCGATTGCCTCGGCTCGACGTCCATAAACACTCCAACCTCATCCACACCGAAACCTCCAACCACGACTATTCCGCCACACGCCTTAAACGCTTACCTAGCCCAAAGCCTGCGCCGCCAAGGCATAAGTATGAAACTTCCCATCGCCCGCAGCAGGCGTACCGCAGATCATCCGCGTACCCGTATCGACCCGCACCAGCCCTGCCGTAGCCAGCCAGTTGGCAATACCTATCTCAGGCGGAATATCGATACGTACGAATCGACCCGCGCAAACAGCCAGCCAATGCGCAATCAACACTCGCGCCGCCTTTTCGTCAACGGCAACAACGGGCCCGATCAATTCTCCACGCCCAAACGTGCGCAGCGTCGAAAACCCGATGATCTCGCCATGATCCTGCAACACCACGCCTTGCCCTTGCTCCAGCAACGCCTGCACCAGTGCGCGGCGCGACATGCCCGACGCGCGCCGATCCAGCTCGGCCAGGACATCCAGGTCATCATGTACAGCGGGTCGCAGCGACCAGCCTGCCGGTAACGTCTCTTGCTGCTTATCTATCGCCACGCCCTGATGCTGGCTGATCTGCCCCACCGGCTGAAACCCATGCCGGGCGTACACCCCCGCACCGTGCGGCGTCGCATGCAATAGCGCGGCAGGTGCCGACACAGCATTCAATAGGCCCGCCACCAAACGGCTCGCAATGCCCCGCCCCCGATAGGTCTCGGAAACGATGATCATCCCCAACGTGGCGCACGATCCAAAATCCCAATGCATGGCCACGCCAATCAGTTGAACACCATCGAGCACCGCCACTCCGTTGCCTAGCGGATAAATGAATTGCCAATCCTCCAGACGGTGCGGCCACCGGGCGGCTTGCGACAATCCCCACGCCTGCGCCAGATCCTCCGGCCGTAGCGCCCGCAACACCAGTCCATCCCACGCGGGGTCTTCGATAGATTCAGATTGCTCTTGCACAATGCGCCCCCAATTCGAAATGGGCAATTTTTTGCACGGAAACTGCCACATATTGCGACAGTCGATACATCATCATACCCGCGCCAGCCTCCAGGCCGACCGCACCGCGGCCTCCCTATTTCCTGCACATTCGTTAGCTAGCATGGCTCATCATTTGACTCATTGCGGGTGTCGCATGTCCCATCGTTTCCTCTCAGCCGTTCCCCGAACCGCGCGCTACAGCCTGCTGGCCTGCGCCCTGGCTCTCGTATTGAGCGCCTGCCAGGACGAAACACCAGCGCCCCTACCCGTGTCGGAAGTCGGCGTGCAACGCGTCACCACGCAACGGCTCGCGATGGAACAATACCTGCCGGGCCGTACCGTCGCCTATATGGAATCGGACGTACGCCCGCAAGTCGGCGGGATCATTCAAAAGCGCCTGTTCACCGAAGGCCAGGAAGTCAAAGAAGGCCAGGTGCTCTACCAGATCGATCCCAAAACCTACCAGGCCAGCTACGACAGCGCCAAAGCGGATCTCGTCCAGGCCGAGGCCGTTGTCATGGCGGCCAAACCCAAGGCGGAGCGTTATCGCAAGCTGGTCGCCATCGACGCCGTCAGCAAACAAGACAGCGACGATGCATTGGCGACGCTGCGTCAGAACGAAGCCGCCGTCGTCTCCGCCAAAGCGGCATTGCAAACCGCCAAAATCAATCTGGACTACACCCAGGTCACAGCGCCCATCAGCGGCCGCATCGGCACCTCGACCTACACGCCTGGCGCATTGGTCACGGCCAGTCAAGAAACAGCCCTGACAACGATTCAGCAACTGGATCCCATCTACGTCGACGTCACGCAAACCAGCGCGCAAATGCTGGCGCTGCGCAAACAGATCGATAGCGGTGCGCTAAAAGCCGTCAACGGCAAGGCCGAAGTCAAAATCCAACTGGAGGACGGCAGCCTCTACGATCGCACCGGCACACTCGAATTCGTCGGAACCTCGGTCAACACCAGCACTGGCAGCGTGACCCTGCGCGCCGTGGTGCCCAATCCGGATTTCCTGCTGCTGCCCGGTACGTATGTTCGCGCGGTATTGCCCATGGCCATCAATGACACTGCGATCCTGGTGCCGCAAAGCGCCGTCACGCGCAACACCAAGGGGGAAGCCGTAGTGAAACTGGTCGGAGACGACAACAAAATCATCGAACGCATTGTGCAAACCGGCAATGCGATCAAAGACCAATGGGTCGTTACCAGCGGCCTGCAGGCCGGCGAACGCCTGGTGATCGATGGCGGCAGCAAAGTCATGGCGGGCCAGGAGGTCGCCGTCGAGGAACTCAAGACGGCCAGCAAGGCCACTCAACCGAACGCGGCTAGTGCCCCGACTCCGCCATCGACCGCAAAGGCAGAGTAAGGAATCACCATGGCTCGCTTCTTCATTGACCGACCCATCTTTGCCTGGGTAATTGCCATCGTTATCACGCTGGCTGGCGCATTGTCGATCTTTACCCTGCCCATCGAGCAATACCCCGATATCGCCCCGCCCTCCATCTCGATACGCGCGACCTACACCGGCGCCTCGGCAGAGACGACCGAAAACTCGGTCACACAGGTGATCGAACAAAACATGACGGGCCTGGACAATCTGCTGTACATGTCCTCCAGCAGCACCTCATCGGGCAGCTCGGAAATCACCCTGACGTTTGCCTCCGGCACCAACCCCGACACGGCCCAAGTACAGGTGCAAAACAAGCTGCAGCAGGCGCAATCCATGTTGCCGGACAGCGTGCAAAGCACCGGCGTCACCGTCACCAAGTCATCAGGCAACATGTTTCTGGTGCTGGCGTTCACTTCTGAAAACGGCAGCATGGATGGTACAGACCTGGCCGACTACATGGTCTCTACCATCCAGGACCCGGTCAGCCGAGTCTCTGGCGTGGGCAACGTGCGCGTCATGGGGTCGGAATACTCCATGCGTATCTGGCTGGACCCCGAAAAATTGCGCACCTATTCTCTGATGCCCTCGGATGTCACGAGTGCCATAGAGAACCAGAACGCCGACGTATCCTCGGGCTCGCTGGGCGCGGTTCCTGCCGTCGAAGGCCAGGCGCTCACTGCGACCGTCAACTCTCGCAGCCGCCTGAAAACGGCCGATCAGTTCAAAGACATCGTCATCAAATCCGAAACCAGTGGTGCAGTCGTCCATCTCTCGGATGTTGCGCGCGTAGAACTAGGCACCGAAGACTACTCCATCATCAGTAAATTCAACGGCAAGCCTGCCTCCGGTATCGGGATCGAACTCGCTTCGGGCGCCAATGCACTGGATGTTTCCGAGGCCGTCGATGCCAAGCTGCAAGAGTTGCAACCCTTTTTCCCTAGCGGCTTGCAGTACCACGTCGCCTATAGCACGACGCCTTTCGTCAAAATCTCGATTCAAGAAGTCGTGACCACCCTGTTCGAAGCCATCGTGCTGGTGGTGGCCATCATGTACCTGTTCCTGCAGAACTGGCGCGTGACCTTGATCCCCGCTATTGCGGTGCCTGTCGTGTTGATGGGTACTTTCGGAATCCTGGCCCTGCTCGGATACTCTATCAACACCTTGTCCATGTTCGCCATGGTGTTGGCCATCGGGCTGTTGGTAGACGATGCCATCGTGGTCGTCGAAAACGTCGAACGCATCATGAGCGAAGAAGGCCTCAGCCCACGCGAAGCCACGCGCAAATCCATGGGACAGATCACGGGCGCACTCGTCGGTATCGCATTGGTGCTCACTGCCGTCTTCTTGCCCATGGCGTTCTTCGGTGGCTCTACCGGCGCCATTTATCGTCAGTTTTCCGTGACCATTGCCTCGGCCATGATCCTGTCGGTGCTGGTTGCGATGACCCTCACCCCGGCCCTCTGCGCCACGATGCTCACGCCGATCGAAAAAGGCGGCCATGTCAGCCGCAAAGGCCTGTTGGGACGTTTTTTCCAGTGGTTCAACACGCTCTTCGATCGCACCGGCAAGCGCTATCACCAGGGTGTCGGTTTCATGACCAACCATCGCAAATCGGGGGGCATCATTTATCTGGCGATCTTGATCGTCGCGGGTGGCCTGTTCTGGCATTTGCCCACGTCATTCCTGCCCGAAGAAGACCAGGGCATGCTGATGGTCATGGTGAAATTGCCTTCGGGGGCCACGCAGCAACAGACGCTGAAAGTCATGGACGAAGTCGCTGACTACATCAAAGAACAACCGGAAACCGCATCCATCATGTCTGTAGCGGGATTCAGCACCGGCGGCAGCGGACAAAACTCAGGAATGGGCTTCGTCCGCCTGAAAGACTGGGACGAGCGCGACGCAGACGCCAATACGGTCGGCATGCGCATCAGCATGGCGATGGCAAAACGGTTCCGCGACGCTCAGATCTTTGCCATGACTCCCTCTGGTATTCCTGGGCTGGGCCAGAGTGCGGGCTTTACGATGGAACTGCAAGACCTCGGCGGCGCTGGCCATGAGGCGCTAGTCCAGGCACGCGAACAGCTCCTCGCGCTGGCGGCCAAAAACGACAAACTCGACTCTGTACGTTACCAGGCACTGGAAGACGCCCCCACCTTTGACGTCAAGATCGACGACGCCAAAGCAGGCGCCCTCGGCCTGTCGCAAAGCGACATCAACAGCACACTGGCCACCGCCGTGGGCAGCACCTACGTCAACGACTTCGTCAATCGCGGACGCATCAAGAAGGTCTACGTCCAGGGCGAGGCAGAAGCCCGCATGCTGCCGGATGACATCGGCCGCTGGTCGGTACGCAACAGCGGCGACGATATGGTGCCGTTCTCGGCGTTTTCCAGCAGCAGTTGGGGATACGCGCCCGCCTCGCTATCGCGATTCAACGGCTCAGCCTCCATGGAAATTACCGGTCAGCCGGCGTCCGGTGTCAGCTCCGGTACCGCCATGGCGGAAATGGCCACGCTCGTTAAGCAACTACCGTCAGGTTTCGGGTACTCCTGGTCAGGCCTGTCGTATCAAGAACAACAATCGGGATCGCAGGCGCCGCTGCTGTATGCCGTGTCGCTGTTGTTCGTATTCCTGTGCTTGGCCGCTCTGTACGAAAGCTGGTCCATTCCCTTTTCCGTGATGCTGGCCGTTCCCATCGGTGTCGTAGGCGCGCTATTGCTGACCAGCCTGCGTGGCCTGAGCAATGACGTGTATTTCCAGGTGGGTTTGTTGGCCACAGTGGGCCTGGCCGCAAAGAACGGCATCCTGATCGTCGAATTCGCAAAAGAACTCGAAGAGCAAGGCAAATCGCTGATCGCAGCAACGCTGGAGGCTGCCCAACAACGCCTGCGTCCCATCCTCATGACCTCACTGGCATTCATGCTCGGCGTGCTGCCGCTGGTCATCAGCACGGGCGCAGGCTCGGGCGGCCGCCACTCGCTGGGTACCGGCGTACTGGGCGGCACGCTGGCGTCCACCGTGCTGGGTATTTTCTTTGTTCCGCTCTTCTACGTAGTGGTGCGTACCTTGTTCCCAGGCAAACCCAAATCGGCTGACGCCTCGGCCCCCACCCAGCACGGCGACACCGCCAACCATGACGAGGTCACCCCATGAAGTCCTTGACCCTGAAACTGATCCCCGTCGTGTGCGCACTCGCATTGAGCGGCTGCGTCAGCATGGCTCCGGATTATGAACGTCCGGCATCGCCGGTACCCACGCAGTTTCGCAGCGCTACGGCTGGCGTCGCCGACGCCACACCGGTCGCGGACCTGGACTGGCGCAAAGTCTTTCTCGATGCGCGCCTGCAAAAAGTCATCGCCACAGCATTGGATAACAACCGCGACCTGCGCGTCGCGGTGCTAAACATCGAAAAAGCGCGCGCCACCTATCGCATCCAACGATCCGATCTGTTCCCCTCGGTGCAAGCATCCGGCAGCTACAACGCGGCACGCACCAGCGCCGCCAGCACAGGCACAGGCAGTTCACAAGTCGGCCGCAGCGTCAGCGCCGAAGTCGGATTCAGCAGTTGGGAACTGGATCTCTTTGGACGCATCCGCAGCCTGACCGACGAGGCGCTGGAAACCTATCTCGCGACCGAGCAAACGCAACGCAGCACGCGCATGAGCCTGGTCGCCGAGGTCGCAGGCGACTGGCTCACGATAGCCGCGTATCGAGAGCAATTGGCATTAGCCAAGGAAACATTGGAAAGCCAACGCGCCACCTTGAAACTCACAGAGAGCAAACACGCGCTGGGCATCGCGTCCGGCGTCGACTTATCCGAAGTCCAAGGCAGTGTAGAAAGCGCCCGCGCCGATGTCGCCAGCTACACCACCTCATTGGAGCAAGCGCGCAACGCCTTGGATCTGGTCGTTGGCTCGCCCGTGAGTGACGATCTGCTGCCAGTGCCTACCGACAACGAAGCCGTCGCGCTCGCGCCCCTGCCTGCCAACCTGTCGTCCGATGTGCTGTTGCAACGCCCCGATGTGCTGTACGCAGAACACACATTAAAAGCGGCAAACGCCGATATCGGCGCAGCGCGGGCCGCGTTTTTTCCCACGATTTCGTTGACCGCTGCGACGGGACGCAGCAGCGACGCGCTGTCCAGCCTGTTTGACGCCGGCACCCGCACCTGGTCGTTCGTGCCCAGCATTTCCATCCCGATCTTTAACGCTGGATCGCTGCGAGCCTCGCTGGATTCCGCCAAGATTCAAAAAGAAGTCACCGTGGCCGAATATGAAAAAGCCATCCAGACTGCCTTCAGCGAAGTCGCCGACGCCCTGGTCGCCCGCAACAACATCGATGAGCAACTCGATGCGCAACGTGCCCAGGTCGCGGCAAATCAACGCAGCTACACGCTTGCCGATGCACTGTATCGCAATGGCGTAGACAGCTATTTGGAAACCTTGGTCTCTCAACGCACGCTGTACAGCGCGCAGCAAACATTGATCACGTTGCAGCTTAACGAAGCCGTCAACCGCGTCACGCTCTACAAGGTGCTGGGCGGTGGTGCGGACGCGATATCGACTGTGGCTAACGCGTCCCAAACGCCTTAAAAAAAGTCTCCAACGCCAGATTGGCCCAGCGCTTGCGCTGGGCCGCGGTCGCTGGGCGATCGGACAGCAGCAGACTTTGCAGCTGAATGTGGCCGCGGACCAGGCTGAAAAACACCGCAGCGGCCTCTTTGCTGGTCATGGTGCCCAGATCCAATTCCTTGGCTTGCACCGCCCGCTCCAGATGTTCGGCTACGATCGTGCAATAGACCTTGGGGCCTTTCTCATAAAAAGTGCGTGCCAGCTCGGGAAAACGGATCGCTTCCGCTGCCGCCACGCGGAACAAGGCCAAGCCCGACGGCGCCAATCCAAAATCCAGGTACGCATTTGCCATTTCGGCCAACACTGCCTGGATTCCTCCTGACATCGACCGTCCTGCTCTGAGCGCGTCCATGTGCATGGCGCATTGCCGTTCGATCACCGCCGCAAACAAGGCCTCTTTTGTGGGGTAGTGTGCATAAACCGTAGCCTTGGACACACCCGCGGCCTGTTGAATCATGTCCGTCGTCGCCGCGGAAAAACCGTGCGTCAAAAAAACATCGCGCGCCGCATCAAGGACCGCCAATGCCTTACCCGTCGGGCAAGGGGACGACTCTGAGAGCTTGGAATCACTACCGGAACCGGACTGTGCACCGCTTGCCACGCGTGCAGCCCCAGAGCTCCTGGGCTGACCCGCTGTGGATTCGGATGGGTGATCGGTCTTTTTCATTTGGGTGTGTGTACCGTTCGGTTCAAAAATAGTTGACCTGTCTCTGAGCAGAGAATACCATACTGTACCGAGAGGTTTAGTTTAATTCACAAAAGTCTTCGTACGGCTCATCCCATGTCTATCGTCACCTATTTCGGCAGCCGCGCGGCGCCCATCCTGGCCCTGGCGCTGCTTGCTGGCTGCGCCGTTGGCCCGGATTTCCAGGTCCCGCAGGCGGCGCTTGACGGCATGCAACTCCAGCCCAAGGAGGGGCAAGCTCAACAGGCACTATCGGCGGACCCCGTGCCCCGTGATTGGTGGCGCATGCTGAACGATCCCGTGCTGGACAGCCTGATCGCTCGCGCCTGGGAGGGCAACCTCGACGTACAAGCTGCCGCGCTGCGCGTACAGCAGAGCCGCGCGCGATCCGGCATCGTCATGTCCAATCTGTTTCCGCGCATCGGGCTGGACGCCAGCGTGACCCGCCAGGCACTCAGTGAAAACGGGCCGATGGTCGCTCTCGGATCCCCCACGGCCGCCACCGACCTGTGGCAAGCAGGTTTTGATGCCAGTTGGGAGATCGATATCTGGGGCCGGCTGCGCCGGCAACGCGAGCAATCCCTCGCCTCGCTCGAGGCTTCGGTCTACGAAGAGCGCGGCGTACAAGTGTCCTTGTCCGCCGAAATCGCCCGGCAATATCTCGCGCTGCGTGGCGTGCAAACGCGCCTGGCCATTGCGCTGCAAAACCAGGATATCGCGACCCATCTCGTGAAGCTGACGCAGAGCCGTCAGAAAAACGGCGTCGCGACGCGTTTCGACATCGCCTCGTCCCTATCCCAACAAGCGTCCGTCGACGCGTTGATTCCACAATTGCGCGATGAGGAGAATGTCTTGCTCAATGCGCTGGCGCTGCTGGTGGGCGAACCGCCTCGCAGCCTGGATGCGCAATTGGAACAAGCCCACGCGCTGCCCAATGCATCGGTACAGCTGCCGGTAGGATTGCCCTCTGAACTGGCCCTGCGCCGTCCCGACATCCAACGCGCCCAGGCCAATCTGCACGCAGCCACTGCCGCGATCGGCGTGGCCAAGGCCGATTTCTATCCTCGTATTTCTCTCATCGGCAGCTTTGGCACACAGGCTTTTGAACGTGATGACCTGGGCTTGTGGAGCTCTACCAATTTCTCTATCGGTCCGGCCATTCATTTGCCGATTTTCGAGGGAGGCCGCCTGACGCGCACGTTGGAATTAACCGAGCTGAAACAGAAAGAGGCCGCCGTTACCTATCGCCAGACCGTGCTGCAAGCCTGGCATGAAGTCGACAATGCCTTCAACGCCCTCGTCGCGCAACAACAGCGTCAGACCGCCTTGCAGCGCGCCATGACCGAAAGCCGAGAGGCGCTGAGCGCCGCAGAAAGCGCCTACCGTGCCGGGGCGACAGATTACGTCACGGTACTGACGGCTCAGCGTAATCTCCTGGCCAGCGAATTGGAGCTCAGCAACGCCACCACAGGCAGTGCCGTGGCGATCGTCTATCTCTACAAGGCCCTGGGAGGCGGCTGGGCGCCACAGGCTGAGGCCGAGGGGCAGTCATGACCCCGACAACGGTCCCCCTCGATATTGCGTCAACGACCAACGCTCCCGCTGCGGCCCACCCGCCCGGAGCGGCCAACGCAGCGACATCGACCAGCACGCCGGCAATCACCGACACCGCGCCTCCTGCTGACACGCCCGCAATCGCCAACACTTCCTCCTCAAGCAACACCGCGGCAACTGCCAGCCATAACGCCAACGCGCTCACGCCACGCCTGATTGCTGGATTGACCGGCATATTCCTGGCCGCCATGATCGCGGGCATCAACAATCGGGTGGGCTCATTGGCTCTGGCCGATCTGCGCGGCGCCAGCGGCTTTGGCCTGGACGATGGATCCTGGATCACCACCGTCTATAGCGCAGGCGAACTGCTCGCCATGCCGATCGCCGGCTGGTTTGCGATCACGCTCAGTTTGCGCCGCTTTCATCTGATGATGCTGGGCACCTGCAGCGCAATCGCCTGCGTGCTGCCGTTCGTGCATGACATGGGCTTGCTATTGATCCTGCGTGCTCTGCAAGGCTTGACCGCCGGTGCCTTGATCCCTTTGTTGATGATGGCCGCCCTACGATTCCTGCCGCCATCGATCCGGCTATATGCGCTGGCGCTGTACTCGATGACAGCGACCTTCGCGCCCAATGTGTCTACGTGGTTGGCCGGACTATGGACCGACCAATTGCTCGATTTGCGGATGGTGTATTGGCAAGTCATTCCCGCAGGCCTGATCGCCGGACTATTAGTCTCCTGGGGCGTACCGCAAGACATGCCCAAACCCGAGCGCTTTGGCCAGGCGAACTGGTTCGGGTTGATTTTCGGTGCCCTCGGCTTGGCGCTCGTGGCCGTCGGCCTGGATCAGGGAAACCGGCTCGAATGGTTTGCTTCCCCGCTGATCAGCACCTGCCTCGTCGTAGGCCTGCTGCTGGTCGCATACTACTTGTTTACGGAATGGCACCATCCCGCACCGTTCATCAAACTGCAGTTGTTGAGCCGGCGCAACCTGGGATTGGGCTTCACGATTTTCTTTTCCCTGTTGGTCATTTTCCTGTCCGGCTCCTTGCTGCCCTCCCTGCACCTGGGCCATACATGGGACTATCGCGCGCAGCAAAGCGCTCCCATCGGCCTGATGATCGGGCTGCCTCAGCTCATCGTCGCTCCCGCCGTGTCGTTGCTGCTGTATCGCAAATGGGTAGACGCCCGAGCCGTCATGGCCCTGGGGCTGGCATGTCTGTCCTTGTCCTGCATGATGGGCGCGCACCTGACCTCCGAATGGATGTGGACGGAATTCATCTGGGCGCAGAGCCTGCAAGCCATCGGCCAACCGTTGGCGGTCGTGGCGTTGCTGTTTCTATCGACCAGCGTGGTTCAACCCATGGAAGGTCCCTATGTCTCGGGCATGGTCAATCTGTTGCGTGCCTTGGGAACATTGGCGGGCTCCGCAGCAATCAGCCGGTTAATCGAACTGCGCACGCGCTTTCATAGCGAAATGCTGCTGGATCATGCCGCTCGGGCGCAGGCTCCGGCACCGGCTGATTTGGCATCCACTATCGCAGGCCAGGCTGCTGTGCTGTCCATCGCCGACGCTTATTGGGCGTTGGCCGCCTTCGCGGCCATCCTGATCCCGTTGGTCTTCGCCCTCCAATACATCCCCTCGCCGACCGCGGCGATGCATCCGAAACACTGATTCAAAGCACTGAGAACCATCATGGCATTGAGCAAAAAAACCAAACTCGTATCAGGCGGAATATTGATTGCCGCTGCCGTCATCGCGGCCATCGTGATCAATCGTCCCGAGGCGTCCGCCTCGTCTCAATCAACGGACGATGCCTATATCCGAGCCGATATCACTTCAGTCGCCCCTCAGGTTGCGGGCCTGGTCACCCACGTCCTGGTCGAAGAAAACGAGACCGTCAAAACCGGCCAATTACTCGCGCGCATTGACGATCGCGATTACGAACTGGCGGTGCGCAGTGCCAGGGCCACACTCGCCAGTGCACAAGCCAGTGCCGACGCATTAAAAGCACAAGCCACCGTGCAGCAATCGGTCATCCACCAAGCCAGCGCCACATTAGACGCCGACCAAGCCAATCTCAAACTGGCTCGCGCCGATTTCAATCGCTACAGCAACCTGGCCGCAGATGGTTCGGGCACCATACAAGCTCGCCAGCAGGCTTTGGCCCGTCTGCGCGTACAAGAAGCCCAGCACGAGAAAAACCGCGCCATTCACCAAGCCGAAACCGAGCGTCTGACCATTTTGCAGGCCGATCTGCAACGCGCGGCCGCTGCCGTCGAACAAGCCAAAGCGGCCGTCGCGCAAGCCGAGCTCAACTTGTCCTATACCCATATCGTGGCCCCGATCTCAGGCGTGATCGGCCACAAAAATCTCCGAGTCGGTAATTTCGCCAAAATCGGAGAAGCGCTCGTCACCGTTGTTCCGTTGGCAGACATCTACGTGGAAGCCAACTTCCGCGAAACTCAGTTGGCAAAAATGCGCGCAGGCCAGCCTGTCATCCTGACTGTCGACGCGCTGCCCGGACAAACATTTTCCGGCAAAGTGCAAAGCGTCGGTCCCGCCAGCGGCGTCAGCTATTCCGCCATTGCCCCCCACAACGCGACAGGTAACTTCACCAAAATCGTGCAACGCCTGCCCGTGCGCATTGCGCTGGATCCTGACCAAGAAAACACCAGCCTGCTGCGCGTAGGCATGTCGGTACAACCCGAAGTCGACGTCAGCCGCTCAGACTCAGGATCGTGATCCGAGTCCTCCGGGGCATGAGTTTGCCGCGGCCGGGCAGGCGTGGCGGGTGGGCCTGTTGGGAGCTGCCGAGTCCGTGNANNATCGGCGGGGGNAGTCCGGGGGCCATGTTTGAGNNCGAAGCGAGTTTGGCCCCCGGCCCGCCGATGGTTCACGGACGNAGGCCGANNCCCCGTTNAGGGGNNGAGTCAGCCNANCAGGCCCACCCGCCACGCCTGCCCGGCCGTGGCAAACGTCTCAAGAACCCGTCCCGCCTCCACCAAGCCACACCTTCGACCTGCACCTTCCAAAAAATACATCACACCGCCGATACAGCCCCACCCTGCCCCTGTCCATCCAACACCGGCGGCGCCGTCACAATCGACGTCAACGCCGGCTCGGCGACCTGCAATGCCGCCAGATTCGGACGCGGGCGACGCAGCGCCTCGATGCGCGAGAACGCCTGCTCCATCGCGTACGATGCTCCCAGCACCTCGCGATCGCCGCGGAACGGCCCCACGATCTGCAAACCGAACGGCATGCCATGTCCGTCCAGCCCGCAAGGCAAGGACAAGGCAGGATGCGTGGTCAAGGTCACCACATACGTCAGCGCCAGCCAACGGTAGTAGTTTTCCTGCTTTTCCCCATTGATCGTATCCGCATACAGGCTCGTCCACGGGAACGGCGACACCGGCGTAGTCGGCGACAGGATCAGATCATAGTCGGCGTAGATCTCCTGGAAACGCTTCAGGATACGCGTCTGCTCGGCTTGCGCCCACGCACTGTCCTTCAGGCTCATCGCCGCGCCCATCTCATAATTCGCACGGGGATTGGGGCCCAAGCTAGCAGGGTCCCGCTCATACGCCTCACGCATCCCCGCTACAAACGCCTCGGCGCGCAACACATCAAAACAACGATGCGCCTCGCCCAGATCCAACTCGATCGGCTCGCAGGCCGCGAACAAATGCTTCATCGCCGCGATCTTTGTACGGAACGTAGCGCGAATACCATCATCCACCGCGCACACGCCGAAATCCTCGGTATACGCAACGCGCAACGAGCCCAGGTCGACCGACTCGGGGCGCAGGAACGACAGCGGATCCAGCGGATAGCTCAAGGGATCGCCCGCATCCATACCCGCCGAGGCCGCCATTTGCAGGCAAGCCTCTTCGACGGTGCGCCCCATCGGTCCCACGACTGAAATCGGCGTCCAGCCCAGCAACTTGCGCACACTGGGCACCACGCCGGGCGAGGGGCGGAATCCCACCACACCGCACTTGGCGGCGGGAATACGCAATGATCCCCCCGTGTCCGATCCCGTGCACACCGGCAACATATCGCATGCCAGTGCCGCAGCGGACCCGCCCGAGGACCCACCCGCATTCAAATTCGGATTGAATGGATTCCCCGTCGCACCCCATACAACGTTGCGCGAGTTCGCGCCCGCCCCCATCTCGGGCACGTTGGTCTTGGCTGTCACGATAGCGCCCGCACGGCGCAAACGCGCCACCAGCTCGACATCGTGCTCTGGCACATGATCCCGATAAATCGGCGAGCCAAACGTCGTCAGCAATCCCGCTGTGGGCTCCAGGTCTTTCACACCCATCGGCAGACCATGCAACAAGCCCAGCATGTCCCCCGCCATCACCGCACGCTCGGCGGCGCGGGCTTCTTCGCGCGCACGCGCATAGGCTTTGGCCGTCACCGCATTGACGTACGGGTTCACCGCTTCGATACGGGCGATGCAGGCCTCCAGCAACTCGACCGGTGACAACTGTCGCGCGCCGATCATTTGCCGCAGCGTAACGGCCGAAAGAGAAACCAGGGAATCATCCAGTGCCATGAGAAAACCTTAATCAAGCTTGATGTGAGCGCGCTCTGCAATGTCGCGCATGATCGGCAATTCTTTTTGAATCAGTGCCTCGCCGTCCGCGGCACTGCCGTAGTCCGGTTCGAACCCCTGGGCCTCCAGATTCTTCTGAACCTCGGGATTCGCCACCGCGGTCTGCAGTGCCGCCTCCAATTTGGTCTTGACCGCTGCCGGCAAGCCACGCGGCGCAACCACCATGAACCACGTATCCATCTCGGGCCCAGCATACCCCTGTTCTACAAACGTAGGAAGGTCTGGAAAAAACTTGGAACGTTTAGGGCTGGACAAAGCAATCGCCCGCACCGTGCCTTGCTTGACCTGCGGAATCGCCGCGGACACCGTATCGAAGGTAAATGGAATCTGCCCGCCAATCAGATCCGTCATCGCCGGCGCACTGCCTTTATAGGGAATATGCGCCATCTGCAATCCAGCCTCGGCCAAAAACGCCTCGCCGACAAACTGGGACGTGGTTCCTGTGCCATACGAACCATAAGGCGGCTGCTTGTTCGCGGGGTCTTTCACATACGCTACGAACTCTTTCAGGTTATGCACCGGCACCTTGGGATTCGCCAACAATACCAGGCCTGTGCGCCCCACAATGCCCAACGGCTCGAAACTCTTGACCGGATCGTAGGGCATGTTGGTGCGAATCGCAGGATTGACCGTGAACGTCGTGCCAGAGCTGACCAACAAGGTGTACCCATCCGGCGCGGCCTTGGTCACATAGCTGGCGCCAATCACCGTACCCGCACCGCCCTTGTTTTCCACCACGACGCTCTGGCCCAGCACATCGCCCAGTGCCTTGGCCATGACGCGGCCCATCGTATCAGTAGAGCCGCCCGGCGGGAATGGCACCACCAGCGTGATAGGACGAGACGGATAGGGCTCTTGCGCCACCGCTGATGTCATTCCTACTGCCATGCAAGACATGGCGAGACTCATCGCCAGTAAAGCTTTTTTCATCCATTGCTCCGATAGTGAATCAACGACGATTCAGGAAACGTGCATACTCTTCGTCAGGCACAAACAGCCCGCCGGTCGTCCACACCAGGTGTGTCGATTGCGGCATCTGCGCCAACAAGCCGTGTTCGGCCAGATAGGCATGGCCCGTAGCGCTCAGGCAGATATGCCGAGGACCGCTGAAGCCTGCCGCAGCGGAAGGCTCAATCCGTATGCCCTCGGTATCGTGCAACCGAATCAGATCGTCAAACAAGGTCTGATCCGCCACCGTATAGACTCCCGACAACATGCCTCCCACTGCGCCGTACGCCAGTTCAGACGCACGGGGCACGGCCAATCCATCAGCCTCGGTACGATTATGCAGGCCCACGTCATACACCGAAGGCGCTGCCGGCAGGCCGGGCAATTGGCCATGGCCCGCCATCATCCGCACCAGAAAACACGGCGATTGCACGGGCTCGGCAAAGAAGCAATGCACATGCTCGCCCAGCACCTGGCGCAAACCATAAGCAATGCCGCCAGGCGCACCGCCTACACCACAAGGCAGATAAACGAATAAGGGATGCTGCGCATCCACGAGAATCTGCGCAGCATCAAGCTGTGCACGCAAATGCAGCGCTGCAGCGGCATACCCCATGAACAGCGAGGCCGAACGTTCGTCATCGACAAAATAGCCGTGAGGATCGGCCTGTACCTGCGCCCGGCCTGCTGCAACAGCGCGCTCGTAATCGCCGCTATGCTCTACGACCTCGACGCCACGCGCCTGCAGGCGGGCTTTTTTCCAGGCCTTTGCGTCCGCAGACATATGTACTGCGGCACAAAATCCCAACGCAGACGCCATCACACCGATCGACAACCCCAGATTGCCGGTGGACCCCACCGCGACTTGATAACGGGCGAAGCATGCCCGCGCGGCGGGCGTGGCCAATTTCCGGTAATCATCCCCAGATTGAATCAGCCCCTCGCGCAATGCCACGGACTCGGCGAATTCCAGCACTTCGTGAATGCCGCCGCGCGCCTTGATCGATCCGGCCACCGGCAACGCATGATCTGCCTTGAGCCACAATCGCCCCTGCGTCTCGGGCAAACCCAACGCCATCTGCATTTTCGGCGTACGCAACAACGGCGACTCGATCGCTCCCTCGCTATCGCGCAACTCGGGAAAGAGCTCCGCCAGCAATGGCGCAAATCGATCAAACCGCGCCTGCGCAGCCGCGATCTGATCCTTCGTCAATCCGGTATCTGCGGGCGCGTCCACACGGCAATCCGCAGGCCCGGGACGTAGCCACAGCACAGGTTCTGCATTACGCAGCGTTTGCAAAAACTCAGGCGTCACAACATTCGATGGCATAACCGGTACTCACTGCGCCTGAATATTGGCGCGCTTGGCGATTTCCGCAAAACGCGGAGTTTCTTCTGCAATGGTCTTGCGCAATGAGTCCGCAGACTCGAATGCGGCATCAACGCCGGCCGTGCGCAACTGATCCAGCGTGGCGGGATCTTTCAGCGCAGCTTCCATCGCCTGGCTCAACGTGTGCTGCACGTCTTCGGGCAGGCCTTTCGGGCCGAACAAAGCGATCCACGTATCCACGTTAAAACCAGGATACCCGCTTTCCGCCAACGTAGGCACATCAGGCAAGAAGCTCGATCGCTTTGCCGTTGTCACGGCCAGCGCCTTGATTTTTCCTGCCTTTACCTGCGGCATGGCAGCCACCACCGTATCGAACATCACCGGGACCTGGCCGCCAATCAAATCCGTCATCCCAGGCGCGCTGCCCTTATAGGGGATGTGCATCATCTTGATGCCCGCTGCGTCTTGAAACTGCTCGGCCACAAAATGCGATACCGTCCCGATGCCGAATGATGCATAGGCGATACTGTCCGGCTTGGCCTTTGCAGCGCTCACCAGATCAGCCAGATTGGAGTACGGTGTTTTCGGGTTCGCCACGATCGCCATGGCCGTTCGCCCGAGAACACCCAAGGGCACGAAATCCTCTTTGGGCGAATAAGGCAACGACGGATAAATCGCGGGATTGATGGTGAATGTCGTCCCGGAACTCAGCAGCAACGTATAACCATCCGGGCTCGCTTTAGCGACAAACTGCGCACCGAGAATCGTGCCCGCTCCCGCCTTGTTTTCCACGACGACCGTCTGCTTCAATGCGTCGCTCATCGCCTTGGCCAGAATACGGCCGGCCACATCGCCAGCGCCGCCTGGCGAATAGGGGATAATCAACTGAATGGGCCGCTCGGGATATGCCGCCACGCTGACGGAGGTGGCAGCCATCGCAGCCACGCCAATGGCCAAAGCGCCACACATCGTTGATAAGGTCTTCATGGTTTCCCCTTGTGCTTGATGAGCCGCCTGTCGACGGGCTTCTTTAAGAATCAACGCAGACGCGCCGGTGCAATGATTTCGGCTTGTACGCCGTGGGCCAACAACGTATCGGGTACCGGCTGATTCAACAGCAGTGCCGCAGCCAACTCGGATACCCCGGCAGCCGATTGAATACCGTAGCCGCCTTGCGCAGCCAACCAGAAAAATCCGGGCACTGCATCATCCCACCCGACGACCAGATCGCCATCGCGCACAAACGAACGCAGCCCGGCCCATGTATGACGCGGGCGTCGAATGGTGAGAGTGGTGGCCTCTTCGATGTGATAGATGCCTGTCGCCACATCCAGTTCCTCGGGCATGACGTCGTGGGCGGCCACCGGATCGGCATTCGCTGGCGAACCCAGCAGTTGCCCTGCATCCGGTTTGAAATAAAACTGCTCGTCCAGATCAGACACCGTAGGCCACTGCGAACAATCCACACCCTCTGGACCCGCAAAGGTAAATGCCGTACGTCGGCGGGGCTCCAAGCCGATGGGCTGCACGCCGAAACGAGCCGCCACGTGATCCGCCCATGCACCCGCGGCATTGACCACGTGCGCCGCACGCACTGTCTGCCCGTCGCTCAGCGTCAAGGTCCAATACCCCCCATCCCGCACCGCGGAGGCCACCTCGGCCTGGCAACGCAGCACGCCGCCCTGCTGACGCATGGCCTTCAGGAATCCTTGATGCAATCCGTGTACATCCAGATCCTGCGCCTCGGGCTCGAACATCGCACCGATCAAGCGGTCCGCGCGTAAACACGGCACCCGCGACATCGCATCATCGACGCTGATGAGACTGACGTTGGGTGCGGCCTTGACGGTCTCCTCGTAGACTTGTTGCAGCAATGCTTCCTGGCCGGTCTTTCCCAGGTACAGACACCCGCGCGGCGACAAAATGGGGTGCTCGGTGAATCCCTCGGGCGGCTGCTCGTAAAACGCCCGGCTGGCGCGCGTCAATGCCTGGATCTGCGGCGTCCCGTAGGCCTCCATGAACATGGCAGCCGAACGGCCGGTGGAATGGTAGCCAGGCTGCTCTTCTCGCTCCAGCACCACCACACGGGCGCGGCCGGACAAGCGATAAGCCACCGAGGCTCCGGCGATTCCGCCGCCGATCACGGCAAAGTCAAACACATCAGAGTCGTTCATAGGGATACGGCGCTTCTTAAATTCTCATTTAAGAGAATTCTCTTATGTGACAAAATTACCGTCAATCAGTAGTTACCTTATACGGTGCCGGAGGGGTTTTGCGTAGCATGTAGCGCCACTCACCATCCCATCTGCACTCCCAAGTAGCCCTGCCCAGCAGGCGTTGCACATTTTCGAGGTATCGCGTTGACTCAGCCTTCTGCTCCCTCTTCGCCGGATACGGCGCGCGCACGCATGGGTCAACAGTTGCGCGCCGCCCGCAAAGCCTGTGCCCTGACACTAAAGCAGCTGTCGGCCGTATCCGGCGTGGCACTGTCCACCCTGTCCAAGATGGAGCTGGGCCAGGTTTCCGTCAGCTACGAGAAATTCACCGCCGTCGCGCGTGCGCTGAACATCGACATTTCTCAGTTACTGTCTGACCCGGATGCACATCCCGGCACTGTCCCCACGCAAGCCTCCACGACCCAGTCGCCCGACTACGACACGGGCAACTACAGCTATCGATTGCTCGCCGGCGACTATCCGCAGCGCACCATGACTCCCATGTACGGGCGCATCATGGCTCGCAGTGTCGAGGATTTCGACGGCTTTATCCGACACGCGGGTCAGGAATTCATCGTAGTCTTATCCGGCAAAATCCGTATTTGCTTCGAGTCGGGTGAGAACCTGACGCTCAGCAAACATGAATCCGCCTATTTCGACAGCGGACAGGGCCATCTCTATTTATCGTTGAGCGCACGCGACGCGGAAATCATGGTGGTGATGACGTCAGCTTGATCGTACTGTCAATTTGTACGTATCTTCAAATGTGAGGTTAGTGTGTTTATTGGACGTCGAGCCGAGGCAATCGGGCCGTGAGGGCTTCACAAAGCCGGTCCGGCGCGCGGGCGCCGGA
>NZ_CBCSJH010000061.1:0-19437 GCF_965139195.1 Bordetella tumbae | reverse complement strand
GCCGAGGTCCCCTTCGGGGACTGCCCGCTGCTCAACGGGCCGGCATGGCTTTCAGGCACCCGGCAGGAACTCGCAGTGACGGCATGCTGCGGATGCTGGTTGCGCTAGCGGAAGTGGCCGTCCGAGTTTGTTTTTTGGGGGGGGCGCCACAGGATGTGGCGCGGGTGGGGAATGGTGTCCCAACATGAGTCAGGGGGTAATGACTGACTTGTCTGGTTTGGCTTGGGCGAGTTGGCGTTGCCGGGCGCGGTCGCGGGCCTGGCGGTCTTCGGGGCGCAGGCGGCCTTTGCCGGAGAGGCGCATCAGGGTGCCTAATGCAACCATCAGGCCGAAGACCTCGATCAGGGCAGCAGGTATCCACATGGTCAGGCCACCGATGGTTTGGTCGGTTTGGGCAGACATGGCGATGGCCCGGCCGCAGAGTTCGAACAAGGGGTAGATGTCGGACTCGGTGAAGGCAATGACGGCGCCAGCGACCATTTGGGGGGCCATGGTCAGGACGGGGGATATCACGCGGCCGCCGGGACTCATGGCAGCGGGGGGACTGGGGCGGCGGTCGAGGATCAGGTTCCAATACATGAATCCGCTGATGACGACGGACCAATTCATCAGACGGTATAAACGCCAATCCAACATGGAATAGAACTGGACGGACGGGATCAGCCAGATCAAGACAAGAAAAACGAAGAGCGCGGGAACGAAGTATTTGTTGGTCAATACGACGACCATGAGACGGCCGCCTGCTGTGCGCAGAAAATCGCGCAAGCGTATTCGCCAAGCCAGGGGCAAGCCCGCACGCATAACGGACCCGGGGAAGGCAGCCATCACCAGCAGCGGCCCCAGGTGATGCAGGACCAGATGCTGTATGCGGTGGATGAAGAACATGCGCTCGGCGTAGTAGTCGACCCGCGTATGCAGGGACAGGTATAGCAATACGATGCCGGCCCAGAATAGAAACTGGCGGGCTTTGGTGACACGGTGTACGCGCTGGCCACGCAGGAACAACACGATGGCAACCACGAATGCGGCGACCAAGGTGGGGGAAAATTCCCATGGGACGAGCCAGCCTAGACTATCCATGCCAAGATCCGTTAAGCCCGACGATGCAGACAAGGCGCCAACCCGCAGCACCCGACGATGTGCTCATTGTAAGGGACCGTTCTGCGCCTTTATGGGTCTACGCGAATACGACCGCTTCGCGTGGACAAGGCAACCTGGAGTTTGCATGCCGTTAATCGGCAGCAGATGAGGGGCAAAAAACGTGCTGGGGTGAGGCAGCGCCATCGCGGCGCCGCCCCGGGCGATCACGCCGTCGCGACGGCGGCGGCGTTGGTGGTGTTGGCCGATGCGCCAAAATGCACATGGCGCACGGCAGGGTTGGCCTGCAGGCGGCGAGCCTGCGACATGAGCTCGGAGCGAAGCTCAGGGGGACAATTGACGGTGATGCACGCCGATGCGTAATCGGCGTCGCGGCTGGAGTCGATTTGGAATTGTGCAACGTCGAGCCCGGCTGCACCAAAGTCCAGGCAGACTTGTTTGCGTACCGCCCCCAAGGCATCGCGCGGACAAACGATGGTCAATCGCGACGTACCGTGACGGCGATTGAGTGAGCTGGCGCGGTCCACACCGGCGCGGCGCATGAACAGATCAAATAAACGCATAGCAGCCTCCCGATAAAGCTCGGAGCGTTCAGACGAATACGCACGTGCCTATCCCGCGGCATACGTTAGGCGCGCAAATGGGGCGCGGCTACGCAGGCTGCGAAAAGACAGCGGCGGTTCTGGCGGTTTGGTGGGGACGTGACAACCAAGGACTGGTTGTCATATACCGCACCCTGCACTGGCAGGATGCGGCAGAAGGAGATTCTGCGGAGATCCTGTCAGGCAGCGACGTCGATGCAAGATCGACTACTGTCGCCGGAATCGGTATTCACAGAACAACTCCAAATGATGTAAACGTATTGATTTTACGCGAACTTCGGCTCGAGAACAAGGGTTTTCCCGAAATTGTGTCAAGGATCGTGTCGAGGGGATGCCGGTCATATTTTCGGGTTTCTGACGGATTCAAGCCAAAAAGTGCCAGACCAGGTACAGCGCAAACACCCCATACAGCCCTCCCACGGCTGCCAAGCCAGTAACGCTCATGCTGGCGCGGCGAAAACGTATCCACAGTATGGAGATGGACACCAAGGTCAGGAAACCTGCCATCAATAATGGACCGTCCAGCAACCACGGTGTCATGGCGATACCCAAGGCGCTGGGAATGGTGGCCTGGATCATCATGGCACCCGAAATGTTAGCCAAGGCCAGGCGCTCTTTGCCCTGGCGCACCCAGATGAGGGCATTCATGATCTCGGGCAACTCAGTCGCCACAGGTGCCAGCAACAAGGCGGCCAGATGCGGCGAGGCGCCAAACGCGATGCCCAACAATTCAATCTGATTCACGAACACATGGGATGCGCCGGCGATCACGACTAGTGCCAGGACGGTTTGCGTACAAGCCCAGGTCATGGAGGGGTTCTCGTCGCTGGGCCGCAGTTTCAACGGCTCGAGGTCATCGCAGTCCAGGCAGGCCTCGTCGTTGGACAACTCGCGTTTGACGTAAAGCGCATACACCCCCACAAACACCAGGGCCAACCAAGGCTTCCAGACAAACGCCAGCAGACCCAAACCGACTTTGAAGACAAACACGGCCATGAACCAGGCCTGGTCGCGTGCCAACCTGGGCTGATCCGCGTTAATACAGGTTGCACGCCGTGCGCGCCACAATGTCAGGCCGACGACGGCATACGCCAGGGTGGCCAACACCAGCGGCCCACCCATGGCGGCCCCCACTCCTATGTCTTTCTGCTCTGGAGAGGAACCGAAAACCACGGCCATAAAGGTGACGGCGCTTTCGGGCAAAGCGGTGCCAAACGCGGCGAGCACGGTGCCTGTGGCGGTCGCTCCCAGGTTCAGTCTATGTCCCACCCACTCGATACCGTTGACGAAATACTCGCAGGCAAAGTAGATGACCAGCGCGGACAGGAAAAACAGAAACAGTGTGAGAAACATGATGCACAGCCGGACGAGCAGATACCAATGGCGCGACAGTGCGGCTCGCCCGGCAAGGTGAACGCACTGCGGCCAAAGGTCTCGCCGGGCTGACCGGCCGCGTGCGAAGTCGCGGCTCGGGAACCGTCAGCGCCATGGGGTCAAGACCACCAAGTCTGTTGACGCTGACTCCTTTGGGGATCAAAGGATGGCTACTCCCCAATGACAGTGGGCGGGATTGTAGCAGCCGCTCCAGCGGCGTACGTTGCGCAGGGATGGCAGCAACCAGGATATTTTCTGGCGCCGGGCCACCGTAGCCGCTGCGCTGGTCGCGCCCTGCCTCCACACGTACTGACGGTGACGCGCAGCTGCCTTTGGGTCTGCGCAGAACAGGCGAAAATCAGACGCTGATTGAGACATTTCTGTCCCGCCTGCACGCGATGGGCGCGGTAAAGTGAGTGTGTTTTCATTATTGATGGCCTCGCCGACTTTGCCATGAGCCTGCCCTGCCCTGATATCGCTCCATTCGTTGAACGCCGTCGACGCTTGTTGGCCCATATGCGGGCGGCAGGCGGCGGGATCGCAGTGCTCTCGACTGCCCCACACGCCCAGCGCAATCACGACGCTGAATATCCGTATCGACACGACAGCGATTTTTACTATCTGACGGGCTTTATAGAGCCCGAGGCATGGCTGGTGCTGGTCGCTGGCATCACGGATCGTGCCATTCTGTTTTGCCGGGCAAAACACCCAGAGCAAGAAATCTGGGAAGGCTACCGCTGCGGCCCCGATGCCGCGGTGACACGCTATGGATTCGACGAGGCCTATGCCACGGATAAACTGGACACTTTGTTGCCCGCCTTGTTAGCGGATCAACCCACGCTGTACCGCTCTTTCGCGGCGACCGGGCCGGTCGAACGCAAGCTGCGGCACTGGCTGCTCCAGGCCGAACAACAGGGGCGCGGCCGGCGCCTGGCGCCTGGCCGCATCCAGGACTTGCGGCCCATATTGGCCGATATGCGTGTGATCAAGGACGCCAGCGAAATCGCCACGATGCGCCAGGCGGCGCGCATTTCGGCGGGCGCCCATGCGCGCGCCATGCGGGCCGCCCGGCCCGGCATGCACGAGTATCAATTGGAAGCCGAGCTGTTGTACGAGTTTCGGCGTCATGGCGCCCAGTCGCCCGCCTATCCCAGCATCGTGGCCGCAGGCGCCAATGCGTGCGTGCTGCACTACGCCGCCGGCGATACCGTGCTGCGTGACGGTGACCTGGTGTTGATAGACGCGGGCTGCGAATATGACAGCTATGCGTCCGACATTACCCGCACATTTCCCGCCAATGGACGATTTACGGGCCCTCAACGCGCCCTCTATGACTTGACGGCGGCCGCACAGCAGGCCGCGGTGCAGGCGACCGCACCGGGCCGCAGTTGGAACGATGCTCACGAGGCCGCCGTGCGTGTGCTGGCCCAAGGCATGCTGGACGAGGGGCTGCTGAACGGCTCGCTGGACGGCGTGCTGGAATCGGCCGCGTATACGCGTTTTTATATGCATCGCACTGGCCATTGGCTGGGGCTGGATGTGCATGATGTGGGCGATTACCGGCAAGGCTCAATCTCGGAACAGGACCGCCCCTGGCGGTCGCTGGCGGCCGGCATGGTGCTCACGATCGAGCCGGGCATTTATGTGCGCGAGGCAGAGGACGTGCCCGAGGCATTCTGGAATATCGGTATCCGCATCGAAGATGATGCGCTGGTCACTGCAGAGGGCTGCGAGCTCATTACGCGGGGTGTGCCAGTCGACGCCAGAGAAATCGAGGCGCTGATGCGGGAATAATCCAAACGGCTACAGCACGAATCCGTCCAGCCATCCCATCGCCGTCCAGGTGTACACCACCACCATGGCGATGGCGAACATGCCCACGGTAGCGCCTACCAGTGTCCCGGCTATCGCCACTAGTACCGGACCCAGTCCCGTATGAGTTACCCGCCCCTGTCCGGGGTGATACAGGCGATCGAACTTCTCGTCCGGCATGAGGCTGAAGACCACCCCCTCGATGAAACCGTCGATCATCGGAATGAACAGCAGGAAAACCGCGGGATTGTCGTACCACACAGGAAATTGTG
The DNA here is from genome assembly GCF_965139195.1 of Bordetella tumbae. Taxonomy (GTDB): domain Bacteria; phylum Pseudomonadota; class Gammaproteobacteria; order Burkholderiales; family Burkholderiaceae_B; genus Bordetella_A; species Bordetella_A tumbae. The sequence continues at coordinate 14,279 of NZ_CBCSJH010000061.1, read as the reverse complement.
TCGCTGCCACCAGGCAGACCACAGCGGCCAGCGTCACCAGCCAGGCATAACGCCGCCTCAGGTACCACCAATGCGCTCCGAATACGCCAAGAAAACAGGCAAGCAGCCCCAGCACCACTTTGTTGCGAGGACGGATCATTGCTGCGGGAGCGGAGAACGGGACGGATGTCATGGTGGGATTGTAGGGGTGGACGGTAAAATTCGCCTATGACTCAGTCTGCTTACGATATCGCGATTTTGGGCGCGGGCCCGGTTGGCCATGTGCTGGCACTGTTATTAGCACGGCATACCGCACAACCGCAACGCATTGCCTTGCTGGCGGGATCGGCAGCGCCGGCTGCACAGGCACCATCCCCTGCGACGGACCCCCGTGTGCTGGCGATGAACCACGGCAGCCGGGTTTTGCTGGAATCGTTGCGGGCTTGGCCGGGCCGGGCCGCGGATATTCGCCATGTTCACGTCTCCCAGCGCGGACGGCTGGGCAGCACGGTTATTCATACTGACGATTTTCAGGTGCCTCGTCTGGGCAGCGTCGTGTCCTATGCCGAATTGCACGCCACGCTGCAGAACTGCGCCACGGCCAGCGGGGTAACGGTGCTGCATGGCCCGCCCGCCCACGTGCACCACCAAGATAACCAGGGGATCCGAATTCGCCAGGGCGACACTGAGCTCCTGTGCAGCGTCGCCGTGCTGTCTGATGGCAGTGGCGGCGCCGATGTGCGGCGCGAATATAGCCAGCATGCCATTGTCACGAGCGCCCAGGCGACGCTGCCGCGTTCGGCCTGGGCATGGGAACGCTTCACGCGCGAAGGGCCGTTGGCCTTGCTCCCCCACCCGCTCAATGCGCATGCCTATTCGGTCGTCTGGTGCAGTTCTCCCGATCGTGCCGCCGAATTGGCGAAGCATGATGACGCGGCGTTCTCTGCCGCCTTGAGTGCAGCCTTTGGAACGCGGCTCGGGCGGCTGTCCAGCGATGCACCCCGTCACGTATTTCCCTTGGCGCTCAGTGCCCGGCGCACGCTAGTCCAGGGCCGCGTCGTCGCGATAGGCAATGCGGCCCAGACTTTGCACCCCGTGGCGGGCCAGGGCCTGAATCTCGGGTTGCGCGACGCCGCGCGCCTGGCGCAGGTGCTGTCCGGCTGGCTGGGCACCCCCGCGGGCGATCCAGGTGCCAAGCTGGCGGAATTCGCCAGCTCACGCCTGGCTGACCGTTGGATTACGGCGGGACTGACCGATTTGATGCCGCGCGCCTTTGCGACAGGACTGGCGCCTATCGAGCACGCCTGCGGGGCGGGTTTGTTGGCACTGGATCTGGCTGCTCCGCTGCGAGCCCCCTTGGCGCGGCACTTATTGCAGGGTCTGCGTTCCTGAACACATATCGTTAGCAAGCCGACCCGCTCCAAACCTCAACATTGCCGGCAAAATTGGGGAGCGACCGCATTCGCCCCAAAAGAGGGCTTCCCGGTCGGTTAAAATGTGCGCATGCGCATCGGCCCGTGGACTCTTTCCAATAATGTTCTGGTCGCCCCCATGGCGGGGGTGACGGATCGCCCTTTCCGTCAATTATGCAAACGGCTGGGTGCAGGCTACGCTGTGTCGGAAATGGCCGCGAGCAACCCGCGCCTGTGGGACAGCGTCAAGACATCCCGGCGTTTGAATCATGATGGTGAAATCGCCCCGGTAGCGGTCCAGATTGCTGGGGCCGACCCCGCGATGATGGCCGAAGCCGCCGCATTCAATGCCGAACGCGGCGCCCGCATCATCGATATCAACATGGGCTGCCCGGCCAAGAAAGTGTGTAATCTGGCCTCGGGCTCGGCCCTGCTGCGCGACGAAGACCTGGTGTCCCGCATTCTGGATGCCGTCGTGGAGGCATGTGCGCCATTGGGCGTGCCTGTCACGCTGAAAACCCGGACCGGATGGGATCGCGACCATCGCAATGCATTACGCGTGGCACGGCGCGCCCAGGAGGCCGGCATCGCCGCCCTGGCGCTACACGGCCGCACGCGGGCCGACCTCTATACCGGCGAAGCCGAATACGACACGATACGCGCCGTCAAGGCCGAACTGTCCATACCGGTCGTCGCCAATGGCGACATCGATTCCCCGGAAAAGGCGCGCTACGTGCTGGACTACACGGGCGCCGATGCCGTCATGATTGGTCGTGCAGCCCAAGGGCGCCCCTGGATTTTTCGCGAAATTGACCACTATCTGCAGACGGGCGAGACGCTCGCGCCGCCGTCTTACGCAGAAATGCGCGACTTGCTGCTCGAGCACCTGAATGATCATTACCGTTTTTACGGCGAACATACCGGTGTCCGTTCGGCGCGCAAACATATAGGCTGGTATGTAGACGGTCTGCCCGGTGCAGACCCGTTTCGCAACCGCATGAATCAGATCGACAACACGCACGACCAATGGCGGGCGGTGTCGGACTGGTTCGACGAACTCACCCGCGGCGACCCGGCACCACCGGTTTTCGCCGCGCAACCGCTGATGGCGGCGTGATCCGCCTCCCACCTCCAACTATAAAATCTGTACAAATGAGTAAGAATGATGTCCTGGAAGACTGCGTGCGCGCCAGCTTGGCGCGCTATTTCGAAGACCTGGGTGACTCCGAGCCCCACGATATGTGGGACATGGTGATGCGTTGCGTCGAACGTCCGGTGCTCGAAGTCGCGCTGGAACGTTCTGGCGGCAACCAATCCCGCGCCTCTGAAATACTGGGCATCACCCGTAATACCCTGCGCAAAAAACTCCAGGCGCACAATATCCAGCCGTAGGCCTTTCGCGCGCGCTGCGCCTCTGAACGCTTTTTCTATCCCCCCAACCCAACCATGAAAATCGAAACTGCCCTGCTCTCGGTGTCCGACAAGACCGGCATCGTCGAATTCGCCCGTGCCCTGGCTGCGCGCGGCGTACGTCTGCTATCCACCGGGGGCACGGCCCGCCTGCTGGCCGATTCCGGCTTGACCGTCACGGAAGTCGCGACGCACACCGGCTCGCCCGAGATCCTCGACGGCCGGGTCAAGACGCTGCATCCCAAGATCCATGGCGGCCTGCTGGCTCGCCGCGACAGCGCGGAGCACCTGGATACCATCGCCCAGCACGGAATCGATCGCATCGACATGTTGGTCGTCAATCTGTATCCGTTCCGTGAAACTATTGCCAAGCCGGATTGCAGTTTTGCCGATGCGGTGGAAAACATCGATATCGGTGGCCCGGCCATGCTGCGTGCGGCCGCCAAGAACCACGGCACCGAAGCCGGGGGCGTCACTGTCGTGATCGACCCGACCGACTACTCGCGCGTGCTGCACGAAATCGACCAGACGGGCAGTACCTCGTACGCCTTGCGCCTGGAGCTGGCCGCCAAGACCTACGCGCATACCGCGTCCTACGATGGCGCGATTGCCGCCTATTTGACCAGCCTGGCCGAGCCCGCACCCGCCCAGGAGGCCGTTCCGGCTCGACTGGATTGGCCGCGTACGCTGACCCTGCAGGTGCAACAGGCCCAAGCCCTGCGCTATGGCGAGAACCCTCACCAAAAGGCCGCGTTCTATGTCGATTCGACGCGCGCAGCCGGCCTGCTGGGCAACTATCGCCAGTTGCAGGGCAAAGAACTGTCGTACAACAACATCGCCGATGCCGACGCGGCGTGGGAATGTGTGCGCAGCTTTGACGCGCCGGCCTGCGTCATCGTCAAGCACGCCAATCCGTGTGGCGTCGCGGTCGCGCAAGACCCGTTGCATGCCTATCAACAGGCCTTCAAGACGGACCCCACCTCGGCGTTTGGCGGCATCATCGCCTTTAACCGTCCGGTCGATGCCGCGACGGCCGAAGCCGTCAGCAGCCAGTTTCTAGAAGTCCTGCTGGCCCCTGCCTATGACGGCGCTGCGCTGGCCGTCCTGGCCGCCAAGAAAAACGTCCGCGTTCTCGAAATCCCCGCTGGCACAGGCCAGAACGATTTCGATATCAAGCGCGTGGGCGGCGGCTGGCTGGTTCAAACGCCCGACGCCTATCAAGTGCCGAGCGACGCGCTCAAGGTCGTGACCAAGCGTCAGCCCACCGAACAGGAAATGAACGACCTGGCGTTTGCCTGGAAAGTCGCCAAGTACGTCAAGTCCAACGCCATTGTGTTCGTCGGCGGCGGCATGACCCTGGGCGTGGGCGCGGGCCAGATGAGCCGTATTGATTCGGCTCGTATTGCCTCGATCAAGGCAGAAAACGCCGGCCTGACGCTGCAGGGTTCGGCCGTGGCGTCCGATGCGTTCTTCCCGTTCCGCGATGGGCTGGATGTGGTGGTCGCAGCAGGCGCAACGTGCGTGATTCAGCCGGGCGGCAGCGTCCGTGACGACGAAGTGATCGCCGCTGCCGACGAGCATGGCATTGCCATGGTCCTGACCGGCACGCGCCACTTCCGCCACTGATGCGTGTTCTCGGCATCGACCCAGGATTGCGCCGCACCGGCTTCGGTGTGATCGATGCCGAGGGTATGCGGCTGCGCTATGTCGCCAGCGGCACCATCGTGGTGCCGCCGGCGTTATCACTGCCTGAGCGCCTGAAGGTCATTCTGGACAATCTGCGCCAGGTGGCGCGCGACACCCAGCCGGATGTCGCCGCACTGGAAATTGTGTTTCTGAATACCAACCCTGCCTCGACACTATTGCTGGGGCAGGCGCGTGGCGCTGCGCTCTGCGCGCTAGCAGACAGCGAGCTGGCCGTGCACGAATACACCGCGCTGCAAATCAAAAAGGCCGTGGTGGGCACCGGGCGAGCGGCAAAAGAGCAGGTGCAGATGATGGTGCAACGCCTGCTGTCGCTGGATGGCACACCGGCGCCCGATTCGGCGGATGCCTTGGCTTGCGCCATTTGTCACGCTCACGTCGGCCCGCTGCAGACACGGCTGGGTAACTTGGCGAATGCTGACATGCTGGGCCGCGGCAGTGGCCGAGCCCGGGTACGCGGTGGCCGGCTGGTACGCTGACTGTCAATCGCAGCGTGACAATCGCTGACCGCCAATCGCGGCCTGACAATCCGTCGAATCTGACATGGTGAGCTGCGGCAACTATTCTGTCCGCGTGCACGATGGCCGCCCGGTACGCCATCCCGCGTAGAATGCCGACCATACACGGCGTATCATCCACGCCCTCTCTCACCTGTTTGCTGGCATTGTCACCATGATCGGACGCATCACCGGAACCCTGATCGAAAAACTCCCGCCCACGCTATGCGTGGACGTCAACGGCGTGGGCTATGACATCGAAGTCCCGATGAGCACGCTCTATGGGCTGCCTGAGCTCGGCGCCCGAGTCACGCTCTACACCCATCTGACGGTACGCGAGGATGCGCATATTTTGTATGGCTTTGCCTCGGCCAACGAACGCAGCGCGTTTCGCGAGTTGATCAAGGTCAGCGGCATCGGTGCTCGTACCGCCCTGGCCGTGTTGTCAGGGTTGTCGGTGAGCGATCTGGCACAGGCCATCACATTGCAGGAACCGGGCAGGCTGACGCGCGTGCCGGGAATCGGCAAGAAAACCGCAGAACGCCTGCTATTGGAAATGCGCGGCAAGCTGGGCGCGGACATCGGTGCGACAGCGCACGCCTTGCCTGATACGCAAACGGATATCTTGAATGCGCTGTTGGCGCTGGGATATTCGGATAAAGAATCTCAGACTGCACTCAAGACGTTGCCGGAGGGCACGAGCGTGTCGGACGGGATACGCCTGGCGCTCAAGGCGTTGGTGCGCTGAACTGACGGCCAGCATCCGAAAGCATAGAGCTGGCACGCATCAACGCCTATCACCCCGCCAACAGGCGTCCATACTGCGCCAGATCGACGTTGCCGCCGCTGATGATGACACCGACGCGCTTGCCTGGCACCGCGACGACCTGCTGCAATACCGCAGCAGTCGACAAACACCCTGTCGGCTCGACCACCATTTTCATGCGCTCGGCAAAGAACTTCATCGTGTCGACCAACTGATCGTCGGTGACAGTAACGATGTCTTTGACGCCCTGTTGAATGATAGGAAAGGTCAACTGCCCCAGATGCGTGGTCACGGCGCCATCGGCCAAGGACTTCGGTGCGGGGATACGCACGATTTCCCCCTTGCGCAGCGACTGCTGGCCATCGTTGCCCGCCTCGGGTTCGACGCCATAGACCTCGCAGTCCGGGCTGAGGGCTTTGGCCGACAGGATCGAGCCCGCCAGCAAGCCGCCTCCACCCAGACAAACGAACAACGCGTCCAGCGGCCCGACGTCATCGAACAATTCTTTGGCGGCCGTGCCCTGCCCGGCAATCACATCACGATGATCGTACGGGGGAATCAGCGTTGCACCGGTTTCCTGCTGAATACGGCGCGCGACGGCCTCGCGATCATCCTGGTAGCGGTCATATGTGACGACCTGCCCGCCATAGCCCTCGGTAGCTGCACGCTTGGCTGCAGGGGCATCGTGAGGCATGATGATGGTGGCCTGCACACCGAGTTCTCGCGAAGCCAGCGCGATGGCCTGTGCGTGATTACCTGATGAAAATGTCACCACCCCGGCAGCACGTTGCTCGGGCGTCAGCTGTGCAATCGCGTTGTAACCACCCCGAAACTTGAATGCCCCCATGCGCTGGAAATTTTCGCACTTGAAAAACACCTGGGCACCCGTGCGCGCATTGGCTGTGGATGAAACCAGCACAGGTGTGCGATGTGCTGCGCCGGCCAGGATTTCGCTGGCGCGGACAACGTCTTCGTAAGTAGGCAATGCAGCGGACATGGGATTCCTGGGATAGCAAAGTGAGGGAATGCCGAAATGATATCTTTTGTTCGCCGCATCGTCAGCGCCGTCGTGCGCGGCAGTCGCCGATATCGTCGCCGGCAGCCGTCGAACCCCGCCGCCGTGCCTGCCTCGGTTCCCTAGTATCACCATCTGTCCGCAAGCGTTGTCATCGCCCACCGTCGCCGCTCACGTGGTGTACGATGCTCACGTGCCGGCGCCTTTTATTTTTGCCTTGTCTTTTGCACGACCGCCAGCCCTACTCTGAACTATGGCCATCCAGTCTGACTCGCTTTCTTCTTTGCCCGACGCTCCTCGATTGGTCGCGCCGCAACCGGTGTCGCCCAACGAGGAATCCATCGAACGCGCCCTGCGGCCCAAGGCATTGCAGGAATACGTGGGGCAGCAACGGGCGCGAGAGCAGCTCGAGATCTTCATCGCAGCGGCCCGCAAGCGGGGCGAGGCGCTGGATCACGTCCTGCTGTTCGGACCGCCTGGATTGGGCAAGACGACCTTGGCCCACATCATTGCCCACGAAATGGGCGTGCAACTGCGCCAGACCTCCGGGCCGGTGCTCGAGCGCCCTGGCGATTTGGCGGCACTGCTGACGAACCTGGAAAAAAACGACGTCCTGTTCATCGACGAAATCCATCGCCTGTCGCCAGTGGTCGAGGAAATTCTGTACCCGGCGCTGGAAGACTTTCAGATCGACATTCTAATCGGCGAAGGCCCCGCAGCCCGCAGCGTCAAGCTGGACCTGCAACCGTTTACGCTGGTAGGCGCCACCACACGTGCAGGCATGTTGACCAACCCCCTGCGCGATCGCTTTGGTATTGTGTCGCGCCTGGAGTTTTATAACGCACAGGATCTGGCGCACATCGTGACGCGTAGCGCGGGCTTGCTCAATGCCGAGATCACACCCGACGGCGCCGCCGAAGTCGCGCGTCGCGCCCGCGGCACCCCTCGCATTGCCAACCGCCTGCTGCGCCGAGTCCGCGATTACGCCGAGGTCAAATCCCACGGCGTGATTGATACCGATTCAGCTAGCCGTGCGCTGGCCATGCTGGAGGTCGACCCGCAGGGTCTGGATCTGATGGACCGCAAGCTGCTGGAGGCCATCATCCACAAATTCGACGGCGGCCCAGTGGGGGTGGATAGCCTGGCAGCAGCCATAGGCGAAGAACGCGACACCATCGAAGACGTCATCGAGCCCTATCTGATTCAACACGGCTATCTGCAACGCACGCCGCGTGGCCGCACTGCCACGCTGACAACGTGGCGGCATCTGGGGTTGGCGCCCCCCTCGGACAACGCGGACCTGTTCAGCAAATAACGCGGGAAATCCATTTCCCTCGCGATAGCGCCGTAGGCTCTGCCCCGGCGCTACTCCACCAGTCGCAGAATATCGTCGCCATAGGCTTCGAGCTTGCGTGCTCCGACCCCGCTGATGTGCCCCAGATCCTCCATGGACGCCGGCTTGGCCAGGGCAATCTCACGCAATGTCGCGTCATGGAAAATCACATATGCAGGCACACCGTGGTTTTTCGCGACCTCTCCACGCCAGTTACGCAACGCATTGAACAGCGGCATGGCATCGGGCGGCAGATCAATGACCGGCGCACGTGTGCGCGTACTTGATTTCGAGCTGCGAGGTTTCTTTTCGGACTCGCGCCGCAGCATCAGTTGGCGCTCGCCCTTGAGGACGGCGCGGCTGCCTTCGGTCAAAGCCAAGGTGCCAAACCCCTCGTTATCCACGGTCAGCAGCCCCTGCGCCAGTAATTGCCGCAAAACGCCGCGCCACGCGTTATCCGACAGGTCGGCCCCCACGCCAAATACACTCAGGGCCTCGTGCCCATGCTGTCGTGTCCGGTCGGTGCTCTTGCCGCGCAGGATGTCGATGATATGCCCGGCCCCATAGCGCTGCCCGCGCTCTTTCCAGAGGCGATAGACGGCCGACAAGACCTTTTGTGCGGCCACGGTGCCGTCCCAGGCCTGAGGCGGCTCCAGACAGACATCGCAATTGCCGCAAGCCGTAATCGTCTGCCCGAAATAGGCTAAAAGCCGCACGCGCCGGCATTCCACGGTCTCGCACAAACCCAACATGGCGTCGAGCTGCTGTCCGAGGCGGCGGCGATAAGCCTCATCGCCCTGGGATTCGTCGATCATCCGGCGTTGTTGCACCACGTCCTGCAGACCGTAGGCCAACCACGCACTGGCGGGCAGGCCATCGCGGCCCGCGCGGCCGGTTTCCTGGTAATAGCCTTCGACGGATTTGGGCAGGTCAATATGGGCAACGAAGCGGACGTCGGGCTTGTCGATCCCCATGCCAAAGGCGATAGTCGCGACCATGACGATACCGTCTTCGCGCAGAAAACGTGACTGGTTTGCGGCCCGCACCGCCGTGTTCAACCCCGCGTGATAGGGCAACGCACTGATGCCGTTCTGACACAGGAAATCAGCGGTCTCTTCGACGCGTGCACGCGACAGGCAATACACCACGCCGGAATCGCCCTCGTGCTCGGAGCGGATCAGATCCAGCAACTGGCGGCGCACCTCATTTTTTTCGACGATGCGATAGCGGATATTGGGCCGGTCGAAGCTCGCGACAAAATGCTCGGCTTGGTCCAGCGCCAGGCGCTGCGCAATCTCGACGCGCGTGGTGGCAGTCGCGGTCGCCGTCAAGGCGATGCGCGGCACCTCTGGCCAACGCTCGTGCAACATCGACAGCCCGAGATATTCCGGCCGGAAATCGTGTCCCCATTGCGATACGCAGTGAGCCTCGTCGATGGCGAACAGCGCAATACGGCCGCGCTCGAGCAGCTGCAAACAACGGTCCGTCAGCAATCGCTCGGGCGCGACATACAACAGATCAAGCTCGCCATTGATGAACGCCTGCTCGACCTCGCGCGCTACTCGCCAGTCTTGTGTGGAATTCAGAAACGCGGCCCGTACGCCCAGTTCGGTCAGGGCGTCGACCTGATCCTGCATCAAGGCGATCAGCGGAGACACCACGACACCGGTCCCCTGGCGCACCAGCGCCGGGACCTGATAGCACAGCGACTTGCCGCCGCCAGTAGGCATCAACACGAGGGCATCGCCCCCTGCGATCACGTGATCGACAATGGCCTGCTGGTCGCCGCGGAAGGATTCGTAACCGAAAACGCGCTGCAGGACGTCCTGGGCGCGGGGGTCAGACATGGGAAGTAGCGAAAAACGTCATGGCGGCGATTTTAAGCCTCATTGCACCGGCTGGGGTGCCAACCGCACAAATTGATCACTACCAAGGAATCCATCGGCCACGCATGAAGGCATCGACCGGCATGGTAATGCCAGCGCGCATCTCGTAATCGCCCGTCACCACGTCGCGATCAGCCCCGACCGCCAGCCGGACGCTGGGAGCGACCAACATGCTGTGTTCCAACCCGAAGCGCTGCTCAACTGCCACGCCGCTTTCCCGGGTACCGGTGTAACTCCCCGTCAACGTCCCCCACCCTCGCAAAGGCACGCCCGCCGCCAGGGTATTGCGCATGGTGGGTGCCCCCACCGCACCGCTGCGGTAATCCGACAAATCGCCAAACCCCACACCGATCTGTTCATTCGTCACGGCCAGGCTGACCGACTCGGCCAAATTGACGTTGTAACCAAAGCGATATCGCCACGCATTGACGTGATCGAAATTGCTTTGTGTGGCGCCCATCTGAAACGTACCGAGGCCACCGGCGGCATAAGTCGTGCCCAGCCCATGAGTAGACATGTCGGGAGCGCTCTGCATCTGGCTTTCCAGCGTCAGCTTGGGCGTCAGGCCGTATCGCAATGAACCGCTGCCAGCGGTCTCGCCATAATCAATCGCCCCCGCCGGGACCGTAGTATCGGTGTAGTTCAGCCTCCCCACCGCAGAGGAGTAGGCAAAGGTCCCCTCCGACACGGTCTGCGCCCCGCCGTTCCAACTGGAGGACACTTGCAGGCCACCTATGGGAACCGCGCTGCCCCAGATCGGGGCATTTGCCGTCAAATTGCCCATCGAGACAGTCGGTCCGACAGTATCGCGGTAGGTCCATTGTCCACCGCTATAGGAAAACCCTTGTTGTGACCCCACCGCCGAAAACCAGGGGCGCGTGGAGGGATGACCGGTCGTCACCACCACCACAGGATCTTGCAGCGCAGGATCCACCGTTTCCAGGCCGAAGGAATATTCCTGCTGAGGCACGGGGACAATATCAGGAAACAGATTGGCGCACTCGATGGGCAAGGCAGCGGCCTGATCTGCAGGCGTCTGGCTCAGCGCCGATGGGTCGCCGGGACTGTCCGGCGTCGGCGCGTTCACAGGATCAGCGTCCGCAGCGTCAGCGGCGGTTTCCGGCGCAGTAGGGGATGGGTTCTCGTGCAATGACGCATCTTTCAACCCCTCAGCCGGCTGCATCTGGCAAGGAGAGGGATCGAGAGGCAGCTCCTGAAACGGCACATTGGCGACCGGCGCGACGGGCAGGGATTGAGTGGGCGACAAAACCCGAATCCCCTCGCGCGCCGCTCGCTGGATCACGTCATAACTGCCCGACGATGAATCATCGAACTGCGCGACGAGCGATGACGCAGCGGCCTGGCTCGCGGGCGATGTTGCCGGGGCCAGCCCGATCGGCGCGGCCCCTGACTGCAACGACGTTCCTGCGACGGCCGGTACGCCCGCCATCGCCAGCACGCCTGCCACGGCAATACGGCTTCCCCAGCCCCGCTGCGCCACCATCCCTGATGCCGGCCATGCCTCGCCCCCCCGCCTGCGCCTGCGCACATGCGAGGCCCAAATACGAGACCACGCCAACACCTGCAAATGAAACATCACAAAAAATGCCCCCACGCTGCGCCTGCGGCTTGCTGCCCCCCAAGGGGGCGTTTTTGCCTTGGGNCGGCCCGGCGGCAAAAATGCCCCCACGCTGCGCCTTCGGCTTGCTGCCCCCCAAGGGGGCGTTTTTGCCTTGGGTCGGCCCGGCGGCAAAAAATGCCCCCACGCTGCGCCTTCGCCACGCTGCCCGATCCCATCGAGACATACAAAGATCAACCTACATTTTATTGAAATACCATGCCGCTTTCGTGACCCTCTCGACAGTCACGGTATATTTCAATCCGTTTCCTCCCTCTTGCTCCCGGCCCGTTCCACGGCCACTATGGCGACATGGATACACCACATACCAAGCTGCTGGTCGTCGACGACGACCCGGCCTTGCGGCAATTGCTCGCTGATTACCTGAATCGCCACGGATACGACACCCTGTTGGCGCCGGATGCCAGCGACCTGACCGCGCGCATTGCGCGCTACGCGCCCGACCTGCTGGTGCTGGACCGCATGCTGCCGGGTGGCGACGGCGCGGATGCCTGTCGCCGTCTGCGGGAACAAGGCGAAGACATTCCGGTCATCTTGCTGACCGCTCGCGACGAAGCCGTAGACCGCATCATCGGCCTGGAGGCCGGCGCCGACGATTATTTGGGCAAGCCCTTTGACCCGCGGGAACTGCTGGCCCGCATTGAAGCCGTATTACGACGCAAGCGCGGCCCTTCTGCGTTGACGAAAGACGCTGCAGTGACGTTTGGTCCTTTTACGTTCGACCCCACCATGCGCCAGTTGCTGCGCGACGGCGAGGCCGTGAAACTGACCGGCGGAGAAATCAACCTGCTGGAAGCCCTCGTTCGCAACGCAGGCAAACCCTTGTCGCGCGAGCGTCTGCTGGCGCTGGCGCGTGACGACGACGGCGGCGAACGCAACGATCGCGCTATCGACATTGCCATCCTGCGGTTACGGCGCGCCATCGAAGACGACCCCAAACAACCTCGCTGGATCCAGACCGTCTGGGGCATCGGTTATCGGTTTTCGCCTTAAGCGGCCCGCCTGCGCATGCGCCGCCTGACCCGATTCCTATTGCCGCGTTCGCTGCGTACGCGCCTGATCCTGCTCGTGCTCGGCGCGGTGCTGCTGGCCCAGGCGGCTACCCTGGCCACGGTGTCCTACTATCGCCAGAAATTTCTCGAAGACGTCGCCATCGGCTATATCGCCACGACCATTCGCACATTACGCGCGTCTCTGTCTCAGATTCCGGCCGAAGACCGTGCCGAATTCGTACGCAATGCCTCGCAGAACCAATGGCGGCTCTGGTCGCGCACATTGCCTGCCGAGGCCCAACTGCAGCGCCCACATCGCCGTTCTGCGCCATCGTCGCCACCGCCTCGTGCCAACAACGGCGACAACGACCTTCGTACACCAGGCGCCGCAGCAAACCCGGGCCGTCCTGCCATGCCTGGCGATGGCGGCAACCAGAGCCGTGACACAGAACGCCCGCGTCCCCCGCCCCCTGAGGACGACCTGAGACGCGACCTGCGTGGTCCCATTCGCGAACTCAACGACCGGCTCAACGATGGGACCCGCGTCGCGCTGTCACACGGCCCCGAGCCCGAGATTTACATATCCCTGGCCCGTAACGCCGACACCGAAGACGCCCCCCGGCTGCGCGAATGGCTGGTCATCCCGCTGGAGCGCCTGGACCCCTCTGTCTCGACTCCCACGATCGCCGTGTGGTTAGGCGGATTGGGCCTGGTCCTGCTGTTGGCAGCGGGATTCTCTTGGCACATTACCCGCCCACTGACCCGCCTGGCCGAAGCCGCCGATCATTTGGCGGCAGGACAACCCCAGCGCGTAGAGCCATCTGGCCCACGCGAAACCCGCGCACTCGGCGAACGTTTCAACGCCATGCTGGACGCCTTGGCCGAATCCGATTCGGTGAGGCGCACCCTGCTCTCTGGCTTGCCGCACGACCTGAAAGGCCCCTTATCGCGCATGTGGCTGCGCATCGAGATGGCCGATGACCCAGCCCTCAAAGAAGGCCTGCGCAAAGACCTGCAGGACATGCAGCACATGGTGGACCAATTCATCGGCTTTGTCCGCGGCACAGACCCCGCAGCCTATCGCTACGCCCCGCTATCCGTACCCGAATGGCTGGCCGATCGCGTTGGCGGCTGGACCAGCACCGGCACCGCCATCACGCTGGACGCCACGGAAGACGCCATGACCGTCCAAGGCGACGCCGTCGCGCTGGGGCGCCTGCTGGACAACCTCATCGGCAATGCCCTGCACCACGGCGAGCCGCCCATCGACATCACCCTGCGACGCGATGGCCAACTCGCCATCCTAGACGTCGCAGATCACGGCCCCGGCATTGCCCCAGAGCGCCGTACCGAAGCCTTACGTCCCTTTGCCCGACTGGACGATGCACGTACCCGCACTGGCAACGTCGGCCTGGGTTTGGCGCTGGCCGATGCCATTGCTCGGGCGCACGGTGGGAAGCTGACATTGTTAGAGGCCCAAAGCGGGGGGCTGTTGGTGCGTATCAGTTTGCCGTTGGCATTGACTGCCTAGGTTTTGAGGCTGCAGGTGTTTCTTGGCATGGACGGCTATGGGGCGTTTGCTGATCGTTGGTGTCTCTGGAAAGGCGTTCCTGTCGGGTGCCCAATGGCTATGCCGGCCCTATCGC
>NZ_CBCSJH010000060.1:0-21843 GCF_965139195.1 Bordetella tumbae | reverse complement strand
GCACGGATTTAGTCCGCGCAGCGGACCGAGGCCCCTGGTCATGGGCCGAGTCCGTGCGATAGGCCCGGCGCCACGCCCAGGCACGCGGCAGGGACGCCTCCATAGAGACAATCAAGAGCAGCAAACGCCGCCAACACCAACAGCGATAAAAAATGCCCCCACGCTGCACCTTCGGCTTGCTTGTCCACCTCGCGGCTGGCACGCCGCTCGGATTCGCCAGGCACGGAACAGTCCGCAGGGGACTGCCCCGTGTCCGGGCTCATCCCCGAGGGGGCGTTTTTACCTTGGGGCGGCCTGCGTGCGTTCAGGCGTAGGCGCGTTTGCCCAGAACCTCGATCACGTAGTCCACAAAGCACGTAATCCGTGCGGCCACCGTGGTGTTGCGATAGTAGACCGCGTTGATCGATTGGCGCACCTCGAGCGTATGCTTGGATAGGACTTGCACCAGATCGCCTTTGCGGCGGTCCTCGCCCGACATGAAATTCGACAGGCAGACGATGCCCAACCCCTCCAACGCCATGCGTCGCAGGGTTTCCCCGCTGGAGGATGCGATCGTTGGTTTGATGTGTAGGGTGTTGCCGTCCGTATTGCGTAACGGCCAGTCATTCAGGGATTCGGGTTGTGTGAATCCCAGTAGCGCGTGCTGTTCAAGTTGCCCAGGCTCGGTCGGTGTGCCGTGACGCTTGAGATAGCCAGGGCTGGCGAGCAGCCGTAGGTGGCTGGTACCCACCAGGCGCGCATGCAGGGTGGAGTCTTTGAGGGCGCCAATACGAAACGCCACGTCTGTGCGTTTTTCGATCAAATCAATAAAGCCTTCGTTCGAGGTCAGTTCCAGTTCCACCTCGGGGTAGCGTTCACGAAAGCCTGCGATCAGCGGCACGAGGACATGCAGCATGAAGGGGGTGGCCGCATCGACCCGTAGCCGCCCGGCCGGGCGCATGCGCCGCGCGGCCATCTGTTCCTCGGCCTCGTCCACCGAGGCCAGGATGGCGCGGGCGTGTTGCAGGAATGCCGCGCCTTCCTCGGTCAGCTCCAGCCGCCGGGTAGTCCGGCGCAGCAGGGTGGTTTGCAGCTTTTCTTCGAGGCGGCCCAGCGTGCGGCTGGTGGCCGAAATCGTCAGCCCGAGCGCCTCGGATGCGGCAGTGATCGTCCCCGTGTCCACCACCGCTATAAAGGCCTGCAATTCGTCGAGTGTGGTTTTCATTGTTGATATTAAATCAAATATCTTTGATCGATACTAGGCTTAATCTGCAAATATTAAACCGGCATACTGCATCCCATCGAGAGACCGAACGCATGACATCGTGAATTCGTCCTCGCAGGCATTACTCCCCATTTTCACCCTATTGATTCAAGGAACGGCCGAGATGAAATCCTCAGCTGCTTTGCTCGCGTTGGCCACTGGCGCATTCGCCATTGGCACGACCGAGTTCTCGCCCATGGGCCTGTTACCGGTCATCGCCGACGGCGTGCAGGTCAGTATCCCCACCGCCGGCATGTTGGTTTCGGCCTACGCCGTGGGCGTGATGATCGGTGCGCCGATCATGACCCTGCTGTTCAGCCGCTTTGGCAAACGTACGGCGCTGATGTCGCTGATGCTCATCTTCACCATCGGCAATCTGTTGTCGGCGTTTGCGCCGGGCTATACGACGCTGTTGCTGTCACGCCTGATCACGAGCCTCAACCACGGCGCATTCTTCGGACTCGGTGCAGTGGTCGCGGCGAGCGTTGTGCCTAGAGAGAAACAGGCCAGTGCCATTGCAGCCATGTTCATGGGCCTGACGGTAGCCAATATCGGCGGCGTGCCGGCGGCGACCTGGATCGGGCAGCAAGTCGGTTGGCGCATGTCTTTCGCCGGCACGGCCGTGTTGGGCCTGATCACTATTGCCGCATTGTGGGTGGCATTGCCTAAAGGCGAGCCGGGCAAGCGCCCCGAAGTGCGCCGCGAACTGAAGGTGCTGACGCGCCCCGAGGTGCTGCTGGCCATGAGCACGACCGTGTTGGGCGCGGGCGCCATGTTCACGCTGTACACCTATGTTGCCCCGGTGTTGGCCGACATTACCCATGCCAGCCCTGGATTCGTGGCTTTTGCGCTGGTGTTGATTGGCGTAGGCTTTACGGTTGGCAATACGTTGGGTGGCCGGTTGGCTGACTGGTCGCTCGACGGCGCGACGAAGCTGATCCTCGCGACGCTGGCGATTGTCATGGCCATACTGCCGTGGTTGATGACGACGCATGTGGGCACGGCGATCGGATTGGTGGTGTGGGGCGCGGCCGCCTTCGGCATCGTGCCGCCGGTGCAGATGCGCGTGATGCAGGCGGCTGCCCAGGCGCCGGGCCTGGCCTCGTCGGTGAACATCGGCGCCTTTAATTTGGGTAATGCGGTGGGCGCCGCGTTGGGCGGCGTTGTCATCAGCCAAGGGTTGGGTTATGCCGCAGTGCCGTTGGCGGGCGCCGCCTTGGCGGCAGGTGGCCTGGGACTGGTCTGGCTGAGCGGCGCGAGCCGCCGCCGTGTAGCGCACTGCGCGTGAGCAAGCGCCAACCGTCCCCTTATCGCTTTTAATTTGAATCGGAGATTTTCATGAGTATTCCTTCTTTTGGTGTTGGCACCTTTCGCCTGACTGGCCAGACCGTGATTGATTCGGTCCGCAATGCACTCGATGTAGGCTATCGCGCAGTCGATACGGCGCAGATCTACGGCAATGAAGCCGAAGTCGGCAAAGCTATCGCCGATAGCGGCGTCAAACGTGCCGACTTGTTCGTGACCACGAAGATCTGGACCGACAACTACGCCAAGTCCAAACTCGTGCCCAGCCTGCGCGAAAGCCTGGAAAAACTGCGCACCGATCATGTCGATCTGACCTTGATCCACTGGCCCGCGCCGGGCAACGGCGTGGCGCTGCCGGAATACATGGAGGCCCTGGCCGAGGCCAAATCGCTGGGGCTGACCCGCCAGATCGGTATCTCGAATTTCAATATCGAGCTGACCAAGCAGGCTATTGATGTGGTGGGCAAGGGCGAGATCGCCACCAACCAGATCGAGTTGAGCCCCTATCTGCAGAATCACAAGCTGACGGCCTTTCTCAAGGAGCAGGGCATCACCGTGACCTCGTACATGACGCTGGCCTATGGCAAGGTGCTGAAAGACCCGGTGCTGGCAAAAATTGCGGACAAGCATCAGGCGACCGTAGCGCAAGTGGCGTTGGCCTGGGCCCTGCATCTGGGATATGCCGTAATTCCATCCTCGACCAAACGCGAAAACCTGGCCAGCAATCTGCTCGCACGTGATCTGAAGCTGGACGCAGACGACATGGCGCAAATCGCTGCATTGGAGCGTAATGGCCGCGAAGTCAGTCCTGAGGGTTTGGCCCCCGTGTGGGATTGATTGCAGAGCTTCGCCAAGCCAGAGCGCGGCCGTGCAAAGCGCGCGGTCGTGCCCGGTGAGGCGGCTCAGGTAAATAGGCGCTGTTTGCGTTTGCGCGGTTTGGGTTCGACACCAAAGCGCGAATCGCGTGCCAGCGCCAGGGCCACCAGCTTTTCCGCTATCGATTCGAACTCGGGATCGTCTTGTGGCACATATAGCCATTTTCCCAGGACGGCATGCGGGCGCAACGCCGGCATCTCCTGCATCAGCCCGGCATGCTGTTCCTGTGACGTGCAGACCAGCAGGCCGTCCCAGGGATCGCCTTTGTCAGCGACAACGAGATACAACCGGCCATCCAAGTAGGCCGCCTGACAGCCGAACATCTGCCGCCGCATATAGCCCGCGTCGCGCTCGAGTGTGTCGAACAGCCAGAGCAAGGAGTTCTGGTTGCGGTCGCGGTTAATGGGGTTGAAGAGGGATTCGGTCACGGTTTGAGGTTTGATATCAATGATGCTTGAACTCTTCCGGCACAGCTTATGCATAGGAAAGTGTGGCTTGCTATGCACACCTGAGGTGGTAAGGTAGTCCGGACTTGTGTACGAAATACGTTTTTTTATACATGTCTGCTCGGATATGTATAAAAATTGACGTTTTCTATACATGTGGCAGCCATGGACAGCCTTGTAACCCTGCGCCCCAGCCGTTTTGATACTACGCCAATTCTGAAAAAGCTGGCCAGCAGTAGCCGTCAGCTAGCCGAACTCAAGGGCATCGCGGCGTCAATTCCTAATCAAGGCATTCTCATCAACACCTTGGGTTTGCAGGAGGCCAAGGATAGTTCGGAAGTTGAGAACATCGTGACCACGCATGATGAACTGTTTAAAGACGATGTCTCACTTGAAGCGCAGATGTCTGCGACTAGCAAGGAAGTGTTGAGCTATCGGCAAGCTCTGTATACCGGCTTTAGGCTAGTCAAGGACACGGGCCTGTTGACAGCCAATCACTTGGTGGAAATCCAGAGAGAGCTGGAGCGTAATCATGCAGGCTTTCGAAAATTACCTGGTACGGCGCTTAAAGACGGTGCGGGCGATACGGTGTACACCCCACCCCAGGAGCCGGACACTATTGTGGCGCTGATGCGCGACCTGGAACGAGCCATCAATGATCCCGAGGCCGTATCGGTGGACCCGCTCATCAAAATGGCGCTAATTCACCACCAATTCGAGAGCATTCACCCGTTCTACGATGGTAACGGACGTACCGGGCGCATTTTGAATGTGCTGTATCTGGTCAAAGAGGGTTTGCTTGACATTCCGGTGCTGTATTTGAGCCGCCATATCGTGCAAACCAAAAGTGACTACTATCGCTTGCTACAAGCCGTACGTGACCGCGATGCTTGGGAGGATTGGGTGCTTTACATGCTGGAAGCTGTGGAGCAAACAGCACAGCAGACGGTAAAAACTGTGATTGCCATTCGTGATGCGTTGTTGGATTACAAGCATCGCATTCGTGAGCAGCACAAGTTTTATAGCCAGGATCTCATCAATAGCTTGTTCATGCACCCGTACACGAAAATTGAGTTTTTGCAGAACGATTTACATGTGTCCAGGCTAACGGCCACCAAGTATCTGGATGTGCTGGCGGAAACGGGCTTTCTGAAAAAACAAAGGATTGGTCGCAGCAACTACTATATTAATCATGTACTGACGCATATTCTGGTAACGCCGTAAAGCCCACAGACGCGTGTGCTATTGGCGCAAACGTATTGCCGTCTCGCAGCTAAGCGTCCCGCACTGGTGATTAATGTGAAGCCGAGTGTGAAAGCTGTGTCAGCACCACCTCAGATTAATGCTGCCCGTACTTTGCGGGATACCCATTCGGCCAGGAACACTGTGCCGAGTATGGCCGCGAAAATGACGGTGACCTGCGGCCAGGCGAGCGTGTCTACCGATGCGGCCAGCGGCAGGCCTATGCCGCCTGCGCCGACAATGCCGAGCACGGTGGATTCGCGGATGTTGATGTCCCAGCGATAGACCGTGGTGCTCACCAGAGAGGGCAGGACCTGGGGCACGACGCCATAGGCCAGGATTTGTGGTGATGTGGCGCCGGTGGCCGTGATGGCCTCGACCTGGCGGGCGTCGATTTCTTCGATGGCTTCGTACAGGAGTTTTCCGATGAAGCCCACGGAACGCAGGGCGATGGCAATGATGCCAGCCAATACGCCAGGGCCGACTACCGTGACCAGCAGCATCGCCCAGATCAATGAGTTGATTGACCGCGAGGCGACGATGATAGCCAAGGCTAGCGGGCGCAGCAGGGCGCGGCTGGGTGTCGTATTGCGCGCGGCGGCGAATGCGATCGGTATTGCTATCAATGTGCCAATTGCTGTGCCCAGCGTGGCAATATTCAGCGTATCCCACAAGGGCTGCCACAGTTGCGGCAGATAGCTCCAGCGAGGTGGCCACATGCGCGAAACCATGTCCCAGCCCGCTACCGGCGCATCCCAGGCAAAGTCCCAGATCGTGTTGTCCGATACCTGCTTCCAACTGACGACGAAAACCAACGCGCCGATCATCCAGACCAGCCACGACCAGCGCTGCTGCGCGGGCGTTTGGCGGCGCCACCGAATGCTATGCGTGCTCACAGGAATCTCCTGCGCACATGACTCGATGCGTATTCGCACAGCATCACGATGGCGATGATGAGCAGGAGGATGGCGGCGGCGGTTTCGAATTCATAACGATCGAATGAGGTGTTCAGCGTCGCGCCGATACCGCCCGCGCCGACGATGCCGATGATGGCGGCTTCGCGGAAATTGATGTCCAGACGATAGATGGACAGGCCGATCAGGCGTGGCATGACCTGCGGCTGTACGGCATAGACTATCCATTGCGGCCATGCGGCGCCAGTGGCGCGGATGGCCTCGAGTTGCGATCGGTCGGCCGTTTCGATTTCCTCGGCAAGGAGCTTGCCGAGGAAACCCATCGAGGCGATGGTCAATGTCAGCATGCCTGCCAACGGCCCAAAGCCGAACATTTTCACCAGCAAAATGGCGATGATCAATTCGGGAAAGGCGCGTGAAATCGCGATGAATCCGCGGCATACGGCGTAGACCGGCGTGGGGCTGATATTGCGCGCCGCGCCCAGGCCGATCGGGATGCTGAGCAATACGCCCAGGGCCGTTGACGTCATGGTCATGGCGAGACTTTCGATCAGGCCTTCGCTGATCTCGCGCCATCGACTGACAAAGTCAGGGTGCGCGAAGGCGGCGATAAAACGCCAGCCGCGTGTCAATCCTTCGGCGACGCGGCTCCAATCGATAGCGACGGAATTCAGCGCGGTGATGAGATACAGCCCTGCAAGCACCCACAACAGGATGCGCATGCGAGCGGAGCGGATGAATGGCGGCTTGCGCCATGCTGTTGTTGTGTTCATCGTGCTGATGCGATGGTGGTTCCGTACTGTCTAACGGCTGCGACGTTTATGCCGCATTGCGTACGCGTCCTGGTTGCCTGGGCGTGCGTTGGGCAATAGGCGGCGTTAGCCGTCACGGGGCTCATGCTGTCGCCCGCGCCGTGCACAACGTATCGCTGCGCGGGGAGGACGAGGCGGTATCGGATGGCGCCGCCGTGACGTGCAGCGACGCCGTCCCCGCCAGTGTCTCACTGGCATCGCTCGTGGCGTCGGCATCGTGTTCGGACCCCGCATCGTGCCAGTCTTCCATGCCGTAGATGTCGGTCAATACCTGCGGCACGAGGCCGGCAGGCTGGCCGTCATAAACGAGGCGTCCCTTGCGCAACCCGACGATGCGATCCGAAAATTGCGTGGCCAGCGCCACGTCGTGAATGTTGATGATGGCCGACAGGCCCCGTTCACGGCATATCTCGCACAATAGCCGCATGATTTGACGCGAGGTCTTGGGGTCCAGGCTGGCGGTGGGTTCATCTACCAGCAACAGCAGTGGATCCTGCATCAGCGCGCGTGCGATCCCGACACGTTGCCGTTGACCGCCTGACAATGCGTCGGCACGCTTGTTTTCAAAGCCCGTGAGTCCTACACGGTCCAGTAAATAAAACGCCTGCTCCAGATCAGCCTGCGGATAGCGGCGCGCCCAACTGCGCCAGAATCCTGTGTAGCCGAGCCGGCCTGACAATACGTTTTCCATGACGGTCAGGCGTTCGACTAATGCGTACTCTTGAAAAATCATGCCCAACTGGCGGCGCGTGCGCCGCAGTTCGCGTGCGGATTGCGTGGGCAGGCTGCGGCCGTCGAGGCGCACATCGCCGCCTGACGGCTCCACCAGCCGGTTGATGCAGCGGATCAACGTGCTTTTGCCTGCCCCGGATGGGCCGATCAACGCCAGGACCTGTCCGCGGGGGACGTTCAGGTCTACGTGATCCAACGCCAGATCGCCAGTGGGATAGCGTTTGACGAGTCCTTGCAGCTCCAGCATAGGCGCATCGGTGTCGGCGCGGCCATGTATCATCCGATGCCTCGCATAACGCTGACTGTCATTGCACAATGCCCGCTCACTGGCACGTGTACGACACGTTCATGGCCTTGTCGATCTCGCGCACGACTGCCCAGTGTTCTTTGTACGTAATGGGAATAAAGGCTTCCTGAGCGGGTTCGGCCTTGCCGAATTCCTTCAGGAGCGCAGTGCCTTCCCAGTTGAACGTCGTGAACGATTCGCGGACTTTCTCGGCCAGTTCGGGCTTGAGGTTATAGACATAGCCGTAGCCCGTCGTGGGGAACGACTGCGATTTGTAGATGCTGCGGATCTTGGTCTTGTCCACGGCGTTGCGCGCGATCATGCGGTTCATCACCGAGTTTGCCACCGCTGCTGCGTCGTAATCCTTGTTGGCAACGCCGATGACCGAGTTGTCATGCTTGCCCGAGAACGCGGGCTTGTAATCCTTGTCTGCCTGCATGTGGTAGGTGCTGGCCAGCAAGGCCGAGGGGGCTTTGTAGCCCGAGTTCGACGTCTGCGAGGTGAAGGCGATCGTCTTGCCTTTCAGATCCTCGATTTTTTGAGCGCTGCTATCGGCCGGGACGATGATTTCCATCTCGTAGCCGTAGGCGCCTTGTTTGTCCGCCATCATGGTGAACGGCACAAAGCCCGCGCAGTTCACGGCCAGCGGATTGCTGCCTGTGTTAAAGCCCGCGACGTGCAGGCGGCCGGCGCGCATGGCTTCGAGCTGCGCGGCATTGGACTGCACGGGGAAAAACTGGACCTTTTTGCCTGTGGTCTTTTCCATGTGGCGCAGGAAATCGTCCCACACGCTACGATAGACCTCCGGGTCTTCGACGGGGGTGTAGGCAAAAATCAGCGTCGAGGGATCCACCCATTCTTTGGGATTGGCGGGGGCGTCGGCAACCATGTCGCCGTTGGCGTCGCAGAATTTCTTGTCGAGCTCACCATGTGGGCATTCGGCGGCGGTGGCGGGGGCGACGGCGGCCCAGGCCAGGCCGATCAACGTGACGCTCAGTAGTTTCTTCATGATCCCGGATGATCCATTTTTGAACAGTTCACCGGATTGTGGGGCGGTTTCGTGACACGTCTGTGACGCGTCAGCTTATTGTCAGGTAGGGGGTTGCGTTGGGCAACTATGCCTTGGAGCCATGGCAGATCAGGGTTTTCTCTAGTCTGATCGTTGTCGATTTGTGGAAAGCTGATTCGTCGTAGGAGTACATCCCCCGTTTTGAACCACCGCCACAGGCGCGGCGGGGGCGTTAACCCTAAGGAGCTCTCATCATGACAACCGGAACCGTTCGCCTACACCGTGTCTTGCGTGCTACCCCCGAGCGCGTCTATCGAGCCTTTCTCGAGCCCGATGCTGCTGCTAAATGGCTGCCCCCCTACGGATATACCTGCGAGGTGCATCACCTCGATGCCCGGGTCGGCGGCACGCACAAGATGTCTTTCCGCAATTTCGGCACGGGTAAGAGCGAGTCGTTCGGCGGAGAATATCTGGAGTTGGTGCCCTTTGAGAAAATTCGTTATACGGACAGCTTTGATAATGCCGATTTGCCCGGCGAAATGACTGTTACGGTTTCACTGAAACAGGTCGTGTGCGGGACCGAGCTGAATATCGTGCAGGAGGGAATTCCAGAAATGATTCCCGCCGAAATGTGCTATCTGGGATGGCAGGAATCGCTGCTGCAACTGGCCAAACTGGTTGAGGCGAATGTCACGGAATGAGCGTTGACAGGGAAAACAGGAGTGAATCTGCCTGTTTTCCCGCTTTGGATTGTGACGCTCTCCGTGTGATGCATCGCCTAGCGGCGCAGCACGATCATGAACGGGCTGCAGGTGGTGGCCGCGGTCAGGCGTTTAGTTTTTCTTCTTGAGGACCAGCACCTCGCTGCTGCCATCCTGTACAGTTTCGCCGTTCTGATTCACCAGCCGCAGACGCCGGTCAATCGCGCCCACGCGTGTGCTGGTGCCGGGGTTGACCGCCAGAATATCCAGCACCAGATGCAGCGTGTCGCCGACAAAGATAGGCTTGACGAATTTCCATTCGCGCAGCGACAGCATCGCAACGACCGAGCGGTGAAAGATGCCCAGTTCATGCATCATGCCGGTCGCGATGGCAATGCCCAGCGTACCGTGTATCAATCGTTGGCCATAGCGCGTGCTGGCAGCATAGACGGCATCGGCATGGATGGGATTCCAGTCGCCGGATACCATGGAAAACATGGTCAGGTCGGCTTCGGTCAGTGTGCGGCCGCCGCTTTCGAATGTCTGGCCTGGGTGGAAGTCCTCGAAATATAAAGAAGTGTCGTGCATCGGTTGCCTCAAAGGAATTCGTCAAAAGTCGTTCCTGGGATACCCGGAAAGACCCGGTTAACGCATCTCCAGGTGCAGTCGCTCTTCGGCCATTTGGCGTAATCTCGCTCGTTGAATCTTGAAGCCGTTGGCGCTGGCTGCGGTGGGAAAGGTATCGACCAGCCACAACCGCGCGGGGATTTTGAAAGGCGCCAGCGATGTGCGCAATGATGTGAGCAAATCCTCTGCTGTGATCTCCGGGGCCGCGATCACAAAGGCCGCTGCGCGGGGCTGGCCGTCCAGCGAGATGCCGACGACTTGCGCATTGCGCACGCCCGGCTGTTGGGCTAGCGCATGTTCGATTTCTGCAGGATCAACCAGATAACCGCCGAGCCGCAGCGTGTCGCCCATGCGTGCGAGATAAACAAAGCTGCCGTCCGGGCGCAGGTAGCCCAGGTCTCCGGTGCGAAAGTATCCGTCGTCTGTCATGGCCTGGGCGGTCGCCTCCGGATTGTCCAGATAACCCAGGAAATTACCGGGCGCACGGATTTCTATTTCACCGGGCTCGCCCAATGGACATAAGTCGCCGGTATCGGGATGACGAATGCGCAGATGAGCCGCCTGGTCTGCGGCTGGCCTGCCGCCTCCCAGGGCCCGCTCCTCGACCGGCAAGTCGGCATCTTGCAGAGAGAATAGCGCTTGTACCTCGCTAGAACCGTATAACCCTTGCAACGGAAAACCGCGTTGCTGCAGGGAATCAACGAGTGCGGCAGCCCCTGGGCTGAAAGAGGCGAATCCGAATACCCGGGCATGGGGAAAGGGCCGCGTTTCCGCGGCTTCGTCGGCAATACGCCGCAGCATTTCGTCGCTGCCGAACAAATGCGTGATGCGTTCGTCACGCAAGGTCTGTGCAGCCCGCGGCGCATCGAACAGATCCATCATGATGACGGGCGCACCCGCCCGTAGCGCCGCCAACACACCGTTCAGGCCGAACACGCCGCACAGCGGCAATGCAGCCAGCAATCGCGTGCCGGCTTCGTGAAACCCGTATGCATCGGCGACGCAGGTGCTGTGTGCATAGAGGGTTGCAGCGCTATGCATCACCAGTTTGGGGCCCTTGGTGGTGCCCGATGTGGTGAACAGGATCACCGGATGCGATGGTTGGGATGCTCCGCTAGCGATATCTGGCGTTTGCAGAAACCGTGTTGGCGCATCGGGTGAAAACGCCACGGTGCGCCGGTCCAGCACCGTATCCGGTGTATCAGTGGGGGCATCGAGTAACGCAATACACTCGAGATCCGGCAGCGCATCGGGCGCGATGTCTGCCAGGACCTCGGGAAAGTCGATTTTCCGAAACGAAGGCTGCATCAGCAGCATGCGCGCTTTGGAGCGCGTCAGAATGTACTCGAGCTCACTGCTGCGATAGCGCGTGTTGATGGCGACCAATGTGGCATCCAACCGGGCGAGACCGAATAGCAGCGCCAGCCATTCCCGGCGGTTGACCAGCCATACTGCTACGCAGTCGCCGGCCCGAATACCCTGCGCCGCCAGCCACTGCGCAGTGCGCAGGCACAACGCATCGAATTCGCGATAGCTCAGAGGGCCGGCCTCGTCGATCAGCGCGATGTCGTCAGGGCGGGCCTGTAAATGCGGAATATATAAATCGGCCAGGCGTACAGGCGCTGGCGTGTCAGCGGCAGACATCAATACAGTTCCATCAGACTGGCATTGTCGGAAAAATCGGCGGGTACGCCAGCGCGGATCAGGGTGCCCGATTTCATGACGATGACGCGATCGGCGATTTTCAAGGCCTCGCGGACATTCTGTTCAACGATCAAGATGGCCATGCCGCGTTGCTGTTGCAGCGCGCGAATCGGACCCATCAAGTCTTGAAACAGCTTGGGCGCCAGTCCAATCGAGGGCTCGTCCAACAACAGGCAGCGCGGTTGGCTGAGCAGGGCGCGGCCTAACGACACCATCTGTTGTTGGCCGCCAGAGAGCGTGCCGGCGCGTTGGCTGTAGAACTTGCGCAAGGCGGGCAGGACTTGCATGACCCAATCCAACCGTGCCGCGTGTTCGCCCTTCGGAACGCCTGCGGACCATAGCCCCAACCGCATGGTCTCGGCGACGGTCAGCCCCGGGAAAATGCCGCGCCCTTCGGGCACCATGGAGATGCCCGCATCCGTCAGACGGCGTGCGTCGGGTCTATGCATGGGCGTCCCGTCCAACAGCACCTGGCCATCTTCCGGGTCCAGCAGGCCGAATAAAGTCTTGAGCAACGTGGATTTGCCCGCGCCGTTGTGTCCGATCAGGCAGAGCACTTCGTTGGCATGCAGATGCACATCGATGCCTTCGAGAACGGGCCGCTCGCCATAGCCTGCACGCAAGCCGCGGGTTTCCAGGATCGGGGGGGAGGCACTCATGCTCGCTCTCCGAAGTAAATCGCAGCCAAGGCGGGATCCTGCAGAATGGCTGCCGGATCGCCGCACGCCAGCAATTTGCCCTGATCCAAAAAGGCCAATTGATCAGACAGCTGCGTCACCAGATCCAGATTGTGCTCGATGATGCAAATGGTGATGCCGCGCGTAGCATAGTCGCGCAGCAAGGCGACGAAACGATCAAAGGAGCGCGGGTCCAGGCCCGAGGCCGGTTCGTCCAGCAGCCAGAGCGATGCGCCACTGGCCATCAAGCGCGCCAGGCTCAGGAATTTGCGCTCGGCATACGCCAGATCCGCCGCGCGCTCGTGCCGTTTATTCCAGAGTCCGGACTCGTTCAAAATGGATTCAATACGTTGGGGATCTGTGCGGTGCTGCCACAACCAGCTGCTGCGTTCGGTGACGGTCGTGACGTTCTCCATCACGCTCATCTGAGTAAAGAGCCGCAAGTCCTGAAACGTCCGGCCGACGCCGAGGCGGGCGATCTGCCACGGCGCCAGCTTGTCGAGCGGCTTGCCGTGCAGATAGACGGTCCCGGCGCTCGGTACCAAGTGTCCCGTGATCATGTTAAAGAGCGTGGTCTTGCCCGCGCCGTTCGGGCCGACCAGCGTCGTAATGAGGCCCGCGGGCAGGTCCATCGATACATCGGTGATGGCTTGCAGGCCGCCGAATCGCTTGGACAGTCCCTGTAATTGCAGCAGGGCAGGAGAGGATGCCGTGCTCATCGCATGTTCGGATGACTGCGTGGATGCAGACATGGCGGCACTCATGCTTGGCCCCCTTTGCGGCGTCCGCCCACCAATCCGCCTGGGCGATACATCATCAACAACACCATGACTGCGCCATACACGATCTGCTGTATCGTGCCGAGTTCCGCAGGCGGCAGGAAGGGCAGATACGTCAACGCGGCAGGCAGCACCATCAACAGCGCGGTACCAATGATGGGGCCAAACACGGTGCCTGTGCCGCCAATAATGACCATGGCCATCAACAGGATCGAGGTTTCCAGCATGAATCCTTCGACATTGACGAAACTCATGTAGAACGCGTAGATGACGCCAGCGACGGCGGCCAATCCGGCAGAGACGGCGACAGAAAGGGTTTTGATGGCGGCGACCCATTTGCCCGCCGATTGCGCTGCGGATTCGCTATCGCGGATGGCCATCAAGCTGCGGCCAAAGCTGCCGCGTAACAGGGCGGTGGTGATGAGTAAAACGGCGATCAACCCCGCGATGGCCAAGGCGAGGAACTCGGCAGGCGTGCTCAGTGCGTGGCCGAAAATCGTGGGCGGGGGGATACCCACCAGTCCCCCCAATCCGCCGGTGACGCCTTTCCATTCCGAAAAGACCGTGACGCCGATGACCTGCAGGCCCAGCGATGCGGCAACAAAATATTCCCCCCGCACGCGTAACGCCGGCAAGGCCAGGACCATGGACAGCACGGCCGACACCAGTACGGCAGCGACGGTACATAACAACAGCGAATCGCTGAAGTGCATCGCCACATTCGCTGCGGTATAAGCGCCAACCCCGAAAAAAATCGCATGCGCCAGGGAGAAAATGCCGGCATAGCCCATGATGAAGTTGAGTGTGACTGCCAACATGGCATTCACGCAGAAGAGCACGGCAATGTTTTGCAGATAAGCCAGCATGGATGCTCCGTTGAATGAATCGTCAGACCATGATTACGGCGTGCCACTGTCACGACGTCACTGCGCGCCCGAATACACCGCCGGGGCGGAACAGGATGAAAAGGAACAGCACGACAAAAGTGACCGCCTCGCTCCACTGCGGATCGATCCAGGCGAGCGACAGATTCTCGGCCATGCCTAACAGCAATCCCGCCACGGCCGCACCGCGCAGGCTGCCGACGCCGCCTACTATGGTGGCCGCGATGCTGATCAGCATGATGTGATGTCCCATCGAGGGATTCAGGCCCGATGTCGTCGCCGTCAGGATCGCTGCCGGCACGGCCAGTAATGAGCCGATCAGGAACACGTATTGCGACAGCCGCCGCGGTGTCAGGCCATAGACGCGTACCAGGGCGGAATTTTCGCCTAACGCCCGCAGCGCCAGGCCCAGATTGGTGCGGGTCAGCAGCCACTGCAGCAGGCCGAATGCGACGATGGCGCATAGCACTGCGACCCCTGCCATAGGGGCGACATACAATCCCGGCAGCCATTCCACGCTCTTGCTCAACGGCGTGGGCACAGTCACCAGACCCCGGCCGAACCCGATGGTGATCAGATTCTGTGCCACGATCGCAACGCCGAACGAGGCGACAAACACGGTAAAAAACGCACCCTCGTGCCGCTGGATGACGGCGTAGATATAGCGGTCCACCAACACGCCGAACAAGGCCGCCGCCAGACCCGCGGCCACCGCAGCCAATGGCCACATCCAGCCCAGCACCGTATAGCACTCGTAAAAAATAAAGCCTGCCAGCGTGAATGTGGCGCCGTGGGCGACGTGAAAGACCCGGGTCGTGCCGAAGATCAGCGAAAACCCGGCCGCGATCAGGGCATACAGGGCACCTGTCTGTATCCCGTTGATGAAGAGCTGGACAAACAACATACGATAGCCACCTCTCTATGGGACGGGGTCAGGGCGCGGCGTCGGCGATGGGCTTGGTGCCGTTCTCGCCGATCTCATTGATCTGGATAGGAGCCTTGATGGTGCCGTTATCCGCGAACGAGACGGTGGCGCCCACGAAATCAAAAGAGGGGGTCGCCTTGCGCTGCGCCAGCAGGTTCTCGCCAGTGATGGGCTTACCGGCTTTTTCCAGCGCTGCGGCCAGCACGGCAAAGGTGCGCACGGCGTTGTAGTAGTTCAGGACATACATGTTGGGGGCTTTGCCATACTGCTTTTTATAGTCGTCCAGCATGCGGCGCGTGATGTCGTCGGATTTCTCCCAGTCCACCTTCTGGCTGGTGAAAATCGCGCCTTTGGCTTCGGGCAGGGACAGCGTCGAGGGAATGGCGAATGCAGAATAGCTGACCAGTTGCTGCGTGACGCCGTTATCGCGCAGTTGCTTGACGATCTGCCCTTGCTGGCTGCCATACGAGGCGATATAAACCGCGTCGGGTTTGACATCACGCACGCGTGCAGCGATACCTGAAAACTGCTGCGAGGTGGCAGGTACCGAGAAACTGCCAGCCAATTCGCCTCCGGCTTTGCCTAGCTCTGTGCCCAATTCCTTGACGACGGCTTGGCCCAACGGATCGTCGACATAGATCAGGGCAATGCGCTTGAACTGACGATCTTTGACCAGATACGGCACGATGGCGCGTACCTCGAAGTTGGCCAGAGGAATCGTGTTCCAGAAGTACTCGCCCAGGTCTGCCAGGTCGGGGCCTACACCGCCGCCGTTGACCATCACGGTTTTGCTGCGCGTGCCAACGGGGGCGATGGCTTTGGACACGCCGGTAAACGCGCTCAGCACGAAGGGCACTTTTGCGACGTTGACCAGTTTGTTCATGCCGATGACGCCTTGCATGGGCAGTGCCTGGCTGTCTTCGTACACGATGGAGAGCTTGCCGGACAGCATCTTGGACGCATTGATGTGTTCAACGGCCAGGTTGGCGCCCGAGCTGAATATCTGTCCATATTCGGCGTTGCTGCCGCTCATGGGCAGCAGGCCTCCTATCGTCAGATCGGCCGCGGTGGCCAGCGATGTCAGGGACAGGCCTTGGCACAGGGCCAAACCGGCAAGCAGCTTTTTCATGCGTTGTCTCCCACGATAGATGTCGTGATTTTCTGCCTCAAAGCCGCCTGCAGGCCGAATGCTGCTTTGGAAAGCGGCAAGCCAAGATGCGGCGTCAGGATTTTTTGTGTGCCGCAACATCATGATCAACCTGATTCACGGCTCGAAAAATGCTAGCTATTCTGGATCGGCGGCACTATTCGGATTTGCTTAACCGCGGGTTTTCCCCGGTCATCGGATCGTCAATGCGTTCAAGCCGTTTTACCGAGGATCTCCTGCAGGATTTCCTGCGTATGCTGGCCCAGCATGGGCGGTGCATTGCGATACACCACAGGCGACGCGGAAAACCGCAGCGGGCTGGCTGTCACGGACGCCGTGCCACCCAAAGGGTGCGGCAGTTCTCGACGCAGTTGACGTGCTTGTGCTTGCGGATGAGCAAAAGTTTGCGCGATGTTGTTGATGGGGCCGCAAGGCACGCCCGCAGCCTCCAGCTTGCTGATCCATTCGTCGCGCGGACCTTGTTTCATGATGTCGCTCAACAGGGCGACCAGAACATCCCGATTGGTGACTCTCAACCGATTCGTCGCAAAGCGGGGATCGTCCCCCAGTTCGGGCACGCCGATGGCTTTGCAATAGGCGCGGTATTGCGATTCGTTGCCTGTTGCGACGATCAGGTGGCCGTCGCTGGCGGCAAAGACCTGATAGGGCACGACATTCTGATGGGCATTGCCTGCACGCGTTGGCGCATTACCCGACGTGAAATAGTTGGAGTTCTGGTTCGCCAGCATGGCGACGTGACAATCCAGCAGCGCGATGTCCAGCTGCTGGCCCAAGCCGCTGCGATGCCGTTCTTGAATGGCTGCCAAAATGGCGACCGTAGCGTACATCCCCGTGATGATGTCTGTGACAGCCACACCCGCTTTCTGAGGACCGCCGCCGGGCAGGTCATCGCGCTCACCGGTAATGCTCATCAGGCCACCCAGCCCCTGGATCATGAAATCGTAGCCGGGCAATGTGGCGCAGGGGCCGTCCTGGCCAAAACCAGTGACCGAGCAATAGATCAGGCGTGGATTCAGGGCATTCAGGCTGTCGTAGTCCAGGTCGTATTTGCGCAAGCCCCCGACCTTGAAGTTTTCGACCAGAATGTCGCAATGAGTGACGAGCTCGCGGATGAGTGCCGCGCCTTCAGGGCTGGCGATATCGGCTTCCAGCGAGCGTTTGTTGCGATTGGTGCTCAGATAGTAGGCCGCCTCGGACGTGTCCTTGCCTTGGCCGTCTTTCAGATAGGGTGGACCCCAGTGACGCGTGTCGTCACCGGTGGCGGGACGTTCGACCTTGATCACGTCTGCACCCAGATCCGCTAGGTTCTGGGTGCACCAGGGGCCGGCCAGGATACGGCTGAGATCGAGTACGCGGATGCCTTCCAGAGGCGGGGGACGATGCTGCATGACAATAAGAACCTTGTTGCGGCAAGCCGCGTTTATGGAGAAAGCGTGGCAGTGCCGTGGCTCATCACCACGACGTCTCGGTCGACGGCACGCACGACGAATTGCAATGCATTGCTCGTGTCCTGCCATATGTCGCACTGCAAGGTTTCGCCCGGGAAGACGGGGGACGAGAATCGGGCGTTCAAACCGGTCAATCGCGACGCGTCGTAGTCGCAGCAGGTCTTGATGATGGCGTGTGCCGCCATGCCGTAGGTACACAGGCCGTGCAGAATAGGCTGCGGGTAACCGGCCTTGCTGGCGACTGCAGGGTCGGCATGCAGCGGGTTGCGGTCGGCATTCAGCCGGTACAGCAGTGCTGCGTTGGGGGCAACCGATAGTTGGCACGATCGGTCCGGCGTGCGTGCTGGCGCGGCGGGCAAGGGCGGCAGCGCTTCGTCGCCCTGCCCAAAACCGCCATCGCCACGGCAGAACGTGATCTGCTGCAAGGTCGCCAAATGCAGGCCTTGATCGTCATGCAGCGTGCGTTCGGTGACCACCAGCGCACCCTTGTCGGCGCCTTTATCGATGACATGCGTGATGCGGCTCTTGCCGATCACGGTACCGCTGGCAGGTAGTGGCGCGTGCAATTGCAGACGCTGTTCGCCGTGTACCAGCCTGACCCAATCGATCCCGGTGCGAGGGTCATTCATCCAGAAACCGGGATGCCCCAGCACGGTGGCCAGGGTGGGGATGGTTTGAAGATCCTGTTCATAGACATAGCGCAACTGCGCAGCGTCCATGGGGTCTGCCCCCAGACCGATGCCCAGCGCGTACAGAATCGTGTCCTTGTCCTCGTAACGGTGGTGGATGTCGGCGAATTGCCAGTTCTTGATGGTTTGATAATCCAAGGGCATGGCGGCTCTCTCAGATGGGGTCCCAGTCGATGACGTCAGGCGAACGTTCCAGCGCATAGAAATGTTTGCGCATCGCGGGAATCGCGATATCGCCAATCAATTCCGGGGTCCAGCCTTCGCTGTAGTGCACGGTGCGCAGCGGGCGAGGCTGGCTCATCAGCATGATTTCATTGGCTCGTACGGCAAAAATCTGCGCCGTCACTTCGCTGGCGGTGTCGCTGACCAGGTACACCGCGAGAGGAGCAACTTTGCCGGCTTCCATTTTTTTCAGCTTTTCGACGCGGGCTTTTTCGGCTTCGGTCTCTGCGGGAATGGAACTGGTCATGCGGCTCCAGGCAAATGGTGCAATGCAATTTGATCGCACGTGATAGCGTGCCATATCCAGCGCGATGGACTTGGACAGTGCGACGATGCCGAGCTTGGCTGCCGCATAGTTGGCCTGCCCAAAATTGCCGATCAGTCCGGATGTCGAGGTCATATGCACCAGCGCGCCGGATTCCTGTTCGCGAAAATAGGGTGCCGCGGCACGGCTCATGTAGAACGAGCCATTCAAATGCACATCCAGCACCTGGCGCCATTCTTCTTCACTCATCTTGTGAAACACGCGGTCGCGCAGATTGCCTGCGTTGTTGACCACGGCATCAATGCGCCCAAAGGCATCGACCGCTGTCTTGATGATGTTGTGAGCGCCCTCGTAGCTCGCGACGCTGTCTGTGCTGGGGCAGGCTTGTCCGCCGGCGGCCTGGATTTCCTTGACCACGGCCTGAGCGGGGCCGTCCCCGCCGCCTTCGCCCTGCAGAGATACCCCGATGTCATTGACCACGACTTTTGCGCCTGCCGCAGCCATCGCCAGGGCGACACTGCGCCCGATCCCGCCGCCCGCGCCGGTGACGACGACGACTTTTCCTGCAACCATACCGCTCATAATCCATTCTCCTTTGGGGCTGGGGCCGCTTCGCTAGACAGATGCACGCGAATCGCACGCCTGTTTGGGACACCCGACTCTGTGCATGGTAGATTTCAAGTCGGGCCAGCGGAATTCAAAATTAAAGACACCCCCCTTTTGCTTGGCGGAACATGAGACACGACCTGACCGATCTGCGTTTATTCGTGAACGTAGGCGAAACCCTGAATCTGACCCGTGCGGCCGAGCGCACCTTTCTGTCGCTGCCTGCGGCCAGTGCGCGCATCAAGAACATGGAAGAAGCGTTCAAGGCGCGATTGCTGGTGCGCCAGGCGACAGGTGTCGCCCTGACGCCGGCGGGCGAAGTCCTGCTCAAGCACGCCCACGCAGTATTTCGTCAGCTGGAGTGCCTGAATGCCGATTTACAGCCGTATTCCAGTGGTATCAAGGGACGGTTACGATTGCTCGCCAACACGACGGCGACGAATTCTTTTCTGGCCGATGCCATGTCGACCTTTCTGGCTGAAAACCCGGATGTGGATATCGAGCTGGAGGAAAAAATCTCCGGCGATATCGTGTTGGCCATTCGCGCCGGAACGGCGGACCTGGGGATCGTGGCGGGCAATATCGATGTCGAGGGGCTGGACGTGATGCCCCTGTTCCGTGATGAACTGGCCGTCGTGACATCATTGAAACATCCCTTGGCGCAACTGGAGTCTGCCAATTTTGTCGATGTGATCGATGCCTATCAGTTCGTCGGCATTCATCCCAACAGTGCGATTCAGACCTTCCTGGAGGACATCGCGCTGGGTTTGGGAAAACGGTTGTGTCAACGGGTACACGTGGGCAGTTTCGAGGCTGTGTGCCGCATGGTCGAGGCAGGGGCTGGGATCGCCGTAGTGCCCAGGGCCTGCGCGGCGCGCTACAGCCGGCCCCAGGCATTGCATGTCCTGCGCCTGAAGGACGCCTGGGCACAGCGCGACCGTTTATTGTGCCGGCAACGCGGCCGCGATCTGCCGCGTTTTGTGGAAGACTTCATCGAGCATGTGCGGGTGGCAGCGCGCAATGCCTGACGCCCGGCCGGATGGTTGCCGCTGCTGAACAGGGGCTTCGGCAAAAAAGAATCGGCAAGCCGGCACCTGTGCGCAAATAATACGAGCACTGCACAAGGCACAGCGCTTGTGCGCACAGACAAAAAACCGGAGACATACTCATGCACGATCCGCAACGCCGCCGCCTGCTGGCGGGGCTGGGGGCAGCCTGCGCTGCCGCGACTATGCCGTTCTCTGTTCGCGCTGCCTCGTGGCCTGATCATCCCGTCAATTTCATTGTGCCATTCCCCGCCGGTGGCCCGGTCGATACAACAGCCCGTTTCATCGCAACGCCTCTGGGCGCGATGTGGAAGACGCCGACGGTCGTGGACAACAAGGCGGGCGCGGGCGGCATCGTCGGCGCGCAAGCCGCGGCCAAGGCTCCTGCGGATGGGTATCACTATTTCTTTGCTTCGATCCATCACACCGTATTGCCCAGCCTGCGCGGTAACCTGAGCTACGACATCACTGCGGATTTTGTGCCTGTGGGTATGGGCGCGGTATTTCCGATCGTGCTGGTTGTGCATGAGTCTTTGCCCGTCAAAAGTGTCAAGGAACTCATTGCCTATGCCAAGAAAAATCCAGGAAAGCTGTCGTTCGGCTCGTCTGGCACCGGCGGTGGCACTCACCTCGCGGGTGAACTCTTTAACAGCATGACTGGTACGCGCCTGCAGCATGTGCCTTATCGTGGCAGTGCGCCGGCGATGCAGGACCTGCTTGGGGGACAAGTCCAGGTCATGTTCGCCGATGGTCCATCCGCCATGCCGCATTTATCGGGCGGGAAAATTCGTGCATTGGGTGTAGGTAATCCCGAGCCTTCTGCGTTGTTCCCAGGTATTCCCACCATCGCGTCGTCGGGCGTGCCCGGCTACGAAGCCTATTCCTGGAGCGGCATGCTGGCGCCCTCAAGTACGCCTGCCGATATTGTCAAGCGCGTGAACGCCGATATGCAGAAAGTGTTGAACAATCCTGATACCGTCAAAAGTATGCTGGCTGCAGGGGCGGAGCCCAAACCGGGTACGCCGGAGGAGTTCGGGGCGTTCATACAAGCTGAGCTTGCTAAGTGGAGTAAGGTTATCAAGGATGCGGGGATCAAGGTCGAGTGATGAGATAGGTCGGGATCGTGGGCAGGTTTGGGGGGCTAGTGCTATTGGACGTTGGCGCGCTGGTAGGNCGGGGGATNGAGTGCTATTGGACGTCGAAGCGGGGCAGTGACCGTGTTGGCGCTTCACGTGGC
>NZ_CBCSJH010000059.1:0-22307 GCF_965139195.1 Bordetella tumbae | reverse complement strand
GTCCGGCGCCCGCGCGCCGGACCGGCTTTGTGAAGCCCTCACGGCCCGATTGCCTCGGCTCGACGTCCAATAAGCACGCCACCCTCAGCCACACCAAACCTCTGCCTCAACTAAATATGCAACGCCCTCCCCAACGCACGCAAAGCAGCCTCCTGGACAGCCTCCCCCAACGTCGGATGCGCATGAATGGTCCCAGCCACGTCCTCCAACACGGCTCCCATCTCCAGCGATTGCGAAAACGCCGCCGCCAGTTCGGACACTCCGCGCCCAACCGCCTGCCACCCCACAATCAGATGGTTATCACGGCGCGCGACAACACGCACAAAGCCCTCTGTCGACTCCAGCGTCATAGCCCGTCCATTGGCGGCAAACGGGAATAGACCAACTAGACAATCCAACCCGGCATCCTGAGCCTGCTGCGGCGCCAGACCCGCCGTGACGATTTCCGGATCGGTAAAACATACCGCCGGAATGGCCGCCGGCGTAAATCGACGCTTGTGGCCGGCCACCAATTCGGCAACCATTTCACCCTGCGCCATCGCACGATGCGCCAACATTGGTTCGCCCGCGATATCGCCAATCGCCCAGACATTACGCATCGACGTTCGGCATTGATCGTCAATGCGCAATGCGTTGCCGGATCGACTCAATTGCAGGTTTTCCAGCCCCCACCCCTGGGTACGTGGCCGGCGGCCGATAGCCAGCAGCACTTGATCTGCAGGCAACACCGTCTCGGCTCCCGATGCATCCTGTATGCGCACTGCATCGCCGGCCGCATTCATGCCCATGACCTTGCGTCCGAGGTAGAGTGTGATCCCCATCTTCGCCAGCGCCGCCGCGACCGGCTTGGTCAGATCGGCATCGTAAGTCGGCAAAATACGATCCTGCACCTCGACTACCGCGACCTCGGCGCCGAGCTTGCGATACACCGTGCCGAGTTCCAGCCCAATATAGCCACCGCCCACCACGACCAGGCGCTCGGGGATCGATGACGGCGACAGCGCCTCGGTAGACGAAATCACTCGGCCCGCGAAAGGCATGGACGGCAACGGCATCGGCTCGGATCCCGCCGCCAGGAGCAAGTGCTCGCACTGAATGCGTTGGATGCCTTGTCCCGTATCGACCTCGACCGTCTTACCATCGAGCACTTGCGCCCAACCACGCACCAGTCGCACACCGTTTTTCTTGAGCAAGGCGGCTACGCCACCAGTCAACCGGCTCACGATGCCGTCTTTCCAGGCGACGGTCTTCGTGATGTCTATCGAGGGTTTCTTCACCGAAATCCCTAATGGTGCCGTCTCAGCGTATTCGCGAGCGCGTTCAAACTCGCCCGCAGCGTGAATCAGCGCCTTTGACGGAATGCAGCCGATATTCAGGCACGTACCACCCGGCTCCTGCCCCTCGACGACGATGGTGGGCACACCCAACTGCCCGGCGCGGATGGCCGCGACGTAACCGCCCGGGCCGCCGCCAATCACCAATAATGTTGTGTTCAGCGTCTCGCTCATCACGCCTCCACGAAAAGTAAGGCCGGCTGCTCGAGCAATGCGCGGACCGCCTGAATAAACTGCGCAGCATCCATCCCATCGACCACGCGGTGATCGAACGACGAAGACAGGTTCATCAGTTTGCGGGGAACGACAGCGCCTTGCTGGAACATCGGCCTCTCGACGATCCGATTCACACCCACGATGCCTACCTCGGGATGATTGATGACGGGCGTACTGACAATGCCTCCCAATGCCCCCAGACTCGTGAGTGTGATCGTGGATCCGCTTAACGCATCGCGTTCGGCTTTGCCGCTGCGCACAGCCTGGGCCAAACGGGAAATCTCCTGCGCAATCGCCCAAATATCGAGCGACTCGGCATGGCGCACTACAGGCACGATCAAACCAGCATCGGTCTGCGTCGCTACGCCCAGATGTACTGCGCCGAAACGGGTCACCACACCTGCCTCGTCGTCATAACGTGCATTGATCTGCGGAAAATCCCGCAGGGCAATCACCATGGCGCGAGCCAGCAAGGGCAACAGTGTGAGCTTGCCCCGCGATTCGCCGTATTTGCGATTCAGTTGCGCACGCAGACCCTCGATCTCGGTGACGTCGATTTCCTCGACATAACTGAAATGAGGAATACGCCGCTTGGATTCCTGCATTTTCTGCGCGATCTTGCGGCGCAGGCCCACAACGGGCACCTGTTCCTCGTCGTGGCGCTCGCGGTATCCGGACAGCGCTGCCGATGCCGTTGCGCCCTGCCCTTGTACATAGGCAGCCAGGTCTTCGTGCAGAATACGGCCCGCCGGACCAGATCCATGCACATAACGCAGCTCGATACCGAGATCCCAGGCGCGCTTGCGCACGGCGGGCGAGGCCAAGGGACGTTCGCCAGGTTGACGAGACGGCGCGGAATGCTGCACAGCGGATGCTGCTGCGGTGGATTTCCGGCCAGTCCCAGACGCAGACGATGTCTCGGCTGGAGCCGTGTCACGCGCGGCCATCGCCGATGCAACCGCCGAACCCGGCGAAACGTTCGAAGCGATTGACGCGCCTAGTGATGCTGACTCTCGCGATACAGCCGCAGCGCTGGACGCGGCCGAGGGTGTCGAAGACGACCGGGATCCAACGTTGGCCTCGCGATCAGCTTGACCGGCGGCATCTCGAGGCACACTCGCATCACCCGCTGGCCTACCGGCCGCAGAGGTTGGCGTCTGACCTGCTTGCGCAGCCGCCGCATCGCCTTTGAAATTACCCGCGCCCTCGACCTCTAAGCGAATCAACTCGCCGCCCACGGCCATGGTGTCACCCACGTTGCCGCCCAGCGAGATCACCTTGCCCACGACAGGCGACGGAATTTCCACCGTCGCCTTGTCAGTCATCACATCGGCCAGAGGCTGATCCTCTGTCACGGTATCACCGACCTTTACATGCCATGCCACGAGCTCGACCTCGGCAATCCCTTCGCCGATGTCGGGCATTTTGATGATGTGAATCCCCATGTCATGCCTCCATCACGCGTTGGAATGCCGCGCCCACGCGGGCCGGCCCGGGAAAATACGCCCACTCCTGAGCGTGCGGATAGGGAGTATCCCAACCCGTGACACGCTCGATAGGAGCCTCCAGGTAATGAAAGCAATGCTCTTGAATCAACGACACCAATTCCGCACCAAAACCGCAGGTCCGTGTGGCCTCGTGCACCACGACGCAGCGCCCCGTCTTGCGCACCGAGTTCACTATCGTATCCAGATCCAGGGGCCACAACGTGCGCAGATCGATCACCTCGGCATCGAGACCGGTTTCCTCAGCCGCAGTCAGAGAAACATGCACTGTCGTGCCGTAAGTCAATACCGTCAGCGCCTCGCCCGGCCGCACGACAGCAGCGCTGCCTAAGGGCACGGTGTAATAGCCCGAGGGGACCTGGCTGGCCGGATGCTTGTTCCACGGCGTCACAGGACGATCATGATGCCCATCGAACGGACCGTTGTAGAGACGCTTCGGCTCCAGAAAAATGACCGGGTCATTGCTCTCGATCGCAGCGATCAACAGGCCTTTCGCATCGTACGGATTAGAGGGCAGCACGGTACGCAAGCCGCAAACCTGGGTGAACATCGCCTCGGGACTTTGACTATGCGTCTGCCCGCCATAGATACCGCCCCCGCAGGGCATGCGGATCGTCATCGGTGCGATGAACTCATTCACCGAACGATAACGCAGCCGCGCCGCCTCGGAGACGATCTGATCCGATGCGGGATAAAAATAATCGGCGAACTGGATTTCGCAAACCGGCCGCAGCCCATACGCTCCCATGCCTACCGCGACGCCGACGATACCGCCCTCTGAAATGGGCGCATCAAAAACACGCGATGAACCGTACTTGGCTTGCAAACCCTCGGTGCAGCGAAACACGCCTCCGAAATAACCCACGTCCTGGCCGAACACCACCACATTGTCGTCACGCTCCAGCATGACATCCATGGCCGAACGCAATGCCTGGATCATGGTCATCGACGTCGTCGCCGGACCTATATTTTTGTCGTTTGCCATGATCAGACCCCCAGCTCTTGGCGCTGCCGGCGCAAATGGTCCGGCATTTCTTCGTAGACATCCTCGAAAATACTGGCCGCACTGGGTACATGCCCATCGACCAGCGTGCCGAAACTCTCGGCCTCTTTTTGTGCCGCCAGAATCTCGGCTTCGAGCTCTGCCTTCAAGGCGTCGTGCTGTTGATCCGACCAAATGCCCAGGCTGATCAAATGCTTTTTGAACCGGCCAATCGGGTCTCCCAACGGGAAATGGCTCCAGTCGTCGCCCGGCCGATACTTCGTCGGATCATCCGACGTGGAATGCGGCCCCGCCCGATACGTGACCCACTCGATCAAGGTCGGCCCCAGATTGCGGCGCGCGCGTTCGGCCGCCCATTGCGAGGCGGCATATACGGCCAGGAAATCGTTGCCGTCCACGCGCAGCGAGGCAATCCCGTTGCCTACTCCACGCCCCGCAAACGTTGTGCCTTCCCCACCCGCTATCGCCTGAAAAGTCGAAATGGCCCATTGGTTATTGACCACATTCAAAATCACGGGCGCGCGGTATACGTGAGCGAATGTCAATGCCGTATGAAAATCGGCCTCCGCCGTCGCACCATCGCCAATCCAGGCTGACGCGATACGCGTATCGCCTTTGATTGCCGACGCCATCGCCCAACCGACGGCTTGAATGAATTGCGTAGCCAGGTTGCCTGAAATCGAGAAGAACCCGGCGTCACGCTTGGAATACATGACGGGCAGTTGACGTCCCTTTAGCGGATCCCGCTCGTTGGACATCAGCTGGCACATCATCTCGACCAGCGACACATTGCGCGTGAGCAGAATGCTTTGCTGACGATAGGTCGGGAAACACATGTCGCCCTGCTCCAGGGCCAGCGCATGCGCCGAGCCGATGGCTTCCTCGCCCAGGCTCTGCATATAGAACGAGATTTTCTTTTGCCGCTGTGCCGTCAGCATACGGGAATCGAAAATGCGCGTCTTGAGCATGGCGCGCATCCCGGCGCGGAGCGTATCGTCGTCCATCTGCGGCGCCCAGGGTCCCTGGGCATGCCCCTCGTCATCGATCACGCGCACGAGACGATAGGCCAGATCGGCGGTATCGACAGCCGCGACATCAATGGGGGGTTTGGGAACGTCGCCCGCAGGCGACAGATGCAGATAGGAAAAATCGGTCTTGCAACCCGGGCGCCCGGTGGGCTCGGGGACGTGCAGTTTTAGCGGGCCATATTGGCTCATGATGTTGTCTCCACGCTCGATCGTGTCATGCGTTCTTGCTCTGCAATAGCCGGATGCGAGGGGGTAACCGCGCACCAGACCGCCACCGGATCGCGCGCGGGGTAATGCTACGCGTCTGGCAGAAAGCAGATTAGCACAAGCTAGGACGAATCCGAGCTGGTGGAGATGAACGGGCCAGGGTTTTCCGCGGGCCGGATTATCCGTTACGACGTACTTTTAGCCCGACATGTCCGCTGCGATCGTTTTCAGGGGACGATTCCCATATGATCGGCAAGCGTTTCCCCTGAGTACTGCTTACGAAATAATCCCTGCGCCGCGAGCATAGGAACCAGTTCACTCAGGCATAGGTCCAGAGACTCCGCGGCCCCGCCCGGCAAGGCAATGAAGCCATCCGCAGCGCCAGCCTCGACGCGCGCGACAATCTCGCGCAATGCGTCCTCGGCGGTGCCCACTATCTGCCAATGTGCCGAACTACAGACCTCTGGACGCTGCAGCAGTTGCCTCAACGTCGGCTGTTCACGCATCACCAGGCGACGCAGCAGGTCCACATGCGTCTGGCCGCGCATAGGTACCCCGGGCTCACCCAACATGGTGTAGGTCAACGGCTGGTCCGGTGCGAGCGTGCGTACGTCGATGCTCAGCATGCGTTCGATATACGCCAGCTTGTGAGCTTCCTCCGTTCGGCCCTGCGTGGCCTCATAAAGATCGCGAGCGTGACTGGCAGTCCTGCCTAAATACAGGCTGAGGCCCGGCAACATGCGGACAGCATCAGGCTTGCGGCCGTGTGCGGTGGCACGGCCACGCAGATCCTGTCTCAGTTCGGCGCCAGCCGCGATATCCGGAGTGGCAGCGAAAACCGCATCGGCGACGCGCGCTGCGAAGTCACGGCCCCATTCCGACGCGCCCGCCTGGAACAGAGGAATACGGCCCGCTCCGCGGGCTGGCAGGTTTAGCGGTCCTTGTACGTTGAAATACGCGCCATGATGATCGATCGCTCGAATGAGCGCGGGATCGGCGTACTTGCCCTCAGCGCGATCCAGTAGCAGTGCCTCGCGCGGATAGCTTCGCCACAATTGCTGCACGACCTCAGTGAACTCCAATGCCTTGCTATAGCGCTCTTCGGAAGGTGGCATGGGCGCATCACCGAAATTGCGGCTGCCGTCCAGCGCCGTCACGATGTTCCATCCTGCACGGCCCTCACTGATCCAGTCCAGCGATTGAAGTTGGCGGGCGACCACGTAGGGCGGGTTGAACGTGGTTGCAGCCGTCGTTACCAAGCCGATGCGCTTGGTCGCGGGCGCAATGGCGGACAGCAGGACCGTGGGGTCCAGGCTGCTGAAACCAGGCGAACGGTCCAGCACCTGCGGGTCCAGGTACAGCACGTCGGGCCGGAACAGAAAGTCCAGGTGTGCAGCCTCCGCCCGCCTGGCGATGTCAGCGTAAAAAGCTGCCGAGTACGTATCTTCCACACAGCTATCGGGCCGACGCCAACCGTTGCCAGTCAGCCACGTCGTGGCGAGGGACAGCCCGATACACAAGGGTTTCCGATCAGACATAGTGAAGATTCCTTTCCGTGTCGATGAGATGCGTGCGGGTCCTGCGGCGGCTTCAAGCGCACGCTGGCGCGTCGCCTGCATGCGAAACGTGAGCTACCGGGACCACCATCGGCGTACCGGTCACCGGATCGGGTACGACAAGGCAGCGAATACCGAAGAGTTGCTCGACCAGAGATGGCGTGAGCACCTCGCCGGGCGAGCCAGCCGCTTGGATCGCGCCGGCTCGCATGGCGACGAGATGATCGGCATAGCGCGCCGCCTGATTGAGATCGTGCAACACCATGACCAACGTACGGCCGCCTTCGCGGTTAAGACGCTTGCATAACTCCAGCACCTCAAACTGGTGAGCAATATCCAGGTAAGTCGTGGGCTCGTCCAGCAGCATGACGGGGGTATCCTGGGCCAACGCCATGGCGAGCCAGACGCGCTGGCGTTGACCGCCGGAGAGTTCGTCTACCACTCGGTCCGCCAGTTCCGTCACACGGGTATCAGCCATGGCCTGCCACACCGCAGCCTCGTCCACCGTGGACCATTGCCGGAACAGCGTCTGGTGAGGATAACGGCCGCGAGCGACCAAATCGGCGACGCAGATACCGGCCGGCGCAACCGACGACTGAGGTAACAGCCCCAATTTGCACGCCAACTCCCGGGCACGGTAGTGTCGAATGTCCTTGCCCTCCAGGACAATCTGGCCGGAACGCGGCGCCAGCAGCCGCGATAGCGCGCGCAATAGTGTCGACTTGCCGCACGCGTTGGGACCGACAATCACAGTGATTCGGCCACGCGGTATCGTGACATCCAAGTCTGCGGAG
Source organism: Bordetella tumbae (assembly GCF_965139195.1). Classification (GTDB taxonomy): domain Bacteria; phylum Pseudomonadota; class Gammaproteobacteria; order Burkholderiales; family Burkholderiaceae_B; genus Bordetella_A; species Bordetella_A tumbae. Next base: position 14,664 of record NZ_CBCSJH010000059.1, on the reverse strand, counting down.
ACAAGCCGGGAATCGTAGGAAAGCTTCAACCCCTGTCCTACGAGCACCGGACCACTGTGCTGTATCTCTTCGTCGCCACGCTGTATGGCTTGCTGCTTCATGTCTGGCTTCCTGAAAAACGGCCACGGCGGGACGAAGCCGCGAGTAACCAGATGAGATAAAGCCCCCCCAGCATCCCCGTCACCTTGCCCACAGGCAGGTTCAGACGCAAAGGTTGCCATTGACTGAGCAGATCCGCGCCGACCAGCAAACAGGCACCCATCAGGGCCGCCCCCGCGACCGGCAGGCCCTGGGCCCGGCCCAGGCGACGGGCGAGCTGGGGCGCTGCCAACGCAATAAAAGCCACGGGGCCAGCCGCCCCAGTCGCGAGCGCAGCGAGCATGACCGCACAGAACACCATGGCCAAGCGCATACGTTCCACCGGTATACCAAGCTGACTGGCGACCTCGTCGCCCATCTCCATCATCGCCAGCCGGCGCGCCGACAGCAGCACGAACGGCACGAACAGCACCACACCTGAGATGGCGAGCCAGGCATGGGTCCAACTGCGCGCATTGAGCGTGCCGGCCAGCCACAGATTCGCCATCACGGCATTGTCCAGCTCGCCCTTGACCAGCATCAGTCCATTGAGTGCGTGCAGAACGGCGCCGACCCCGATGCCCACCAGCACCAGTCTGCGTCCACCGGCCTTTCCATTCCTGACCGACAGCAGATAGACGACCATAGCCGCGGCCAGTCCACCCATCATGGCTCCCATCGCCACACCCAACGCAGACTGACCGTAGAGCACGATCTGTAGCAGCGCGCCCGTGGCCGCCCCGGTCGTGAAACCGATGACGTCAGGCGACCCCAAGGGATTGCGCGTGATGGACTGGAACACCGCCCCGGACACACCCAGTCCTGCGCCTACAAAACAAGCCGTCAGCACTCGAGGCAGGCGGACGTCCAGGACCATCTGTTCACCTGCAAGAGCCACCTGTGGTTCGAAAAGCACCTGCAGCAGTCGCGGCAGACTCATGCCAGTCCGCCCGACGTTCAGCGCAGCTGCAACCAGGGTCAGCAGCACGGCCAGCAGAACCAACAGGACAACCAACATCCGGGGCTGTACGAGAACGCTGTAGCCCTGCACACGCCAGGCACGCTGTGTAGTGATGTGATGCGGCGTCCTCGTCATGAAACCTCCAGCCTGCGCCGTCTGACCAACGCCACGAACACCGGACCGCCAATGAGCGCCGACAGGATGCCCACAGAAATCTCGTCGGGACGCGCTATCACACGCCCCAACACATCAGCAGCGAGAACGAGCAGTGCTGAAATCAGCATCGAAAAACACAACTGCCACCGATGGTCCGGTCCTCCGGCATGGCGAGCCAAATGGGGCGCAATCAATCCAATGAAGACGATGGGCCCCGCAGCGGCCGTAGCCGCCCCGACCAACAGCACAATGGCTGTCGCACAGCTCAACCACACGATTGCCGGACGTGCACCCAACACCATACCCAACTCCGCGCCCAGCGCCACCGCGTCCAGTCCCCGCGCCAGCGCGAAAGCGAGCGCCAGACCACCCGCCGTTGCTACGGAGACGGGCCTCAGTACAGCGTAGCCACGTCCTTGCAACGAGCCGACAGCCCAATGACGGAACTGATCGAAGACCGCGTTATCACTGTTGATGGTGATGATCTGCGTGACAGCCAGCAACACCGCAGATAACGCCGCACCCGCCAACACCATGCGCAGCGGATCAAAACCTTGACGGATGCCGCCGAACAAATAGACCGCCACGCTGGCAAGCGCAGCTCCCACGAAACCAAAGCCTAATTGACCGCTGATGCCAGTCACACCAAAGGCCGCAATAGCGGCAGCGATGGCGACTGCTGCACCTGCGTTCACGCCCAGGAGTCCTGGGTCAGCCAGCGGATTGCGCGTGAGGGCCTGCATCAGCACCCCACCCGCACCCAGCGCACAGCCGATCACCATAGCGAGCAAGGCGCGTGGTATCCGCAGATGCCGCAGCAGCAGATGATCGTTGTTGGAACTGTCAAAAGAGAAAATAGCTTGCCAAGCCGTGTGCGGTTCAACCTCCTGTGCACCAACGATGAGACTGATTGCACTCAGCAGCACTAGCGCCACGAGTCCGGCAGACAGGATGAGCAAACGCGCACGCTGCCGTTCAATGCGGATATTCGCGACGGCGGGCAGGCCTGGAGCGAGTCTTACTGGAGTTTGCATGATTCGCTCCTCGACATCTCTCAACGGCCAAACAGACGTACGATGTGATCGATCAATTCGCTGGCACTGTAATAGTCGATCCGGAACGCATGGAGGCCCAGCGCATAGACCTGCCGCGAACGCACCGAAGGCAAATTGGCGAGAACAGGATCGTTGAGCATCGCGGCCGTTCTACTATCGTCGGCGCGGAGCAAAAATGTCGTGGACGCCTTGAGCTGAGGTAAAAACTCGTACTGCGCCCAGACAAAGTCGCTCGCCGTATCGGATGTACTGTGCCAACTCGGGTCCGGCCGTTCGACATCGAAGCCCAACGAACCGAGCAACTGACCATGCACACCGTCGCGGGTAGCGATGGGATTGCTGGTGCCCGGACCGTTATAGCTGATGACGTTCACCTGCCCTTCGGGCAACGCCAACCTGTCGCGAGCCTGAGCCACATGGCGATCGAATTCTGCAATGCGCTGGGCAGCCTGCGCCTCCAGGCCCATGGCCTGTGCCAACTCGCGCGCCAAGTCCTGCCAGCTCTGCCGTCCATAATCCACCACAATAGTGGGCGCGGCTGTGCGCAAGCGCGCAAGGTGCTCGCGCGCAGAATCTGCACCGGTAGCAGACACGACGATCAAATCGGGTGCAACAGCATATACCGCCTCCAGATCTACACCGCCCGCAGGCCAAAGATTTTCCACACCGCGCTGTTCGGCCACGTCAGCCCACTGCGCAAAGAATTTGCCGTTGGCAGCCGAAGCACTGGCCACTACTGGTGCGCCGATTGCCAGCAAGGTACCCGTCACGGTGACAGAGGTAGACAGAATGCGCCTGGGCGGCCCCGGTAATTCAGTGATGGTGTGATCGGCATTGTGAAACCGGCGCGGCCAATCATCTCCGGCCCCAAAGGCATCACCAGCAAAGATCGCCAACTCGAGTACAACCATACCGAGCCATGCTATTGACAACAACATGCGACGCCTTGCAAACGCAGTACCAGAGCTCATGCGCACACTACCAACTCAGCCTGGCGGTAGCCATCACGCTACGGCCCGTACCGTAGTAGCACGAGGTCGCCGCCGTGCAAGTAGCCACGTAGCGTTTGTCTGCCAGATTGCTGGCATTGAGAGCCAGGTCCAGATGCATGTCCCCGATCTTGCCCACGTCATAGCGCAACGCCGCGTCGAACAAGGTATAGGACGGGATACGCAAGTTGTTGGCTAGATCGCCGTAGGTCTCGTCCACGTAGCGCACACCCGCCCCCATGCCCAGGCCGCGCAGCGGGCCGCTCTGGATGGTGTAGTCCAGCCATAGCGACCCCATCCAATCCGGCACACGCACCATACGATTGCCGGTGTAGCCGTCGTTGTTGCGCACGACCTTGGAACTCATGCGTGTGACCGCGCCGATTACGCTCAAGCCACGCAAAGGCGTGATGCGGCCTTCCAGTTCGACACCGCGTACGCGTACCTTTCCAGTCTGGACTTGATACGCCTCGTCCCCTTGGTTCTCGGGATCAGCGGTCAGCACGTTTTCCTGATTCAGCTCATAGGCCGAGAGCGTAATCATGCCGTCGATGTTGCGCGGCTCGTACTTTACGCCCACCTCCCACTGCGAGCCGGTCACCGGTTTAAAACTGCTGCCGTCGCGCTTGAGGCCGCCCGTAGGCTGGAACGATTCGGCATAGCTGAGATACGGCGCAAGCCCATTGTCGAACAGATAGGTCACCCCCGCCCGTCCCGTAAACGCGCTGTCCTTGGTAATAGTGCGGGTATCGGTCAGACGATCGAGAGTGTCGATGCGGGTCCAGTCCTGACGGCCACCCAACGTGAAGCGCCATTTGCCCACAGCGATCTGGTCCTGCAGATAAAGGCCAAACTGTTCATCGGTTTCTCGCGTCGACATCTGGCTGGCCAGCGTCGGCTCAAAGTCGTAGTAGGTGTAGACCGGATCGTAGACGTCGATCGCGATGGCAGTCGGCGACACCTGTGCGGCCTGGCGCAGGAAAGTCCAGTTGGTTTTCTGCCAGTCGAAGCCGACCAGCACAGTGTGTGCCAGCGCCCCCGTATCGAATTTACCCTCGATCCGGCTATCGATGGTCTGCGCATCTGAATCGCCTTCGCCCTGTACGGCGCGCCGATTGAGGATATGTCCATCGGTCAGCGTGTTGAGCTGAGTGAGCGCCGCACCGCGCACGCCGTTGCCCACTGTGGCGCGATATAACGAATCGACATGCGTGTAGCGGGCGTTCTGGTTGAACTTCCAGTTATTGTTGAATTGATGCTCGAACTGCCAGCCAGCCGTCCAGATATCGCGGTTGTACACGTTCCAGTTCGGCTCGCCCAGGAAAGTGTCATGATCTATATAACCGTCAGCCGCCGGGACCACCGTCCCCTCGTACGGTAGAAATTGAAACGTGCTGCCGCCGCGATCACGCTGAAACATTCCCAACAGCGTCAAGTGCGATCGATTGTCGTTGAACTGCAGCGTGGCGCTGGGCGCGATAAACCACTGCTCATGGTCGGTATGCTTGATCTGCGTGTCACCGTCGCCATAGAGCCCAACGAGCCGCCACAGCAGATTTTCGTTGTCGTTAGCGCCGCCCACATCAAACGAGGTCTGGGGTCGGCCGTGTCCGTCCACTTGCAATCGCACGACTTGTTCCTGACCCAGTGTTGGAATCTTGCTGACCTGATTGACGATGCCGCCAGGCGCAAGCTGCCCGTATAAAACGCTGGACGGGCCCTTCAGCACCTCCACGCGCTCCATATTCCAGGTATTGAAGGAAGTACGGTTCCAGCTCAGGTTGCTGTCCGATGGTGCTCGCAGCCCGTCGAGCATCACGTTGGTGCCAAAGCTGCCGGCATCAAAACCGCGAATGTACAAGTCATCGACACGGTTATCGATCCCCTGGCTTTCAGGCAATACCCCTGCCGTATAGCGGGTAGCTTCGTTCAGGTTGCTGACGCCCCGCGCGTCCATTTCCTCACGCTCGATGACCGACACCGATTGCGGCACCTCAAGCAACGCCGTGTCGGTCTTGGTCGAACCGCCGATGGTTTCCGCTGCCCGGTATGCGTTTACCGTGACGGCGTCCATCGTCGCGACGTCTGAGTCCGTGGGAGCGATAGCGGATTGCGCCCAGGCATTATTGCCCAGCGTGATGAACAGCAGCGCGCTGGGCACCATGCGAGCGAGGCGACAAGGGTCTGGTCTGACGATTTTGGCTGAGCCAGAGGGGGCTGCAGGAGCGGTAGGGCCGATCGACGGAGGCGCTGAGGAAAATATCTTCACGGGAAAGACTTTATTTGTTAATGGGACGTGTTCTCATTTTCAATTTTCCCAGTAATCGGCCGGATGCGCCTTCGTGAAGACAGCGCAAATCTTCGTCAAAGCGGCAATCTGCCGCTTCCCTTCTAATAGATGATCGATCGCCCAGGATCAGCAAACAGGCTCAACGGCGCCCGGGACGCACTTGCGTGGGCGTCAAACCGAATTGCCGTTTAAAAGCTGTGGCGAAACTTGCCGCATTGGTATAGCCGGCGAGCGTCGCGGCCTGTTCTACGCTTGAGTCGTCGCATTCGAGCGCTTGACGCGCCTGCCTCAGACGTTGACATTGCAGAAACTCGAACACGGTCTGTCCGTACGCCATCCGAAAATGGCGCTGCAGTGTCGTGGCGGTCGTATTCATATGCCGAGCGATCTGATCGATATTCAATGAGGCTGAACTGTTCTCGCACAGCCATGCCTTGAGATCGCGCATCCGTTGAAATGTCTTTGGCCGCATCGTGTCGGCAGATGGCGCGTGTACCGAGGTTGAGCTAGTCACCGAAAGGGCTTCGACAATGAGTTCGATTGCCCGGCTCTCTAGATACATGCCAGCAATGTGGTGCGGCATAGAAGGCGGATGGAACATCTGCTCGGCGAGCATCCGTGCTCGAGGAGAGACGTTCCAGATACGAGTGTCCAGATGGTCCCCTAACGGGTATACCGCCTCGTCACCTATGCCCTCGCATAGAGACTCCTCCAGCCACTGCTTGCTAAGACCGATGCTGATGCGCCGCGAGCTGTCGCCTTGGCGCACGACCCGCCTGCACTCTTCTGGCTCCCGTATCGTGACGATGGCCGCATCCTGCTTCTGGCCACGTTGGCCGCGGTCCGGCAGATGCGGCGTAAAAAGCTGGATATGGCTGCGGCCATAAGAAACATCGATGACGCCTTCCAGTAACAGCACGATCCGGATGTTGTCGTGAACGACAGCATTCCCTACTGACTCTTCGCATTGGACCTCGGTGCCAAAATGCAGCGACAACCCTGGCCGTATGACGCGAAAGTGTCGTAATTCGTCGCTAGTACGTTCACGGGCGGTCAGCATGGGTGTCATGGCCTCTAAGGCAATTCTCAAGCGCACGCACTGCCCACGAAACACACAAGGTGTCATTGGCAGTTGGCATGCCGGCAACTGTAGTAATGAATCCCTCCCGGATAGCCGGGTTTACTCAACCAACAAATAAATGAGAATCATTACTATACAACGCTTTGAGCAGTGCCGGGCAGACACTTCGTCATAGGCCCTGAATATCGTAGGTCTGAATCATGGTTTTCATGATCGGAAACCCGTCGTCTATATATTTTGAGAATTCCGCCGCGCTTGCGGGATAGCTTTTGATTCCGAATCGGTCCACCAGGTATTGCCCGTACTCGCTGCTGGAGACGACTTTGTGGATGGCCGCTTCGAGCTTGGCCTTCGCGTCCTCGGGAATGCCCTTGGGCGCAGCAACGCCGATGATGCCCGTGATACCGAAATCAAAACCTTGTTCTTTGATAGTTGGCGTATCCGGAAACCACGGCAGCCGGTAATTGCTCGCAGAGGCGATGACTTTCAGCTTTCCTGCCTTGACGAGTTCGTTGTATTCCGAGGGGCCTTGCAGCGCGACATCGACGTATTTTCCCAAAACGGCATTGATAGATTCTGCCGACGACTTGTACGTCACTTGATCAAATTGGCCTCCGGTGACTTTCTGCAGCTGCAGAAAAGGAAAATTATTCGGAGCACCCGTCACACCATAGAAAACGCCTTTGCCGGATGTCGCCTGTTTCACCAGATCCTGGATATTGTTGATGGGCGACTCCGGTGCAGCGACGATACCGTAGCTGAATTCCGCCACACCACCGAGCAACTCGAAATCGTCCCTGGTATAGGGAACCTTCAATAGTTGCGACGTAAAAGTGGCGGTGCTGTATGAATAGAATCCGATCGTGTATCCATCGGATTTGGCGCGAGATAGATTGCTCAGTTGCAGTGTGCCGGATGCGCCGGGCTGGTTGAGGACAATGATAGGCTGTCCCAGCTCGGCTTCTAGCAGCTGGGCAAATTTGCGCGCTACGCCGTCTGTCGATCCGCCTGTGCCGTAGGGTACGGACATCGATATGGATCGCGTGGGATAGGTGACGCTCTCGGCGTTGGCAGCAACCCCCGCCATCAGGCAGGACCATCCGAGAATCACGTGACGGAAGTTCATTTTTTGGTCTCCACAGATGCACGTCAGATATGGGTCCGCGTACCGTCGTGAATACCATTGACGAGTGCAGCCAAAGGGCAAATGCGGCTGCACGCTTCAGTCGACAAATATCTACGGCCGAGCTTTCTATCTGCGCTATTTATTATTTGAATGTTGACGCATTGAAGACCGGCTTTCTATCGCCAAACCTGCAAGACACAATGAACCAGATGATGGGTAATAGAGGAGTCCCTGTCATAGGCTGAGACGCCGACGATTACCTCGACTGGCGCCACAACGTGTCACCATGTCCCGCCCCCGGGACACAACGAGATCAAACGGCGCGGTGATAAACCGCCTCGACGTTGTAGCCGTCCGGATCCAGGATAAAGGCGCCGTAATAGTGCTGGTGATACTTCGGTCTCAGGCCAGGTGCGCCGTTGTCGCGACCGCCGGCTGCCAGCGCTGCGCGATGGAAGGCGTCGACCTCGCCGCGGCTGCGGGCGCGAAAGGCTATATGCACGCGCGGGGTGCTGGGCGTACCCTGATGAATCCAGAATTCGCCACCCGGATCGCCCTCACCGTCGGGCTCGCCAACGTCGAAGCCCGTGCCGGTGGGCAGGACCTTGCGCGGGATATAACCCATGGGCGCGAGCGCGCTCAAGTAGAACGTCCGGCTGCGCTCGAAGTCGCTCACGTGGATTTCGACATGATCTAGCATGCATCGCTCCTCGGGGAAGGACGGCCTCGGCAGGCCAAGGCAGATCATTGTAGGCCCGCTGCGGTGAGCGTACTCGGCGTAGTTGAAAGCAGGTGCTTCGGCCAGAAACCAAAAAGGACTTACAGCAAAAAGCTTGTAAGTCCTTGATTTGATTGGTCGGGGCGGCGGGATTCGAACTCGCGACCCTCTGCTCCCAAAGCAGATGCGCTACCAGGCTGCGCTACGCCCCGTGGGTACTGATTTGTCCTGACCGTAAACGACAAAAACGCGTCGTTCTCGTCAGGGAACGGAATGCTACCACAATCGACGACTCTGCGCCGAGAAGCGACACGGGTTGGGGATTACCTCGTTACAGTAGTTGTCTTTTGCAGACTCATTCGCCACGCATTCGATCAATCAGCCGCCGATCACGTTTGGTGGGGCGTCCTGCAACGATACCTTGGGCCGGCTCGGGAGCCAGTCTACGCATCTCGGCAGCGCGCTCGCGCGCCGCAATGCTTTCGGCAGTTTCTTCGTAAAGCAGGCGCGCGGCCGGCGCCGGGCCGCGTACCGCACTCAATGCCCGAACTTGTACGTGAATCGGCGGATCTTCTTTACGCACACTCACCCGATCGCCTACAGCGATTTCACGTGCGGGCTTGGCGGCTTGATCATTGACCAGCACCCGCCCTTTGCCGATTTCCTGAGAGGCCAGGCTACGCGTCTTGTAAAAGCGCGCCGCCCACAGCCATTTGTCCAGTCGCAATTTGTCTGCCATAGCCGTCATTTTATGACATCGATAGCCTTCACAAGCGAGGTGACGTCCTCAATCGCTGATAGAGAACGGCGCCTCAGCTGTCTCGCCCGAACACGACGATCCGCGCTTCGGACCGCAAGCATAAACCAGCGTCGCCACATGACGCGGCGCCGAAAGCCCCAGCAACGACAGCACGGCTTCATCATGATAAGAACCAATCGCGCAGCCGCTCCAATCCGCTTGCGCGACCTGATAGCCCAGCGCCCCCAGATAAACACCCGCCTCGATCAGCAAAAAGCGCCCTCCTCGCTCACCGTATTTGGCCAGCATGTTTTCCGGACGAGCGATCATGAACAAGACGGCTGCTGGCGCTTGCTCCCAATCCACGCCCAGCATGCGCGCCAGCTCCGGCCATGCGGGACAAGCACATACCGGTACGAGTCCGTGACGAGCATTGTCATACCATGCGATCTGCCCGGTCAGCTCCGAGGGACCATCGAGTCGGCACAACGCCACATAGACCTGCATGGGATACTTGGCGCCCCCGGAGGGCAACAGCCTCGTCGTGCCCTGCAACCGCATACGCAGGGGATGCAGGATGCGGCCCAGGTCTGGCAAAGTCGCCGGTGCCTCACTAAAACTGCGCTCACTGACGCGGCGTTCCCAAGCATTGATATCGGATTCCGGCGCATCCGGCAAGGCAACCACACCAGCGCGGTGCACAGGAGCCGGCGTGCCCGCAGGCCGCACAGCATCTCGCGCAATACGCTGCCCCATCGCCATTGCCCGGCTGTTGTTGAGCTCGCCATTCTTCCAGAACAGATGAAACAACGGCGCGTCGGCCCATGGCGAATCTGAGTCGGGAGGCATATCTGATGGCATGGCAACGAGCCGGGCTCTCAGCCCAGCGGATGAGGAAAAGGATTGGGAAAAACCGTGTGCCGCACACTGCCAGGATAACGCCATTGAATATCCGCACAACGGCCACCGAGAAACGGCGCGCGCTCATCAGCATGCAATCCGCTCAATTGCGGTGACAACACTCGCATCACGCGCAAACCGGTGGCCGCCACATCGACGGTAGTGAGCTCGCGATAGTAAAGATCAATGCCGCTATTCGTCAGTGACATCTGCAGCTGATGCAATTGCGTCAGGGTTTGCTCATGATCGGGAGCATCACGGCGCCCAGCCTCTGCAGCGATAGCTCCGCCCGCAGCGGCGGCCTCGGCACTCGCTACTGCTGTTCCCGCTGTAGTCATCCCGACATCAGGCGTGCGTTCAACATGAGGCTCGGCATGTGCCATCAATGCAGTCTGATGCCACAACTCCGGACGCAAGGTATAAAACACGGCATGCTGATCGAAACGGCGCAACGCGTCCGGCTGATGCGGCAAATCATCACCTCGATCTGCAAGATGCGATGCAAAGGTCAAAGCCTGCGCCCATTCCAATAGCGCTTTATGCAAGGCCTCGGCGACGTTCGCGCGACACGCAATACCCAACACAAAACGTGGACGCCCGCCATACGGTAAACCGCCGGCAACAGCAATGACGCGATGCGGATTCCAGGCCTGAGTCAGGTCAAAGGCCGCGATCTCACCGCCGCTCGCCGCGACATAATCGGTCCATTCAGCAGGCAAGCTCAGTTTGCGGCCACCCAGGCCATTGAGCCATGTCGCCGCCAAGGCATCACGCTCTAATAATTCCTGCGCGGCCCGCAAGACGGCAAGCCACGGACCACCTGCCTCATCGCGCCACGCGGCCAGGCCGCTGGATGTCGAGGGCATGCGCGCCTGTCCTGACCGCGGACCGAGCCCGACCAGTTCCTGAGGCACCCAACGCATCTGGTTGTCGGCCAGACGATAGACTGGCGCATAGATGTCATCTGGCGATGGCACCATCGGCCACGGGAAACCGGGCTGCGCGCGCTGCTCGGCCGAAAACAAGGCAAACGCCTCATCATCCAGGCATTCTTCGTCGGTCAGTTGTGAGCGCGTGCGCAACGTCAACGCAGTCTGAGCCGCCGCCAGGCGCTCCAGCGCCTCGGCAATCGCGCCTGAGATCGCGTCTCGCGAATCCAATGCGACGGCCCCCGATACCGTTTGCCATGCATTCACGGGATCTTTGGGCGCAGCGACATTCGCTAGCGCCTTGCCATCGAATATCGGTCCCAATCTGTCACAAGGCTGCGCATCGACAGCACTGACGGGCAGCACCAGCCCGCAACGCGCGCTTGCCGCCTGCGCCAATAAACGGCGTGATAGCAACTGAGGCATATCCGCCGTCACATGTTCTCAATCCAGATGTACATCTCAAACGCCGCGCACGCCACAATGCCGATCAACATCAGCAGCGCGACGGCAGCCCCCTTCCCGGGCGATTGGTTCGAACGCTCGTAAACCACGCAGAATATGCCGACATAGACGGCGAAAAAAGCAATGGCACCAAACAAGGGCTGTACGAGAAACCCGAGAATCCCCGCAATCACGGCCAATACGATCGACAGTGCGCCTATCGTGCGACGCTCGCCTTTCGACATCGGTTGGCGCAGGCCCGCGGACAGGCGCGCGTCATAATGTTTACCAGCCTCTGAGGTTGCTGTGGATACCTGAACAGGCGAGGCGCTCGGCTGTCCATTCGCGTCAACATGACCCGCTGAAGCCGCTGTCGAAGCGAACGAGGGCGGCTCAGTCGCGACCACTGTTGAAGACGCGCTAGACGCATCAGTCGAGGCCGAATCGGATGTACGCGCTCGCGCCAACGCCTCGGGCACGAGCCCCGAGAAAATCGACGAGGTCGCGACACTCGCGATCCCCACGGTCACCAGACAACTACTGCAGGTCGTTGATGTCGACCCGCCCCCGGCCGCGGACAGATTATCGTGGCGTCCGGCGGGATCGAACTGATTAGGCAGACGATACATGGCAAACTCCTCAATGCCCCACCGGGCCGGATAAGGCGGCAGGTGGCGACACCTGCCAAGGTAGATTCAACGCCCCGGCCGGCGAGTCATGCGGGCCCTCACATACAGGGCAACCGGGTAGTTGGAAGACCTTGTCCCGCACACTGGACAAGGTCTGTAAATTCAAACTGACACTATGTTCGAGAAAAGGCAGTAATCCGCCAGGCGCCGTCAAAAGAGGAGCCAACAAGGACGCGACCGATTGTGGCCTGCTCGACATGGCGGGCTTTGCCGGACCTGGCAAATCGCCCCAACGATGAGCGACACGATGACCCAAGCATGCGGCGCACGCCGTCTCGCCCGGCACCACGTACGGGCCGATACTGACGGTGTGGTGATACGCGATATCGATGAACAAGTGCCGCTGCCGCGGCCGCAGTGCGGCATAGGTACTCAACGCGCACGCCCATTGAGCGCTGGTGCGCACAACCAGCAAGAGATCGTCGATATTGGCACCAGCGCCAACATCGCGCGGCACATCGTCCGGCAACGCGATACGGTATTCCGCCATCATCGTGGTCAACGCCGGCATCAATGCCTCGCACGGATCACCGAGCCACGCCAGGGAAAAACGATTGACCTCAGCCAAGGCACGAGGCGGCACCAATGCCCCGACCCGGTGTATCTGCCGCGCCGCTGCGCCGCATTCCGGGTCATCCAGCAACAAGGACAAGCTCTGGTTTTGCCACGCCTGAAAAACGCGATGCACGCAAGTATCGGAGACGGCTTCGTCTACGATATAGGTTTCGTCGGCGCCACCGGTCAACACGAGCAGCGTACGTCCGTCATGCGCCTGCTCCAGCAACGTCCAGGCTGGACTGTTGATCCAGCGGTCGCCAGGATGAGATAAGGCCGCGCTCGAGTTATCTGTCATCAACCTGCAAAACAATAATGGTGCAAGAATCGCAGTTTACCGGTGTTCAAGAGAGATCGGATCACCCGTGGCGAGAAGCCATCGGCTGGATGCTGCTTTCGGGTCTGCTGTTTCTCGTCGGCTACAGCCTGACCAATGGCTGGGCGGCAGCCCAAACCGACGCCATGTCATGGCATACCGCATGGGACGACCACATTCCTTTTCTGGCCTGGACGATCTGGCCTTACCTGAGCCTGAACCTCATTTTTCCCTGCACGTTTTTCGCATTCGAGCATGTACACGCGCTGCGGCGGCATGCTGCCCGCATAGTGACGGCGCAATTGACCTGCTTTGCGGCATTTGCACTCGTTCCCTCGATCAACGTACGCCCGCTGCCACAGCCAGATGGGATAACGGGCCTGCTCTTTAGCCAATTGAGGGCATTTGAGCAGCCGTACAACATGTTCCCGTCACTGCATGCGGCAACCCTGCTGTTGGTTTGGTTAGCGTGGTTGCCGCAGTTACAGCGTCATCGCCTGGCTCGCTGGGCATGGCATGGCTGGTGCCTGCTGATCCTGGTTTCCACGGTCACGACATGGCAGCACGATCTGTGGGACATTGCGACTGGACTGGCGGTCGGGTTCGCCACCCTGGCGATCTGGCCCATGCGATCCGTTTCGCATTAGCACCACCAGAGGAACAATTTGTCCTACGCGAAAACGTGCGTTTTCCGACCAAAACCGATGACTTTGATGCGACGCAACAGTTAGAATTTGCCCGTACTTTACTGTCTATCTATTAGTCGGGAGACTTCTTTCATGAGCAACGCCTTTCTTGAAGCGCTGAAACAACGCCGCACCCAATATGCGCTGGGTCGCAACCTGTCGGCCTCGAAAGCAGAACTGACCGCCCTGATCCAGGACGCCGTCAAGCACAGCCCCTCGTCGTTCAACTCGCAAAGCTCGCGCGCCGTCATCCTGTTTGGCGCCGAAAGCGACAAAGTCTGGCAAATCGCGATTGACGAAGTCCGCAAAGTCGCCCCCGCCGAAGGCTTTGACAAAACCGAAGCCAAACTCAAGAGCTTTGCCGCCGGCGTAGGCACGGTCCTGTTCTACGAAGACCAAGACGTCGTGCGCAGCCTGCAAGAAAAGTTTGCCCTGTACGCTGACAACTTCCCCGTCTGGTCGGAACAATCGGGCGGCATGGCCCAGTTGTCCACCTGGGCAGCCCTGGCCAACGCCGGCATAGGCGCCAGCCTGCAGCACTACAACCCGCTCATCGACGCCGCCGTCGCTGCCGAATGGAACATCCCTGCCAGCTGGAAACTGCGCGCGCAGATGCCCTTTGGCTCGAACGAAGCCCCCTTCGGCGACAAAGCCTTCATGGACGACGCCGAACGCTTCCGCGTCATCGGCTAAACGGCAAAAAAGCCCCCGACGCACCCGCAAAGCCTGCAGTTCCGCCTCCCCGCCACCCTGCAGCTTTGCCGATCACGTCCGCCGCATTACCTCACCGTCCACCGCATTGCCTCGCTGCCCGTCGCATTGCCCCGCCGTCCGTCGCATTACCTCATTGCCCGTCGCATTGCCCCGCCGCCCGTCGCATTACCTCAATGCGAGTCCCNGTNGCGTGCCTGGGCGNGGTGCCGGGCCGTTGAGCACGGATTTAGNCTCGCGC
>NZ_CBCSJH010000058.1:0-24259 GCF_965139195.1 Bordetella tumbae | reverse complement strand
GAGCAACGCCAGCANCAAGCCCGTCAACAGCAGCAGCAAGCGCAACGCCAGCAGCAAGCCCGCCAACAGCAGCAGCAAGCGCAACGCCAGCANCAAGCCCGNCAACAGCAGCAGCAAGCGCAACGCCAGCAGCAAGCCCGCCAACAGCAGCAGCAAGCGCAACGTCAGCAGCAATCGCGCCCACAACAGGAGCGCCGAGGTGGTGGCGGAGGAGGTAACCATGGCGGCGGTGGTGGCGACCACGGAGGCGGTCGAGGCAACCGGGATTAGGACACCTGGATGACCTCAATGCCGGGGTAGCCTCATGGCATATGCCCTCAACAGATGACAGGCCCGGACACCATGCCGCCGGGCCTGTCGTCAATCAATCTGAATATTCGCGTCCTTGATCAGCTTGGTCCATTTTTCTGTATCTCTACGCACGATATCCGTCAGCTCTTGCGGACTACTCGACACAAACTCAACACCTTGCGGATCGAATTTCTCGTTGAGCTCCGGGTTTTTCAAGGTTTTCACCACGGCCTGATTGAGCTTTACCACGATCTCGGGCGGCGTGCCGGCCTTGGCGAACAAGCCATACCACGTGGTGTATTCCATCCCGGGCAAGGTCGCTGAAATCACCGGCAGTTTGGCCGTATCGGTACCGGAACTCGGCGCACTCATCGTCAGCGCCCTCGCAGAGCCCTGATCAATCATGGGTTTCAACGACGGCATGCTGCTGAACAGCGCCTGGACCTGCCCTGACGCCAGATCCGTCACCACCTGCGACGTTCCGCGATACGGCACGTGCACGACATCCACCTTGGCCAGGCTCTTGAACAGCTCCATGCCCAAATGCGCAACACCGCCTACCCCAGCGGAACCAAAGTTGACTTGACCGGGGTGCGCTTTGGCATAGTCAATCAACTCTTGCGTCGTGTGCACGGGCAATTTCGACGTCACGACCAACACATGCGGGCTCTGCGTCAATAAGCTGATCGGCGTCAACAACTCCAGGACTTTTTTATCCTGCATCACCTTCGACGGTACCGTCATATTGCCCGACGCAGGCATCAACAAGGTGTAGCCATCGGCGGGCTGACCCAGCACTTGGTTCAATGCCGGCACACCATGACCGCCGCCCAGATTGACTACCACGACGGGCTGCCCCAGCTCCTTGCCCAGCAACATGGCGAACTCGCGTCCTACCATATCTGCCGGACCGCCCGCGGCGAACGGAATCACCATGCGTATCGGACGTTCGGGATACTCGGCCATGGCCTGGCCCAAGGGCAACAGGCCCAACACCAGCGCTGCTGCGCCGAGGATTTTCTTTGTCAGCATCATGCTCCTCCTGAATTTTTTTGCTGTAGATTTGCGACTAAAAAACTATCTGCTCCGACTTTACGCAGCCGTCTCTCGTACTGCACGTGCTCGGCAACGATGCTCTGATGCTCATTCCACGAAAGCGGGCACCACAGCAGGGAAAATGCTCTGATAGGCTTCGCCATACAGCGTGCCGGCACTCTTGGCCCGCCGCCCCGCCTGAGCCCCGCGCTGCAACGCCACACGCTCGTAGTACGCCCACAGATTGCGCTGCGTCGGCATCGCTTGCATGGCCTGCCATTTCTGTTCCCAGACCGCGGTGATTTCCAACAGCAGATTGGGTTTGAACCCGCACAATTCAGATTGATGCGGCTCAAAACACAGAACCTGGGGCGGCACGACATGGTCGGCCCCATGGCCAGGCGCCATCGCGTGCATGCGAGCACGCAGCACCATTTCATAAGTACGGCAGTGATCCAGATTCGAGGAATCGTGCTCCGGGTGAGTCAGCACCACAGCGGGCTTGGTCGCGCGCATGGTTTGCGAAATCCGCTGCACCGACTCCGGCGACTCGGGCAGGGGATAATCGCCCAGATCATAGAAATCCAATGACGCAACACCCAGGATCTCGGCTGCCGCCTCTGCTTCGGCACGCCGCAATTGCTTGACCGCATCGCGCTCCACCGGCGCCGCTCCTTGCCAAGCGGCGTTGGACTCGCCGTTTTCGCCATAACTCAGACAGATCAAATGCACAGGGACACCGCGCTGTGCATGCAAGGCCATGGCGCCGCCGCAACGCCAAACGAAATCCCCGACATGGGCAGTCACGACCAACATTGAGCTCGACATTTGTGTCTCCTCGATTGGGATGAAGAATGTCGCCATTGTATTTTTGTACAACTCCGTTGTACTCTATACAACAATCGAGACTCTACATAGGAAAACAGCTGATGAGCAATGATGGCGTTACCGCCGTCGAGCGGGCATTAAGTGTGCTGGACTGCTTCAAACCCGGTGCAGAGCACCTTTCCCTGGCGGATTTTTCCGCACGGATGAGCCTGCACAAAACCACGATTTTTCGCCTGTTGAATTCGCTGGTCCGGTGTGGCTATGTCGTGCGCGAGATCGACGGCCGCTACAGCCTGGGACCTCGTATTTTGTACCTGGCACGGGTGTATGAACGCGGTTTCGACCTCGATGCCGTCGTCATGCCCGTACTGGAACGGCTGTCTGCAGAAACGGGCGAAAGCGCAGCCTATTACGTAGAGTCCGGAGAGCCGGGGCACCGCCTCTGCCTGTTTCGCCATCAACCCCACGAAGGCCTGCACAGCCAAGTCCTGGCGGGCACAGTCATGCCGCCGGACCTATCGTCCACCGGCCGGGTCTTTGCCATTTGGGCACAAGGCAAATATCCGAATGACGAACGGCTGCCGCTCTATTCCCGGGGCGCGCGAGACCCCTATACCTCGTCGTGGTCGACGCCCATCGTTGGAGACGATGACCGTTTCGTCGGCGCACTGACCATTGCAGGCCCTACTGCGCGCTTGGACCACGTTGACAAGGCCCATTTCGAAAGCCTGATTCTGGGTCATGCACAAGAGCTGTCAAAACGTTTAGGGGCTTCCGCAGAAATACGAGACGCGCTTTATAAGTAACGCTCAACCCAATGAAGCCGGCCACGCCTCACGCGCAGTCAGCATCGTCCGTTATAGCGTTTTTGTCATATCTATCTCCGATATGCACAATACTTTCTGATGTACATTCGCGAAGCGCGATTTCCGGGGCATGACTATCGCCCCTGCAATAAGCGCGCGGAAACAAAGTAATTATGTAATTGGAGATGTTGGTATGGCTGTTTCAGTACAGGAAAGCCGGTCTGCCCGGTTCGCCATGCGTTGTGCCAGTTGGGCAGAACGCTGGTTCCCCGATTCCTGGGTATTCGCCACGGTTGCCGTGTTGATCGTCGTAGTAGCCGCGTTGGCGATGGGTGCTCCCGCCACTGCGGCGGCCAAAGCATTCGGCGATGGATTCTGGAGCCTGATTCCATTCACCATGCAGATGGCGTTTGTGGTGATCGGAGGCTATGTAGTGGCGAGCTCCAAACCCGCCTCGCGCTTGATCGACGTTCTGGCGAGAGTCCCCGGTAATGGCCGCTCTGCCGTTGCATGGGTTGCCTTTATCTCCATGCTGGCCTCGCTGCTGAACTGGGGATTGAGTCTGGTATTCGGCGGCCTGCTGGTCAAGGCGCTGGCTCGCCGCACGGACATCAAAATGGATTACCGTGCCGCCGGCGCCGCCGCCTATCTGGGCTTGGGCGCGGTGTGGGCATTGGGCCTGTCGTCATCGGCAGCGCAATTGCAGGCCAATCCAGCCAGCCTGCCGCCGTCGATACTGGCCATCACCGGCGTGATTCCTTTTACCGAAACCATTTTCCTATGGCAGTCGGGCATCATGCTCCTGGCCCTGGTGATCGTTTCCATCATCGTGTCGTACATGACTGCGCCCGGCGACCAGAGCGCCAAAGACGCCGAAGCCTGCGGCATCGATCCGGTCGTCGTGGTGCCCGAGCTGCCCAAACGCACGCGTCCGGGCGAATGGCTCGAGTACAGCCCGTTCCTGATCCTCGTTCTGGTTGCGCTCGCAGGCGGTTGGCTTTGGCACGAATTCGCGACCAAACCAGCCATTCTGGCCATCTCAGGGTTGAACACCTATAACCTGCTGTTCCTGATGGCAGGTGCGCTGCTGCATTGGCGGCCGCGCAGTTTTCTGGACGCCGTAGCTCGCGCCGTGCCGACCACGACCGGCGTACTGATTCAGTTCCCCTTGTACGGCTCCATCGCCGCGATCATGACGACCGTACAGGGCGCCGATGGCTCCACCCTGGCCCACCACATTTCAGATTTCTTCGTACAGATCGCCTCGCACGATACGTACGCACTGCTGATGGGTGTGTATTCGGCGATATTGGGCTTTTTCATTCCGTCGGGTGGCGGAAAATGGATCATCGAGGCCCCGTACGTGATGCAAGTCGCCAACGATTTGCAGTATCACTTGGGCTGGGCCGTACAGATCTATAACGCCGCAGAGGCCTTGCCTAATCTGATCAACCCGTTCTACATGCTGCCGCTGCTAGGCGTACTGGGTCTGAAAGCGCGAGACCTGATCGGTTTCACGTTCGTGCAGTTGCTGGTGCATATCCCGCTGGTGCTGGGTCTGCTATGGATACTCGGCGCCACGCTGAGCTATTTCCCGCCCATGCAGCCCTGACCCTCTCGATAACTGAGCCGCACTGCACATCAACATGTGCATCGCGGCTCAGCTGCGGCACATCGGCGCGGCCCAAGCCTTCCGTCCAAGTGTCAACCACCACCCAACTGAGGTGCGCCACCCTGCTTGGGCATAACAAAATGAGCCATGATGATACGGTCCTCGTGGTGAGAAATCGATCCTATCAAGCCCGACACGATCCCGATAAAGGCGGATCGGCCCATTCGAGGCCCCAGTTGATCCCCCCCGAGATACAAATCGGCGGCGAACGGCAGCGCACAACCGTAAGACATCGCCTGCACTAGCCCTACCCGATCTACCATACCAATGAGCGACCCGCCAATGATATAACCTGCGGTGGTTCCCACAGCGCCTACGGCGGCGGCAGCGATATGCACTCCCTCTGGACCAACGCCAGCCGTCCCGCCCGCACAATCAGCCCTTGATATCTCATGCAAAGTGAGTTCACGCATGACTTCTCCAATTTCTACGAGACAAAAAAATTTCACCTCAGCGCATCGGAATGATGCCAAGACACTCGGTGCCTGAAACACAATCTGAGGCGAATTCGGAGACAGCAGCGTAGCGGACGGTTTTATCGAAAATGCGGATACACGTATTTTCGATAAAAAATTCAGACACAGGGTCATCACGCACTTTTTTGTTTGGGGACGGCCCGGCAACAAAAACGCGTGATCAGACTCACCACTCAAACAAAAAGCCCTCCGCTTTTTATACCGGAGGGCTTTTCAGCGCCTGCTTACACAGGCGGTTTGCGGCAGCTTACTTGCCAGCGCGCTCGATCAGCGCCTTCAACTGCTCTTTCTCTTGTGCCGTCAGATTCGTCAACGGTGCACGAACCGGGCCCGGCTTGTGGCCGATCAATTCAACACCGGCCTTGATGATCGACACGGCATAGCCCTTCTGGCGATCGCGCAGTTGAGCGAACGGGAAGAAGAAATCGTCCAGGATCTTGGCCATGGTCGCGTTGTCATTGGCGTTCAGGGCGTTGTAGAAACGCAGGGCCAGCTCGGGCACAAAGTTGAACACGGCCGACGAGTAGGTGCTCAGACCCAGACCATTAAAGCCCTGGGCGAACAACTCGTGCGTCGGCATGCCGCCGATGTAGGACAGGCGATCGCCCAGCTTGGCCGTGATGTGGCGGACCAGATCGGTCTTGCCGGTGCCATCCTTGAAGCCAACCAGGTTGGGGCAAGCATCGGCCAGACGAGCCACGGTATCAGCCGTCGCCACCGAGTTGGCGCGGTTGTAAATGATGACGCCCAGGCTGGTCGAATCGCACACAGCCTTGACGTGTTGGTAGATCCCTTCTTGGGGAGCTTCCATCAAGTAGTGCGGCAACAGCAGCAGGCCATCGGCGCCGGCGTCTTCGGCACGGCGGGCGATGTCTTTGGCGATAGCGGTGCCGTAGCCGCAGCCAGAAATAATGGGGACATTACCAGCAACCGACTTGGCGGCACGGGTGACCTCACCGATTTCCTCGGGGGTCAAGGAGAACATTTCACCGGTGCCGCCCGCAGCAAACAGCGCAGCGGCGTCATACCCCGACAACCAGCCCACGTGTTCCTGGTAGCTGTCCAGGTTCAAGCTGAAATCGTCTTTGAAGTGGGTAACGGGAAACGACAACAATCCGGAGGCGATGCGGGTCTTGAGTTCTTGCGGTTTCATGTGATCCTCACTAGGTCATAATATGAATCTGGAACAAATCATATTATGAATTTTGAAAACAAGTCAATCGACTTCCATTGGTGTGGGGTGCGTACTACGCCGGGTCAACAGGCGATAGCGCTGTATCCCAATCAACAAGTGGCGCCGCATGGCGTCCCGCGCCCGATCCACATCGTTGGCGAAAATCGCATCGGCGATTTCCTCGTGTTCGGCCAATATCGTGTGATCCCGGCTAGGCAGCGGATCGACGCCTCCCATTACCGTACGCAGCTTGACCCGTGGAATCATGCGGCGCCCGATGTGTTCCAGAAAGGTCTTGAATCGGCTGTTATTCGTAGCCGCAGCGATTGCCATATGAAATCGAAAATCCGATTCATCGGTCGATTTTCCCTCGGCGATCAACTGTGCAAATTGGTCCAATTCCGCCTGAATCGCCGCCTCTTGCGCCGGTGAGCTGCGAGCAGCGGCCAGACCGGCCGCCTCTACCTCGATACCGATACGCAACTCCAGTTCCTCGATGATGTCCGAGATTTTTTCACTGGCGTGCGAAAACAAGGTCAGGGTTTCATCCGACTGCTGCGGCCCGAGCACAAACACGCCAGCGCCCTGGCGGGACTCTAGCAAGCCATCGGCGCGCAGGGTCGCCACGGCCTCGCGGATCACTGTCCGGCTAAAGCCGAATTTCTCCACCAGGACTTGCTCAGTCGGCAGTTTGTCGCCCGGCGCGTAGATACCGCCTTCGATCTGGGCACGCAGCTCGTCCGCAACCTGAGACGAAAGCGTCTTTTTTTTCGTCGGGGCGGTGGGGCTGGCTTTCAAGGTTTTCTCCTGCAATGCGGCGTCGTAAGCCGTCATATTACTGGGAAAACCATGTCATATGACAAATTTCACGCCATTGCCAAGCACGAATTTTAGTTAACTAAAAACCTCGTCCGGCCCCCTCATTTCTCACCAACTCTCCTCAGCACGGCTATCCCGACCCTATGAGGGCCCGGCCAACCCGCCTAGATGTCGGGTTGGCACGCACCTCAATCACTGCGCCCGCGCACTCGCTGCCAACTGATCGAATTGCCGATCCAGATCCGCCAGAGAATTCTTGATGTGATCGCGGCGCGCCTGTATCCATGCGGCCTGGGCCGTCAAGCGCTCATTCGCCTCTTTCAGCATCCGTTGCATTTCCGCCGGCTGCGGGCCGCCGGAGGTCTGGCGGTTTTTCACAATCGCCACCGGGTCCAGCGTCGAGCGAAACTCGGCTTCGCTCATCTGCAACTCGGCGGGATATTCTGTGCCCTTCACCGCCTCAGCGTAAATCCGGCGAGCCTGTTCATACGGGAAATCCAGGGGCTTGATGTTATTGGTCTTGGCATAGTCCACCACCTCTGAGGCGAAGTGATGCCCGACCCGGAATGGCAGCTTGTATTTGCGCATCAGCACATCGGCCAGCTCCTGGGACGCTGTCCAATCGCTATTGAGCTCTTCCAACGCCCGCTCCGGACTGACCACCAGGGCTTTCAAGACGCGATCCCAGCGCTTCAATACGACGATGGCACTATCGACCATGGCGGCATTCTGCTTGTCGTCTTTCGGGTCGCTCATCCCCGGCGTAATGTTATGCGTCTGCCACACCGGCCCCATCGCCAAGGTCACCGCCGTCGAGGCGTCACTGCGCGTGCTGTTCAACAAACCGGGATTGCGTTTCTGCGGCATCGCGCTCGATACATAGGTATTGCCGCCGCCCTCCTGCAGCAGAATCCAGGGCCGAGGCTGCGCATATTGCGTCATCACGTCCTCGATAAAGTTGCCCGTATGCAAGGCGATGCTGGTGACGATAGCGCCCACCTCGACCGGCTGATCCATCGCCGATATCTGCGCCGCATCGTAGGCGTTGTCCACCACCGCCTCAAAGCCCAGGTACTGGGCCATGCGCTTGCGATCCAACGGCCAGCTCGTGCCATTGAGTACGGTCGTCCCCATGGGAGAACGGTCAATTCGCGCATAGGCCTCACGAATACGCTGCGCATCTCTATCCAGGCCCGCCGCATGACCCAGCAAATAATGGCCGTAGCTATTGGGCTGCGCCGCGACGCCGTTCGTATAGTTGGGCACGACGGTATCGGCATGTTTGGCCGCCAAATTCACCAGCGTTGTCGAAGTAGCATTCAACTGATCGGCCAGCTCCAGCAGTTTGTCGCGCAGAATCGCACTGCGAAAAGTGGCATGCATATCCTGGCTGGATCGCCCGGCATGCAACAGCGTGATGTCCTGCCCTGCTGCCTTGATCAAGAGTGGCTCAAACGTAATCACCGTCGAGGGCCGTTTCGCGCCGGGTTGATTACCGTCGTTGATGACCTGGGCAACACCTGCAGCCAGGCGAGCACCCAGGGCTTTGTCCAACAGCCCCTCGTCGGTATTGATCACTGCCGTCGCTTTGTTGATTTCTCCCAGCCAGAAAAACGGATCACGTGCGGGCGCCGCAGCGGCAGCTTTATTGGTCGCTACAGCATCCGCAGTTTTGGCAGGCACCGGCTGCTGTGCCCAGGCACCGGCGTTGGCCAACGAAAAGATAAACGCAACACTCAGGATAGCGGGTGTATGTCTCATGGCATTCTCGTTATAGGTGGGGTATCCGTCCGTATGGGGCCGGACCACCAGTGTACCGAGTGTGCAGCAAATGTGGATTTCTCGGCCCAAACGTGGCTTTTCCCGCTTCATGGTGCAAAATTTCGCTTTATGCCCATCTTTCCACGCCCGACTATGAAGCTCGGCATCACCTCCAAGTTGTTTCTGGCAGTACTCGCCTCGTGCGCGATCGTGCTGCTGATCAACAACTTTGCCTCGCGCATCAGTTTCCAGCGCGGCTTTCTGGGCTATCTGAACGAACAAGGCGAAAGCCGCATGTTGTCGGTCATACCACGCATCGCCCAAGCCTATCAGGCCCATGGCAGCTGGGACTTTCTACGCACCGACGACCTGCAGCCCTGGTTTGAATTCATGCGTCCCGATCCCATGCCGGATCAGACCCGGCTCGCCCCTCCAGTGTCCGATCAAACAGGTGCCGTCCTGCGCTTTGCACTATTGGATCGCGATTATTCATTCATCGTTGGCAACCCCGATGCCAATCGCAGCTCTATCCTGCGTCCTGTCACCGTAAACGGAAACACGGTGGGATGGATGGCGCTCGTGCCCTTTCAACAAGCCGTTTCCGCAGGCGATGTACGTTTCTACGAGTCGCAACTGCAGATGTGGTGGCTGATTGGCCTGTTCTCCGTATTGACAGCAGCGTTGCTCGCCTGGCTGTTGTCCAGAGCGTTACTGCAACGCGTTCACGGCCTGGCCGCGGCCACCCATCGCCTGGCCGCAGGAGACTACACCACCCGGGTACGGCGCATGGCCAAAGACGAACTGGGCGGCTTGGCGCGCAACTTCAATCAATTGGCCAACACCTTGGAACATACCGAGCAAGCACGGCGTCATTTCATGGCTGACATTTCACATGAATTACGTACCCCGCTGGCCGTCATGCGCGCCGAAGTCGAGGCGATCCAGGACGGTATCCGGCCCATGACACCGGCCTCGCTGTTGCCCTTGGAACAACAGATCCAGCAACTGGGCAAACTCGTCAATGACCTGCATGACCTGTCGCTCACGGATATCGGCGCGCTGACGTATCGCCGTGTTCCCCTGTCGCTGGCCACTTTGCTGGAGGCCACATTGCTGTCCATGCAAAGCCGTTTTGAAAGCGCCGGCCTGACATTACGGTGGCACATTGACCCCGATCTGGAGCGCGTCGAAGGCGATGAGCGCCGGCTGCAACAACTGTTTGGCAATCTGCTCGAAAACGCCCTGCGCTACACGGACGCCGGTGGCGTCGTCGAGGTCCAATGCACCACACAAGATGGCCAGATCAAAGTCGTTTTTCAAGACAGCGCGCCCGGCGTCGATGCCGACAAACTCCCCCGCCTGTTCGAGCGCTTTTATCGGGTAGAGGCCTCGCGCAACCGTGCCAGCGGCGGCAGCGGCCTGGGCCTGGCAATTTGCCGCAATATCGTCCAGGCACACGAAGGCAGCATCGAGGCGTCCGCCTCGCCGCGGGGCGGGCTGCGCATCACCATTCATATCCCGACATTGGCCTGATCGCTACCATGTCCCAAAACCTGATTCTGATTGTCGAAGACGAACCGCAACTCTCCGCCGTCTTGCGCGACTATCTGTTGGCTGCAGGCTACCAATGCCATCAGGTCTATGACGGCGCCGAGGTCGTCAAAGCCTATCAACAGCATCGTCCTGACCTGGTGTTATTGGACTTGATGCTACCCAACCGCGACGGTATCGACATCTGCCGGGATCTGCGCGCCATCTCCGACACACCCGTCATCATGGTCACCGCGCGGGTCGAGGAAATCGATCGTCTCTTGGGCCTGGAGGTCGGTGCAGACGACTACATCTGCAAGCCATTCAGCCCCCGTGAAGTCGTCGCTCGCGTCAATACGGTACTGCGGCGCTATCAACGCAAGCCGTCGTCGAGCGCGACACCGGGATTGGCGATAGATGACTCGGCGCTGCGCGCCAGCGCAAACGGCCAGGACCTGGGCTTGACGCAAGTAGAATTCCGTTTGCTGCGCACCCTGGCCGCGGAGCCCGGACGGGTGTATTCACGCGATCAACTGATGAACCACCTGTACATGGATCACCGCGTGGTGACCGACCGTACTGTCGACAGCCACGTCAAAAACCTGCGGCGCAAGCTTGCTCAGGCCGGTGCAGAAGATTGGGTACAGTCCATCTACGGCGTAGGCTACCGTTTTGAGTCTTGATCGGCTTGATCGTCATCGTCATCGATATCGCCGATCTCCACCGCATTCGGCACCTCGCCCCAGCGCGGCATATTGGGCATGTCCAAGCCAAAACAATCCAGCGCGCGTCCCAACGATTGATCCACAATGTCCTCGATGGACTTGGGATTCGTATAAAACGCCGGGACAGGGGGATGGATGATCGCCCCCATCTCCGTTGCCGTCAGCATATTACGCAGATGACCTGCATGCAGCGGCGCCTCGCGCACCATCATCACCAGGGTACGGCGCTCTTTCAGCACCACGTCGGCTGCGCGCGTCAGCAGCGACGTCGTCACACCGGTAGCGACCTCGGCCAAACTGCGTACCGAACACGGGGCAATCAGCATGCCCATCGTGCGAAATGACCCGCTGGCAATTGCCGCCCCTACATCATTAATGGGATACACGACATCTGCCAGGGCGTGCAAATCACGCCGGCTCAGCTGAGTTTCGTATTCGCGCGTCATTTCCCCGGCCCGCGACACCACCAGGTGCGTCTCGATGCCCAGTTCGCGCAATACTTGTAACGCGCGAATGCCATAAATCACCCCGGTCGCACCGGTAATGCCCACAATCAGGCGGCGGGGGGGATCAGACTGCTTCATTATTGGAGGGGCCTTGAGGAAAACGAGCTTGCGCACGGACTAATCCAGATACTTTACCGTATTTGAGTTCGCCGCCTCAGCCTAGTCCTTCGTCACCCCGGCACTCTGCACCACGGCGCGCCAGCGATCGGACTCCTGCGCGATAAATTGCCCGAATGCCTCTGGGCTGCCTTTTACAGGCACCGATCCCAGCTGCGCCAGACGTTGCCGGGTTTCCGGTTCGTCCAGAATGAGGTTCACCTGTTGATTCAAATATGACACGATGGGCTTGGCCACCCCTGCCGGCGCCAACAATCCATACCAGACCGGCGCGTTGAACTGCGGATACCCCGCCTGGGCAAACGTGGGCACGCCAGGCAATGCCTCCAGCGGCTGATCGCCCGTCACCGCCAGTACCTTCACCTTGCCGCCTGCGGCTTGTGGCACTGCTGAGGGTGCGGTGTCGAACATGGCCTGTATCTGCCCGCCAATCAGATCCACCATCGCAGGCCCACTACCTTTGTAGGGCACATGCTGCATATCGAGCGCGTTCTGCGATGCAAACAGATATCCGGCCAAATGCACCGAGGTCCCCGCACCGCCAGAGCCGTAGTTGACTTCGCCAGGATGTTGTCTGGCATACGTGGCAAACGCCTTGACGTCCTTGAAAGGACTGGCCGCGCTGACCAAAAGCACTGTCGGCGAGTTCGCGATATGGGCAACGGGAGTGAAGTCCTTCGCCACGTCATAACGCAGCTTGGGATAAAGGAACGGATTGATAGACAAAGTCACCTGGCCGAACAACAACGTATAGCCATCGGCCGCCGCACGTGCAGCGAACTCGTTGCCGATATTGGTGCCCGCACCGGGACGATTTTCCACAATCACGCTGGCGCCTATCCTGTCGTTCAAACGCGAGGCGATATAACGCGCGATATTGTCGCTGCCGCCTCCCGGAGAAAACGGCACGACCACCGTCACCGGGCGTGCCGGATAACCGTCTGGCCCATTACCCGCCATCGCCACAACAGGCGCAACCATCCCCAGTGCAGCACATAATGCCGCACGCAAACGTGCAATATTCATCGGTGTCTCCTCGCTCGGCCGACAGGTGACTCGAACGTCCACCTTGCCGGCGATACGCTTAGTTCAGATTCACAACTGTTTGGCCACTGCGGCGCCAAACGCTCGAGTCCCTATGCTGCCGCCGATATCCGGCGTACGCGTAGCCGGATCGTCCAACACCCGATCAACGGCGGTATGAATCGCCTGCCCGGCCTTTGCGTAGTTTTCCAATTGGCGATGCTCGCCCACCCAATCCAACAGCATCGCCACCGACAGAATCATGGACGTAGGATTGGCCTTGTCCTGCCCCTGAATGTCGGGCGCCGAGCCATGTTGAGCCTGTGCACAACACAGCTCATCGCCTGCCATGACCGAACCCGCCAGGCCCAGGCTGCCCGACAGCTCACTGGCCAGATCGGAGAGGATATCCCCATAGAAATTCTCGGCCACCAACACGTCAAAGCGCTCCGGCGATTTCACCAGATGCGCGGTCGAAGC
Organism: Bordetella tumbae; assembly: GCF_965139195.1. GTDB lineage: Bacteria > Pseudomonadota > Gammaproteobacteria > Burkholderiales > Burkholderiaceae_B > Bordetella_A > Bordetella_A tumbae. The sequence goes on along the minus strand of NZ_CBCSJH010000058.1, from coordinate 11,016 downwards.
ATCGACCAGCAGATCATCCAATACGACCTCAGGAAACTCCGCTGCGACGTTGCGCACGCACTCCAGGAACAACCCGTCCGTCATATGAAAGCTGTTTGCCTTGTGGATAGCCGTCACTTTTTTTCGGCGTTTCATCGCCAGTTCGAACGCGCGGCGAGCGATACGCTCGCTGCAATGACGCGTGATCTTGCGTACGGACAATGCCATATCGGGCGACGGCATCATTTCGCCCCAACCGCGCGCCATATTCCTATCCGGATAGAAACCCTCGGTCGCCTCGCGCATGATCACCAGATCCATCTGGCGGCCCGCGCGCATATTGCTGGGGATGCTGTCACGCGTGCGTGCCGGGCGAACGTTGGCGTACAGATCCAGGCCCACGCGAAACGCCCCTGAAATATTGCGCCCGCCCTTTTCCGGCGCAGGATAATCCGCATGCGATTGCGTGCCCAGAATAATGCCATCGTAGGCGCGCGCGCCCTGCAGCACCTCTTCGCGCAGCGTTGTGCCATGCTTTTCCAGGCTGACAAAGCCCACATCCTCGTACACGAAAGAGAGGTCCAGGCCATAGCGCTGATCCGCGGCCTTGAGCACGTTGACCGAGGCTTCGACAATTTCGGGCCCGATACCATCACCGGGCAGCACCAAGAATTTCATCTTCCTATCCTAAAAATAACCACTGATTTGTCGTGCTTGCAGCGTCATGCGCAACGCCCCCCTGAACGACCCAGGCACCGCGACCATTCACGCCGCCCAGGGCGGTCCCAGGCAATTAGCCTTGGCGGCCATGCTCCGCCGCAATGGGCCGAGTTTCGCCACTGTCCACCAATGTGCGAGTGGCATTCTGCGAGCCGTAAATCCACAGAATCTTCATGGGCTCGGTCTGCGACGCGTTACGAAATCGATGCGGTACCCCTGGCGGAATAAAGGTGACGTCCTGCGCCTTGACGGCGAATTCCTCGCCATCGATGTCAAAGATCGCACTGCCCTCGACCAGCATCACACTTTCCTCGCAGTTGTGATGATGAAAGGGAATCTGCGCCCCGCCCTGGAACTCGGTGTAGCCGGTAATGAACGCGGTCGCACCGACGCCGCGCGTGACCAGCGGCGTCGTACTCGCGCCACCTCCCCGGTCATGTTTTTGAACGGTTTCCGGCTGGATCAGCACCGCGTTGGAGTTTGTCTTGATCATGAGTACATTCCTTTAAAAACTGCCCGTGCATAACGCTCACCTGCACAGACACATAGCCAAATCAAATTTCAAAACCATAGAGACGCGCGGGGTTGTCGACCATCAACGCGTTGAACTGCTGCGTGTCCGAGACCCACTCGCGTAGCAACGCAAGCGTGGCCGCCACGTCCACCTTTCGAAACGGCTCGATCTCCGTCACGGCGCCCTTGCGCTGGCCATTACCGCCGGTATGCGGCCAATCGGATGCCCATACCAGGCGATCCGGCGCGATCTCCAGGCACTGGTGCACCATGGGCGCCAAGTCGGCGTACTCGGCCACCTGCGACACCCGATATGGCGCCGAGAGCTTCATCCACACATGATGGCAGGGCAATAGCGAGGCCAGCGTCTTCATTGATGCTGCGCCGCCGCCAAAATGATCCAGTACGACAGGCACTTTCGCGTTCCGCAACACCGGCGCCAACACAGCCAACGTATCGCTATCGACGTGCAATTGCACATGCCAACCACGCCCGCTGATCCGATCTGCTGCCGCCTGGAAATCCTGAATCAACACCGACGGATCCATGCCGGCATGCACATGAAAATTCAAACGCACGCCTCTCACCCCCAAGTCCTGCAACGCATCCAGCTCCGATTCGGACACGGCGGCGGGATCCACGACTGCAACGCCACGAGCCCGCTCCACGCCCAACGTTCGCAATGCCTCGCACATGGCGCGGTTGTCCAGTCCGTAGCAACTAGGCTGCACCAGCACCGTTCGCTCAATGCCCAACGAGGACTGCCACTGCCGTAACGCCTGGAGCGGTGCTGCCGCGGGGGTATAAGCCCTGCCGGCGTCATAGGGATAGCGCTCGGGGCAAAACACATGCGCGTGGCAATCACAGGCATGGGCTGGCAAAACGGTCACAACAGAGGACATGTGAACTGCCTGATCAGGGGAGGTTTCTCGGCTGAGCGCCCCGGGGGGCATCGACCTTGGAAACGATCGATTGGTCTTTTGTTAATATAAAGTACCATTCATTCAAATCCCGGCGCAAGCAAATTTTGAAACCGAACCATCGCCCCGGCCGAACCCGGCGTCATCAACGTGCGCCTCTCGCTGACGCTGAGATACGATAGGCAGGCATTCCCTTTCCATTGAGCGCATGTCCCAATCCCTTCAGTCTCAACTCGCCACCGATATCCTTCAGCGGATCAATGCCCAGTCGATGCCGGCAGGGACACGTTTGTCCGAACGCAGTCTGGCCAAAGCACTGCGGGTGTCTCGATCCCCGGTGCGCACCGCGCTGCGGCAATTAGCCGACCAAGCCCTGATCGATCCCCATCCCGACGGCGGATTCGTCGTTGGTGCAGGCGCGCTCCAGGTCAAACCCGCGGCCCTGATCAGCACGTCCGACCAGGAAGACCTCTACCTTCGCATTGCGCAGGAACGGCTCGATGGCAAGCTGCCCGCCCGAGTCTCTGAAAATGAATTGATGCGCCGCTACGACGTCACGCGCAGCCAGCTCACCGACATCCTGCGCCGCATTTCAAACGAGGGTTGGATGGAACGGCTGCCTGGCCACGGCTGGGCCTTTACCGAGGTCATGACGTCGTCAGTCGCTTATGCTGACAGCTATCGATATCGCATCCTGGTCGAGCCGGCCGCGATTCTGGAACCCACGTTCCGCATCGACGACGCTGGGCTGAAACAATGCCGCCAGGAGCAACAAGCCCTGGTCAACGGCGAGGTGCATCATGTATCGCCGGCGCAGATTTTCGACGCCAACACACGGCTGCACGAAACCATTGCGGCGTGCTGCGGCAACACTTTTATTCTGGATTCACTACGACGCATCAACCGCGTTCGCCGGCTGATGGAATACCGTAAAGCCGTGGACCGGCAACAGGCGTTGCGCCGTTGCGAGGAACACTTGGTATTGATTGATCTGCTGCTGGCGGGGCAACTGGAAAAAGCCTCCACCATGATGCTTACGCATCTGCGGGATGCTGCCCGCGAAAAGCGGGCAGTGGTATCGGCGTAACGCAAACCCTTTAAACGTGGATGCCCGCGACCTGGACCAGTTTCTTCCAGCGTTGGCTTTCCTGCGCCATAAAGGCAGCCGTCTCTGCCTGAGACATCTTTGGCATGAGCGGAGTGCCCTGGCGTTCGAAATTTTCCACCAGCTGCTTGTTATCCCGCGCAGCCTCGAAAGCCTGCCCTAAGCGGTCCACGATGCTTTGCGGCGTTCCCGTCGGTGCCCACAGTCCGTTCCACGTCACAATCGTGAAGTCTTTCTTCAAGAGCTCGCTCAGCGTCGGAATATCGAGCGCCACAGAGAGCCGCTCACCATTGGTCGTGGCTATCGCCCGCAAACGCCCGGACTGCACCATGGGCCCCACCACGGACCACGGATCCACCGCATACGTGAGCCGCCCGCCGATGACATCCGCCATCACCCCTTGAGAGCCTTGCTTGTACGGCACATGCAACAGATCGGGATATCCCAGTTCCGTCGCCAGGCTCTTGCAGATGATATGGCTGGAAGTCCCCACACCGTTCGAGGCATAGCTGTCAGTTTGGGGATTTGCCTTGATATGCGCGGCCAGATCATCCAGGTTGTGTATCTTGCTCTCGGCCGAGACCACCACAAACACCGGCACGCTGATCGTGACCGCAATAGGGGCAAAATCCCGCGCAGGATCATAAGGCAGATCGGCATACACGAACGGCGCGATGACATACGGTGTCGCCGCGCTATACAACAGGGAATAACCATCCGGATCGGCGCGTGCGATGACATTGGCGCCCAGATTGCCGCCTGCACCTGCACGGTTTTCGACCACCACGGACGCGCCCTTGATGGCTTTCGACACAACCTCGGCATAAACGCGCGCGGCGATATCAGTACTGCTGCCTGCTGAAAATGGCACCACGAATTTGATCGGACGGTCTGGATAATTCGCTGCATTGGCAGGCCCGGCCAAGGCCAGCCTTTCGCCTCCTAGCAGCGCAGGTGCTGCGGCAAGTGTGCCCAAAAATGCTCTTCGGCTATAACGCATCGTTGTATTCCCCTTGTTGACGTGATCACTGCTTAAAAGCCGAGCTGCCGCCCCATGGCGGCAGCGGCCATTCAATACAGAATGCTGGGTTGCAAGCGCCGTCCGTCTATCAAGCGCTCATACGAAAAATCATCCAACGCGATCTCGGCACGCCCATGCACCATCAATTGCGCCAGACTTCGTCCCGCCCCCAACGACGAGCTGAAACCATGGCCGCTAAAGCCCGTACATAGAAACAAGCCCGGCAGACGCGAGACATCCGAAATGATGGGAATGCCATCCGGCGTGTTGTCGATGACGCCGCCCCATGCCTGATCAATCAGATTCGGCCCCATGCCCGAAAACAAAGCGGCCGCGTCCTCGTAGGCACTTCTGACCAGATTCATATCGGGCTTCGGGTCGAGAATCCGATGACGGGTATAGGGCGACTGGTTCAAATAGAAATAGCGAAACTCGTCCCATAGCTGGGCAAAGAACTTTCGCCCCAGCGAAACGTTGACGTTCGCTTTTCTGGCTTGATACAGCGACCGGAACGTCATCCCGTAGCGCAGCAGATCGGGCACCACATGCATGGTGCCGCGTCCACTCTTGGCCAGAGTCAGGCCGCCATCCTCCCGGTCACGGAATGAGAACTGCGTCGCACGCGCAGGCGAGCGGCCGCCGGTGTCGAACTGCAGACTCTTCGATGCCGACGAGTGCACCTGCAGGATCGGCAAACGCAGCCTATGCTTTCGGCAGAACATGGAGGACCATGCCCCGCCGGCCAAGACCACCTGCTTCGCCCGCACAACGCCCTTTTCTGTCTGGACGCCCGCAATACGGCCGCCGTCGATCAGCAACTCATTGACCGCACACTGCTGAACGATTTTTGCGCCCTGCTCCTGCGTATGCTGGGCTAACAACGGGATCGCCCGAGATGGCTCGGCATAGCCATCCCTTTCGGTACAGATCCCTCCTATCCAGGCGGATTTTCCCCAGGCATGCGTGGCGTTGGCTTCGCGCGCACTCAACATCTTCGACGGGACACCGCGCGCAGACGCCGTGCCGTGCCATCGTTCCCAGGTCTGCAACTCCTTGGGGTTATCCGTGACGAACACCACGCCAGTCTCGCGAAATCCCACATCTGCGCCCGTCTCGGTTTTCAGATGACGCCACAGATCCACACTCAGCTTGGCCATCTCCAACTCGCGGATATCCCGCCCGAGCGTGCGGCACCAGCCCCAATTTCGACTGCTCTGTTCCGCCGCGACCCATCCCTTCTCGATCACAGCGACGCTGGCGCCTAATCGCGTCAGCTCATAGGCCGTCGCGATCCCCGCCGCACCCGCTCCGATCACCACGACATCTGCCGATGGCGGTGGTGACTGAGCCGTATCTACCCGCAAAAGCGCTTGCTTCAGTTGTTGCATGACAATAGCTGCCTGATAGAGTTCTTAGTCGCTCAGACATCACGCGTCTGCGGCTTGCAATTGGGGATAGGCCTTCTGCATCTGCTCGAAGATCTCGTCGATCAGTTCAGGCCGTGTGTCGCTTGCGTCTTGCCGCACTCGCTGGTCCACCGCGTCAAAGATCTTTATCTTGAGAAAGTGCCGCCAGATCGGCGCCACACCTGCCAGATGCTGAGTCAGCTTTGCATAGCGGGCCGGCGTCCACACCGAATCGAACGCCGTTCTGCCATCGCCATAGTCATAGTGCGCGCCGCTCGGAGTCTGACCTGCGGATAGCTGAGCGCGCAGCGCTTTGGTTTCGTCGCGGCGGACTTCGTCACCGTCGATCACCACGCCGTACTGTTCGCGAGCATTGTCGACCGACACATAACCGCAGCGCACATCGTGCAGCACTTGCTGAGGATCACGTTCAAAGGGCGAGCCATAACCACCACCTCCGCAGCCATCCAATCGAATCACATCACCAGGTTGACATTGAATGAAATCGTTGACGCCCAGATCCTCTTCGTGCGGCGTGCCAGGATTGCGCGTAAATTTCGACACCGTACCGGCCTTACCCCCCAGCACGCCCCAGGACGCAAAGCGCGAGCGATCACGATTGCGTGCCGTGACCGCCGAGTTGGGCGTAAAGACCTGAAACTCCATCGAGGTCCCCAGTCCTCCGCGATACTTTCCGGGCCCGCCGCTGTCAGGGACCATGCCGTAGCGGGTAATCCGAATCGGCACCTCGGTCTCATTGATCTCTACCGGCGTATTACGCAAGAACGCCACAATCGCGCCCGACGCATCGACCCCATCGCTCCAGGGATCACCGCCCGCGCCGCCGCCTACAGGTCCAATAGCAGCAATGATGTTCTTGCCCGAGCGATCTGTGGTTTTGACGTTCACAATGCTCATGCCGCCAGCCGGAGACGCAGGCAAACGATCCGGCACAACCTGCGAAAACACACCCATCGTGGCGTATTGCACGACTTTGCACGTCAAACTGCGCATTCCCACAGCGGCGGGAGGCAAAGGATTGACCACCGACCCTTCCGGCAAAATGCAACGGGCGACGCGCAACATCCCTGCATTGAGCAGGATGTCCGGATTCAAGGAATACAGCACGTAGTTCAGGCCGACCAAGGCCAACACATGACGCTCTTTGCCGCCGGTAGGCATGTTCAGCGATGAGTTCAACTGCGGGTCGCTGCCCGAAAAATCGAATTCCAGACTGCCATCCTGGATACGCAGCGTGATCGCAACGCGCAAAGGCTTGCCGTTCAACGAATCTTCGTCCGCATACTCCGCAAAGAAGTATTCGCCATCAGGCATGGATCGCACGATGGCGCGCGCCTGTTCCTCGGAATAATCCAGCATGGCTTCTACGCCATCCTGGAATGTCTCCAACCCGAATCGCTCGATGATCTCGAGAATGCGCCGCTCGCCGGTCATCAGCATGGCGATCTGCGCCTGCAAATCGCCGCGATTCTGTTCGGGCGAACGCACGTTGATTTCCATCAAGCGCATCAACTCATTATTGAGCTCGCCACGGCGCACGATCTTGGTCGGCGGAAAACGGATGCCTTCTTGCTGCACCTCGGTCAGGGTACGCGACAACGAGGCAGGAACGGCGCCCCCCATATCGGTATTGTGGATATGCCCCCCGACAAAGCACACAATTTTGCCCTGGTAATACACGGGCTTCCACATCATGATGTCGGGCGTGTGCGTCGCGACAAAGCCACTGTAGGCATCGTTCGTCATGCAGATATCGCCCGGCTCGTAGCCTTCGATCATCTGGATCACGCTGCCGAAATCCAGGCCGGGGTACCAGGTGGCTCCCAAAGTCTTGGGCGACGCAAACGTCTGTCCCGCCAGGTTCATGATCGTGCAGGAGAAGTCCTCCGTTTCCTTCACAAATGCCGAATGGGCCGTACGCATCAAGGTATGCGCCATGCTTTCAGCGGCCGCTACGCAGTAGTTGGCAAAAATCTGCAGTACCGTTTTATCGAAATTCATTTGATCCTCGCCCGATTCAGTTCAGTTCAAGCGCTGTAAGCTCGAGATTCCCGTAGACATCCACGTGGGCGTCAAAACCAGGCAGCACGCAGGTCGTGCAATCGTCTTGCGCCACGATCGCCGGTCCGCTGAACCTCTGGCCGGCCAGCAATTTGTCCCGGCGATAAAGCGGCACATCCCGATACTCGCCTTCCATCCAGACTTGCAAGGTAGATTCGGATATCGGCGTTCCTGAGCCTTTGGCGATATGACGCAATTCCGGTTTAGGCGTTCTATACGTAATCACCAGGCGTATCGCGACGACCTGAACGCCGGCGCTCACATCACCATGCCCGTATAGACGCTCGTGCTCTTGGTGAAAAGCATGGCTCAATTTATCGATCTGACCTTGCTCCAGCCATTCACGCTGAATAGGCGTATCGATCTCGAACGACTGGCCGCGATATCGCATATCCGCAGAGACATCGATCTCGGCGCCGCTATCGCTGCCGACCTCAGCCACCAACCATTCACGCGCCCGAGCCTCCAGCTCGCCGACTGCCGCTGCCAGTCCAGGCAGCGTCCCCGAATTCAGATCGCAATACGTGGTCTGAACAAAATCGTTCTTCACATCGGCAATCAAACCGCCTAACGCGCTCAACACCCCTGGCGTCGTAGGCACCAGCAGTTTCTGCACCTTGAGCGCCTTTGCCAGATAGCAGGCCAGCATCGGCCCCGCCCCACCGAAAGGCATCAGGTTAAACACTCGCGGGTCGATACCGAATCGCGAGATCACTCGGCTGACTCCCGCATACATGCTCGATACGGACACGTTGACGATGGCCTCGGCAGTGCGCAGCACATCCGTTCCCAAACGCTCGGCCAATGGCGCAATTGCCCGGCGCGCGGCATCGACATCGACTTTGACGGCGTTGTAGCCCAGTTGCTGCGAGCCGATCACGCCCATCACGGCAAACGCGTCCGTAATGGTGGGTTGTGTCCCGCCTTTGCCATAGCACACAGGTCCCGGTGTGGAGCCCGCGCTTTGGGGGCCTACCTTCAACACGCCCAGATCGTCGACCCAGGCAATGGAGCCGCCGCCATCGCCCACAGACGATACGGAAACCGAAGGAATATGAATCTGAAAATCGCCGATGTATTCGCCCGTCGCGAACTGCGGCTTGCCATCCACGATCAACGCGATATCCGCGGTGGTCCCGCCTATATCCAGGCTCATGCAGTTCGGGATATTGCACAGTTTGGCGATATACGCAGCGCCAATGACCCCAGACGCCGTGCCGGACAGAATCATCTGGACGCAGTTCGCCTTGCCATGTTCTGCGCTCATGACGCCGCCATTGGACTTCGTCACTTTCAGGTCAACAGGAACACCGCTCTCGCGCAAGGCCGCCTGCAGGCTTTCCAGATAATGCGACACGCGCGGCTGCACATAACCGCCGATCACCGCCGTCAACGTACGCTCGTATTCCCGGATGATCGGCCAGACTTCGTGCGAGCACGACACAAACATTCCCGGCAGCGCACGCTGCAAAATCGCCTTGACCTCGAGTTCGTGGACGGGATTACGATAGGCATGCAACAGGGATATCACGATCCCTTCGCAGCCCGCCTCGCGCAAGGACTCTGCCACGGCCAGCACGCTGGCCTCATCGACGGGCGACACCACGCGTCCATCCGCGGACATCCGCTCGTCGACCCCAAAAACCCGGTCACGGGAAATCAGCGGCACGGGACGTTTGGACATCAGGTGGTACATGTCCGGGATCTTCAGGCGGCCGATATCCAGCACGTCCTCGAAATTGCGCGTCGTGATCAGCGCCAGCTTCAGCCCACGGCGCTGCACCACCGCATTCACCCCCACGGTCGTGCCGTGCGTGAAATACGACACCTGTGCGGGGTCGAGGGCATACCGCGCTTTCAACTGCTCAATACCGGCCAACACCTCGCTGCCTGGCGCGTCGGGGCGGGAAAACACTTTCAGGGTCAGGATGGTCCGCGTCGACTCATCCAACACGGCGAAATCCGCAAAGGATCCACCGATATCCACGCCTATCCGAAGGCTCATTGGGCACTCCTCAAAATTGGGGGTCAGGTCTGTGCAGCCCCCCGATCTGCTGCATCAATGTGCCCATGGTAGGCACTCACCACCCATATGACTAATTGAATTATCATCAGATGTCATGCAAAAATGATATGACCCATGCTGAACTTCCGCCAGATCGAAACTTTCCGCGCTGTCATGCTGACCCGGTCCATGACGCAGGCGGCCAAAGACCTGAACACAACCCAGCCCAACGTCAGCCGAGTCATCGCCCAATTGGAAAGCCGTATCGGTTTGCGTCTGTTCGAACGCATCGCGGGCAAACTCATCCCCACACGGGAAGGCGAGGTTTTCTTTCGCGATGTCGAATTGACATTCGCAGGCTTGCGCAGCCTGGAACGGTCTGCAGCGACATTGCGTACGCGCGGGACCGGGCATTTGCGTATTTCGGCCGTTCCGTCTCCCGCCTTGGTGACCGTCCCCGAGGCCATCCGCTTGTTCGCAGAGAAATTTCCCGACGTCACGGTGTCGCTGCATGTGGCGGACTCCATCACGGTCTGCCAATGGACTGCTGCTGGCTATAGCGACATTGGTGTCGCGTCCGACATTTTCAGCAACCCGGGCATTGGCCATCATGTAGCCAGCAAATCACTGGGCGTCTGCATCGTCTCGACCAAACACCCCCTGGCCACGAAACGCCGTCCCTTGACGCCCAAGGATCTGGCGGGCGAACGATTCCTTTCGCTGTCACCCAACGACGCCATGCGCAAGGTGATCGACGCCGTATTCGCCGCGGCAGGCGATCAGCGGCGACTATCCTACGAGTCGCATTTTGCCGCCGCGATCTGTCACATGGTGGATCTGAACCTGGGCGTCAGCATCGCCAATCCCGATGTCGCCGATAGTTTCCGATCTCTGAACATCGCGATCAAACCGTTTGCGCCGGATATCGTGTTTTCAACGTATCTCGTGTATCCCTCGGGGAATCCGCTCAGTCTGCTGGCCAAGACATTCTGCGAGTGCTATCAGACCGTAGCGACGCGCCGGCGATTGCTGAGGGATTCGCCGTGAGCAGCCACTGGCGGCGGTCAGCGGGTAGGATGGGAGAATGAGTGCTATTGGACGTCGAAGCGGGGCAGTGACCGTGTTGGCGCTTCACGTGACTGGTCGGCCGCCTGCGCGTCCGACACCGCTTCGCTCACCTCGTCCGCGCCTTCGCGCTGCCTTCGGTATCCACTCGCTCAGCCACGAGGCGCGCCAACACGGTCACTGCCCCGCTTCGACTCGCA
>NZ_CBCSJH010000057.1:0-24620 GCF_965139195.1 Bordetella tumbae | reverse complement strand
CCGGCCACGTGNNGCCCCCACGCGGCCACTGCCCCGCATCGACGCCAATAGCACTAAAACCGCCACACCCCCTACAACATCACCCTCAAATGCTCATCCAAATGGCCAGTAGGCACCACCCTCCACCCACTCTGCGCATACCGCAACCACCTCCCCAATACGAGATGCGTCAGCAAACTAGCCCGAGCACTGATATCCGTATCAACCGGTAGATCCCCATTAGTCACCGCAACGCGCAGCGACTGCTTCAGCGATGCCTCAATCCGATCATTGATGTGATTGATCCGCTCCTGCAGCCGATTATCCTCAGTCACCAGCGCATCCCCCGTCAGCACGCGCGTCATGCCCTTATTGCGTTCTGAAAACGCCAGCAGCATCGACACCGTCTTGCGCGCCTGTCCCACACCATGCGGCTCGGCGGCGGCGATCTGATTGACCAGCGTAAACAGGCTGACCTCGATGAACTCGATCAGTCCTTCGAACATCTGCGCCTTGCTCGCAAAATGTCGATACAACGCCGCTTCGGATACCTGCATGCGCGCCGCCAATGCGGCCGTAGTGATACGCGCCGCGTGCGGTTGCTCTAGCATTTCTGCCAGGGTTTGCAGGATCTGGGTCTTGCGCTCGCCGGGTTTGCTGGCCATGGCTGACTACAGTTGGTCTGAATCAAGGAAAAGAATGAATGCCCGCTAAACCACTCGCAGCGGACGGCGACGGAGCAGTAAATCACTGACCGAGTTTACCCGCAAGTCGACATAGCTCGGACGTTGACTGTTGCGGCGGGCGAAAGGCGTGCCCGTGTGATAGACATGGACGGTTCGCAATCCGACCTGGCGAGCGCCACGCAGATTGGGCAATGTGTCTTCGACCAGGACCGCTCGTGCCGCGGGCACACCCTCGTGTGCCAGGACATACCGTAGCAAGGCGGCAGACGGCTTGGGACGAAACTCGCCATGCAAACGCATGTGCTCAATGGCCCACATGCTGTCGAAATGCCGCAAGATACCCAAGTGCCTCAGCACGTCGCGCGCGTAGTGAAAGGGCGCGTTGGTGAGCAGGACCTTGCGGCCAGGCAACTGACGCAGCTTGCCCGCCAGACCCGTCTCCGCACGGATCAACGGACCCACCTCAAAGTCATGACTCAGGCGCAGGAACGCATGGGGATCGATGCCGTGATGGCGCACCATACCAATGACGGTCGCCCCATAGCGCCGCCAATATTTCGAGCGCAATTGATTGGCCGTGTCGATATCGACATTGAGCGATTCGGCGACCGCTCGGGTCATGCCATGATCGATACGCGGAAAGATGGCGTGTGAGCAATCGTGCAGCGTGTTGTCCAGGTCGAACAACCACAGGCGTTCGGACACGCCCGTGGCCATGCGGCGCGAGCGGCGCTGACGCNCCNCGGGCCGCAACAGATAGCGCTGTGCTCGCATCAATGCGAGCTGATCATGGTGCCGACGCCTTCGTTGGTCAGGATCTCCAACAACAGGCAGTGGGGTACCCGGCCATCGACGATGTGGACGGAATTCACGCCATTTTTCGCGGCATCCAGCGATGACGAAATCTTGGGCAGCATGCCGCCAGAGATGGTGCCGTCGGCGAACAACTCGTCGATGGTCTGGGCCGACAAGGTGCGCAGCAGTTTGCCGGCCTTGTCCAGCACGCCCGGGGTGTTGGTCATCATCAGCAGTTTTTCTGCACCCAGGACCTCGGCCATTTTGCCCGCCACCACATCTGCATTGATGTTGTAGGCGGTACCGTCCTCGCCGTAGCCAATGGGCGAAATCACCGGAATGAACTGATCGTCCTGCAGGGCCTTGACCACCGCGGGCTCGACCTGCGTGATGTCGCCGACAAAACCGATGTCCAGCGGCTCGGCGGGGTTTTCCTTGTTGGCCATCAGCTTCTTTTTGGCCTGGATCAACATGCCGTCTTTACCGGTCAGACCGACGGCTTTGCCGCCTGCTTCGTTGATCATCATGACGATGTCTTGTTGGACCTGGCCGCCCAGCACCCATTCGACGACTTCCATCGTCTCGGCGTCGGTGACACGCATGCCTTGGATGAAAGTGCCTTGTTTACCGACGCGGCGCAGGGCATCGTCGATTTGCGGGCCGCCGCCGTGCACGACGACAGGGTTCAGGCCGACCAGCTTGAGCAGCACCACATCGTGGGCGAAGCTGCGTTGCAGGCGCTCTTCGGTCATGGCGTTGCCGCCGTACTTCACCACGATGGTCTTGCCATGGAATCGTCGTATATACGGCAGCGCTTCGGAAAGAACAGCCGCCTTTAGAGCAGGCGACGAAACGACGGCAGGATCGGGGGTGTCGGTCATGGCAGAAAAACTCAGTCAAAAGGTCAGAAAAAATGAAAATGCCTGCGCCGGCGCGTAGAGATCGGCGCTGCCAGGGCAAGCATACGGCAGATTGTAGACCGCGCGTATGTCATATATCCAAAACCTATGTTGTTATGCCCGACAAATAACCGCTATTCAGGTAAATTGAGGGCGTTTTTGCAACGGCCACGGCTCACGAGGCCAGTGATTGTTTACTTTACGAGGTTATTTATGCGCTTCCCCTTTGTCCGGACGGCCCTGGTGGCCTCTGCATTTTTCCTGGCTGGCGCCGCTCATGCTGAAAAGCTGGTGGTGGGTGCGACACAGGTGCCGCACGCCGAGATTCTGGAGGTCGTCAAACCCGAGCTGGCCAAAGAAGGCGTGGAATTGGACATCAAGGTGTTCAGCGACTATGTGCAGCCCAATCTGCAGTTGGCTGATAAAGAGTTGGACGCCAATTTTTTCCAGCATCAGCCATATCTGGATACCTTTAACAAGGATCGCGGTGCGAAGCTCGTGGCAGTTGGCCTGGTGCACGTCGAGCCCTTTGGCGGTTACTCGCGCAAGCTGAAATCGGTGGCTGATTTGCCCTCGGGCGCGACGGTGGCGATCCCCAATGACCCGTCCAACAGCGGCCGCGCCTTGTTGCTGCTGCAAAAACAAGGGGTGATCAAGCTGAAAGATCCGACCAATATCACGGCGACTCCGCTGGATATTGCCGAAAATCCCAAAAAATTGCAGTTCCGCGAACTCGAGGCGGCCATTTTGCCGCGCGCGCTGGATGATGTGGCGCTGGCGCTGATCAATACCAATTACGCGCTGGAAGCCGGCCTGGTGCCGACCAAGGATGCCCTGTTTATCGAGGGGGCGGATTCGCCCTACGCGAATATCGTGGCCACTCGCGAAGACAACAAGGACGCCCCGGCCATCAAGAAACTGGTCAATGCGTTGCACACTCCCGCAGTGAAGAAATTCATCGAGGAAAAATACAAGGGCGCGGTGGTGCCGGCGTTTTAAGCCAGATCTGAGAGCTGGGCTCATCCCTCGGGGTGAGCTTGGAATGGCTCAGCGGTAAAAAACCGAACCGGGATTCCGGTTCGGTTTTTTTTGTGTTGTTATGGTCTTAGATTGCGGGTTTTCCCTTATTTGCATACGTATGCAAGGCGTCGAAAGTGCAGCCACTTTATGGATTCACTGACCTTTGCAGGGATGCAAACATGATTCGCTATTTGAAGCGTGGCAGGACCGCTGCCGTAAAAACGGATGACGACGCCAAAGTCCGAGCGACTGTCGAAGGCATCATCCGAGACATCGAGGCGCGTGGCGATGAGGCGGTACGGGAGTACAGCCGCAAGTTCGACCAATGGGATCCCGCGGATTTCCGCTTGTCGCGTGCCGAAATCGAGGCGGCCCGCAAGCAGCTGTCCGATCGGGAAATCGAGGACATCGCGTTCGCGCAAACGCAGGTGCGCAATTTCGCTCAGATACAGCGCGACTCCATGCGCGAGGTTGAGGTTGAAACGTATCCGGGAGTGGTGCTGGGCCACAAGCATGTGCCGATGAATGCCGTCGGATGTTATATCCCCGGCGGCAAGTATCCGCTGCTCGCTTCGGCGCACATGAGCGTGCTGACTGCAAAGGTCGCAGGCGTAAAACGCATCGTGTCGACGGCGCCGCCCTATCAAGGTCAGCCGCATCCCGCCATCGTGACGGCCATGGACATGGCTGGTGCGGACGAGATCCTGGTGCTGGGCGGTGTGCAGGCGGTGGTGGCCATGGCGGTCGGGACACCGAGTGTGGCACCTGTGGATATGCTGGTCGGGCCCGGCAATATGTTTGTGGCCGAGGCCAAGCGCCAACTGTATGGCCGTGTAGGCATCGATCTGTTTGCGGGCCCTACGGAAACCCTGGTGATTGCCGATGACAGCGTTGATGGCGAATTGTGTGCCGTTGATCTGCTGGGTCAGGCGGAACACGGACCGACCTCGCCGGCGGTGTTGCTGACAAACAGCGAGCAACTGGCACGCGACACGCTGGCCGAAATTGAGCGTCAATTGGCGATTCTGCCAACGGCGGGCATTGCTACGGTCTCATGGGCGGATTGTGGCGAGGTCATCGTCTGCGACAGTTATGAAGAGATGCTGCAGGTCGCTGATGAGATTGCTTCCGAGCACGTGCAGGTCATGACACGGGATCCGGACTATTTCCTTAACAACATGACCAATTACGGCGCGCTGTTCCTCGGCCCGCGCACCAATGTGAGTTTTGGCGACAAAGTGATCGGCACCAATCACACGCTGCCGACCAATCGCAATGCGCGTTATACGGGCGGCTTGTGGGTAGGCAAGTTCCTGAAAACCTGCACCTATCAACGCGTGTTGACGGACGAGGCCAGCGCAGCCATGGGGGCGTATTGCTCACGCTTGTGCCATATGGAAAATTTCGCCGGACACGGCGAGCAGGCCAACATCCGCGTGCGCCGCTATGGTAATCGTCCCGATTTGCCGTGGTATCAACCGGTCGACGCCGAGGCGAGCGCATGATTGCTTTGCCTAAAGGCCCCGATTTTCGCTTGGACGGGCGTCGTGCATTGGTGACCGGTGGCAGCGGCGGGATCGGGTTGGCGGCCGCCGCCGCGCTCGGCCGCGCCGGTGCGCACGTGACGGTGGCGGCGCGGCGTGAGCCCGAGTTGATGCAGGTGTGTGAGGCGCTGCACGCCGAGGGCATCGCCTGCGCACCCTTGGTGCTGGACGTGACGGACGCTGCTGCGGTGGACCATGCCGTCGAACAGGGTGAGCCCTTCGATATCCTGGTGAACAACGCCGGGATGAATCGCCCCAAGCCTTTGGTCGAACAATCCGTCGAGGACATCGACGCCGTGCTCGATCTCAATGTAAAGGCTGCCTTTTATACCAGCCGTGCAGTCGCGCGCCGCTTATTGAAAGCAGGGCTGGCGGGGTCGATCATCAATGTCTCATCGCAGATGGGACATGTGGGGAGCCCGCGCCGGACCTTGTACTGCGCCAGTAAACATGCGCTGGAAGGGATGACGCGTGCGCTGGCGTGGGAGCTGGGTGGCGCGAATATCCGTGTGAACACGGTATGTCCGACGTTCATTGAAACGCCGATGACCGCAGGCATGCTGCAGGAGCCCGGTTTTCGGGATTGGATCTGTGCGCGTAACGCATTGGGACGTGTCGGCCGGCTGGAAGAGGTGATGGGAGCAATCGTCTTTCTGGCCAGTGACGCGTCCAGTCTGATGACAGGCAGTGCGTTGATGTTGGATGCCGGATGGACAGCCGCATGAAAACTGCACCTCGTGCCCAGGATGTCGCGGATCTGGCGCAAGTGTCCCAGTCCGCGGTGAGCCGCACCTTTACCCCCGGGGCCAGCGTGTCAGAGGAAACGCGGCGCAAGGTGCTGGCCGCGGCGCAGAGGCTGGGCTATCGGCCCAATGCCCTGGCACGCAGTCTGATTACGCGCCGCAGCCGTATCGTGGCGCTGGTGATGAGCTATCTCGAAAACCAGTTTTATCCATTGGTGATCGAAAAGCTTTCGCAGAAATTGCAGAAAGAGGGCTATCACGTCTTGATGTTCATTGCCGAGGTCGATGAGGCCGCGGACGGCGTGTTGGCGGAAATTCTGCAATATCAAGTCGATGGCATCGTGATGGCCTCGGCCATGCTGTCGTCTAACGTCGCGCAGAGTTGCGCTGAGGTCGGGGTGCCGGTGGTGCAGTTCAACCGGGTGTCCATTCTGGGTGGGCTGGCTCGGCATGCCAGCAGCTCGGTGACCTCGGACAATTATGCGGGCGGTGCCAAGGTCGCGCGGTTGCTGGTCGAACGTGGATATCGTCGCTTCGGCTATCTCGCCGGGCTGGAGGATTCGTCAACCAGCATTGAGCGGGAGCGCGGCTATCGCGATACGTTGCGGCAACTGGGACACGATGTCAGTTGCCGCGAGGTGGGGCATTACAACTTTGACCTCGCGCAGGCCGCGGTGCGTCGCATGTTTGCGGACGATGCTCGTCCCGATGCCTTGTTCGTGGGCAATGATCACATGGCCATTGCCGCCTTGGACGTGCTGCGCCAGGAGTTCGGTCTGCGTATTCCCGAGGACGTCGCTGTGGTCGGGTTTGACGATGTCCCGCAGGCGGCTTGGGGAGCGTATCAATTGACCACCGTGCGACAACAGGTCGAACCCATGGTCGATGCCACCGTCAATCTGCTGCGTGAACAGATGCAGGCCGAATTGCGGCCGCGTGACGTGGTGGTGCCTTGTGACCTCATAGAGCGCGCGACCGTCAGATCGAAACCGAAAGACAACAACCTTTAACGGCGTGTATTGAGCACGCCGACAATGATTTGCAGGAGACAACATGATCAGTCGTTTTTTTGTTACCGGACCGTCCCAAAACACAAACGCTCGCTTGGGGAGCAGCAAGCCGAAGGCGCAACGCGGGGGCTTTTTCATTCGCACCTTGATTGCTGTAGCCGCCATGGGGAGCGTTGTTCCGATGGCTCAGGCCCAAGCGAATGACGCCGCCTGGCCTACCAAAAGCATTCGATACATTGTGCCGTTCTCGCCAGGCGGGGTATCTGATGGCGTGGCCAGATTGATGGCTGAACAATTGAGTGCGCGGCTGGGGCAGTCGGTGATTGTCGAGAACAAACCAGGTGTGTCAGGGCTGGTCGGTACGCAACAGGCGGCCCGTGCCGAGCCGGATGGCTACACCGTGGTCGGCGGCACTATTACGACACATGCCGTCAATCCGTTTTTCATCAAGTCGCCCGGCTATGATCCGGTGAAGGATTTTACGCCGGTTGCGCTGGTGGGTATGGTCAGCAACGCCTTGGTGGTGCGCGCCGACAGTCCTTTCAACTCGGTACAGCAGATCATCGATGCTGCGCGTGCACAGCCAGACAGTCTGACTTACGGCACCGCGGGCGCAGGGACTTCGCAGCATTTATCTGGCCAGTTGTTCCAGTCCATCTCGGACACTCGCCTGCGTCAGATCATCTACAAGGGCGGGTCGCAGGCCATGGTGGATTTGATCGGCGGGCAAATCGATATGGTGTTTGAGACCGTCGCCGCAGCACGTCCCATGATCGATGCGAAACGCGTCAAGGTGTTGGGCGTTACCTCAGCGCAGCCCTTGGCGGATTTGCCTGGGGTCAAACCGTTGGCCGAACTCGGGCTGCCCGGCTTTGAAATGCAGTCCTGGCAGGGTATCTTCGCACCTGCAGGCACGCCCGCGCCCGTCGTAGACCGGTTGGCGCGCGAGATAGCGGAAATTGTGAAGACACCGCAAGTGCATGCCAAACTGATGACGCTGGGCGTCGCGCCCGACGGCCGGGATTCGGCTGCATTTTCGCAATTCCAGCGCAGTGAGATTGAAAAATGGGGCAAAGTGATCAAGGATGCAGGTATTCAGGCCGATTGATCACACGTCGCTGTATTCGGAGACAGTAATGACTGATGCACGTTATCCCTTGGACGGGCGGTTACCCGACATGCTGCGCAGTGGCAAGCCTCTGCGAGGTCTATTCAACGGCCTGCCCAGTCCGGCCATCGTTGAGATGTGCGCCTATGCGGGCTTTGATTTCATCATTCTGGACAACGAGCACGGCAGTGCGGATTTCGGGGTGACGGAACACATGCTGCGCGCGGCGCGCGCTACCGGCATCGTGCCCATCGTGCGCTGCTTTGAGCCGGACTTGCCGCGCATTCTGGATATGGGAGCCAGTGCGGTGCAGGTACCCATGGTCGAGAGCGTGGCGCAGGCTCAGCGTCTGGCGGACATGATTCACTACCCGCCGGTGGGCCGGCGCGGCAGCGCATTCAGTACGCGCGCTGCAGGCTACGGCGCATTTGGCGGGGCCGGGCACACGCAGCGCAGCAACGATGGCATAGGATTCATTGCCATGATTGAAACCCCAGAGGCCATTGCCGTCGCAGGAGAGATCGCCGCGGTAGATGGCGTGGACGCGGTATTTATCGGGCCAAACGATCTGGCCCATGCCATGGGACACGGCAGCGATTGGAATGCCGCACCTGTGCAACAGGCCATCGAGCGGGGCCTGAAGGCGATTGCCACGGCAGGGAAATGTCCGGGCATCATCGCACTGACACCCGCCGATGAGGAAAAGTACGGCGCTTTGGGAGCCCGGTATTTCGCCAATGTGTCGACCAGCATCATTACCAAGGCGCTGGCTCAGGCGGCCTCGGGTGGCAAAGAGGCCCAGTTGCGATACTGATCGCTGCGATCAGCCAGTCGCCAGCGCTTTTTCCAGTGTGGCGTGAAATTCCGCCATATCGTAGTCGCCGAGATAGCGTTTGATGATGTGGCCTTCCTTGTCGATCAGGAAGGCCGTGGGGGTGAGCTTGACGTCGCCAAAAGCGCGCGCAAGCTCCCCTTTGGTGTCCAGCGTCACGGGGAAGGGCAGCTTGCGCGTTTCGGCGTAATTCAACACGTAATTGGGCGGGTCGTAGCTCATGGCCACGGCCACAGCCTCATAGCCTTTGGGGGCGTATTTCTTGTACGTCTCGATGGCGCCCGGCATTTGCTTGACGCAGGTGACGCAACTCGTGGCCCAGAATTTCACCAGCACGACCTTGCCGCGCAGGTCTTGCATGCTGAATGTCTTGCCTTCGATCGTTGTGAAGGCGACATCGGGCGCGGTCGGGGCAGGGCGCCACACGAACCAGGCGCCGATGCCAGCCGCCACCAGGACGGCCAGGGAGAGAACGATTTTCTTCATCTTGTGCCTCGAGAAACCGCGGCATTCATTCCGGGGAGAAAAGGGCGTAGCCGCAAGGCGGCCGGATTAATCTGCAGGCCTATTTGATCGGCATGAGCTCGACACCGTTGGTGGCGTTGCCACTGCCGGATTCGATGGGCGCTTTGGTTTGCGACGAGGTGCTGGATGACGACGTAGTGCTCGATTTGGAGTCGCTCTGCCCGGACAGGCGCATGGCTTCTTCGCGGCTGATCGTTTCGAAGATCTTCACGACTTTGGTCACACCGCTGACGGTCGAGGCGGCGTTGGCGGCGTAGTCGCCTTCGGCTTCGGTGACCAGACCCATCATGTACACCACGCCACGATCTGTCGTGATGTCAATCGTGGCAGACGGTACATACTTGGTGTTGATCAGCTGGGTTTTGACTTTGGACGTCAGCCAGGTGTCGTTGGAGCGGGTGCTGAACGGCGCAGCGGGCCCGATATTGAGCTGATTGACCACTTTCTTGACGTGCTGGATGCTCTGGGCAATGGACGTGGCCTGGGTCTTGGCCTCTGCAGAGGGGACGTCGCCCGTCAGCAGCAGCACATTGTTGTATGAGAGCGCATTGACCCGGGCAGCGCTGCCCAGCTTGTCGCCGATCTGCTTTTCGGCCTTGAACTCGATGTTTTTGTCCTCGAGCTGAGCGCCAGAGGTGCGCCGGTCCGTGATGACGACCGCCGTCGTGGCCGCTGCGCCGCCCACGATCAGTGGAGCGCAGGCCGAGAGGGAAACCGCCGCAGTGGCGATCATGGCTGCCAGAAGCAGGGGGCGAGCAACCTTTTGAGTGTCCAACATTATTCGGTGTCTCCGAGAAGTAAGGCATCGATACCGTCACAGAGCGCATGCAACAGCAGGGAGTGAATCTCCTGGATGCGCATGGTGCGGTCATGAGGCACACATAAATTGACGTCGTGTTCGGTCAATAGTTCACTCATGACCCCGCCGCCCTTGCCTGTCAGGACGATAATGGTCATTTCGCGGTCGTGAGCGGCCTCCATGGCACGGATCACGTTGGCGGAATTGCCACTGGTGGAAATCGCGACCAGCACGTCACCCGGTTGCCCGAGCGCGCTGACTTGGCGTTCGTAGATTTCCTCAAAGCCGTAATCGTTGCCGACAGCGGTCAGAATGGCGGTATCGGTGTTCAGGGCGATGCCTGCCAGCGGCAGCCGCTCGCGTTCGAAGCGGCCGACCAGCTCAGCAATGAAATGCTGGGCGTCTGCCGCCGAGCCGCCATTGCCGCAAGCCAGAATCTTGCCATTGTTGGCCAGCGCGGCAAATAGCATATCGACCGCGCTGGCCAACGGGGCCGATAGCGCGTGCATGCTTTCTTCACAGGCAGCCATGGCGTCGCGAAAGTGCGACGTCATTCTAGAGGTCATATCCATGCGCGCATTATCTCATGGTCGCAGAGGGCGCGGCGGACGCGCCTAGGGGCAGCGGGGTGGGCTCACGATGTGTCACGTCGGTATTGGCCTGGGCGAGCAGACCGGCAAACTCAGGGCGATTGGGCGAGGCACATTTGGCGTTTGCAGGAGAGATACATGTGTCACCAAAACTATCCGCCTTTCACAGGCTGAATGCCGCCCGCAGCCATTCAATCTCATCGCCGTCAAAGGCGACCACGTCAAAGCGGGCGACCGGGGTACGGCCCTGCCAGTATCGGCGTGCCAGACCGGGCAGCAGCAATGTTGCACTGCGAATGAGGCGCGCGCGTTTCTCGGGGCCGACGCTGGCCGCGGCGCCGCCGTAGCGATTACTGGCCCGGGCGCGGACCTCCACAAAGACCAGCATGTCGCCGTCCCGCATGACGAGGTCGATTTCGCCGGCGCGGCACTGGAGATTTCGCGCTAAAGGAATCAGCCCAGCATCAATGAGCCGTTGCAACGCCCGGTCTTCATGTGCAGCGCCCACGCGTTGCGTTGGGGATACCGATGGTTCGCGCTCAAAATCGCCGTCTGGTGTGGGCGCTCGAGCCGCTCGCCGGGCGGCGGCACGACGCCGCTTGAGCTGACGCTGCTGCGCCTGCTGGGCGCGAGCATAGGCAATATCCAGAAAAGGATCAGGCATGGGGTCGGATGCCCTCGTCGTGTCGGGGCGGCTACACTGACATACTTTGCTGTTTGGTGGTGTCCCGAATGAATCAAAATGTCCCATTGGCGCAGGCAGGCGATGCCTGGAGCCGCATGGCCGAGCGCGTGACTGGCCAATACTGGCCCGAGGCCGCCTTGTACGTCGTGGCCACCCCGATCGGCAACCTGGGTGACTTGGGACTGCGCGCCTGGCAAGCTCTGGCGCAGGCGGATGTGATCGCCGCCGAAGACACGCGTTCCAGCCGCAGTTTGCTGGACGCCTGGGGAATCTCCACGCCGCTGATGGCAGCCCATCGCCATAACGAGGCCGCTGCCGCTCAGGACATTTGCCACCGTCTGGAGCAGGGCCAACGGGTCGCGCTCATCTCCGATGCGGGAGCTCCCGCGGTCAGCGACCCAGGTGCGCGCGTGGTGCGTGCTGTGCGTGCCGCGGGCTATGCCGTGGTGCCCGTGCCCGGACCCAGTGCTGTTATCACGGCCCTGATGGGCAGCGGCGTGACCTCCGATGAAAATCCTGCCTATGCCTTCGCGGGCTTTGCGCCGCACAAGGCCGTCGCGCGGCAGCGTTGGCTGCGCTCGTGGTGCGCCTTGCCTGCTCCGGTAGTGATGTTCGAGTCGCCACATCGGCTGACGGCCATGCTGGCTGATTTGCTCGAAGTATGCGGCGGACAGCGGGAACTGACGATCGCTCGCGAATTGACCAAGCGTTTCGAGCAGATCGTCACCCTGCCACTGGCGCAAGCCGCCGACTGGTTTGCCGAAGACTCTCACCGGGCCCAAGGCGAATTCGTATTGATCGTACACGCGGCACCGTCCTCCGGACATGACGAGTCCGGCCCCGACGATCCTGCGACCCTCGTATTACTCGACGCTCTGCTCGAGACATTATCCGTGCGCGACACCGCAAAGGTCGCCGCAAAAGTCACCGGCCAGCCGCGAGACGTCTTGTACGCGCTGGCATTAGCTCGCAAGGCAGACGCATGAAACTCCCTACTGCCGAACAGCGCGTGATTTATCTGGACACCGAGACACCCTTGGGCCCAATGCGCCTCGCCGCAGCATCACTGTCCAGTGCCAACGATGATTTCCCCGCATTGAGCGGCGCCTGGTTTCTGGACCAATGGGACCTGCCGGCCTACTCGGACACATGGCAAAAGCACGCCGAACACCCGATACTTTGCCAAGCCCAAACAGAGCTGGCCGAGTGGTTTGCGGGCGAACGCCGCGAATTCGACGTGCTGCTTGCCCCGCAGGGTACGCCGTTCCAACAGGCCGTCTGGCAAGCCTTATTGGCGCTTCCTTTTGGCACGACCAACAGCTATAGCGATCTCGCGTTGTCCATCGGCAAGCCCAAATCTGTCCGCGCCGCCGCCCAGGCCATCGGCCGCAACCCGATCTCGATCTTTATTCCCTGTCACCGCATCATCGGCCGCGACACCTCGCTCACCGGATTCGGCGGCGGCCTGGAACGCAAACAAGCCCTGCTCAAACATGAGGGCCACCGCTACCTGGGCCACCATCCCCGCGTGCGCCGTGTAGACAACGGGCAGCTAGACTTGCCCTGGTGATGCCGTAATCAACCTCAATAAGTCGCCAAACTAGGCAAAATCCCCGTCCGGTCCGCCACCTGCTGCGCGACATTCAACGCCGTAGCCCGATCGGTATAAGGCCCCAACCGTACCCGATACAACGAGCCATTCTGCTGCACGACCGCGGGGACATTCCCTGCCGAAGAATCCAACTGACTATTGACCCGCCGCACCAGCGCCTGCGCATTCGCAGGCTGACTGAAAGCGCCCATTTGCAGATAAACCCCTGCGGTCGGAGCCGCAGCCGGCATCGGCGTATTGGCTGCGCTCGCAATAGCGGCTCCTGCCCCTGCAGGCGCAGGAGCGGCAGTCGTCATCGACGCCACTGGCGTGGGCTCCAATTCCGTCATCGTCAGTGTCGACGCCGGCAGCGGTGTGGGCGTGACCGCCTCTGTTCCGGCGGTAGGCGCCGCCTCGCCATTAGCTGTCACCACCGTCCCCCGCGACTGCGCCAGACGGATCTCTTCGGGCAGAATGCGTTCCACCGTCACCTCGCCGCTGCCGCCGCCGATCAAGCCCAGCTTATGCGCCGCGGTATACGACAGATCCATGATGCGGCCGCGATGAAACGGGCCTCGATCATTGACCCGGACGATGATCGTGCGGCCATTGACGCTGCTGGTCACGCGCGCATAACTGGGCAGCGGCATCGTGGGATGCGCCGCCGTCATCGCGTACATGTCATAAGACTCGCCAATCGAGGTGCTGTTGCCGTGAAACTTCTTGCCATACCAGGAAGCCACACCGCGCGCCTTGTAGGGCTGGTCGGGATTCGTGATCGGCACATAGCGTTTGCCCAACACGGTGTACGGACGGTTGGCCCCGCTGGCCAGCGGCTCGATACGCGGGATCGCATCCGGCGTCGTGTCGACTTCAGCAGGCACATCTCTACCAGGCCCATCGTCTTTGTAATACCCACCGGCCTTCCGGGTGCCCGTGGACGAACAGCCTGCGATGATCACGGCCAGGCTGACCACAAGGGGTGTCAGGAGTTGGCGGGTGCGGATCACGTGTGTTCGTCCGGTAACTGGGCGCGGTGGCGTATCAACAATGGGTCGTGGTCGGCAAAGCGTTTGGCCAACTGCTCGACGACGTAGACTGAACGGTGTTGGCCACCGGTGCAACCGACCGCGACCGTCAGATAATTGCGTGTATCTTGCGTGTACTGCGGCAACCAGCGCCGCAAATAGCCCGTAATGTCGTCGATCATCTGTCCGACAACGTCAAAGCTCGCCAGCCACGTGGCGACCGGTTCGTCGCGGCCCGTCAGGGGGCGCAAATTGCGGTCATAGTAGGGATTGGGCAAACAGCGTGCATCAAATACCAGGTCAGCATCGTTGGGCACGCCGCGTTTATAAGCAAAAGACTCGAACGTCAGCACCAGCGGCGGCCGATCGTCCTGAATCAGATCGGCGATCCACGAACGCAGTTGGCCTGGCGTCAGGCCCGAGGTGTCAATGACATGCTCCTGCTCGCGCAAGGGCGCCAGCAGATCACGCTCGAGCGAGATCGCATCGAGCAGCGTGGGGGCTTGACCGCCCCGCGACAGACGGTCTGTCAGCGGGTGGCGGCGGCGAGACTCGGAATAACGCTGGACCAGTGTCTGTGTGTTGGCATCCAGGAAAATGACACGCAACGACGTGCCCATGGCGCGCAGCGCGGTGACCACGTCAGGCAGCTCCGCCAGCTCTCCGGGCGAACGGACGTCGATGGCAATAGCGACCCGCTCCAGATTTTCATCGCGCGCGCTGGAGATGAACTCGCTTAAGAAGCGCACCGGCAGATTGTCAATGCAGGTGTAGCCGGTGTCTTCGAGCATGCGCAATGCCACCGACTTGCCTGAGCCAGATATTCCGGTAATGAGGACGACTCTTAACATGACCCTGATTGTTGCATGATTTTGGCTACCCGTTCCGTACGGGATGCGTTGTGATGTAGTCAGTAGCCCGCGGGAACCGTACGAGCTTCCTGTACCTATCGGACTTGGCAGCGTAAGATGAGGCCGCCATGTCGTGCCGGCCGTTCATTGTCCTGATTTATTTCCTTCGCAGCAATCAATGTCAGCATCTTCCATGTCAGCATTCTCCTGTAGGTATCGAGTTGGATGGTCTTTGCGCTGGGCGTTCGGCCTGGCTCTGATGGCGATAAGCGTCCTGTCGCCGGTCTCAGCGCAATCTACCGCGCCGGACAAAGACATTTTGCAGCCGGACACCATGCGGGCGCGCGTCGCTGCCTGTACCGCGTGTCACGGCGAGCAGGGCAAAGCAGGAGCCGATGGCTATTACCCCCGGTTGGCCGGCAAGCCCAGCGATTATCTTTACCATCAGTTGTTGAATTTTCGTGACGGTTTAAGGCTATATCGGCCCATGACCCACTTGCTGGCGGGATTGCCGGACGATTATTTGCGCGAAATTGCCGCCTATTTTGCGGACCAGCATGTGCCGTATCCGCCTCCTGTTCGGCCGGCAGTGTCGGCCGACATGTTGGAGCACGGCCGCGTGCTGGCCATGCAGGGAGATCCCGCTCGCGGACTGCCTGCGTGCGTTGCCTGTCATGGTGCGGCGCTCAGCGGGCATTCGCCCGCGATTCCTGGTCTGCTGGGCTTGCCGCGTGACTATATCGGGGCGCAGATCGGCGGCTGGAAAAACGGACTGCGTCGCGCGGCCGTACCGGATTGCATGGCCGACGTCGCCCAGAAACTCACCCCGGAGGATATTGGTGCACTGTCGGCATGGTTGTCCTCGCGTCCGGTAGTCGAGCCATACCAACCCGACCCCGCAGGGGCCGCGACCTTGCCTGCCGAATGTGGCAGTCAGGCGCAACGCTGAGGGGCCGGCATGAAACGCATTATTCAATATGGTCTGCTGACTTTGTTCGTGGCGTGCCTGGCAGCCGTGGGTGTCTTGTACTGGATGGGTACCCGTGATGACACGGCGCCGAGTCCGGCCGTTGTGCAGGCCGGCGCGGGAGGGACTGCCGAGGGACAACAGCTGGTTGAGCAGGGGCGCTACCTGGCCAGGCTCGGTAACTGTATGGGGTGTCATACGGTGCCTGGCGGCCAAGCCTACGCAGGCGGCACGCCCATTCCCACGCCGTTCGGCACCTTGTATGGTCCGAACATTACGCCAGACTCGCAAGCCGGTATTGGCGGTTGGACTGCTGACGATTTTTGGCAAGCCCTGCACAACGGCAAGTCCAAGGACGGGAGCCTGTTGTATCCCGCCTTTCCTTATACGGAATACACCCGGGTGTCGCGTGCGGATTCGGACGCTTTGTTCGCGTTCTTGCGCACAGTGGCGCCTTCCAGCCAGCCCAGTCGAGCCCATGAGCTGAAATTCCCCTACGATCAAAGGGGCTTGTTGGCATTTTGGCGCGCTTTGTATTTCGAGCCAGGCGTGTTGCCGGTGGACGAGGGGCAATCTGTTCAATGGAATCGTGGCCGCTATCTGGTCGAGGGGTTGGGACACTGCGCCGCATGCCATGCGCCGCGCAACAGCCTGGGGGCGACGCAGGCTGCAGACGGGTTGGCCGGAGGCATGATCGCGGGGTTGGATTGGTATGCCCCTGCGCTGACCGCCGACCCGGTGAGGGGGTTGGGAAAATGGGACGCCCAAGACATCGCAACGTTATTGCGCACAGGAATGGCGCCGCACTCGACAGCCAGCGGGCCCATGGCCGAAGTGGTGCTGGGCAGTTCGCAATATCTGAGCGAGGACGACGCTTTAGCCATGGGGACGTATCTGAAGTCCTTGCCGGTCGCGCAAAGCGGTCCCGTGTCCAATGGCCAGTCCGACGTGGCCGCTCAGCCCTCGACCGCGGTCATGGACCGTGGCGGAAAGTTGTATGCCCAGTATTGCGCACAATGCCATCAAGAGCAGGGCCAAGGCAGTGGCCTGGCCTGGCCGCCATTAGCGGGTAACCCCACGGTGACTGCGCCGTCACCGGTCAATGCGATTCGTCTGGTGCTGGATGGCGCCTTTGCGCCGGCGACGGCAGCTAACCCGCGGCCACATGGCATGCCGCCCTTTGGTCAGGTCCTGGGGGACACTGATATTGCCGCGCTGGTCTCGTTTATCCGATTCAGTTGGGACAACCGGGCCAGCGCGGTGACGGCGTTCGAGGTCAAGCGTGTGCGGGATGCCTCGCGTTGAGCTGAGTGCGTTTACTTGCTGCTTTGCAGGATCGCCATGGCCTGGCGTTCCATGAACTCGCCCAGCGTGTCGATGCCGCGCAGTTTCAGGATGGTATTGCGCACGGCGGCCTCGACCAGCACGGCCAGATTGCGGCCGGCAGCCACTTGCAGCATAACTTTGCGCACGGGCAGGCCCAGCATGTCCTGCGTGATGTCTTGCAAGGGCAGGCGCTCGAATTTGTCTTGAGCAGTCGCACGCACCAAATGCACGATGAGCTTCAGGCGCATTTTGCGGCGAACGGAGGTCTCGCCAAAAATGGTGCGGATATCCAGCAATCCGAGTCCGCGTACCTCGAGCATGTTTTGCAGCAGAGGCGGGCAATGGCCCTCGATCATGTTCGGCGCAATACGCGAAAACTCCACGGCATCATCGGCGACC
Source organism: Bordetella tumbae (assembly GCF_965139195.1). Lineage (GTDB taxonomy): Bacteria > Pseudomonadota > Gammaproteobacteria > Burkholderiales > Burkholderiaceae_B > Bordetella_A > Bordetella_A tumbae. Next base: position 7,243 of record NZ_CBCSJH010000057.1, on the reverse strand, counting down.
AGGCCGTGTCCGCGAGAGATCAATTCCAGCGCCAATTCGCTTTTGCCCAGCCCCGACTCGCCGGTGATGAGCACCCCCAGGCCCAGCACGTCCATGAAGACTCCATGTACGGTGGTCGTGGGTGCGAGTTTTTTGCTGAGGTAGATGCGCAGCAGATCGATCAGTTGAGCGGCGGCGACCGGCGTCGATAGCAGGGGGACCTGATGCTGTTCGCATTGGTCGATCAGATCCTGCGTTGGCGTCAGGCCATCGGCCAGCAAAATGGCCGGCACGCCACCGAGCAAGAGCTCGTCCATGAGATGGGTGCGGCGGCGCCGGTCGATGCGCTGGTAGTAGGCGATTTCCTCTTGGCCAAAGACCTGGACGCGGGAGGGGTGGATGAGGTTCAGGTGGCCGACCAGGTCGGCGGCCGCCATGCCATCGTCAGGAATCGCCCGTTGGGCCGCATTTTGGCCCGCGATCCAGTTGAGGGGAATATCACCGACGTTGTCGTCGATCAGTTCCTGCACCGTCAGCATGGCTTTGTCCCGCGATATCAGCGTTGGCCGGTGGTCAGCATGCGGTGGACTTCGGCCGGATCGGTTTCCGTGGCCAAGGCCTCGCGCAGGGCTTTGTTGGACATGAGCTGGGCTAACTCGGCCAGAATGTCCAGATGCTGTTGAGTCGCCGTTTCAGGCACGAGCAGACACATCAGCATGGCGACCGGTTCGCCGTCGGGGGCATCGAACGGAATAGGCTGAGCCAGCCGCACGAAAGCGGCCAACGGCGTCTCCAGCCCCTTGACGCGGCCATGAGGCACGGCCACGCCCTGGCCCAGGGCGGTAGACCCCAGGCGTTCGCGGGCAAACAGGCTGTCGAACACGACTGTTCGGGCCAGACCGTGATGGTTTTCAAAGAGTAGCCCGGCCTGCTCGAATGCTCGTTTCTTGCTGGTAACGGCCATATCGAGCACAACGTTGCCGGCGGGTAGGATGCGCGACAAATGATTCATGCGGGTCATTATAGGGTTTTATGCCGCAGTGCAAAAAAGCCTCCACGCTGCGCCCTCGGCTTGCTGCCCTCCGAGGGGAGCTTTTTGCCTTGGGGGCGGCCCGGCGGCAAAGTCGCTGCGGTCGCTCGCCTGTTTGAATCCGAAAGCATAGTCGGTTCGGGGCAAGAATGAAAAGGGGGACGAGTCGAGTCCGGGGAATAAACCGGTGACGAGGGCTTTCGAGGGGGGAGGGGGAGTAACTTGCCGATGCCCCGGCGGGATCTCTCATCCTGCGGGACACCGGTGTCAGCATGATCCGTCGAGCGGATCTGGGATTGGGCTAGGTCGCTTTATAAGCGGGCCCGTCGTGCTACAGAGGCCTCATGGGGAAGGCGGCGCGCTAAAGTCCGTCTGTCTTTTGACGGATTCAGCCGTATGGCTTTGCACCTTGTCTTTGTGTTTCAGGACTTGACGGTCGATCTTGTCGGCCAGAAGGTCGATCGCTGCATAGAGGTTTTCATCCACGGCTTCGCAATGGATGTCTTTGCCACGCAGTCTCATCGTGATTTCGGCTCTATGCCGCAGGGGCTCTACTGAGAGCATAACCTGGGTATCGATCACGTGATCGAAATGCCGCAGCACTCGCGCCAGTTTGTTCATGACATATTCCCGGATGGCCGGGGTGACGTCGAGATGACGACCGCAGATGCTCAGGTTCATAGTGCGCTCTCCTTCTATATCAAAGAGAAGTTTGCCGTCAGGCCGTCCGTGGGCAAACGCGCTCCCTCGGGGGAGCAGCAAGCCGAAGGTGCGGCGAGGGCATTACAGGTGCGCTTATCGCGCGGGAAAGTGAATAAAAGGGTCTCCTGTAGGAAAGATGAAATGGAACTCTGTTAGTACTAGTGTATAGACTCTGTCGGGTAAAACAAGTCGGGTTCGCAGCAATTATTTTGCTTACATCCGGAAATGCTCACCCAGGTAAACGCGGCGTACTGCAGGGTCGCCCACGATTTCGTCAGGTTGGCCGTCGGTGAGGACTTTGCCCTCGCTGATGATGTAGGCGCGGTCGCAAATACCCAGCGTTTCACGTACGTTGTGATCAGTGATCAGAACGCCGATCCCGCGGCCTTTCAGAAAACGAACGATGCGCTGAATCTCGATCACGGCGATCGGATCGACCCCCGCAAAAGGCTCATCCAGCAGAATGAAACGCGGCCGCGTGGCCAGGGCGCGCGCGATCTCTACACGGCGGCGCTCGCCACCGGACAAGGAAATGGCAGCGCTGCCGCGGATGTGACCGATCTGCAGTTCGTCGAGCAGCGTTTCGAGCTGTTCTTTGATTTGCGGTTCGGCGAGGGTTTTGCCCTCTGCAGTGATTTGTAATTCCAGAACCGCCCGGATGTTTTGTTCGACCGTCAGGCGCCGGAATACCGATGCGTCCTGAGGCAAGTACGACAACCCCATGCGAGCCCGCTTGTGAATCGGCATGGAGGTGATGGGCGAGCCATCGATTTCGATACGGCCTGAGTCGGCAGGTACCAGACCGACGATCATGTAGAAACTGGTCGTCTTGCCGGCGCCGTTGGGACCCAGCAGACCCACCACTTCGCCGCTGACGACGGATAGCGAGACGTCTTGCACGACGGTGCGGCCGTTGTAGACCTTGCGCAGGCCCGTGGCCCGCAGGCTGCCTTGCTTGACTCCTGCAGTGGCGGGCGACGGAGACGGGGTGCGAGGATCAGTCATTGCAGCGGTACTGAGAGACGAAGAAGAATTAGCCATTAGTTTGTTTGGCCTTTTTGTTGCCCTTGGCACGGCATTCGGCCACTGCCGCATCGGCCTTGGAGCGCGGCTCGACGACTGAGCGCACGCGGCCTCCAGGGGCAGAAGAGTTGGCGCCACCTTGCGCTTGGTAAACGCCGGTTTTTTCGTTGTAGCGTACCCGTTCGCCGCGGATCGTGTCGAACTGTTTGCCGCAGATATAGCGGATCACCACGGCCTGGCCTATCAGGTCGAACTGACTTTTGTTGCTGTCGTATTCGGCGCGCAGGCCCGTGCCTTCGATGACGTCAAAGGTCTCGGGACGCTCTTGGCGGATCGTGACGATTTTGCCCTTGTTCGCAATGGCTGTACCGTGCTGGTTGCCCGCCTCGTCCTCATTGACCTCGAGCTTGTCGGCTGTCAGTTTCATGAGCCCGCGCGTGAGCACCACATTACCCGTGAACACGCTTTGGCGCTTGAGATCGTCATAGTGCAGCGTGTCCGACAAAATCAGGGTGCTGGGGTCTTCGGCCGAATCGCCTTGCTGTTGCGCGTGAGCGATGCCGCCCATGCCCACCAACAGCGTTGTCAGGAGCAAGGCGCCGGCGCGTGCCACGCGGTGGCGGCAAGCCGAGGGCGTGACATGGGGAGAAGTTCTGTCTGTCATGGGTCAGTTCTGGTTGGCGCCGTTTCGAGTACGGCCACGTGTTTCGGAACCGGAAATCTCGACGTCGGTCGACGCGGAGACCTGGAGTTGCCGGGTCTTGTTGTTGTAGTGCATGCCAGTGCCGCTCATGCGCGAATTGCCTTTGAGGACGACGGCAGGCAGATCGGTATAAATGACATCCTCATCAGGCAAGATGATGAGCTGTTCGCTGCGTACGTCAAGTGCATCGTTTTGAGCATCCTGCTGACGGTGCAAGTGGGCCTGGCCGTTCATGACGATGCGTTCGCCGCCCTTTTCCATGACGGCGGTATTGGCCGTGCCGACAGTGATGGGGTTGGCCTCCTGCTGGCCAACCGCACGCGGGGCGGTGACATGGTACGAATCGTCGTCGGGAAAGTGTTCGGCGTATTTGCCTTCCATGCGATTAATGGGTTTGCCCTCGGGATTCGTGCGCAGCATGACAAAATCGCGTGCCCAGGAGTCCATTTCGTGCGTCAGGCGGCGTGGGGGATCGACGGGAATGGCGCGTTGCGCGTAGTCGGCGGCCCACCAGGTGCAGGCCACCAGTGCAATCAACAACAATAATGCTATCAGTGCGGGAAGTCGCTCTTTCATGCCTGGCCGATGAGTTATTGGATGGCGCCCGCGCCCAGCAGGCCCGGCGCCATCATGAAGGGTCCGAGCCGGCCCTGCGAGGCCAGCAGCAGGTCGCAGCATTCGCGTACGGCACCGCTGCCGCCGGGCTGCGAGGCGACCCAATGCGCTGCCTGAGTGATATAGCCGGGGGCGTTGGGCACGCTGGCGGCAAAGCCGGCGCGCTGCATGGCCGGGAGGTCGATGATGTCATCGCCCATGAACCCGGTCTGGTTGAGCGCGACGGCATGCCGCTGGGCAAGTTCTGTCAGGGCAGCGGCTTTGTCGCGGATACCTTGCATGACATCGGCAATGCCGAGCTCGGCTGCGCGACGGCTCACGATAGGGCCCGAACGGCCGGTAACGAGCGCGATTTTCAGGCCACCCTCGGTGAGCAGGCGCAGGCCATGGCCGTCCAGGGTATTGAAACGTTTGAGTGCTTCGCCGTTTTCGCCGTAGTACAGGCTGCCGTCGGTCAGTACGCCGTCCACGTCAAAGACCATCAAGCGCACGGCGGCGGCGCGTTCACGCACGGCTGGCGCAATGCGGGCCAGCACCAGGGCTTCGGCGGGGTGAGGCGAAGAGCGAGGGATATTCATGTTCATACTACCTTGGCTGCCATCAGATCGTGCATATGCAAAGCGCCCAGCAAGGCCCCATCGGCGTCGACAACCAGCATCTGGTTGAGCCGCTGCTCGTCCATCAGGCGGGCGGCATCGACGGCCAGCGCATCGGGGCCTATGCTGCGCGGCATCCGGGTCATGCCTTGGGCGACGGTCAGATTGCGGATGTCGCCATGGCGTTCGATGAGGCGACGCAAGTCGCCGTCGGTGAAGATTCCGACCGGTTTGCTCGACGAATCTAACACGATGGTCATGCCCATGCCTTTTGCGGACATTTCTTCGAGGGCGGTGAACAGCTTGGCGTCCTCCGCGACCAGGGGCAGGGCTGCGCCATCGCGCATGACGTCGCGTACGTGAGTCAGCAAACGGCGGCCCAGGGTGCCGCCGGGATGCGAGCGGGCAAAGTCCTCGGGGCCGAAACCTCGAGCTTCCAGGCAGGCGACAGCCAATGCGTCGCCCAAAGCCAGGGCGGTCGTGGTGCTGGCCGTGGGGGCCAGATTCAGCGGGCAGGCCTCTTGGGCCACGCTGGTGTCCAGGTGCAGATCTGCCAATTGCGCCAATTCGGACGCCGGGTTGCCCGTGATGGCGACCAGGCGGGCGCCCATGCGGCGCGCAACGGGCAGGATGGTGAGCAATTCCTGGCCCGAGCCGGAGTGTGACACCGCGATCAGGACGTCATCGCGGGTGATCATGCCCAGGTCGCCGTGTATGGCCTCGGCCGCATGGACAAAAAACGCGGGTGTTCCGGTCGAGGCGAAGGTGGCGGCGATTTTGCGGGCGATATGGCCAGTCTTGCCGATGCCGCTGACGACAACCCGGCCGCGACAGGCCAGGAGCAGTTCCACGACGCGCGTAAAGTCGCCGTCCAGCCGGGCGGACAGGTCGATGATGGCCTGGGCCTCGATTTGCAGCGTGCGGCGTGCCGAATTGAGTGCCGTGTCAGGCGATAGGGTGGGATGATCGGTCATGAGCGGATTTTAATCGCAGTATGGTCAGTTGCCGCCGGTCGGGGGCTATGGCATGCTGGCGCGGCAAAATTTCGTTTTTACTCGTTTTTTCACTTAGACAGGTTTCTCATCATGTCCTCGTTTCCCGCGCCCGTGCTGGGCACGCCCTTGTCCCCTTCGGCTACCCGCGTCATGCTGCTGGGTAGCGGCGAACTCGGCAAGGAAGTCATCGTTGCGTTGCAGCGGCTTGGTGTCGAGGTCATTGCTGTCGATCGCTATGCCGATGCGCCGGGACATCAGGTCGCACATCGTGCACATGTGGTCACCATGACGGATCCCGAGGCCTTGCGACGCGTGATTGAACAAGAACATCCCGATGTGGTGGTACCCGAGATCGAGGCGATTGCGACCGATGTGTTGGTGGCGTTGGAGGCTGCTGGCGCTATGCGCGTTACCCCGACTGCGCGGGCGGCGCAACTGACGATGAATCGCGAGGGCATCCGCCGCCTGGCGGCGGAAACGCTGAAATTGCCGACTTCGCCCTATCGCTTTGTCGACACCGAGCCGGCGCTGCGCGAGGCCATCGAGGGCGGTATCGGCTATCCCTGCGTGGTCAAGCCGGTGATGTCCTCGTCGGGCAAGGGGCAGTCGGTGATTCACGGGCCGGACGAAATTGCCGCTGCCTGGCAGTATTCCCAGGAAGGGGGGCGTGTCGGGGCGGGCCGGATCATTGTCGAGGGGTTCATCAAGTTCGATTATGAAATCACGTTGCTGACCGTACGTGCGCGAGCCGCCGATGGCACTATCGAAACGTATTTCTGCGATCCGATCGGCCATCATCAAGTGGACGGCGATTATGTGGAGAGCTGGCAACCGCATCCGATGTCACCGGCTGCGCTGGAGCGCGCCCGCGACATCGCCCGCGCCATCACAGGGGATCTGGGCGGCATGGGGGTCTTTGGCGTCGAGCTGTTTGTGGCGGGCGATGAGGTCTGGTTTTCCGAGGTCAGCCCCCGGCCGCATGACACCGGGATGGTAACCATGATTTCGCAGGTGCAAAGCGAATTCGAACTGCACGCGCGCGCCTTGCTGGGTTTGCCGGTCGATACGTCACTGCGTCAACCCGGGGCCAGCAGCGTCATTTACGGAGGTGTCGAGACCAAGGGAGTGACGTTCCATAATGTTGCCCAGGCGCTGGCCGAGCCGGGTACCGATCTGCGGCTATTCGGCAAGCCGGAGTCTTTTGTCAAACGTCGCATGGGCGTGGCATTGGCGGTTGCCGATGACGTGGATGCGGCTCGGGAAAAGGCCAAGCGCGTGTCTTCGACGGTGGTCGTCCAGGCCTGACCCCGTTTGCATGCATAATGCCGTGGCACCGATGCCTGCCACGGTGAAAGCGTCTCCTCAGGAGGGGGGCTGCAAGACGAAGGCGCAGCCGTAGGGGCATTTTTTCCGTCACGGTTGTAGTCTGTGGCATGCGTGGAGTGGAGTTCTTTTGGCGCAGGAGGTCGGCGTGTAAAAGCCCCGCCGGGCCTATCGCCGCGACTCGGCCCATGAGCTGTCCTGGTCTAATGTAAGTGGACACGTAGATAGGGTCATTGACCCTAGCCAGGAACACTTACGACTATGAAACCACCCCGCC
>NZ_CBCSJH010000056.1:0-25001 GCF_965139195.1 Bordetella tumbae | reverse complement strand
TTTTAAATTCGGTGCAACTAGATCTCAAATAATCATCATCGCGGGAATTTACTGCGTCACCACTTCGGCCCCACCCCCTCAACCCGCCTCGTCTGAAACTGCGTTTCGTCTGAATTCGTGTTCAAGCAGCGAAGGAGCGAGACTATACACGATTTTTTGAGGCGTTGGCAAATCGGTCGATAAATTTGAAAATAATTTGGGGACGAGGCAGATTCAGACGGATTTTCCGAGCTGTTTTCCCTATGCGGCCTCACAGACGTACGCCATACCAGCCCATTGATTCAATATAGGGCGATATAAAGATCGGCAGCCGTCTGTCACCGTTTACTATTGACGCTGAATCCACGATAACGCGACCTGAGCTTATGAGCGAAGACATCCTGATCAATATCACCCCCTTTGAAACACGGGTTGCCCTGGTGGAACAGGGCGCAGTACAGGAATTGCACGTAGAACGCAGTATTCAGCGCGGACATGTGGGAAATATTTATCTGGGCCGCGTCGTGCGGGTGCTGCCCGGGATGCAGAGTGCTTTTATAGAGATAGGCCTGGAGCGCGCCGCTTTTATTCATATTGCGGACCTGCGCGAGAACCGCAGTGAGCGCAGCCAAGGCCTGACGCCTACCCCTATCGAAAAGCTGCTATTCGAGGGTCAGACCCTAATGGTGCAGGTGATCAAAGACCCGCTGGGCACCAAAGGAGCTCGCCTCTCGACTCAAATCAGTATCGCCGGACGTATGTTGGTGTACTTACCGCATGACCCGCATATTGGTATCTCGCAAAAGATCGACTCGGAAGCTGAGCGGATTCAACTGCGCGAACGCCTGCAGGCACTCATCCCCGAGGATGAGAAAGGGGGTTTGATCGTGCGTACTCAGGCCGAAGGCGCCACCGACGATGAGCTGAGTGCGGATCTGGAATACCTGCGTAAGCTCTGGGCGAGCGTACAAGCCGCGGCTCGCAGCAACCCCGCCCCCGCCCTGCTGCATCATGACCTGACGCTCGAGCAACGTGTGTTGCGCGACATGGTCGGAGCCAATACCGGGACCATTCAGGTGGATTCGCGTACGACGACCACGGCCTTGATCGAGTGGGCGCGTCTCTATACGCCATCAGTGGCGGACCGTATTCAACATTACAGTGGTGAGCGTCCGCTATTCGATACGGCTAATGTGGATGCCGAGATCGCGCGAGCCCTGTCGCGCCGGGTAGATCTGAAATCGGGGGGATACCTGATTATTGATCAGACCGAGGCGCTGACCACCGTAGACGTCAATACGGGTGGTTTTGTGGGTGGCCGCAACTTTGATGACACGATTTTCAAGACCAATCTGGAGGCTGCCCAGGCTATCGCCCGCCAATTGCGACTGCGTAATCTGGGGGGCATTGTTATCCTGGATTTCATCGATATGGAGGACCTGGAGCATCGGGAAACTGTGTTGGCCGAACTGAAAAAGGCGCTGGCACGCGATCGTACCCGCATGACAGTCAACGGATTTACGCAGTTGGGGCTGGTGGAAATGACGCGTAAACGCACGCGGGATTCGCTGGCGCATCAGTTGTGTGAGCCCTGCCCTATGTGCGAATCGCGGGGGAATGTGCGCACGGCCCGTACGGTCTGCTATGAAATCCTGCGCGAGATTTTGCGGGAAGCGCGTCAGTTCAATCCGCGCGAGTTCCGTATTCTGGCCTCGCAAAATGTCGTGGACCTGTTCCTGGAAGAAGAAAGCCAGCATCTGGCGATGCTGGGAGATTTCGTCGGCAAGCCGGTCTCGCTGGAAGTCGAGACGGCTTATTCGCAAGAGCAGTACGACATCATCCTGGTTTGAAGGGTGTCGTTTCCCAGGAGCGCTGATCCTGGGACAAAGCGGCGGCTATGCCCGGCGTCGGATCTCTTCCGGCGCAGGGGCGGCTGCTTCCAGCCGGTTTGCGCGGTCCATCAGGGCCTGCTGCAGCGCTTGGACTGGTGCCCCCTTACGCACGATACGGATGCCGGGGATTTTCTGGCGCCCTACTGGCGGCTCAAAATCTGCTCGCAGCGATACCGTGGACGCATTCTGGAACATGGACCGGTTGCCTGTGTCCACGTAGGACTCAGCGGGCACGCCCTCTGCCAGAAGGATGTCGAATGACTCCAGCTCCAGGTGGAAGTACTGGAACTTGGGCATGTCGAGCTGCTGAACGATTGTCTTGCCATTCACCAGCGCAAATGCCGGCACAAGCATGCCGTCGAAGAACAGATGATGCCACGGAGATACCATTAAGTCCCGATGCGGCACGTTGTCGGCCAAGGAGTCCCTCTTGAACAAAATGGGGAACGCTTTGGCAGCATGTGATGCCGGAATGGACCTGCGATACAAAGTGCGATAGCCGACCCACTTTACTGTGGCCACGCCCCCGTTGGCCGTCATGACTTTGTCGCCTGTGCGCAATGTCTCGATCTTGACCTCGCCGTCCGGTGTGGCGATGTGGGTCCCTTTCAAATAGCAGGCATAACTGACGGTACCGCCCTCAAAGCGCAGCTTGGAAACGTCCAGTATGTTTTGCACCCCAAACTGAGCGATCTGATTGCCTTGAGCGTCCACAAATGCCAGTTGGTCGCCATTAAGCGAGGACGAATCAGCGCCAACGACCTGAATCGTGCTCCCCGGACCCAACCCATTGATCAGCAGATTGTCCTGGATTACGTCGCTGGGGGTATAGATAAAAGAGGTACCGCTCGCGGTCATGTTCAGATTGACACTGCCGATTGAAGTGCTGTCACCGGAACTGGGCTGGACATATTCCAATGTCGTGTTCGAGCCCATCGTGAAATCGAGCGACTCAACGACGGGATAAAACACGGTCGTCCCTGTTGACAGCATCGTGGAATCCAACGCCTCAAAGCGGACATGTATTCCGTCTACCAACGTAAAGTCGGGACTGATGATCAGATTCGCCTGGTTTGCTGCCACGGTGAAATCCATGACATCCGTTGATCCCGACTCATTTGACAAGGTGACATAGCTGGCTTTTTCGTAGCTGCCTACCACCAATCTATCGGAGCCGGGGACAGTGTTTTGATCAACGGTCAATAAACGAATTTCGTTAGGAAAACGCAAGACATCGGCCATTCAATAGGCTCCTGGATAAGCTAAGACCGGTTTATGGTTTTCTCAGAGCGCGCCTGCTTTTCTAGGGAATTGTTATTGCTGCATTGCACCGCTTTCCCACCCCGCCCTGGGACGGCAAAGCATATCGGCAAAATTAAAATTCTGTAATACTAATTATTGACTTTATGTATCGATGAGACACAAGTACGGACATAAAACGACTTGTTTCTCATAGATGCGAGGGATTTCAAGCCGAACTTCGGTTGAAACGGCGTTGTGTATATTAGTTACGTTTCAAGGGAATCGCGCGACTTTTGCTCTCGCCTACGGTGGTAAGCGGCCAGCCTTTTGCCCACGGCAACGACAACGAATGCGCCCGCCAACTCTGCGGCAAGCTTGGCTGCCGTGGTGGGCTGCCCCAGGCGCTGCACAAAATAGCTGTCTGTGATCAACATGCCGCCGGCAATCCACCCCAGCAGCCCTGCCCCGAACGCGACCAGCAGGGGAAAGCGGTCTATCAGCTTGAGTAATAGGGTGCTGCCCCAGATGATGATGGGCACGCTGACGAGCAGGCCAAAAATGACGTAGAAGATCTGATGATCGGCATGGGTGTTTTCAGCAGCCCCCGCAATGGCGATGACATTGTCCAGGCTCATCGCGAAATCCGCCACGATGATGGTTTTGACTGCCGCCAGCACAGACGCCGTACTTTGGATCTTGTCGTGACTGCCGGATTGAGGAACCATCAATTTGATGCCGACCCAGAGCAACAGCAGACAACCAAAGACTTTGAGAAACGGAACGCTCAACAAAGCCAAGGCAAAACTGATCAGGATCACGCGCAACATGACGGCGCCGGCGCTGCCCCAAAGAACGCCCTGCATACGCTTGGCCGGCGGCAAACCGCGACACGCCAAGGCAATCACGACGGCGTTATCTCCCCCCAGCAGGAGATCGATAAGGATGATTTGAAATACCGCCCCCCAATGAAGGGTCTGCAGAAACTCTAGCATTGGCGTACCCGGATCTGTATGGATATTGCGAGACGCATCGACGTGCCAGGGGCCTCGTCCGCACTCACGGCAATACAAAGGGCGCTTTCATGGCGGACTCCCACCATTGCAGCGGAATCAGATCAGTTTACCTTCAGCTAGTTGTCAGCACACATTCAGTTTGTTGTCATGAGGGGCTCACCGCGCTAAAGCGGCGAGTCAGTCCTCGCGGAATTGCATGTTGTAGAGCGAGGCATAGAGGCCCTGTGCGGCCAACAGCTCTGCATGTGCGCCTTGCTCAACGATCCGGCCGCCATCCAGAACGATGATGCGGTCGGCGTTTTGCACGGTAGACAGGCGGTGTGCAATCACCAGCGTGCTACGACCGCGCATGAGACGCTCGAGCGATGACTGAACTTGACGCTCGGACTCGTTATCGAGTGCGGAAGTCGCCTCGTCCAGAATCAGGATCGGGGCATTTTTAATCAATGCGCGGGCAATCGCCAGGCGTTGACGTTGTCCGCCCGACAGGCGGGCGGCGTTTTCGCCCACGGGGCTGTGCATGCCCTGCGGCAGGCTGTCGACGAACTCGAGCAGGTTGGCGGCGGCCAAGGCATCGCGTATCTGTTCGTCGCTCGCCTGCCCTAATGCGCCATAACCCACGTTGGCCGCGATGGTGTCGTCAAACAGCACCACGTCCTGGCTGACCAAGGATAAATGGGAACGCAGGCTGCGCAGGGTGAGCTCATTGATCGGCACATTGTCGATCAGAATATCGCCCGCCCCAGGGAGGACGAAACGCGGCAACATATTGGCCAGTGTGGTCTTGCCGCTGCCTGAGCGTCCGACCAAGGCGACGGTCTGCCCGGGTTCGATCTGAAAGGAAACGTCATGCAAGGTGTCGCGCTCGGCATCCGGAAAGCGATGCGTGACCTGACGGAACTCAATGCGCCCGCGCACCGGTTCGGGCAAAGTGCGCGTGCCGGTATCGACCTCGGGATCCTGATCGATCAGGGTAAAGACGCTCTCTGCCGACACCAGCATTTTCTGCATTTTGCCGGCGAGGTTGGTCAGGCGTTTGATGGGGTCAAAAATCTGGGCCAGCGCAGCCATAAAAGAGGCAAAGCTACCGACGGTCAGATTGCCGTGATTGGCCTGGCTGAGCGCTACGGCGATGATGGCACCCACAGAGATCGAGATGCAGACCTGGGTCAACGGCGTCATGGCAGCATCGGCCGTGGCAGTCCGCATGGCGAAACGGCGCAAGCGCGCATTCACGAACGCAAAACGGCCGCGCTCCGCCTCATAGCCGTCGAACAGCTTGATGACGCGTTGACCATTGATGCCCTCGCTGGCCACACGGGTCAACTCGGCATTCATATTAACGGTTTCGCGATTGATGCGACGCAGGCGCCGAATGAATGCGCGCGCGATCAGGACCGACACGGGCAGCATGACCAGGATGATCAGCGTCAGCATCCAGGACATGTACAGCAGCACGCAAATCAGCGCGATCACGACGAGCGTTTCACGCACCAGGACGGTGATCACATCGGTGGCGTAGCCGGTGACGTTGCCGGCATCGATGGTAAAGCGATTCAGCAGCCGCCCGGTATCGCCGCGCTTGAAGTCCGCATCGGGCAAGCCGAGCAGGCGCTCGAACATGTCGCGGCGCATGCCGAGCAGGACATTATTGGCCACCCAGGCCAACAAGTAATCGCTGAAAAAGTTACATACTCCCCGTAAGAAGATCAGACCCACCACGGCGAGGGGGATCGCCCACACGTAATACGGCTTGGTGCCCGCAAAACCATCATCGAGCAAGGGCTTCATGATGATGGCCAGCGTCGGCTGCGTGGCGGCGGCGCCAGCCATCAGCAGGATAGCCAGCAGCAGCCCCTTCCAGTAGGAACCGACGCGGCTATAGACGCGCTTCCAGAGTTCGGACTTGACCGGATGAGATCCAGCGGGTGCGTGACGGGCGTCAGAATTCAAGAGGGGGCTCGCTTTAATACAATTGTGCTCGGGATTGTACCGTTCGACCGTTCCAAGGAACTGAAGTTGCCCACATCAGAGATTTCTTGCCTTTATGTCCGTCTGCCTAATTGGGTTGGCGATGTTTGCATGAGCCTGCCCAGCCTGGCACTCCTGAGCGCGACTGGCTTGCCGGTCGTCGTCTGTGCACGCCCCTGGGCGCGCGACTTGTTGGACGGCGTTGTCAAACATGATTTCATCCCCATGAAGGGCCGCCTGAAAGAGGACTACCGCGCTGTGCGCGAACATCGGCGCACATGGGGTGCGGCCGCGAAGCGGGTGCGGGGCGTGACCCTGCCCGACTCGCTCTCGAGTGCCGCGACGTTTCGGCTGGCTGGAATCCCCAGCGCCGGCTATCGGGACGATGGCCGCAGCCTGCTGTTGCGCTGGCCGATTGCCAAGCCCGACCCGCGCCTGCACGCCGTGCAATCCTGGTATTACCTGACACGCAGCGCTTTGGCGCGTTGGGGACTGCCAGTAGGTACTGAACAACCGGACTCAACGCTGAATTTGCCCATCACTGCCGCCCAGCAAGAGGCCGCAGATGTGCTGTTGCGTGAGGCCGGTCTGACGGCACAGCGTTTTATCTTGATTGCCCCCACAGCGACTGGCCTGCACAAAGGCAAAGTTAAAGTCTGGCCACATTTTGATACGTTAACGCGCGCGTTACAGGCACATGGCCATACCGTGGTAATGTGCCCTCCTCCTGCCGAGGTTGAGCAAGCGCAGTGCAATGCGCCGACAGCGCGCCTGCTGCCTGCTACCCCTCTGGGAGCCTTTGCCGCGCTGACGACACGCGCCTCATTGGTGATATGTAATGATTCTGGGGTGTCGCACATCGCTGCAGCGGCTGATGCATCGCAACTGACGCTATTTGGCGTCACGAGTCCAGGACGTACGGGCCCCTGGTCGCCCCGTGCGATCTGCCTTGGATCGGACGGGAACTGGCCTGCTGCCGACGAAGTCGAACGTGAAGTCGGCAACTTGCTGCAACCTGCTTGACCGGATTTTTTTACATGACTTTTACGAATTACCTGGCCAACCTCATTATTCCGCAAAACCTCTGCGTGACTTTTGTCGTTCTGGGTTTGGTCCTAGGCCTGTTTCGCTTTCGCAAGACAGGCGCTGCTCTCGCTGTTGCAGGCATCATCTGGCTGACGGCCTGGTCGCTGCCTGCGACGTCGATATGGCTGGGAGGCTCACTCGAGGCACGTTACCCGCACCTGCCTGCGGCGGAACTGCCCGTCGCCGACGCTATTGTGGTGTTGGGCGGCAATACGGCGAATGGGCGCGCCAATTGGTTTCTACCCTACGACAAGGACACAGCGATCGTGCGGGTAGATACTGCCACTAATCTATACAAGGCCGGACGAGCACCTAAGGTGGTCCTGTCTGGCGGGGCGCTGGAAGGCGATATCAGTGAAGCTCGCGGCATGGCCTATACGATGAAGCAACAAGGCGTCCCGGAAAGCGCCCTGGTACTGGAAAACGCCAGCCGCACGACCTATGAAAATGCCACGCAGACCGAAGAAGAACTGAAAGAGCACGGTTTCAAGCGCATCTTGCTGGTGACCTCGGCACTGCATATGCCGCGCGCAATGGCCGCCTTTTCCAAGCAAGGCGTGTCTGCCATCCCGGCCTCGACGCCGCCACAGATTTTCTTGCCGCCCGATGGATCGGTGACACCGTGGCTGCCGCATATGCGAACGCTCGATGCCAGCCGCAGCATTATCAAAGAGTATGCCGGCCTGCTCGTGTATTGGCTGCGGGGATGGGTCTGAGCATGGGGGCCGCCATGGAATGCCGCCCGGGGTGCGGAGCGTGCTGCACGGCACCGTCGATTTCCAGCGCGATCCCTGGGATGCCGCACGGCAAACCTGCGGGTACGCCCTGCATCCAATTGGATGAAATGATGCGTTGCCGGATTTTTGGCCAGCCTGAGCGGCCATCCTGTTGCTCGGGTCTGCAAGCCTCTTTGGAAATGTGCGGCCAGAACCGAGAGGAGGCGCTTCAATGGCTGATGCGCCTCGAACTCGACACCTCGCCGCTGAAGCACCCCGTGTGATGGCTCGCCGCCGGACTGATCGACGGCCGGCCGAGATGAAGGCGAACTGCCATGAACTATGAGGACCCGGCGCAGTCGAGACGTCTGTGACGTCAGCTCGTCAGCTCAGGCTGTCAACGTCTCTCGATAAACGTCCACGGTCGCCCGAGCAAAATCGTCGAGGCCAAAAAAATCGACGGCACTACGCCGCGCCGCTGCCCCCATGATGGACACCCTGCTGGGGTCTTGCAACATCAAGGTCAGAGCTTGAGCGATGGCGGGAACATCGCGAACGGGCACGATCCAGCCATCCTCGCCGTCTCGGACATTTTCCGGCAGGCCGCCCGCATTGCTCACCAATGCAGGCAAGCCCAGCGACATCACCTCTCGACAGGCATACGACAAGGCTTCGCGATAGGACAGTACGAAGCCGACATGGCAACAGGCCAGAGCATCGCGGACGTCGTCCAGCAAACCAGGGAAAAAGACTTGGTCCTGCATGCCTGCCGCGCGTACGCGTGCCAGCTTGTCGTCATTGGGAAGATCACCCGCCACGAGAATGAAAATGCGCTCGCGCAGATCAGCAGGTAGGCTGCCTGCGGCGTCGACGAGATCGAGCCAACCCTTTGCATAATCGGTACCGCCAGCGCTGCCAAGCAATAAATGGCCACGCCAGGCAGGACCGAAATAATGATCGCGCAGCGCCTCTGCCGAAGAAGACCCGGTCTCTGAAACCTGCGTGATATCGAACGGAGCAAAATAATCGGTATCGATGCCATGCCGGATCGTGGTGGTCGGTACGCGCCGATATGGCGAGGCCATCACCATGTTCCGCACAAAGTCGCTGACGGCAATGACATGATCTGTCGCCAAGGCAGCCCGCATGCGATGGCCCAAGGAATCCAGGGGATGATCGTTATGCTTGGTGAACACAACACGCGGGCGATGGCGCATGCCCATCAGTGCAAGCATGACCTGCTTATGGTCTGCCGAACCATTGACATGAATGATGTCGTAGCGCTCTTGCGCAATCAAACGCCTCAACGCGGCGCGTTCGCCAAACCAGGATGACAGCCGCGTCGTGAAACGCATACCGACGGTGCGCACACCAGGAATCGCCCCCGCGTAGCGAAACAGCCGGCTCGTGTCCGGCGCAGCCACGGTGATCTGATGATCACCCGCCAGCGCTTTTGCCAGGCTGGTAATGTAGGTCGTATGGCCGCCCCCATTACGCGGGTGGAAATTGGTGTAAAGGATCTTCACTGAGGATTATTTACGCTGATCAGACAAAAAGCTGAGCTTGGCGTATCGAAAAAAACTGCCTGCCGCTGCCGTCACGGCCAGCACCAAGCCGTGGCGCCCGTCAAGAAACCCTCGACGAATCAAATAAATACGCACAAAAGTCCAAAACCCGTGGCCCAATGCACTGAACACCGTCGCCCGTTTACCACGGGCGTACATCATGGTTGCGGCGTCCGAAGAATAACGGTTGATCTTGTTGATCAGCGCATCCAGATTAGGATACGGATAATGCTCGAAATGCCCCTTCAGTTGCAATACGGGGCCTTGCGGCACGACTCGCTCGTGCACGGCGGCGTCAGTAAAGCGCCCAGTGCCACGCTTGAACAAACGCAGCACGTAGTCGGGCCACCAGCCACTGTGGCGGATGAAACGGCCGCAGAATTCCGACAATCGCGGGATGTCATAGGCCTCGGCCTTTGGCGACGCAAGCACCGCCTGGATCTCGCGGGCCAATTCTGGTGTGACACGCTCATCCGCATCAATGGACAGGACCCAGTCGCCAGTGGCCAGATCAAGCGCGCGGTTTTTCTGTGGTCCGAAGCCCGGCCAATCGGACGTGGTTTCGACACGTGCGCCAAAATCGCGGGCGAGTTCGACAGTATTATCCGTGCTGCCGGAGTCCACCACGATGAACTCGTCGGCAAAGGCCACCGATTCCAGGCAGCCCACGATGTGCTTGGCCTCGTTTTTGGTAATGATGATGACCGAGAGCTTCATTTACGATTCCTCAGCCGTCTTTTCCACGCCTTCCAGGCGTGATAACGCGGGCCAACGATGGGATGACGGGACATCCAGATGCGACGGTTCAACCAGGATCCGCCGAGGTTGCGTACCGCAAAACGATAGATGTGCTCGGGGTTGGTGCCCGGCAGGTTTTGGCCCAAGGCATCAGTGGTGTACAAATGTTTGAAGCCTGCCTCGCGGGCCATCTGTACGTAATCGTCGTCAAAGTAGCCCTGTGGCCAGCACAGATGATCACTGACACCACCTAACTCGCGAACCAGGGCTGCACGGGAATCTTTTAATTCCTGGGCAACGTGCTCGCGTTTGGCAGCAACGTCAGGGCCGCATTCCTTGTCCCAACGGGTATGGGTGTGCGTATGGGAATGCACTTCGAAGGTCCCTGCCGCCAACATGGCGCGCACCTCGCTCCAGCGCAGCATCACCTCGTCGGTGCGGCCCTCTGCGACCAGGCGTTTGCTTTCATGGTGATCGGGCGAATGCGGCACGGGCAAGCCCTGCCCCTCGTAGGGACGCACGTCTCCCTGGCCGAGCCAGCCTGTAATCAGAAACAGGACGGCTTTCATGCCATAGCGTTGCAGAATCGGATGCGCGTATGTCCAGTTATTCAGATAACCGTCGTCAAACGTAATGAGAACGGACTTTTCGGGAACGGTACCGCCGGCCAGATAATCAGCGAACTGCTGGGCGCTCAGCGAGGTGTAGCCTGCACGGGCCAGACCCGCGATCTGTTGTTCGAACACCTCAGGCGTCACGGCAATCATGCCGCCAGCCGGGTGGACATGGTGATACATCAGGACAGGAACGTTGGGCGCGTTAGACATGCGGAATCACTCTTGAGCACGTTACGCCAGAGCGGCGCGGCTGTTGGCCTGGGCCGCATGACCGTTGGTGCGGTGCGCGGACGCGAGATCACTGGTGATAGGGTTCACGATCGGCGCTCCGCCAACCATTTACGGTAGACCGCCTCTGTGTTTTCCGCCAAACGTGCGGGAGAAAACACGCCCTCTTCCCACACCATGCGACGGCCGGCTTCGCCCATTTCGCGGCGCAGTTCGGGATTGTCGATCAAACGCTCCAATGCGCTTTGTAATGCAGCGTGATCGTGCAGCGGCACCAGGATGCCGGTCACGCCGTCACGCATCATTTCGGATACGCCGCCGACATCCGTGCCGATGACCGGCAGCCCGGCGGCTTCGGCCTCGACGTATACCGTGCCGGACGCTTCTTGTTCGGTGGCCAGCGCAAACAGATCAAAGCCCGCCAGCAGATTGGGCACGTCGCGCCGCGTGCCCATCAGGTGGATGCGGTCCTGCAGGCCCAGTTCCTGAATGTAGGCCTGTGTGTTTTCGAACGTCGGCGAACCCGAGCCCACGAATACCATATGCAGTTTGGGCCGCGTCGCCATCAAGGGGCGCATGGCGTCGATCAGGCTTTTATGGCCTTTGGCCGCACGCATCACCGCGACACAACCCACCACGATATCGTCCTCGGCCAAGCCGAGTTCGCTGCGCAATGTCGAGTGCTCGACAGGCGGCGGCAGAACAACAGGGGAATACAGGGTGGCGGTATGTTCGGCGGGCACACCTCGGCTGACCAGATAGCGGCGCACATACTCGCTGACTGTGGTGACACGATGCGGCAGCCAGGTGTAGGACAGCATCGATCCGACTTTACTGGCCAGATGGCGCGTGCGTACGATGAGCGGCGTACCGGCCAGACGCCCCGCCGTGCCGGCGATCAGGGTATCGATACGGCTGTGAGTGTTGACCACATCGTAATTGCCCTCCAGCAGAATGCGCCGCACGGCGACTACGCCCTTGAGGTATTTGACCAAGCCGCCCATGGGCACGGTATGTACCGTAAACCCCGCGTCACGCAGACGCGGCACCAACTGGGCTTGCGGCTGGCAGACGGCCTCGATGTGATGGCCGCGCGCGCGCATGGCATGCATTTCCTTGAAAATGCGGTGTTCCTGCCCGCCGAATGCGACGGCCGCCTCGGAGTGGAGTATGCGTAGCGGTTGCATCAATAGGTCACCTCTACCCCGTCAGGATTCGCCCAGGCAGTCAGGTTGTCAAGCAAAGTATCGGCCATGCGCACACGCCATTCCTCGCCCAGCCGTACCGTGCACAAGAAATTGTCATGCTCGTAAATAATATCAACCGGCACACCAGGAATGCCATTTTCCGGCTCGGCCCGGAATGGGTTGAGCATCTGGTGGAGGCGCTTGGCGTCGGCCTGGCCGTTGAGTTTGACGCGCAGCGATTTCGCGCGCGCCTCGCGGGCCAACTGCAAATCGTAAAGCTGATCCGCCACGATGCGCATACCGCCGGAATAATCGTCATTGCTGACTTTGCCCTGGACGATGATCAGCTGGTCTTCGCGCAAGCGGGAACGATGCTTTTCGTACAGCTCGTTGAAAACGGAAATTTCCAATTGGGCAGTGCCATCATCCAGCACTGCAAATACCATTTTGCCGCGCCGGGTCATCATGGTCCGCACGCCCGCCAATACGCCGCACATCCATTGCAAATCTCGCTGTGGCTCGATACGTGCGAGCTGCGTGGGCACGATGCGGCGGACCTCGTCGCGCCAGTAATCAAACAAATGGCCGCTGAAGTAATAACCCAGCGCTGATTTTTCCTCAGTCAGCTTGGTGTGCAGGTTCCACGGGGCGACCTTGCTGAGTTCGCCTGCGACCACGTCACCGCTGTCGTCGCCAAACAAGGAGGCCTGATTCGCGCTGCGGGCGGCCTGCTCGGCGGCTTCCATTGCGGTGCTGACCGAGGCCAGCATGGCGGCGCGGTTAGGCTCGATGGTGTCAAATGCCCCCGCGCGAATCAGCGCCTCGATCGTGCGGCGATTGACGGCATGCTTGTTAATACGCCGACAGAAATCGAACAGATTCGCAAAGGGACCCTCCGCCTCGCGAGCACGCAGGATTTCCTCGACGGCGCCTTGTCCGGTGCCCTTGACCGCACCCAAGCCATAGCGCATGGTGCGAGGCGGCTTGCCCTGCTTGGTGTGCTCGTCCTGCACAGGCTCGAACCGGTAACCCGACGCGTTGACGTCGGGCGGCAGCACTACCACGCCGTTTTCCTGGGCATCGCGGCAGAAAATCTGCACTTTGTCCGTGTCGTCCATGTCCGACGACATCGTGGCGGCCAGAAACTCAGTCGGGTGATAGGCCTTGAGCCAGGCGGTCTGATAGGAGATCAGCGCATAGGCCGCCGAGTGCGATTTGTTAAAACCGTAGCCGGCGAATTTTTCCATCAAGTCGAACAGCTTGACGGCCAGATCCGGGTCATGGCCTTTTTCCTTGGCACCCTTTTCGAACAACTCGCGGTGCTTGGCCATTTCCTCGGGCTTTTTCTTGCCCATGGCGCGGCGCAGCAAGTCAGCGCCGCCCAGCGAGTAGCCGCCGATGATCTGCGAGATCAGCATCACCTGCTCTTGGTAGACGATGACCCCGTAGGTGCTTTTCAGCGTGTTTTCCAGATCGGGGTGGAAATAATCCACCGCCGCACGTCCGTGTTTACGGTTGACGAAGTCATCCACCATGCCGGATTCCAACGGACCCGGTCGGTAGAGCGCCAACATAGCGATGATGTCTTCGAAGTTGCTGGGCCGAAGTTTTTTCAACAGCTCTTTCATCCCGCGCGATTCCAGCTGGAACACAGCCGTCGTGTTCGCATCGCACAGGATCTTGTAGGCCGCCTGATCGTCGAGTTCGAGCGACATGATGTCGAACTCGCGCTTGGATTCATTGAACTGGCGTACATAGCGTACGGCCCAATCCAGAATCGTCAAGTTTCGCAGCCCCAGAAAGTCGAACTTCACCAGGCCGGCGGCCTCGACGTCGTCTTTATCAAACTGCGACACCGCACTGTTTTCCTGCCCCGGCTGGCAGTACAGCGGGCAGAAATCGGTGAGTTTGCCTGGCGCGATCAGCACCCCGCCCGCGTGCATGCCGATGTTGCGGGTCAAGCCCTCCAGGGGCTGGGCCAGGTCAACTAGCGCGCGGACTTCTTCTTCTTGTTCGTAGCGTTCTTTGAATGCCGGCTCGTCTTTCAGGGTGCGGTCGAGCGACCAAGGATCGGCCGGGTTGAACGGGATCAGCTTGGATAGGCCATCGCAGAACAGATAGGGCATGTCCAACACCCGCCCCGCATCGCGGACCACGGCCTTGGCGCCCAAGGTACCAAAGGTCGCAATCTGGCTCACGGCGTCTCGGCCGTATTTCATCTTGACGTAGTCGATGACGCGTTCGCGGTTGTCCTGGCAGAAGTCGATATCAAAGTCGGGCATGGATACCCGCTCGGGATTCAGGAACCGCTCGAACAGCAAGTCATAGCGGATCGGATCCAGATCGGTAATGCCCAGCGCGTACGCCACCAGTGAGCCCGCACCCGAGCCCCGGCCCGGACCGACGGGCACGCCGTTGCTCTTGCCCCAATTGATAAAGTCCTGAACGATCAGGAAGTAGCCCGGAAAGCCCATCTGAATGATGGTTTTGCACTCCCAGCGCAGGCGCTCGTAATACTGCTCGCGCTTGGCGTCGCGAACGGCCTGGTCGGGGAACAGGAATTCCAGGCGCTTTTCCAGGCCGGCCTCGGAGAGCTGTACCAGATAGTCATCCAGAGACACGCCCTCGGGCGTGGGGAATATAGGCAGCCGTGGCTTGCCCAGCACCAGCGTCAGATTGCACCGCTTGGCAATTTCGATGGTGTTGGCCAGCGCCGAGGGCACATCGGCAAAGCGCCGCGCCATGTCCTCGGAACTGAGTAGATATTGCTCTTTTGTGAAACGGCGCACCCGGCGCGGATCGGCCAGGATCTCGCCCTGGGAGATACATACGCGCGCCTCGTGAGCCTGAAATTCGCTTTGATCCAGGAACTGCACGGGATGAGTGGCCACGACGGGCAGTCCGGCCTCGGCGGCCAGACGCATGGCGGCCTGGGTATAGGCCTCGTCACCGTCGGCGCCACTGCGCTGCAGCTCGATATAAAAAGCCCCGGGGAATAATTGCCCCCATTGCCTCGCCAACGACAACGCCGTGACGGCATTGCCCGTATCCAGGGCATGCCCGATGTCGCCGCCCCGCCCCCCAGAGAGCACAATCAGCCCCTCTCGACCCGCCAGCCACTCACGGCGGATTTCGGCACGGCCTCTGCCCTGGTTGGTCAAAAAAGACTGAGTCAGCAGCTCGCAGAGGTTCAGATAGCCTTTGTGGTTGCGTACGAGCAACAGCAGGCGGAAAGGCTTGTCGGGGTCATCGTCATTGGTCAACCAGACATCGCAGCCCGCGATCGGTTTGACCCCCTTTCCACGTGCGCCCTTATAGAATTTGATCAGCCCGAAAATATTGGACAGATCCGTGAGGGCCACGGCGGGCTGGCCCAGCTGGGCGACCCGCTTGATCAGGTCAGGAACGCGCACGATGCCATCCACCACCGAGAACTCGGAATGGACGCGCAAATGGACAAAGGCAGGCTTGGAGGTAACGGCTTCAGACATGGTCGGAATTGTACCCAGTCGGCCGTCTGCGCGGGTACGCCAGGGCCGCACTCCGTCATCTTTTGCCAAGCTATGAGAAAATAAGTTGTCTTTTATCGGTTGGCTCTCTGAGAGCTATGCGTTATGAAGTGGCTGATTCTTGCTATCTGGCTGGCCTCCATCCTGTTTGCACATTTTCGAGGCCGTGTGCGTCTGCGTCTGTCCCGTCAGCTGTTGGATCAATCCGCCGTGCTGGCGCCGGTCAACGCCTTTATGGTGCTGTGTTCGCGTGTGCCGACCACCCCCTACCTGCCCTCGCGCGAGATTCCTGAGTTGCAGGTACTGGATGACAACTGGGAAGTCATCCGCGACGAAGCGCTAAAAATGGCCGAGCTGCGCCGCATCAAGGCCGCCGAGAAGCATGACGACATCGGCTTTAATTCATTTTTCAAATATGGGTGGAAGCGTTTCTATCTGAAATGGTATGACGCTCGTCATCCGTCGGCAGAGGAACTGTGCCCGCGCACCGTCGCCATCCTGAAAAGCCTGCCTAAAGTCAAGGCGGCCATGTTTGCCGAGCTACCCCCTGGCGGCAAGCTCAACAAGCACCGTGACCCCTTTGCAGGCTCGCTGCGCTATCACCTGGGCTTGACTACGCCCAATGATGACAGATGCCACATCATCGTCGACGGCGAGCCGTATAGTTGGCGGGATGGTGAAAGCGTGGTCTTTGACGAAACGTATGTGCACGAAGCCCACAACCAGTCTGAGGCCAACCGCATCATTTTGTTTTGCGACATCGAACGCCCGCTGAAATGGCGATGGGCCGAGGCGTTTAACCGGTGGTTCGGGCGTGTCGTGATGTCGGCGGCCAGCTCGCCGAACGATGGCGGCGATCAGACCGGCGCCATCAACAAACTGACGCATGCCCACTGGGTCATCGATCAAAAGCGCAAGCAGTTCAAGACGTGGAATCGTACGGTGTACAAGATCACCAAGGTCGTGTTGATTGCGCTGGTGATCGTGGCGTTTCTGGCGCTGTAATTGCAGAATTACTGCCACCTACGCTGAATGATTCATGGTAATCGAGCGCGGTGGTGGATTGTCGTTATCGACGGATCACGGATGCTGTATGAGTCCGGACAGATCCGCCGATAACGCATCGGCGCGTCGACATATCAATGCGCCGATGCTTTCGTCAACGCACGTCGCGGATCAATTATTGAATTGATTTGTTGTCAGCGTCGGCTGCGGGCGCGTTTTCGATCTCACCCTCGCCACCCAGAGTCGTGACAAGATTGCCGCTGACCACGGCCTGCTCGGGTACGACGTCAGCAGGCTCGCTGAGCAGCTCTTGTGTTGCATCGGTCGGCTCCGAGTTTTGCTCCGCAGCAGCGTCGCTACTGACGTTTTCGCTGTCGGCGACTGCCGACGCCACGGTCTCCATGCGAATCCCTGTGGCGTACTCTACCGTGTCTGCGAATGCCTGATAGGCCCGCGTCGTCGCTTTTAGTAGATCAGCACGGACCCCTTCGCTAAACCACGACGCGAGGTATGCCAACATCTCGGTACGCGAAGTCGTCAGGAGGCCCACCATGTTCCTGTCAATGAAATTTTGCTTTTCATGCTCTGCATAGGGCAGAGCGATATCCAAAGCAGTCTGTCCATTCCGATCCTTGATGCTCCTGTCCGCACCGGCCGCTATCAGCGGAGCAACGACCTCGTATCCGAAGTTAGCAGCAGCGTGATGCAGCGCCGTACGCCCGGTCTCGTCCTGTGCATCGAGGTGCAGTCCATTACGACACAGATACCGTGCAACATTCACCGAGTTGCTTCCAGATCCGGCAATGGCGACAAGCATCAGCGCGTTGCGCCCATGTCGATCGACAGCATTGGGATTTGCGCCTCGTTCGGCCAATTGGCGCAAGATAAGGCCGTTGCCGTACTTTGCTGCTGCCATCATGGCCGTCTCGCCGTTTTTGTCGGTAGCCTCCAGTTGATCGGCAGGCGCCATCTGGATCAGTTCGTTGATCAAATGTTTACATGCGGGTTTGGGATTTTTTGCCAGATAAATGAACAGAGGATCGTTGTAGGAATCGAGCGGGTTTTGAGAGCCCAGTAACTCGGTGTCAATTTGACCATTATTGATCCATGCTTCGAGTGTCGGCGCATCGTCTTCAAATAGGGCTGTGTAGAACTGCTTAAGCGTCACGGCGCTGCCCGCTGTGGCTGATTCAGGCTGGTGAATCGGAGAGGTTGCACCCACCGCAGTAGAAAGGTTATTAGTACTGCCAATGTTTGGTAGCATCTGACTGAGCTCCGTCTGAAATTTGACAAGACAAACCTGAGAAAACTCAGGCGCGTAGGAGCACTCTGAGTAACCGTGCTTTCCCTGGCGTTCCTCAGACGGCGCTTAATTTTCTAACACTCCACGATATTCACTGCTAAGCCGCCACGGGCTGTTTCTTTGTATTTCGTTTTCATGTCCGCGCCGGTTTCGCGCATGGTTTTGATGACCGAGTCGAGTGACACGTAATGTTGGCCGTTGCCACGCAAAGCCATGCGGGCCGCGTTGACGGCTTTGACGGATGCCATGGCGTTGCGCTCGATACAGGGAATCTGGACGAGGCCACCTACAGGATCACAGGTCAACCCCAGATTGTGTTCCATGCCGATTTCGGCGGCGTTTTCGACTTGGTGTACGGTGCCGCCCAGCACGGCTGCCAGCGCCCCGGCGGCCATGGAACAGGCGACACCGACCTCGCCCTGGCAACCGACTTCGGCGCCAGAGATCGAGGCGTTGTATTTGTATAAGAGACCAATCGCTGCAGCCGTCAGCAGAAAATCGCGCACGCCCTGGGCGTTCGCGCCCGGAACGAAGCGGTCGTAATAATGCAATACAGCCGGGATGATGCCCGCCGCGCCATTAGTGGGCGCGGNCACGACGCGGCCGCCTGCGGCGTTTTCCTCATTGACGGCCATCGCATAGAGATTGACCCAATCCATGACGGACAACGGGTCGGACAGGGTGCGTTCGGCCCGCTGCGTCAGGCTGCGATGTAGCTCGGGCGCGCGGCGGCGCACTTTCAGTGGGCCGGGCAAGTCGCCATCCGCTTCGGGGTAATTGATGCCGCAGCCTCGGCTGACGCAATCCTGCATGACTTGCCAGATGCGATCCAGCGCAGTGTCGACCTCGGCCTGGGTGCGCCACACGAGTTCGTTGCGCATCATCAATTGCGCCACCGTACAGGACTCGGCCTGGCACATTTCCATCAGCTCGCGACTGGTGCGAAAGGGAAATGGCAACTGGTCATGCGCCGCGATGATCTGGCTATTCGACGCGCCCGCGGTCACCACAAAACCACCACCCACCGAGAGATAACGGGCTTCGCGCAAGGCGTTGCCGACGGCATCGTAGGCATGGAATTTCATGCCGTTGGGATGCTCGGCCATGGCCTCGCGGCGATAAAACAGGATGTGCTCTTTCTCGATAAAAGGCACGGCAAAATGGCCTAGCAGCGCGAGAGACTTATTCGTGCGCACCGACTGCAGCAGCCCCGCAATCGCTGACGGGTCCACGGTGTCGGGAGCCTGCCCCATCAACCCCAAGATGACGCCTTTGTCGGTGCCGTGTCCCTTGCCGGTCGCCCCCAGGGACCCGTATAGCTCTACCCGTACCGAGGCCACCTGAGACAGCAGTTCATCACGCTCCAGACCCTGTGCAAATAAAAGCGCGGCACGCATGGGGCCCACCGTATGGGAGCTGGACGGCCCTATACCGATTTTAAAAAGATCAAATGCGGAGACTGCCACGATTAACCTCTGTGAAAGGGACGATGAGGATCATATAGACATGATACGCGGACGACAGCCACGCCATCGACAGCGCTGGTCAAACTGGGGACAGAGATATAAGGTATGGGTAAAGGAAGCTCGGAATTCTTTGCCCGATGACGATTTCCCCCCGGCATCGCGCCGTGCGATGATTACATATGACAGGTTTGTTTCAATCCAAATCCAACGACTCGTGCCGTTGATTTTTTCAGGCTGACTATGTCGGGACTCATACCCCTCCTCGATTTTGCGGGATACGTGGCGCTGCTGTTGTGGGGCGTACACATGGTGCAGACGGGCGTACAGCGTGCGTTCGGTGCGGCCTTGGGGGCAGCGCTAGGGCGCGCCCTGGGAACGCGATTACGGGCGTTTTCGACAGGGTTGGGGATTACCGCCGCGTTGCAGAGCAGCACGGCAACGGGGCTGATGATCACGGGGTTTGCTGCCGGCGGACTCGTGGGCCTCGCTCCTGCGTTGGCTGCGATGCTGGGTGCCAATGTGGGCACGACCTTGATTGTGCAGCTGCTGTCGTTCGACCTGACCGCGTTGGCCCCCATCCTGATCCTGGCCGGGGTATGGATGTTTCGCCGTTACCCGCCTGGCCGTACCCGTGACCTGGGCCGGGTGTTTATAGGCCTGGGGCTGCTATTGCTGTCACTGCATCAGTTGGTTGAGCTGTTCGCTCCTCTGCAAAATGCGCCTTTGCTGCAGCAAATACTGGATGCGCTGGCCACCCAGCCTGTCGCCGCGGTACTGTTGTCGGCGGCGCTGACCTGGGCTGCACACTCCAGCGTCGCCATCGTCGTCTTGATCATGTCCTTGTCGGAGCATCACCTGGTCTCGCCCGCGCTCGCGCTGGCACTGGTATTGGGCGCCAATCTCGGCACGGCGGTCAATCCGATGATCGAGGGCGTCACCGGCGATGATCCAGCCGCTCGCCGTCTGCCCCTGGGCAATCTCCTGACACGGGTCATCGGGGTGGTGCTGGGGCTGGTGTTGCTGCCATGGCTGCCGGGTTGGATGGGTTGGCTGGAGAGCGACAATGCGCGTCTGGTGGCGAACTTTCACACCGTGTTCAACGCCATGATCGCCTTGATTTTCCTGCCGCTGCTGACGCCGTATGCGGCGCTGCTGACGCGCTGGTTGCCTAAAAGAACGGATCCCAATGACCCTGCCAGACCTCAGTATCTGGACGAATCGGCGCACGATGTGCCGGCGGTTGCCTTGGGGAACGCTGCACGCGAGGCGCTGCGTATGGCCGATATGCTGCAGACGCTCTTGCTCTATGCCCGTGCGGGCTTTAAACGCGATAACCGCCATCGCCTCGTGCAGGCGCGCCAATTGGATAACGCCGTGGACAAGATCGAAACGGCTATTACTACCTATCTGGCCTTGCTGGACCGCGAGGACATGACTCGCGACGATACCCGACGGCTGGACGATATTCTGGCCTTTGCCAGCAACATTGGGCACGCCGCGGACATCACGCATCATGGCCTGCTCAATCACATTGCCCGTTTGCGCAAACAAGGCTGGGTTTTACCGGCTGAACAACGTCAGCAATTGGACGAGACGCTGGCCCGCTTGATCGCCAATCAACGCGAGGCGGCCGCCCTGTTCATTAATGATGATGTGCGCCAGGCTCGCGAATTGGCAGGTGAAAAATCGCGTTTCCGGGAACTGGAAATGCAGGAATCGGAAGCGCATCTGCAGAAAATCAAATCCGGGCAAATCGATGCGGCAGAAGTCGGCGCGCTGTATTTGGATATTCTGCGTGACATGAAGAGCATCAATTCGCACTTGGTAGGTGCGGCCGCCTATCCATTGCTGGCTCGCCATGGCGAATTGTTGCCGAGCCGGCTGCGCGAAACAGGGAATTGACGGGATCCGAGCCACGATGCCGATGCGGGCTGGCGTGCAGGCCAGCCTGATGCCGGTGTCGTCCCGTCAGCCTCACAGCAATTGCTGCAGATCATCAAACATGGATTCCCACTCGGCCTCGTCGACGTCCATAAAGCCGAAGAATCGCAACATGAACGCTCCCTCTGTCGCCAGAAATGCCAATCGGGCGCGCTTGCCCTCTGGCGTGGTGGCATCCAGCTTGGCAATACGCTCTCGATACCATTTGCGCGTGCTGACCAGGTGCTCGGGCGTTTGTGCCAGAGCCGCCAGCAAACTGGCTGATTTGGCGCTGGCCTCGTCGGTACGCCGGGTCGCCGCGACGTGGGCGCGCACGGCATCCACGGGATCGGTGCTGCCCGCCATGGTCTGCGCGAACAATCTGTCGTAGGACGCCCCCCAGCGTGTAAACAGCGCGTCCACCAGGGCGTCTTTGTTCCCAAAGCAGTATTGCACGCCGCCTTTGCTGATGCCCACGGCCTTGGCCACGGCGTCGATGGTCAAGCCTGCCGCGCCCGAGGTTTCGATAATGGCCTCGGCGGCGTCAAGCAGCTGTTCACGATCTACGGTACGGGTTCGGCCCATTGTTACTCTTTTTTAAATACATACGTATGGAATTAAATTATAATCCCGTTCATCATCCGGTACCAGGCTGGATGCCGTTCAGGACCCACATTCTGGCGCATGTCCTGCCGCAGGACGCCATCGCCCCAGTCTGCCATGGGTAGGCCTGCTCGTTCAACGGCATCGCCTTAGTCCCGGCGGGGCAACCCATGTCGTCTTTGCATACTCCATCATCACACGCGTTACGCTGGCTCATCCTGGCCATTGTGTCGGTCGATCTATTCTTGATTGTGATCGACATGACCGTGCTCTACACGGCACTGCCGCACCTCACCCTGGCCCTGCAGGCTACGGCGTCTGAAAAACTGTGGATCGTCAATGCCTATCCGCTGGCCGTCGCCGGCTTGCTGCCCGGGATGGGCACCTTGTCCGACCGCTATGGGCCCAAGCGGCTCTTTGTAGGCGGCATGGCGATATTCGGTATCGCTTCGCTGCTGGCAGCCTATGCGGCCAATCCGGAATGGCTGATGGGCGCCCGCGTTCTGCTGGCGGTAGGCGCGGCCATGATGATGCCCGCCACGCTCGCGATCATTCGCCATACGTTCCAGGATACCCGTGAGCGGGCGATCGCCATCGGCATCTGGGCAGCGGTCGCCTCGGGCGGCGCAGCGTTTGGACCGGTCGTGGGTGGCGCCCTGCTGGAGCACTACTGGTGGGGATCCGTGTTTCTGATCAACGTGCCGACGGTGTTGATCGTGTTGCCGTTGGCAATGTGGTTTATCGAGGATCATCGCAGTGGCTCGACCCGGACCTTTGACCTGATAGGTTCAGGGCAAATCCTGGTCGGCCTGGTCGGCTCGGTGTATGCCGTCAAAGAGCTCAGCCAGCGCGCGCCGTCTTATAGCCTGGCGTTGTTGGCGGGACTCATCGGCGCCGTCTTTTTGCTGTTCTTTGTCAAACGGCAATTACGCACGACGGATCCGCTGATCGACCTGCGGTTGTTCCGTAATCGCAAATTCAGCACGGCTGTGATCGTGGCGCTCGCGGCAGCGATCGCCTTTGCAGGCATTGAATTGATTTATAGCCAATGGCTGCAGTTGGTCCGTCAGATGTCGCCGTTGCAGGCTGGACTGTTCATCCTGCCTGCGCCGCTGGCTTCGTTCGTTGCGGGGCCGATCGCGGGCTTGCTGATACCGAGGCTGGGCGAAAACCGTGGCATGTGGCTGTCGATGCTTGTTGCCGGGCTCGGTGCATTTGCGTTGGTCGGCACCCATCAGATGGCGCCGGTCTGGCAACTGGTCAGCCTGACGATCATGGGTTTTGGGCTCGGGATGGCGCTGACAGCAGCATCGAGCTCGATCCTGAGCAATGCGCCCGCGGATCAGGTCGGCATGGCTGCCTCGGTCGAAGAAATGTCTTTCGAATTGGGCGCCGTGCTCGGTGTCGCGATCATGGGCAGCCTGGCCACGGCAGTGTATGGCGCCACCTTGATATTGCCCGACAACAGCACGCTGCCTGCGGTGGTGTATGACAGCCTGGACGAGGCTCTGGCCGTCGCGGCGACGTCCGCACCCGCTGTCGCAGCCATACTCGCCGAACGTGCGCGTGCTTCGTTTGACTATGCACTGCTGGCGGTGATGGCCGCAACAGGAGGGCTGCTCCTCACAACGGCGTGGCACACGTGGCGCAAGAGGACCGATCAACCTGCCCCGCACACAACCCTGGCGGCGGACACTGCTGGCAGGTAAGAAAAACCCAGAAGGGGGTATAGCCAGCGCGTGCTTTTGATCTGCCCTCGTCGCGGGAAAACCGTGACACGAAGCGTAACTATCACGCGGAAACCCGTTGATGCCGTGACAGAACACGGCATCAACGCCGACCGCACGATACGATCATCACAGATACCGTTGGAACCACTCCAGCATACGTTGCCAGCCGTCACGAGCATCGACTTCGCGATACATGGGACGATAGTCTGCGAGAAAACCGTGGTTGGCTTCCGGATAGATCACGATTTCCGAGGCCCGTGCGGCTTCGTTGCCGCTAGCCAATACGGACCGTAGCGCCTGGACCGTATCGAGGGGAATGCTGGCATCCTGGCCGGCATACAGGCCAAGCACGGGCGCGTGCGTATTCGCTGCCACATCCACGACCGTTTGCTTGATCAGGGGGCCATGGCCGGTAGCGACCTTGCCATACCAGGCGACGCCGGCCTTGACGGTGGGATTATGCGCGGCATACATCCAGGTCAAGCGGCCGCCCCAGCAAAATCCTGTGACGCCAACGCGCGAAGTATCGCCGCCATGTTGGCCGGCCCATTCGATGCAGGCATCGAGATCGGCGTAGACCTGTTCGTCCGGGACTTTTGCAACGATGTCGGAAATCAGTTTAGGAATATCGGTGTATTGCGACGCGTCGCCCTGACGTTGATACAGGTCGGCGGCAATGGCCAGATAGCCGGCTTTGGCCAGGCGGCGGCAGATGTCTTTGATGTGCTCGTGCACGCCAAAGATTTCTTGTATGACCAGGACGACGGGCAGGTCCTTTTCCCCTAGCGGTGCGGCGTAATAAGCAAAGATGGTGCCGTCGTGCACGGGTAGATCGATACCGCCCTGCTCCAGGCCTTCGCTATCGGTGTGAATCGTAGTGGACGTGGGCTGGCCGGCTGCGGGGGCAAAACTCATGACGGGACTCCTATGCCAATGACCTGGCCGATTTGGCTGGTCTCAAGAGTGAATGTACTTGGCGGTGGGAGTGGGTGCAAATGTCTGGGCGGTGTTGAGTACTTTCGCAGTACGGGTGGAGTGGTTTTGCTTAGGGATGGTTTATTTGTCGGTAGATGGCTGGTTTTTTGAGGGGGATTAGATAGTTTGCTGGCGACGGATAGCGTTCTTTAGGCGTTCCGCAGGCGGGGCAAAGCGCGATGCCGGCCTAATCGCAACGGCTCGGCCCATGACCAGGGGCCTCGGTCCGCTTCGCGGACTACCCGTCGCTCAAAAG
>NZ_CBCSJH010000055.1:0-26209 GCF_965139195.1 Bordetella tumbae | reverse complement strand
GTGTTCGCTCGCTTCGTCCGGCCCCTGCGGGCCTACCTTCAGCATCCGCTCCACTCGACTTTGAGGCGCCCGGCCAGGCCGATTGCCTCGGCTCGACTGGCAGCAATTAGAATTCTCTGCACCGCTGGCACGACTCTTGTGCTTGGCGTTTTTTTGCAGCCGCATTGGTAGAGAGAAAGATCTTGCGGTGCTGCTTTCGGCGGACGCCCAGCGCGTCCCCCTCAAACGATCGGTCCGGGCATGCGGCGGGGTGGCGTGGTGCTTGGTTGGAAGATCTGCTTGGCCGCGAGTGAGGCCTGTGACGATGATGCGTAGTGCACTTCTTTGATGGTGCATCTATTACATGCGTGTGTCATTCCTTGGCTTCACGTCAATGCAGCTCGAGAGACCTTTTGTCCCGATCGACGTCCATCAGTACTCAACCTCAACTCAACCTTTACCAACCGGCCACCGCCCACCGAGTGCCTGTGTCGCAGCCGCAGCAGCCTGACTGGCAAGGCGCGACATTTTTTTGATGGCTGCTGGCGTAAAGCGTTCTTTCGGCCCGGATAAAGAGATTGCCCCGCACATTTCTCCATCTGGACCAAACACCGGGCAGGCGACGGCCGCGCAATTCGGGTCTCGTTCACCCATGGAGATGAGCGTCAGCTCGGACGGGGGCAGGGGCTGGTGCTTGACCAGATACGTCGTCAGCAATCGGCCAGCGGCCCCTTTGTCCAACGGCAGCAGATCGCCCACACGGATACGGTCGAGCGTGGAGTGATGCGAGTCGACGCGTAACAGGCACACGCGCGACTGCGTGTCATGGTAAGCGTGGAAGGACGCGCTTTCGGTGCCTTGGTCGACCAACTGCCGCAATAGCGGCTGGACGGCCTCGGCGAGGCGATAGGTCGCCTCATAGGCACGGCCCAAGCGATGGGCATAGGTGCCCAGCGCGTAGCGGCCGTCCGCACGGCGTACGACCAATGCGGATTTTTCCAGTGAGGCGATCAGTCGCAGCAATGTGCTCTTGTAGAACCCTGTGGCCCGCGAGAGGTCAGCCAGGCTGATTGCCTCGGTCCGTTGCGCAATGGCGTCGACGATCGATAGGGCACGTTCGACGGCGGCGACGCCGTCGGAGGAAGGTTCAGGTTGAGAGCTGCGGTTCATTGGTCGGGCAAGAAGTTAATCGGGGCCGGCCGAGTCCGCATCGATGTATCGACTGATGACCGGGAAATAGCAGGTGCCCTGGCCTTGTTCGATGGCGGCAGCGAACCAATCATCGACATTGCGGGCACCTGATGCATTCACGCCAGTCTGTGCCGCCAGGGCCAGAGCGTAGCGCAGGTCTTTGCGGGCGTACTCGACCGAGAAGGCTTTCTCGGGAAAGTTTCCGGGCAGCATAGCCTTTAAGCCATGGTTGCGCAACGCGAAGCTGTCCGCTGAGCCACGCGTAAATGTCTCTAGCAAGACCTGCGGGTCTACGCCGGCACGGCGTGCAATTGCCCGCGCTTCGGATAGCGCCGTCACCGTTTCGAATAACACCATATTGTTCAGGATCTTTACGACCTGACCGCTGCCGACCGGGCCGCAATGGGTGATCTCGGAGGCAAAGGTTGCGATGATCGGGCGTACTTGTTCAAAGACAGCGGTATCGCCGCCCACCATGACCGACAATGTGCCTGATTCCGCCGCTGCACGGGTGCGAGCCACCGGAGCATCAATAAAGATCGCGCCGCGTGAGGAAAACTCGTCAGCCAGTGCTCGCGTCACGTCGATGGGCGAGGTGCTGGTATCGACGATGATTTGTCCCGCGCGGGCATGGGTTAACAGGCCTTCGGGGCCGCGGGCGACGTCCGCGACGATTTCACCCGAAGGCAGTGACAAAAATACGATGTCGCTATTTTGAGCGACTTCGGCCACCGAAGCTGCCGTGGTCACGCCGTGCGCCGCCAGGCGCTGTAACGGTTCAGGGTTGCTGTCGAAGCCTCGCACCGGCAGTCCGCCTTTTTGCGCCAGGTTGCGACAGATGGGCTCGCCCATTACGCCCATGCCGATGAATCCGGCATGCTGGAAATTCGTCATGTGAATAGTCTCCTTAAGATGGAAAAAGGCTTACATGCCCCAATAAATGCCCTTGGATTGCTGGTACAGACGCAGCCCCGACAAGCCTTTCTCACGCCCGATACCGCTTTGTTTAAAGCCTCCGAAAGGAGTCGCAATCGACAACTGTTTGTAGGTGTTGATCCATACGCTGCCGGCCTCCAGACGGCGGGCCACGCGCCACGCGCGTTGATAGTCGGCGGTCCAGATACCCGAGGCCAAGCCGTAGGCGCTATCGTTCGCCTGATCGATCAGATCGTCTTCGTCATCGAAGGGCAGCGCGCATAGGACCGGGCCAAAAATTTCTTCGCGCACGACATGTGCATTGCGGGTGAGGCTGCCCAGAATTGTGGGCAGATAAAATGCGCCGGATTGCAGTGCGTCGATGGTGGGCCGTTGACCGCCCAGCAGGACCTCGCCGCCGTCTGCCAATGCGGTGCCAACCATGCGTTCGATCTTGTCGCGGTGGGCGAACGAGGCAATCGGGCCCATTTGCGCACCTGCCGCATCGGGCAGATCCACCTTTAGTTGCGAGGCTCGCTTCACCAGCATGTCGATGAATTGCTGAGCGATATCTCGTTGCACATAGAGTCGCGAACCTGCCACACAAGATTGGCCGCTGCCTTCAAAGATGCCGCCGATCACGCCCTCGACTGCTTTAGGCAAGTCGGCGTCCGCGAACACAATATGAGGCGATTTTCCGCCTAGTTCCAGCGCCACGGGCATGAGTTTTTCGGCCGCTGCGAGCGCAATGGCGCGACCGCTGGCGGTGCCGCCGGTAAAGGACACCATGCGTACGCCGGGATGCTCGACCAGTCGTTTCCCAACGGTCGCTCCGAGACCGGTGACTACATTCAGAATGCCCGGCGGCAAGCCGGCCTCCAGGGCAATACGTCCTAATTCGAGAGCCGGTGACGAGGTGACCTCGGAGGGTTTCAAGATGACGGCATTACCCGCTGCGAGCGCTGGTGCGACCTTTTGCGCTTCCATGGTCATGGGTGAATTCCATGGTGTGATCGCTACCACTACGCCGTAGGGTTCGTATTGCGTCATCGATAAATAATTGCCGCGAGATGGCGTGACCTCTGCATTCAGGGTCTCGCAGACGCTGGCGTAATAACGGAACGTGGCTGCAGCGCTGGCGACTTGTGCTTGGCATTCAGCCCACACTTTGCCGTTCTCGATCATCTGCAGTCGCGCCAATGTGTCGGCATGACGCTCCATGCCGTCGGCAATCGCACGCAGTATGGACGCACGTTTGTGCGGCAGCATATCGCGCCAGGCAGGCTGACGCACCGCTTGCCATGCGGACTCGACGGCTTGGTCAACCAGTGACTCCGAGGCCGCACTGATCAGAAAGTTGGCTGTTCCGTTTGCGGGATTGATCGATTCAAAAGTGCTGGTGGCAGTGGTGATCCATTCGCCAGAAATCAGCAGTGGCTTGACGGTATTAGGGGATGCAGATGCGGCTGGCATGCACGTAGTTCCTTGTTTTGGCATGGCTGCCTGCAGGTTGGGGAAAACCTGGATGACAGCATTTTCTTGTTGACACCTAAAGAGGCTAAAACTATAAAATAGAATATACGTTCTGCTAAACAGAACGCAAAGAATAAAGCAAACCGCTCGCAAATGACAAGAGGAGATTCGTAAAAATGCTCAAACAATGGATGCGCGCAGGTCTCTGTGCTGCTGCATTAGTCGGTGCTGCTGCTCATGCGGATTCGTATCCGGCCAAGCCTGTCAGCATGACCGTTCCCTATCCCGCAGGGGGCGCAACAGACGTGGTCGCACGTGCTGTTGCCGAACAACTGACGCAACTCTGGAAGCAGCCCGTCGTTGTTGAAAACAAGAGCGGCGCAGGAACGACAATTGCCGCCGCGGCCGTCGCACGCGCACCGGGTGACGGCTATACCTTGTTCATGACGACCTCGGCGCACACCATCAGCGGATATCTATATCCGGACCTGGCCTATGACCCCGTCAAGGACTTCGCGCCCATCACGTTGGTCACGAAAGTACCCCTCGTGCTGGTGGTCAATCCCGGCGTACCTGCGGCCACGCTGCCTGAGTTTCTGACCTACCTGAAGACACATGGCGATGAGGTCAATTTTGCATCGCCGGGTAACGGGACCGCCCAGCATTTGAGCGGTGAGCTATTCAAGCTGGCGACCCAGTCGAAGATCACCCATGTCCCATACCGCGGCGATGCACCCGCGTTTACCGATCTCGCCGGTGGTCAGGTACAGATGATGTTGGCGACCATCACCTCGGCATTGCCGTTGATCGAATCAGGAAAGCTGCGCGCGCTGGCTGTCGCAAACGCCACGCGTGTCCCAGCATTGGCCAATGTGCCGACCTTCGATGAGGCAGGCATGCCGGGTTTTGAGGCGGCAACCTGGTTTGGTGTTCTGGCGCCCGCATCGTTACCGCCGGAGCGCGCACAACGCATCTATCAAGATATTTCGCGCATTGTCGCCACGCCGAAAATGCGCGAACGGATCGAGGCCCTGGGTGGCGAAGTGGTGAACAGTACGCCGCAGGCCTTTGCCGATTTCATTACCGCCGAGCAACAAAAATGGGGCAAGGCAGTGCAGGTTGCAGGCGCAGCCAAACCTTAGCAATGCAGGACGCCCTGAGCGCGTCGCAATCGAGCTAACGACAGCGTCGGTCTATCGCTACCGTCCGACGCGACATATATCCATAATGAGGAGACATTGATGAAGCGTCTTTGCAATTGGCTGGCTGCGGCTGGCGCGGCAATGAGTTTGATCACCATTGCGGCACATGCGGCCTATCCTAGCGAGCCGGTGAAATTCGTGGTGGGATTCAGCCCTGGCAGTACGATCGATACCGTTGCGCGTATTGTGGGGGACGCGCTGTCGGCGCGCACGGGGCAGTCTGTTGTCGTCGAAAACAAGACGGGCGCCAATGGCATGATTGCTGCCCGGGCGGTGGCTCAGGCGGCTCCGGATGGCTACACCATCCTGGTCAGCAACTCCAGCTCCATTACAGTCAACCCGCTGCTCTACAAAGACCTCGGCTATCACCCGCTAAAGGATTTCGCGCCGGTCACGACGGTGGTGGAGGTGCCGTTTGTATTGACGATCAATCCAAACAACAGCCGTATGCGTGATGTGGGCAGTGTGCAAGACCTGATCACTCAGGCGCGTGCGAAACCGGCATCGGTGAGCTATGGCTCTGCCGGCAATGGCAATCTGATGCATCTGGCCGGCGCACAACTGGCTACGATGGCCGACGTGCAAATGCTGCACGTGCCCTACCGGGGGGCGGCGCCCATGGAGGCAGGCTTGCTGGCCAACGAGGTTGACTTTGGTTTTGACACCTTGTCGGGCGTGCCGTTGATCAAGGCGGGCAAGCTGAAGGCATTGGCGGTATCGACGGCGAATCGTTGGCACGATTTGCCAGATGTCCCCGCCGTCGCAGAACTCGGCTATCCCGATTTCGATATTTCGTTCTGGGTCGGCATATTCGCCCCCGCCGGCACGCCGCCCGAGATTGTGAAGCAGTTGAATGAAGCAATTGCCGATGTGGTGTCCGATCCCGCAGTCCGCCAGCGCCTGGCGTTGCAGGGCCGCCCGTTGACACAATCCCCCGAGGCGTTCCGCACCAAAATCGGGGATGAGCTTAAACAGAATCAAGCGCTCATTCATCGTGCCAATATCAAGATCGATTGATCGTACCGACCCAAGACAAGGAGCAGAGCGTGGCGTGGCACAAAGAACTGGACGAACTGGCACAACGCAAGAAACTGGCCGCTCAGATGGGCGGAGCAGAAAAGGTTCAGCGTCATCGAGACGGCGGGAAATTGCCTGTGCGGGAACGTATTGAGCGTTTGGTGGATGCGGGGTCTTTTCATGAGGTCGGCGGATTGGCCGGCAGCGCGCAATACGATGAGCAAGGACGATTGCTTGACCTGACGCCATCGAATCTGCTGATCGGCCGGGCCCGTGTGCAAGGCCGTCCCATCGTGCTGGCCGCTGATGATTTCACTGTGCGTGGCGGCGCCAACGATGGTGCAGTGGGCGACAAGCTGGTTGAATCTGAACAGATGGCGCACGATCTACGCTTGCCATTGGTGCGGCTGGTCGATGGTACGGGCGGCGGCGGTTCGGTGCGAAACATCGAGCTCAAAGGACATACCCTGTTGCCTAAACTGCGCATGTGGCCGCTGATGACGCAGAATCTGGCTTGCGTGCCGGTGGTGTCGCTGGCATTGGGTTCCGTCGCCGGACTCGGGGCGGCACGGGTAGCGGCGAGTCATTATTCGGTCATGGTGCGTGATACGTCGCAGCTGTTCATTGCGGGTCCGCCTGTTGTCGCTCGCATCGGCCAGGTGTTGAGCAAGAACGAGTTGGGCGGCAGTGACATCCATACTCGTAATGGCGTAGTCGACGACGAGGCGGAGTCCGAAGAGCAGGCATTTGCCATGGCGCGCCGCTTTCTTTCATACCTGCCTCGTTCGGTACACGAATTGCCTGCGCGTGGGCCGTTGCCTGAGGGCGATATGCCTGATTTGGCTTGGTTACGCGAAGCCATACCGCGTGACGGACGCAGCGTGTACAAGATGCGGCCCATCGTGGATGCATTGATGGACCCGGGTTCGTTCATGGAGATCGGGCGGCGATGGGGGCGTGCCATCATCACTGGCTTGGCGCGCATTGATGGCTGGCCCGTTGCCGTGTTTGCCAGCGACCCTTATGTGTATGGCGGCGGTTGGGATGGCCCCGCAGCCGAGAAGTTCACGCGACTGCTGGATCTGGCCGAGACGTTTCATTTGCCGGTGGTCAACTTTGTCGATATCCCGGGTTTTCAAATCGGGCTGGCGGCTGAAAAATCAGGTGCGATGCGCTACGGCGTGCGCGCATTGACGGCGGTCGCGCAGTCCACGGTACCCTGGTGTTCCATTCTGGTGCGCAAGGCTTTCGGCGTGGCCGCGGGCGGACATCAAAGCGCGGGCCGATTCAATTTTCGTTATGCGTGGCCCTCGGCACAATGGGGATCCCTGCCTATCGAAGGGGGGCTGGAGGTTGCGTACAAGGCCGAAATCGAAGCGGCCACCGATGCCGAAGCGAAAACTCGCGAGATCGAGGAGCGTGTCCGCAGCCTGACGTCGCCTATGCGTAGTGCCGAGGCATTTGTCGTCGAAGACATTATCGATCCCGCGCAGACCCGTGACGTATTGCGGGAATTCATTGACGTGGTAATCCCGTTGCGCCAACCGGGCGAGCGCGCCGTGGGCTATCGGCCATAAGGAGCGGCAGATGAAACGGGTACTAGTTGCGAATCGTGGCGCCGTGGCCAGGCGCGTCATCCGCGCATTGCGCGTGCTGGGTATGGAGTCTGTCGCCGTGTATTCGGAGGCGGATGCAGCGATGCCTTATATACAAGAGGCCGACCATCAATGCCTGATCGGTCCGGCAGCAGCGATCGACAGTTATCTGAATGTCGAAACCTTGATGCGCGTCGCACGCGAACAGGCTGTGGATGCAGTGCATCCTGGCTATGGTTTTCTGTCAGAAAACGCGGATTTTGCGCAGGCGGTAGAGGACGCAGGGCTGATATTTATCGGGCCCTCGCCACGCTGGATCCGTCTGCTTGGGCACAAGACGCAGGCGCGGGAAACGATGCGCGCGCTCGGCATGCCGATGGTGGCGAGCAGTGCGGTGTTGGAGGGCGATGCTCAGGAATTGCAGCGCGTTGCGTCAGCGTTGGGCTATCCGGTGTTGATCAAACCCGCGGCAGGCGGTGGTGGTATCGGCATGCTGCCTGCGAGCGGACCGCATGATATCGAAACGCAATGGGCGCGCGCCCGCGATATGGCGCACCGCAGTTTTGGCCGTGCGGATCTGTATCTCGAAAAGCTGTTGGGAGAGCCACGCCACGTGGAGTTTCAGTTCCTGGCAGACCGGTATGGCAATGTTCGTTGCTTGTATGAACGTGATTGCTCAACACAGCGGCGCCATCAAAAAGTCATCGAAGAAGCGCCGGCGCCCGGCATCGATCGCGCTGCGCTCGCTGCGATGTCTACTCAACTGCAGAACATTCTTGGCGGTCTGGGCTACGACGTGATTGGCACTGTCGAAATGCTGTACACCCCGGAGACAGGCTTTTCCTTTTTGGAAGTCAACACGCGTCTTCAGGTAGAGCACGCGGTGACCGAACAGATCACCGGTGTGGATATCGTGGCGGCGCAGTTGCGATTGGCTGCCGGCGAACGTCTGGACACCGTACTTGATTCCGTACCGGCACCTATGGGCCACGCCGTGCAGGCGCGGGTCTATGCCGAAGACCCTGTTCGCTTTTTTCCTTCGCCTGGAATGCTGACGAGCTTCGAGCTGCCTGCCATGTCCGGTGTTCGTGTCGAAACGGGATATGCCGCAGGCTGCCGAGTCTCGAGTCACTACGATCCCTTGGTGGCCAAAGTCATTGCGCATGCGGCGACTCGGGCCGACGCGATCAATCTGCTCGAGCGGGCGCTGTCCGAATTCCGGATCGAGGGTATCAAAACCAATATTCCATTTGTCATGCAAGTGTTGGCAGATGCAGATTTTCGTGCAGGCCGAGTCTCGACTGGCATGGCCAGCCGTGTATTGACTGCCACGCGCGAACCCGCGCAGATATCGTAAGGAGACCACAATGAGCAAATTGGAAACACCGGTAGCAGGCCGTGTGCTGTCAGTCACCGTCGCCGTCGGCGCTCGCGTTGCAGAGGGTGACACGATAGCAACGATCGAGTCGATGAAAATGGAGTTGCCGGTGGAGGCGGAGCGTGCCGGCACGGTTGCGCAGGTTCTGATCGCGGTGGGTGACGAGGTCGAGGAAGGTCAGGCTCTGCTGGAACTGGCATGAGTACGGCATCGATTCATACCGAACATCGCGCAAATGGCCGTGTTGCGCTATTGACGCTGGACAATGCGCCGGTCAATAGTTTGAGTGCGTCGATACGCCAGGGGCTACATGATGCGTTGACGTCAGCCCTGGCGGATCCCGGTGTGCTGGCTGTTGTGTTGACCGGCGCGGGCGCCTTGTTTTGCGGTGGCGCGGAGATCCGCGAATTCAATACCCCTGCTTCGGTACGAGAGCCGACATTGCGAGACATCGTGCGGCAGTGTGAGCAGGCCGGTAAACCCATCGTGGCGGCAATGCATGGGACGGTGTTGGGCGGTGGGCTGGAGTTGGCGCTAGGCTGCCATTATCGCGTGGCGCATACCGATACCTCGTTGGGGTTGCCTGAGGTGAAGCTGGGCATCCTGCCTGGTGGCGGAGGGACGCAGCGTTTGCCGCGCGCTATCGGTGTCGAGCGCGCGCTGAACATGATCGTCACTGGCGATCCCATCGGTGCCGGCACCGCGATGCAATGGGGCCTGATCGACGCGGTATTCGACGGCCAGCTTGTGGAGCGAGCGGTTGCCTATGCTCTCGAGCAGGCCGCACACCTGTTGCAAGCGCGAGTGCTGGGCGCACGCCGCGCGCAAGCGCCTGCCGATCCTGCGGTGTACGCCCGGGCGCGAGCTGAGGGCGCTCGCCGTTATCGTGGATGCGTGGCTCCTGATGCTTGCGTAGATTGCATCGAACAAGCTGTCAGCAGTGATATTGATGCAGGCTTGGTCCACGAGCGCCAGCGTTTCGTCGAGTTGGTCAATGGCGAACAATCGAAGGCCCAGCGTCACCTGTTCTTTGCCGAACGCAAAGCGCAGAGACCTCCCACGCAAGGGCGCGCAAACGCCTCGTTTCAGATCGTGGGGGTCGTGGGCGCCGGAACGATGGGCGGCGGCATCGCCATGAGCCTGGCTAACGCGGGCGTCAAGGTGATTCTGGTTGAACGCGAGCAAGCTGCGCTCGACCGCGGCTGGGCGCTCATTCAGCGCAACTATGCCGCAACGGTTGCCAAGGGCCGATTGACCGAACAGGAACGTGATGCGCGATTGGCACGCATTCGTTGCAGTTTGAGTCTGGCGGATCTAGCGGAAACTGAGTTGGTGATCGAGGCCGCTTTCGAAGACATGGCCGTCAAGCTTGAACTGTTCCGCGCGTTGGATCAGATCTGCAAGCCGCAAACCGCGCTGGCATCGAATACCTCCCGTCTGGATATCAATCTGCTGGCGCAAGCAACGGGTCGGCCGGGCTTGGTCTTGGGCACGCATTTTTTCAGCCCCGCAAACGTGATGCGCCTGGTTGAAGTCGTGCGCGGGGCAGCGACGACAGACGAAGTCATCGCCTCGGTATTTGACCTGGCACGCCGCATGAAAAAACTGCCCGTACTGGTGGGTGTATGCGATGGATTCGTCGGCAATCGAATGGTGAGTCCCTATACGCGCGAAGCCCATTTTCTGCTGGAGGAGGGCGCATCACCCTCGCAGGTGGATGGGGCTCTGCAGCGTTTCGGCTTCGCCATGGGGCCATTGCGCATGGCGGATATGGCGGGGCTGGACATCAGCTGGGCGGCACGCAAGCGGCTGGCGCCCACACGGCCCGCCCATCAACGTTATTCGAGGGTCGCGGACACCTTGTGTGAGCGCGGACGGTTCGGCCAGAAAACCGGTGCGGGATTCTATCGCTATGAAAAGGACAGCAGAAGCCCGCTGCCTGATCCTGAGGTGGATCTGCTGATCGAGCAATGTGCCCACGAGGATGGCATCACGCGTCGGGACATCAGTGATGCAGAGATCATCGAGCGTACGGTGTATGCCCTGGTGAATGAAGGCGCGCGCATCCTGGATGAAGGTATTGCCGCCAGAGCATCGGATATCGATGTGATCTATGCCCATGGGTATGGCTTTCCTATACATCGCGGCGGGCCGATGTTCTATGCCGACCAGATAGGGTTGGCGAATGTATTGAACACGATTGAACGGTTTCATCGTCAGCATGGCGAGTTGTGGACGCCGGCGCCGCTGCTTCAGCGGCTGGTGCGTGACGGTCGCAGTTTCGGTGATGCCTGAGACGCATAGGAGAACGCGTTTGGATACCAAAAAGGAAGCGGGTATGGCCAGTGAGGCCGTGGGAGTGGGGCCGCAGGCGCATTACTTTGCCGCGCTGTCCGAGGGACGGTTTGAGATACAGCATTGTGGCGTTTGCCAGGCCTGCCAGTTTTTCCCTCGTACGGTGTGTATGCATTGTGGTGCACAGGATCTGACTTGGATCCGTCCTTCTGGACGAGGCACGGTGTATTCCACGAGTGTTGTACGGCGCAAGCCTGAGGCAGGCGGGGATTACAACGTGGCCCTGATCGATCTGGAGGAGGGGGTACGGCTCATGAGTCAGGTTGAAGGGATTGCCGCTACGGATGTGCGTATCGGTATGGCGGTTCAGGCGCGAGTACGCCAGAAGGATGCCGCACCGCGGCTGGTTTTCGTGACGGAGGCTGCAGAATGAATCTGGAGAGTTTGCGCGGCCAGGTGGCGATCGTCGGGGTAGGGCATGCGGGCCTGGGGGCGGCCCACGGGTATACCGAAATGGAAATCCTGGCGCAGGCGGCCGCGAGAGCGGTCGCGGATGCCGGGATGTCGATGAGCGACATCG
The DNA here is from genome assembly GCF_965139195.1 of Bordetella tumbae. GTDB lineage: Bacteria > Pseudomonadota > Gammaproteobacteria > Burkholderiales > Burkholderiaceae_B > Bordetella_A > Bordetella_A tumbae. The sequence goes on along the minus strand of NZ_CBCSJH010000055.1, from coordinate 14,584 downwards.
ATGGCCTGGCCACGTGCAGTTCGTCGGCCACCATGTGGAGCATGCCTGTTGCCGAGTATCTAGGGTTGCGGCCTCGTTATATCGAGGCGACGATGTTGGGCGGCTCCAGCTTTGTCGCGCACCTGCTGCCATCGGTGATGGCGCTGGTAGCGGGCCAATGCGATGCGGTATTGGTGTGCTACGGCAGTACACAAAAAACGGCCACATTCGGGCGTCAGGCTGGGGTAAAAGCCCGCGCCTTGCTCGACCCTCAGCCATTCGAGCAACCCTACGAACCGATTTCTCCCATCACTTCCTATGCACTGGCCGCCGCACGGCACATGCATGAGTACGGAACGACGCGGCGGCATTTGGCCGAAGTCGCGGTCGCCGCGCGGCAGTGGGCGCAGCTCAATCCCGAGGCGGCCATGCGCGACGCGCTGACGATCGATGATGTGCTGGGCGCGCGTATGGTGTCGGACCCGCTGAGCGTGCGTGATTGCTGCTTGGTCACGGACGGCGCTGGTGCCTATGTGATGGTGCGTGCCGACCGGGCGCGCGATTTGCCGCAGCCTCCGGTGTACGTATTGGGTAGCGCCACGGCGGTGTGGAATCGTCAGATCTCGTGCATGGCTGATCTGACAGTGACCGCGGCCGCTGAATCCAGCCAGCGTGCCTTTGGCATGGCCGGCCTGAGCGTTGCCGATGTGGACGTGGTGGAGCTATATGACGCGTTCACGATCAACACATTGTTGTTCCTGGAGGACCTCGGCTTCTGCGGCAAGGGTGAGGGCGGATCCTTTGTGCAGGATGGTGGCATCGCGCCGGGAGGCCGGCTGCCGGTGAATACGAATGGCGGGGGATTGTCGTGCGTTCATCCTGGCATGTACGGCATCTTCCTGATTATCGAGGCAGTCAGGCAATTGAGAGCACAAGCCGGCGATCGTCAGGTTCCTGACGCCGACATTGCCCTGGTACACGGTAACGGGGGGACATTGTCCAGCCAATCCACCGCGTTGTTGGGTGGCCCGTCGACACGTTAAGCGCAGGTCTTGCGACAAATCTCAAGGAAAACCATGTTGGACAAGATCGTGGAATCGTTGCATGAGGCAGTAGCCGATGTGCAGGATGGAGCCGTGGTGCTGATAGGGGGATTCGGCGCTTCCGGTGTGCCGACCGCATTGATTTGCGCTTTGCTCGAACAGGGCGCTCGTGATCTGACGATCGTGAACAATAACGCGGGCAATGGTCCCCGTGGTCTGAGTCAGTTGGTCGAGGCTGGGCGCGTGCGCAAGATGATTTGCTCATTCGCCCGGTCATCGGATCGCAAGAATCCCAATGCCGCGGCCTTTGCTGATGCCTATCGTGCCGGACGCATAGAACTGGAATGCGTGCCGCAAGGCACGATGGCAGAGCGGATGCGGGCCGCCGGTGCGGGAATGGGCCCTTTCTTTACGCCAACCTCCTACGGTACACCTCTCGCGCGAGGCAAGGAAACGCGGGTCATCGATGGCGTGGGTTATGTGCTCGAAACGCCGCTAAAAGGCGACCTCGCCTTAGTAAAAGCCCAACAAGGCGACCGCTGGGGCAATCTCGTTTATCGCTACGCGGGGCGCAATTTTGCGCCGGTGATGTGTACAGCAGCGACGCTTACGGTTGCTCAGGTGGATGAGATTGTGCCCTTGGGGGAAATTGAGCCGCAGCACGTGATGACCCCTGGGATTTTTGTGCAGAGAGTGGTGCACGCGGGAGATCAACATGTCCATTGAAAAGTTGTCGCGGCGGGAAATCGCCCGCCTGGTCGCACAGGATATTTCCGATGGGGCGTATGTGAATCTGGGCATAGGCATTCCTACGCTCGTGGCTGCTTTCCTGCCCAGCGATCGCGATGTCATTTTGCATACCGAGAACGGTATCGTAGGCATGGGGCCTGGAGATCCCGGGATGCCCCTCGATCTGGATCTGATCAACGCCAGTAAAGAGGCAGTCACGTTGCTGGCGGGTGCGTCGATCACCGATCATGTGATGTCGTTCGCCATGATGCGCGGTGGTCACCTGGATCTGACTGTGCTCGGCGCGTTTCAGGTGTCAGGCCGCGGGGATCTGGCGAATTGGGATACGGGCGAGCCGGGGACGATTCCGGCCGTGGGCGGTGCCATGGATCTGGTGGCCGGCGCACGCCAGGTCTATATCACGATGGAGCACGTGACCAAACGCGGAGAACCAAAGATTGTCCAGCAATGTAGTTACCCGCTGACGGGCTCAGGGGTGGTCGATCGCATCTATACGGATCTCGCCATCATGGATATCACGCCTGGTGAACTGATAGTGCGGGGGATGGTGGCTGGCCTGACGCTGGAGGCATTGCAGGCGGTGACGGACTACCCGTTGAGTTTGGCGCCAAATTGGCGCGAGCTGATCGTCGAAGCAAACTGATTTTTGTGCGGCAAGTTGGTTGACAGCGAGAAACTGGCTTGCCTAGAATGTTCTTATAGAAAGAATAAATGTTCTGTCAAAAAGAACGGTCCATGGGAATGGAGACATGAATATCCAGATAAACCAGTCTGCCGGGGCGCAGTTGGCTGCGCGTTTTGTGCAGGCTGCAAGCACATTTACGCGGGACCGTCTGTTCACTGCAGATATGTTGGTGCAGTTTGGCACCAGCCCTGTGCGGGTGTGCATACGCGATGGCGCGGTCATGCAGGTGAAAATGCAGTTGCCGCCCATGTGCGCATGGGATTTTGCTGTGCGTGCGTCGGAGCACGCCTGGCAGGAATTTTGGCGGGCAACACCGGCCCCAGGTTGGCACGACATTTTTGCACTCAGCAAGCGCGGCGAGCTGGAGTTTCTGGGCAATTTGCAGCCCTTGATGGCCAACCTGCAGTATGTCAAAGATCTGTTGGCTACGGGCCGCGAGGAGAACCCATGAGCGCCGAGCTGGAGCCCATCACGGGACGCTATGTGCACCTTGATATCGCTGGCCGATCTTGCCGCGTGTATTTCGAAGAGGCTGGCAGCGGTATCCCGTTGGTGTGTTTGCACACCGCGGGCGCCGACAGCCGTCAGTATCGGCATGTGATGTGCGATGAGGCCGTGACCTCACGCTTTCGTGTGATCGCGTTTGATATGCCATGGCATGGCAAATCCTATCCGCCGCAAGGCTGGCAGGACACCGAATATCAATTGACGACGCAGCAGTATGTGCAGACGATCGTCGCATTTTGCGATGCGCTGGCGTTGGATCGTCCCGCGCTGATCGGTTGTTCTATCGGTGGCCGGATTGTGCTGGAGCTGGCCCGGTTGCATGCGGAACGTTTCCGCGCGCTGATCGGCGTCGAGGCGGCGGATTTTCAGCAGCCTTGGTACGACACATCGTGGCTGCATCGCGGCGATGTGCATGGCGGTGAGGTGTGTGCCGCCTTGGTGTCGGGCCTGGTGGCGCCGCAGTCGCCTGCCGAGTACCGCAATGAGACGCTATGGCAGTACATGCAGGGCGGCCCGGGCGTGTTCCGTGGCGATCTGTATTTCTATCGCGTCGATGGCGATCTACGTGGCAGGCTGAATGGCATCCGTACGGATGTGTGCCCCCTGTACCTGCTGACAGGTGAATACGATTTTTCTTGCACGCCCGAGGACACCTTGCGTACTGCCGCGTCCATCCCCGGTGCACAAGTCACGATCATGCGCGAACTGGGGCATTTCCCCATGAGCGAGAATCCGCAGCAGTTTCGCGGCTATTTGCTGCCCGTGCTGGATGCGGTTGCGTCCCGCTCGGCGGCCGGATAACAGGAGACAACATGATATCCACTCGCATGGCGGCAGTTGCCGCTTGCCTGGTTTTACCCGCGGCAGTCTGCGCTCAAGAGACGTTGAAAGTCGGTGCCCTGGTGACGTTGTCCGGAGCGGGGGCTGCCTGGGGGCAGGGCATGAAAAATGCCGCGGAGATCGCTGCTGATCAAGTCAACAAGGCAGGTGGACTCGAGGTGGGCGGCAAGAAGTATCAGGTCAGCGTCGTGGCCTACGATGACAAGTACCAGGCCAACGAGGCTGTGACGGTGGCCAACCGTCTCGTGTTCGAGGACAAGGTGCAGTACATCATCGGCCCGGTGGGCTCGGCGCCGGTGTTGGCAATACAGCCTACCACCGAGAAAAACAAGGTCATTGTCATGACGCTGGGCTTTACGGCAAAAGCCCTGAGCCCCGACAAACCGTATACGTTCCGCCCCAATGTGACCACAGCCGAGGTCTCGCAACCCCAGATCAATTGGCTGGTGAAGACACAGGGTTTGAAAAAAGTGGGTGCCCTGTTTCCCAACGACGAAACGGGTCAGCAGATTGCTTCCGACTTGGAAGGCGCCTACAAGAAGGCTGGCGCAGACCTCGCAGTGAAGGAGTTCTTTGAGCGTGATCGCGTCGATTTCGTACCGTTGTTGACCCGTATGATGGCGCGGGGAATCGACGCCATCGAGTTGGACGGTAATTCGCCCACGACGGCGGGCCTGATCGTGAAGCAGGCGCGTGAGTTGGGATTCTCTGGAAAGATCGTGCGCACGGGTGGTCCCGCGACTCAGGAAATCATCAATGTGGCGGGGGCGGAGGCGGCAGAAGGGATGTTCGTGCATACGCCAGTCGATCCCGAACTACCCTCGACCAAAGCCTATGCCGAGCTGTACGCAGCCAAATACAAGCATGCGATGAACGGCTTCAGTCCCGCCTTCTATGACGGAACCAATCTGTTGTTTGAAGCGATGCGCCGTGCTGGCACAGTGTCAGATACTGAAAAGGTCCGCGACGAATTACAAAAAATCAGTAATTTCGACGGGGCGCTGGGCACATTGAATTGGACGGGGCAGGCCATGTATGGCATCAACCATCAGTTGAATGCGCCATTCTATGTGGCGCAAGTGCACGAGGCCAAGGAAGTAATTCGCGCTCGCTGCACCGTCGACGGCTGCCAATAACCCGGGAGGCATGCGTGGACTGGAGCATTCTGGTGGCGCAAGCCACCATCAACGGATTGGTCGTGGGCCTGCTGTATCTCTTGATGGCGGTGGGCTTTACGCTGGTATTCGGCGTCATGCGCATGGTGAACTTTGCGCATGGCGAGTTCTACATGCTGGGCGCCTTTGGCGCGTATTTCCTGACGAGCAATCTGCATTTGCCTTTTCTGGCAGCCGTGGCCGTTACGTTCGCTGGCGCCGTGGTGATAGGCGCGCTGCTGGAGTGGGTGATATTGCAGCCATTCCGGCACGATGAACTCAACGGCATGATCGCCACCATCGGATTGGCCATGATCTTGCAGAACCTGGCCCTGATGTTCTTCGGTCCCGATCCGCTCTCTATGCCTGCCGTGGTAAAGGGCGTGACCAGGCTGGGATCCGTGGTGATTCCCTCAGCGCGCGTTTACGTCGTGATCTTTGCACTCGGGGTGTTGGCGTTGCTGTATGGCTTTCTGCGCTATTCGCGTCCGGGTCGCGCATTGCGCGCTGTGGTCGAGGATTTCGAGATCGCGTCTATCCAGGGCATACGCGCTCGTATCTATTATCCGTTGGGGTTCGGCATTGGTGTGGGCTTGGCTGCCGTGGCGGGGGCCTTGATGGCACCGTTGTTTTCGGTCTCGCCATTTGTCGGCGCTACGCCATTGCTCAAGGCCTTTATCGTGGTGATCCTGGGTGGGCTGGGCAGTATTCCTGGCGCAGCGGTCGCCGGCTTGGTGCTGGGGTTAGTGGAAAGCTATGCCAGCCTGTATCTCACAAGCAGCACGGCCGACATGTTGATTTTCGCCTTGGTGATTCTGATGCTTGTGGTACGCCCCAAGGGGCTGCTCGGTCGAGGAGAGGTTTGATATGACGGCATTGGCTCTGACGTCTCGACAAACGATGCGTCCCGGTTGGCGGGTAGCAGCGCTGATCGGAATCGTGCTGGCGGGGATGCTGCCATGGTTCGGCAGTCCGTTCGTACTGCATCTGGCAGTATTGGCGGCATTGAATATCCTGATCGTCAATGGCTTGGCGCTCATTAATCTCGGGGGGCAATTGTCTCTAGGCCACGCAGCATTTGTCGCCGTAGGCGCCTATGCCTCGGTGCTGGCGGGCCAGCATCTGGGATGGTCTTTTCTCCCAGCCGCCGCGATAGGGGTGGTGGCTGCTGCATTGATTGCCGTGCTCTTGGGCTGGGTCATCCTGCGACTGCGTGGCGTGTACTTTGTGCTGGTTACGTTCGCCTTTGGAGAACTGGTCAGGTTGGCGCTGCTGGACGGAGCGAGTTGGAGTGGCGGCGCGAACGGGATAGCGGGTATTCCCGCGGCGTCGCTGCTGGGATTCGAATTCGATACGCGCGGCCGGTTCTATGGTTTGGCATTGATGACTGCATTGTTGTCGACAGCAGGTTTGTGGTGGCTGTTTCGGCGTCCTCTGGGGCATGCGATTGAGTCCGTGCGTGATAACGCTGCCTTGGCGGAATCCACAGGCCTGAACGTTCATCGCTTGCAACTGCTCTGCTTTGTCTTGGGCTGCATGTTGGCTGCGCTGGGTGGCGTGTTGCAGGCCCGCTATATCGGCTTTGTCTCGCCCGAGTCTTTTAACACCGGGATGTCTATCGCGTTTGTCATCATGCTAGTAATTGGCGGACGTCAATCCGTATGGGGGCCGTTGATCGGCGCCTTGGTGCTGACGCCGTTACCCGAACTGTTTCGTGGTGCCGTGCAGACACAGCACGTGTTCTACGGAGCCGCGTTGATCTTGATTCTGCGCTTTTTACCCGATGGGTTGGTCGGGATCGCGCGCCATGTCAATCGTAGACGCAAGGAGCACGCATGAGTTCCCCCTCGCTATTGCAGGTCAACAATCTGTCGCGCCGATTTGGCGGATTGACCGCGTTGCGCGACTTGACGTTCTCGGTTGAGGAGGGCGAGATCTTCGGCCTCATAGGCCCCAATGGTGCGGGCAAGACAACGGCTTTCAATGTGCTCAGCGGCAGTATGCCTCCGTCGTCGGGAACGGTGCGATTCGCGGACCATGATGTCACGGGAGGTCCGCCGAGCCGTGTCGTCGCCGTGGGGCTGGCTCGTACATTCCAGGCGACCTGCACCTATCCTGCCGTGTCGGTCGCGGAGAATATTTATCGAGGGCTGCTGTCGCGAATCTCTGGATCGATGGCTGCGCGCCTGGTCGGGCGGCGTGATGCGGCGTTGTCCGGGGGACAAGTGAGTGAGGAAATCGATCGCATCCTGTCCATGACGGATCTTGACCCGTGGCGTGAGACACCCGCAAGCGCATTAGCCTATGGCCTGCAGAAAAAGCTGGGTATTGCAGTGGCATTGGCCGCTCGGCCTCGCATGTTGCTGCTCGACGAACCAGCCGCGGGGTTGAATCACGAAGAATGCCGGGAGCTAGGCAATTTGTTGCGCCGTCTGCGCAACGAGCATGGTTTGACCTTGCTGCTGGTCGAACACCATATGGCGTTGGTGATGGAGCTGTGCCAACGTATCGTGGTCCTGGTGCAAGGAGAAAAAATTGCCGAAGGCACTCCACAGCAGATACGTGAACATCCAGCCGTGATTGAAGCCTACTTAGGAGCACCTGACTATGCCCATGCTTGAGGTGACCGGTCTGACGGTGCGCTACGGTGCATTGCGTGCCGTGCACAACATCGATTTCTCGGTCGATGCGGGCCAGATCGTCGCGTTGATCGGGTCAAATGGTGCCGGCAAGAGCACGGCGTTGAAGGCTGTCATTGGTTTGGTTCGCGCCGCCGAAGGCACCATACGTTTTGAGGGTCATGACATCGCGTCGCAGGGGGCTGCCACCAGAGTCTCTGCCGGAATTGCCCTATCGCCAGAAGGCCGGCGCCTGTTTGGCCGCATGTCCGTGCGTGATAATTTGTTGGCGGGCGCGCACGGAGTGCGGTCGCGTTCGGCCGTGGCACATAGCCTGGATGAGGTATATGCGCTGTTTCCCAGAGTGAAAGAACGCAGCGCGCAGCTGGCGGGCTCATTGTCCGGGGGAGAGCAGCAGATGGTGGCGATAGGCCGAGCCCTCATGGCCAATCCCAGATTGCTGATGCTGGACGAACCGTCCCTGGGTATTGCTCCAAAGATCGTCGGTGAAATTGCTGCCGCGATCGAACGGATCAATCGCGATAAAGGGATGTCGATCGTGCTGGTCGAGCAGAATGCTCGCTTGGCGCTGCGTTTGTCGCATCGTGCTTATGCGCTCGAGCATGGAGAGATCGTGAGGACCGGTAAAGGCGTGGAATTGCTCGCCGATCCCTTTGTGCAAAAAGCTTATCTCGGAATCTGATCCATGACCTGCAACTCGAGAGATCTTTTGTCCCGCATCGACGCCAATAGCACTAATCCACCACCACCCTACAGCCCAGCCTGCACCCGCTCCGCAACATCTGTAGGAACCCACTTCTGCCAAACGTCCGGATACTTACGCAGAAAATACAACGCAGCATCCTCAGGCTCGGCCTTTTCGTTTTCAAGCCATCCCAATGTGTCATCGATAGCCGCATCGGGCACATTGAGTTTCGTGAAAAATGCTTCGAGCTGGGGAGCCTGGCGTGCGAAATCGGCGTTCAAACCGGTGACCACACGATTGGACTTGAACTCGGTAGCAACCGGCTTTTCGCATTTGGGATCGGTCATGCAGGTGTAGGCTGCTTGATCAAACGGCGGCAGTTCCAGCTTGACCAGGTCCAGCGAGCCTACCAATGCCGTGGGCGTCCAGTAATAAAACACCATGTCGCGTTTGCGTTTATAGGCCGAGATGATGGCGGCCTTTTGCGCGGCGCCGGAGCCGGGTGCGAAGAGCGTGTATTTGTCTTCGAGTTTCAGGGCCTTGAGCAGATTTGCATTCAGGGTGCCGCATGCCCACCCGGCAGGGCAACCATAGATGCGCCCTTTGGACGGGTCCTCGGGATCGGCAAAGACCTTGGTGAATGCCGCCAGATCGGCGGCCTGTTTGAGCTCGGGATGGCGCTCCTGGGTGTACCGCGGAATGTACCAGCCTTCGCCCGCATCAAAGACATGGCCTGCAGCGAGTACCTTGCCGGACTTTTGAGCCTTTTCCCAAGCGACCTCGATCTGGCCGGGCCAGACCTCAGGGGTCACATCCACATCGCCGCGTTGCAACGCGGCCAGCATGGCCAAGGTCTCGCCGATTTCCACCGACGTTTTGCAGCCATAGCCGTGTTCCACGATAAAGCGTTCGATACCGGCGAGGACGAGGTTGGATTCCCAGTTCAGCCCGCTAAAGCGTACGGGCCGATCGATTTCACAAGAGGCAGCGGAGGAGGTCGAGGCAGCGGAGGCGGATGAGGCCCAGAGCAGCGCCGTGGCGCTGGTCAGGACGGCGAGAAAGCTCAGAGCGGAACGCATCAGGCGCATGGGAACTCCTGGGCTGATGGAAGTAGGAAATTTCATTGTACGTAGTGCCTTGTCGGGTTTTTGTAAGGTGATCAAAACTAGACTGAACGTCTCAGTTCATTTTTGCATTGCAAAAACTCATGGAAAACGATTCGATTCCTAAAGGCGATTCGGCGCAGGGCGAGGCCGCCTCACCAGACAGCGGTCCGAGCAGCACGGCAGACACCCGGCGGAAACCAGCCAATAAAAGGTCCCAGGCCATCTTGATTCTGGTGGTCTTGATCATTGTCGTTCTAGGTGTGGGGTGGTGGTTTCTGACTCGCAATCAAGAATCTACCGACGATGCTTTTACCGAAGGCAACACGGTCAGTATGGCGGCGCAGGTCAGCGGCTATGTCGAGGAACTGCACATTCAGGATAACGCTTACGTTAAACGTGGCGCCTTGTTGTTGCGTATCGATCCGCGTGATTATGTGACGCGACGTGATCGTGCCAAGGCGCAGTTGGGTCTGGCGCAGGCCCAATACGACCAGGCACAGGTGCAACTCACCTTGGCGCAGACCCAGTATCCTGCGCAACTGGATCAGGCCAAGGCGCAAGAGGCCTCAGCGTCTGCCGCCTTGCAACGCGCCGAGCAATCGTACCGCCGCCAACGGTCCGTCAATGAGCGGGCAACGACGCAAGAGAACATCGATGCAGCAACGGCGCAGCTGCGCGATGCACGAGCCACCTTGCAATCGGCTCAGGCGCAAGTGCGCATCGCCAGTCAGGCATCGCAACAAGTAGCCGAAGTGCAAACCGTAGTGGCGCAACGCAAACAACAGGTGGAGCAGGCACGGGCAGAGCTGGCACAGGCCGAGCTGGACTTGTCTCGTACGGAAATTCGCGCACCAAACGACGGCTGGATTGCGCGCCGCAATGTACAGGTAGGCACGCTGGTGCAACAGGGCAGTGCGATGTTCACGCTGGTTACGCCTGAGCGCTGGATCACCGCGAATTTCAAGGAGTCTCAACTGGATCGCATGCAGCCTGGCGACAAGGTGGACATCGAAGTCGATGCCTATCCCAGTCTCAAGCTCAGCGGTCATGTCGACAGCATTCAACAGGGCAGTGGTTCGCGCTTTTCGGCATTCCCGGCGGAAAACGCGACCGGCAACTTCGTCAAAGTCGTGCAGCGAGTGCCGGTGAAAATCGTTATTGACGAGGGCCTGGATGCAAAACAGCCTATGCCGCTGGGGCTGTCAGTGATTCCTACGGTGACTGTGCAATGAGTGCGGCTGGCAGCGTGCAGGGCCAACTCGGTTGGACGCCGCGCGCCAATCCCTGGGCGGTCGCCGTGATCGTGACGCTGGCCGCGTTCATGGAGGTATTGGACACCACCATCGTCAATGTGGCGCTGCCGCATATCGCGGGCACCATGTCGGCCAGCTATGACGAGTCGACGTGGGCATTGACCTCATATCTGGTGGCCAACAGCATCGTACTGCCGATCTCTGCATTTCTAGGGCGCTGGATGGGGCGCAAGCGGTATTTCATGGTGTGCATTGTGATGTTCACCGTGTGCTCGTTCATGTGCGGCGTTGCGACCGAGTTGTGGCAACTGATCCTGTTTCGCTTGCTGCAAGGGTTTTTCGGCGGCGGATTGCAGCCTAATCAACAGGCGATCTTGTTGGATTATTTCCCGCCGGAGGACCGCAGCAAGGCATTCTCTGTATCTGCTATCGCCATCATCGTGGCGCCGATCTGCGGCCCGACATTGGGTGGCTGGATTACCGATACGTTCTCATGGCGTTGGGTGTTCTTGATCAACGTGCCGGTGGGGATCGTCACGGCGTTGGCGGTCATGCAGTTTGTCGAAGATCCGCCTTGGGAAAAACGCGCTGACAAGGGCACGCTCAGCATCGACTATATCGGTATCGGATTGATTGCCTTGGGTCTGGGAGCACTGGAGGTGACCTTGGATCGAGGTGAAAACCTGGACTGGTTAGGGTCGAACTTTATCCGGGTATCGGCCGTGTTGACGGTGGTGGGCCTCGTTGGTGCAGTGATTTGGCTATTGCGCACGCGTCATCCGGTGGTGGAGTTGCGTGCCTTGAAAGATCGCAATTTTGCCTTGGCATGCGTATGCATATTCGGCTTTGCGACGGTGCTGTATGGCAGCGCGGTGTTGATTCCGCAATTGGCGCAACAGCAACTCGGCTATACCGCAATGTGGGCAGGGCTGGTGCTGACGCCTGGCGCGGTGCTGATTATCCTGATCATTCCCATCGTCAGCAAAATCATGCCCTATGTTCAGACACGCTACATCGTGGCGACGGGGTTTTTATTGCTGGGCTTGGCGATGGTGTATTCGCACGGACTGACTCCCAATATTGATTTTCACAACCTGGCGATGATGCGCAGTGCGCAGTCGATGGCGATCGGGCTGTTGTTTGTGCCGGTGACGACGCTGGCCTACATCACGCTGCCCACGCGCTTTCAGGCCGACGGCACGGCGTTGTTTACGATGTTTCGCAACATCGCGGGCTCGGTCGGTATTTCGACGGCATCGTCATTGTTGCGCGAGCGTTCGCAGGTACAGCAGGCGTATTTATCCGAGCACCTCAGTACCACCAATCAGAACTATCAAGACACGCTGCACGGTCTGACGAATTCGATCCAGGATTATGCGCATGTCGCTGGCGACAGCACGCAGGCTGCCGCTGCACACATGTACCAGACGCTGATCGCGCAATCGACCATCCTGGCCTACAAGGACGTGTTCATCTATTGCGCCATTCTTGCCTTTTGTTTGATCCCGCTGACGCTGTTGTTTTCCAAAGTGAAGACCGCAGGCGCTGCGCCGGGACATTGAGCCATGGCTATTCATCATTCATCACGTATGCTCCGTCATTTTCATCGTCTTACGCCGCGAGGCGCGAGTGCGCTGCTGGCTCTCGCGCTGGCAGGTTGCGCGGTAGGGCCCGATTATCATCAACCGGATTCTCAGGCGCCGGCGCAGTTCAACGATACGGCGCATCCCTCAGCGGCTGCGTCTTCGGTGACCATGCAGTCCGAACCGGACCCGCGTTGGTGGAGAGGTTTTAATGATCCAGTGCTGGACAGCCTGATCGACCGCGCCATCGCGGGCAACCTGACCCTGCGTATGGCTGTGCTGCGGATCGCGCAAGGCCGAGCGCAAACCCAGATGGAGGGCGCGGCAGGATTGCCCAGTATCAGCGCCAACGCCAGCTACAACCGGCAGTTGCTGGGGTTGAAAGGCTTGTTGCAGTCTAACGGCGCGTATGACAAGGCCAAGGACTATGACGGCGCGTCAAACGTGCTTGATCAAATTACCCAGCCAACGGGCTTGTTCCAGGTGGGCTTTGATGCCTCGTGGGAGCTGGATCTGTTCGGCCGTGTGCGCCGTGCCGAAGAGGCTGCCCAGGCTCAAACGGATGCAGTCATAGAAAGCCGCAACGATGCCTTGGTCAGCCTGCAAGCCGAGGTGGCACAGGCCTATGCGCAACTACGCGGCGCACAAGCGATGCGGCAAGTTTTGCAGAATGAGTTGAATGTCGCACGCGATACGTTGGATCTGACACAGAGCCGCCAGCGTTCAGGACTGGCAAGTCAAATGGATGTTGCGAACCAGCAGACGCAACTCGCGCAGCTGGAGTCGCGTTTGCCTTCGACCGAGCGGCAAGAACGCCAGGCATCCAATGCGTTGGCGGTACTGTTAGGATTGACGCCAGGGGCGTTGGATGCCGAGCTCAGTGCGCCGGCAGCCATTCCTGCCGTACCGCAAATGGTGCCTGTGGGAGTGCCATCGACGTTGGCGCGCCGCCGTCCCGACGTACGTCAGGCCGAAGCCCAGCTGCATGCCGCGACGGCACAAACGGGTGTCTCGATCGCGCAGCTATTTCCCGATGTCTCGTTGTCAGGGCAATTCGGTACGCGTGCCACCGATGGCGACTACATCGGGCGGTGGGCCAGCCGGTTCTGGTCTATCGGTCCCAGCGTGTCTTTACCCATTTTTCAGGGCGGCCGCTTGGTCGAAAATGTGAAGCTTGCTAAAGCCCAGCAAGCCGAGATGGCGTTGAACTACCGGCAAACCGTGCTGACCGCGCTGCAAGATGTAGAGAACGCATTGGTCGCGTATCGCAGCGATCAGGTCAAGCGCGATTCTCTGCAACGCGCGGTAGATGCGGGCCAGGAGGCTTTCGAACTCGCCCGTGATGCGTACCGGGGTGGATTGGGCAGCTTTCTGGATGTGTTGTCTGCAGAGTCGCGATTGGATGAGTCCCGTCAAGCTTGGGTGGAGGCCAATCTACAGGTGACGACAGACCTGGTGGCTTTGTACAAGGCCTTGGGGGGAGGTTGGCAGGATGATGCGCAACCGGGGGAGATGGTACCGCCGGTCGGTTCTATTGGGAATGCTGGGCATGTTGCGCCATCTGAACCGATCGAGAATAAGGGAGATTCGCACGATAATGCCGGTCTCGGAAAATCGGAGCTGGCGCAATGACGCAGTCCGCGATGCCCACGAACGTGTTGGGGCGCAAGCAAGAGCAGGTCATCCATGCTGCGCGTGATCTGTTCCTGCAGCATGGCTTTGAGGGAGCGACGATGAACATGATCGCTGCACAAGCCGAGGTCTCAAAGGCCACGCTCTACGCGTACTACCCTACGAAGGAACAGGTCTTTGTCGCGGTCATTCAGCGTGAGGTCACGACGCTGCGCGCGACCATCATGTCGACTAGCGAGGACGAGAGCCGGCCTATCCGGGATAAGTTGCTCGAGATCGGCAATACGGTGATTTGCGCGGCGACGATGCCGGATCATGTGTTTTTCTTTCGCGCCATTATTGCTGCGACGTTGCGATTTCCGGAGCTGGGCCGCATTATCAATCAAGACTTTCGGGCGCCGTTGCGGGACAGTGTGGCGCAGATGTTGTTGCAGGCGTCGCAGAAGGGCGAGCTTTCCTGTCCGGATCCTCAGTTTGCTGCGCAGACGTTTCTGTCTATTGTGCGGGGGGATGTTGCTATGACGGCGTTGTTTGATGCTAGTGCGGCGCGGGAGCTACAGGCGGGGGTGCATGAGCATGTGCGGGAGAGTGTGGAAGTGTTCTTGCGGGCGTTTGGTGGGGGATGTCGTTGAGTAGGGCGGTTGCTTGCGATGAGTAGAGTTCTTTAGGCGCATTCGGTCGGTGTGCAAAAGCCGCNCCGGCCCTATCGCAACGGCTCGGCGCAAGAC
>NZ_CBCSJH010000054.1:0-29552 GCF_965139195.1 Bordetella tumbae | reverse complement strand
CGGATTTAGTCCGCGCAGCGGACCGAGGCCCCTGGTCATGGGCCGAGTCCGTGCGATAGGCCCGGCGCCACGCCCAGGCACGCGACAGGGACGCCTTCATAGAGACAATCAAGAGCAGCAAACGCCCACCACACCAACAGCGATAAAAAATGCCCCCACGCTGCGCCTTCGGCTTGCTGCCCCCCAAGGGGGCGTTTTTATCTTGGGGCGGCCCGGCAACAAAAAAACCGCCTGATGATTCAGGCGGTTTGGTCGCGTACTTACTTGCGCGCCATCGGGATCAAGCGATCGATCTCTTGGATCGCGCCTTCGTAGCTGTTGCCGGCCAGGCTGGGCGAGGTGATGAACTTGCCGCCCACGCTGAAGGTCGGCGTGCCGTCGATCTTGTATTCCTGAGCCAATTGATCGGCGCGTTGTACTTGGGTCTGCACACTGAACGAATCGAAAACCGAATCGAACTGGGCACGATCGACACCCTGCTCGGCCGCCCAGTCGCCCATGGCTTTCTTGTCGAACAGGCGCTTGCGCTCGACGTGCATGGCCGTGAACACCTTGGTGTGCAGGTCGGGGCGATTCAGCGTTTGCAGCGTGTAGTACAGCTGCTGCAGCGGCTTCATGCTGGCGTTAAAGGCGATGGGAACTTGCTTGAGCACGACATCGTCCGGCTTGGTCTTGGCCCAGCTCTCGACCATGGGTTCCATCGTGGCGCAGTGAGGGCAGGTATAGGCAAAGAACTCCAGGACTTCGATTTTGCCCGGGGTGTCAGACGGCAGCGGCGGATTGACGGCCACATACTGCTGGCTGCTTTGTGCCTGGCTGGCGGGGGCGAACAAGGTGGTGGCGGCCAGCGCGGCGGCGGCGGCAAAGCGGGTGAGCATGGAGAACTGCATCGTGCGTATTCCTGAGTAAATAAGTTACTAGTTACGGTGACAGACCAATCGTACCGGAGATAAGTTCCGGGCGTTACCAGGTGCAACGGCCGGTGGGTTCGACTGTCGGCGCCAAGTGATGCGTCACATGACGCTCACTATTGCCGCACCACGGCTGTTTCGATCTTGTTTTCGCCTAAACGGCCTCGGGCGCGATTCATGTCGTCCAGCCGGGCAAAGGGGCCGACACGTACGCGGTTGATCTGTTTGCCATTGACCTCGGCACGTTGCACGGCCACAGGCAGGCCTAACAACAAGATGCGGGCTTTGACCGCCTCGGCATCCGCTGCCCCCTGGTAGGCACCCGCCTGCAGGAAATACTTGCCGCTGGATGTGGCTGTAGCGGGGGCCGTGGCAGGGGCCGTCGCCGGGCGTTTTTGCGTGGCCGCGGGGGCCGGTGCCGGTGCTGCAGCGGGCGCTTGGGCCCCACTGGGCGGCAACGTGGCAATCAACGCGCCTAGCTCGTCTGACGGCTTGCTTGCGGGTGTGTCAGGCGTAGGCGTCGGGATAGCTGGCTGCAAATTGGGCAAGGGCGCAGGCGCCGTGGCCGTCGGGCCGCTGGGCGGTATGCCTGCGGCGCCATCACGTCCATACAGTCCCAGATTGGGATCCGGGGCCAGGCGCGGATCGGGCTGCTCGGTCCGGTCGGGATCGCGTGTGGCGCGGTCCACAAAGGGCATCGGGGCCTTGGTGACGTAGAACGCCACGATGGCCGCGATGATGAGGCCGATGAGCAATCCGGCCAGCGCACCGTACATGGTGCTGCCGCGTTGTTGGGGCTGACGGGAAGTTGATTTGCGTTTGGTTGCCATGAAACTGCTTACATTCGTTGCGGGGCCGACACGCCCAGCAGCGCCAGCCCGTTGGCCAGGACCTGCCGGGTGGTGGCGGCCAGACGCAGACGGGCTAATTTGAGAGACTCATCGTCGACCAGGACACGTTCGGCGTTATACCAGGCGTGGAAGTCAGAGGCACAATCACGCAGCCAGAACGCGATGTGATGGGGCGAGAGTTCCTGTGCAGCGAGCGCTACGACCTGGGGGAACCCGGCCAGACGTTGCATCAGCGCGAATTCCGAGGGCGCGGTCAGCAGTGCCACGTCGGCCTGCGCGATCTTGGCGTCGTCGGCGTCCGCATTCGTGATCATCGAGCAGATGCGGGCGTGGGCGTATTGGATGTAGTAAACCGGGTTTTCGTCGCTCTTGGACAGCGCTAGATCGATATCGAAAACGAATTCGGTATCGGCGCGGCGCTGAATCAGGAAATAGCGCACTGCATCGCGGCCCACCCAGTCGATCAGGTCGCGCAGGGTGACATAGCTGCCGGCGCGCTTGGAGATCTTGACCTCTTCGCCGCCTCGCATGACCTTGACCATCTTGTGCAGCACATACGACGGGTAGTCTTTCGGGATGCCTTCTTCGAGGGCCTGCAGGCCGGCGCGCACGCGCGCTACCGTACCGTGGTGATCGCTGCCCTGGATGTTGACGGCGCGATGAAACCCGCGCTCCCATTTGGCCTTGTGGTAGGCCACATCGGGGACGAAGTACGTATAGCCGCCTTCGCTTTTGCGCATGACGCGGTCTTTGTCGTCGCCCGTACCCAGCTCGGTCGTGCGCAGCCACAGGGCGCCGCCTTCTTCGTAGGTATGGCCTTTGGCGATCAGGGCCTGGACGGTCTGCTCGACCCGGCCAGACGTATACAGCGAGCTTTCGAGATAGTAGTTGTCGAAAGCCAGGCCGAACGCTTGCAGGTCCAAATCCTGTTCACGGCGCAGATACGCAACGGCGAACACGCGGATGTCATCGAGGCTGTCGACGTTGCCCGTGGCGGTGACTGCCTGGTCATCGGCGGTTACCGTTTTGCCGGCGACGAAATCCTGGGCGATCTCGACGATATAGTCGCCCTTGTAGCCGTCGGCGGGGTAATCGGGCGAGTCGGGGGCAATGCCGCGGGCGCGCGCCTGTACGCTGATGGCTAGGTTCTGGATCTGGTTGCCGGCGTCGTTGTAGTAGAACTCCCGCGTGACGTCCAGGCCGGTGGCTTCGTACAAGCGGCAAATGGCGTCGCCCAGCGCTGCCTGGCGAGCGTGGCCTACGTGCAGGGGGCCTGTCGGGTTGGCCGAGACGAATTCGACCAGGACTTTTTCGCCATTGCGAGGTGCGCGGCCAAAGGCCTCGCCCTGCTCGGCTACCGCCTGGATCACGGCTTGCCGGGCGGCTGCGGTGATGCGGAAATTGATGAACCCGGGACCTGCGATCTCGGCGCTTTCGATGAGTGCTCGCGCCGGGGTTTCGGTCATCAGGGCATCGACGATCCCTTGAGCCAATTCGCGCGGATTACGGCGGGCGGGCTTGGCCAGCTGCATGGCGACATTGGTCGCGACATCGCCGTGCGCGGCGACTTTGGGACGCTCCAGCAGCACCTGGGCTTGGGCATCGGGCAGGCAGCGCGCGACAGCAGCCTGAATCAGCGAAATGAGTTGTTGTTGTTGCTCAGGGAGCATGAGAGAAATCAGAAGAAAGTTTTAAGTATCAGTGACGAGATGCCCGCCAACACCAAGCCGGATGCCCATTTCAGAAAGGTCACATCGGCCTTGAGCGCCGCCAGTTCGATTTTTATGCCAGTTACATTGCTGGATAAATCTTCCTTGGTGACAATTTGGGCAAGATCGGCTTGAGTGACCAGGCGCGTATCGATAAGGCGCGCCTGCTCGTCGGCCAAAACTTCAGCCTGCCCGATGGGCATACCTTCGGCGGTCAGTCGTTTGACGAAATTATGCGTATCAAAAACCATGGCATTCACGGGAATTTCCTAGATCATAGCGTGATTTGGCTGGATTTCCCTTGTAACGGCAATGTAGCGGTCTGTCTTGCCCTCAGGCTCAAGGCGGGAAATCCGTACTATGTATCTTGCCAGTGGCAGTGTGCGCTACATTGCGGTAGTGTATGGAAATGTCCATTGTGGAAATCTGCAACATGCTTATCAAATTTCACTCTAAAACCGTCGCTGAAGTCCTGATGTTGTCGCCCAATGCCGCGCCATTGCTGCGTGCAGCGGGCAAGTCGATTGGAGATCAGGTTCCCGAGCGTGGCGTTTTTACGGTCGAGCAGTTGCCTGCCGCCATTGCGGGTATCGAGGCGGCCATCAAGGCCGAGGAGCGCGTTCACCCTTCAAAGGCGAACGCTGCCGACGAAGACGAGGAAAAATCGGTACCCGCCATGGCTCAGCACGTGGACTTGCACCAGCGCGCGTTCCCCTTGGTGGACATGATGCGCCGTTCGCTGGCCGATGGCGAGGATGTCACCTGGGAAGCCACCAAGGGTTGGTGAGGGACGGATGGAGGGCGCCATGCGCAGCGATGTGACAGTCATTTTCGATACCCGTCGTACGGTCAATCTGTCCGTCGATGTTGAGCCCTCTGCGCAAGCCGCCAGCGATGCGCGGGATTGGTTCGAGGCGGCCTGGGATACCCTCGGATGCGAACCGCTGCGCCCCAGTGGCAAGGTGCTGCTACTAGACAAGATCATGGGCGTGGCCGATGCCCTGGGGTATGAAATCCTGACCTCCGACGCCAAGGAAAGTCAGGAATTCGCTCAGCATGCCGCGTTGGCCTTGGACAAGCCCCGCGTCATCGTGGACCTGCCGGGGCTGTCGGTCGGCTATTAAATTGATAGTCTCGGTGGCCGCGTTTGGCTTCGTTGCCGCGCTAACGGATTCCTGCCCGCATAAACGACTGCACGAATTGCCGCTGGAATAGCAAAAACGCGATCAGCAGGGGCGCGGCAGACAACAAAGTCGCTGCCGTGATCACGGACCAGTCGATGCCTTGGTCCGTGGACGAAAACACCTGCAATCCCACCGTCAGCGGCCGAGACTCCACCGAATTGGTGATGATCAACGGCCACAGGAAATTATTCCAGTGGTGGCTGACCGACACCAGCCCATACGCGACATAAATCGGCTTGGCCAGGGGCACATAGACTTTCATCAGGATCTGCAGCGGCCCGGCGCCTTCGACGCGTGCGGCCTCTTCCAGCTCGCGCGGCACGGTCTTGAACGTCTGCCGCAGCAAAAAAATGCCGAACGCCGAGGCAAAATACGGCAAGCCCACCGCGAATACCGTATCGCGCACGCCCAACAGACTCATCGAGCGGTAGTTCTCCACCAGCAACACATCGGGCATGATCATCAGTTGCAGCAGCACCAGCATGAACGCCACATCGCGGCCGCGGAATTCAAAGCGCGCAAAGGCATAGCCGGCCAGTGTGGACAACACCAACTGCGCCGCCAACACCATGGTGACCAACAAAAAGGTATTCAGGAAATACTGTGGAAACGGTGCGGCATGCCAGGCGCGGCTGAAGTTTTCCAGCGTCAGCGGCGCCAACAGATCGAAACGCGTGGCATAGGCCGGCGGATGAAACGCTGCCCAGACGGCATAGGCCAGCGGCAAAATCCACAGCAGGCCCAGCAGCCAGGCACCCAGAGTGTCGAGTTTGTGGGTCATTGGTAGTGCGTCTTTCTATCGAGCCAGCGGAACTTCACCAATGCGGTGATGGCCAGGATCAGCAACAACACGACGGTCAGCGTGGCGGCATACGAGGTGTCCCAGAAACTGAAACCCACTTGGTAGATGTAGTACAGCAACAGGGTGCTGGCATTATCGGGGCCGCCCCGTGTCATGACGACCACATGATCCACCAGCCGGAATGCGTTGATCAGCGCATTGACCAGCACGAATAGCGTTGTGGGCATCAGCAGCGGCCACAGCACGCGGCGGAAATATTGCCAACGCGATGCGCCCTCCAGCAGTGCCGCTTCACGCAGCGACGGCGATACCGTCTGCAATGCGGCCAGGTAAAAAATCATGAAAAAGCCGGCCTCTTTCCAGATCGTCACGACCATCAACGCCGGCAGTGCGGTATCACGGCTACCGAGCCAGTTCGGACCGGACGTGCCAAACATCTGCAGCACCTGCGCGATCAAGCCGTACTGCGGGGTATAGAAAAACAACCAGATATTGGCCACGGCCACCATCGGCAGGACCGTGGGTGTGAAGTACGCCATGCGCAGAAAGCCGCGCCCCGCCAGATTGCGATTGACCCACAAGGCCATGATGAGCGCAATCGCGATCGATGTGGGAATAGTACCCAAGGCAAACCACAAGTTGTTCCACAGCGATTGCCAGAACACCGGATCATCGCGCATCAATGCGTAGTTCTCGAGCCCCACGAAGCGTGCGGGACGGCTGCCCCGCGGGGTCGAGAAAAAGCTGTGCCACAACGTAGCCAGCGCAGGATAGTGCGTGAACGCGGCCAGCAATACGATCGCCGGCAGCAGCAGCAGCCAACCGTAGACAGCTTGCATGGACTTGTTCATCGCACAGCGCCTTAACGATAGCTGCGCAGCACGCGATCGGCTTCGCGTTGCGCGTCGCCAAGCGCTTGCTCAGGAGTCTTGGAGCCCGTCAGCATGGCTTGCAGTGCATCGTTCAGCGTCTTGGTCACACGCTGATTGTCGTGCGTGGAGAACTCAGCCACGCTGACATCCAGTTGATCACGCGCGACCGTCGCGGCGGGAACCTCCTCGGCATATTTTTTCATCTTGTCGGTGGCCCAGGCCGCAGGCGTGACGGCTACATAACCTGTTGCAATACTCCAGTCCGCCGCGCGTTCCGGGGTCGTGGCCCATTGCGCGAATTTCAGCGCCGCGGCTTGTTGTTCCGGCGTGCCGCTCTTGAACACATAGAAATTGCCGCCGCCCGTCGGGCTGCCGCCGCGTTTGGCCTTGGGCATCATGGCGACACCGAACGGAAAGCTCGCGTTCTTGCGGATGTTAGTCAGGTTGCCTGTGGTGGTCCAGACAATGGCCGCTTTCTTTTCCAGGAAATCTTTAGGCGTGGTGCCCCAATCGATCGTGCCGCGCGGCATGACGCCGTGCTTGGCCGACAAATCGTTCCAGAACGTGGCGGCTTCGATGACGCCAGGCTTATCCAGATAGACTTCGTTGCCTGCTTCGTTCATCAAGATAGCGTCGTTGGGCGTCGTCAGTGCCTGGAACAACCAGTATGCAAAGGCCCCACCCGACGGGATCTCCAGGCCCCACTGCGTGACGTTGCCGGAGGCGTCTTTCTTGGTCAGCTTCTTGCTGTATTCGACCAGCTCGTCCCAGGTCGCGGGCGCGCGTTCAGGGTCCAGGCCGGCTTCCTTGAACAGATCCTTGTTGTAGTACATCACGATGGTCGAGCGTTGAAACGGTACGCCCCATACGTGGCCGCCGGTGCGGCTGTTTTGCATGAACGCATCGTAAAAACTGCTCAGCCATTTCTTGTCGGCGTCGGATTTTGCGAGGCCGTCGATGGGCACAATGGCGTCTTCATCGATCAGCGTGAACATGTCGGTCGATAACAGCACCGCCAACTGCGGTGGCGTGCCGCCCTTCAGCGCCGTCAATGCCTTGGCGATCGAGTCTTGATACGAGCCCGCGTAGATAGGTTTGATGTCGATGTCCGGATTTTCTTTTTCGAACGCGGCCACCATATCGTCGACGATCTTGGTGATCGGACCGCCGACCGCAACCGGGTAATAGAACTCGACTTCGACAGATTTCGCTTGCGCGTAGATAGGGAGTGACAGAACGGCGCCAGCCAGACCGGCTGCAAGGGCTTTGAGAGCGGTGCGTCGCATGATGGCTTTCCTAAAGGGATGGAGAGTCGGCGCCTGAGCGCCCAGAGGGGGAAATAGCGGCCGCGTCGGCGGCGAAAAAATGCTGGTGCTCGGGTTGCCACGTCAGCCTCACCGCATCGCCTGCCGTGGCCCGTAAATGGCCTGGCGCACGTACGGCAATACCGCCACAAGCACCGATCCGGCACACCACAATGGAGTCTGCGCCAAAATATTCGACGCTTTCGACGAGGGCAGGACGGCCATCGCCGTCAATCCGAATATGTTCCGGCCGAACGCCTAGACGCTTCGCTTGAGCAGGGGCTGCGACGACCGGCAGGCTTTCTGTGCCGGCGATGCCGAGGCCATCGCCTTGTGTGGACAAGTCCATCAGGTTCATCGGCGGCGTGCCGATAAAACGCGCCGCAAACTCGGTGGCAGGCCGCGCATACAGGCCGTCGGGCGTATCGCGTTGCTCGATGTGTCCATCACGCAGCAACACGACCTGATCGGCCATGCTCATGGCCTCGGTCTGATCATGCGTGACATACACCATCGTGATCCCGAGCGACTGTTGCAAAGCGCGGATCTCACGCCGCATCTCATGGCGCAACTGTGCATCCAGATTCGAAAGCGGTTCGTCCATCAGGCATACCGGCGCCTCTGAAATGACTGCACGACCCAACGCCACCCGTTGTTGTTGCCCGCCAGACAACTGCGAAGGCTTGCGATCCAGCAGGGCCGTCAAGCCCAGCAAATCCGCCACGCGCTTGAGCCGGCGAGGATAGTCGGCAGACGGTTCTTTGCGGACCTTCAGGCCAAACAAAATATTCTCGCGCACCGATAGATGAGGAAACAGCGCATACGACTGGAACACCATCGAGATGCGCCGCTGCGATGGCGGCAACTGCGTGACATCGCGATCACCGATACGAATGTGGCCCGAGGTCGGCGTGTCGAGTCCTGCGATCATGCGCAGCGTGGTCGATTTGCCGCAACCCGACGGTCCCAGCAGCACCGTAAAACTCCCCGCAGGCGCGGTGAAGCTGACGCCCTGGATGGCAGCCGCATCGCCGTACTGTTTGGTCAGGTCTTCCAGGATGAGCGTGGACATAATGATCGTTGGGTAGAGTCGGATCTGCGTGCGGCGGGGTGAACCCCTTGGGGCATGAACCTCGTATTCTGGCGGTAAATGAAATCCTTTTCATTCTGCGCTGCAAACATGACGTGGCCGTGTCAGGTCCACGCCCTGCAGCACGAATCACTCATCGATCAGGACGCCGCCCTCTTCGTGAAACGGATAGGGACCGGGATAGTCGCCGATGTAGGCGTGGTGCGTGACCAGGGCGCCATTGCGCCATTCATGTAGGTGGAAACCCGGTGGTTCCATGACAAAGGCGGACGGACCATCTGGCCGCAAATCCAGTGCGACTTGATGTGCCGGACTCGGGCAAGTCGATGCGATAGTGCCGCCAAAACGCTGAAAAATGGTGCGGTGCAGATGGCCGCACAGAATGCGTTCTACATTGGGATGTGCTGCGACGATCTGCTCCAGCTCGGGCGCACCCGCGAGCAAGCCGATAGCGTCCATGTGAGCAATGCCGGTAATGAATGGCGGGTGATGCATGGCAATCGCGGTAGGTCGCCCAGGCTGTTCCGCCAGGCGTTCGCGCAGCCAATCCAGCCGTTGCGAACACAACGTGCCGTGGCTTTGCATCGGCACGACCGTGTCCAGCATCAACAGGCGCAGAGGATAATCCTCGACTGCGTATTGAACAAAGCCGTTTGCACCCTGTAGATAGGTGTGCGTGGGAAAGGCCGCCAATAATGCCTCGCGCGCATCGTGATTGCCGGGCATCAAAAAATACGGCGCATGCAAAGCATCCAGCATGTTCTTCAGATGAGCGTATTCCTGTTGCCGGCCAAAATCGGTGAGGTCGCCACTGATGATGACCAGATCGGGCGCAGGATCGAGGCGGTTCAATGCTTCGATGGCAGGCGGCAGATAACGGTCGGTTTCGACCACGCGATAGGCCTTCTGGCCCGGCATGCGGATATGCAAATCAGTAATCTGTGCGATGAGCATGATGAGTGTGTAGGTGAGAGTCGTTAAATATGGCCGGCAGCAGGCGACGCAATCGCGGACCTTGCCAGCACAATGCTGACGTGATCGCCTGTGGCATGTTGACTATGTGCGGGCGCAACCACAGGAAATCGCTGACCATCGTCCAGACCGATTTCGTAGCGCACTGAACTGCCGAGAAAAAAACGGGCCAGCACACGGCCTGTCAGTGCATTGTCGCGAGGAACCTCGAGCTGCGCCTCATGCGGACGAAACGCGACCGCATCATCACCGGCGATCAATCTGCCATCATGCAGGCGTGCACGGACCCGGCACAAGGTGCCGAGAAACTCCGCGACGAAATCGCTGGCCGGCTCTCGATACAAGGTCTCGGCGGTGCCGACTTGCTCCAGATGTCCCGCAGACATGACGGCAATGCGGTCACCCAACATCATCGCTTCGTCCTGGTCGTGCGTGACGATGACCGTGGTGATGTGTAATTCGCGCAGCATCTGAGCCAACTCCACACGCAGATGCTCGCGCAGTTTGGCATCCAGTGCCGTCAACGGCTCGTCAAGCAACAGCACACGCGGCTCGATAGCCAGGGCACGGGCCAGGGCTACGCGCTGGCGCTGGCCGCCAGACAACTGATTGATGCGCCGATCAGCATAGGCCTCCAGGCGCACCAGCGCCAGCAGTTCGCGTGCGCGCCGTTCGCGCTCGCCTGCGTTGATATTGCGCACGCGCAAACCATAAGCCACGTTCTGCACGACCGTCATGTTGGGAAACAAAGCATAGCTTTGGAACACTACGCCCACGCCTCTATCTTCTGGCGAGAGCTGTGATACTTCGTCATTGCCGAAACGAATAGACGCGCCGGCATCGGCCTGCTCCAGGCCACAGATCAGACGCAGCAGCGTCGTCTTGCCACAGCCTGACGGACCCAGCAATGCCAGGGTTTCGCCGCCCTGCACGTGCAGATCAATGGGATGCAGGGCACGCGTTCCATCTGGCCAGGTCTTGGCGCAGCCGCTGAGCGTAATGGCGACGGGATCGGTCATGATGAAGAAGTCCGGGTAACAGATGTTTGGGCGGGGCGATCTCCCCGGGCAGCCAGCCATTGCAGGCCTACCAGTAGCGGGATCAACATCAACAGGAAGACCAGGGTATACGCCGATGCGATTTCCAATCGCATCGAGGCATAGCTGTCGGCCAGGCCAACAGGCAAGGTCTTGGTCAACGGTGTGTGCAGCAACCACGTCAGATTGAATTCACCGATCGACAGCGTCAGCACGGTCAACGCGCCCGTGACGATGCCGGGTGCGGCATTGGGCACGACAATGTGCAAAAAACGCTGTATGCGTGTTGCGCCCAACGTCGAGGCGGCCTCGTCCAGCGTTGCCAGGTCAGCGCCTTGCATGCTGGCGCGCGCCGCACGCACCATGAATGGCAGTGTGAACAACACATGTCCAATCACAATGAACCAGACACTGCCGCGCAACCCGCTGATCGTGCCCCACGATACGATCAAGGCCAGCGCCGACGCCAGGCCCGGCACCGCTACGGGCAAGGTCAATAGTTCTTCCAGCGCGCGAGCCAGACGGCCGCGATGCAGGGTCAGCACCCACGCAGCAGGGACACCGACGAGCGTACAGATCGCCAGCGTCAACAACGCTACCGCAAATGAACGCCAGATCGTATCGGCATAGAGTGCCCAGACTTCTGCAACCCAGCGCAAAGTCAGTCCGCTGGAAAGCCCGACAAAATAATTGTTGGTGAGGCCCGCCAGGACGGACAGCACAACGGGGCCGATCAAGAACGCCGCGACGGCCAACGTGACGGTCAGTCCCAAGCGCGTATCAAATTTAGAAGCATGCATCATGGACCTCATCACGCAGCCGCACCTGCGCGGGCGCCCGCCAGACTATGAGCGAGATACAACACCGCCCATGTGGCCAGGCCCAACACGATAGATAGTGCCGCAGCGACCGGGATATTCGCGTAGTTGGTGAACTCGTTATAGATAGTGATGGGCAGCACGTCGATTTGCGTTGCCAATGTGAACGCCGTACCGAACGCGCCCATGCTGGTCGCAAAACTCATCGCACCTGCGCCGATCAAGGCGGGCGTCAATGCCGGCAATTCAATATCCATGAAGCGGCGCCAGGGGCTCGCGCCCAATGTCCGTGCGGCCTCGAGCAAGCTCTGATCGATCTGTTCGGCCGCGGCCGTCAATACCCCCACACAACGCGGCAGCGAAAAATACAGATAACCCAGAAACAATCCCGCCATGCCATAGGCAAACACCACGGTATCGCCAGTGAGCCATTTCGTGAGTGCGCCGATGATGCCCTGACGTCCCGCCAGCAGGATAATCAGAAAGCCGACCACCACACCGGGAAAGGCCAATGGAAACATCAGCAAGGAGATCAGCAGGCGGCGTCCGGCAAAGTGTCGATGGCGGGCGAGAAAGCGGCCCACCGGCAACGACACCAGCAGCGTTGCTACCGTCGCAGCGAGCGATAATGCGACGGTATTGAACAGACTGATCCAATACTGCGTGCCTGTCAGCACCGTCCAATAGGCCGATTGTCCGTTGCGGCTTTCTGCGCCTGCCAGCGCCAGCCCTGCCATGGGCAGCAGCCAGAATGCCAGAAACAGCGTGGCAGCAGGCGCCGCAAACCAAATCCATCCACGGCGTCCCATGTCAGTGCACCCCCAGGACAATGCCAACACGCACGCAGAACATCAGTTCACCTCTTTGGCGTACCGTTGCGAGAACGCGCGCTGGCCTTCGGCCATTTTGACGTAGTCCACCGTACCGGCGCGTGCATACTCTGCCTCAGGCAAGAATTTTTTCTGCGCTTCGGCCGACATGGCTTCCGGCCGCACTGGACGCAGGAATGCATTGGCCCAGATGGCCTGACCCTCATCCGACAAGGTGAAGTCCAGCACTTTCTTGCCATTGTCGGCATGCGGTGCGTTGGCCACCAGACTCATGACGTAAGGCACGGCGATTGTGCCTTCGGCGGGGATCACGAACTCAACGTTGCTGTGGTCTTTATATTTGGCCCGATACGCGTTGAAGTCGTAGTCGATCAAGATCGGGATTTCGCCCGACAAGACGCGTGCATACGCGGTTTGTTTGGGCACGATGGGTTGATTGGCCTTCATGTCCTTGAACCACTTGAGCGCGGGGTCGAAGTTATCCGGAGTGCCTCCCAGCGCGCGGTTGATGGCGACGGCGCCGACATAGCCGACAAAGGCCGAAGCCGGATCCAGATAGCCAACCATGCCTTTGTACTCAGGCTTGAGCAGATCGGCCCATGAGCGCGGCACGGGCTTGCCATCGAGCGCGTCGACGTTGACCATCAGGCCCAACGTACCCGAATGAATGGCGAACCATTTGCCGTCGGGGTCCTTCATGCCGGCGGGGATTTGATCCCAGTGTTGCGGCTTGTAGTTTTGTACCAATCCGTCCTGGGCGGCCTGAATGCCGAACGTGACGCCGTAATACACGACATCGGCCACGGGATTGCCTTTTTCCGCCGCGATGGAGGCTAGCGACTGTCCCGAGTTTTTGTTGTCTGCGGGCACGGTAATGCCGGTGGCTTTTTTGATGGCTCGGAGCTGTGTGCCCCAATCCGCCCACTCTGGCGGACAGTTGTAGCAGATCGCATTTTGCGCGTAGGCTGATGCGCCCGTCAGAGTCAGCGCCAGTGTGGCAGCGCGTAACACGCAGTGGACGAGGGATTTCATGGCGAGTGTTTCCTTGGCGAGGGGTGAAAAGAATGGGTCGCCACGCTTGCTGCAACGCGGCGGCGTTGCCCTTCAACAGGGCGTTTTTCTGCTTCGGGCGGATCGCCGATGCAAGACGCGGTTGCCGTGCCGCCGTCGGAAATACGGTGTGGCAATCTGACTGATGTGGGGCGGCCTCCCTCCAGGCACGCTAGCAATAAGGCGCACGCTGTTGCGCCTATCTCGCGGCTGGGTTGTGCCACCGTAGTCAATGACGGGACCATCAGCGCACCAATGCTCGCCCCGTCGAATCCGCAGACAGCGACGTCATCGGGCACGCGTATCCCGAGCGAAGCCAGTTGCGCGATCACAGAGATTGCCAGCAGATCGTTGGAGCAAAACAGGGCACTGGGGGCATCCGGCCGCGCCAGCATGTCACGCAACATCGACGCGCTGGACTCGGTGTGTGCCGGCATGACCCAGTGCGCCACTGCAGGCAAGCCCGCTGCTTTCGCACAGGCTTGCGCGCCTTGCAGACGGCGCCGTGCGCGATCCGATGCTGTCAATGGACCGCTGACAAAGGCAATGCGCCGGTGGCCCAGTGTGCTCAGACGCGACACCATATCGTGTGCGGCGGCTTTGTTATCGACCGAGACAAATGGGTGCGAGTTTGATTCGTTATAGGCCAGAATGTGCGGCATGCCTGCTTCATCCAACGCGCGCAATGTTGCATTACGCGAGGGATTACCCACCGTCAGGATCAAGCCATCGATCTGATGGTCGATCAAGGCCTGCACACATTCCGATTCCACCGATGGGTCGTAGCTCGTGATCCCCATCATGACGCTATAGCCCGCTCTGCGGGCGTGTTGCTCAGCACCTTCGAAACAGTCTGCAAATACCGGATTGGCCAACGTCGGCAGCAACAAGCCGATGGTACGCGTACGGCCCGCGCGCAAACTGCGGCCTACCCGGTTGGGGCGAAATCCGATGCGTTGCGCCACAGCCGCGATATGTGCACGCGTTTCAGGGCGCAGCAGCTCGGGCTGATTGAATGCGCGCGAGACCGTCGCGGGCGATACGCCAGCCTGCTTGGCAATCTCCAATATCGACGGTCGGTGCGGTGTTTTTGCAGTCACGGCAGGCTCGGCAATGAAAACGATTTCATCTTAGGGGTAATACATGACAGCCAGATTTCACGAGATACGGTATCGTGCTTATATGGCAGTGCCAATGAAAATCGGTGTTGCGATGCGGCACGAGTTCATGATCACGACATCTTTTTGTTGTATGAACTTATAGAAAAACAGTTGTGCGGCAATGCAATACGGATGATGTGCCTGTGCTACATCTGTAGGACGAAAAAATTGAGGATCATCCCGGGGAAGGGACATGGGTTTGCAGCAAAAAAAAACGATTGAACTGAATCGCTTGAGTGCAACGCGTGCAGCGCAGCTATTGGCGCGCCGCGAGTTGAGTGCCGAGCAATTGCTACGGGCGTGCTTTGCGCGCATCGAGCAGCGTGAGGGGGTCGTACGTGCATGGGCGGCTCTGGACAAGGAGCTCGCGCTGACCCGTGCCCGCGAATTGGATAGGTCAAGCACACAAGGTGTCCTGCACGGGTTACCGATCGGCGTGAAAGACATTTTCGCGACCAGCGATTTACCGACGCGCTACGGTTCGCCCATCTATGACAATCACCAGCCGTCCATCGATGCCGCCGTGGTCGCCTCGTGCCGCGAGGCCGGTGCAGTGGTAGCGGGCAAGACCGTCACCACGGAGTTCGCAACGTTTCAACCGGGCCCGACGCGCAATCCCCATAACCCGGCTTATAGTCCGGGCGGATCATCCAGCGGCTCTGCGGCTGCCGTGGCCGATCATATGGTGCCCCTGGCCTTGGGCACACAGACTGCCGGTTCGATCATTCGCCCTGCCGCCTATTGCGGCGTCGTCGGATACAAACCTTCATTTGGTCGGATTCAACGTGCCGGTTTAAAGACCATCGCCGATTCATTGGACACCATAGGCGGGTTCGGACGTAGCGTCGACGATGTTGCGTTGCTCGCCTCGGTGTTGATGCGTGATCGTGAATTACGTGAGCTCGATTACGATGCCAAGCCCCGTATTGGCATGTATCGAACCTCGCAATGGCGGCATACGGATCATGCGACACGCGATGCCTATGCGCAGGCTGCGAGCGTGCTGTCGCGTGCGGGCGCGCAGATTGATGAGGTGGAGTTACCGCCGATACTGTGTTCCCTGGTTCAGGTGCATGCCGATATCATGGGCTTTGAGATGGCGCAGTCATTGGCTTTCGAGCGCACACGTCATCGCGCCGGTCTGAGCAGCTCGCTACAGGCTTTGTTGGATGCAGGATCCCAGATCACTGCAGAGGAACATCGTGCCAACCTGATTCGTGTCGAAGAAGGCCGCCAACGTGCGCATAGTTGGTTTGAACAGTACGACGTCGTGTTGGCGCCCAGCGCCAGCGGCGAGGCGCCTTTTTTTGATCAAGGTACGGGCGACCCGTTATTTTGCCGCGTGT
This sequence comes from Bordetella tumbae, assembly GCF_965139195.1. Classification (GTDB taxonomy): domain Bacteria; phylum Pseudomonadota; class Gammaproteobacteria; order Burkholderiales; family Burkholderiaceae_B; genus Bordetella_A; species Bordetella_A tumbae. Next base: position 13,616 of record NZ_CBCSJH010000054.1, on the reverse strand, counting down.
GGACGCTGTTCGGTGCGCCTTGCGTGCATCTGCCATTCTACACAGGGCCGCAGGGCCTGCCTGTGGGATTGCAGGTGGTCGGACGCAGCGGCGATGACCGGCGTACGCTGGCCATCGCCCGGTGGCTCCTGGGGGTCCTGCGCCCCGATGACGGGGACTGATCAGTTCGATAGCATGGGTCGTCGCGCGCACTGCGCCACGATGGCCGTCATCAACGCATCGCCGCCCAGCTAAAAGGCCTGAGTCCGACTCTATATCGGACTCAGGCCTTTTTCATGCTGCCCGGCTTTTAATGTCAACTTCCTTGTGGGCAGTTCAAGTAGACGGGCTTTTCATTGTTGCCAGGGCCACGGATCACGCCGCCTGGACAGCCTCGCTTTCGATCTGCGTCGCGGCACCATTGGTCAGGTGACGGTTGACCGCGCTGAGTACGGCGCGGAACGAGGCGGTGACGATATCGCGATCGATCCCGACGCCGAAGCCGGTTGCGGAGTCTCCGACGCGCAGTTCAACATAGCTGGCGGCGCGGGTATCCGTGCCGGTGCCGATAGCGTGTTCGTGGTAATCCATGATGCGCACCGGAATATCCAACGCATTCACAAAGGCCGAGATCGCACCATCACCCGAGCCCGTGACGACGCGGCGTTCGCCGTTGTAGTCGAGTTCAACCTGAATGTTGAATTGCTTGCCTTCACCGGCAGACGGATCGCCCTCGATGCGGTGACGCACCAGTTTCCAAGGCGTATGTTGTTCGAGGTACTCGCGGTTGAAAATCGTGTGAACGTCGTCGGCCGTGACTTCGCGGCCGGTTTCATCGGTGACCCGTTGGATGGCGCGGCTGAATTCGATTTGCAGGCGGCGCGGCAAGACCAGGCCGTGTTCCTGCTCGAGCAGGTACGAGACCCCGCCCTTGCCCGATTGGCTGTTGACGCGGATGACGGCGTCGTAGCTGCGGCCGAGGTCGGCCGGGTCGATAGGCAGATAGGGCACTTCCCAAACGGCATCGGCTTGCTGTTGAGCAAAGCCCTTTTTGATGGCGTCCTGGTGCGAGCCGGAAAAGGCCGTGAATACCAGGTCGCCGGCATAGGGATGGCGCGGGTGCACGGGCAACTGATTGCAGTACTCGGCGCAACGGCGCACTTCATCGATATCGGAAAAATCCAGGCCTGGGTGCACGCCTTGGGTGTAGAGGTTCAGCGCGAGCGTGACCAGGTCCACGTTACCCGTACGTTCACCGCTGCCGAACAGGCAGCCTTCGATACGATCGGCGCCGGCCATCACGGCGAACTCGGCGGCGGCAACGGCAGTGCCGCGGTCGTTATGCGGGTGCACGCTGACGATGATGCTGTCACGGCGAGCCAGGTTGTTGTGCATCCACTCGATCTGGTCGGCGTACAGATTCGGCGTGGTCGCCTCGATCGTTGCGGGCAGGTTCAGCACCATTTTGTTCTGCGGCGTGGCGCCCCAGGTCTCGGCCACGGCGTTGGAGACTTCCAGTGCGAATTCCGGTTCGGTGGTGCTGAAGACTTCGGGAGAGTATTCGTAGCGCCATTGCGTTTCCGGATACTTGGCCATGTGTTGCTTGATCAATTGCGTACCGGTGACGGCGATTTGCTTGATCTCGTCTTTGCTCATGTTGAAGACGATCTTGCGAAAGGCCGGGGCGCACGCGTTGTACAAGTGCACCATGGCTTGCTTGGCGCCAGCGGCCGATTCGACCGTACGGCTGATCAGGTCTTCGCGTGATTGGGTCAGGACGATGATGGTGACGTCATCGGGAATGCGTTTTTCGTCGATCAGCTTGCGTACGAAATCGAAATCCGTTTGCGAGGCCGACGGAAAACCAACTTCGATTTCCTTGAAGCCGATCTTGACCAGTTGCTCGAAGAAACGCAGCTTGCGGTCGATGCTCATCGGTTCGATCAACGACTGGTTGCCGTCGCGCAAATCGGTGCTCATCCAGATGGGCGGCTGCGTGATGCGGCGGCTGGGCCAGGTGCGTTCAGAAAAATCACGCGCGAACGGAGCAAACGGTACGTATTTGGTAGCGGGGTTGGCAAGCATCATTACACCTTGATCAGTAGTCCCGAGGGTGGCGGGATAAAGTATTTCCGGTTTTTGTTACCGGCATGCTCTGTTCGGCTGGTCAGGGTTCTAGGCCTGGACCGTCAGTGGACCGTGGATGGGTCGACTGGAATCAATAAATGAACAGAGAAAAAACTTGTGGCGTACGAGGCTGCCGAGCTACCACAGGCGCGAGGCCCGGCAACCGATCGGTAGGTGTAGCGATAGCGCGAGGGGGGAAATACGAGCGCGCAGGCCGGCACCCGGTGCGCTGAAGCGTCCGGAGGCAATCGCGAGGGGGATTCGGATATCGGCCATAAGTCGCTAGTCAAACACATTTTTGGCCAAGATGCAACGGACACGGGCGCAATGAGCTCAAAAAGACGCATGCGGCGCTTGCAGCGCGCTCCTCAGCCTGGTGGTGGATAAGCCTCTCGGATTTGCCACGGACAGGCCGCCCGTGGGCTGATCTGCCGGGGGGCATCCTTGGGTGTCAGGGCGAAAAAAATCGCCTCGAGAGGCGATTTTTCTAAATGGGCGACGCCGCGTACTACAGGTTGGGTTCGATGCGTCCCGAGGCCGGGCGCGTCTCGGCGGTGGCCGCCGGTGTCGTCAGGACGGCGGCCTGGGCGGGCGCTGCAGACGGTGCACTCGTAGCGGGCTGGGAACGTGTCGCGGCAGCCGTTTGACCGTCAAGAATGTTGCCTTGCTCTCGGACCAGATCGATCTTGTCGATGCGGCCATGGCGCAATTCGATATGCGCCTGGCGCAAGTCGCCGAGCGTAAAGGGCTCTTCGCGATTGCCCCAGACCCAGCGCAGGACATTGATGACTTCGTCGCAGAGCTGGGCAGTCAAGGCGGACAGATCCCTCGGGGCGACCGGTTTGGCGCGCGCGGCGTCAATGTCTGAGGCCACCCAGGCGCGTACTGCGAAAAATACAATCAGTGACCAGATGACGACGACACCCCACCATAGGTAGGGATTGACGCGCGTCAATAGGTCGATCGCCTGCTGGCCAAAAGCCTGCAAGCCCTCAAAGCTCAGGCTGCGGCCAAAATCCAGCAACCACGAGGCGACTAATAGCCATATGATGGCGGCGATGACCAGCACCACCCCCCGGACTATGAGTCGAGGCAGCGCTAATTTCAGCAGCGTTTGGCCGATCAGTCGGCGATCTTGGCGTACGCGTTCGGGCGAGGCGGCATTCATCATGCAAAATATTGTACCTATGACTCGGCCCGCATTAGAACTTCGTACTGGTCAACATTTGACGTTGACCCCTCAACTGCAGCAATCTATCCGATTGTTGCAGCTTTCGACGCTGGATTTGCAAGCCGAAATCTCGCAGGCTTTGGCCGATAACCCAATGCTGGAGCGCAGCGAAGAGCGGGCAGAGGCCGAGCCAGAGGCGCCTGCGGAACGCGAAACGTCGATGGATGACGAATCTCTGCGCGACACGGAGCCCCGTGCAGAGGAAATGCCCGGTTCGGGAGGCGTCTATCCGGATGATCGTATGGACGGCCCTGATCGCGCGCACAGCGATACTTTACGTGAGCACTTACTTTCTCAGTTAGGCCTTACCCGAGCTGGAAGCCGCGATGCCGCCCTGGTGGCTTTGCTGATCGATGAACTCGATGACAACGGTTATCTCGGGTCGCCTCTGGAGGAAATTCTGACCTGGATACCGCCTGAGGCCCAGGCGGATCTGGACGAGTTGCGGGCGGCGCTGACGCTGTTGCAATCATTCGACCCGCCCGGGATCGGCGCCCGGGATATGGCGGAATGCCTGGTGTTGCAATTACGCAACCCTGACGTGCAACATTTGCGCGAGGCCGCCGACCCTGCAGTGCTGGCCTGTGCCCGTCGCCTGTGTGCCGAGCATTTGCCGTTGTTGGCCACCGGCAATGTGACGCGGCTGCGCGATGCCCTGCATTGCGATGAGGCAACCGCGCGTGCGGCGCAGGTCTTGATTCGGAAACTGGACCCCCGCCCTGGCCGCGCCTGGACGGTGCCCGCCGCCGATTATGCGGTGCCGGATGTGATTGTGCGCAAGGCCCGCCAGGGCTGGCTGGTGGTGCTCAATACTGCGGCTGTCCCGCGTTTGCAGGTCAATGCGCTGTATGCCCAGTTGCTGGGCAACCAGCGTGAGGCCAGCCATGCAGGCCTGCATGCCCAGTTGCAGCAGGCACGCTGGATGATCCGCAATGTGGAGCAGCGCTTTGACACGATCCTGCGTGTGGCGCAGGCCATCGTGGCGCATCAGACCGCGTTTTTCAGCGAAGGCCCTGCCGCGATGCGCCCCTTGATCCTGAAGGATATTGCCGCAGAGCTGGGCTTGCACGAATCCACCATTTCACGGGCGACGACGCAGAAATACATGCTGACCCCGTTCGGGACCCTGGAGCTGAAGCATTTCTTTGGAACGGGGGTGGCGACGGACGGTGGCGAGGTGGCCTCGGCAACGGCTGTCCAGGCCGTGATCCGCCAGATGGTGGCCGACGAAGACCGTGGCAAGCCTTTGTCGGACAGTCAGCTGACAAAACGCTTGGCCGATCAAGGTATCGTGATTGCGCGCCGCACGGTGGCCAAGTACCGCGAGGCCCTGCGGATTGCACCTGCCAGCCTACGCAAGGCGCACGCGGCACGGTAATCCGGTACCCGCGGCGTTGTGAGCCCGCCAAAATGGGTTTCCAGGCCAAGCCGGGTGGAGATAGTTTTGTCCCTATTTTTCAATGACTTGGGGACAGCGGATTGCAGTTTGATCCGCTTGCTTTTGCGAGAATAAATCACGATAATTATTCTCATGTACATTTGCATATGTAATGCCGTCACTGAACGCCAAGTTCACGCCGCCGTCGACGCGGGCGCTACTACATTGTCCGATTTGCAGTTTGAATTGGGAGTAGCCTCGTGCTGCGGTTGCTGTGCAGAGATGGCTCAAGAATATCTGCCAGGTGGCCGCTGTTCCAGCGTGTGTCAGGGCAAGTCGATGGCCGTGGATCTCACGGCCTCTGCTCCCATGGTCGACGCCCAGCCCGCTGCCAATAGTTTCCCGATCACGCTGGTTGCCGCAGCCTGAGCCGTTGCGCCGTGGTGCGGGCGAGCGGCGCCTGTAGGTAGCCTGCTTCGTGGCAGCAGCGTGCAGGCGCGTGCGTTGTAGTTCTCCAACATCATGCCTTGTCGAGATTTGAGCCGATTTGTCTTCGTACGGCGCTCATAATTCGATATTCGGCGTGCATTTTCTCCCCGGATTTTCGTCATCGGCTTGCTTCAATGGCAAGCCTGGCGTCACGCTATGTGCGGATAGTCCGAAACGCATACTCATTCTCATTTTGTTGTCGCTTTCGGATTGCGCTCGCAAAGCCATTTATCAAATGCAGCGCGGCTCTAGCCCTGACCCTGCCAGCGGTGTTAGCCTGCGATCGTTGCATACGCGATAAGGCGTACGCAGGGTCGCGGGCGCCGCGTCCCGGGATCGTAAGGAGTACACCATGAAAGGCGATAAAACCGTCATCCAGTTTCTGAACAAGCAACTGACCAATGAGCTGACGGCCATCAATCAATACTTCTTGCATGCCCGCATCTTGGGGCATTGGGGCCTGAAGAAGCTGGGCAAGCACGAATACGAAGAATCGATCGGCGAGATGAAGCACGCCGATCGTTTGATCGAACGCATCTTGATGCTGGACGGTCTGCCGAACTTGCAAGACCTGCACAAACTGCTGATCGGCGAAGACGTTCCCGAGTTGCTGGCCTGTGACCTGAAGGTCGAGCAAGGCGCGCAAGCTACCGTGAAAGAAGCCATCGCTTACTGCGAGTCAGTGCGTGATTACGTGTCCCGCGACCTGTTCCAGGACATTCTGGACGATACCGAAGAACACATCGACTATCTGGAAACCCAGATCGAGCTGATCGACAAGGTCGGCTTGCAGAATTACCTGCAAAGCCAGATGGAAGTCGAAGGCTGATTCATTTCAGGCGGCGTCGATACGCTGACGCCCGCATTGCCGCTGTGTTGAGCCCGTACAGACCGGCTGGTCTGTACGGGCTCAATGCATTTGAGGGCCAGTCGTGTACATCGCCACTGCCTCATTGCCACTCAGGCCGTCAGAGGCCCTTATCGTTCAGGGCTTGACGATATGCCAGACCTCTTTGACGTTGTCGCCAGTTTTGTCGCCCGGATTTTTGTCTTTCACGAACAGGTACAGGGGCTTGCCTTTGTAGGCCCATTGTTTGGCGCCATCGTCGCGGGTGATGATGCTTAGATCGCCTTGCGCTTTGGCATCGGCGGAGGCCATCACGGGTGGCCAGGCCTTGGCGCACTGGTCATAGCAGGCGCTCTTGCCATCTGTGTCCTTGTCGAAGGTGTAGAGCGTCATGCCGGCGTTGTCGACCAGCATGCCGTCCTGGGTCTTGACTGCCTGAGCGTGGGCGCTGGCCGAGAACAGGGCGGCGCAGGAAACGAGCAGGGTTGCAGCGATTCGAGTGTGCATGGCGTGTCATCCAGTATGAGAAAAGGGGACTGCTTGCTATAGACGTCGCTGGCATCTACTTTATTCCACTTCCGATAAAAAATAAGCAATGAAAAGAGCCCCCCACGCTCAATGCCGGTTAGTTAAGCGCTGACTGGCATCTTTTATCGGTGTTGGTGTTGTTGTGGGCGTTTGCTGCTCGTGGTTGTCTCTCTGAAGGCGTCCCTGTCACGTGCCTGGGCGTGGTGCCGGGCCTATCGCACGGACTCGGCCCATGACCAGGGGCCTCGGTCCGCTGCGCGGACTAAATCCGTGCTCAACGGCCCGGCGCCACGCCCAGGCACGCGACAGGGACTCATGATGAGGGAATGCAACGAGGGCTGATGGCCATCAGCGGTTTTTTGAAACCGACTTTGGCAATGCGATAGATTGACCTATGCGCCGAGTCCTATTGACGCGCCGGACACTCCGAGATGGTGCCCCAGGCGCGATTCGGGCCACAGTACTTGTTGCGGGCGTTCCAGGAGCACGTGGGGCGTTGGAAGAAGCCCTCGTTGGCGCATTGGGCCAGTTCTCGTTTCAGGGCGTCCTGCCAGTGGCCGGCAGGCGCAGGAGCCGCGCCTTGTGGTGCGGCGCTTGGCGCGGTGTTTGCCGCGGTGACTGCATAGCCGTCCTGATTGGCGGGTGGTGGCGCGGTGGTCGTCGGCGGTAGCGCTTGCAGGTCCAGCGTGGTGACGTCGGAGGTCCCGGATGGCAGCGGCACGTTGGACGTCGCCGCGAGCTGGCGAGCCTCGTCCATGCTGATGTTGTCACGGGATATCTGTATCGACGGGTCCTTGGTGGTCTCGAACAACGAGACCATCGGTACCGCCCAACTCGAGCCGTTGGGTTTGTCAGGGACGCCGAGACTGCCGTCCACCCGAGGCTGGGGCGGTTGGGCTACATAGGGGCGACCATTGGCGTCCAGGATGGGTTCTTGAGACGCCAGGGCTTCTTGGCCCGGTGCAGCCGAGGCTTTGGGGGCGTGTGCAACCAGCCAATCACCTAGTTGGATTCCACCCCACGCCGCGGCGCCCAGTGCCAGCAGAAGCGTCGCGATTAATACTCGCCAAGACATTGCTACCCTCATTTTTGCGGCGCCCTGTTCAGTTTAAGCATGACTACCAAAGACCTGGCCACCGTGCTCGCGCATGGCGTGGAATTTCACATCCGGATACAGGTCCTCGGCCACGCGCAGCTGAGCAGGCGAACCAATCAAAAAAGCCGCCGCATCAACCACATCATAGGCGATGTGCGCCGCGTTGGCATCCATGAACTTGCGCAGCGCGCGTGGATTGTCTGACGTGATCCACCGGGCCATGGTGTAGCGCGACGGTAACATCCGGGCTTCGACGCCGTATTCGGTTTTCAGGCGATGGGCGACGACCTCAAACTGCAGTTGACCGACTGCACCGAGCAGCAGCGTGCCGCCAGCCGCCTCCGGGCGAAAGACCTGAATCGCGCCCTCTTCGCCCAGTTGGGTCAGGCCGATGCGCAGCTGTTTGGTGCGTAAAGGATCTTTGACTTCAACAGCCTGGAAGAGTTCAGGCGCAAAGAACGGTAAACCCGTAAACCGCAGGCTCTCGCCTTCGGTGAGTACATCGCCCAACTGTAATACGCCGTGGTTCGGGATGCCGATGACGTCGCCGGCATAGGCCTCGTCCAGCAATTCGCGGCGCTGGGACAGGAACGACACCACGTTGTTGGGCCGCATTTCCTTGTTGGTGCGGGCGACCTTCAGGCGCATGCCGCGCTCAAAGCGTCCTGAGCTGACGCGTACGAATGCCACGCGGTCGCGGTGGGCGGGGTCCATGTTGGCCTGCACCTTGAATACGACGCCGGTGAATTTGGGCTCTTGAGGCTCGACCAGGCGTTCCAGCGCCTGGCGCGCGCCGGGCGCGGGGGCTTGTTCGNCCAACGCATCCAGGACCTCCTGGACACCGAAGTTGTTGATGGCCGAGCCGAAAAATACGGGGGTCTGCTTGCCGGCCAGGAAGGCGTCGCGGTCAAAGGCCGGCGCCGCCTCTTGGATAAGCTCGATTTCGCCGTTGGCCTGCTCGAAGGCGGAGCCGAAGCGTTGGGCGATTTCCGGGTTGGACAGTCCATTGATGATGTCGTCGTCGTCCGAACGGCGCTCTTGGCCGGGGCGGAAGACGCGCATACGATCGCGGCGGATGTCGAATACGCCGCCAAAGGCCTTGCCCATGCCCACCGGCCAGGAGAACGGCACGGCGTCCATGCCCAGATGGCCCTCGATCTCGGAGAGCAGCTCCAGGGGCTCGCGGACTTCGCGGTCCATCTTGTTGATGAACGTGATGATGGGGGTGTTGCGGGCGCGGCATACCTGCAGCAACCGGATGGTTTGCGGCTCTACCCCGTTGGCAGCGTCGATCACCATGAGCGCTGCGTCTACCGCCGTCAAGACCCGATAGGTGTCCTCGGAGAAGTCTTGGTGGCCCGGGGTGTCCAGCAGGTTGATGACGCAATCGCGGTATTCCATCTGCATCACGGACGATGCGACCGAAATGCCGCGCTGTTTTTCGATTTCCATCCAGTCGGACGAGGCGTGGCGCGAGGCCTTGCGAGCCTTGACGCTGCCGGCGATCTGAATCGCGCCTGCGAATAGCAGGAGCTTTTCGGTCAGCGTGGTTTTGCCCGCGTCCGGGTGGGAGATGATGGCGAAGGTACGTCGCCGGGCGACTTCTTGGGAAATATTCATGATTGATGCGATTTTACTGACGCGAATCGTACGCCGGTAACCGGCCCTGTTACATAGGCTTTGTTACGTGTGACGACGAAAAGTGGCCAGGAAGGCGCCCGCCACGATGAAGAGAGAACCGAAGATGCGGTTCATCCAGCGAATATGGCGAGCACTGCGCAGCAGGCGTAGGACCTTGGCGGCCAACAGGGTATAGACGCCCATGGCGACCAAGTCGGTGAATACCAGTGTCCCGGCCAGGGCCAGGTACTGCGGCGTCAGCGATGCCGCAGGGTTCACAAACTGGGGCACCACGGCCAGCAGGAAAACCGTGCCTTTAGGGTTCATCAGATTGACCAGGATGCCACGCAGCACCAGATCGCGCACGGAAAAGTCGGCGGGGTTGCCGGCATCGACGGCGACCGGCGCCGCATCGGTACGAATCTGGCGTATGCCTAGATAGACCAGATAGGCTACCCCCAGGTATTTCACGATCGAGAAGGCGAGCTCGGACGTGGCCAACACCGCGCCCAGGCCCACCGCAACAATCACGAACTGCGCCATGATCCCGATGATCAAGCCCACAGTGTTCCAGTACCCGCGTGCAAAACCGTATTTCAGGCCCGAGGTCATGGCCGAAATGGCGCCCGCGCCCGGCGAGAAGGAAATAGCCCATGAGGCCACAAAAAAGGTCAGCCAGGTCGAGAGCGTCATGATGATTTACAGACAGAATGACACGGGTGAAAGGAACAAGAGGGTGATATTACTTGCCCAGCAACGCTGCGCGGGGTGCACCGGCAGAGCGATTGGACCCGGCAGCGGGGCGGCCAGCGCCTGCGGGACGGCCCGACGGACGGCCGTTGCCCTCGGTGCTGCGGGGACCTTGCGATTGCGGGCGGCTGTCTTGGCGATGGCCGCCGGCTGGGCGGTCGCCGCGAGCGGCTGACGGTTGGCGTGGATTACCTGCCTGGCTCTGACCTGCCGGGCGGCCTGCTCCCGCGCCATGCCGAGGTGCTAGCCCCGCGCCGCGGCCTGTGCGGTGTTCCGCGCCGGTGCCGCCATGAGGCTCGCCACCATTGCGTGTGGCACGAGATTCGCCATTTGCGCCGCGAGCGTCGTTGGCGCGATGGCTGCTCGTACCGGCCCCGCGGCTGCCGCCTGGACGTTGGCCGCCCTGGCGTTGCTCGCCACGCGGGCTGCCTTGGCGGCGCGGTTGGCGCGAGTCTTCGTCGCGTTCTTGGCGGGCGTAAGCGGCAGCGGTGTTGCCGGCGGACGGCGTCCAGCCCTTTACGGGCAGGCGCTCGATGGTTTTGCCGATCAGGCGTTCGATGCCCTTGAGCAGTTTGATTTCGCTTTGATCGACCAGCGAGACCGCCGCACCCGTCGCTCCTGCCCGGCCCGTGCGGCCGATGCGGTGCACATAGTCCTCGGGAACATTCGGCAGCTCGAAATTCACGACCTGTGGCAATTGATCGATATCCAGGCCGCGCGCGGCGATATCGGTGGCCACCAGGACGGCCACGTTGCCGTCCTTGAAGCCAGCCAGGGCGCGCGTGCGCGCTGCCTGGCTCTTGTTGCCGTGGATGGCGGCGGCGCTCAGGCCGTCTTTCACCAGTTTTTCGGCCAATCGATTGGCACCGTGTTTGGTACGAGTGAAAACCAACACTTGGTACCAGCCGCTTTCGCGGATGATGTGGCTGATGAGGTCGCGTTTGTGATGTTGTTCGACCAGGTGCACGGTCTGCTTCACCAACTCGGTCGCGGTATTGCGCGGGGTGACGGAGACTTCGCCGGGATTGTTCAGGACGCCGCGGGCCAGACCCCGGATCTCGTCCGAGAATGTTGCCGAAAACAGCAGGTTCTGGCGTTGTTTGGGCAGCAGCGCGAGGACTTTGCGGATATCGCGGATAAAGCCCATGTCCAGCATGCGGTCGGCTTCGTCCAGCACCAGGATCTCGACGCCGGACAGATCCACGGTTTTCTGGCCGCAGTGATCCAGCAGGCGGCCGGGCGTGGCCACCAGGATGTCCACCGGCTTTCTCAGCGCGCTGATTTGCGGATTGATGTTGACTCCGCCAAACATCACCATGGAGGTCAACGGGGTGTGTTTGCCGTAGGTCTGCACGGATTCGGCGACCTGCGCGGTGAGTTCGCGCGTCGGGGTCAGAATCAGGCAGCGCGGGCGGCCCGCGCTTTTCAGGGCGGGCTTGTTTTGCATCAACAGATGCAGGATGGGCAGCGTAAAGCCGGCGGTCTTGCCGGTGCCCGTCTGGGCTGCAGCGAGCAAATCGCCGCCTTTCAATACCTGAGGAATGGCTTGCGCCTGAATCGGGGTGGGTGCGGTGTAGCCGGTTTCGGCGATGGCACGCAAAAGGGGATCAGCCAGCCCGAGGTCGGCAAAAGAAACAGTGGCAGTCAAAACAACTCCAGCAACAGCCAGTCGCTCTAGTTGAGAGACTCCAATCCAGGCGGTCGAATGAGGAGATAAAGGAAAGGCCCGGCTCGTGTCGGGCCTGGCGTGGCGGCCTAGCGCCAGCGATGTGTGCTGATTGGCTAAGCACACGGCGCGTATTGTAGCCCATGCCCAGGCGGTTTCGCGTAACAAGAGATAGGGGACGTTACACCGCGCCCTGGGCAAAGCAGGCTCAACCTGCTGTAATGTCCCTCTCTTTGTTGAAAGGATTGAGACGCGATGAACATCCCCCGTTGGCTGGGTCTTTCTTGGTTGGCGTTGACTGCCGCTTTGTTGTCGGGCTGCGGCTACAACAGCATTCAGGCGGCAGACGAGGAGGTCAATGCCTCGTGGTCCGAAGTCCTGAACCAATATCAACGGCGTGCCGACCTCGTGCCGCAGTTGGTGAAATCCGTCGATGCCTATATGACGCACGAGCGCGATGTGCTGACCCAGGTGACTGAGGCGCGCAGTAAGGTCGGCACCTTGCAGATTTCTGCGGATCAACTGGATGACCCCGCTGCGCTGGAGCGTTTTCAACAAGCGCAGGGTCAGTTGACGTCCGCGCTGTCGCGTCTGATTGCCGTGTCTGAAAATTATCCGCAGCTCAAGGCGGATGGCTTGTTTCGCGATCTGATGACGCAACTCGAGGGTACGGAAAACCGTATTTCGGTGGCGCGCGGCCGGTATGTGAAATCGGTGCAGGCGTATAACGTGCTGGTGCGTCAGTTCCCTGCCGTGATTACTGCCAAGGTGTTCGGCTATGCGCCCAAGGCCAATTTCACTGTCGAGAACGAGGCGGCCATTTCGCAGGCGCCGAACATCCAGTTCAGCAACCAGGCTCCGTCTTCTGCCCCGGCAACGACTGCGCCTGCCCCGGCTCAGTAAGCCGGTGATGGCAAATCTCGTGTCGTTGTGTATGGTCTGGCGCAAACATGAGTCCTGGTTCGCCCGCGGGTGGGCGTTGATGCTGTCCGGCATGCTGGTTGGCATGCCGGTGAGCGCGCAGGTCGCGCCGGCCGCGCAGCATGATGCTGTGCCCCCTGTAATACGGACGATTCCGCCTGTTTCATCGGCAGCACCTGGTACGGGAACGGCCCCCGGTGTTCCCCTTGCACCCGCGCCAGAGACGCCGGCGTCTACGCCATCGAGGGCGCCGACGGCTTCGCCAGCCGATGGCTCGACAATGGATGCTCCCGCCGGCGTGCCGACGTTGCAGGCACGTGTCACAGATTTGACGGGCACGCTGGATACGGCACGCCGTCAAGGGTTGGAGCAACGCCTGGCAGCACTGGAACAACGCAAGGGTGCGCAGGTCGCCGTATTGATTGTGCCGACGACGGCGCCGGATACGATCGAGCAATTTGCCACGCGTGTGTTCGATGCCTGGAAACTGGGGCGCAAAGGCACCGATGACGGCGTGTTGCTGATCATGGCCAAGAATGACCGCACATTGCGTATCGAAGTCGGCTATGGCTTGGAGGGCGCCATTCCAGATGCGATCGCGGGCCGCATTATTCGCGAACAGATCGTGCCCCGCTTGCAGGCGGGTGATTACGCTGGGGGCATCGAGGCCGGCGTTGCGGCGATCGAGAAATTGGTCGATGGAGAGACGTTGCCTGCTCCGTCGGCGCAGAGCAATTCCGACGAATTCATGTTCAGCGGTTTCGATGTGTCGGAAATGGGTTTGGCGTTTGTGTTGGGAATGATTGTCTTGGTGTTGGGAGCCTCTACTCTGATCGCAGGATTGGGGGCGGCTGTCGCTTCATGGTTTGTTTTCGGCACGTGGTGGGCTGCCATCGCGGGTGGTGTGGCGGGCCTGTTGCTGAGCGGCGTGCTGGGGGTATTGGGGGTCAAACGCCTGTTTCGGGAATGGCTCGGCCGGGGTGG
>NZ_CBCSJH010000053.1:17273-29797 GCF_965139195.1 Bordetella tumbae | reverse complement strand
GATAACCTCCAATCTATCCACAGATTTTGTGGATAATTCTGTGCAAAACTAAGGCTAAACATGGATAGATGCTGGCTTTGCGCTGGATTGGGCCTGTTGCCTCCATTTGGGGTTGGTAAATTTCTACATATAAATCAATTGCTTATTACGAATTTGCTAGCGTTGCGGGCAGCGCTGCACGATTTGCCGGCTTGCGGTATCATCGCGGCCCACTTGGCGCGCCCTGTGGACAGTTATCTCTCTGGAAAGCCTTATGACAGTTGAGTTTCTCGTCACAAACGACGTATTTACGCGGGATATCCTGACAGTTGCCCAGTTGAATCAGGCTGTGGGCCAATTGTTGGAGCGCAATGTCCCGCCGTTGTGGGTGCGCGGCGAGATTTCCAATTTCACCCAAGCCGCCTCGGGACATTGGTACTTCACACTGAAAGACAGCCGGGCCGCTGTGCGGGCGGTCATGTTTCGTGGCCGTGCGTCCGCCGTGGGGTTTGTGCCCAGAGCCGGCGACCAGGTTGAAATCCGGGCTCGTGTGTCGCTGTACGAGCCTCGAGGGGACTACCAATTGCAGGCCGACGCCATGCGCCGTGCCGGCTTGGGGAATTTGTACGAGGCATTTCTGCGCCTGAAGACCCAGTTGGCCGCGGAAGGCTTGTTTGACGAAAGCGTCAAGCGTGAGCCGGTCGCCTTGCCGCGCGCCATTGGCGTGATTACCTCGTTGCATGCGGCGGCGTTGCGGGATGTGCTGTCTGCCTTGGCTCGCCGTGCGCCGCAAGTGCCGGTGGTGATTTACCCCGCTCCGGTCCAGGGAGCGGATTCGGCAGCAAGATTGGCTGCCCAGGTGCAATTGGCCAATGCTCGCCAAGAGGTCGATACGCTGTTGCTGGTGCGTGGCGGTGGCAGTATCGAGGACCTCTGGAGCTTTAACGACGAGGCCCTGGCCCGGCTGGTGGCGGCGAGCGCCATTCCTATTATTAGTGGGGTAGGGCACGAAACCGATTTTACGATCGTAGACTTTGTGGCCGACGTGCGCGCGCCGACGCCGACGGCGGCGGCAGAGTTGGCCTGCGTGCCGCGAGCGGATTTGTTGGCGCGCATCGGCCATGCCGTACAGCGTCTGACGCGGGGGCAGCAGCGCCGCCTCGNCCAGGCGGCNCNACGGCTGGATCGCGCCGCGGCGCAGTTGGTGTCGCCCGCACGCCGTTTGGCGCATCAGGCCGAACGCCTGAATACGCTGCGTCATCGGCTGCAGTCCGCGTGGCAGGGGCCTCACGGCCGGCGGACAGCGCGACTGGGGATGTTGGTGCAGCGTCTGGCACACGCCACGCCCGATACCGGCCGGGCGAGCGAGCGCGTGGCCGCGTTGGCCCGCCGTCTGCATCAAGCCCAGGAACGCCAACTGGCCACTCGCCAGGCTCGGATCGCTGCCGTCAGTGCGCATTTGCGTGCTCTGGATCCGCAGCATACTTTGGCGCGAGGCTATGCCATCGTGCGGGATGCCGAAGGCCATATCCTGCGTGACGCCGCACCGTTGGCCAAAGGCCAGGCGCTGAATTTGACGTTCGCGCGCGGCGGGGCGCAGGTGCAAGTGCTGGATACGCATGACGTTTGATGTTGCGACCGTGGCTGGCTCGACCCGGATTGCTTAAGACTGATTCTCCTTTCGCGTAACCCCGCGCTGCACTGGGTTAACCCAGAGTGCAGGCTAAAGAGCCGATACAATCTATTTGCTTGATCGTGCAATCAACCAAGAAGGAACTCTCATGGCATTTACGCTTCCTCCCCTGCCTTATGCGCTGGACGCCCTGGCGCCGCATATCTCCAAAGAAACCCTCGAGTTTCACTACGGCAAGCACCATCAGACCTACGTCACGAACCTGAATAATCTGGTCCCGGGCACCGAGTTTGAAAACGCGTCGCTCGAAGATGTCGTCAAAAAATCCTCGGGCGGCGTATTCAACAATGCCGCACAAATCTGGAATCACACGTTCTACTGGAACAGCCTGGCTCCCAACGCTGGCGGCGCACCCTCGGGCGCACTGGCCGATGCCATCAATGCCAAATGGGGCAGCTTTGACGCTTTCAAAGAAGCCTTCAACAAATCGGCTGCTGGCAACTTCGGTTCGGGCTGGACCTGGCTCGTCAAAAAGGCCGACGGCTCGCTGGACATCGTCAACACCAGCAATGCTGCTACCCCGCTGACCACCGCAGACAAGCCTTTGCTGACCTGTGATGTGTGGGAACACGCCTATTACATCGACTACCGCAATGCCCGTCCCAAGTACCTGGAAAACTTCTGGGCATTGGTGAACTGGGACTTCGCTGCGAAAAACTTCGCCTAAGTCGTATCCAGTTTCGTTGAAAACGCCCAGCCCAGGCTGGGCGTTTTTATTGAGCCCTGTCATCGTATTTGTACCGATCGAACCTCGGTTGAAACGGCGCATGGTGCTTTTCTTGAGCCATATTTCACGGGCTCAGTCCGGTTGTTTCGTTACGATTCTGGCAAAATGCGGCGATGTCCACGACCTCGCCTCCTCGCAGCCCGTTCTCGCGTCTGTCGCTGCTCGCCCGTCGTAAATTGCGGCAATTCAGCCGTCTCTCGCGCAAGAGCCTGCAGCTCAGTTTGTTGTTGGGCGGCGCGGCGTTGGTGGCGCTCGTGTCCCTGGGATTTGCGTGGTTGGCCGATCTGGCCTTGGAATGGAACCATGCCTGGACCTCGCGTGCCGGTTGGCTCGCGTTCATCGTGCTGCCCGCCGCCTTTGCGATACTGCGTTGGATGACAATCCGTTGGGCACCCAATGCGGCAGGTAGCGGGATCCCGCAAGTCATCGGTTCGTTGTCCTTGCCGCCCGGCGCCGCACAAAGCAGCCTGGTTTCGATACGGCAGACGCTGCTGAAGATTCCACTGACCTTTTTGGGATTGGCCGCTGGTGCCTCCGCCGGCCGGGAAGGGCCGTCGGTACAGGTCGGTGCGGCCGTCATGCTGGCCTGGGGACGATTCTGGCGCAGCAAAGGGGTGCCGTTACGCGGTTTTCATGCAAATGAGCTTATCGCGGCAGGTGCGGCCGGAGGCTTGGCTGCCGCATTTAATGCGCCGTTGGCCGGCGTCATTTTCGCGATCGAGGAGCTGGGGCGCGGCACTATCCTGCGTTGGCAACGCCTGGTATTGATCGGCGTGCTGGCCTCTGGGTTTCTTGTCGTCGCCGTCGCGGGAAATAACCCGTATTTCGGCACCTTTGGCGGCCAGGCGCTGCCGAACTATATGGTGTTGTGGGTGCTGCTATGCGGTTTGGCTAATGGCGTGCTAGGCGGCGTGTTCAGCCGGTTGTTGAGTAAAGGCGCTTCTGGGGTCGCGCCCGCCAATTGGCGTGGCTGGATTCGTCGCCATCCCATTTACACGGCTGCCGCCATGGGATTGATTCTGGCGGTGCTGGGCGTATTGAGCGGTCAGACTGTCTATGGCACTGGATATGGCGTGGCCAGTGGCTTGCTTTCCGGCGAGGCCGAGGGGCCGGCGGCCTTTGGCTTGGCCAAACTGGGGGCGACGGTGGCGTCATACTGGGCGGGAATACCGGGAGGCATTTTCACCCCCGCGTTGACGACAGGCGCCGGTATCGGCCAGCATATCTGGGAACTGACTGGCGGCGAGATTGATCGCCGTGTGCTGGTGCTGATTTCCATGGCGGCGTTTCTGGCGGCGGCGACGCAGTCTCCGTTGACCGCGAGCGTGATCGTGATGGAGATGACAGGCAGCCAGCCGATGCTGTTCTGGCTATTGGTAGGTTCTCTGTCGGCGTCCGTGATTGCCCGGCAGTTTTGTCCTCAGCCGTTTTATCATTTTGCTGCCGGTCGGTATCGTCGGCAGGCTCAGGTCGAGGTTGGCCGTACGACAAAATAACCGGTCACCGCAGAGCAAGATGTCCATACGGTGGACTGCGTCCAAAGAATGGACGCTCTGGCTGTGCACTGTGCCGGTGCAAGGTCGAGTGGCGTAAGATCGAACGCTATCTTTTTTTGTCATTCACTTTTCTTACGAGCTTCGATCCATGACCGTGCACGCTTACATTTGTGATGCCATCCGTACTCCTTTTGGCCGTTACGGTGGCGCTTTGGCCCCCGTGCGCGCCGATGATTTGGCTGCAGTGCCTATCAAGGCCCTAATGGCGCGCAATCCGGGCGTGAACTGGGAAGAATTGACCGATGTGATCTTGGGCTGCGCCAACCAGGCCGGCGAAGACAACCGTAACGTCGCCCGCATGGCGGCATTGCTGGCGGGCCTGCCCGTGGACGTCCCCGGCGGCACGGTCAATCGTCTGTGTGGTTCTGGCCTGGACGCAGTGGGTACGGCGGCTCGCGCCATTCGCGCCGGCGAAGCTGGCCTGATGCTGGCTGGCGGTGTCGAGAGCATGAGCCGCGCGCCGTTCGTCATGGGCAAGGCCGAGAGCGCGTTTTCGCGCAGCGCCTCGATCTACGATACGACGATCGGCTGGCGCTTTGTCAACAAACTGATGAAGGCGCAATACGGCGTCGATTCCATGCCGGAAACGGCGGAAAACGTGGCGGACGATTTCAAGATCAGCCGCGAGGACCAGGATAAATTCGCTCTGGCTAGCCAATCCAAAACGGCTCGCGCCCAAAAAGAGGGCTATTTCGACGCCGAAATCACGCCGGTCTCGATCGCCCAGAAAAAGGGCGACCCCATCGTCGTGAATAAAGACGAGCACCCGCGCGAAACCAATCTCGAAGCCTTGGGCCGCCTCAAAGGCGTGGTCCGCGAAGGCGGCTCGGTCACGGCCGGCAATGCGTCGGGCGTGAATGACGGCTCGGCCGCGCTCTTGCTCGCAGACGAGGCCAGCGCAGCGCGTCATGGCCTGACGCCGCGTGCGCGCGTCGTGGGTATGGCTACCGCTGGCGTGGCCCCGCGAATCATGGGCATGGGCCCGGCGCCGGCCACGCGCAAGGTCCTGGCGCTCACCGGCCTGACGTTGGATCAGATCGATGTCATCGAGCTCAACGAGGCCTTTGCCGCGCAGGGCTTGGCCGTGTTGCGTGATCTGGGTATCGCTGACGACGATGCGCGCGTGAACCCGAACGGCGGCGCAATCGCGCTGGGCCATCCGCTGGGGGCCAGCGGTGCCCGTCTGGCGACGACTGCCATCAACCAATTGCATCGCACGGGCGGCCGCTATGCGCTGTGCACGATGTGCATCGGGGTGGGCCAGGGTATTGCCGTGGTGCTCGAGCGCGTGTAATACCAGGGCAGCGGCGTTTCGGCGCCGCCTGCCCGGATGAAAAAAAGCCGGTTTTACCGGCTTTTTTTGTTGCCGGGCCGCCCCAAAACAAAAAANGCCCCNCGGGGGGCAGCAAGCCGAAGGCGCAGCGTGGGGGCTTTTTTGTTGCCGGGCCGCCCCAAAACAAAAAATGCCCCCACGGGGGCAGCAAGCCGAAGGCGTAGCGTGGGGGCTTTTTCCGTTAGATCACACCATCACAGGTCCACGGCATTCGTCCCGTCGCGCATGCCGGCAGCGTGTCAAACGCGTTTGCCAGCGCGTTTACTGGGAAATGCCACTCAGCCGCTGGCCCGCTGCAACGCCATGGGTGTCGAACCAGCCTTGCGCCATTTCCAGTGCATAGCGCACCGGCTGTTCCGAGCAGTGCGGCTCATCGGTCTGCGGCGCCATATCGGCCATATTTACGATGGTGCCGTCATCGGCGATGAAGGCAATCGACAGGGGCACCAGCGTATTGCGCATCCAGAAACACTGCATGTCTGCTTCGTCGAACACGAACAGCATGCCGTTATTGTCGGGCAGGCTCTTGCGCAGCATCAGGCCGATGCGCCGGGTTTCGTCGGTGTTGGCGACTTCGGCACGGATGACGTGGATCCCCGCGGTCAACTTGGTGATGGGCAAACCGGTTTGAGGGCCGGTGGGTGTTTGCGCTGCAGCGGGAATACTCGCCGTGCTCAGGAGTACGCTCGTCAGCGCGCCTGCTGCCAGTGTGCTGGCCGTGCGGGTGTTGAGCAGCGGTGAACGAGAATGTTGCCCAGTGACAAGACAGCGGGAGAGGGCGCGCACAAACCGCGCAAAACGATGAATCACCATGAGACCCGAAAGCAGCAGAAAATAACAAGGCGGGGCATTATGCCCCGCCTGGGTAATGACGCCGCATTCTAAAACAATCCTGCCATAGGTCCGGTTTGTCTATCGTTCGGCGCGATAATGATACTGGGCGTCAGGCCGCCGTAATATTCAGCGCCTGTTTGCCTTTAGGTCCCTGGATGATTTCGAATGCCACTTTCTGGCCTTCTTTCAGGGTTTTGAACCCATTCATCTGGATCGACGAAAAATGTGCGAACAGATCTTCACCGCCATCGTCAGGCGTAATGAAGCCAAAACCTTTCGCGTCGTTGAACCATTTGACGGTGCCCGTCGATTTGGGATTGTCCCCTTGGACGGCGGTTGCGGTCGTATCAGACATGCGGACTGCCTCATTTGAATCGTATATTTGACAGAAACTTTTGGCCTAAACCATTGCCTCCCGGCTCCGAAGACGCTTGTTGACACAAGATAGCCTCCGAATGCGTGGATAATGCTCTGCTTTTCTTTAAACCGTCAAGTGTGGAAATTACGCATCTGTACGTGTAATTTTAAGTAATACGCGGCGTTGCCGCCCATTGTTTCAATACAATTCCGCCTTATGAGTTCGACCTTTGATACACAGCATGACCTCGTCGTGGAGAAACAGGCGTCCCGTACTGCGCCGCCGCCCATGTACCAGGTAGTGTTGCTCAATGATGATTACACCCCCATGGAGTTCGTGGTGAAGGTCCTGCAAAAGTTCTTCCGCAAGAATCAAGAAGAGGCTACCCGGATCATGCTGCAGGTGCACCATGAGGGCCGCGGCGTCTGTGGTGTTTATCCACGGGATTTGGCGGCCACGCGTATTTCCCAGGTCGCGCAGTACGCGCGCGAACGCCAGCATCCGTTGCAGTGCGTGATGGAACCCGTGTAATCGCTGCACACTGAGCGGTCATCGCACACCGCGGGCCGATCAAGAACGGAGCATGCAGGGAATCAGACCTGCGGTGAGGGGATCACAAGTCGAGGCCTGACGGGGGCTTGGTACGTAGTAGTGATCTTGTAATTAGCGTATAGTCGCGGCGCGCCGGTGCGTGCCGGGCGAGGATCCGTGGGCGTTTGACGCCCTAACATGTTGTACAGAGGCAAAGCCATGGGTAAAAAGAGTGGCGTGATCGGAGTCGTGGCGTTGGTGGTTGCCATCGCTGTCGGTATCGGGGTATGGCAATGGCGTAGTGATGCGCCGCCGAGTGCGGATCCGCCCGCGGCCCCAGCGGCACAATCCGGTGCGGCAAGCGGCGCTACCCAAACGGCGAATCCCTCGGCATCAGCGCCCCAGCCCACGGCAAATTCCACCGCCACCATTGGCCAGAACGATCCCTTTGCCATGCTGGACTGCAAACCGCGCCAGTTCCGCGATTCCATGGCGTTGGCCGTCACCTTTACCCAACCGGTGGGTCGCCAGACAGAGCTGAGCCGCTATTTCAGCGTGATCGACACCGGCGAGGCCAAGCCCGCCGAGGATGGCGAGCAATCGACCGCCGGGCAAACTGCCACCGGGGTGCCGCCAGGCCAGGCTGCACCGGCAGGCAAGACCGTCGAGGGAGCATGGGTGGTCGGCGACAACCCGCGCATCGTCTATTTCCCCTATGTGCAACCGCAGCGCGCCTACGCCATCCGCGTGCGCTCCGATTTCCCAGCTGCCCAAAAAGACACCACCCTGGGCGACGAACGCCAGTGCAGCGTGCAAACCGAAGCCATGCCGCCGTCGTTCTACTTTGCCAGTCGTGGCGTCGTACTGCCGGCTGGACAAAATGGCGGCTTGCCCGTGGCGACCGTCAATATGCCCGAGGTCGACGTGCAGTTTCTGCGCGTCTCGCCAGAGCACATGCCTGAATTTTTCGACGACGTCCTGGGTCTGAAGGCCTCCAACGAGGATGACGAAGACGATTGGCGTTATTCCGACAACCGCAGCCTGAAGGGCCTGGTGAGCAACTGGGATCTGGACCGCCTGCACAGTCTGACGACCAGCGTCTATCAGGGCCGTTTCGTCACCGATGACAAGCCCAATCGCCGTCATGTGACCTTCCTGCCGGTGGAAAACATCCAGGAATTGCGCCAGCCCGGCATCTACGTGGCGATCATGAGCGAGCCCGGCCGGTTCCGCTACGAATACCAGGTGACCTATTTCTACATCAGCGACATGGGCCTGCATGTGCGTCGTTATACCGATCGCACCGAGGCCTATACCATCTCGCTGAAAACGGGCCAGCCTATCGCCGATGCCGAAGTCGAACTGGTCGATGGCTCGGGCAAAGTCCTGGCAAAGGCCGCGTCCGACAAGGGCGGCCACGTACGTTTTGACGGCGATTCGTCGCGTGCGCGCTTGATCCGCGCCGTGCGTGGCAGCGAATTGACCATGTTGTCCCTGGCCGAGCCAGCACTGGATTTATCCGAATACGACATCGGTGGCCATACCTCCCGCCCGAACAACCTGTTCGTGTATTCCGGCCGTAATCTTTACCGCCCCGGCGAAACGTTCCACGTATCGGTATTGCCGCGTGACCTCGATGGCCAGCCGCTGAAGGCCGCGCCCCTGACTGCCGTGCTGAAACGCCCCGATGGCCGGGTCGTGCGCAGCGAACTCTGGCAACCGGATAGCAAGGTCGCCAACTATATCGAGCACGCGATCAATCTGCCGGTCGATGCCCAGACTGGTAAATGGCTGCTCGAGCTGCGTGTCGACCCCGCATCCAAGGTGCCCGATGCGACGTGGTGGTTCCAGACCGAGGAATTCCTGCCCGAACGCATGAAACTGCATCTGGACTCCAAGCAACCGGTGTTGTCGCCGGGAGAGGCCTGGACAGTAGACGTGCAGGGCGATTACCTCTATGGTGCGCCGGCAGCGGGCAACCGCCTGCTGTCGAGCTTCCAGGTCAAGCGCAACCGTTATGCCCTCGCGCAACAGTGGCCCGGGTTCGTCTTTGGCGATGTGGCCGACGACTCACTGCGCCATTACGAGGAAATGCCCGAAACCACGTTGGATGACAGCGGATCCACGCAACTGACGGTAGATCCGCAGTCTGCCGGCAAAGCCAAATCCCCCTTGAGCGTGCGTTTGTCGGTCAGCCTGCTGGAATCCGGCGGCCGCCCGGTCGTGCGCTCGATCGAGCGCAGCGTCTGGCCTGCCGACAAACTGATCGCCGTACGTCCGCTGTTCAGCAATGACGTGACCCGCGAAGGCTCGCCTGCGAGTTTTGAGGTGGTGCGCGTCAACGCCTCGGGTGAGGTGGCGCCGTTGCCCGAGGCACAGGTGCGTCTATTCCGCGAAAACCGCAATTACTACTGGCGTTATGACGACCAGCGCGGCTGGAACAGCGGCTATACCGATACCGAAGACCTCGAGGACTCGCGCACGATCGCGTTGCCCAATCGCACCGCGATGACCCTGCCGGTCAGCTGGGGCCGCTATCGTCTGGAGATCACCGATCCGGAAACCGGTGAGGTGATGCGCTACCGTTTCTACGCGGGCTGGGATGCCCAGGACGCCGATTCGGTCGGCAACCGTCCCGATCGCGTGCAAATGAAGCTCGAAGGCGTGCCCGCACGCCCAGGCGACAAGGTCAAGCTGACGGTGACGCCGCCGCATGATGGCCAGGCTTTGGTCACGGTCGAAGGCGACCGCATGCTGTGGTCGAACTGGGTGGACGTCAAGGCGACCGGTACCGAAGTCAGCATTCCCATCGACGAATCGTGGAAACGTCACGATCTCTACGTCTCTGCCGTGGTGTTCCGTCCTGGTAGCGCCGGCGATCGCGTGACGCCTGCACGTGCCGTGGGTTTGGCCTTCCTGCCTATTGCCAGTGACGATCGCAAGCTGAACGTCACGCTGACGGCTCCTGCCAAAGTCGAGCCCGAAAAACGGACCACGGTGCGTGTGAAGGTCGATGGCGCGAAAGGGCAGGCCGCTCACGTCACGCTGTCTGCCGTGGACGTCGGTATCCTGAATATCAATCAGTACGCCACGCCGGATCCGGTGGATTTCTTCTTTGGCAAGCACCGTTATGACGCGGAATTACGCGACATGTACGGCAAGCTGATCGAGAAAATGGACGGCACGCAGGGCCGCCTGAAATGGGGGGGCGATGCCGCCATGCGCGGTGATAGCCGCAGCCTGCCCAAAAAGGTCAAGCTGGTCGACTTGTACTCCGGCCCGGTCAAGCTGAACGATCAGGGCGAGGCCGATATTCCCCTGGATCTGCCTGATTTCAATGGCACGCTGCGTCTGATGGCTGTCGCGTTCACCGACTCGCACTACGGTCATGCCGATCAGGAAATGGTCGTGGCTGCGCCTATCGTGGCCGAGCTGAACATGCCGCGCTTTATCTCGCCGGGCGACCGGGCGACGGTGGCGGTCGATGTGGCCAACCTGAGCGGATCCGCACAGCAGATCACCGTGACGCTGCAGGCCCTGGACCCCTTGTCCATTGCCGATGGTGGCACGCGTACGCTCACGCTGAAAGATCGCCAACGCACCACCGTGCGCTTTACGGCTACGCCGACTGGCTCCTATGGCCTGGGTCTGATGCGCCTGGTGATCGACGGCAAGGGCGGCGCAAAACCGATCCACATCGAACGCGAGTCCGTGCTGCAGGTGCAGCCGTCTCATGCCGCCGAGCATGTCGTCAAACGGGTGCGTCTGGCCCCGGGCGAGAGCTTTACGCCAGGTGCCGGCGTGATGGTGGGTTATTACCCCGACTCCGTCACCGCCAACATCAGCCTGTCGAATCGCCCGCCGATCAACGTCTCGCGGCTGGTGCAGGATCTGTTGCGCTATCCCTACGGTTGCACGGAACAGACTATCAGTTCGGCGATACCGTGGGTGCTGCTGGACGAGAGCGACGGCAAGCGTTTCGGCCTGCCGGTGCAGACCAAAGAACAGCGCGCCGAAAAAGTCGCCGTCGCAGTGGGACGGCTGGCCGGTATGCGTAACGCGGCAGGCGGATACTCGCTGTGGGGCAACGAGGCCTCTGCGCGGGATGTCTGGCTGACCTCGTATGCGGTCGGTTTCCTGCAGGACGCGCGCGATCAGGGCTTTGATGTGCCCGAACAATCGCTCGATCGTTCGCGGCAATGGCTACAAGAGCAATTGCAGCAGAGCTCGGGATCGTTCGGCACGTGGCCGGATGCGTTGCGTAAATCGCTGCAGAAAGGCAGCGTCGAGAGCGGCTATATCGACATGATGCGTGGCGATCATCGCCGTTTCGCAGGCTATGCGGCTGCCGCGCTGACCTTGGCGCGCGACAAACAGGCTTCATTGGCGACGGTGCGTCAGCTGTTTGATCGCTACCAGGAGCGCGCTTTGTCGCCTCTGCCGTTGATTCAATTGGCGGCGGCGTTCCAGTTGATGGGCGACACGGGCCGCATGGAAAAAGCCATGCAGCAGGCCTTGGTGCGAGCCTATGGCTATCCGATCAAGGGTAGCTACTACTACGGCGCCTGGCTCGGCGACTACGGCAGCCCCGTGCGTGATTACGCCTTGGGCTACGCTATCGCCAGCAAGTATCAGCTCGCGCCGCAAGGCCGCGAAACCTTGATGATGCAACTCGATGACCATTTGCGCGGCCGCTCATACCTGTCGACGCAAGAGCAAATGGCTCTGGTGCTGGCGGCACGCGCTGCGGGCGGCGATGCGGCCAAACCCTGGGCTGCTACCATGGCTGCGGCGTCCGGGACGAAAAACCTGACCAGCGCCGAAGACGAAACCGTGGCGTTGAAAGCAGACGATTTGTCTCTGCTGCAAGTGACCAATACGGGTTCGAATGTGCTGTTTGCCGAGTTCGATCTGCAAGGCACGCGACAGGAGGCTCCGGCACCGCGCAGCGATGTGATCTCGTTGCAGCGTCGTTGGTACACCCCCGACGGCCGTTCGTGGGATGGCGGTGTCTTGCGCACGGGCGATATGCTGGTTGTGCGCCTCACGGCGAGCGCGAACCAGACGATTCCTGACGCGCTGATCGTCGATCGCGTACCGGCAGGCCTGGAAATCGAGAACCTCAACCTGTCGCAGAGCCCCGACATGCAAGAGTGGGAAATCGGCGGGGTGCGAGTGGCTGACGCCATGTCGAACTCGGCGATCAAGCACCGTGAGTTCCGCGACGATCGCTATGTGGCCGCCGTATCCTTGACCCGTAGCAGCGTCGACGTGTTCTACATGGCGCGCGTGGTGACGCCGGGGCGCTATGCCGTTCCGTCCACGGTGGCCGAGGACATGTACCGGCCCGAATTGCGAGGCGTGGGCGAACGGTGGAACTCCATCGAAGTCCGTGATCGCGCGGCCGCTCGGTAAGGGCATTTGAGGGACCGGTTTGGTGAAATATTTCCGCCGGGCGGTGATAGGGCTGGCCAGCACGCTTATCGTGCTGGCCGCGCTGCTCNTGNTNCTGG
>NZ_CBCSJH010000053.1:0-17248 GCF_965139195.1 Bordetella tumbae | reverse complement strand
CTGCCGACGGCACGCCGCTGCGTACTTATCCCAGCCGCGACGGCATCTGGCGTTACCCTGTGACGCCGGAGCAGGTCTCGCCGTATTACCTGCAGACGCTGCTGGGCTACGAAGATCGCTGGTTCTACTGGCATCCAGGCGTCAATCCTGTCTCGCTGATGCGTGCCGCGTGGCAGTGGGCCGCGCACGGGCGTATCGTCTCCGGCGGGTCCACCATCACCATGCAGGTGGCGCGCTTGTTGGACCCCGAACTCGCAGGGCAACCCTCGCGTTTTTTGTCGGCCAAACTGCGTCAGATGGCGCGCGCCGTGCAGTTGGAAATGCACTACAGCAAGGACGACATTCTCGGCATGTACCTGACGCATGCGCCGATGGGTGGCATCGTCGAGGGGGCAGAGATGGCCTCACGCATGTGGCTGGGCAAATCGGCGATGGATCTGAGCCCCGCCGAGGCCGCGCTGCTGACCGCATTGCCTCAATCTCCATCGCGATTGCGTCCGGATCGCCATCCGCAGGCCGCCCAGGTGGCGCGCGATAAAGTGTTGGATCGCATGGCGGCCAATGGTGCCTGGAGCGCTGCCGAGGTTGCCGATGCCAAAATCGAAAATGTGCTGGCTCCGCCGCTGCGCGCGCGTTGGCTGGCACCGTTGGCGGCGCAACGGCTGCAAACCGAGCAGCGTCTCAGCGGTGAACGCGCGGCGATCGTGCAATCCACGCTGGATGCCGACATTCAAACCACAGCGGAACACATGCTGCTGGATCGCGTGGACGCTTTGCCTGCCAAGGTTTCGATGGCGGTGCTCGTCATGGATAACGACACGCTGGAAATCAAGGCCTATGCGGGGTCGGCCGATTTCTCCGACGAGAGCCGTTATTCCCACGTCGATATGGTGCGCGGGGTGCGTTCACCGGGCTCGACGCTCAAGCCGTTCTTGTATGCGCAGGCCCTGGATGACGGGATCGTGCATTCTGAAAGCATGTTGCTGGATGCGCCGCTTTCATTTGGCGGTTACGCGCCGGGCAATTTCCAGGCGGCGTTTTCCGGCCCAGTGAGCGTGGCGCAGGCTTTGCAGCGCTCGCTGAATGTGCCGGCTGTCGATTTGCTCGACCGTGTCGGGCCGAACCGCTTTGCGTCCATGATGCTGACCGGTGGCGTGCAATTGCGCCTGCCCGCGGGTGCGTCGCCAAATTTGAGCTTGATTTTAGGCGGGGGCGGCACCACTTTAGAGGAACTGGTCGGTGCTTATCGTGCGTTGGCGCGCGGCGGATTGGCCGGGCGGCCGCGTTTGTCGCCCGATCAGCCTCGCGTCGAGTCGCGCATGATGAGTGCTGGCGCGGCCTGGATTGTGCGTGACATCCTGGAGGGCGGGGGGCATCCCGATCGTCCCCTGGAGCAAACCGGGCGTCGATTGGCCTGGAAAACAGGCACCAGTTTCGGTTTTCGTGATGCCTGGGCGGTAGGGGTAACTGATAGCTGGACCATCGGTGTGTGGGTCGGGCGGCCAGACGGCACGCCTAATCCAGGTTTTTTCGGCGCCAATGTGGCCGCGCCGCTGTTGAGTGATTTAGTAGCCGCGTTACCACCAGGGCCATTCTCTGCACGCACCCGGCCTGTTAGTGTAAAACCGGTAGTGACGTGTTGGCCTTTCGGATGGCGGCAGGGCAGTCCGCAGGCTGCGCAATGTGCGCAGCCGCGTGCAGCGTGGTCGCTGGACGATACGGTGCCGCCGACTTTTGCAGGTTATGCTGATGTGGCGACTGGCCCGCTGCGTTTGCAGGGCATTGCGACCGGGTCGGTGTTGCGTCCCGTACCGGGCCGGCATGTCGTGTCAGTGGATGTCAGTGTGCAAGGTGCACGCGGACAGGTATGGTGGATGCTGGATGGGCGTGTTCAACAACGTGGCGAGGCTTCGGAGTCAGTGAAACTTTCTATGGTGCACAATGGCCGGTATACCTTGACCGCGATGGATGAACAAGGCCGATACGACCGTGTGGTTTTTGAAATCACTGGCGTTACGCCCTGATCAGCTTAGAATATGAATCGTGTATTTCGATCGCTTCAATGCGTTACGGAGGAAGCGTGATTTCCCAAGAGCTTGAAGTCAGCCTGCATATGGCTTTCGTCGAGGCCCGTTCGGCCCGGCATGAATTTATTACCGTCGAGCACCTGCTGTTGTCGCTGCTCGATAATGCGTCGGCCATCGAGGTGCTGCGCGCGTGCTCGGCCAATCTCGATGATTTGCGTCGCAATCTGCGTCAGTTCGTGTCCGAAAATACGCCGGTCATCCCGACCGGCGCTGAGGTGGACACGCAGCCGACACTAGGTTTTCAGCGCGTGATTCAGCGCGCCATCATGCACGTTTCGGCGGGCGGTACCGGCAAAAAACCGGTCACAGGCGCCAACGTGCTGGTCGCCATTTTTGGCGAAAAAGATTCGCATGCGGTGTATTACCTGCAACAGCAGGGGGTGACACGGCTGGATGTGGTCAACTTCCTGTCGCATGGCATCACCAAGCAGCCCCAGGAAGAATCCGCCTCCGCCACGCCCAAAGAACAACCCGGCGCCGAAGAAAACGCCGAGTCGCGCCAGTCGCCGCTGGA
This sequence comes from Bordetella tumbae, assembly GCF_965139195.1. Taxonomy (GTDB): domain Bacteria; phylum Pseudomonadota; class Gammaproteobacteria; order Burkholderiales; family Burkholderiaceae_B; genus Bordetella_A; species Bordetella_A tumbae. The sequence continues at coordinate 14,647 of NZ_CBCSJH010000053.1, read as the reverse complement.
TCAATACGCCACGGACCTGAACGCGGCTGCGCTCGCGGGGCGTATCGACCCCCTGATCGGCCGTGAACACGAAGTCGAACGCGTTATTCAGGTCTTGTGCCGCCGCCGGAAAAACAACCCGTTGCTGGTGGGCGAGGCTGGCGTGGGTAAAACCGCGATTGCCGAGGGATTGGCCTGGCGCATTACGCGCGGCGAGGTCCCCGAGGTCCTGCAGGCTGCTCATGTGTACGCCCTGGATATGGGCGCGCTGCTCGCGGGCACCAAATATCGTGGTGATTTCGAACAGCGCCTCAAAGGCGTTCTGAAACAAATCCGCGGCAATCCCGACGCCATTTTGTTCATCGATGAAATCCACACCTTGATCGGCGCCGGATCGGCATCGGGCGGCACGCTGGATGCGTCCAATCTGCTCAAGCCTGCCTTGTCGTCTGGGCAGTTGAAATGCATTGGCGCCACGACTTATACCGAATTCCGCGGTGTCTTTGAAAAAGACCACGCGCTGTCGCGCCGTTTCCAGAAAATCGACGTGCCCGAGCCCAGCGTCGAGCAGACCGTGCAGATTCTGCGCGGCCTGAAGAGCCGTTTCGAAGAACACCACAGCGTGCGTTATTCCGCCGCTGCGCTCAGCGCTGCTGCGGAGTTGTCCGCACGCTACATCAATGATCGTCATTTGCCCGACAAGGCCATCGACGTCATCGACGAGGCCGGCGCCGCGCAACGCCTGCTGCCGCGCTCGCGCCAGAAAAAAGTCATCGGCAAGATCGACATCGAAAACATCGTTTCCAAGATCGCGCGCATTCCGCCGCAATCCGTGTCCAACGATGACCGCAGCAAGCTCGCCACACTCGAACGCGATCTGAAAACCGTCGTGTTCGGTCAGGACAACGCCATCGAGGCGTTGGCCGCATCGATCAAAATGGCGCGGTCCGGCTTGGGTAAACCCGAGCGTCCCATCGGCTCGTTCCTCTTTTCCGGCCCCACGGGCGTGGGTAAAACCGAAGTCGCTCGTCAGCTCGCGTTCACCTTGGGCGTCGAGTTGCTGCGTTTCGATATGTCCGAGTACATGGAACGTCATGCCGTGTCGCGCCTGATCGGCGCGCCGCCGGGATATGTCGGGTTTGATCAAGGCGGCCTGTTGACCGAGGCCATCACCAAGCAACCGCATTGCGTGTTGCTGCTGGACGAGATCGAAAAAGCGCATCCCGATGTGTTCAACATCCTGCTGCAGGTGATGGACCACGGTACGCTGACCGACAACAACGGACGCAAGGCCGATTTCCGCAATGTCATCATCATCATGACGACCAATGCGGGCGCCGAAACGCTGAATCGTCCCACCATCGGCTTTTCGAACAGCCGCGTGGCGGGCGACGAGATGGCCGAGATCCGCCGCGTGTTCACGCCCGAGTTCCGCAACCGTCTGGACGCCATCATTCCGTTTGCCGGGTTGTCGCGCGAAATCATCCTGCGCGTCGTCGACAAATTCCTCATGCAGCTCGAGGACCAACTGCACGAGCGTCGCGTCGAGGCCGTCTTTACCGAGGCGTTGCGCGCTCACCTGGCAAAAGAAGGCTTCGATCCTCTCATGGGTGCGCGGCCGATGCAGCGCTTGATCCAGGACACGATCCGTCGTGCCTTGGCCGACGAACTGCTATTCGGCAAGCTGGCCGACGGCGGTACGGTGACAGTCGATCTGGATGCCGATGGCAAGGTGCAACTCAGTTTCGGCGGCGGCAAATCGTCGGACTCAGGCGCCCGTGATCGACAGGAAGTCGAGTTGGTCGATTGAACCTGCCCACAGAACCGCTGATTGCCTGCGAACATTGCGGCAATATTTTCCGGCGGCACGAGTTGCAGCGCGGCGAAACGGCCACGTGCGCGCGCTGCGGCACAATTTTGTGGAAATATTGCGGGATCAGCCTTTCGAGTTGGTTGGCGTTGTGTCTGACGGCATTGATCGTCTTTGTGGTGGCCAATGCTTATCCCGTTATGAGCATGTCGGTGCAAGGCATGAGCCGCGACGCCTCCTTGCTCGACGCGGTCATCATGACCTGGAATCAAGGGTACGTGCTCACGGCCATGATGACGGGATTGGCCGGATTCGGGGTGCCGCTTGCGAGTCTGGCCTTGTTGCTGTGGGTGTTGTTTCCACTGACGATGGGACGAGAACCCCTCGGCTTTCGCCCCATCATGCGCCTGTTTGGCGCGTTGCGTCCGTGGGGCATGGTGCCTGTCTTTTTGCTCGGTGTGTTGGTGTCGGTCGTAAAGCTCGCAGGCATGGCGGCGGTCAGCCCGCAGCCGGGCCTGTTCGCGTTTGGCATATTGACCATCTTGATGACACTGCTCTCACGCTTGTCGCCGCATGCGTTATGGCGGTATGCCGAGCAGGAGGGCGTCGTGCCGATCCATACACCGAAACGCGAGCCCGGCAAGGTCCTGACGGGCTGCCATGTGTGCGGACAAGTGCAGGCGGTGCCTGCGCAGGCACATGATCATTCGCACAGCGAGACACCGCATTGTGTCCGTTGCCACGCGGTGGTGCATGAGCGCAAGCCCGCCAGCCTGACGCGCACCTGGGCGCTGCTATTGGCCGCGGCTGCGCTCTACGTGCCGGCCAATGTGCTGCCCATCATGAATATCAGTTCCGTTTTCCTGGGCGACAGCGGCCATACCATCCTGGGCGGGGTGGTCGAGCTTTGGCAAACCGGGTCCTGGGATATCGCGTTGATCGTTTTTGTCGCCAGTATTGTGGTGCCATTGACAAAAATGTTGGCCTTGGCGGCGTTGGCCGCTAGCGTAGAACGGTGCAGTCCGTTTAATCTGCGCCAACGGACCCGAATGTACGAAATGATCGAATTCATCGGGCAGTGGTCCATGCTGGACGTTTTCGTGGTGATTCTGTTGGCGGCCTTGGCGCATTTCCAGGGGCTGATGGAAATCTCTGCCGGTCCCGCCGCGGCGTCTTTCGGTCTGGTCGTGGTGTTGACAATGTTGGCGGCAATGAGCTTTGATCCTCGTATTGCGTGGGACAAGGAAGTGCAAGAAGAATCTGATAATGTGACACCACAGCAGGGGGCTCAAGACGAGCGGCGTCCTGGGTCCTTGAATGCTGAACCGCAGATCGAGCGTGGCTCGGGACGGCCGTCAGCGGCTTCCCTGCAAGACTCTGCATAGCAAAAATAACAGGCTCGCATTCATACTATGGCTGAACAAACTCCTTCAAATCCTAGCGACGAGATCGCCGCGCCAGAGGTCGTACGCAAAAAAACACGGCGTATCGGCTGGATATGGCTGGTGCCGGTCGTCGCGGCCGTCGTCGCGCTGTCGCTGGTGCTGCGCACCTGGATGCAAGAAGGGCCGGAAATTTCCATCACATTCAACACGGCCGAGGGCCTGGAGGTCGGCAAGACCCAGGTTCGCTACAAGGACGTCGTGATTGGCATGGTGCAGCGCGTTCATTTCAACGATGATCGCTCCAAGGTCATCGTCAAGGTCCAGTTGTCCAAGAATGCGGCAGGCTTGGCAACCGAGGGCACTAATTTTTGGGTGGTTCGGCCACGTTTAGGGTTTAGCGGCGTGTCGGGCTTGGGGACGCTGCTGTCCGGTGCGTATATCGATGTCGATGCTCGCGACGGATCGGGCGCCTCCACCTCGGCCACGCAATTCGAATTCGTCGGCCTGGAAACCCCGCCGCCGGTGACCCACGATCGGGATGGCAAACGCTTTATCCTCAAGGCCCGTGATCTGGGGTCTTTGGATATCGGCTCTCCGGTGTATTTCCGGCGCATCAATGTCGGGCGCGTGATTGGGTATAACCTCGATGAAAGCGGCGATTCCGTGAATGTCGAAGTCTTTGTCGATGCACCCAACGACAAGTTTGTCACTGCAGGCTCGCGTTTCTGGAATGCCAGCGGTATCGATTTACAGGTGGATGGCGGCGGAGTAAAGCTGCATACACAGTCCTTGCTGTCCCTGGCGCTTGGCGGTGTCGCGTTTGCGCCTGTGAATGTCAACCAGCCCGAGCTGGCCAAGCCTAGCGCGCAATTTGAGCTGTATGACAGCGAGAGCGCAGCAAAAGCCAATCCGGATGGCGATCCGTTCCCGATCCGGATGCGCTTCGACCAGTCTATCCGCGGCTTGGCCGTTGGCGCGACGATCGACTTCCAGGGCATCACCTTGGGACAGGTCACCAAGATCAGTATCGATTTCGACAACGAGAAAAAGCGTTTCTTCGCTGTGGTCGATGCCGTCACCTATCCTGAGCGCCTGGGTCCGGTCTACGACAGGATGCACGCGCGTGCCGAAGCCGATGGCGATGCGGGCGGGCGTCTGCTGGGCGTCATGATCAGATACGGCCTGCGTGCACAGCTGCGAACCGCCAATCTCCTGACGGGCCAGTTGTACATCGTGTTAGAGAATTTCCCGAAAGCCGAGCCAGTGGATTTCAAACTCACCGACCCGGTGATGATTCCCACGGTCCCGGGCAATCTGGAACAACTGCAGCAGCAGATTACCAACATCGTCGACAAGATCGACAAAATTCCGTTCGATCAAATCGGTCGCGATTTGCGTACGACCTTGTCGAGTACCTCGCGCCTGCTCGAGAACCTGGACAAGCGCGTCGCTCCAGACCTGCGCAATACCCTGCAGGCTGCCCGTAAATCGCTAGATAGCATTAATGAACTGTTGTCGCGTGATGGGTCACTGCCGGTGAACGCCGAACGCGCGATGACAGAGCTGGGTCGTGCAGCGCGTTCGCTGCGTAGCTTGGCCGACTATCTGCAGGTCCATCCCGAGGCCTTGATCCGCGGCCGTGGGGAAGACCCGATACCCGGTCAAATCAGGAACTGATCTATGTCTGCTACACGACGCATTCCGTTGCTGTCCGCCTTGATGCTGTCGGCCGTGCTGGCCGGCTGCGGGGGCTCGCCTTCGGTGCGCTACTACACGCTGCAATCCGATCCGCAAACGGCGGCGCGCAGCGTGCCGCGCGTGGATTATCAAATCGAGGTCGCGCCCGTGAACGTGCCGCAGCAGGCCGATCAACCGCAAATCATGCTGCGGCCGGGGCAGGGCGATGGCGCGTTGACGCCGATGTATTCCGACCGCTGGAGTGCCCCGCTGGCCGATGAAATACGCTCGGCTCTGGCAGACACGCTGACCCGTACCTTGGGGGCGCTGGATGTGCAGACACTCACGCCTGCGCCGGATGTGCCGGTATGGCGGATTCAAGTCGATGTGCAGCGCTTTGACATGGTCGTGGGCGGCCCGGCCCGGCTAGATGCCACCTGGCGTGTGCGGCCAGTCAACGTGAAAGGCGGTCGTGCCTTGCTATGCCGCTCGGTGGTGCAATTGCCGGCGGATCAGTTAAACGCCGTGAATTCGCTGGTGCAGGCCCAACAACAGGCTGTGGTACTGCTGGGAAATACGATCGCTTCGGCGATTCAATCCGGCGGTGCACAGGCAACACCCGCGGCAGAACAGGTGCAAATGCTGGGATGTACTTGAAATACGGGTTAACCCTTAAAGGTTAACCATGATTTCAAACCGGTTGTATCTTCCTTAGTATTCGGTTTTACCGAAACAGCAAATCCGTGCCGTGGCGCGCCGTGCCCACGGGCGGCCGCTATACTGAGGATTGGCTTCATCATGAGCAGCACCACACTGGGCGTCAAGGTGGACGACACCTTGCGCGATCGCTTGAAGGCCGCTGCGCGGAAACTCAGCTGCACGCCGCACTGGCTGCACAAGCAGGCGTTGCTGGCCTATTTGGACAAGATCGAGCGTGGCCAGCTGCCGGCCGAGATTTTGCATCTCTCTTCTGATGAAACCGATGCCGAGGACACGGACGCGGCCACGCAGGCCATGACGCCGCCGTTCTTCGAGTTTGGCCAGGACGTGCAGCCGCAATCCGTCCTGCGTGCCGCGATCACGGCGGCGTACCGCCGCCCGGAGCCTGAATGTGTGCCGTTGCTGCTCGGCCAGGCACGCATGCCCAATCCCGAAAAAATCCACGCGATGGCGACGCGTCTGGTAAAAGCGCTGCGCGACAAGCGTGGCGGCGGCGGGGTCGAGGGCCTGATCCAAGAATTCTCGCTCTCGAGCCAAGAGGGCGTCGCGCTGATGTGTCTGGCCGAGGCGTTGCTGCGTATTCCCGACCGCGCGACGCGCGATGCGCTCATACGAGACAAGATCTCGCGCGGCGACTGGCGTTCGCATATGGGCGGTTCGCAGTCCTTGTTCGTGAACGCTGCGACCTGGGGCTTGATGCTGACCGGCAAACTGGTTGCCGTCAACAGCGAGCAGTCTCTGTCCAAGGCCTTGACACGCTTGATCGGCAAGGGCGGCGAGCCTCTGGTGCGCAAGGGCGTCAACATGGCCATGCGCATGATGGGCGAACAATTCGTCTCGGGCCAGACGATTTCCGAGGCCCTGGCCAACAATCGCAAACAGGAATCCAAGGGCTTCCGATATTCGTACGACATGCTGGGCGAGGCCGCTACGACCAGCGAAGACGCCGACCGTTACTACGCCTCGTATGAGCAGGCCATTCATGCCATCGGCAAGGCCGCCGCGGGCCGCGGCATTTACGAAGGCCCCGGTATTTCGATCAAGCTCTCGGCCTTGCATCCCACCTATTCGCGTGCCCAGCGCGAGCGCGTCATGCGGGAATTACTGCCGCGTGTGCGCTCGCTGACGATATTGGCGCGTCAATACGATATCGGCCTGAACATCGATGCGGAGGAGGCCGATCGTCTGGAAATTTCCCTGGATCTGCTCGAAGCGCTCTGCATGACTCCCGAGCTCGAGGGCTGGAACGGCATCGGATTCGTCATCCAGGCCTATCAAAAACGTGCGCCGTTCGTGATCGATTATGTGATCGACCTCGCACGCCGCAGCCGCCATCGCATCATGGTGCGTCTGGTCAAAGGCGCCTATTGGGACACGGAAATCAAACGCGCGCAGATCGACGGCCTGGAGGGCTATCCGGTCTACACCCGCAAGGTCTACACCGATGTGGCCTATCTGGCTTGTGCTCGCAAGCTCCTGGGTGCGCCAGAGGCCGTCTATCCGCAGTTTGCGACGCATAACGCGTATACCTTGTCCGCGGTGTACCAACTGGCCGGCCAGAACTACTATCCCGGTCAATACGAATTCCAATGCCTGCACGGCATGGGCGAACCCCTCTACGAAGAGGTCGTCGGCCCGGCAGCCGATGGCAAACTGAACCGGCCGTGCCGCATCTATGCGCCCGTTGGCACGCACGAGACGCTGCTGGCCTATCTGGTGCGCCGCTTGTTGGAAAATGGCGCAAACACGTCTTTCGTCAACTTGATCGGCGACGAAGACATCCCGATCGATACGCTCGTCGCAGATCCCGTCGATGTCGCCATGCGCATTACGCCGTTGGGCGCGCCACACGAGCAGATCCCGCTGCCGCGCGAACTATATGGTCCGGCCAACACTGGCGCGCGTCTGAACTCAGCCGGTCTGGATCTGACCAACGAACATCGCCTGGGCTCGCTTGCAGCGGCGTTACTGACCAGCGCTGCGACACCATGGCGGGCGGCGCCCCTGTTGGGCGAATCCCAGACCGTATGGGATACCGAGCGCGCGATCGAGGTGCGTAATCCCGCCGATCATCGTGACCTGGTCGGTTATCTGATCGAAGCCCAACCTGCTGAGGTCGAACAAGCCTTGCGCGTCGCAGAGAGCACTGCGCCCATCTGGCAAGCGACGCCTGTGGGCGAACGGGCCCAATGCCTGCGCCGCGCCGCGCAACTCCTCGAAGAAGGCATGCAGCCGTTGTTGGGCCTGATCGTGCGCGAAGCCGGTAAATCGCTGCCCAACGCCATTGCCGAGGTACGCGAGGCCGTGGATTTCCTGCGCTATTACGCGGACCAGGCCGAACGCGAGTTCAACAACGATACCCATCGTCCATTGGGCACGGTGCTGTGCATCAGCCCGTGGAATTTCCCGCTCGCCATCTTTACCGGCCAAGTCGCCGCCGCTCTGGTTGCGGGCAATAGTGTGATCGCCAAGCCCGCCGAGCAAACCTGCCTGATCGCCGCGCAAGCCATACAGATCCTGCGCGCGGCAGGTGTGCCGGGCGGCGCGGTGCAATTGCTGCCGGGCCGGGGCGAAACTGTCGGGGCACAGTTGGTCGAAAGCCCCGCGATCGATGGGGTGATGTTCACCGGGTCTACCGATGTGGCGCGGCTGATTGCGCGTACGCTGGCGCGCCGTCTGGACGATCAGGGCCACACCATTCCGTTGATCGCGGAAACGGGCGGGCAAAATGCCATGATTGTCGATTCGTCCGCCTTGGCCGAACAGGTCGTGTTCGATGTCCTGAACTCCGCCTACGATTCCGCGGGCCAGCGTTGCTCTGCTTTGCGCGTGTTGTGCTTGCAAGAGGACAGTGCCGATCACATTCTGCAGATGCTGCGCGGCGCGATGCGCGAATTGTATGTCGGTAATCCGGACCAATTGGCTGCCAACGTCGGCCCCGTGATCGATGCCGAGGCGCGCGACAACATCCTGCGCCATATCGAGGCCATGCGTACCGCCGGTCATCGTATCGATCAAGTCGAGCCCAACGCCAACTGCCGTTATGGCACGTTCGTGCCGCCGACACTGATCGAAATCGGCAGCATCGACGAACTCACGCGAGAAGTCTTTGGCCCGGTATTGCATGTGCTGCGCTACCGGCGCGATGCCCTGGACCAAGTACTGGACCAGATCAATGCCACGGGCTATGGATTGACCTTTGGCGTGCACAGCCGTATCGATGAGACCATTGGGCATGTCACCGGGCGCGTGCATGCCGGCAATATGTACGTCAATCGCAACATCGTCGGTGCCGTGGTCGGCGTGCAGCCTTTCGGTGGCGAGGGGCTCTCGGGGACGGGGCCGAAGGCCGGTGGTCCCCTGTATTTGTATCGTCTGCTGGCCGTGCGTCCGGCGGGATTGCCACCCGGTGTGAACGGGACATCACTGCCCACCGTGCAGACCTTGCCCGGCCCGACGGGCGAGCAGAACACCTATCAGTTGCAGCCCCGCGGTGCGGTGCTGTGTATCGCTGCCACCGAAACCGGCGCACAGGCGCAGTATGCGGCAGCGCAGGCCTCGGGAAACAAGGCTCTGTTCCTGGATACGCCTGCCGCGCAGGCCTGGCGCGCTGGAGCAGGGGCGGGCACGAGCGTGACGCTATTGACGGACGATAAAGTCGACGAAACCGCATTCCAAGGCGTATTGTTCGAAGGGGACGGCGACGATCTGCGTGCGTGGAACGAGCGCATTGCCTCGCGCAATGGCCCGATCTTGATTGTGCAAGGCTTGACCCCGGATGCCTTGGCTGCCGGCGCGGCCTACACACTGGAACAGCTCGTGGCCGAGCGTTCCATCAGTGTCAATACGGCCGCGGCAGGGGGCAACGCCAGTCTGATGTCTATCGGTTAATTGCATTTCAGCCGTCTGACGAGGCACATCGTGATCGTGCAGACGGCGATGCTTTGCAGCCATATCGGCCGATCGCCGTTTGGTTGTAGAACAACGCGGGTTATCGCCAATAGCCGAAAGGTTGTACTCGATCAAAAATCCGGTGCAACTTTTTTCGGTACAAATCCAGAAGAGTCAGGCCACTGCGCCAAAAGCAGCAGTGTGCCTATGCAGTACCTTATTCACACAGGAGGGTATAGAGATGACATTCGCATTTTCCCGGCCGGTTCTGCTGGCAGCATTGGCCGCAGCCAGCCTCGTGAGCGTGGCGCACGCCGAAGACATCAAATTCGGTTTTGCGGCGCCGTTGACCGGGCCGCAATCGCACTACGGCGAAGACATGCAGAACGGGCTGACATTGGCCCTGGAAGAAGCCAATAAAAAAGGCATCAAGGTCGATGGCGAGACCGCCAAATTCGAGCTGGTGTCGCGTGACGATCAAGCCGATCCACGTACCGCTGTGCAGGTAGCCCAACAGTTGGTCGACGAAGACGTCAACGGCATTCTCGGCCATTTCAACTCGGGCACCACCATTCCGGCTTCGCGTGTCTACAACGAGGCAGGCTTGCCGCAGATCGCGATGGCAACCTCGCCGGAATACACCGCCCAGGGCTACGACACGACCTTTCGCATGATGACCAGCGATACGCAGCAGGGCGCTGCCGTGGGCCAGTTCATCGTCGAGAAACTCAAGGCTAAAAAGGTCGCCATCATTGACGACCGTACCGCGTACGGACAGGGCCTGGCCGACGAGGTCGAAAAAGCCGTCAAAAAGGCCGGTGGTGAAATCGTGCGCCGCGAGTACACCACTGACAAGGCGAACGACTTCACCTCCATTCTGACCAACATCAAGGCTGCTGCGCCGGACGCGATTTTCTACGGTGGCCTGGACGCGCAGTCCGGTCCCATGAAGCGTCAATTGGTCAGCCTGGGTATCAAGGCGCCATTGGTGTCGGGCGAAATGACCCGCAGCGATACGTTCCTGAAACTGGCTGGCGATGCGGCAGAGGGTACCTATGCCTCACTGGCTGGCGTGCCGCTGGACAAGATGACTGCCGGCAAGGATTTCGCGCAACGCTACGAGGCCCGCTTTAAAAAGGCTCCCGGCGTCTATGCTCCCTATGCCTATGATGGCGCCTGGACCATGATCACTGCGATCGAGCAGGCCGGCTCCGCAAACCCCGACGATTATCTGCCCAAACTGGCCAAGATCGAGCGCAAAGGCGCCACCAGCGAACACATCGCCTACGACGACAAAGGCGATTTGAAAGAAATCTCGGTCACCATTTACGAAGTCAAGAACGGTAAATGGGAAATGGTCGAGACCATGGTCAGCCAAGCCAACTAAGTCAGGCTTGGCCTGCGGGCATCTCGTGCCCGCAGCGCCGCATCAGTGCCGCGCGGCATGGCGTCCGCGCGGTGCGGCAACCTCTCTTTACGAGCACATCACAGGCTCCGTATTCCTATGGATATCTTCATTCAGCAGCTCATTAATGGCCTGACGCTGGGCAGCGTATACGCGCTCGTCGCGTTGGGCTATACGATGGTGTACGGCATCATCGGGCTCATCAATTTTGCGCATGGCGATGTCGTCATGATCGGTGCCATGGCGGCCACCATGATCGCTACCGCGCTGGTCGGCGGGGATCCCACCGTCTCGGCTTTTGCCGTACTGGGGGTAGGTTTATTGGTGTCGGTGCCTTTGTGCATGGCTGTGGGTTGGACTGCCGAGCGCGTGGCCTACAGGCCATTGCGCCGCGCGCCGCGCCTGGCCGCATTGATCACCGCTATCGGCGTATCGATCATTCTGCAGAACCTCGCCATGATGGTGTGGGGGCGCAATTACCTGAATTTCCCCCAGGTCCTGGAACCGCGGGTGTTCGAGCTGGCCGGAGCCCGCATGAGCTCGCTGCAGATGGCCATCGTGCTGATCGCGGCGTTGATCATGGGCGCCTTGCTTGCGGTCGTTCACAAAACCCGGTTGGGTACGGCCATGCGCGCTACCGCGCAAAACCGCGAGGTGGCGGGCCTGATGGGGGTCAACATCAATACGGTGATCTCGGCGGCGTTTTTAATCGGTTCCGCGTTGGCCGCGATCGCCGGCATGATGGTCACCACCTATTATGGGGTGGCGCAATACACCATGGGTTTCATGCTGGGCCTGAAGGCCTTTACCGCTGCCGTGCTGGGTGGGATCGGCAATCTGGTCGGCGCGATGGCGGGCGGCTTGTTGCTGGGCATCATCGAGTCCCTGGGCGCGGGTTATATCGGCGACATCACCGGCGGATTCCTCGGCAGCCATTATCAGGATGTGTTTGCCTTCGTCGTGCTCGTGCTGGTATTGATCTTCCGCCCGTCGGGTCTGCTCGGCGAACGCGTAGGAGACCGCGCATGAATACCACCACATCCTCTCGCGGCCTCTCGAGCCGTCATCTGCTGGGCATCGTGTTGATAGGCATTGTCCTGGCCGTGTTGCCGTTTGTGCTGGGCATGGCCGGACAAAGCTGGGTGCGTATTGTCAACTTTGCGTTGCTGTACGTGATGTTGTCTTTAGGCCTGAACATTGTTGTGGGCTTTGCCGGCCTGCTGGACCTGGGCTATATCGCGTTCTATGCCGTGGGCGCTTATGCCTGGGCACTATTGGCCTCGCCGCATTTCGGCCTGCATCTGCCGTTCTGGGCCATTCTGCCTATCAGCCTGGGCCTGGCGTGCGTATTTGGTGTGTTGCTCGGCGCGCCGACCTTGAAACTGCGTGGCGATTACCTCGCGATCGTGACCTTGGGGTTTGGCGAGATCATCCGCATCTTTCTGAATAACTTGAATGCGCCGGTCAATATCACCAACGGGCCGCAGGGCATCAACCGCATCGATGGTTTCAAGATTGGCGAATTCATGTTCAGCCGTTCAGAAACCATCATGGGGATGCGGTTCACCAGCCCCGAGAAATATTACTACCTGTTGTTGGGCATCACGCTGTTGATCGTCCTGGTATGCATGCGTCTGCAAAATTCCCGCATCGGCCGCGCCTGGGAGGCTATCCGCGAAGACGAGACCGCCGCCAAGGCGATGGGTATCAACACCCGCAACGTGAAGCTCCTGGCGTTTGCCATGGGCGCCTCGTTTGGCGGTGTGGCGGGGGCGTTGTTTGCGTCGATGCAGGGCTTTGTCAGCCCTGAGAGCTTTAGCCTGACCGAGTCCATCTCCGTATTGTGCATGGTCGTACTCGGCGGCATGGGCAATATTCCGGGTGTGATTCTGGGGGCGATCCTGCTGGCGGCGTTGCCCGAGTTCTTGCGTGCCGTTGTCGAGCCCGTGCAGCGCCTGATTTTTGGCGAGGTCGTACTCGACCCCGAGGGCATCCGTATGTTGCTGTTTGGCTTGGCCATGGTGTGCGTCATGCTGTTCCGTCCCGCAGGGCTGTGGCCGTCTGCCGTGCGTAAACGCGAGTTGGCCGGCACTAACGGAGGCCAGGCATGAGCATCATTTTGCAAGCCGAAGGCCTGGGCAAACGCTTCGGCGGCCTGCAGGCGCTATCGGGCGTCAGCTTCGATATCCAAGCCGGCGAGATCTACGGCCTGATCGGCCCCAACGGTGCGGGTAAAACGACGCTGTTCAACGTGTTGACCGGCCTGTATATCCCTGAAGACGGCCGCTGCACGTTCAACGGCGAATCCCTCATCGGCCGCAAGCCGCACGAGGTCGCCGAAGTCGGCCTCGCGCGCACCTTTCAAAACATTCGCTTGTTCGCCAATCTGAGCGCGATCGAAAACGTGATGATCGGCCGTCACGTCCGCACGCGCGCGGGCGTGTTTGGCGCGGTGTTTCGCACCCGTGCCACGCGTGCAGAGGAGTCCGCCATCGAACAGCGTGCGCACGAGTTGCTCGACTACGTCGGCATCGGCGCGCGTGCAAACGACGTGGCACGCTCGTTGTCGTATGGCGATCAGCGGCGCCTCGAGATCGCCCGGGCACTCGCCACCGAGCCGAAGCTGCTCGCGCTGGATGAACCCGCCGCGGGCATGAATGCATCCGAAACCGTGGTCCTGCGTCAATTGATCGAAAAGATCCGCAACGACGGGATCACCGTACTGTTGATTGAACACGATATGAAACTCGTCATGGGACTGTGCGATCGCGTGCTCGTCCTGGAATACGGCAAGGTCCTCTCCATGGGCAAGCCGGCCCAGGTCCAACGCGATCCCAAAGTCATCGAAGCCTATTTGGGTGCGGGCGCTGCCCAGGATGCCCAGGCGATCCCTGCGGAGCATCCCCAATCATGAGCGCAACCCCACCTTTATTGGATCTGCGCGGCCTGGAGGTTGCCTATGGTGGTATCCGTGCCGTGCGAGGTATCGACCTGCACGTCGATGCGGGCGAGCTCGTTTGCCTGATCGGGGCGAATGGCGCAGGCAAGAGCACCACGCTGCGAGCGATATGCGGCCTGGTGCCGCTGGCAGGCGGCGATGTGCACTACGATGGCCAATCCATCAATGGCCGCAAATCATTTGAACTTGTGCGTCGCGGCCTGGTGATGGTTCCCGAAGGGCGAGGCATTTTCGGCCAGCTCACCATCGAAGAAAACCTGGCCATGGGTGCATATACGCGACGCGACGCCGCACAGGTACGGCAGGACACTGAGCGTGTGTTCACGCTGTTTCCGCGCTTGGCCGAACGCCGTAAACAAGCGGCTGGCACGTTATCCGGCGGTGAACAGCAGATGGTCGCCATGGGCCGTGCCATGATCGCGCGCCCCAAATTGCTGCTGCTCGACGAGCCTTCGATGGGCCTCGCGCCCTTGATGGTGGAAAAAGTCTTCGAAGTCGTACGCACCATTGCCAACGAGGGCGTGACCATTTTGCTCATCGAGCAGAATGCCAAACTCGCGTTGGAACATAGCCATCGTGGCTATGTGATGGAGTCCGGTGAGCTGACTCTCTCGGGGCCGTCAAATGAATTGCTGACAGATCCGAAAGTTCGGGCGGCGTATCTGGGTGAGGTGTAAGTCGGTTGCGGTGAGTACGCCTGTTTTTGTGCGTAGGCTTCTGGCTTGCCACGTCTGGGTTGCTGACGGAAGGGGCGAGTTCTATTGGACGTCGAAGCGGGGCAGTGACCGTGTTGGCGCTTCACGGAGTCGGTCGGCCGCCTG
>NZ_CBCSJH010000052.1:23390-31181 GCF_965139195.1 Bordetella tumbae | reverse complement strand
CTGCTCATGGGCCGAGTCGCGGCGATAGGCCCGGCGGGGCTTTTACACGCCGACCTCCTGCGCCAAAAGAACTCCACTCTACGCATGCCACAGACTACAACCGTACGGGCATTTTTTAATGCTCGATATAGTCTCGGTTCGATGAGCGGCCAGGTGCAGGCTTTGTCTCGACCGGATCGACCTTGGGGTCGTCCCACGATCCCGTTACGGCATACTCCATCGTCATCGCATGAGCCAGCGGTTGTTTCAGTAACCATTGCGTCACGAACGCCCCAAGACCGATCAAAGGATTCACGGCCAACGCTGTCACGACGGCTGCGCCGCTGGCATCCAGATTGGGAATCACGACCGCTTTCATATTCCACTGCTCGGCCACGATGTCGGTATCCCCGGCCAACACAATCGTCGCCACCGGACCGTTGAGTTTGTAGCCCTCGGTATGCGCGATCCCTCGGCTCAAGGCCATATCGCCCCGGATCGTATCAAAAGGAAAACCGTCCCGCCATGCGTCGGCCGGATTCGCCTCTAGTTTGGCCAGGCGCTGCAATGACTGCAGGGACAGAAGCTCCAGCAAACGGGCGCTGCGCGAATTCACGTTCAAGAAACGCCCCTTGTCCAGGCTGATCTGCACGTTGCCTTCGAGGTTGGCCAGATCGTGCGTCCAGGGCAGATCGCGCCATGTCACCTTGCCTACGATCGAACCGCTGCCGCCGCCCACATAATCCTTGTAGCCGATACGGTCCACAAACGCGCCCAGATCCTTGAATTGGGCTTTGGCATCCACGCTCAGGCCACGCTGCGCCCCTTTGAGGCTCCAATTTCCCGTCGCATCCAACGTAGCCGACTCATTACCGATATGCAGTTTGTCCAGGCGCCATAACTGGCCTCTTTCCAGATTGGTTCCCAAGACCTCGAGCTTGCCGACATTACTGCCGTACAGCGAAAACTGGTCCGCCTGCAGGTCGATCGCCGGGATATCCGACAAGTCATCGTCGGGCGTCGGCCCATCCTTGACGGGCATGCTGGTCGCGACGTCTGAGTCCTCACCCAGGGCCAGGTGTTTGAGCCGCGCGGTGACACGCCCTGCAATGGCGCCGGAGGCTTCCTGCCAGGATAGAGAACCGGCTGCCTGCTTGGAATTCAGCGACACCTGCCACTGCGCGGGCTGAGGACGCGTCGCAGCAAGCGTCAAATTGTCCATCGACCAACCCGCTACGCGCAGATGCTGCGTCGTCAAATTGATCCGATTCAGCATGGGCAATACTTCCGAGCGCGCAGCGGCTTTGTCTGAGTCCGACTTTTTGGTGCCCTCGGCCTCGTCGGCGACCTGTTGCCAGGCATCCAGATCCAGTTCCGGCATTTGCACATCGACCAGCATCCCGGCAGCCGCAGGCAACACCGCCGGCCGGCTCACACCCAATGCGCCGCGTGTGAAGTAACTGCCGCGCGCAGCGCGATCATGTTCCAGCAACAAGGCGACGTTGCCCCCAAGGCTCACCGATAGTTGATCGCGCTTGCCGCTATCGGCCGCGCTCGCCGCGCCCCAACTCGCTTTCAGCGGCAACGAGGCCGTCTTGGTTTTGCCTACCGGTGCGGGCAGGTCTATCGCCATCCCAGTCAGATCCGAATCCAGGGCGAGGTCCAATATTCCGCCCGGCCCATATCCGACATGCCCGCGATACGAAGTCTGGCCAGACAAGCGCTCCATCAGGGGATTACGCACCCATTGCGCCAGTCCCGAGGCAGGCACGGTCCCCTCGACACGCAAAGTATCCTGGCGTTGCTCGAGCCTGCCGCTGATACGTGCCTGTCCACCCAGAAACTCGGTGCGTAGCGCATCGACCCGCAGCCCACGTTCGGAAAACATCAATTCGCCCTGCACGTCCCGCAGCATCGGCATCTGCGGCACAAAACGGAAATCATTGCCCGCAAATACGATCCGTCCATCGACCTTGGAGTCTTCCGCATTCAGCAGCGGCACCTCGAGCTTCAACGGCACTCGCCACGCACCGGTGCCCTCGGCCGTATCGAGTATGCCGTCCAGCAACTGCCCCAATTGATAATGATTTGCCAGCGCTAAATAGGCTGGCACGGCACCGGAGATCTCACCGTCGAGATGCAGCGTCGAGGCGTGCTCCATGTCTGGAATCGAGGCTCGCACCGCCCCGATCGTCAGCGTATGGTCCTCGCCGATGTGCGCAATCGCTCCGCCCGGCGTGTCCAGCGACAGGCTGACTTTGTCCACGGCAAAATTGCCCGAGACGTTTTCCAGCCGCGGCCAGCCCTTGTTGCGGCCGTGCGGCGGCGCATAGTCAACGATCGCTCCGCTGTAGGCGCCCGCAATACGAAACTGGCCATGATCCTCTTTATCCTCAAAGGGGAATTCGTCCAGGTCGCCTTTCACCGTGACCGAAGCATCGCGGATATGTCCCGCGGGCAAGCCACGTGCCAGCCATTCACGCGCATCGGCGTTCACGGTCAGAGGCAAGTACTTGTGAATCGCCGACATACTGCCGCGAGCCAGATTTCCCTGAAAATCCGCCGTGCCCGCGATGGTCTTGCCCTGCCCGGTCCAGCGCCCATTCAGACGGGCATCCAAATCATCATTGGCCAAATCAAGCTGCCTGACGTCAACCACCAAAGGCTGCTGCGACGGATGACGCACAGTCGCGTCCAGACGCAACGTATCGACCTGCAGCAAGGCAGGATCGAACGTCTCGGGCAGATTGGCCTGCAAACCCGCCAACTCGGCACGGACAGTCATGCCAGCGTCCTCTGCCGCGGGCGCCAGTGGCACACCGTCCCATTGTGTGACGCTGCCGGGCGGCCCTTGCAGATGAAATGTGCCGGACTCCAGGCGAAACGCCAGCGCCTGAGACGATGTGGCAGTATGCGGTGCCGCTTGGGATGCAGCAGACCCCGCCGCCGCGTCATTCGTTGGCGTAGGCGTTGCATTAGCATCATCCGTCGCGTGCCAGCTCACCTCGCGCAATGCCGCATCCGCAGTGAGGTCAGTGATCTTGCCCTCATCCAAAGTCAACCACGCACGTGCTGCCCCCCGGCCCGAAACAGCCGGCACCGAAAGCCAAGGCGCCCAGGCCTCGGGCTCAGCATCCTTGATTTCCGCATAAAGCTCACCCGTCCAACGCGGTGCACCCGCCTGCAGAGGATTGCGATAAACATTGCCCCGCAGCATCACCTCACTCGCGAGCGCGGCAGGCGGCTCTGCCGACAAGGCAAAGCGGTGAGTCAGCAGCCCGTTGTAAAGCCGCAGACTGACATTACGCAACGCCACATCAGGGGCCTGACGCAGCTCATCCTGCCAATGCACCGTCGCCCCGACCAAGGCCAGATCACGTTGATTCGCCAACCAGCGCACCAACGGCGAGCGGCCACGCTCATCATCTGCACCAGTATTGAGATCAATCGATTGGCCCGCCACCCACAAATGATCGGCCACATCGCGACGAACCCATAACTCTGGGCCATCCACCCGCAGGCTGAGCAAACGCGGCGACAACACCAGTACGCTGCGCCAACCCAACACCGCCGAGACCGTTGGCAAGGTCAGCACCGGCTCGTTGTCCGAACCGTACACCACCAACGAGGTCAATCGCAGACTCGGATTCAAACCGCGCCAATCCGCTCTCAGCTCGCCAATCTGCACACGCGCGCCCAGTTCCTCGCTGGCATACGCCTCAATGCGAGGACGCCACTGATCGATATTGGGCAGGATCCAATATCGCAAACCGAGCAGAACAGCGGCCGCGGCAATATAAACGGCGAACCCGGTCCAGAATAGACAACGGAAGACTTTGGCAATTAACGACACAGAGCAGTGGGCAGAAAGAACTTCTTGGGGTATCGTCCCCTTATACCTGAAACGCGTCTTTCCGTCTGCACTTCCTCCCATGTCTGCCTCTCTGCTCGCCCCCGCCCTGGCCTGGTCCGGTTATCTGCGCCGCCGTGTCGATACCCATCCCGATCTGGCTGCCTGGCTGGAAGTCGCCAGCCATCATCCCGTCACACCGAACGTGCTGGCCGCTTGGCAAGCGGAACTGGCAGGCGCCGAGGCCTCGGCCGTCCTGCCGGTCCCTCAATGCCGCGAGGTCCTGCGCAAACTGCGCGAGCGCGTGTTCACGACGCTGATGGTGCGCGACCTGGCCGGCCAGGCCACACTGGAAGAAGTCGTAGGCGCCATGACGGCCCTCGCGGACCTGGCAGTGGCGATCACTTACCGCAGCGTCGCAGCAGAACTGGCCGAGACGCACGGCATCCCGCGCGATCCTGCCACCGGTGCCCCTCAGGAAATGCTGATCCTCGGCATGGGCAAGCTTGGCGGTCGCGAGTTGAACGTCTCATCAGATATCGATCTGATCATGCTGTATGGCGAAGAAGGTGAAACCGACGGCCCCCGCCGCATCAGCCATCACGAGTTCTATGGGCGTCTCACGCGCCGCATGATGCCTGTGCTGTCAGAGGCCGACGCCCACGGCCAGGTGTTTCGCACCGACCTGCGCCTGCGCCCCGACGGCGACTCCGGCCCACCTGCGTGGAGCCTGGACGCGCTCGAACACTATCTCGTCGCCCAAGGCCGCGAGTGGGAGCGCTATGCCTGGCTCAAGGCACGCTTGATTCCGGCGCAGGCCTTTCCCGATAGCGACTCCACCGCACAAGCCCGCCAGCTCGAAAGCTTGCGCGTGCCCTTTGTGTATCGCAAATATTTTGACTTCGATGCCCTGGCGTCCTTGCGCGCCCTGCGCGAACGCATCCGCCAGGACTGGCAGCGCCGCGCCCTGGCGCGCAACGGCGTAGACAGCGCCAACAACATCAAACTCGGCGACGGCGGCATCCGTGAAATCGAGTTCGTCGTGCAATTATTCCAGCTCATCCGCGGCGGCCGCATGCCTGCCCTGCAGCGGCGCGGCCTGTTGCAGGCACTGCACGCCGAACGCGATGCCGGCCTGATCAGCACCGACGATGCACAGCGCCTGGAAAACGCCTACCGCTTTCTGCGCCGCGTCGAACATACACTGCAGTATCGTGAAGACGAGCAAACCCATCTCTTGCCTGGCGATGCCGAGCAGCGCGCACGCCTGGCAAGTGCGCTGGGACTGGGCGCCGAGGAATTCGAGCGTACCTTGACGGAACACCGGACCTTTGTAGAACAGACGTTTCGCAACGCTTTCCGGCTGGCCGGCATGGGCGATGCCGACGATCACCCCTCCTCCACCGCAAGATCCGGTCACGCCTCGGATGCTCAGTCGTCCGCCGACGACGAACACGATGCGGAAAGCCGTCTGGCAGAACAAATCAAGCAAGCCTTTGGCAACGACGCCGACGACCTGCTGCGCCGCGCCGAATCGCTGCTGAACAGCCTGCGCGTACGCACCCTGCCCGAAAGCAGCCGGCGCCGCCTGGAAACACTGCTGCCCGCCGCCATCGAGGCAGCCCGGCAGACATCGGCCCCGCAACAAGCCGCCGCGCGCCTGCTCGACCTGATCGAAACCATCGCGCAGCGCAGCGCCTACCTGGCCTTGCTGGCCGAATTCCCGGATACGCTGGCGCGCGTGGCCCGCATGGTCGCTGCCAGCCCCTGGGCAGCTCAATACCTGACGCAGCATCCGTTGCTGCTGGACAGCCTGATCGATTGGCGCACCCTATTCCAGCCGCTGGATTTCGCGCAGATCGCACGCCAGCTCTCTGCCGACCTCGATGCCTGCAAGCTGCCCGATGGTGAGCCGGATATCGAGCGGCAGATGAACCTGATGCGTGACGTCCAGCGCCAGGCGAGTTTCCAACTGCTGGCCCAGGACCTCGAAGGCGAACTCACCGTCGAAGCACTCGGCGACCAGCTATCCGCCCTAGCCGACATGCTGCTGGCCGAAACCATTCACCGCGTCTGGCCGCTGGTCAACAAAAAAGCCGGCGCGGCGCCGCTGTTCGCCATCATTGCCTACGGCAAACTCGGCGGCAAAGAACTGGGCTACGCCTCCGATCTGGACCTGGTATTCCTCTTTGACGATCCCCGCGATGACGCCGCCGAGGTCTACGCCAAACTGGGCCGCCGCATGACCTCGTGGCTCTCCACCATGACCTCGTCGGGCCGCCTGTACGAAACCGACCTGCGCCTGCGCCCCGACGGCGATGCCGGTCTCTTGGCCGTGTCCGTCGAAGCCTTTGAACAATACCAGCTGAAACACGCCTGGGCCTGGGAACACCAGGCCCTGACCCGGGCCCGCTATGCTGCCGGCGACACCAGCATCGGTGCGCACTTCGAGCGCATTCGCGCCGACGTCCTCGTCCAACCCCGCGACGCCGCCGCCTTGCGCAACGAAGTCCTGGCCATGCGCGACAAAATCAGCGCCGGACATCCCAACCAGAGCGGCGATTTCGATTTGAAACACGATCGCGGCGGCATGGTCGACGTCGAGTTTGTCACCCAATACCTGGTGCTCTGCCACGCCGCCACCCATCGAGTACTGGTCAACAACCTGGGCAATATCGCCCTATTGCGCCTGGCCGCAGAGGCCGGGCTGATCCCCGCCGATCTGGCCCAGCTTGCCGGCGACGCTTACCGCACCCTGCGACGCACGCAGCACCAACTACGTTTGCAAGGCGTCGAAAAAGCTCGTGTGCCTCAAGATCGATTGATCGACGAACGCGCGGCGGTCACCGCACTGTGGAACACGGTATTGGGATAACGTAGGCACTCTCCCGAGGAAATACCGGGCCGCATCGAGTTTCGAGGCTCCCCCAGAAGAAGCGGCTCTGCTCCCTCCTGAACCCGACCTTGCGCTGGCCACGCGGTGTGTCTCGGGGACAGACACGTCGGGCGAGTGCTCTATGGGGCACTCGCAAATCATCGTAAAATAAGGGTTTTTACCGCCACCTCCCTGCCTGCCATGTCTGAATTCGTGCGTCCCCAACTCGAACTGCCCACCGGCCGCCGCAAGGTGCTGATGCACTCGTGCTGCGCGCCCTGTTCCGGCGAAGTCATGGAAGCCATGCAGGCATCGGGCATCGATTATTCGATTTTTTTCTACAACCCCAACATCCATCCTGTCAAAGAATACGAGATCCGCAAGCAGGAAAACATCCGCTTTGCCGAGCAACACGGCATCGAGTTCATCGACGCCGACTACGACATGGATAACTGGTTCGACCGGGTCAAGGGGCTGGAAAACTCACCCGAGCGCGGCGAGCGCTGCACAGTCTGTTTCGACATGCGATTCGAGCGCACGGCCCTGTATGCGCACGAACACGGCTTCGATACGATCACCAGCTCACTGGGGATTTCGCGCTGGAAAGACATGAACCAGATCAACGGCTGCGGCGAGCGTGCAGCGGGCCGTTATGACGATCTGGTCTACTGGACATACAACTGGCGCAAGGGTGGCGGATCTCAGCGCATGATCGAGATTTCCAAGCGGGAAAACTTCTATCAGCAGGAATACTGCGGATGCGTATACTCACTGCGCGATACGAACCGGCATCGACGCTCGCAGGGGCGGGATCGAATTCATATCGGCGTAAAGTTTTACGGCAAGGAAGAGATCGTCGATCTGACTACGTTGAAAGATTGAGCACGTAGTTTTTTGCTGGCATACCGAGTCTCTATTTAGACGTCCCTGCAGGAGCCTTGTGGAATTCCAAACACCGCGAGCCGGGGGCTGGCGTGTAAAGGGTACGCCGACCCGTTGAGGCCGCCGAGCCTGGTGTGTCAGGCGGGGGGAAGTCGGCTGGGCATGTTTGAGTGGAGCGCAGCGGAGCGAGTTTGCCCAGCCGCCC
>NZ_CBCSJH010000052.1:16960-23380 GCF_965139195.1 Bordetella tumbae | reverse complement strand
AGTCTGGACGCGCNNGCGTCCAGACCGGCCGAACGGGTCGGCGTACCCTTTACACGCCAGCCCCCGGCGGTTCAAGAACCCCACCCGACGCTACCTCCGCAACGACTCCCAAGCCTTCACCAACCGCTTCACCGAAACCGGCATAGGCGTCCGCAATTCCTGCGCAAACAACGCCACCCGCAACTCCTCCAGCAACCACCGAAACTCATCCAACCCGGGATCCGAAGCCCCCTTCAACGCAGCCCTCGCACGTTGATACTGCGTGAGCAAAGGCGCCATATCAGACATCAACCGCGCATCCCGGGCCGGATCAGCCCGCAGCTTATCGATACGCGCCACCGCAGCCTTCAGATAGCGCGCAAAATGCGCCAGATGCGCATACGCCGTATCGCGGATGAACCACTTCGGCACCAGCGCCCCGATCTGCTGCTGCAGATCCGCATAAGCCGCCGCATGCGGTTTAGCCTGAGGCAGCTTGCGCTGCAACGCTGCATACTCAGTCAGAATCGCATGCGACAGCCGAGCGACCTCCTGGGCCAACAACCCCAGCCGCCCCTTGCCATCCTGCCGCCGCGCCTCAAACGCCTGCTCGTCGGCAGGCCACGGATCCGTCAAACAAGCCTGCGCCAACGCACAATCAATGATCTGATCACGCAGATCCTCTTGCGTGCCCAAGTTCATATACAGCATGCTCATCTTGGTGAGATCAGGCAAATTCTTTTCCAGAAACTTCACCTGGTCACGCAACCCGATCCGGAACAACCGCAACAACCCCGAGCGATGATGGCGCCTGGCCTCGTCAGGATCATCGAACACATCCAGATCGCAGTGCGTGCCACGATCCACCAGCGCCGGATAGCCAATGACGGACTGCCCCTTGCGCTTGATCTCCATGATCTCCGGCAACGCGCCAAAAGACCACGAGGTCAGGTTCTCATGCGCCAATGCCTGGGCAACCCCCGCATCGCGCACCGCCAACTGCTGGAACGTCGCTTGTGCCTGTTTGCCGAACTCGGCCTTCAGTTGCGCCAGATTGCGTCCGGCCGCGAGCATACGTCCGTGCTCGTCAACCACTTTGAAATTCATGAACAAGTGGGCAGGCAAGGTCTCCAACTTGAAATCGCCGGTAGCCGGACGAACCTGGACCTGATCCCACATATCAGCGATCAAAGCATCCACCAAGCCCCGTTGCGGATCCGCCATACGGTCGTACCAGCGATCATAGAAACCGGCCGCGTAATCAGGCAAAGGCACACAATGACGCCGCAGCTTTTGCGGCAGCGACTTCAGCAACAGATGTGCCTTTTCTTTCAGCATGCCCGGCACCAGCCATTCACAGCGAGCAGGATCGATCTGATTCAACGCAAACAAAGGCACAGACAACGTCACCCCATCACGCGGCGAACCCGGCTCGAAATGGTAGTCCAGCGGCATGACCACGCCCTGCCACTCCACCTGTTTCGGAAACACGTCAGTCGTCACGCCCGCCGCCTCGTGCCGCATGAGCTCGTCACGCGTGAGCATCAACGCAGCAGCGGCCGCTTTATCCAGGCCGTGCACCCATTTTTCCAGGCTCGCCGTCTGCGAAATCCCCTCAGGTAATTGGCGGTCGTAGAACGCGTAGATCAACTCATCGTCAACCAGAATATCGGGACGACGCGCCTGGTGTTCGAGCTTTTCAATGCCAGCAATCAGTTTGCGATTGTGCGCAACGAATGGCAGGCGCGTATCGATCTCGCCCGGCACCAGGGCCTGACGGATAAATAATTCACGCGCATGCTGCGGATTGACGCGGCCATACTGAATGCGCCGGCCAGCGTAGACGATCAGGCCATACAATGTCGCACGCTCATTGGCGACCACCTGCCCCGCCTTCTTTTCCCAGCGCGGATCGGACCAATTGCGGCGCAGCAGATGCGAGGCCACGCGCTCGAGCCACACAGGCTCAATACGCGCCACGCAGCGGGCATATAACCGCGTGGTCTCGACCAACTCGGCGGCCACGATCCAACGGCCGCCTTTTTTCGCCTGACGCGAACCCGGGTGTATATGAAAGCGAATATCGCGCGCACCGCGGTAATAGCCGCCCTCGTCGCTCTTGAAACCGATATTGCCCAGCAACCCCGACAACAACGCAAGATGCAGCTGCTCATACGTCGCCTCGGTCTGGTTGACTCGCCACCCCTGCTCGCCCACCAGCGCCGACAGCTGCGTATGCACATCGTGCCATTCACGCAAACGGATGGGCGACAGGAAATTCTGGCGCAGCAACGCTACGAGTTTGCGTTGCGAAGCCTTGTGCTGCACTTGTTCGCCATACCAACGCCAGAGCTTCAAAAACGACATGAACTCGGATTTGTCGTCGGCGAACTTGGCGTGCGCGGCCTCCGCCGCCTCGCGTTCTGCCATGGGACGATCACGCGGGTCCTGCACAGACAGCGCCGAGGCGATGATCAGCATTTCCGCCAAGCACTGTTGCTCGCGTGCCGCCAGAATCATGCGGCCAATGCGAGGATCGACGGGCAGCTTGGCCAACTCGTGACCCGTGTGGGTCAACACATATGACGAGCCCGTGCGCGAGGCTTCGTTCGCCTCCTCATCATCCGAAGCCGACGCCGACTCGATCGCGCCCAACTCCTGCAGCAGATGATAACCATCGGCGATGGCACGCCCCGGTGGCGCCTCGACAAACGGAAACTGTTCGATCTCGTCGAGCCTGAGCGACTTCATCCGCAGAATCACGGAAGCCAGCGAAGAACGCAGCACCTCTGGATCGGTGAACGCCGCGCGGCCATTGAAGTCCAGTTCGTCATAGAGACGAATACACACGCCCGGTCCGATACGCCCGCAGCGCCCGGCACGCTGATTGGCCGAGGCGCGGCTGATCGGCTCAATACGCAGTTGCTCGACCTTGTTGCGCCACGAATAGCGCTTGATACGCGCCAGCCCGCTATCGATCACAAAGCGAATGCCCGGCACCGTCAACGAGGTCTCGGCCACGTTGGTCGCCAGCACAATGCGGCGCGCGTTGGTGCGCGGATGGAAAATCTGCTCTTGCTCGGCCTGTGACAAGCGCGCATACAAAGGCAGCACTTCGGTGCCTGCAGGATGATGTTTGCGCAGCGCCTCTGCCGACTCGCGAATCTCACGCTCGCCAGGCAGGAATACCAACACATCGCCAGGACCATGGCGCGCGCATTCGTCCACCGCATCCACAATTGCGTCGATCAGATCGCGTTCTTCGTCACCAGCCAAGCGTTCGCGATTCGACTTGTTGCCGGGCGAATCCTCGCCCTCATCCGTTTCATCGCGGACCGGCCGATAGCGCACCTCGACTGGGTACAACCGGCCCGACACTTCTATCACGGGGGCAAGGCGCAGTCCTGGATGATCGGTGGATACTCCCCTGTCGCCCTTGCCTGCGCGGCTCCGCTCATCTGCACTATTTCCCTGTCCTGGGCGACCCGAGCGATCTTCCCCAGCTTTCTGGCCTTCGCTATCCGGTCCGCGCTTGCTTGCTACCGAATCGCCCGAGGTGCCGCCGATCTCAGACGCAAAATGGCGCGCAAAACGTTCGGCATCAATCGTCGCCGAAGTAATAATGACCTTCAGGTCGGGACGCCGCGGCAGCAGCTGTTTCAGATAGCCCAGCAGAAAATCGATATTCAGGCTGCGTTCGTGCGCCTCATCGATGATCAGCGTGTCATAACGGCGCAGCAACGGATCACGCTGCGACTCGGCCAGCAAGATGCCGTCCGTCATCAGCTTCACCGAAGCATTCGGGCCGGTGCGATCATTGAAGCGCACCTGGTAACCAACAATTTCACCTAGAGCGCTGTTCAGTTCCTCGGCGATGCGTTTGGCGACCGACGTGGCGGCCAGCCGGCGCGGCTGAGTATGGCCGATCATGCGCTGGCGGCCACGGCCCAATTCCAGGCAGATCTTGGGTAACTGCGTCGTCTTGCCCGACCCGGTTTCGCCGCTGACGATCACCACCTGATGGCTGGCGATGGCACGCGCGATCTCCTCTCGCCGCGCGCTGACCGGCAAGTCCTCGGGATAGGTGATGACGGGAATGGGCCGCTCGGGCGGCGGCGCCTTGTCCGCCGCAGACGAACGCGGTGCATCGCGCCGGCCATGCTGACGCTTGCCCGAAGTGGGCGCATCGCGTGGCGGGGCCTGTTCAGGCGCGCCTGGCGAGGGCGCATCGCGTCGCTGGCCTTGCTCACGCTTGCCTGACGCAGGCACATCGCGCGGACCTTGCTCACGCTTGCCTGGCGTCTTGCCGCGCGCGGGCGGAGGGGAAACTTCTGACATGTGCGATTTATCCTTTAAGCCGCCATTATAAAAACTTGTCATGCCTGCGCTGAGAGCGCCCGTTGTCCCGCCGCCATGGAACGAAGCCGGGCTCAATGCCGCCCCATCAGGCCCCTCTGGTGCAGAACTGTTGCATAGATACCCTTTTTGATTCGATTGATTTAGGGCCTGTCCCTGTCACGGTCATATAATTTCGTGCAGCGCCGCCCTACGCGGCACCGGCCACGCCCTTGAGCGTGCCTACGTCCTCAGGAAGCTCATCCGCCCATCATGTCCGATCAGGAACCAGAAACCGTCTCTGCCCAAGAAGCCCCCGAATTCGCCGCTGCCCAGTTTGTCCGATGGTTCCGAGACGTGGCGCCGTATGTGCATGCATTCCGAGGCAAGACCTTTGTGATCGCCTTTGGCGGCGAACTCGTCCAGGCGGGAGCGCTCAATGCGCTGGTACAAGACTTGTCGCTGTTGTCCGCGCTGGGCGTACGCATGATCCTGGTGCACGGATCACGCCCCCAGGTGAACGAGCAACTGCGCCTGAAAGGATTCACCCAGCAGTTCGATCGTGGTATGGCGCCCACCGACCCCGCAGCGCTGGAATGCGCCAAAGAAGCAGCGGGCGAGATTCGCCTGGATATCGAAGCCGCCTTCAGCCAGGGCTTGCCCAACACGCCCATGTCGCATTCGCATATCCGGGTGATTTCGGGCAATTTCGTCACGGCCCGCCCCACGGGCGTGGTCGACGGGGTGGACTACCAGCACACCGGGCAAGTCCGCAAAATCGATGTCGATGCGCTGAAGTTCGCCATTGAACGAGGCTCGATTGTCCTGCTGTCGCCCCTGGGCTTCTCGCCCACTGGCGATGCCTTCAATCTGGCCATGGAGGACCTCGCCACCAGTGTCGCGGTTGCCCTGCGTGCCGAAAAACTGATTTTTCTCTCCAGTTCGCCAGGAGTGCTGTCACCGGATGGATCGGTGGACACCGAGCTCGCACGCGTCGACGCCGATGCCCTGTTGCAGCAAGGCGATCTGGACGAAGACACCGCGTTTTATCTGCGGCACGCCTCGCTGTCAGTCAAACGCGGTGTAGCCCGCGCACACCTGGTGCCCTACGCCCTGGACGGCAGCGTTCTGCTGGAAATCTTTACCCACGATGGCGTGGGCACCATGGTGGTCGAGGATACGCTGGATGACCTGCGTCCCGCGACACTGGACGACGTCGGCGCGATTTTGAGCCTGATCGAGCCCCTGGAGGCCGATGGCACGCTGGTGCCGCGTCCGCGCAGTGTCATCGAACGCGAGGTGGAACACTTCACGGTACTGGAGCACGACGGCGTCATCTATGGCTGCGCGGCGCTGCACCCCTACCCCGAGGAGCACATGGCAGAAATGGCCTGCCTCATCGTGCATCCGGAATGGCAAGGCACCGGCGAAGGCGAAATCCTGCTGCGGCACATGGAGTCGCGTGCCCGGGCCATGGGCGCGCGGCGGCTGTTCGTGCTCACCACTCGCACCTCGCACTGGTTTATCAAGCGCGGCTTTGTCCAGGGCGGCATCGCAGATTTGCCCCGTGGCAAGCAGAACAATTACAACCGTTCGCGTAACAGCCTGATTTTCATCAAAAAATTGTGATTAGCTGACGGGCTGCTCCAGCCCTGAACCGGTCCTGCTGCACGGGCGGCTCATATGAGCCGCCCGGTTCGGCAAGCCCAGCGGGCGCGCTGCTGTGCCCCTTGCGCCCACGCCAATGCCAAGCCCGGTAAAATGACGGATCTCATTCAAACCGGCAGCAAACCATGTCCCGTATCGTCAACTGTGTAAAACTGAAACGCGAAGCCGAAGGGCTCGATTTTCCGCCGTACCCCGGTGAAATGGGCACGCGCATCTGGCAAAGCATTTCCAAGGAGGCTTGGGAAGAGTGGAAACAGGTCCAGACGCGTCTGGTCAACGAAAACCGCCTGAACCTCGCGGACGCTCGCGCCCGCAAATACCTGCAACAGCAAATGGAACGCTTTTTGTTCGAAGACGGCAGCGTCGAAGCCCAGGGCTTCGTGCCGCCCTCGGAATGATCGCGACCCAATGATCATCATGCCCGGGCCCTGACGGGCC
>NZ_CBCSJH010000052.1:0-16950 GCF_965139195.1 Bordetella tumbae | reverse complement strand
CGCGGCGCGGCTCACGCCTCGCCGTTCGATTCCGTGGTCTCGGCCTCTACCTCGCCGCGCGCCTGACGTTCGGCGTTTTTAGCGCCGGTATGGCGGACATCCGCCCCCCTGACCAGATAAATCACGCGCTCGGCCATGTTTTTGGCGTGATCGCCAATGCGTTCCAGCGCCCGTGCGATGAACACCATATCGATGGCGCGCGAAATCGTGCGCGGGTCTTCCATCATGTAGGTGATCAGATTGCGCAGCGCGCCCTTCCATTCGCGATCGACTTCTTTGTCATTGCGAACGACCTGGGCAGCCAACACAGGATCCAGACGGGCAAACGAGTCCAGCACGTCGTGCAGCATACGGCCCACGCTGGCAGCCATATGGCGTATCTCGATGACCGGCATAAAGCGTTGATCGGCCTCATACATGCGTCGAACGGTATTGGCGATTTTTTCAGCCTCGTCGCCGCAACGCTCCATGTCCGTCAGCATCTTGGACACGGCCAGCAACGTGCGCAAATCAATCGCCGTCGGCTGATGGCGCGCCAGAATCAGGCCGATACGCTCATCGATCTCGACCTCAAAGCGGTTGACCTGCTTTTCGCGCTCGCGCACCTTTTCGACCAAATCCATGTCGCCCGTAGGGACCGCGTCGACCGATTCCTGGATCATGGCCTCGACCACGCCGCCCATCTGCAAAAACTGCGAACGGACGCTTTCCAGATCGGCGTCGAATTGCTTGTTAGTGTGCTCCGTCATCCGGACTCCCTGCGTAGGTTTGATCATGGCGTTACCCTTTAATGCGCAATGCGTGATGGGCCTGCCGACCCGCAAGGTTATGACTTAATTATGACAAGATTATTAATCCGGCTGCGCCGCTGGGCAAGCGGCAAAACCTCAGGATCGCTCAAGCCGCCGAATGCCGTTCTGCGTGGCTAACAACGCAATATGCGCCCCCACGCGTGCGAACAGCCCGCAAGTCACCACACCCGCCAGATTGTTCACGATGAGTTCCAGATTCGGCGCATCATCAATCTGCAAACCCGACACATCCAGGATGATGTTTCCGTTATCCGTCGTAACCCCTTCGCGCAGCTGGGGCTGACCGCCCAGCGCAATCAGCGAACGTGCCACCGACTCGCGCGCCATCGGAATCACCTCGACCGGCAAGGGGAAACGCCCCAGGCGCTCGACCAGTTTGGATTCGTCGGCAATGCAGATGAACTGCTCGGCTACCGACGCCACGATTTTCTCGCGCGTGTGAGCCGCGCCGCCGCCTTTGATCATGTGCAAGCGGCCGTCGATCTCGTCAGCCCCATCCACATAGACGGGCATGGTGGTCACGTCGTTCAGGTCCAGCACCTTGAGCCCATGCCCCGCCAGGCGGGCGGCACTGCGCTCGGAGCTGGCCACGGTACCGCCCAACCGCCCTCGAAACCTGGCCAGGCCGTCGATGAAAAGATCGGCGGTCGATCCCGTTCCCACGCCGATGATGACGTCAGGGCCGACCAGAGGTTCAATCAGAGCCAGCGCCGCATCGGCGGCCTGTTGCTTAAGTTCTTGCTGAGTAAGCATAGTGCGCTAGCGCGCCGGAGCACGCGAAAAGTCAATAAAAGCCGATATCCCACATCTGATCGCATATCCGACCTGGGATGCCAGCGCAGCAATTTAGCAGATACCCGGCCAGGCCCGCGCCAAAATCGCGTCTACATCCAGCCCGGCGGGCAATTCGCCGACGATTCCACCTGGCTGCACGAGCCGGCTGGCCACAAACGCATCTGCCACCGCCGCTGGCGCCGTTTGAATCAGCAGCGCCGCCTGCCACAATCGCGCCAGCCCCGCCGCCACATGCCGCGCCTGAGCAGGATCAATGGCCTGTACGGCATCCACTGCCGCCCGCGCCGATCCCGTCGCAGCCTGGGGCAACTGATCCGACACCTGCATCAGCCACACGTCCAAAGCGTGATCATAAGCCGGCCATGCGCCGCGCGCGAGATCCAGTTCCGCCCGCAACATCGCCAGCCCCTCGACATCACGCTGCAACGCGCGCAACACGTCCAACGCCATGATGTTCCCCGATCCTTCCCAGATCGAATTCACCGGCGATTCGCGATATAGCCGTGCCAAAGGGCCATCCTCGATATAGCCATTGCCGCCCCAGATCTCCATGCATTCCGCGATCGCATTGATGGCACGCTTGCATACCCAGAGCTTGGCAGCGGGGGTCCCCACGCGCACCAAGGCTCGCGCGTTGGCTCCCACCGTCTCGTCGCCACGCTGATCGACCGCGCGCGCCAGACGCATCGCCCAGACCATTGCCGCCTCGCTTTCGAGGGCCAGATCCGCCAACACCTGACGCATCAAGGGCTGTGCCGCCAGAGGTTGGCCAAACACCTGCCGGTATTGCGCATGATGCGCCGCCTGCACCACAGCCTGGCGCAACAGCGCCGCGCTGCCCAGTACACAATCCAGACGGGTGGTCGCAGCCATCTGCAACAACAACGGCAGCCCGCGTCCAGGCTCGCCCATCAGCATGCCCCAGGCCTGTTCGAACTCCACCTCGCCGCTCGCATTGCTGCGATTGCCCAGCTTGTCTTTCAAACGACGGATACGCACTTCATTGCGCGGCCCATCGGGAATCCAGCGCGGAACAAAAAAACACCCTGGCCCCGCATCCGTATCTGCCAACACCAGATGCGCATCCGCGTGCGGCACAGAAAGAAACCATTTATGCCCCGTCAATCGATATACCTGGCCGCGCCCCTCCGCGCCCTGCGCCACAGCCTGGGTCGTAATGGCGCGTAGATCGGATCCGCCTTGTTTTTCGGTCAACCCCATTCCGATCAACGCGCCACGCTTGGCCGAGATAGGCGCGTCGGCGGGATCATACTCATGGGAGAACAATGCAGGCAGCCATTGCTGGGCAAAATCG
Organism: Bordetella tumbae; assembly: GCF_965139195.1. Classification (GTDB taxonomy): domain Bacteria; phylum Pseudomonadota; class Gammaproteobacteria; order Burkholderiales; family Burkholderiaceae_B; genus Bordetella_A; species Bordetella_A tumbae. Next base: position 14,028 of record NZ_CBCSJH010000052.1, on the reverse strand, counting down.
ATCGCTCCAGCCGGCTCGTTTTGCAGCAAGGGCACGGCCGCAAACGTCATCGTCGTCGGACATAACGTACCTGCCTCGACCTGCCCCTGCATCAAGTAAGCTGCAGCACGCGCGACCTGACGACCTAATCGCGCCGATGCCTGTGCGTGCGCGGATTGCGTGGCGGGCGCCTGCCAGGCATGGCTATGCAAGCCCCGCGCCACAATGCCCGACAACAACTCATGCCAAGCCACATTGAATTCCACCTGATCAACACGATGACCATTGCGGTCGTATCCCACCCAACGCGGCGAGTAGCGATTCGCCTGCTCCCCCGCCTCTAATGTGTGGGCACGTCCCAGCCACGCACCGTGCTCGCGCAACGCGGCATCCCACGCGGCCGCCCCCTCTCGCTGCACCGCCTGCCGCAACACGATATCCGTGTCGTACAAGGAATAATCCTGCAGCGGCGCTACCTGATTCCCGACAATATGCGTCTGAAACGTCGACATACGGGCCTCCTCGATGTGGCGCGATCGTGGCGATCACTTCCCTTTTTATACTCCCAATGTTGTCAGGTCCAACGCGCTTTGCCATGAAGACTCAATCTCTGTCACAGCATCTTGCAAACGGCGCGCAACTTCATGCTGCCGATCACCCGATAGACGAGACGAAATCGCGGCCACACTGATCGCCGCCACGGGAACCCCAGCCGACGAACGAATAGGAACGCCGACTGCACTCATCCCGCTCACGAGCATGCCGTCGTTCAATGCGTAACCGCGCGCTTGCGCATCGGCTACCAATTTCTGCAGCGTCGCGTCACTGAAGTGATACCGCGCGCGCGCCTCTGATGTCCGGTCAATAATGTTCAGCATGGTCTGTTCATCTTGAAAAGCCAGCAGCGCCAGACTGCCTGCTCCCACCCCCAATGGCCGGCGTGCCCCCACAGAGAGGGTCAGGGTCTTGACCGGAAAATCACCTTCGTAGCGCGCAACGCAAATCGACTCCAGCCCTGAGCGCAAGCTCAGATACACCGTGTCTTCGGTGTCATCGGCAATCCGCTGCAAGCGTGCCGCGGCCAAGCGGCCCAGGCCATACCGATCGGCGGCCGCCAACGCCAGTGTCAATGGCCGAAAGCCCAACTGATAGCTGCCGTCCTCTTCCACATACTCCACCCACCCGAACTCTTGCAGCCCGGTCATCAGACGATGAGCAGTCGTCTTGCCCAGCTTGGTCAAGCTGACAATCTCTGCCAAGCGCAATCCCTGCGGCGCGCGCGCAAGCGCATCGAGCGCCAGGCTCATGCGGCGCAAATTCTGATGTTCCCCTCCGCGCTCCGCGCCCCCGAGTTCCGCTTGTGTGGCTGATTCCTTCATCTGTGAGGTGTCCCTGTTGGCTTGCCTGTTGTGTGTTCCATATTGAAATTATCCACCAGCCTCTCTATACTTTCATTTAACAGACCATTTATTCCGTTAAACGGAACATAAATGAATATACTGATTTTCGACAGCATCACGCAAGTCCCTCCGCACACTCACGACACCGTGGCGTACTGCGCCTCACACGGGGGCAGCTATTGCGGCTCGCTCGCCTTATCAATGGGATTGCGGGGCGTCATCCTATGTGACGCAGGGGTCGGCCTGGAACAGGCCGGCGTTGCCGCATTGCCCATTCTCGAAGCGGCCGGAATCCCTGCAGCCACCATCGGCCATCTGTCGGCCCGTATCGGAAATGGCCAAGACGGTCATCAACGCGGGCGTATTTCCCACGCCAACGCCATCGCGGCACGCCTGGGCGTCGTGATAGGAGACACATGCCGTCACGCGCTGGAAACCCTGGCCTGCCGGGCTTCCCCGGGGCCGCTCGAGACGGACATCGCCCACGCTGACGCCGAACACCGCAGTGTCGTGCGCTTATCCAACGGCGGCGAGGTCACGCTGGTCGACTCCAACTCGCTCATCACCGCGACAGATGCAGGAAAGATCGTCATCTGCGGATCGCATGGAGGCTTGCTTGGCGATGATCCAGGCTCTGCCGTGCGCGTTGATGTCCGCGCCATCGTGTTCAACGATGCAGCCGTCGGGATAGATCAGGCTGGTACGTCGAGGCTGCCTGCCTTGGATGAACGAGGCATTGCCGCAGCCTGCGTCAGCGCCTGGACCGCCCGTATCGGCGACGCGCAGTCCAGTTATCGCACGGGCGTGATATCGGCGCTGAATCGCACTGCCATTGAGGCAGGCGCCTCGTTAGGCATGACCGCTCAGACATTCGCACTACAGCTATCTCACGATTAAACCTAACAACGGAGACACAGATGACGACACAAAAACACCACTTGAGTGGTGGCGCAGCGGTAGCAGAGATGCTGAAACGATATGAAGTCGGCCCTTTATTCGGAATGGGTGGATTTCAATTGCTGCCCTTTTACGAAGCCTGCCGGGCGCTCGGACTGCGGCACACCTTGATCAACGATGAACGCTGCGGCGTATTTGCCGCAGACGCCTACGCTCGCGTCACGAATCGCGTCGGCATCGTGGACGCAACGCTAGGGCCAGGGGCGACCAATCTCGTCACAGGCCTGGCCGAGTCGCTCAATGCCGGCATCCCCATCGTCGCGATCGTCGCCGATGCGCATCGCGATCATGCCTGGAAAAACATGACTCAGGAGGCCCGGCAACTGGAAGTCCTGCGTCCCGTGTGCAAAGAAGTCATCCGAGTCGAAGCCATCCAACGCATCCCCGAGCACGTGCGGCGCGCCTTTGCGGTAGCGACCTCGGGCCGTCCCGGTCCGGTAGTGATCGCCATTCCTGAAGACATCTCTCACGGCGAGCATACGTTCGACGACGCTGATCTGTTCACCGATCCCGCGACCGCGACCTTTCAGTCACGCCGCACCCGCCCCGCAGGCGACGATCTCGCGCGAGCCGTTGCGCTGATCGGCAATGCCAGGCGCCCGCTCATTCTGGCGGGCGGCGGCGTCCATATCTCTCAAGCACACGAAGCCCTGCTCGCGCTGGCCCGCAGCGAAGGCATTCCCGTCGCGCACACGATGAGCGGCAAAGGCGCCATTGCCTGCACAGACCCACTGTCGGCAGGCGTGTTTGGACGATACGACCGCATCGCCAATGAGCTGATCGCCTCGTCCGACTGCCTCATCGTCGTGGGCTGCAAATTAGGCGAGGTGGCGACCAAGCGATTCACCATCATTCCCCCTGCCACGCCGCTCATCCATATCGATGTCGTAGCAGAGGAAATCGGCCGCACCACCAAGGCCGATGTCGCCTTGGTAGGCGATGCACGCCTCGCTCTCGAAGACATTGCCAGCGCGCTCGGCAATGGGGATTCACGCCGGGCACAACGCGCCGAGTACCTGGCTGAGGTCCCGGTAAAACTGGCCCAATGGAACGAGACGGCCAAGGATCGCACCACCTCCAAAGAAACTCCTGTCAACATCGGCCGCATCCTGGGCGAACTCAACCGGATCCTGCCCAAAGACGCTGTCCTGGTGGCCGATGGAGGCTTTGCCGCACATTGGGGAGCCCTGCTGTTCGACACCAAACAAGCTGGCCGGCACTTTGTCGCTGACCGGGGATTCGCCTCCATCGGCTACGGCGTACCTGGTGGCATGGGCGCCAAGATCGGCGTCGGCGCAGAACGTGTCGTCGTCGCACTGACCGGCGACGGCGGGTTCAACATGACCATGGGCGAAATGGAAACCGCCAAACGCCTGGGCGCCAATTTCGTTTTATGCGTCTTTAACAACGCTGCCTCGGGCTACGTCAAGGCGCTGCAGCACTCAGTCTACGGCGCAGGCAACTACCAGTCGTCAGACCTGCATGAAATGAACTACGCGGATATTGCCAATCACATGGGATGCCTGGGTATCCGCGTCGAAGACCCCGAGCAATTGGTCAGCGCATTCGAAAGAGGATTCGCGAATCGCGAGAGCCCCACCGTCATCGACATCGTCGTGACACGCGATCCCGCCCGCATGCTGCCCGCAGTCGATAACCGCACACTAAAAGTCCAAAAAGGCGACCGCCCCGTGTAATCAATCACGCAGGCTTCACAGGAGGAGACATAATGAAACTGTTGCAACCCACCCGCAGAAAGGTGCTGATAACGGGACTGGCGATGGCTTTGTCAACGCTGGGCGGCAGCGCTCTGGCACAAGCCGCCTACCCGACAGGCCCGATACGACTGGTGATCCCGTTCGCCCCCGGCGGCACCACAGACGTGGTCGGACGAATCTTTGCCGAAGGCCTATCCAAAGAGCTGAAACAGCCTATCGTCGTGGTCAATCGTGGCGGCGCCGGCGGCTCGATCGGTGCGCTGGAACTGGCACGCGCAACGCCCGATGGCTACACCATTGGCCTGATGAATGTCAGTACGCATGGCACGAACGGTGCAGTGAAAAAACTGGACTACGACATCACCAAGGATTTCACGCCGATCGCAAAGCTCTCGAGCTTTCCCGGCGTGATTGTGGTCAACCCCAAATTCGAAGGCAACACGTACCCGAAGTTCATGCAGATCCTCCAGGCCAATCCCGGACGCTACAGTTATGGCAGCTCAGGGGCGGGCGGCGCCACGAACCTGGCCATGGAGCAGTTCAAAATGATGACGGGCCTGAACATCACACACATTCCGTACCGCGGGTCAGGCCCTGCATTGAGCGATGTGGTTGCCGGGCAAGTGCCGATTTTGCTCGACGCCCTGCCCTCGGCCATGTCCTTCATAAAATCCAAGCAGCTCACTCCTATCGGTCTGGCGGCAGCAACGCGCAGTCCCCAATTACCCGACTTGCCCACCTTTAACGAACTGGGCGTCAAGGACTACGCACCTGACTTCTGGAACGGCATCATGGCACCTGCGGGCCTGCCTAAAGACATCCAGGCCACGCTCTATGACGCCATGCAGCGCACACTCAAACGGCCCGAGATAAAAAGCCGGCTAGAGGACCTGGGCGCCACCGTATCGACAGGCACCTCCGAAGACATGGCCACTCAGATTCGCGACGATGCCGAGGTCTGGGAACGCGTCGCCGAGTTCGCCAACATCAAGGAGCAATGACATCATGCTCAGCCTCCCCATGGGTTACCCGATCCTGATGAAAGAGCGACCCATGCCCGGAGGCGTTGCTCTGGCGCGCCGGCAGCTTCGTGCTCTAGCGACGAACGAAGTCCTGGTGCGCATCAGCCGCGCGGCCATCTGCGGCACGGATTTGCACATCATCGGATGGAATGCCTGGGCCGCGAAAAGCTACAAACCTCCGTTCGCGCTCGGGCACGAATTCAGCGGCATTGTCATCGATCGAGGCAATGAGGTACACGACATGAAACCGGGGGACAAAGTCGCCGCCGAGACGCATCTGCCCTGTGGCCACTGCAGTCAATGTGCCGCGGACCGCGGCCACACCTGCCTGAATCTACGGGTATTCAGCCGCCTCGATTGCGGTGCATTTGCCGAATATGCGATCGTTCCGTCGGAATTACTGCGTGTTCTGCCGGCCGATCTTCACCACAAATATGCCTGTCTCATGGAGCCTCTAGGCATCGGTGTGCGAGCCGTTCGAGAATCACAGGCACGATCAGGACAGTTGCTCGTCGTCGGGTGCGGACCTATCGGCCTGTTGGCCATCGCCGCCGCCAAAGCCACCGGTACCACACACATCATCGCGACCGATCTCTCTCATCAGCGTTTACAGCTCGCGCAGTCCGTCGGCGCAGACACGCTCATCGATTCCAGCGCAGACGACGCCAATGAACGGCTGATGAGATTAAACCCCAGTGATGGTGGCGTCGATGCAGCGATCGACACCAGCGGAAACCAGGCAGGGATAGCCTCTGCGTTGGCCGCTATCCGGCCCGGAGGCACCCTGCTGCTGGCCGGCCTGCCGAACGGCAACATCGGCCTGGATCTTTCACGTCATGTCATCCTGCGAGAAATCGCCGTGCGAGGTATCTACGGACGACACCTGCGCACTACGTGGCAAGACACCATTGATCTGCTGCCTGCACTGATTCCGGCGCTCGATCGCATCGTCACGCATGAGTTTCCGTTGCACGAATACGAAGCCGCCTTTGACATAGCAACATCAGGCCAGGCAGGAAAGGTGCAGTTCGTCATCAACCACGATTGACGACTTACCCCTCATCACCCAGCACCCGCTGCGCATCCTCGTCGGGCAAGGCCTCGACAGTCTTCAGGTTGCGCAGCATCGCCCGGGTACGCACCTCCGTCTGCCCCAATTTGCTGCTGGCCGTATCCAAGGTCTTTTTCACACTGGCCAAGGACTCGCCGAACTTCGCGAACTCGGTTTTCACTGCACGCAGTACCTGCCAAACTTCGGAGGAGCGCTGTTCGATCGCCAGCGTGCGAAATCCCATCTGCAGGCTATTGAGCATCGCGGCCAGGTTGCTCGGTCCCGCCACGTTCACACGCAAACTCTGCAATTTATCCAACAAGCCGGGGCGGCGCAGAACCTCGGCATAGAGGCCTTCTGTCGGTAAAAACATGATCGCAAAATCAGTCGTATGCGGTGGCGCCACATATTTGGCAGCGATCTGGCGCGCCTGCAATTCCACGGCTCGCGCCAGGGCCGCCCCCGCTGCACGTTCGCCTTCGGAATCCACGGCGTCGTAAGCATCCATCAAGCGCTCGTATTCTTCCTTGGGGAATTTGGCATCGATCGGCAGCCACACCGGCTCATCCCCTGCAGCGCGCCCTGGCAACCGAATGGCGAACTCTACCACCGCGTCGCTGCCCGGCACCGTTTTGACGTTGCTGGCGTATTGATCGGGCGTCATGACGTCCTGAATCAAACGGGCCAGCTGCACCTCGCCCCAGGTGCCGCGCGATTTCACATTGGTCAGCACGCGCTTCAGATCGCCGACGCCGGCAGCCAACGACTGCATTTCCCCCAATCCCTTGTGCACCGCATCCAGTCGATCCGACACGAGTTTGAACGACTCGCCGAGCCGCTGCTCCAGCGTGGCATGCAGTTTTTCATCGACGGTCCGCCGCATTTCATCCAGCCGCGCGCCGTTGTCTGCCTGTAAAGCCTGCAAGCGCTGATCCACCGTCTGACGCACATCCTGCATACGCCGGTCATTCAAGGCCACCAGGCCCTCCAGCCTTTCGCTGAATTGGGCCGAAAACCGTGCCAGGGAGTCGGCATATTCGGCGCGCGCAGCCTGCGCGTCGCGCGACAACGCGGCGCGCAATGATTCCTGGCCTTGCGCCAGCTCCGTACGCAAGCCACGGGTCGATTCGGCAAACTCTGTACGCAGCCCCCGTTGGCTTTCGTCCAGATCCGCGCGTAACGCGCGCTCCAGGCGATCCAAGCCGTCCATCAGGGTATCGATGTGCGAGTCTTCAGGCGATCGTAACCAGAGGCGCACTAGAATCAATAGACTCACTAAGGCGGCCAGAGTGGCCGCCACGGTCATCCAAGGCAAGGCTTGCGCCCACGGAAAAGCATCGATCAAGGGCAATCTCCTGAAAGCGCTATTGTAGGCTGGGAACAACACTATCCCAGGCTATAGATCCGAGGCATATGCCTCCCCTACACCACGCCCCCTCCTCTGTGCGGCATCGCTCTTGCCCGAGGCTGACCATCGGCACCAGTGCAACCTCAGGTTGCGAAAATTCCGCTTAACTTCGACAATTCTGAAACATAAAGAATATTCGCCAACATCGTTGTGCAACAAAATTTTTCTACCCTGGATGCCTTGAACGGCGCCAGACAGTCCGATCTCCTGCCTGCCCCCGTCGCCGCAGACACCTCCTGTATACGCTCGAACAGCTTTACTGCCGTGTTCGGCCCTCTGGACCTGTCTCACGCACAGGTACTGGCCAGAGGCGCGGACCGCTACGTCTTTCAGCATCCGCATGAACCCGCGTTGCTGATCAAGGTCATCAACATGGACGCCTACGCGGCCTATCTGGAACGCAAGCCGCTCAAGCGCTTTTACAAGCAGTTCCAACGTGAAAGCGCCTATCGCGTCTATCTGAACGAGCTCTCTGAATACGTCACCACCACGACAGTCCCGTCGGGCGTGTGGAACGTCCCCATGTCGCGCGTGGTCGGCCTGGCGCAAACCACACTGGGGCTCGGTCAACTGGTGGAAAAAATCACCGACGACAATGGCCAGCTGGCCCCCACGCTAGCCACCATCATTGCCCGCGAGGGGATCTCTCCCACCTTGAGCGATCAATTGGACGCCTTTTTCGATGACCTGATTGATGCGCATATCGTCATCAGCGACCTCTCTGCCAAAAACATTGCGCTGGGCAACAATGCCGACGGCAAAAAAGGGATGTATCTGATCGATGGATTCGGCGTGCTGCCGTTGATCCCGTTGTATGCCTGGAGCAAACGGTTGAACAAAATGCGCATGCGCCGCAAATACACCGAATGGCGGGCTCGCATTCAACGCCAATACGACGAAGCCCAGACCGCGACTCAGGGCACGATCACGCCGTAGCGATCCATCCAGTCATAGTCGCGATGCGGCGCCTGCCCGCGACGCAATGGATTACGCGTGCAAAACGCCGCATAAACCGGGTCAACATAGCGATAACGCAAATGCTCGTCCCGGCCCGCGGGAATACCCAGGCGAGCCGTGCTGATCAAACGATCGGGCGATTGACCGATGTCTTCCACAAAAAAGGTCTTGGGATCGAAACGCTGTGCGTCCCATTCGGGGACTTTCAGGCCCAGCGCACGGCATAGCAACGTTTGCCCTGCGCACAGACGGCCCGGTGGCCGAGGCTGTCCCTTGGCATCTGGATTCAGTGCCTGCATACGCGCCAACGACTCAGGTCCAGACACGACATCGGACCACGGATACGCCGACTTGATCAGCACGGCATTGCCCGGCCCGCCTGCGCTGAAATTCAACGAATCGCCGCCGCGTGCGTAATACATGTACACCGTGCCGCCATCCATGAACAAAGCGCGGCGCTTGTGCGTGTAGCCCAGCGAGGCATGACTGCCCTTTTCCGTCAGGTAATACGCCTCGGTTTCGATGATACGCGCCGACAGCCACAAACCGTCCAGACGGCGCCTGATGACCTTGCCCAGCAATTCGCGCGCCAGCTGGCTGGGGTCGCGATCAAAAAAATGGTCGGGCAGCGCCGGCCCGGGACCTTTTGCCATCGTCAGGCAAAGCGCTCGCCGTAGCGCTTTTCCGAGAACCCGACCGTGACTTCGCCATCGGCAGTCACCGTCACAGGACGGCGCACCAAGGCCGGATACTCGGCAATGAGCTTCGTCCACTCGGCATCGGTTTGCGCGGCCTTGCGTTCATCAGACAGGGCGCGCCAGGTCATGGAGGTACGGTTGACCAGTTTTTCCCAACCACCGACCTTGCCTGCCCAGGCCTTCAGTGTGGCGGCGGGCACGGGATGATCACGGTAATCGATGAACTCGTGCGCCACACCATGCGCCGACAACCAATCGCGCGCCTTGACGCAAGTGCTGCATTTGTTCAAGCCGTATAGCGTTGTCTGATGCTTCATTTTGAATCTGATTCCTTACGCTGTTGCAGACGGTTGAGCACGATCACGCAGATGCCCACCGCCAGGATAAACAGGGTGGCCAGCGCGTTCACTTCGGGCTTGAGTCCCAACCGTACGCGCGAAAACACTTCCATAGGCAGGGTCGTCGAACCAGGCCCCGACAGAAACGACGCCAGCACGACGTCATCCAACGAGAGGGTAAACGACAACAACCAGGCCGATATCAAGGCCGGCGCAATCAAAGGCAGCGTAATCCGGAAAAACACCGTCAACGGCGTCGCCCCCAGATCCAGCGCGGCCTCCTCAAGCGAGCGGTCCAGATCGCGGATCCGAGCCTGGATCACCACCGCCACATACGCCACGCAGAGCGTGACATGGCCTACCCAGATGGTAAAGGTGCCATTTTCCGCCGGCCAGCCCAGCAGTCCCCGCATTTCCACAAACATCAACAGCAGCGAAATGCCCAGCACGACCTCGGGAATCACCAGCGGCGCGCTGAGCATCCCTAAATACAGGGTAAAGCCGCGAAACCGTCCCATGCGTCCCAGCACATAGCCCGCCCAGGTACCGATGATCACCGCCGCTGTCGCCGTCAATGCCGCGATCTTGAACGACAGCCACGCCGCACGCAGCAACGCGCTGTCGCTGAACAACGCGTGATACCAACGGAACGAAAAACCGCTCCATGACGTGACCAACGGCGAGTCGTTGAACGAAAACACCATCAAGCTGAGAATGGGCACATACAAAAAGAAGTAACCCAGTCCCAACGCCAAACCGCGCGCCGTTTTATTGGGCCCCTTCATGCTTGCCCCCGCGTCGCCATGTCTTGTTGACGTACCTGGCTGTACTGGAATAACGCGAGCGGCACCAGCAACAGCAGCACCATGACGCAAGTCACCGCCGACGCCATCGGCCAGTCTGCATTATTGAAGAACTCGTTCCACATCACGCGCCCCATCATCAGGGTATCGGCGCCACCCAGCATTTCTGGAATGACGTATTCCCCTACCGACGGAATGAACACCAACATGGCGCCGGCTATCACCCCCGGACGCGACAGCGGCACCGTGATGCGCCAGAAGGCCTGCCACGGGCGCGCGCCCAGATCGTAGGCGGCCTCCAGCAAACGCAAATCCATCTTCACCAGATTGGCATACAAAGGCAAGATAAAGAACGGCAAATACGCGTAGACCAAGCCGATGTAGACCGCCAGATCCGTGCGATAAATTTCCAGCGGACTGGAAATCAGCCCGATGCTCATCAAGAACTTATTCAGCAAGCCATCATTACGCAGAATGCCGACCCAGGCATAGACGCGCAGCAACAGCGACGTCCAGAACGGCAGAATCACGCCCAACAGCAGGAGATTGCGTATCGAGGGCGACGATCGCGCGATGTAGTACGCCATCGGATAGCCGATCAGTACACAGCACACCGTCGTGATGGCCGCCATCTTCAGCGAACTCAGATATGTGTCCAAATACAGGCTGTCGGTGAATAGCCGGATATAGCCCGCCAGATGCAGACTGAACTGCACCGCCTCGTCTTTGAACTCCGTCAGCGCCGTATACGGGGGGATGCCAAACTGCAGCTCGGCAAAGCTGATTTTGAGCACCAAAAAAAACGGCACCAGCAGAAACAGCGCCAGCCAGAGATACGGCGGCACGATCGCCAGCGTACGCCCCGACGGGATCAAGTCGCGTAGTGCAGGCAGCTTCATGACGCCAGCACCGTCGCGCTGTCGGCGCTCCAACTGACGTAGATCTCCTCGTCAATGCCCGGCGCGTCGATCAGGGCCAATTGCAGACTGGGCACGCTCGCCTCGACGACTTTGCCGGAGTCCAGACGTATCTGATACAGCGCGTAGCTGCCCATCCAGGCCATATGGCTGACCATGCCATGCGCCCAGTTATAGTCGCCCTCGGGTTGAGCACGCGAGACCACCAGCCGCTCCGGCCGGATAGACACGTGAACCTCCATACCCAGCGGTTCGCTCACCCCATGGCTGACATAAAGCGGACGCGTCAGCTCCGCGCACTCGATCGCGACATGATCGGGCTCATCCACCACAATCGTGCCGGTCAACAAGTTGGTCGAACCGATAAAGCCCGCCACAAAGCGCGAATTCGGAAACGCGTAAACATCCTGCGGCGTGCCGCATTGCACGATTTGACCCTCGGTCATGACCGCCAGACGATGTGCCATGGTCATGGCTTCTTCCTGATCGTGCGTCACCATGATGCAAGTCACGCCGACCTGCTCCAAAATCTTGACCAGCTCGATCTGCGTCTTTTGGCGGATCTGCTTATCCAGCGCAGACATAGGCTCGTCCAGCAACAACAGCTTCGGCCGCTTGACCAGGCTGCGCGCCAGCGCGACACGTTGCTGTTGCCCGCCTGACAATTGATGCGGCTTGCGGCGCGAATAGCCCGCCATCTGCACCAGATTCAGCGCCTCGAACACGCGATCATGAATTTCCGCGCGGTCCACGCCCTCTTGTTTCAGACCAAAAGCCACATTGGCTTCGACCGTCATATGAGGAAACAGCGCATACGACTGGAACATCATGTTCACCGGCCGCCGATACGGCGGCACACTGGTGATGTCCTCGCCATCCAGCATGATCTGGCCCGAGGTGGCCTCCTCAAAGCCCGCCAACATGCGCAACAACGTCGACTTGCCGCAGCCGGAGCTGCCCAGCAAGGCAAAAATCTCATTGCGCTTGACCGCCAGATTGACCGAACGCACGGCGACCACGTCGCCAAAAATCTTGACCAATTCGGAGACCTTGACGAACTCGTCAGGGTCTGCCGAATGTTGCGCCGCGTAACGGCTTTCACTCATGATCACTATCGTCCGGACTTGAGTTCCGCCCACATGCGAGTCTGCAGGCGCTGGATATTCATGGGCTGGGCCTTGATCACATACAGTGTCTTGGCAACATCTGGCGGCGGATAAATCATCGGATTTTCGGCCACATCCTTGACCACGAATTCCCGCGCGGCCTTGTTGGCGTTGGGATAGAACATGGTGTTGGTGATGGCCGCATGCACCTTAGGCGTCTCAATATAGTTGATGAAGGCATGGGCCTCATCCACATGAGGAGCGTCTTTCGGAATAGCCATCACATCGAACCACGCGGGCGCGCCGCCCTTGGGGATGAAATAGTTGATTTCGTAAGGTTTCTTGGCGTCTTGCGCACGCTTGCGAGAGATCATCACGTCTCCCGAAAAACCGTACACCATGCACAGATCGCCCACCGCGAGCTCGTCAATATAGCCCGACGAACTGAATTGGCGGATATAGGGGCGGATTTGTTTCAACAGATCCAGCGCGGCCTTGTAATCGTCGGCGTTTTCGCTGTTGGGGTCTTTGCCCAAATATTTGAGCACGGCAGGAAACACCTGCGCCGCCTCATCCAGCATGGAAATACCGCATTCTTTCAGCTTGGCGGCGTTTTCGGGCTTGAACAACATGTCCCAGCTTGCCAGATCGGCGTTCTCGCCCATGATCTGCTTGACCTTGGTAACGTTGTAGCCGAGGCCGTTGGTGCCGTACCCCCAGGGAATCACATGCTCATTACCCGGATCGATCGTAGCGACCAGCGCCATGATGTCGGGATCCAGATTCGACCAGTTGGGGATCTTGGACTTGTCCAGCTTTTGATACAAGCCGCCCTGGATCTGACGCGAGGCGTAATGCGTCGACGGCACGACCACGTCGTAGCCCGATTTCCCGGTCAGCAGCTTGGCCTGCAGCGTGTCATTGTTGTCATAGACGTCGTAGCGGACCTTGATACCCGTCTCGCGCTCGAACCCCGGAATCGTGTCCGGGGCCGTGTATTCCGCCCAGTTGTAAACGTTGACGACCTTGTCCTGCGCCCATGCACCGGACGCAGCAGCCGCAGCCAACGCTACCCCTAGCGTCCACTGCATTCCCGCCTTTATCTTCATCGCGAGCCCCTTTTGCTGCATTCTGCGAATGCGAAATTGCTAAAGGGCAAAATGATAAAGCCTTTTTACCGGTGGTTGACTATGGGATCGGGGGGATTGTCGGCGAATTAGGGGGGAGATTGGTCCAGGCAGGTGGAGAGAGTCTCTATCCGGGCATGAGAAGATGGTTCCAGACAGGCGCAGGGGATCTCTATTTAGACGTTCCTGCCGGGNGCCNGAAAGCCGCACCGGNCCTATCGCACGGACTCGCCCCATNANCAGGGGGCTCGGTCCGCTACGCGGACTAAATCCGNGCTCAACGGCCCGGTGCGGCTTTCTGGCCCCCGGCAGGAACTCACAACAGTGGCTGACCGCTGACGCTAGCCGACCATCGCCGGTGCCCACTCAAATGTCACCGACACACGACGACCGCCCCTGCAGGAGCATTGTGGAATTCCAAACACCGGAGCCGGGGTTTGCCGTGTAAAGGGGATGCCGACCCGTTGAGGCCGCCGAGCCTGGTGTGTCAGGCGGGGGGAAGTCGGCTGGGCATGTTTGAGTGGAGCGCAGCGGAGCGAGTTTGCCC
>NZ_CBCSJH010000051.1:0-31260 GCF_965139195.1 Bordetella tumbae | reverse complement strand
GACTAAATCCGTGCTCAACGGCCCGGCACCACGCCCAGGCACGCGACAGGGACTCATGATGAAGGAATGCAACGAGGGCTGATGGCCATCAACGGTTTTTTTGAAGCCGACTTTGGCAATGCGATGGGTTGAGCTAGCGCCACCCGCCTAGCCTGAACGTCACGCAACAGCGTTGATGCAGCAAAGCTGCATGACATCCGTCAATGGCAGACATTGCGAGCAGGAGGTCGGCGTGTAAAAGCCCCGCCGGGCCGTTGAGCCGCGATTTAGCCCGCGAAGCGGGCCGAGGCCCCTGCTCATGGGCCGAGTCGCGGCGATAGGCCCGGCGGGGCTTTTACACGCCGACCTCCTGCGCCAAAANAACTCCACCCGACGCATGCCACAGCCCCCAACCGTGGCGGGGAAAAATGCCCCACGCCGCGCCTTCGGTTTGCTGCCCCCCGAGGAGGCGCTTCTTACCTCGGGGCGGCAAAAAAAGTACCCTACTAAAATGCCCTTATTCCGAACACCACCTCTCAGCCTCAATATGGCTGACTGCTAGAAGTATGGCTGTCGACCACTACGAAAACTTTCCTGTTGCCTCGTTGCTGCTGCCGCGCCGCCTGCGCGGCCCGGTCACCGATATCTATCGGTACGCCCGCGCGGCCGATGACATTGCCGACGAGGGCAACGCCAGCGATGCGCAACGCCTGGCCGATCTGGCAGCCTTTCGTGCCGAATTGCATCGCATCGGCGCCGAACCCGGCAGCATGCCCGCTCCCGCACCGGAGCTCGCACCTATTTTCACGCCGCTGGCGCGGACCATCGCCCGGCACCAGCTACCGATCACGCCGTTTTTCGATCTGCTGTCGGCCTTTGAACAGGACGTCACTGTCAAGGAATACGAGGACTACGCGACGCTGTTGGATTATTGCTCGCGCTCGGCCAACCCGGTCGGACGGCTGATGCTGCACTTATATGACGCGGCTACGCCCGACAATCTCGAACAGGCCGATGCCATTTGCACGGGACTGCAACTGGTCAATTTCTGGCAAGATGTGCGGGTAGACTGGCGCAAGCAGCGCTGTTACCTGCCTCGCGAGGATCTGCTGCGCCATCATGTCACTGACGAGGACATCGCGGCCTGCCGGCTGACGCCCGCCTGGCGGACACTGATGGCCTTTCAAGTGACGCGCACTCGAGCACTGCTACACTCTGGCGCTCCGCTGGCTCGACGCCTGCCCGGCCGTATCGGCCTGGAATTGCGTCTGGTCGTGCAAGGAGGCTTGCGCATTCTCGAGCGAATCGAGCTCTGCGGCTATGACGTTTTCATGAATCGGCCCGAACTGGGCGTGAAAGACTGGGCGATCATGCTGTGGCGCAGTCGTTAGATCGACGCGAGGCATGCTGAAAAACCGATGGGATACCTACCAAATTTATGACGCCTGACGAATACTGCCAGGAAAAAGCCGCCAAAAGCGGTTCGAGCTTTTACTATTCGTTCCTGTTCCTGCCCCCAGAACGCCGCCGCGCCATCACCGCGCTGTATGCGTTCTGCCGCGAGGTGGACGACGTGGTTGACGAATGCACGGATCCGTCCGTGGCACGCATCAAGCTCACTTGGTGGAGAACGCAGGTCGATCAATTATTCGCAGGACAGGCCGAACACCCGGTGATGCGGGCGCTGCAACCTCACCTGGAACCCTGCGGCATTGCACGCGAGCGCATGCTGGCCGTCATCGACGGCATGGAAATGGATCTGGACCAGACCCGCTACCTGGATTGGCCTGGCCTGCGCAAATACTGCTGGCACGCCGCTGGCGTCGTGGGCGAATTGTCTGCCGGAATATTCGGCTATACCGATCCGCGCACCATGGAATACGCCAGCAAATTGGGGCTGGCGTTCCAGCTCACCAATATCATTCGGGATGTCGGGGACGACGCCCGGCGCGGCCGCATCTATTTGCCTATCAACGAATTGCAGCAGTTCGAGGTCAAAGCCGCCGACATTTTGAACGGCACGTATTCCGACCAGTTCTCTGCACTGATGAAGTTCCAGGCCGATCGCGCCCGGCAGCTGTACAAAGAAGCCATGCAGAGTCTGCCCGAGGCGGATCGCCGCGCGCAGCGCCCCGGCCTGATGATGGCGGCGATCTATCATGCGCTCTTGGACGAGATCGAACGCGACAACTGGCAGGTGCTGCATCAGCGTATTTCGCTGACGCCATTGCGCAAACTCTGGCTGGCCTGGAAAACCTGGGTCGGCGGCGGCCGCGGCCTGGTGCGTCGCCTGGCAGCTCGATGAAGGCCGCGGTCATTGGCGCGGGATGGGCAGGGCTCGCCGCCTGTGCCGCCCTGCGCGATGCTGGCGCGCAAGTCACCGTATTCGAGGCAGGCCGCACCCCCGGCGGGCGTGCCCGGCGCGTGGTGCACCCGGATTTCGGCGGCCATCTGGACAATGGCCAGCATATCTTGCTGGGCGCCTATGATCAGACCCTGGCGCTGATGCGCCGGCTGGGCCGCAACCCCTCCACCCTGCTCATGCGCAGGTCGCTGCGGCTGAGCAGTCTGGACGGACAGTTCCGCCTGTCGGCACCGGCCCTGCCCGCGCCCCTGCATGCAGCAACCGCGCTGCTTACGGCCCGCGGCCTGTCCTGGAACAGCCGTTTTGCCGCCATACGCTTGATGTACGGCTTGAAGAAAATGGCCTGGCATCCACCACGCGACTGGACAGTGGCCCAGTTACTGGCACATTTTCAACAACCCGAGCCATTGATTCGATGCGTGTGGGAACCCCTTTGCCTGGCCGCGCTGAATACGCCGCTGGGCGAAGCCAGTGCTGGCCTGTACGCCCGTATTTTGCAAGACAGCCTGAACGGCCATCGCCACAACAGCGATCTGCTGCTGCCTTGCGTAGATCTGTCAGCGCTGTGGCCCGATGCCGTCGCTCTACACGCCACCATGCGTTATGGCGCGACCGTTCGACATTTGGTCCCCTCGGTGCACGGCGTCGATGTCAATCGGGAACGCTTCGATACGGCGGTGCTGGCCGTCCCGCCCTCGGTTGCCGCGCGCCTGCTCGAGGATGCCCTGGTTGACGCCAACACGCCCGGTCTGCTCAAAGCCTTGCAAGCGTTCGACTACATGCCGATCGCCACATTGAACCTGAGGCTAGCGTCGCCCTGGCCGCTGCCAGAGCCCATGATGCAATTGCGCGAGGACAAACCCCGTGGCCATTTTGGTCAATGGATATTTGATCGCTCGCGCCTGACCCGCAGCAGGCCCGGCGCAGAACTGGCCATCGTGACCAGTGCAGCCCGCGATTTGGCTGAGGACGATCGCGACGCCATCATTGCCAACCTGATCGCTCAGGTGGCCGAACAGGCCGCGCGCCATCCCTCGCGATTGGCCCCCATGCCTGCCATCGAGGCGGCCGAGCTATTCATTGAAAAGCGCGCCACCTTTGCCGCCGTGCCTGGCCTGAAACGCCCCCTGAACACGACGCCTTGGCCGACCCTCGCGCTGGCTGGCGACTGGACCGACACCGGCTATCCAGGCGTGCTGGAAGGAGCCGTGCGCAGTGGACTGAAGGCGGCGCAGGTCCTCCTGGCACGATGACCAATCGAACGCTCGACGCTCACCATTCATGTCAGCGCAGCACCGCGTGAGCGCTGGCTAATCCCAGCGCCGTCAACGCGAGCGAACCGATCAGGCTCACGGCCGCATAGCCTAACGCGGCACCATACGCCCCACGCTCCAGCATTGCCACCGTTTCTGCCGAAAACGTCGAAAACGTGGTCAATCCGCCCAAGAATCCCGTCACAGCCGCCAAACGCACCCATTGTGGCCATTCCGGGTGCGCCAGCAATACCGCCAAGGCCACGCCAATCAAATAGCCGCCGACCAGATTGACGATCAAAGTGCCCCACGGCCAACCGGAGGAACTATTCAGCCACATCCCCAGTAGCCAACGTGCGCACGCCCCGAAAGCCGCTCCGACCGATACGGCCAGAAAGTTAAGTGGAATCAGCGATTGCATTTGTATATTTGAGATCCATTCTCATTTAAGTGCTAGAATCCGCAGCCTTAGCGCAATATTGGTCATGGACAGTCAACCCGCCTCTCGCCGACGAGCCTACTGGCTCAAAACACTACACCAATGGCATTGGATCAGTTCCGCATTATGCCTCTTGGGCATGTTGTTGTTCGCCATCACCGGATTGACGCTCAATAATGCCTCCTCGATCAGCGTCCGCCCAGCCGTCACGACGCGCGACGCGCAGCTACCCGCCCCTCTGCTGGCTGAACTCAAGGCCGTCGACACCTCGGATAAGCATACGCCCGTCCCCACTCCGATCGTGCAGTGGCTCGACAGCGAGGTCCACGCACAAGTGGACGGCCGCAGCCCGGAATGGTCGCCTGACGAACTCTACATCTCGCTGCCTCGGCCCGGCGGTGACGCCTGGCTGTCCATTGACTTGGCCGATGGCGCCGTCGAATACGAACAAACCGACCGGGGCTGGATCGCCTATCTGAACGACCTGCACAAAGGGCGTCACACCGGTACAGCCTGGAGCTGGTTCCTCGATATTTTCGCGATTGCCTGTCTGGTGTTCTCGATCACGGGGCTGGTGCTGCTGCAACTGCACGCAGGCCAGCGCGCCGCGACCTGGCCGATGGTCGGGTTGGGGGTCGTGATTCCTGTGGTGTTGGCACTGCTTTTCATCCATTGAAGACCGCAAGTCTGGAGACTTTATGCGCAAGCTGCTGTTATCGGCTCTGTTGGCCGGCCTGATCGCCCGAACGGCTCAGGCCGCCGACCTGGGCCTGAACATTGAGATTCCGCGATTAGACGTCGCCGAATATCACCGTCCCTACGTCGCCATCTGGCTGGAAAACGCCGACCAGAACGCCGTGGGTGACTTGGCGGTGTGGTACGACGTGGCCAAGAAAAACAACGAAGGCGCCGAATGGCTGAAAGACATCCGCCAATGGTGGCGCCGTAGCGGCCGGGATCAGCAATTCCCGGTCGATGGCGTCAGCGGCGCAACCCGCCCTGCCGGTAAACACGAGCTCTCGTTTGCCGGCACCCAGAAACCGTTGGCCGAACTCAAGCCCGGCCGCTATGCCGTCGTCGTCGAAGCTGCCCGCGAAGTCGGTGGACGAGAACTCGTGCGCGTCCCGTTTGACTGGCCGCCGAGCAAAGCCGAGCAGCTGACAGCAAAAGGCGAGCACGAGCTAGGCGCCATTGCCGTCAATTTGAAACCTTGATTTTTCGCCTCGGCACATACGAGGCCTCCTGGAGCAACAACGGATGAAAACCGCTATTCGATTCGCCGCCGCATTGGCGCTCAGCCTGCCCGCCATCGTTCATGCTCACGACACCTGGATGGTGCCGTCCTCCACCGTCCTGTCGGGTACGGGTAACTGGATCACCGTCGACGCCGCCGTCGGCAACGACAAGTTCTATTTCAACCACGCCCCACTACGTCTGGACAACCTGGTCATCATCGCACCCGACGGCAAAACCGTCGCCGCCGAAAATGCCAATCGCGGCAAGCTGCGCAGCACCTTTGATCTGCAATTGAACGACACGGGCACCTATCGCATCGCCGTGGTCAATGACGGCGTCTTTGCCCGCTGGAAAGAGGACGGCAAGCCCAAGCGCTATTTCGGCAAAGCCGATGGCCTGGATGCAGCCGTGCCCGCCCAGGCACAAGACCTCGAAATCTCGGAAAACGTGGGACGTGTCGAGACCTTTGCCACCGCCGGCAAACCCAGCACCATCACCCCGTCGGGCAAAGGCCTGGAGCTCGTCGCGGTCACTCACCCGAATGACTTGTATGCCGACGAAACCGCGACATTCCAACTGACGGTGGACGGCAAACCGGCTGCCGACCTGGAAGTCAACATCGTCCCGGGCGGCAGCCGCTACCGCGACAAGGTCGGAGAAATCGCGCTCAAGACCGACAAAGACGGCAAGTTCCAGATCAAATGGGCGCAGCCCGGCCTGTATTGGGTCGAAGCGCGCACCGAAGACGACAAGACCACTGTCGCAAAGGCCACCAAACGCCGCCTGTCTTACGTCGCTACGTTGGAAGTCCTGGCGCAATAAAGGCGTCCAGCCATGGCGTCAAAAATGACCGGCAAGCCCTCCTATGCGCCCAGCGGACCGGGCGCAGTGGCTGCCGGTCCGCGCACGGTTTATCGCGTGAACATTCCCGATAAGCCGGGGGGCGCACCTGGCAGTTATCACGCGGCCTATAACCTGAATGTGCCCGGCAGGCCTGGCACCGTGTCCGCCGATTACCATACGAGGGATGGCACGACCGGCGCCAGACACCACGCCAATCAGGCAGCCCTCGCAGCGCAAAAGCCCGCTGCACTCGCGGGGGCCACCATGGGCACAACATGGTCGGCCCGGCTGGCGCTGCCGCCGCACCTCACCATTGACGCAGTACGCGCCGCCATCCAGCAAGCGCTGGACAAAGTCGTCGCCCAAATGAGCACCTGGGACAGCGCCTCAGACCTGTCGCGCTACAACTGCGCAGACCAGGGATGGCAGCCGCTGCCGCACGACTGCCTGCACGTGCTGCAACATGCCCTTCAATTGGCTGCCGACACTCAAGGAGCCTACGATCCAACCATCGGGCCCCTCGTCAACGCCTGGGGATTCGGCCCGCCTCCGTATGCCAGCGAGCCGCCCAGCGCCGACACCATCGCTGGCCTGCGGCAACGCTGCGGCTGGCAACGCGTGCGACTGGATAGAGACGGCATGTGCGGCTGGCAGCCTGGAGGCATCTACCTGGATCTCTCTGCCATCGCCAAGGGCTACGGCGTCGACCTTGCCGCACAGGCGCTGAACGCGCTCGGCGTCACACACTATCTGATGGAGGTCGGTGGCGAATTGCGTGCGCGAGGCCGACGGCCGGACGGGCAACCCTGGCGGGTCGCCATCGAAGTCCCCGACGGCAGCAACGACCATGCCTTGAATCTCGTTTTGTCCGATCTCAGCATTGCGACCTCGGGTGACTATCGGCGCTATCGCGATAGCGCCATGGGCCGTTTTGCGCACACCATAGACCCTCGCACGGGGCAGCCCGTTTCTAACGGCGTCGCCTCCGTCACCGTCATTCACGCCGACTGCATGCACGCCGATGCCTTGGCGACCGCGTTGACCGTCCTGGGCGAACGCGATGGCATGGCCTACGCACACCGTCATCGTCTGGCCGCATTGTTCATTGTGCGTGATGGACATGACCTGCGGCTGGCAGCCAGCGATGCATTTGCCACGCTGGCCAGACAATAACCACTGCACTCCTCGCCTGCATATCACCGCCCTGTCCCATGCTTGCGCCTCCTACCTACCGCCTGCTGTATTCATGCTGCATCATCCTCGCCTGGCTGGTGCTCTGTTTGTGGTCTTGGCGCCAGGCCCGTCGTCGTACGGAACAGCAGGCCCGGGCCGCACGCGAGCTGCATGCTCCCGCTACCGATCAAACCGTCCTCGTCGCTCACGCCAGCCAGACAGGACAAGCCGAAGCGCTGGCGCATCAAACTGCCGAGGCGCTGCGCCAGGGCGGACTGCCGGCCCGTGTCGCTGCCCTGGGACAACTCGACTTGCCGCTCTTGCGCGCCTATCCTCGCGTCCTGATCGTCGCCAGCACTTATGGTGAAGGCGACGCCCCCGACAGTGCAGCCGCTTTTGCGGACACGCTCATGGCCCAGAACGAAGCAGATGCCGCCATGCTCGATGGCCTGCAATATGCCGTTCTCGCGCTCGGCGACAGCGAATACCATCACTACTGCGGCTTTGGCCGCAGGCTCGACACTTGGCTGCGCGATAGCGGCGCCAGCCCGCTCTTTGATCGTGTCGAGGCAGACAAGGCGGACCCTGCCGCCTTGCGGCACTGGCAGCACCACCTGGGGCTACTGACCGGCTGCAGTGACCTGCCGGATTGGGAGCCCCCCAACTATCGTCCATGGCGGCTGGCACAACGCACCCTGCTCAACCCCGGCAGCCAGGGCGATCCCTGTTTTCATCTGACCCTCACGCCCCCTGACGACACCGATGCGTTATGGCAGGCAGGCGACATTGCAGAGATCGGCCCGCGCGACGCACGCGGTGGCGCGCTGCAGCCGCACCGCGAATACTCCATATCGTCCATCCCGGCCGATGGCGCCGTGCACCTGCTGGTACGGCAGATGCATCACGGCGACGGCCGGCTGGGCGTGGGCAGCGGCTGGCTGACCCATATCGCCCAGCTCGGCGACACCATCGATCTGCGCTTGCGCACCAACAGCAATTTTCACCCGCCCGCCGATGACCGCCCATTGATATTGATCGGCAATGGCACAGGCCTGGCCGGGTTGCGTGCACTGCTCAAAGCCCGCATCACCGCCGGCCATCATCGCAACTGGTTGATATTTGGCGAACGCAGCGCCGCGCACGACTGGTATCACCGTGAAGAAATCGAAGACTGGTTAGCCGATGGGAAAATTCAACGTGTAGACGCGGTCTTTTCACGCGACACGGCTGATCACCCGTACGTTCAACATCGCCTGCTCGACGCCAGCAATGATGTGCGTGATTGGATCCGTGCCGGCGCCGATCTCTACATCTGCGGTAGCTTGCAGGGCATGGCTCAGGGCGTAGATGACGCGTTGGTCGAAATATTGGGCGCAGGCGGGCTCGCCGCCCTGCGCCACAGCAACCGCTATCGACGCGATGTGTACTAAAGCGATTGCAGCCTTGCCGACGCAGCGAGAGGCCGTTCGCCGGAGATCGTGGTGCGATGCATTTCACGATCGAAGCCGTCGTAATCGTTCATCGCCAGATGCTGCGTACAACGGTTGTCCCACAGCGCCAGAGAGCCGGGCGTCCAACGGAAGCGGCAAGTAAATTCCGGCCGCCCCGCATGCTGGTACAGAAACTGCAGCAATGGTTCGCTTTCCTCTTGCGTCATGCCTTCGAAACGCACCGTGTAGGTACTGTTCACATACAGCGCTTTTTTGCCCGTAGCCGGGTGCACGCGCACCACAGGATGAATCACCTCGTTCGTCGCGCGCTCATCGGTGCGCACGTCCATCTTGTCGGCCGGATCCCCGTTGTTCACCACAGCCCCGCCAGCGCCATAAGAACGTGCCGGACTATGCACCGCGTTTAACCCGTCCAAGATCTGTTTGAGCCGATCGGACAAGGACTCATATGCGCGATACATGTTTGCCCACATCGTATCGCCGCCATAGGGCGGAATCACACGCCCATAGAGTGCCGAACCCAACGGAGGTTCTTGCGTATAACTCATATCCGTGTGCCACAGTCCGCCAAACAAGCGTTTTTTCGACTCGGCCTTGCCTTTCATCACAGGCAAGATGGTTGGATAACCCTCCAATGCCCGCACAAAAGGCACCTCCAGCAAATCGCCAAACCGTGCGCTGAAATGGATATGCTGTTCAGGCGTCAGATGTTGATCGCGAAAAAAAATGACCAGATGCTCGTGCAAGGCTGCCTGTACCTCATCGAACGCCTCGTCCGACAATGGTTGCGACAAATCAATGCCACGAATTTCTGCGCCCAAAGCACCAGCGATGGGGTGGGCTTCCAGGTGACGATACATGCTCATGTTAAGTCTCCTCGTTACTGCAGTTTGATCTGTGCACGACTGACCAGTGCACTCCATTTGTCAGTTTCCGCTGCGATATAGCGTCGAAACTCCTCGGGCCCCTTATCGGAAATGATTCCGCCCATGGCCACAATCTGATCTCGCACCTCCGGCATGGCCAGGATGTCGTGCAATGCTTTATTCAGGCGATCCACGATGGCTGGAGGTGTGCCCGTCGGCACCAGCACGCCGAACCAACCCGTCACCTCATAGCCGGGCAATCCCGATTCGGCCATCGTCGGCACATCGGGTAACAAGGGTGAACGCGTCGCGCTCGTGATCGCCAACGCGCGCAGCTTGCCGGATTTGACGAGCTGCAAGGCCGACGGCATGTTGTCGAACATCATGGGCACATGTCCCGCCATCGTGTCGTTCAAACCGGGGGCACTGCCACGATAGGGAACGTGCGTCAGCTTCACCCCCGCCGATGTCGCAAACAGTTCGCCTGCCAGATGCAGGGATGTACCTGTCCCCGGTGTGGCATATCCCACAGGCGTTGATGACTGCTTGATATAGGACTCCAACTCTCGCACCGACCGCACCGGCAAATCCTGATTGACGACCAGCAGATTCGGCACGCTCATCAACATTGCCACCGGTATCAAGTCACGCTGCGGCTGATAAGGCAAATCCGGATACAAGGAGGGATTGATCGAAATCGGCCCGATGTTGCCCATCACAATCGTGTAGCCGTCCGGGGGCTGTTTGACTGCATACTCGGTGCCTATATTGCCGCCGGCTCCCGCCTTGTTTTCTACGATCACTGTCTGACCCAGACGTTCACCAAGCTTGTTACCCACCAAGCGCGCCAGCATGTCTGTCGACCCGCCTGGCGGATACGGTACGACCCACTTGATCGGCTGTGACGGCCATGTGGCCTGAGCCGCGGCGGCAGCCCCCATACAGACCGTCAAGCCTGCAGCAATAGCGCATAGGATGCGTTTCATCATTGTCTCCTTCCGGCACCGGAACTTGCGTGCATCTCAATTTATTTATATGATCACTAGGTGATCAATTAGTTTATCTAGTGAACCAAATGAAGAATAATAGATCCATTCAACGATGTCTATCGATCATGCGAGCGTTTCGCGCCAACGGCCGTCCCACCCTGGCGGAGCTCTCTCGCGCGGTGGATTTGCCTCACGCCACCGTATTACGCTTTCTGCAGACCCTCGAGGAAGAGGGCTATGCCGCCCGCCAAGACAGCCGCTGGCGGCTGACGCCTTTGGTCTTCGAGCTCGGATTTGCCGCCATGGAAAGTCTAGGAGTATCGGAGGCCATCCAAGACGTGCTGCAAGGGCTGGCCGATGCCTACTCCGGCACCTCGAATCTGGGCGAATCCCATTCCGATGGCGTGATCATCATTGGCCGGGCAATGGCACCCGCCGAGCGCAGGCGTCTTGTCGTCATGAACTTGCGCGTAGGCAGTGTGCTGCCCCCCGCCAGTGCGCTAGCCCAGGGATTGGACTTGCCTGTTGGTCAATGGACGCGCTTTGATTACCCAGACAGCAACCAGATCTCGATAGCCACCCCGATCCCACAAATAGATTCTCGCCGCCTGTCCGTCGGCATTTCGGTCGACGCCTCGGAAGCCACCGATGGCCGGTTGGAAAACGACATGGCCCCCGCCCTGCAACACGCAGCCGACACCATCAAAGGCATCCTGCGCATAGGCACCGTGTAACGCGGCCACCACGCCTCGCCTTCGGCTTGCTGCCCCCCAAGGGGGCGTTTTTTACCCTGGAACGGCCCAGGCGGTAAAAAAAGGGCAACGCGATATCGCGTTGCCCTTTTTCACTACGACAGCTCAACAGTTCACTGCAGCGTACGTGTGAACACGAACTTGCCGTCTTGCCAATCGACCGGCACCACATCGCGCGGCCCGAAGTCACCCTCGAGAATCAGCTTGGCGACCGGGTTTTCGATCTGCTGCTGAATCGCGCGCTTCAAGGGTCGAGCGCCGAACACAGGATCGAACCCGGCACGCGCCAACTCGGTCAATGCCGCGTCGGACACCTCGAGGCGCATTTCCTGCCGCTCCAGACGATCGGCCAGACGCTTGAGCTGAATCCGCGCAATCGACTCGATATGCTGTGCTTCCAGTCCATGGAAAACCACTACCTCGTCAATACGGTTCAAGAATTCCGGACGGAACGATTGCTTCAGTTCATCCCACACGACTTCCTTGATCACTTCGTAAGGCTGTCCCGCCATGCTCTGAATATGTTGCGACCCCAGGTTGGACGTCATCACGATCACCGTATTACGGAAATCCACCGTACGGCCTTGACCATCGGTCAAACGGCCATCATCCAACACCTGCAACAGCACGTTGAAAACATCGGGGTGGGCTTTCTCCACCTCGTCCAGCAATACCACGCTGTACGGCTTGCGGCGTACTGCTTCGGTCAGATAACCACCCTCTTCGTAACCCACGTATCCCGGCGGCGCACCAATCAAACGCGCGACAGAGTGTTTTTCCATGAACTCACTCATGTCGATACGAATCAGGTGCTCTTCGGAATCGAACAAGAACTCCGCCAACGCACGCGTCAACTCGGTCTTGCCCACACCGGTCGGCCCGAGGAACAGGAATGACCCATACGGACGCGAGGGATCCGCCAGACCCGCACGCGAGCGGCGGATGGCGTCGGATACCAGTCGGACAGCTTCGTCCTGCCCCACCACGCGCTTGTGCAGATAGTCTTCCATTTGCAGCAATTTTTCGCGCTCGCCCTGCATCATCTTGGCCACGGGAATACCCGTCGCTCGCGATACGACCTCGGCGATTTCCTCGGCGCCGACTTGCGTACGCAGCAAACGAGGTTTGTCCGTGTCTGCCTGTTCGCTTTGCTCCGCACTGTCGGCCGCGCTCAAACGCGCCTCGAGCTCGGGCAGCTTGCCGTATTGCAGCTCTGCCAATTTGTCGAACTGCCCCTTGCGTTGCAACTCGGCCATTTCGGCGCGCACGCGATCGATTTCTTCCTTGATGGCTTGCGTGCCTTGTACAGCGGCCTTTTCGGATTTCCAGATTTCCTCGTAGTCGTTGTACTCGCGCTGCAGCTTTTCGAGTTCCTCCTCGATCACGGCGAGGCGGCGCTTGGAGCCCTCGTCGGTTTCCTTGCGTACGGCTTCGCGTTCGATCTTCAGCTGAATGATGCGTCGATCCAGACGGTCCATCACCTCTGGTTTGGAGTCGATCTCCATACGGATGCGCGCACCCGCCTCGTCGATCAAATCGATGGCCTTGTCCGGCAAGAAGCGATCCGTGATGTAGCGATGCGACAACTCGGCCGCGGCCACAATCGCGGGATCGGTGATCTCGACACCGTGGTGAATCTCGTAACGTTCCTGCAAACCACGCAGGATCGCGATCGTCGACTCGACATCGGGCTCGTTGACCAACACCTTCTGGAAACGACGTTCCAGCGCGGCGTCCTTTTCGATGTATTTGCGATACTCGTCCAGCGTCGTCGCACCGATGCAGTGCAGCTCGCCACGCGCCAACGCAGGCTTGAGCATATTGCCCGCATCCATCGCACCTTCGGCCTTGCCGGCGCCCACCATCGTATGCAGCTCATCGATAAACACGATGTTCTGGCCGTCGTCCTGCGCGAGCTCTTTCAGCACGGCTTTCAGACGCTCTTCGAACTCGCCACGGAACTTGGCGCCTGCCAACAGCGCCGCCAGGTCGAGCGAGAGCACCCGCTTGCCGCGAAGGGTTTCGGGGACTTCGTCATTCACGATGCGCTGTGCCAGCCCCTCGACGATAGCGGTTTTACCCACACCGGGTTCACCGATCAAGACAGGGTTGTTCTTGGTGCGGCGCTGCAAAATCTGAATCGTGCGACGGATCTCGTCATCACGGCCGATCACGGGATCGAGTTTGCCTTCGCGAGCGCGCTCGGTCAGGTCCAGCGTGTATTTGGCCAGCGCCTCACGATTGGACTCGCCCTCGGCGCCAGAAACGTTTTCGCCTCCGCGCACGGCGTCAATTGCCGCCTCGAGTGCTTTCTTCTGCAAACCGGCATCGCGCAGGATCGTACCGGCCGGACCTTTATCGTCAGCCAGTGCCAGCAAAAACAATTCACTGGCAATGTACGTATCGCCACGGCGTGCGGCTTCTTTATCGGTGCGCGTCAGCACCGCCTGCAGGTCGCGCCCGACCTGCACGTTGTCATTGCCCTGCACCTGAGGTAATGCTTTGAGCGCAGCGTCCAGCGCGGCCGGCACGCGGTTCACCGCGACGCCTGCGCGCGCCAGCAGGCTGCCCGCGCCGCTGTCTGAGTCAGACAGCAATGCCGAGAGCACATGCACGGGCTCGATATAGGGATGGTCGTTGCGAGCAGCCAAGCTTTGCGCATCAGCCAAAGCCTGCTGAAATTTGGTCGTCAGTTTGTCGAATCGCATAAGAGTTGTCGTTAGGCTTGATGGGGAGCCTGACCGGAACTAGTACACGGCTTGGCTCGATGATTAACATGTGCGGATGTTGATCGTTTTTTCAAGGCCTTTCAGCCCTCAAAACATGGGAATTTCGCCTCGATTGCACAATATGTAACAATCCAATTCCTCTTTCATTCCATAGCTCCTTTGAAACCTGGGGAACCATCACACGGAGCCGCCTTCAGTGGCGCTTACAATAGGGTACAGCTTGTTCATGCCCTCGCGCCTGCGCAGGGGCCGCACCATTCGCAGCCATCTCTATGCAAAAACGTGTTCCCCTGTCACCAGAATCGCCCAACTGCTCTACATGCATGCTCGGCCACGTCTGCATTCCCGTCGGGATGGCCGCCGCCGACGTTCAGCAACTGGACAAGCTGGTGCAAGAACGCATCCGCCTGCCCAAGAGCGCGCCGCTCTATACTCAGCAGGACAAACTGGACTCGATCTACAGCGTACGTTACGGCAGCGTGAAAACCCAGATCGAAGACGCGGCCGGGCATATGCAGATTACCGGCTTTCACCTGCCGGGGGAAATGATAGGCCTGGACGGCATGCTGCACGGACAGCATGTCTCTACTGCGCTGGCCATGGAAGACACCGAGGTTTGTGTCATCCGTCTGTCTCAAATCGATCATATCGCCGCTCAACTGCCCTCGCTGCAACACCAGATGCGCCGCCTCATGAGCCGCGAACTGGAACGCTCGTATCAGATGCTGGCCTCGCTGGGCAGCCTGCAATCCGAGCAGCGCCTGGCGGGCTTTTTGCTCAACCTGTCGCAACGCTACGCCGCACTCGGATATTCTTCCACCGAATTCGTGCTGCGCATGACCCGTGAGGAAATCGGCAACTTTCTCGGACTGACCTTAGAGACCACGAGTCGATTATTTTCCCGCCTGGCACGCGAAAACCTGATCGCGATCCGTCAACGTGAAGTCAAACTGCTGGACATCCCTGCGCTGAAGCAACTATTGGGACAAGAACGTTGCTGAACGCCGTGCGCGTGCCTCGTCTCCCATCGCATTCTGGCTCGTCCGGCTCGGCGATGATGGCGCTGATGCTGGCACTGACACTGGTTGCGGGTACTGCCGTGGCCCAAACGCCCCTGCCCCCGCCGTACAACTATGACGAGCCGCTGCCGAAAGGGCCGCGCCCTCTGCCCGCGTGGCAATATCTGACGTTGGGCGAGACCAAGCGCAACTACCGGATGCCGGTCTATGCCAACCACAATCTCGGCAAAGCGCTGAAAGGCATACGCCGCGTCATCGTCGTGCTGCCAGGCGCCCGCCGCGATGCCGGCCGGCACTACCAGGATATCGAAGCCCTCGTTAACCGCGATCCCAACCACAAAAACGAGACGCTGGTCCTGGCGCTGGAGTTCCCCACATCCGTCGATGCCAACTTTGCGAAACTCCCTGCCTGGCGCAAATCCAGCTGGGAAATCGGCGGGAAAAGCATCCAGGCCTCGGGACGTCCCGCGCCGATCAGCGCGTTTCAGGTACTCGATGACATCGTGCGATGGCTGGCCGATCGCAAAGCGATCCCGGCACTCTCCGACATCGTGCTGGCTGCGCATGGCAGCGGCGCGCAGTTACTGCAGCGCTACGCAGTCCTCAATGATCTGGACGGCGCCGTGCGCCGCGATGGCTTGGGGCTGCGCTATGTCGTGGCAAACGCGCCGTCCTATCTGTACCTGACGGGCGAGCGCCCTCGCCGCACGGGTGGCGGCTACGCCTCTTACGAGCGGGGCATTTGCCCGACCTATAACCAATACCCCTACGGCCCGCAGCAGCTTCCTGCCTACGCCAGCGATCCTGGCCCTGCCAGCCTGTACGTGCGCTACGCCTCACGCGACGTGGTCTATCTATTGGGCAGTGCCGACAATAATCCCGAGGATCACGGGCTGGATAAGCATTGCGCCGCCGAGGCCCAGGGCGCCACCCGCCTGTCGCGTGGCCTGGGCTATCTAGGCTATGACCACCTGCTGGCACACCGCGGCAGCCCCCCCATCAATCTCGCACACACCCCACAGCGAGTCATGGGCGTCGGACACGACGCCACGGCGATGTTCGGCTCACAATGCGGCACACAGGCCTTGCTGGGCCACGACGCGCGTATTGCAGAGCGCGCAGCTTCGTGCGAGGCTATTACGCCAGCCCCCTGAGTCCGGTTGCCGGCGAGTTTGCCGAGCCTGCCCCTGCTTGATTGCTGCCGCCGGCAAAGTCATCGGGCCAACACCTGGCCACTGCCGCCGGCAAGATAATCACGCCTGAACTTTAACCGCCACCTTCGGCTTGCTGCCTGCCCCGGCCTGTTGGCGCAACGGTTGCAGCAACGCCGACAGGCCGTTGTGGTCCAACTCGTGCATCAACGCCAACAACCGGCCGATCTGCCCGGGAGGAAATCCCTTGCGCGCAAACCACGCTAAATAAGGCCCCGGCAGATCTGCGATCAAACGCCCCTGATATTTGCCGAACGGCATTTCCAGCGTGACAAGACGCTCAAGATCTTGCGGATTCATCGTGCAGCTGCCAATCCAACGACCAATTCCCGGCCAGCATATTTTGCAGCCACAGCGTGCACGTCAGCGTCTTGGCGTCCGTCACACGGCCACTGCGGCAAGCCTCGGCCAATTCGTCAGGCGTCGTGGCGCGCACCTCCAGGAATTCGTCCTGATCGAGCTGGGCAGTGCCAGCGACCAATCCGCGCGCGAAAAAGATATGGATGATCTCGGTCGAATAGGCGATCGCCAGATGCATTGCCCCTGCACTTGCCCATTCCTTGGCCGTATAGCCCGTTTCCTCGAGCAGCTCGCGCTTTGCACACGCCAACGGATCCTCGCCGGGATCGAGTTTGCCAGCAGGAAACTCGGTCATCACCTGCCCCACCGGATAACGGAACTGCCGCTCCATCAACACGCGCCCATCATCGAGCAGCGGAATGATCACCACGGCGCCCGGATGCACGATGTACTCGCGCGTGGCCTGCCTGCCATCGGGCAGGCGGACCGTATCGCAACGTGCTTTGATAAAGCTGCCTTCGCAAAGGGACTGGCTATCAACCAGCGTTTCAATCAAATGGGCGTCGTCGGCGGCATTCATGAGTAGCGAAAAAACAAAAACGGATGGAGGTGCGTTGGCATCAAACGTATTGACTGCGTAGCCAAAAAACGAGATTGCTCTCGGCTCCCGGCACTACAACACGTCGAAACGATCAGCTTACCATCCCCTTGCTTTATTGCTTACCATCCATCGCTTTATTGTTGACGACGCGCTTCCAGTTCGCGCAGGCACGCGGCAACTTCATTTTGCAGTTGTGCCCGATCGACCGCCGCACGATCGGCGTTGTTGCGGCAGCGCTCGTATTGGGCCAGGCTCTCCGGCGTATCGCGCACCACGCCTGACGGGGCTGCCGTGCCGGCCTGTGGCTGTTCCGTAATTCGCAACGTCGACGGAGGCGAGTAACTGCCGTCGCGCGAGGGGTAGCTATATTCCTGCGCCTGCTGCGCAGCCTCATGCATCTGCTGAGCCTGCGCCATACCCGCAGTGCCCATCAGGCAAGCCAAAGCGGTCAAACCGGAAATTGCGATCGTCTTCATCATGACGTAATCCTTGTTGAGAGATCCGCCGCAGCCTTGTCAGGCATCGGCACCCATTTATCGTAACGTCTGACACTGCGACCTAGAGCGCAAAAATAGGTGCCAAAGCGCAACAAAATCTCCGCCCTGGTTGCAGCCTCTCACTTCACCGGCATCAAACAGCCGCACGCCCGCTACTCACGATGATCCCGGATGACGAGCCCGCCAGGCACGCAAGGCCTCGCGATAAGTTTCCATTTCGTCGTTATACATGTCATAAACGCACGGAATACAGCCACTTTGACAACACTCGTTAGGGCTGGGAGGGGTAGGCGGCACAGGTTCGGGATCATCAGCGGACGAGTCCTGCGCAGCGGCATCCGCCATCACAGCAGGAAATACTGGCTCTGCAGGTGCAGGATGCAGGCCAGGCAACGCCGAACCCGGCCGCTGTGCAACGGTGTCCATATCGGTAGCATATGTCGAAGGATTCATAATTACCATTATCGCCCCATCATCCGATGGACGGCGGCCTGCGCTGCCAGTGATAATCTATTGACTATCGGCCCAGCGTCCTACCGACTCTTTATGCCCCACCCCCAATTTTGGCGCGACGCGCGACTGCCCTACGTGGAAAGCCGGCGCGCTGTTCACAGCCGCGCATGCTATGCGACGCACACGCACGACACCGTGTCGATCGGCGCCGTTGACCGCGGCTATAGCACCTTTATTTGTGGCGATGCCTCCTATCGGCTCGCTGCCGGCAGTCTGGTCATGGTGCCGTCGCATTGCGCGCACGCCTGCAACCCCGATCCCGACGCAGCATGGAGCTATCAGATGCTGCACCTGGACTCTCAATGGGTTCGCGCCTTAATGGCTGAGAACGACGGGGACGCCGAACTGCCTGACCACGCAGCTATCAGTCACGCGCTGCCGGCCTATCAGCGATTCTGTGAACTCAACGACCTGTTGTTCTCGGACGCGACGCACGCCGACAAGGAGTCTGCACTCATCTTGTATGTAGGGAGCCGTTCATGGCTAGGCCTGCCGCTAGCAGCCTCGCCTCCCCCACTGCTGCCGCATCGGTTCCAACACATCATGGCCCTGCTGAACGAATCCCGCAGCCATGACATCTCCCTCGCCACGCTGGCCGACATGGCCGGCATGAGCCGTTACCAGTTCATCCGCGCGTTCCGCGCAGCGACAGGCATGACGCCTCACGCGTATCAACTGGACCTGCGCATCCTGCAAGCCCGCCAGTTGCTGCGTCGCGGCCAGAGCCTGAGCCGCATCGCGCAGGACCTGGGTTTTGCAGACCAAAGCCATTTCCAGAGAGCGTTCAAACAGCGCGTCGCCGCGACGCCCGGCATCTATCAACGCTCGGGCGACTGAACCCCCGCAATTTTCTTCAATACGCCATTCGTCTGCCGCTGCAGAATTGCCTCGTTCTGACAAGAGGCAATATGGCAAACGCTTGGCAACTCTTCGCCGTGGTCGCAGGCGCGCATTTCCTGGCGCTGCTCAGCCCCGGTCCTGATTTCTTTTTGATTATCCGCAGCGCACTGCTGCATGGCTGGCGTCCCACCGCTACCGTCTGCCTGGGCATTGCAGTGGCGAACGGCATCTTCATCATGCTGGCGATCGGCGGATTTGCGGCATTGAATCCCTCCGGTACGCTTTTCCAGTTGCTGCAAGCAGCAGGCTGCCTCTATCTCGCGTATCTGGGGGCTGCGCTGATCCGTCATGCCCGCACAGGCACGGCGCCGCTACACGGTTCGGCTATCACTGGCACGGCTGTGCCGCCCTCTTGGCACCGGCGCTTCGCCATGGGTTTCGGCTCGGGCATTTTGAACCCTAAAAATGCACTGTTCTATGCCAGCCTGTTCTCGCTATTGGCCGGCGAACATACACCGCCTACCCAGCAATGGGCATACGGGCTGTGGATGTTTGCGATCGTATTGGCGTGGGATTTACTGGTCTGCGCGGGCATAGGTCACCCGGCCATCGTGGCCGCCATGACTCGCTATAACGCGCTGATCGAGCGCATCACCGGCGTCATACTGCTGCTGATTGCCGCGGGCGGATTATGGTTGCTGGCCGGCGCCCTTCTGACAAAGTAGCGCCGGCCATCGACAACATTGACCGCCTTACACGATCGTCAGCGTGACATCGATATTGCCGCGAGTGGCGTTCGAGTACGGGCATACGATGTGTGCGCGCTGCACCAGATCTTCGGCCTGCTCGCGTGCCAGGCCCGGCAACGAGATTTTCAGCTCGACTTCGATACCGAAGCCGGTGGGCAGAGGCCCGATACCAACGGCGCCCTCGATGGATACATCCGCCGGAATCGACAGCTTGTCGCGATTCGCGACGAACTTCATCGCACCGAGAAAGCATGCGGAGTAGCCCGCCGCAAACAATTGCTCAGGGTTCGTGCCGCCGCCAGGGCCGCCCATTTCGCGCGGGACCGCCAGTTTGACGTCCAGGATATTGTCCGACGAGACAGCACGGCCATCACGGCCGCCGGTAGCTTTGGCATGGGCACGGTATACGACTTTTTCGAGAGACATGACAGGTTCCTTTAGTTAACAGGGATAAAACGACAGGCGATTTACTCAACATACGGCTCGCCAGAACCGAATACAAATAGCAAGCAAATTAATCGTGCACTACATATATGGCAGATTGATGGCACACGGCATGGGCACATCCGGCCCGATCACGCATGCGTCATCAAACGCCCCCGCAACTGCTCCAACTGCACTTTCAATGCAGCCAACTCATCCGGCGCGCATTCCGTCGCGCACAACACCTCGACGGGGACTTGCGCCGCCTTTTGTTTCAGCACACGCCCGGCAGATGTGAGCGCCACGATGACCTGGCGCTCGTCCTGCTCGGCGCGTGTACGGGTCAACCATCCCGCAGCCTCCATACGCTTGAGCAACGGCGTCAAGGTCGCAGAATCCAAAAACAGCCGGCGGCCGATGTCCGTCAACGTCAACTGATCCTGTTCCCACAGCACCATCATCACCAGGTATTGCGGATACGTCAGATCCAGCGTGCGCAGGAGCTTACGATACACCTTGTTCATCGCCAGCACCGTCGAATGCAGGGCAAAACACAGTTGCTCATCCAGCAACAGTGATGGCGCATCGGCAGCAGAGGGTCGGGATGAAGTCGTCATGGATCAAATAATACATAGTGCACGATTTAATCGCAAGTTATTTTTATGTGACCGGTTATGCGGCGTCGACAGTTGGCCGCCATCCGTAGAATAGAGAGATTGTCCGCTGCCCACACACACCCGAACTCACGCTGGGCAGCAGAGGCAGCGCAATTTTCATCAATCCATTCACCTAAAGGCTTTCCATGGAAACAGAACTAGATGGCCGCTTGCTCGCAATGCGGCAGACCGTCGCATTGGCCCTGGCGCTATCCACCCGCAGCAATCCGCAAGCTATCGAACTGGCGCTGGATATCTTGGCCGACTTGCGCGCCAACGTTGACGGCGCTCCCGCGGACAGTCCCTTTGACCTGCCCGCCTGGACTGCTGGAGCGCAAGACGAACTGGACCAGATCGCGCATCTCGTGCGTGCATTTACGCAACTGCCTGACGCTGAGCCCAGCGAATAAAACCGCCTCAATGCATGCCGCACTCGGCTAGGTACGTAGTTTAGAATTACAACACCATGCATTCCGCAAACCGTGCTTTCACATCGATACGCTATCGCGCTGCCATCTGGCTGGCGCTGTGCGTATTTGCGCTGAAAGCACTGGTCCCCCAGGGCTTTATGCCCGGGACTGATCCGAGCGCCACACTGATTCAATTGTGCTCGGCCGCGGGTCCGATATGGATCGAAGGCCCGTCCAAGGCCGGACACGATCATCACTCGCGCCAAGACGCTCAACACGCTGAACAATCGGCCGTCTGTCCCACTGGCGCGGCCTTGGCTGCCTTGCCGCTGCTGCCTTCTCTGCCAGGGCTGGTACCTACCGGCACCGTTACGCTGCAAGTCGTCGCACGCGCTCCGCCGCCTCTGGTCGATACCTCACCTCAGAGCGCACCACTCGGTGCGCGCGCCCCGCCTGTCTTACTCGGTTAGTGCTTGATTCCCCGTCGCGCATCGCGACGGCCCTGCCCTTTCT
Source organism: Bordetella tumbae (assembly GCF_965139195.1). Lineage (GTDB taxonomy): Bacteria > Pseudomonadota > Gammaproteobacteria > Burkholderiales > Burkholderiaceae_B > Bordetella_A > Bordetella_A tumbae. The sequence continues at coordinate 9,453 of NZ_CBCSJH010000051.1, read as the reverse complement.
ACCGAGAATTTCCATGCCATCCCTTTCCGTCAGGACATCCGTCCTGCCTCGGCGCACGGTCGTTTCCGCGACCGTGGCGCTGCTATTGGCCAGCCCTGGCGCCCGAGCCGAGACTGCAACACTGCCCGCCATTTCCGTATCCAGCGACGCTTTTCCCATCACGCTGAATGAGATCAGCGCAACCGGATCATCGCTGTCGCTAACGCCCTTTGAGACCCCAGCCAGCCTGGAAATCATCACCAATGAACAACTGCGCGCGCGCGGCGACGTGACGGTGATGGATGCCATCACACAAGCGGCCGGCATCAGCGCGTTTCGACATCCCGGCAACGGCGGCTCGTCACTCTCTGCACGCGGCTTTACCGACTCGAATTCAGTCGCCATCCTATACGACGGACTGCGTCAATATGGTGGCCTGGGCCAGACCTTTGTCTACGATCCCTGGTCAGTCGAGCGCATCGAGGTCCTGCGCGGCCCCGCTTCGGTCCTGTATGGCGAGGGCGCCATCGGCGGCGTGGTCAACATCATTCCCAAGAAACCCTCCCGCGGCCCGATCGAAAATGAAATCCAGACCACGATAGGCACCCACGATACCCAGCGCCTGGCGTTCGGTAGCGGCGGTGCGATCGACGACCGATGGTCGTATCGGTTGGATGTCAGCGGCAACCACAACAACGCCGACATGAGCCTGGGGGACTCGAAAAACGCCGCCGTCACCGCGGCACTGCGGCTCGACGTGTCGCCCGAACTGAACTTCACGCTGACCCAAGCCTACGCCTGGCAAGAGCCGACCCGCTATTTCGGTACGCCCTTGATTGACGGCGAAATCGATTATTCCCTGCGCCATCAAAACTACAACGTCGATGACAGCAAGATCATCTATCGCGACCAGCGCACCGAACTGCAGACCGAATGGATGCCCAACGCACAAACGACCGTCCGTGGCCGCGTCTACTACATCGGCAGCGACCGCGACTATCGCAATGCAGAGAACTACACCTGGCAACCCGACAACGGCCTGATCGAACGCAGCGCCTACACAGCGATTCAGCACGATCAGTCGCAAATCGGCGCGCGAGCCGATGCCGCCTTTCGCGGACAGCTATTGGGTTTGCAGAATCAAGTCTCGGTGGGTGCCGAGGTCAATCGCAGCAAACTCACCCATACCAACAACTCGCCGTATGGCGGCACGTCCCTGGTTGATCCCTACGATGTCGATCACGGCGAATTCATTAACGAGGCAGGCACCTCGCCGCGCTATCGCAACACGGCAACCCAGTATGCCCTCTTTGCCGAAGACCGTCTGATGCTCACCGAGCGATGGTCAGTATTGGGCGGTGTGCGCTACGACCATATTGATCTGCAACGCGAAGATCTCGTCACCGGCACCACCGCCTATCGCACGACCTTTACCAATGTGGGCTGGCGAGTCGGATCGGTCTACGACATATTGCCTACGCTGGCGATATACGGGCAATACGCCGAGGCGGCCGACCCGGTCGGCGGCCTGTTGCTCTTGTCGCCAGCCAACAAGGACTTCGAACTCTCGACCGGCCGCCAGGTCGAGATCGGGCTCAAGCAGACATTCTGGGACGACAAGGGCCAATGGACGTTGGCGGCCTATCACATCCGCAAAAATCATCTCGTCACGCGCGACCCCAACGACCCTGCACTGCGCGTGCAAGTCGGTAGCCAATCCAGCCGCGGGCTGGAGCTCACCGTAGGCGTGGAAATTGCGCGCGACTGGCGCGTCGATTTCAACGGGGCAATTCTGGATGCACGCTACGACGACTATGTAGATAGCGCCAACGGCACCGCCGTCTCTCGACGAGGCAATGTCCCGCCCGACGTGCCCGAGCGATTGGCCAATCTGTGGGTCAGCTGGAATTTCGCGCCACGATGGACCGCTAGCGCGGGGCTGCGCTACGTGGGCAAACGCTACGCCGACAGCGCCAACGAGCTCGAGATGGCGGCCTACACCACGACGAACCTCGCCCTGCAATGGGAGCCCCGCCGCGACCTGAGCCTGGCCCTGCGCGCCTACAACGTATTCGATAAACAGTACGCCGAGACGGCCTACTACAACCAGACGCAATGGTTGTTGGGTGCAGGACGACGCGTCGAATTGTCCGCGAACTATCGATTCTGATCGATCCCTGAATCCTGGCCAGATGCTTGCGTCTGGCCCCAAACTAGTCGCCTCATCATGAACACTCAAGCAAACACTCCGGATTCCGATGCGATCCGTCATGTCGATGTCTATCGGGCCGTCTGGCGCTGGCACTTTTATGCCGGCCTGCTGGTCATCCCGTTCCTGATTGTGCTGTCGGTCACCGGCGCGTTGTACCTGTTTCATAACGAGATCGAAAACACCTGGTACCGTGATCTGAAATCGGTACCCGCGCAAAGCACCCCGGCATTGGCGCCATCCGCACTGACACAGGCCGCCTTACAGGCCCACCCAGGCACGCTGGCCAAATACCTGCCGCCCGAGACGCCCGAGGCGGCAGCACAAGTCGTCATCAAGCCTGCAGCCGGCGCGAGCCTCAGCGTTTATGTCAATCCGTATGACGCCCACGTTCTGGGAGCGATCCCCGAACGCGGCACCTTGATGTGGACCATACGCCGGTTGCACAGCCTGGATTTCTTTGGTCCCATTGCCAATGGCGCCATTGAAATCGCGGCCGGCTGGAGCATCCTGCTGGTCCTCACGGGGATCTATCTGTGGTGGCCGCGCGGCCGCAAACAAGGCGTCATCAGCGTACGCAGCACGCCATCCAAACGTGTCTTCTGGCGCGACACGCATGCCGTCACCGGAGTGATCGTCGGCTTTTTCATTCTGTTCCTGGCCACCACCGGCATGCCGTGGTCCATTGTGTGGGGCGCCAAAGTCAATCAATGGGCCAATGGCAACAACTTTGGCTATCCGGCAGGCGTACGCGTGGCGGTCCCCATGTCGGATGAGCACCTCGCGCACATGGGACAAACCACATGGTCACTGGAGCAAGCCCGCGTGCCCGCATCCACGCCCGCTCACACCATGGGCGAGCCCATCGGTCTGGATGCTGCCGTCAATATTTTCAATCGGCTGGGCCTGGCACCTGGCTACGCCATCAACGTGCCGCAAAATCCCACGGGCGTCTACACCGCCTCGGTCTACCCCAACGACCTGGCGCGCCAGCGGGTCGTGCATCTGGATCAATACAGCGGCCAACCGCTATTGGACATGAGCTACGGCGACTATGGGCCGTTGGGCAAAACGCTGGAATGGGGAGTCAATGTACATATGGGCCAGGAATTCGGCCTGGCCAATCAATTGATCCTGCTGGCCGCCTGTCTCGCTATTGTTCTGTTGTGTGTGGCGGGCGCGACCATGTGGTGGAAACGGCGCCCAACCGGCAGCCTGGGAGTGCCTCCTATGCCGGCGGCGCGCCGTGCACTGCGTGGCGTCATGGTGTTGATGGTGATCGGCGGAATCATCTTTCCGCTGGTGGGCGCCTCGCTGCTGGTCATGCTGGCGCTGGACTTGCTGCTGCAGCAACGAAGCAGAGACACCGCCCGCTGACGACCGAGAGTACCTGCCGCGCTACGCGTTGACTCGGCAATTCAAGCTGAATATGCACGCACGGCACCAACAGACTGCCGGTCTAAATGGCATTTCGATGCAGAAAAACAACAGCAATGCGCAAGCAACTCTTGCTGCACGGCTGGCCGGCGCGCTGCTATAGAAGAGCTAAAAAGACCACTCGAGCCCGCACGCCAAATCGTGAGAAATAACTACTTTTAGCCGCAAAATCCTGCAGTTTTCGAGTTTGGCGGCAATCGATGCTTTACCATGAAGCCCTCAGGGATAATGCGCAGGCCTTGAAACAAGACCTGCGCCGTTATCTCTGATTGTTCAATTCAACGGAGATTTTCTTTATGAAAAAGACGCTACTCGCCGCTGCACTGCTGGCTGGTTTCGCAGGCGCCGCTCAGGCTGAGACGTCGGTCACTCTCTATGGTGTCATCGACACCGGCATCGGCTACAACAAGATCAAAGGCGATGGTTACAGTGGCAGTCGCGTAGGCATGATCAACGGCATTCAAGCCGGTTCGCGCTGGGGTTTGCGTGGGACCGAAGACTTGGGCGATGGTCTGCGCGCCGTATTCCAACTGGAAAGCGGCTTTGATTCCAGCAATGGCAACAGCGCTCAGAACGGCCGCCTGTTCGGCCGCCAAGCCACCATCGGTTTGGCCAACGACAGCTGGGGTACCCTGGAGTTCGGTCGTCAGACCAACGTGTCCTCCAAATACCTGGCAGACATCGACCCGTTCTACACCAGCTATACCCAAGCCAACCTGGGCCTGGGCTTCAGCGCCGCAAACACCACCCGTTGGGACAACATGGTGATGTACCGCACGCCGTCGTTCAGCGGTTTTGAATTCGGTGTGGGCTACTCGTTCAATGTGGACGACACCAACAGCAACGAAACCGGTTTCCGTACGGCAGACAATACCCGCGGCATCACCGCCGGTCTGCGTTATCTGAATGGTCCGCTGAACGTTGCCCTGACCTACGACCAACTGAACGCCAGCAACAGCGCCTCGAACATCGATAGCGACGCAACGCCCCGTCAATACGCGGTCGGTGTTTCCTACGACTTCGAAGTCCTGAAGCTTGCCGCCGCCTACGGCCGCACCACCGACGGCTGGTTCACCGGCCAGGACCTGGACTCGGGCACGCCTTTCAGCAACGAATTCGGCTCTAACCGCTTTGTCGATGGCTTCAAGGCCAATTCGTACATGGTTGGCGCGACGGTACCCATCGGCGGTGCCAGCAACGTGTTCGGTTCGTGGCAACGTGTCGATCCGTCCAACGACCGCCTGACCGGTGGAGACTCCACCATGAACGTCTGGAGCCTGGGCTACACCTACGATCTGTCCAAGCGTACCAACCTGTACGCCTACGGCTCGTATGGCAAAGACTATGCCTTCATCGATGGTCTGAAGAGCACGGCTGTCGGCGTCGGTCTGCGTCACCGCTTCTAAAGCAAAACCGGCAACAGGCTTGTGCCGCGTGTTGCCGGCATCGGCGGGCTGAATCCCCAGTCCGCCGATTCAAATCCGTCAATTCGATCCTGGCTCGCGACGAGTCAAATGCCGATTCGCTGCCAAGTACGCGTCACGCGACGGCGCCAGATGGCCACGGCATACCCGAATCAAATCGTCCCGATGCCCCCCTTCCAGGGCGGCAATCATGGCCCAGTGTTCCAGACGCGCACGTTCCCGATACGAGGCGTCCACCAGCGAACTGAAGCGAATCGCATGCGTCTGGCGGGCATATTCCTGAATCGCGCGCTGCAGCACGCTGTTATTGCAGAAACCAAACAAGGTTTCGTGAAACCGCAAATTCGTGTGAAACACCGCACGCGGGTCCTCATCGGCCACCGCCTGATCGTGTTCGCGTTGAATAGCCTTTAACCGGTCCAGAGCCTCAGCAGGCAGCGGACACGGCAAAATGCGCGCCGCCTCGGCCTCCAGCAGTTCACGCATTTGATACAGCTCGACCACTTCCTGCACGGCGAATGCCCTGACCTCGCAGCCGATGTTCTTGCGCCGCTCGACCAGCCCGCGCCGCGCCAACTCGGCCAGCACCTCCCGGGCGGCATGCCGCTTGAGGGCGAATCGACGCATTAATTCGTCTTCGATCAGGCGCTCACGCGGATGCAGGCTGCCCAGCACAATGTCTTCTTCGAGCTCGCGCACGGCGGCGGAAATACCGGAACTCTCGATAGAGGCGTCAGGCAGCGAATCAGACATGGGATCAGAAAGTGAATACGGCACGGCAAAAGTATAAACGCGAGATATGATGGCCCCAAACTCACCGACCATGGTCTCTCATGCCCCACACTCGCCCGTGCCTGATTTTCCCGCTTGCCATCGGCGGCATGGCACTGCTGCTCGCGCTATCGCTACAGGCCGAGCCCCGGCTGTTGCATAGCGAGCCCTCGCCCTTTGGCAAGGTGCTGGTATTCGAAGACAACGGCGAACGATGCCTGAACTTCAACTCCATGACCGATATGGGACGACAGACCTGCATGGATCTGCAGGAACCGGATGACCTGGTGTTTTCCTATACGCGCATGATGATCAGCGCCCTGTTCGTCAATCCGGCACCGCAGCGCATCCTCATCGTCGGCCTGGGCGGCGCCACGCTGCAGAAAACGCTGGCCGCCCTCCTGCCCGACGCGACCATCGATACAGTGGAAATCGATCCCGCCGTCGCGCGCGTCGCCGAGGGCTACTTTGATTACCGGCCCGGCCCGAGGCAACGGCTATTTGTAGAGGATGGGCGGGCCTATATCGAAAATGCACATCGCACGGGACAACAGTACGACATGGTCATGCTGGACGCCTTTGATGTGGACTACGTCCCCGAACATCTGATGACGGTCGAGTTTCTGGAGCACGTCAAAGGCATTCTGGCCAAGGACGGTATTGTGGTCGCCAACACATTCACCAACAGCAATCTTTACGAACGCGAATCGGCGACCTATGCCCACGTATTCGGACCGTTCTTTAACCTGCGGCAAGGCAATCGTGTCATCGTCGCTACGCGTGACACGCTGCCCAGCATGGATGCCATTCAGTCCAATGCCAAGGCGTGGAAAAACAAACTCGAACCTCTCTCTGTCGACGTCGAGCAGGAAACAGACAGGTACGCTCAACGCCAGGAAAAAGGATCAGCGGACATCCTGAGAGATCCCAAACCGCAGTAAACAAGCGGTCGCAGTGCGTACACCTGTCAAGGCTGCACGAGATTCGCGTCCTTGGCAGCTTTTTTATACACAGGAATTTCGCGGGCCATCACCTGAGCCAGTTCCTTCGCGGTACTGCCTACCGGCTCAATGCCGAGTTCCAGCAACCTGCTGGATACTTCCGGTTCGCGCAGCGCCGCAGATACCGTGGTTTGCAGCGATTGGACAATAGCGTCCGGGGTTCCCGCCGGCGCATACAACGACGACCAGAACGACATTGCAAAACCCGGCGCGCCCAACTCTGCCACAGTGGGCACATCGGGCAAGGATGAAAACCGCTTGGAACCCGTCACGGCAATCGCACGCAATTGCCCCCCACGGATCTGCGGCAAAATCGCTGCCGTATCGACCAAAGCAAAATCGATTTCGTTGGCCAGCAACGCCGCGACCACGGACGAGTTGCCCTTATAGTTCACTATCTCGGTACGGATGCCGGTATGGTTTGCAAAAAGCCCGGTAGCCAGCTGAAAAGAGGTCGCCCCCGCACCAGCAAACAGGCCCTTTTCGCTGCCTTTGGCCTGCGCCACCAGATCGGATAGCGTACGGACCTGGCTGCTGGCTTTCACCGACAAGATCATCGGAATATCTCCGACCAGCGAAATCGGCTTGAAATCCGCCACCGGATCGTAATCCAGCTTTTGATAGATGGCCGGGTTCACCGTCATGCTGCTGCTCGGCCCTACCAGCAACGTATAGCCATCGGGCTCGGCGCGCTTGACCGCGGTGACGGCAATGGCACCGCTGGCGCCCGGACGATTTTCCACGATAAAGGGCTGCCCCAGGCGGCGCTGCAGCTGTTCGGCCATCAACCGGGCCAGGATATCGTTACCCCCGCCCGGGGCAAAGCCCACAATCATCCGTACCGGCCGCGCAGGATAGCTCTCGGCAGCCATCGCAGTACAGGTACACAACGCAAACAGCGTGACCCAGTAATAAAAGAATCGTTTCATGCCACGCTCCAAGGAGTGAATGCGGTGAGACTTTATCGGGGATTGCACTGATGGCCGATTATGCGCCGCTTGGCTACATTGAATGCGACCTAACGTGCCAGTCGATACCACTGGCAGCGACACCGAGCACTGTAGAGCCGACATGGCACCCCAATGGCACCGCTGGAGCACCCTCGATCATCAGCCTCATGCCCTGACGTTTTGGCATGACGCTGTCTGTGCCGGGGTGCTTGATTCTGAATTCACGGCCGAACCGAGCACCGATTTCAACGGCACCATGTTCAGCCAAACCCGCTCGGGCGCGCGGCTGGTGACGTTCGAGAGCTCGCCGCACGTCATCCGGCGCTCACAGCGGCACGTCAACCGCCATAACGGCGATCACCTCATGCTGGGCCTGCAGCTGCAAGGGCGGGCCATTCTGTCGCAGGGAGATCAGCAACAATGCCTGCAACAGGGCGAGTTCGGCCTGTTGGACACGAGTTCGGCATTCGACATTACCTTTCCTGATGTGACGGCGCGTCGCTTGGTGCTCTTGCCGCGCCATGCGCTGGGCGCGCGAGCGCCGGCTTTACGGAGGCTGCGGGCCCCACTGCGTTTGCCGGCCGATATGGCATTCTCCCCGATATTGGCGGAAACCATGCGCTTGCTGACCGACACGGCGATCAAGCTCGAAGACCGGACCGTCGATACCTTGCTGGGGACACTCATCGAGATCGTTGCGCTGCAGTGCGAATCCTCGGCAACCCCACGCGCACCCTCTACCGAGCTGTCGTTCATTACCGCACAACGCCATATCGAACGCGCCATCGCCGATCCGGAATTGACGCCCTCATCGGTCGCCGCCGCGTGCCGCATATCCGTACGTACCCTGCATCGTCTTTTCGCGCGGCATGCCGAACTGTCATTCGAGGCATATGTGATGCAAGCTCGCCTCACACTCGCCCACAACATCCTCAGCGCAGGCAAAACGCGCACGGTCAGCGAAGCCGCATTTTCCTGCGGCTTCAACAATCTCTCGCATTTCACGCGGCGTTTTTCCGAGCGCTATGGAATGCTGCCTGTCGACATGCTCAAACAGCATCAGCCGGGCCGGTGACACCCTGAGAGGTTTGTGGTGACACGCTGAGCACAGCCGGTAACGCGCTCAAGCGACAGAATGACCAGCATCCGGGCTTCGGCCTGCATGCATCTGTCGCACCATGACCAAGACCATCGCCATTCATCGCCAAGAGCAGGTTCGCTCTGCCACCGAAAGCTGCGTGCATTTTGGGTTCTGCACCGCAGTCTGTCCCACCTATGTGCTCGATGGCGAAGAGCTCGACTCCCCACGCGGGCGCATTGCGCTCGCCCGCGACATGCTGAGCAGCAACGCGCCGCCCAGTGCGACGGCGATACGGCACCTCGACCGCTGCCTGTCCTGTCTGTCGTGCGAGACAACGTGCGCAGCAGGCGTCTCGTATCGAGAGATCATCGATGGCGCGCGCCAGTACATTGAGCAGAGCCGCGTTCGGCCGCTGACACAACGGTTATTGCGCTGGCTGGTGGCACGCGTCTTGACGACACCAGCCTTGTTGCGCCCCGCGCTGAAGATCAGCCGGGCCTGCCAGGGCCTGAGCCGCCTGTTGCCCGCCTCGCTAGGCACCATGGTGCAATTGGCCGACGCCCCGGCCCTCAAAGCCTTCGCTCCCCGGAACATCCCGCCC
>NZ_CBCSJH010000050.1:286-31623 GCF_965139195.1 Bordetella tumbae | reverse complement strand
CGACCAACAGAACCCCCTCTCCACGCAGACAAACACGCCCCTTCCGGGAAAACCCCCTTGCCCAACATTTCACATCCATGAAATAATTTTCACACTTATAAAATTTACCAGCAACCCAAAATCATGCCCCAAACCCCCACCTGGCTAGTCCGCGAATCCCAAGTCCCCGGCTACCACCCCGCCAACCACACCGGCACCCTCAACCGCCGCCTGATCGGCCCAGAAACCGTCGGATCAAAACACGTCGAAGTCCTATTAGGCGTAATAGAAAAGGGCCAAGGCGCCCTACCCCACGCACACCCCGGCATCGAGCAAGTCTGTTATCTGCTCGAAGGCACCGCCCGCGCACAAGTCGGCGACGAATCCGCCGACATGGTCGCCGGCGACTGCTGCTATTTCCCCCCGGACATCCCTCACGTTTTCACCGTCACCAGCGACACCCCCGTGCGCTTGCTGGTCATCTACTCGCCGCCTTACGAAGAGTCCCCAGATCGCGTAATACGCGGTTTTGCAGCCCCCACGACGGAAAAAGCGCCCACGTAATACCTGCCACCCGGCCCAGCGGCCACCGCGAGCAACACCGCCATCACAGAGCCGCCGCCCATCCACCAACCGGAGAGACCCCCATGTTGTTACGCATCCTACGCGCCGCGGCGCTATGCAGCACCGCGCTTGCATCCGTACTCACGTCCCCCGCCCAAGCCGCCTACCCCGAAAAACCGATCACGTTGATCGTGCCCTTTCCCGCAGGATCCGGCACCGACGCGGTAGGCCGGATTTTTGCCGCCGAGTTGGGCCAGATACTGGGACAACAAGTGATCGTGGAAAACAAACCCGGCGCCAACGCCACCATCGCCGCGCAGTACGTCGCACGCGCCAAGCCCGATGGCTACACCTTGTTCGTCACCACGAACACCTCGCACTCCGCTGCGCCGTTCCTGATGAAGAACGTCCCCTACGATCCGGTCAAGGACTTCACGCCGATTGCGCGCGGCGGCAACTTGCCCTTTCTGCTGGTCGCCAATCCCAAGCAGCCCTACACCACCGTAAAAGAACTCGTCGACTACGCTCGCAAAAATCCCGGCAAAGTCACCTATGCCAGCGGCAATAGCACTGGCATCGTGGCAGGCGGCACACTGGCACATCGCGCCGGCATCGACATTCTGCATGTGCCTTACAAAGGAACGCCCCAGGCCCTGACCGATCTCGTCGGCGGCCAAGTCAACATCATGTTCACGGATTTGGCCTCGGGCCTGCCTTTTGTGCAATCCGGCCAACTGCGCGCATTAGCCGTGTCTACGGCAGAACGCAGCACGATCGTGCCTGACCTGCCTTCGATGCGCGAGGCCGGTGTGAGCGATTTTGATTTGAACTCATGGAATGGCTATTTCGGCCCGGCAGGATTGCCACCAGAGATCGTGACCAAACTCAACGCCGCTATCAATCAGATCGTCAACAAACCCGACGTGCGCAAACGCTTGGCAGATCTTGGGTTCGACGCGTTTAGCGGCACACCCGAGAGTTTTGCCGCATTCGTCAGCGAGCAGCGCGACCTCTGGGGGAAACTGATTAAAGACGCAGGAATCCAGGCGCAATGATCGTGCTGCTTTTTCAGAGATGTGCTGATTGCGCCTCGCCCTCTGCCCCCGCATTCATGTGCGTTAACGAAGTGTGCGGCGCCAGCAAACCACAGAGATTCGAACACTATGCAGCATCATGACGCACCTGCCCGCAAAGGGCCGACACCTGACACTGACACAGGCTCACCTCTTGTGAACACCGGTCCGCTGTCCGGCGTACGCATCCTGGATTTGAGCTCAGTCGTGATGGGCCCGTATGCCACGCAGGTGTTGGGCGATCTGGGTGCAGACGTGATCAAAGTCGAATCCCCTGCCGGCGACAACATGCGGGCCGTCGGCCCGATGCGCAACGCCGGCATGGGCCATTTGTACCTGCATTTGAATCGCAATAAGCGATCCATCGTGCTGGACCTGAAAACCGAGGCGGGCCGCGAAGCGTGTCTAAAACTGGCAGAGAACTGCGATGCGTTGCTCTACAACATCCGGCCGCAGGCCATGGCGAGGCTAGGCCTATCGTACGAGGCTGTGTCCGCGCGCAATCCTCGCCTGGTCTACATTGGCGCCTATGGTTTCAGCGAGGCCGGTCCCTACGCGGGCCGACCTGCTTATGATGATTTGATCCAGGGACAAACAGGCATTGCGGATCTGTTTCGCCAACAGAGTGGCGACGTCCCACGCTATGCGCCATTGACGCTGGCAGATCGCGCCGTCGGCCTGCATGTGGCCATCGCACTCGTGTCTGCCGTCCTGGATGCCCGCGCACGAGGCTCAGGTCAATCGGTTGAAATTCCCATGTTCGAAGGCATGGCCCATATGGTGCTGGGCGATCACCTCGGCGGCGCGACGTTCGAGCCACCGCTGGGCTCGACCGGCTATGCCCGCCTGCTGGCCGCGCATCGGCGTCCCTATGCAACGGCAGACGGTTATCTGTGCCTGCTGATTTACAACGACAAACACTGGCGAAATTTCTTTGCGCTGATCGGCCGGCCCGAGTTGGAACAGGACCCGCGATTTAGCAGCCACACCGCTCGCGCTCGTCACATTGACGAGGCGTATGCCTTTGTGGCCGAAATCATGCGTACGCGCAGCAGCGATGAATGGCTTGCGGCGCTGACACAAGCGGACATCCCTGCGGCGCACCTCTATTCAGTAGACGATCTGATTCACGACACACATCTGCAGAGCACCGGTTTTATTCACGAACTAGATCATCCGACCGAGGGAAAATTGCGTACGACCGCGCCGCTGGGGCGCTACGAACGCACCCCGACCACCATACGCCGGCCTGCTCCCCGCCTGGGAGAACACAGCCGGGAGATACTGCGCGAAGCCGGCTGCACCGATACCGAGATCGACGCACTGATTGCCGCTCGCGCCACGCAGGAAGTCAGAAGTACGTGAGGGTCATCGAAAGCCCCCCTTCGGAAAACGTGGCACCCAAAAGACATACACCGCGACGCCATATTCGGCCGTCGCGGGCCGACAAAGGAACTTCGTCATGGACTTTGAATTTTCATCCGACCAACTGGCGTTGCGCGATGCAATTGAACGCGTCTGCGAGCGCTATCCCAATGAGTACTGGCTCGAGCGCGATCGTGATGGCGGTTTTCCTCATGATTTTCATGCCGACCTGGCGCGCGATGGCTGGCTGGGTATTGCCATGCCGCAAGCGTATGGAGGCGCTGGATTGGGCATGACAGAAGCCGCGCTGATGATGCAAACCATCGCCGCCTCAGGCGCGGGTTTCGCCGGCGCATCAGCCGTGCATATGAATATCTTTGGTTTAAATCCTGTCGTCGTATTTGGCACCGACGAGCAGCGCCAGCGCTGGCTCGAACCGCTGATCGCAGGGCGCGAAAAGGCCTGCTTTGCCGTCACCGAGCCCGATGCAGGCCTGGACACCACCAAACTTTCCACGCGAGCAGAACGTCATGGTGACGAGTACATCGTCCATGGCCGCAAAATCTGGATCTCGACCGCACAAGTCGCTCACAAGATGTTGCTGCTGGCGCGCACCACTCCGCTCGCCGACGTCGCCAAACCCACTCAGGGCCTCTCGTTGTTCTACACCGATCTGGACCGCAGCAAAATCGAAGTCCGCGAAATCGACAAAATGGGCCGCAAAGCCGTCGACTCCAACATGCTATTCATCGACGGCCTGCGCATCCCAGTCGCGGACCGCATCGGTGAAGAAGGCCGAGGTTTTGAATACATCCTGCACGGCCTGAACCCCGAGCGCATCCTCATCGCCGCCGAAGCCGTCGGCATAGGCCGCGCCGCCCTCGATCGTGCCGTGCAGTACGCCGGTGAACGCACCGTATTCGGACGCCCCATCGGACAGAACCAGGGTATTCAACATCCCTTGGCCCAGGCATGGATGCAATTAGAAGCGGCCAACCTAATGGTCTTCAAAGCCGCCAGCATGTACGACGCGGGCTTGCCCTGCGGCCCCTATGCCAATACGGCCAAGTATCTCGCCGCAGAGGCGGGCCATAACGCTTGCCAGACAGCCGTACTCACCTTGGGGGGCATGGGCTATGCCAAGGAATATCACGTCGAACGTTTATTGCGGGAGAGCTATATACCCCGCATTGCCCCCGTCAGTCCGCAGTTGATCATGTGCTTCATTGCGGAGAAAGTGCTGGGTTTGCCCAAGTCTTATTGAATCGGCGTGGTGAGGGCTGGTGCTGGGAATTAGGGAGTACTTATAGGCGTCATGCGGCGCGCAGCATACAACAGACGAGTCCCCAAAGAGCCCCCTCTACGCATCATCGTCGCAAGCCTCAAACGCAGCCAAGCAGATCTTCCAACCAGGCACCGCGCCACCCCGCCGTATGCCCGGACCGATCGCTTGAGGGGGACGCGCAGGGCGTCCTCCGAAAGCAGCACTGCAAGATCTTTCTCTTTACCACCATGGCTGCGGAAAAACGCCAAGCAAGAAAGCCGTGCCAGCGATGCAGAGAATTCTAGTTGCTGCCAGTCNNGCCGAGGCTCCAGCCGATAAACCGGCCCCCCGACAGAAATCGCATACGTCTCCCCCGACAACGTCACCGGCCAGGCCAGCGCACACACATCGGAAATCGACTCACCGAGGTTCATGAACCACCCCCGCTGCCGCGACAACTCCAGATCCCCATCAACCGCATCAATAGACGTCAACGTACGCTCGTTATAGCGAGTCAGAGAATAGCTATTCAGCAGCGCATGCCGAGCCTTCGTATCCAGGACAGACAACAACGCCTTGCCCAACGAATTCGCGTGCACCTCGCGAAACTCGCCCGCGACTGGGGCATAGCGAATGGTGTGCGGAGAATCCAGCACATCCAGATAGACAACCTTGCCCTCGCCGCTGAGTTTGCCGAACACAATCGTTTCCTGCGTGGCATCACGCAGTTCGACCAAGCTGGGATAAACACGATCCAGAACCGGATCGGACGCGGCGATACGTTGCGCCATCGCCAACAACCGGCCCGTAGGGTAATAACCCTGCCGGCGCCCCGTCTCATACAAATAGCCCAGATCGGCCAACGTACGAATCAGAGCCAGACAGCTCGAGACCGGCACGCCCAATAGGCGCGCCAGTTCCGACAAGGGCAGCGCACGCCGCTCGCGAGCATAGGTTTCTATGATCTCGATGACGCGCAGCGCTGTCTTGACGCTCATGGGCTAGGCAAACAGAAGTTTGAGAAAGGATTACTTCTTGCGCATCGGAGGCAAATCCGTGCACACGCCTTCCGCGACCTCCGCCGCCATGCCAACCGACTCGCCCAGCGTCGGATGCGGGTGGATGGTCTTGGCAATATCAACCACATCCGCGCCCATTTCGATCGCCAAAGCGATCTCGCTGATCAAATCGCCTGCATGCGTACCGACAATGCCGCCACCCAGAATACGGTGCGTTTCGGCATCGAACAGCAGCTTGGTAAAGCCCTCGTCGCGGCCGTTCGCAATCGCGCGGCCCGATGCCGCCCAGGGGAACAGGCCCTTTTCGACCTTAATACCCTGCTTCTTGGCCTCGTCCTCGGTCAACCCCACCCATGCGACTTCCGGATCGGTGTAGGCTACCGACGGGATCACACGGGCATCGAAGAACGACTTCTGACCAGCCGCGGCTTCTGCTGCCACATGGCCTTCGTGCACCGCCTTGTGCGCCAACATGGGCTGGCCCACGATGTCGCCGATCGCATAAATATGCGGCACGTTGGTGCGCATTTGACGATCGACTTCGATAAAACCGCGATCCGTCACGGCGATACCGGCCTTGTCGGCGGCGATCTTCTTGCCGTTCGGGCCGCGGCCCACGGCCTGCAACACCAAGTCGTAACGCTGCGGTTCTTTCGGTGCGCCCTCGCCTTCGAAACTGACGTAGATACCGTCTTTTTTCGCTTCGGCGCCGACGGTCTTGGTCTTGAGCATGATGTTGTCAAAACGGCCGGCATTCATTTTCTGCCAGACCTTGACCAGATCACGATCCGCACCTTGCATCAGGCCGTCGAGCATTTCCACGACGTCCAGACGTGCACCCAAGGTGGAATACACCGTGCCCATTTCCAGGCCGATGATCCCGCCGCCGATGATCAGCATTTTTTTCGGGATTTCACGCAGTTCCAATGCGCCGGTCGAGTCGACGATGCGCTCGTCGTCAGGCAGGAACGGCAATTTCACCGATTGGCTGCCCGCCGCAATGATGGCGTTTTTGAAACGGATGGTTTGCGTCTTGCCGTCGGCGCTCTTGACCGACAAGTGATGCGGATCGGCAAACTCGCCGACACCCGTGACCACCTTGACCTTGCGCGCCTTGGCCATGCCAGCCAAGCCGCCTGTCAGCTTCGCAACTACGCTGTCCTTGTAGCCACGCAGCTTGTCCAGATCGATCTTGGGTTCGCCAAAGCTGATCCCATGAGCAGCCAGCGCACGCGCTTCGTCGATGACGGCTGCGTTGTGCAACAGCGCCTTGGACGGAATGCAGCCTACGTTCAGGCAGACACCACCCAGCGTCTCGTAACGCTCGACCAGCACGACGGACAGGCCCAGGTCTGCCGCACGGAAAGCCGCCGAATAACCGCCGGGGCCCGCGCCCAGGACCAGCACGTCGCATTCCAGATCTGCGGAGCCGCTGTATGACGCCGCCGCCGGGGCCGGCGCGTTGTCAGCAGCCGCGGCAGCAGCCGGTGCAGGCGCAGACGAGGCCTGCGGTGCGTTGCCGTCCGCTTTCGCCTCGGCTTTGGCATTGCCGCCCGCCGGCGCGGCCTTGCCCGCATCCGCCGATGCTGCCTCAGCCGCCTCGACCTGCAGGATCACCGTGCCCTCGGCAACCTTGTCGCCGACCTTGACCTGCACGGACTTCACCACGCCGCCTGCGGACGCGGGGATTTCCATGGACGCCTTGTCGGATTCGACCGTGATCAGGCTTTGTTCGGCCTTGATCGTGTCGCCCGCGGCAACCAGCACCTCGATGACTTCGACTTCCTTGAAGTCACCGATGTCGGGTACCTTGATATCAACCAATGTGCTCATGAGGCCCCCTTACAGCAAAATGCGGCGGAAGTCGGCCAGCAACTGACCCAGGTACGCGTTGAAACGCGCGGCGGCAGCACCGTCGATGACACGATGGTCGTAGGACAGCGAGAGCGGCATCGTCAGGCGCGGCACAAACTGCTTGCCATCCCAGACCGGTTTTTGCGCCGAACGCGACACGCCGAGGATAGCGACTTCAGGTGCATTGATGATGGGCGTGAAGTGCGTGCCGCCGATCCCGCCCAGCGACGAAATCGAGAAGCAACCGCCCTGCATTTCCGCAGGAGAGATCTTGCCTTCGCGGGCCTTCTTGGACAGTTCGCCCATTTCCTTGGCGATATCGATGATGCCCTTCTTGTCCGCATCGCGGATGACTGGCACGACCAAACCGTTGGGCGTATCAGCAGCAAAACCGATATGGAAGTATTGCTTGTAGACCAACTGATCGCCATCGAGCGACGCATTGAACTCGGGGAATTTCTTCAGCGCGGCAACAACGGCCTTGATCAAGAACGCCAGCATGGTGACTTTGACACCGGCTTTTTCGTTCTCTTTGTTCAAGGTCACGCGGAAGGCTTCCAGGTCGGTGATGTCCGCTTCGTCATTGTTGGTGACGTGCGGGATCATGACCCAGTTGCGGTGCAGATTCGCACCCGAGATTTTCTTGATGCGCGACAGCGGCTTGGCGTCGATCGGACCGAACTTGGTGAAGTCGATCTTCGGCCACGGCAAGAGGCCCAGCGCCGCGCCATCGGCACCGCCCGAGGCAGCAGCTGCGGGTGCTGCCAGCGCCTGCTTCACAAAGGCGCGCACGTCGTCGGCCGTGATGCGGTCTTTCGGGCCCGAGCCTTTGACCTTGCTCAAGTTAACGCCCAATTCGCGTGCGAACTTGCGTACCGAAGGCGACGCATGCGGCAGTTGACCAGGCTTCAGGCCCGGATCTTCGAGCGCGGCAGCGGGTGCGGGTTTGGCGGCCGGCGCGTCAGGAGCTGCGGCAGGCGCCGGGCTGCTGGCAGCCGGTGCAGCGGCCGCGGCTGCGGGTTGTGCGCTGGGCTGTGCAGCGGCCGAGGGCGCCGCACTGGCGCCGCCCTCGACCACCACGATCACGGTGCCCTTGGCGACCTTGTCACCCACCTTGGTCTTGAGTTCCTTGACCACACCACCCGCCGATGCCGGGATTTCCATCGAGGCCTTGTCGGACTCGACAGTAATCAGGCTTTGCTCGGCCTTGATGGTGTCGCCCACGGCGACCATGACTTCGATGACTTCGACTTCCTTGAAATCGCCGATATCGGGCACGGCGATTTCCACCAAGCCGCCGCCTTTCTGGCCCTGCTCTGCCGGCGCGGCTGAAGCCGCAGCAGGAGCGGCAGGCGCAGCCGCCGGAGCAGCCTCGGCTGCAGGGGCTGCCGCGGGCGCGGCCTCAGCCGCCGCTTCGCCCGCCTCGATTTCCAGGATGACAGTGCCTTCGGCGACCTTGTCGCCGACCTTGACTTTGACGGACTTGACGACACCACCAGCCGAGGCCGGGATTTCCATCGAAGCCTTGTCGGATTCAACGGTAATCAGGCTCTGCTCGGCCTTGATGGAGTCACCCGCCGCGACCAGCACTTCGATGACTTCGACTTCTTTGAAATCACCGATGTCGGGTACCTTGATTTCCACGAGTTTGCTCATGTCTGTTTACCTTCAAGCGTGGTGCGGGTTGGCTTTTTCCGGGTTGATGCCGTATTTCTTGATGGCCTCGGCGACCTTGGCGGCGGGGACTTTGCCCTCGTCGGCCAGGGCGCGCAATGCGGCCAACACCACGAAATGGCGATCGACTTCGAAGTGCTCGCGCAGCTTGTAGCGGAAATCCGAACGGCCAAAACCATCGGTGCCCAGTACGCGATAGGTGCGGTCCTTGGGTACAAACGGACGGATCTGGTCGGCAAACAACTTCATGTAGTCGGTCGACGCGATGATCGGGCCTTCGGTCTTTTCGAGTTGCTGCGTGACGTAGGGCACTTGCGGCTTTTTCTGCTCCGGGTTGAGCAGATTATGGCGATCGGCATCCAGGCCATCGCGGCGCAGCTCGGTAAAGCTGGTCACGCTCCATAGATCCGAGGCGACGCCCCAGTCGGATTCGAGCAATTCCTGAGCCGCCATGACTTCGCGCAGGATGGTGCCCGAGCCCATCAGTTGAACGCGGGTCTTGCCCTTGCCGTGCGACTTGAGCTTGTACATCCCTTTGATGATGCCTTCCTCGTCGCCCTTGGTCAGACCGGGCTGCGGGTAGTTTTCGTTCATCACCGTCAGGTAGTAGTACACGTTCTCCTGATCTTCGACCATGCGCTTCAGACCGTGCTGGATGATCACAGCCAGCTCG
The DNA here is from genome assembly GCF_965139195.1 of Bordetella tumbae. Taxonomy (GTDB): domain Bacteria; phylum Pseudomonadota; class Gammaproteobacteria; order Burkholderiales; family Burkholderiaceae_B; genus Bordetella_A; species Bordetella_A tumbae. The sequence continues at coordinate 22,158 of NZ_CBCSJH010000050.1, read as the reverse complement.
TGACCGAACGTCGGGTCGTACGACACGCAATTCGGAATGGTCGAGGCCAGCAGATGGCTGTGACCGTCTTCGTGCTGCAAGCCCTCGCCGTTCAACGTGGTACGGCCGGCCGTGCCACCCAGCAAGAAGCCACGCGCCTGCATATCGCCCGCTGCCCAGGCCAGATCGCCAATGCGCTGGAAGCCGAACATCGAGTAATAGATGTAGAACGGCACCATGATGCGGTTGTTCGTCGAATACGACGTAGCCGCCGCAATCCACGAGCTCATCGCGCCGGCTTCGTTGATGCCTTCCTGCAGCAGTTGGCCATCGGCGGATTCTTTGTAGTACATGACCTGGTCTTTATCGACCGGCACGTACTTCTGCCCTTCCGGCGCATAGATACCGATCTGGCGGAACAGGCCTTCCATACCGAAGGTACGCGATTCGTCGGCCAGGATAGGCACGACGCGCGAGCCGAGGTCTTTATCGCGCAGGATCTGGTTCAACACACGCACAAAAGCCTGCGTCGTCGAGATCTCGCGGCCTTCGGACGTGGGTTCCAACACGGCCTTGAATGCGTCCAGCGCGGGGGCCTTGAGCTGCTCGTCGGCCTTGGCGCGGCGCTTGGGCAGATAGCCGCCCAGTGCCTTGCGGCGTTCGTGCAGATACTTCATTTCCGCCGAGTCTTCGGCCGGCTTGAAGTACGGCAGTTTTTCGAGCTGGTCGTCGGGGATCGGGATCGCGAAACGATCGCGGAATTCGCGGATCGATTCCAACTCGAGTTTCTTTTGCTGGTGAGTCGGGTTCTTGGCCTGGCCCACTTGGCCCATGCCGTAGCCCTTGATGGTCTTGGCCAGGATGACGGTGGGTTGACCGGTATGGGTGCTGGCTGCCTTGAAGGCCGCGTAGACCTTGTGAGGATCGTGGCCGCCACGGTTCAGGCGCCAGATGTCCTCATCGCTCATGCGCGAGACGGCTTCCAGCAGTTTCGGATGCTTGCCAAAGAAGTGTTCGCGCACGAACTTGCCATCGTTGGCCTTGTACGCCTGGTACTCGCCGTCGACGGTTTCTTCCATGATCTTGCGCAGGATGCCTTCCTTGTCGTGCGCCAGGAGCGGATCCCAGTAGCCGCCCCAGATCAGCTTGATCACGTTCCAGCCCGACCCACGGAAGTCGCCTTCGAGTTCCTGGATGATCTTGCCGTTACCGCGCACCGGTCCGTCCAGACGCTGCAGGTTGCAGTTGATGACAAAGATCAGGTTGTCGAGCTTTTCACGAGCGGCCAGCGCAATCGCGCCCAGCGACTCGGGTTCGTCCATTTCGCCGTCGCCGCAGAATACCCAGACCTTGCGCTGGCTCGTGTCGGCCAGACCGCGGGCATGCAGGTATTTCAGGAAACGGGCTTGGTAGATCGCCATCAGCGGGCCCAGGCCCATCGACACCGTCGGGAACTGCCAGAAATCCGGCATCAGCTTGGGGTGGGGATACGACGACAGGCCCTTGCCATCGACTTCCTGGCGGAAATGGTTGAGCTGCTCTTCGGTCAAGCGGCCTTCGAGGTAGGCGCGACCGTACATGCCCGGCGAGGTGTGGCCCTGAAAATACACCAGGTCGCCGCCATGGCTTTCGTCTTCGGCATGCCAGAAATGGTTTTGCCCGCAGCCGATCATGGTGGCCAGCGAGGCAAACGAGGCGATGTGGCCGCCCAGATCGCCGCCATCGGGCGGGTTATGCTTGTTGGCCTTGACCACCATGGCCATGGCGTTCCAGCGCACATAGGAGCGAATACGCGATTCCAGCTCGAGATTACCGGGGTGAGCCGGCTCTAATCCAGGCGGAATGGTGTTGACGTAGGCCGTGTTGGGCGAAAATGGGATATGCGCCCCCGAACGACGGGCCTCGTCAATCAGGCGTTCCAGCAGGTAATGGGCACGCTCGGGACCTTCGCGGTCGAGCACGGCAGCCAGGGCTTCAAGCCACTCTTGGGTTTCTAGAGTGTCTTCGTCGTTGGCGGCCGATAGCGCGCTAGCCTGGGCATTAGAGGACATCGTATGTCTCCTGTGGGAGTTCTGAGCAGGCCCGCTCCAATGTCATGGACCGGGCAATCCAAAGGGGTCCGGCTCCTGGCCGGGGCGTGTTTTGCCGCCTGAACGGTCAATGCTATCGCGTCAGGCAGCAAGTACGAAACGCGAAGATTAACCTGTCTGCGTGAAAATTTCATGTTGCGGTACGGCATTTCATAATGTGGAATAATGACAAATTCCTGAATCGATTTTCCTCATCATGACAGACTCCGGCGCCCTGCACTGCACACGCAGGCGCAACACGCTCTAAAATGCCGGGTCTATCTGTGCCGACTGTCATGTCCAGCCCTTACAAATCCAGCATTCCCAATTCGTTTCACGACCACGCTCGCAAACGCCGGCGGGGCGTGTATTGGGTCACGCCAGCAGTGGTGCTGATCCTGTATCTGTGCGTAATGGGTGCGTTTTTCTGGCTGCAGCGCCTGCACGACGACAGCGTCATGTTCGTGACCATCGACCAGGAAGTCCGCCAACAGCGTCTGACCTGGGTCGTGCTGGCACTGTCGTGTGTGATCATCATCAGCTTGCTGATGCTGTGGCGTTACACCCGTTTCCGCTCGGCCGCCGAAGCCGCCTTGATTGCCGAGACCGGTTTTCGCCGCGCCATGGAAAACTCCATGTCCACGGGGATGCGCGTGCTCGACATGGAGGGCCGCATCGCTTACGTCAATCCGGCGTTCTGCCGCATGATCGGCTGGAACGAGGCGGATCTCATTGGACGCAGTCCCCCTTTCCCCTATTGGGTGCCGGGCCGGCACGAGCAACACCAGCACACGCTCGATGTGCTTACTTCGGGCAAAACCCCCAGCAGCGGACTCGAAATCGAGGCTCAGCGCCGCGACGGCTCGCGCTTTACTGCGCGGATGTACGTCTCGCCCCTGCTCGACCCCAATGGCACGCAAATCGGTTGGATGACCTCGATGACAGACATCACCGAGCCGAAACGCATTCGCGAGGCCTTGACCGCCGCGCACGAGCGTTTCATGACCGTGCTCGAGGGGCTGGACGACGCGATTTCCGTGACAGCCGATACCCATGACGGCCTGGAACTGCTGTTCGCCAACCGCACCTACCGTCGCGTGTTCGGAGCGCAGACCGGTGGACACAACGAGCTGCTGGCACGACGCCGGGGCCGGTTCACCGACGAAGCGATCGAAATCTTTGCCCCCTCGGTACAGCGCTGGTTCGAGGTGCACCACCGCATGCTGGCCTGGACCGACGGCCGCCGCGTGCGCATGCAAGTCGCGCGCGACATCACCGAGCGCCGGGACCACGAAGAAGCCTCCCGCGTGCAGCAAGAAAAAATCCAGCTCACCAGCCGCCTGACCACCATGGGTGAAATGGCCTCGTCCTTGGCCCACGAGTTGAATCAACCCCTGACTGCCATCGCCAACTACAGTATGGGCGCCGTTGCGCTGGTCAAGGCTGGCCACACCAGCCCCACCATGCTGCTGCCCGCACTGGAAAAAGCCGCCTCGCAGGCCGAGCGCGCCGGCAAGATCATCAGCCGCATCCGCGAATTCGTAAAACGCAGCGAACCGCGCCGCCAGCGCGTGCCAATCAGCCGCATCGTCGACAATGCCATCGGTTTTGCCGATATCGACGCACGCAAACGCCGCATCCGCATTGATTCGTTTGTGCCGTCGAGCGCGCCCGATGTGCTGGCCGACCCGATTCTGATCGAACAGGTATTGCTCAATCTGCTGAAGAATGGCCTGGAGGCCATGGACAAGAGTGATTCCGACGAACTCAAGGTCGCTGTCATTCCCCATGAGCAGCAGATCGAAGTGGCCGTCGTCGACCGTGGCCATGGCCTGACGGATCCCGAGCGCCTGTTCGAGCCCTTCTTCAGCACCAAGACCCAGGGCCTGGGCATGGGCCTGAATATCTGCCGTACCATTATTGAATCGCACCACGGCCGTCTCTGGGCGGATCCAAATCCCGCCGGCGGTACGATTTTTCGATTTACACTGCCCTGCGCCGCGCCTGAAAAACCCGCGCAGAACGATCAGCCCGAGGAGTTACACGCATGAACACCCCCCCCCAGTCGAGCACGGTATTCATTGTCGATGACGACGAAGCGGTACGCGATTCATTGCGCTGGCTGCTCGAAGCCAACGGTTATCGCGTGCGTGCTTTCGCCAGCGGCGAGACCTTTCTCGAGGAATATGATCCCAGCCAGATCGGCGTCTTGATCGCCGACGTGCGTATGCCCGGCATGAGCGGCCTCGAGCTGCAAGAGCAGCTGCTGGCCCGCAACGCCCCGCTGCCCATCGTGTTCATCACCGGTCACGGCGATGTCCCCATGGCAGTATCCACGATGAAAAAGGGCGCGGTCGATTTCCTGGAAAAGCCTTTCAATGAATCGGACCTGCGGGAGATCGTGGCCCGCATGCTCGAGCAAGCGACCCAGCGCATCAGCCAATTCCAGGCCCAAAAAGACCACGAAGCCATGCTGGCCCGCCTGACCGCGCGCGAGCAGCAAGTATTGGAACGCATCGTCGCTGGCCGCTTGAACAAACAAATCGCCGACGATCTGGGCATCAGCATCAAAACGGTGGAAGCGCATCGCGCCAACATCATGGAAAAACTGGAAGTCACCACTGTCGCCGACCTGATGAAAGTCGCGCTGGCAAAACCCGAGGCACACGCATGACCCTGCAGGACCCTTCTACACCCGCCGTCCAAGGCGCACGCATCATCGACGGCACCGCCCTGTCGCAACGCATCCGCGAAGAAGTCGCACAACGTGTGCAGGCCCTCGCCGCCAAGGGCACCCGTCCCGGCCTGGCCGTCGTGCTGGTCGGCGAAGACCCCGCCTCGCAGGTCTATGTACGCAACAAGGTCGCCGCCTGCGAAAAGGCTGGCCTGCATTCCATCAAAGAGCAATACCCCGCGGACATGTCCGAGGCCGATCTGCTGGCCCGCATCGACGCGCTGAACCGCGATCCGTCCATTCACGGCATCTTGGTGCAGTTGCCGCTGCCGCCGCACATGGACAGCCACAAGGTCATCGAGGCCATTTCGGCTGAAAAAGACGTGGACGGTTTCCACATCAGCAACGCCGGCCTGTTGATGACAGGCCAGCCTCTGTTCCGCCCCTGCACGCCCTACGGCGTGATGAAAATGCTGGAATCCGAGGGCGTCACCCTGCGCGGCGCCGAGGCGGTCATCGTGGGCGCCAGCAACATCGTGGGCAAGCCCATGGCCATGTTGCTGCTGCAAGCCGGCGCCACCATCACGATCTGCAACTCGAAGACCCGTGACCTGGCCGCGCAAACGCGCCGTGCCGATGTACTGGTAGTTGCGACGGGCAAACCGGGCATGATCACCGGCAGCATGATCAAGCCGGGTGCGGTCGTCATCGACGTCGGCATCAATCGTGGCGCTGATGGCAAACTCTGCGGCGATGTGGATTTTGCTTCGGCCCGCGAAGTCGCTGGTGCCATCACGCCGGTGCCTGGCGGAGTTGGTCCTATGACGATCGCCATGCTGCTGGTCAATACCGTTGAGGCAGCTGAACGCGCGGCAGCGTGACGTGTGACAACGATGCCAGGGACCATCAAAAATCCGTGGCATCGTTGACTACCGCATCAGGCTCCTATCGAAACCGGAACCACAACGCCCACAACATGAACACGCCACCCACCATGAACAGGGCCTGATATCCCCTGACGATGGGTCGCTGATGGCGCAAGAACCCTCGCACAGGCTGGCGATCCAGATTGGCGGCATTATGCGTGGTGTGAAATTGGGCCATTGAGCTCACACCCTTTTGCGCCAACGCCGCAAAAAAATTGAGCAGAAAAATCATCAAGACCGCCATGTACAGCTTGACGCCCAGCAGCAGTGCTGCTGCCAAACCCGGGGAACCCTGCTGCCCTGAAAACTTGATGCTCTGACCATGTTTCGTCAGCAGGATCGCCACTGCACTCAGCACGGCGTGCACTGCCAGCACCATCAAAAAATGCATAGCCACCGTTTTGAACGGTTTTCTCAGCGTAACGCCAAAGAAATAGGCCAATAACAAAACCAAAGACGCTCCCCACATCAGCGTCTTCACAAGAATATCCATCATCCCAATCGCCTCTGAACTGCGATAAGCTGCGCAGCAGGGAGGGCATTTTATCGCCGGAGAGTTCCCCCGCCGGGGCCACCCTTGTTTTCCCCACAAACGCCCTCATCTTTATCGCATTCCGTCCCATTCGCAGCGACACCGCACATGACTCAAAATCCCCTGCTAGCCCCCGTCTCCGACCTGATCGACTATGCCACCGTGCAGCCCGCGCACATCGTGCCCGCCATCGAGGAACTGCTGATCGGCGCGCGACAGGCTGTTGATACAGCGGCGGATCCGAGCCTGCCGGCCGATTGGGAATCCGTGGTGCAACCGCTGGATACGGCGTCAGAGCGTCTATGGCGTGCCTGGTCCGTTGCGGGTCATCTGAATGCCGTGGTCAACACACCTGAGCTGCGCGAGGCATATAACGCCGCCCTGCCACTCGTGACGGAATTTTCGACCTGGGTGGGCCTGCACGAGGGGCTGTACAAACAATACCAACGCCTGCGTGCCGCCAGCGATTTCGACAGCTGGGATCCGGTACGCCGCCGCGTCATCGAACTGGCGCTGCGTGATTTCCGCTTGAGCGGCGTCGAGCTGCAAGGCGAAGCCCGCGAGCGCTATGCCGAGATCTCCGACCGCGAGGCTCAAGTGACGCAAAAATTCTCGGAAAACGTCCTCGATTCCATCGACGCCTGGTCGCTGCTCATCGAAGACGAATCCCAGCTTGCAGGTTTGCCCGCCGACGTACTGCAGGCCACTCGCCAGGCCGCTCAGGACGACGGCCAGACCGGCTGGAAACTGACGTTGAAAATGCCGTGCTACCTGCCCGTCATGCAATACGCACGCGACCGCGATCTGCGCGAACAGATGTACCGTGCCTATGGCACCGTAGCCTCTGAGCAAGGCGACACACGTTTTGATAACTCCCCTCTCATCGAGGAACTGCTGTCCCTGCGCGCCGAGGAATCCGGCCTGCTGGGCTTTGGCACCTTTGCCGCGTTGCGCCTGCAAACCCGCATGGCCCGCGACGCCGACGAAGTCACCGGTTTTCTGCGCGACCTCGCATCGCGTGCCCGTCCCTACGCCGAACGCGACCTGGCCGAGATCAAGGCCTTTGCCGCCAGCGAGCTCGGACTGGCTGAGCTCGAGCCATGGGACATCCCCTACGCATCCGAGCGCCTGCGCGAGACGCGCTACGCCTACTCCGAAGACGAAATCAAACAGTACTTCACCGAGCCTCGCGTGCTCGAAGGCCTGTTCCAGGTCATCGAATCCTTATTCAACGTACGCCTGCGCGAGACCGACGTCTCGCGCTGGCACGCCGACGTACGCGGCGTCCGCGTCGAATCGCCCGAGGGTGCGCTGATCGGCCACCTGTACCTCGACCTCTACGCCCGTGCCGGCAAACAAAGCGGCGCCTGGGTCGACAGTGAGCGCAGCCGCCGCCGTCTCGGCGATCATGTCCAAACGCCAGTCGTCTACCTGACCTGCAACTTTGCCCGCCCCGGCGACGGCAAGCCCGCTTTGCTCACCCACGACGACGTCATCACGCTGTTCCACGAAACCGGCCACGCGCTGCATGCCTTGCTCTCCGAAGTCGACGAGCCTGGCGCCTCGGCATTCTCCAGCGTCGAATGGGACGCCATCGAACTGCCCTCGCAGTTCATGGAAAACTTCTGCTGGGAATGGCCCGTCGTGCAACGCCTCTCGGCCCACGTCACCAGCGGCGAGGCCCTGCCACGTACGCTTTACGACAAACTCGTCGCCGCCCGCAATTACCAAAGCGGCATGCAGACCGTGCGTCAAATCGAATTCGCGCTATTCGACATGCTGCTGCATAGCCGTAGCGACGGTGCAACCATCGAGCAAACCATGGACCTGCTCCAGCAAGTCCGCAAAGAAGTCGCCGTCTTGTTCCCCCCCGCCTGGCACCGCTTCCCCCACGCCTTCTCGCACCTGTTCGCCGGCGGCTACGGCGCCGGCTACTACAGCTACAAGTGGGCCGAGGTCCTGTCCGCCGACGCCTACGAGGCATTCGAAGAAGCCGCCAAAGCCAACGCCAACAGCGCGACGGGCACCCTGGATCCCATCACCGGCGCCCGCTACCGCAAAGAAATCCTCGCCGTCGGCGGCGCCCGCCCCGCAGCAGAATCCTTTGCCGCCTTCCGCGGCCGCGCTCCCCGCATCGACGCCTTACTGCGCCACAGCGGCATGGCAAACTAACCCACGACTCCTCCTGATGGCGCGAGCTCGTCGCCCCCAGAAGCCGTGACAATGCAAACGTGTCACGGCCGAATAGACATAACGATGCGAGCCTGCCACACCCGTACAAACCCGACGCCCTGAGTGTGTAGCACCCGCACAAACTTGACGCCCTGAGCCTCTCGCACCCGTACGAACCTGACACCCTGAGTGTGTCGCCCCCGGACAAACTTGACGCCCTGAGTTTGTCGTGGCCGGGCAGGCGTGAGGGCGGAGCCTGTTGGAGGCTGCCGAGTCCGTGAACCATCGGCGGGGGCAGTCCGGGGGCCATGTTTGAGTGGAGCGCAGCGNAGCGAGTTTGGCCCCCGGCCCGCCGATGGTCCGCGGACGAAGGCCGAGCTCCCGTTCAGGGAGCGAGTCAGCCGACCAGGCCCCGCCCTCACGCCTGCCCGGCCNCGNCAAACGGCTCAAGAACCCCTACGCCCCGCAACCAACAACGCCCTCAGCTAGAATCAGGCCATCCGCGTTCAGCGTTAACTGACACCACATGCCTGCCATCCTCACCCGCCACCTCTGGCGCGCCCTGCTGCTAGCCACCTGCACCCTGCTCGCCGCCTGCGGAGATCGAGCCGTCAACTGGACCCTCTACGACGTCAAAGGCCACCTGCCAGACCTGCAATTCCAATTGCCCGGCGCAGGCGGAAAAACCGTCTCCAGCGACGACCTGAAAGGCAAAACCGTCATGCTGTTTTTCGGCTACGCCAGTTGCCCCGACATCTGTCCCACCACCATGGCGCAACTCACCGCCGTCCTCGAACAACTCGGCGACGACGCCCAAAACGTACGCATCCTATTCGTCAGCGTCGACCCCCACCGCGACACCCCCGACAAACTCCAGGCCTACGTCGATGCCTTCAACAAACAGGCCATCGGCGTCACCGGCACCGAAAAACAGATCGCCGATCTCGCCCGCCGTTATCGCGTCGCCTATCAAATCGAAAAACCACGCCCGGGCGACTCCGCCGAAATCTACGACGTCAGACACAGCCGCGGCGTCTATATTTTCGACAACACCGGCAAAGCCCGCCTGCTGGCCTCAGACACCGAAAGCACCGCAGACATCGTCAAGGACATGCGCCAGTTAGTCGAGCTGACCCGCTAAGGCGATCAGCCCTCCATTGAGCGCAAATCCAGCGGCCGGTTATCGATGATGGCCTCCATGCTGAAAAACCCCGTCACCGTCGCCAACTCGAACCCCGTAATCAGCCGCTGGTAAAACCGGTCGTACCCCGCCATCCCCCGGCAGACCACCTTGATCAAATAATCCCAATCGCCCCCAATGCGATAAAACTCAGTCACCTCGGGCAACTGATCCACGTGCTGACGAAACGCATCCGCCCAATCCTTGGAATGGCGGCTCGTCCGTATCATCACGAACACCGTCAGGTCGAAGCCCAATTCGACCACATTCACCTCGGCGCGCGTGCCGCGAATGATCCCGCAGCTATTCAAACGCTGCAGCCGACGCCAGCAGGCGTTTTGCGACAAACCGACACGATCCGCCAGCTCCCGCTGCGACAGCGCGCCGTCTCTTTGCAAGCAAGAGACAATAGCCATATCAAATTTATCTATTTTTTCCATAAATCAGATCATACGACCCAAATTCCACGATTTTCCGGAAAATTTAGGTGATGTTTCAAATTTCCTTCCATCGTATGATATTTGGACACTTCGGCATGACCACAAAGACGGCATAGATGGATACCCACACAGTCGCAACGCCCGCCACGCTGGGCTTGTTGCAGCAGTTTCAAGCAGACCTCGACACAGGCGACATCATCGCCTCCCTCGCTGACGGACTCATCGGTCAGGACGCAGTCGTCCAAGGCCCGTATGGCCCCAAACCGCTGATCTACGCCGACTATGTCGCCTCGGGCCGGGCGCTCATGCAAGTCGAGCGCTTCGTGCTGGAAAAAGTCCTGCCCTATTACGCCAACTCGCATACCGAAGCCTCATATTGCGGCGGGTTCATCACCCGCCTGCGCCGCGAAGCACGCGCTGCCATCGCGCAATGTTGCGGCGCTACGGCCGAGCATGCCGTGATCTTCGCCGGCTCGGGCGCAACAGCGGGGATCAATCGACTCGTACATTTGTTCGGAGTAGATGCAGCTATCAAGGCTGGCAAAAAAGTCCGCGTCATCATCGGTCCCTACGAACATCACTCCAATATCTTGCCCTGGCGTGAATCCGGCGCCGAACTCATCGTGCTCGCCGAAAGCCCCCAGGGCGGCCCCGATCTGAACGACCTGGACGCCGCCCTGAAAACGGACGACGATACCTTGGTCATCTGCGCCCTATCGGCCGCCTCGAACGTGACCGGCATCGTCGCAGACGTCCCCGCCATCACACGCCAGGTGAAAAAAGCCGGCGCAAAAATGCTGTGGGACTATGCCGGCGGCGCACCTTACCTGCCCGTACAACTGTCGCCCGCCACCGACGCCCCCATCGACGCGATCGTCTTTTCACCCCATAAATTCCTCGGCGGCCCTGGCGCCTCGGGCGTCCTGATCGTACGGCGCGACGCCGTCCTGAACACCACCCCCACATGGCCGGGCGGGGGCACCGTCAAATTCGTCTCTCCTCTCAATCATGATTACAGCGACAGCCTCGAATCTCGCGAAGAAGCCGGCACACCCAACGTCATCGGCGACATCCGTGCCGCACTCGCAGTCTTGGTCAAAGAGGCCATCGGCGCGCCGTTCCTGCAGCAACGCCAGGCAGCGCTGGTGCAACGCGCGCTGGCCACATGGCAAGACGCACCGCAAATCGAACTGCTCGGCTCGCTGACGGCCGAACGTCTACCCATTTTCTCGTTCCGCGTACGTAACGGCCAAGGCGGTTTTGTCCATCAACAACTGATCACCCGCATGCTGAGTGATCGATTCGGTATCCAAGCCCGCGGCGGATGCGCCTGCGCCGGACCCTATGTGCACGATCTGCTCGACATCGACGCTGACGAATCGACCCGCATGCGGCAAGCCATTCTCGACGGCCGTGAAATCGAAAAACCTGGCTTCACCAGACTGAATCTCAGCGTCCTGCTGACGGACGCCAAAGTCGATTTCATTTTGGCATCGGTATTGACGCTGGCAACGGACGCGACGCAATTCGAACACCAGTACGGATTCGACCCTAGCCGCGCGATTTTCACACCCCTGAACACCGTTGCGAATGCCACACAGATGTGACAACCGATCAGTGTTGTTGTACAAACACCCTGAATACGAGTTGTTACACTGCGATCCCCCGCGGTGAGTATCATCAGAGCGTTTACCCATCGCCTAACAGGAGTGTGCGAATGAGCATTATCATCATGATCATCGTTGGCTTTGTCGTCGGTCTGATTGCCCGCGCCATCATGCCTGGAGATCAGTCCATGGGAATCATCTTTACGACGATTCTCGGGATTGTGGGTTCTGTCGTCGCGGGCTTTCTCGGCCAGTCGATGGGTTGGTATGCCCCGGGCGAACCGGCGGGTTGGATTGGTTCCGTCGTTGGCGCCATCATCGTCCTGTTCGTGGTCGGCATGATCGCTAAAAAACGCGGCTGAACAGCGCGGGAAAGATCAGCGGCGCGCGCATGCTGCGCGTCGCCATTTCACGATCGTTTTTTGCGCATCACTGCTTGATGCGCGTAAGGCAAAAAGAAACGGGCGGCTCTTGATCAAGAGCCGCCCGTTTTCTTTTCTACCGCTGATACTTATTTAACCGCTGACGTAGCGCCACCTTGTGCAGCAGCTGCCGCGCCAGCATCCTGCGCAGCCACCGTTTTCTCGGTCCAACCACCGCCCAGCACCTGATACAGCGTGATCAGATTAGACAACCTGGACAAACGCGTTTCCACCAACACCTGCTGTGCGGCAAACAGCGAGCGCTGCGAATCCAAGACACTCAGATAGTCATCCACGCCTTGGTCAAAACGCTGTCGCGACAAATCATAGGCACGCTGATATGCCGCCACCAGTTGCTGCTGTGCCACGATCTGCGTCCGGTAGGTTCCCTGCCCCGCCAAGGCGTCGGCCACCTCACGGAAAGCCGTCTGGATAGTCTGCTCGTAGGTTGCGATCTGAATGTTCTTGCGTACCTTTGCGACATCCAACCCTGCCCACAGCGAGCCGCCGGCAAAAATCGGCATCGTGATCGACGGCGCAAAACTCCACGCCCCCGACCCCGCGTCGAACAAACCGCCCAGGCTGGAACTGGCCGTGCCCGCGCTACCCGTCAAACTGATGGTCGGGAAAAACGCGGCGCGTGCGGCACCGATATAGGCGTTAGCGGCCCTTAGTTGATGCTCCGCGGCCCGGATATCAGGACGGCGCGCCAACAAATCCGAAGGCAATCCGGCCGGCAACGACTCGGGCACAACGCCGTCAGGCAAGATCTTTGCCTGATCCAGCTGCGCCACCACGTCATCCGGCAAAGGCTGACCCACCAACAACACGAGCGCGTTGCGAGCCTGCGCCACCAGTCGCGTATACGTCGACAGATCACGCTGCGCCGTACGCAGTGACACTTCGGCCTGGCTCAGATCCAACTCCGTTGCCACACCCGCGTCATAACTCTGTTTTGTCAGCTGGTACGAATCCTGTTGCGAAGTCAGCGTCGACTGCGTCAGGCTCAGCAGTTCCTGATCCGCGCGCAGCGTCAGATACGCGGTCGCGGTTTCGGAAATCAACGACAGCTGCGTCGCAATACGCGTCTCGTCCTGGGCCAGATAAGTTTCCAGTGCCTGGTCGCTCAGACTGCGGATGCGGCCAAACAGATCCAGTTCCCATGACGCCGTGCCGCCGACCTGATAGGAACGGGTGATATTGCTGCTGCCCGTGCTGCTCAGATCCGCAGGCAAGCGCTGTACCGAACCGTCGCCGCCGACACCCACACCAGGCAGCAAGTCGGCTCGCTGAATGCGGTATTGCGCGCGGGCCTCCTCGACATTCAACGCCGCAACACGCAGGTCACGATTGGCCGTCAGCGCCATCGAGATCAGGTTTTGCAACAGCGGATCCGAATAGAAATCACGCCAACCGATATCGGCCACGGGACCTTGCCCAGACCCTTGGGACTGGCCCGCTTGCGTATAGGCCTCGCCCGTCGGATAGGCGGCACTCACCGGCGCCTCGGGACGCTCGTAAGTCGGCGCCAGCGAGCAACCAGCCAAGGCAGTCACCAGCGTCGTCATGAGGAAAAGACCCCCACGCCGCGCCTTCAGCTCGCTGCCCCCCGAGGGGGCGTTTTTTGCCTTGAGGCGGCTCGGCGTCAAAAAAGATCGCTGCATTCTAACGTTCATCATTGCGGTTGCTCCCCAGGCTGGGTCGACGCTGAGTGCGGCAACGCGCGGTTATCGTCCTGTGGCTCGTCATCATCGTCGTCATGCCGCTCGCTCAAGCGCTTGATCTTGAACACGCGCAACATCACGACAAAGAAAGCCGGCACAAAGAAAATGGCCAAGAAGGTGCCTGCCAACATACCGCCAATCACACCGGTACCAATGGCGTGCTGGCTACCCGAGCCTGCGCCGTTCGAAATGGCCAGCGGCACGACGCCCAAGATGAACGCCATGGACGTCATCAGGATAGGACGCAGACGTTGGCGCGCCGCATGCACGGCCGCCTCGACCAGGCTGGCGCCTTCTTCGTAGTGCGCCTTGGCGAACTCCACAATCAAAATGGCGTTCTTGGCACTCAGGCCCACCGTGGTCAACAGCCCCACCTGGAAATACACGTCGTTCGACAAGCCACGCAACAAGGTCGCAACCAGCACGCCAATCACGCCCAACGGCACGGCCAGCATCACCGACGTCGGAATCGCCCAACTCTCGTACAGCGCGGCCAGGCACAGGAACACCACCAACAGCGAGATCGCATACAGCGCAGGCGCCTGTGAGCCCGACAGACGTTCTTCGAACGACAAGCCTGTCCATTGATAGCCCACACCGGTCGGCATGGTCGACGCGATGCGTTCCATTTCCGCCATCGCCTCGCCCGAGCTGTAGCCCGGCGCCGGATTCCCCTGAATGTTAAACGACGCCACGCCGTTGAAACGATCCAGACGCGGCGGGCCAAACACCCACTCCGCCGACGAGAAGGACGAGAAAGGCACCATCTCACCGCTCGAGTTGCGCACGTACCACTTCTTCAGATCCTCGGGCAACATGCGCGAGTCGGCCTGACCCTGCACATAGACGCGTTTCACACGTCCACGGTCCAGGAAGTCGTTCACATAGGAACTGCCCCACGCCGTAGACAGCGTACTGTTGATGTCCGAAACGGCAACACCTAAAGCACGGGCTTTTTCCCGGTCGATGTTCAGTTGATACTGCGGCTGATCCACCATCCCGTTCAGACGCGTACCCACCAGGACAGGGCTCTTGGCGGCTTCGGCCAGGAACTTGTCCCGGGCCTCGGCGAGCTTTTCATGCCCCAGGCCGGCCTGATCCATCAACTGGAAGTCAAAGCCCGACGCGTTACCCAGCTCCATCACTGCAGGCGGTGCAAACGCGGCCACGCGAGCATCATGCAAATGCGTGGCAAAGAACGCATTGGCTCGCTGTGCCAACGCGCCCACCTTTTGCTCGGCGTCGGGACGCTCCGCCCAATCACGCAGTTTGACGAACATGATGGCCGAGTTCTGGCCGCGGCCGCCAAAGCTGAAGCCGTGCACGGCAAACACCGAGGCAACGACGTCCTTTTCGTCTTCCAACAGATAACGTGTGGCTTCACGCACCGTCTCGCTCGTGCGTTCCGCGGTAGAGCCCGTCGGCGCCTGCACTTGGACGAACAGAATCCCCTGGTCTTCCTCAGGCAGGAACGAGGTTGGAATACGCGTAAACAGCCAGCCCATGATCAACACGAGCAGCAGATAGATCAGCATCAATCGCTTGGTACGGCTCAAGCCGCGCGCAACCGAATTCGCATAGCCGGTGGTCGAGCGATCGAACATCCGGTTGAACCATCCGAAAAAGCCTTTCTTGGTACCGTGGTGCCCCTTGGGGATGCGTTTAAGCATCGTCGCGCACAACGCGGGGGTAAATACGATAGCCACCAACACCGACAGCGTCATCGCCGCCACGATGGTGATCGAGAACTGGCGATAAATCACGCCCGTCGACCCGCCAAAGAAAGCCATCGGCACAAACACCGCCGACAACACCAGCGCAATACCTACCAGCGCGCCTGTGATCTGGCCCATCGATTTTCGTGTCGCCTGCTTGGGCGACAAGCCCTCCTCGGCCATCACCCGCTCGACGTTTTCCACCACCACGATTGCATCGTCCACCAGCAAGCCGATGGCCAACACCATCCCGAACATGGTCAACGTATTGATGGAATAACCGAACATCGCCAACACGGCAAATGTGCCCAACAGCACCACCGGCACCGCCAAGGTCGGAATCAACGTCGCCCGGAAGTTCTGCAGGAACAGATACATCACCAGGAACACGAGAATGACGGCCTCGATCAGCGTGTGAATCACACTCTCGATCGACAACGACACGAATGGCGAGGTGTCATACGGGTACACTACCTCCATGCCCGGCGGGAAGTACGGCTTGAGCGTATTGATCGTGTGGCGCACGGCCTCGACCGTGTCGAGCGCGTTCGCGCCCGGGGCCAGCTTGATACCCAGACCCGTCGCAGGCGTCCCGTTGTAGTAGCTGTCGATGGAATAGCTCTGCGCACCCAGCGACACTGTTCCCACGTCACGCAGGCGCACCTGCGAGCCGTTGCTATTGACCTTCAGCAAAATCTCGCCGAACTCTTCGGCCGTCTGCAGACGCGTCGGGCCGATGACAGTGGCGTTCAGCTGCTGGCCACGCACAGACGGCAAGCCCCCCAGAGAGCCAGAGGATACCTGTACGTTCTGCTCTGAGATCGCGTTGACCACATCGCTGGTCGTCAAGTTGAAGTTCAGCAATTTGGCGGGATCCAGCCAGATCCGCATCGCGTATTGCGAGCCGAACAACTGAAAGTCACCTACCCCTTGCGTACGGCTGATCGGATCCTGCACGTTAGCCGCGACATAGTTGGCCAAGTCTTCCTTGGCCATGCTGCCATCGGTCGAAATGAAGCCGGCAAAAATCAGGAAGTTCTTGGTCGCCTTGGTGACGCGTATCCCTTGCTGTTGCACCTCTTGCGGCAACAAGGGCTGTGCCACGGCCAGCTTGTTCTGCACCTGCACCTGTGCCGTGTCGGGGTTAGTGCCCTGCGTGAACGTCAGCGTGATGGTCATGCTGCCGTCAGAGTTACTTTCCGACGTGATGTAGCTCAGGTTATCGATGCCGTTCATCTGCTGTTCGATGACTTGCACCACGCTATCCTGCACCGTCTGGGCCGACGCACCCGGGTACGTCACCTGGATGCTGATGGCGGGCGGAGCAATATTCGGATACTGCGCTATCGGTAACTTCAGGATCGACAGAATCCCCGCCAGCATCAAGCAGATGGCGATGACCCAGGCGAAGACTGGCCGATCAATAAAAAACTTGGCCATGCGGGCTCCTTACTTGGCCGCGGCGGCGGGGGCTGCTGACGGCGTCGCGGCAGCAGCGGCCGATTTCGCCTCGAATTCTTTGGCAGTCACTTCGACACCCGGCTGTACGCTTTGCAAGCCCTCAACGATGACCTTGTCACCGGCCTTCAGGCCATCCGTGACCAACCATTGGTCGCCCACAGTACGATCGGTTTTCAACACACGCAGCTCAACCTTGTTTTCGGCGTTCACCACCAAAGACGTTGGTTGACCGCGCTGATTACGCGTAACGCCGCGCTGCGGCACCAACAAGGCCTGCGTCGCAGTGCCCTCGAGAATGCGGGCGCGCACGAACATGCCAGGCAGCAGTTTGTGATCGGGATTGGGGAACACCGCGCGCAGGGTCACCGAGTCGGTGCTTTCGTCGACCGTGATTTCGGAAAACTCCAGCGAGCCTTCCACAGCATAGTTTTGGCCGTTGGAGAGCACCAACGACACCCGAGCGGAATCCTTGCTCATGTCACGCTGCAGCAATCCGCTCTCGATCGCATTGCGCAGGCGCAGCAACTCAACGCTGGATTGCGTCACATCCACATAGATCGGATCGATCTGCTGCACAGATGCCAATGCAGCCGTCTGATTCGCCGTCACCAGCGCGCCTTCTGTGACCGACGAGCGGCCGATGATGCCCTCGATAGGCGACAGGACCTTGGTGTACACCAAGTTGATCCGCGCCGTATCCAATGCGGCCTTGGCCGACTGCACGTCGGCGGCAGCCTGGTCGCGCGTCGCAACGGCATCGTCATAGGTCTGGCGGCTGACTGCTCGGGTTTCGGTCAGCGGCTTATAGCGTTGCACCAGCAGATTGGCGGTCTTTAACTGAGCCTGGGCGCGCGCCAACGCGGCCTGCTGACTATCAAGGCTGGCTTGGTACAAAGCAGGGTCGATCTGGTAGAGCTGCTGGTCGGCCTTGACCTCGCCACCCTCAGTGAACAAGCGCTTCTTGATGATGCCGTTGACCTGCGGACGAACTTCCGCCACTCTGTAGGCCGAGGTGCGGCCAGGCAATTCGGTCGTCAACACCACCGGGCGCGTCGCCAAGGTCACGACGCTGACTTGGGGCTTGCCTCCCGCCGGAGCTTCTGCAGTCTTGCTGCAAGCCGCCAACGCCAGCGCGGTCGCTGCGAGGGTCAAAACAGCGGCGCCACGCCGCATTCCGTTGTAGTTCATACCATCCTTTCCGAGCTATAACGTGCCCGCACCACCCTTTGCGGCGTGGTACTCGCAGCCCTGATTCACTGATTCACGATTCGAACCGCACAGTGCCCCAATGTTGCACTGCGCAACGCGGTATTTTGCTTTATCCCAATTGAGAAACAAAGTAGGAAAAAGCGAAAACATCATCCCATATATGGAATAATCCTTCATTCACCATCATTAAGAGCTTCGCCATGAAACGCCTGCAAGGCATGGAACTCTTTGTCGAAGTCGCCAAAACCTGCAATTTCGGCCGGGCTGCCAACAATCTGGGGATCCCCAAATCAACGCTGTCCCGTCAGGTAGCCGAGCTGGAACGCTCGCTGGGGCTGCAATTGCTCAGCCGCACCACACGTAAAGTACAACTGACCGAGGCGGGCGAGCTATATTTCGCGCGCTGCCAACGCATTGTTTCAGAAGCCCAGATCGCTCACGAAGAGCTGCAAAAACTGGTCGAAACGCCCTCGGGACCCTTGCGGGTCAATATGCCGGCCGATTTTGGCACTGATTTTCTGGCTGAAGCCTTTCTGGAATTTTCTCAACGCTATCCTGAAGTCACCTTTTATTTAGATCTGGCCAGTCCCGAGCATGCCGGGCGGGTATTCCAGACATGCGACATTTCCATCGAGATCGGCGCCCTGCCCGATTCCACCCAGATTGCACGCCTGTTAGGACGGCTATCGGCCTATCTCTACGCATCGCCGCAATACCTGAAGCGCCACGGCACTCCGCAACACCCGAGTGACTTGACCCGCCACGAATGCATAGAGTTCCGCGCCGACAATAGCCGCGTGACACGATGGCCGCTATCGCGCGGGGACGAACGCATCGAGATCACGCCCAGCAACCGCTTTTCCGTCAACAGCATGGCCATGGTGCGCAGCCTGGCATCACTGGGCGCGGGCATTGCCATTCTAGGCCCGACACAAAGCGTATTTCAGGACGTCGAGGAGCAACGCTTGCAACGCGTCCTGCCAGACTGGCAAGCCGGGCCGTTTCCGGTCCATGCTGTCACCGACACGCGGCTCCTGCCCGCCAAAACCCGGATTTTCATCGAGTTCCTGATGGAAAGACTACGCGACGGCAAACTCGTAGCGCAGGATAGCGCGGACTTATTAATTTAAATTAAGACGAGTAATCGGCTGAAACAGCTGTCACAAGTTTGGCCTTTAAAAACGCTCGTCGTCCCGTAAATATCGCCACTGCCCTTGCGGCAGATTTCCCAGTCGGACCCGGCCGATACGCACGCGTTTCAATCCCAAGACCCGCAGGCCCACGAGTTCGCACATACGGCGGATCTGGCGTTTTTTGCCCTCGCGCAGGATAAAACAGAGTTGATCGTCGTTTTGCCAACGGACCTGGGCGGGACGCAGGGGCTTGCCATCCAGCGACAGGCCGTGATTCAACAGGGCCAGGCCACGGTCGTCCAGACGGCCCTGCACGCGTACGAGGTATTCCTTGTCTACGTCGGAGTCCTCGCCGATGAGTTGACGGGCGATGCGGCCATCCTGGGTCAGCACGAGCAAGCCCTGGGAATCGATATCCAGCCGGCCTGCGACAGCGAGGCCCTGCAGATGGGTTCGGGAAAATCGCAGCGGCGAGCGGTCATTGGCGTCACGCGAACGGGCATCGATCAGGGCGACGGCGGGGGTATAGCCTTTTTCGGCCTGACCCGATACGTAGCCGACGGGTTTGTTGATCAGGATGGTGACGCGAGAGGTCTGTTGCGCCTGGGCTGCGCGTTCCAGTGTGATGACTTGGTCGGGATAGGCTTTGGCGCCGAGCTCGGATACGACGACGCCGTCGACCTTGACCCAACCGCGCTCGATATAACTATCGGCCTCACGCCGCGAGCATAGGCCGCGCTCGGACATCAGTTTTGAGATTCGTACTTTTTCCATATGCCTTGGTGGTCTGCTACGCGACCGACGGTGTGGGCGTGTAGCGAAGGGGGTATTTTATAGGCTGAACGAGACTGGGATGCTTGGACGGCATTACTGGACAGCGCTATATGGCTTCTCGTGCCCGAGCGCATTCATTCAGACCCTTGTTCCGTTAACGTCGTGGCGTTCTTAAACCGTTTCTGCCGCGTGCCCAGTGCCGCGCCGGCCCTATCACTACGGCTCGGCCGCAACACCAGGCGGCCTCGGCCCCGCTGCGCGGAGCTGCCCTCCGATCTACGGGCCGGCGCGGCACTGGGCACGCGGCAGAAACTCACGGTGTAGGCATGCCTCGAGAATGTTTGCGATCTGGCTCTTTCGTCTCGGACGGTAAGGTCCGGCCGATGAGGTCTCGGATTTCATCTGTTGCCGGCGACTTGGCATAATAACGGGTATGACAGCCTTTCTTCCTCTTGCCACTGGTTGGCAGCCTGCGGTCGCGCCTTCGTTGACTCCTACTCATAAATTCTGGTTGATGCGTCCTGGCGCGTTGACGGCCGGGTTGCGGCAGTTGGGCAAAATGGATTTGCGCGTGTTGAATGAATATGCCGAAGGCGTATCGCTGGATGAGGCCCGTGGAATGGGGCTTGAGGTGGCACGTCCTGTTTGGGTACGGGAAATCCTGATGTCCGTGGATGGTGTGGATAGCGTGGTGGCGCGCAGCCTAACGCCGTTGGCAGCTTCGCATGGCGTGTGGCAAGGGATACGGCGGCTACGCACGCGGCCGTTGGCAGACATGCTTTATCACGACCGTACGATTCAACGCTCGCCGTTTGTCTGCCGCAAATTGGCTTCGCCCGTACCGTTTTATGCGACAGCGCGGGGGGTGCAGGCCGAGGGAGACAACGGTGCGCTGTGGGCGCGGCGTTCGGTATTTTGGCGATATGGGCAGCCGCTGTTGGTTGCCGAATGCTTTTTGCCGGGCTTTTGGCAGATCGTGGAACAACGTTCGGCTACGTAGCGATTCAGCAGACTGGTTGGCGGTCCAACCAGTCGACCAGGCCGGCGCAGATCGGCATCCCGTACGAATCGCGGCAAGCCACGCCTTGCCACAGAAAAAATGATCTAGCGCCAGACTTCGGGCTCGACAGTCACCTGCCCTTTGTCTGCGGACACAAAGGCGGCGCCGTCTTGTATGTTGACATGTACATCCATCGTGCGTTCGGCCAATTCGCCGAGTTCGCGTGTTTGGCCGGTAGGCAAGTGTATGACGCGCAGATTGCGGGCGCGTTCGAGTTTGTTACGCACGCCGTCCCACCATACGGTGCTGGCATGGCCGCCGTAGCAATAGACAATGACTTGTTCGGCACGGCCACAGGCTTTCAAGATACGGCGTTCGTCGGGTTGGCCGACTTCGATCCAGAGAGCGATCGCGCCAGTCAGGTCTTTCAACCACACATCGGGCTCGTCGGTATCGCTCAAACCTTTGGTGAACGCCAAGCCTTCTTGCGCATGCAGGGCAAAAGCCAGCAAGCGCACCATCATGCGTTCGTCCGTTTCCGAGGGATGACGTGCGATCGTCAGCCCATGACTGCCGTAGTAATGGCGGTCAGAGTCGGCGATGTGCAGGTCGGCTTTGTAAATCGTTGCGCGCAGGGCCATGGAGGTATTTAGTGGCTGGGGCCGGTTTTGGGAAAGGGGCTAATCATACTCGGGACGTGAGGGCATGTCGTAACGCGGGCTTAGGCCATACAGCGGAGTCATGCCGTGATTTGGGTTCTTTAGGCGCCGGAGTCCGCCGTGTAAAAGGGGTGCCGGCCCTATCGCCGCGACTCGGCCCATGANCAGGGGCCTCGGCCCGCTTCGCGGGCTAAAT
>NZ_CBCSJH010000050.1:0-263 GCF_965139195.1 Bordetella tumbae | reverse complement strand
GGGCTGAATCGCGGCTCTACGGGCCGGCACCNCTTTNACACGGCGAACNCCGACTCGCGCTGTCTCCACGTTACGGATGATCCTGCAGTCAGGGGCATATCATTGCCGGGGCATGCCACTACTGTGAGTCCGTGTCGGGGGCCTGAAAGCCTCACCGGGCCGTAGAGCGGCGATTTAGCCCGCGNAGCGGGCCGAGGCCCCTGGTTGTCCTGGTCCAGTTATTTTGGACACGAGGATAGGACTTTTTAAAGAGTGGCCATATT
>NZ_CBCSJH010000049.1:0-32502 GCF_965139195.1 Bordetella tumbae | reverse complement strand
AGGCCCCTGCTCATGGGCCGAGTCGCGGCGATAGGCCCGGCGGGGCTTTTACACGCCGACCTCCTGCGCCAAAAGAACTCCGCACTACGCATGCCACAGCCAACAACCACGGCAAAAAAAGCCCCCACGCCTCGACCGCAATGAACAACTCCACGCAAAAGAAATTCAAGCAATAATGAGGCCATGAGTATTCAATTTGAACGTGCCGAAGTCTCGCTGAAGAAACAGGTCATCGATAGCATGCGTAACGCTATTATCGATGGCACGTTTCTGCCAGGCCAGAAACTGGTTGAACGCGAGTTGTGCGAGCTATTCGATGTCAGCCGTTCTCTGATGCGCGAGGCCTTGCAGAAGCTGGAAGCCGAAGCGCTGATCACCATCGTGCCGCATCGCGGGCCTGCCGTGGCAGAGATCACGCTGGCAGAGGCCAAGTCCATTTATGCGGTGCGCCAGGCGCTGGAGGCATTGGCTGGCGCAGGTTGCGCGCAGCATGCGTCGGAGCAGGACATCGCTGCTCTGGAGGTCAGTTTGCAGCGTGTGGCCGCCTGTCAGGGAAATGTAGATCAGAAAGCCCTGGTTCAGGCCAAAAATGAGTTTTATCGTGTGTTGCTCAAGGCTTGTGGCAATCCGATTGTTCAGGAAATGCTGACAGGATTGAATAACCGCATTAATTCGCTGCGCCGGTTTTCCATGAGCCAGCCTGGGCGGCTGGACCATACCGTCAAAGAGCTGCAGGAAATCATCGCCGCTATTCGCAGCCATGATGCCGACCTGGCATCGAAGCTGTGTGCCGAGCATGTCGGCAAAGCGGCGGTGATTGCGCTGCGCGTGATGGCTGAACAGAAGCAACAGGTTTCGTCGGCACAAACCTAGTGGTATTGAGGTGACGTAGCGAGTGGCATCGCCATTGTCATCGTGCGGGCTGCATTTGTTAATGCAAATAAAAAACATTATCATGTTCGATCTTATCGATCCTCTGTCATGTCAGCCCGCCGATCTCGCCCGCAAGGTTTTCTCGCCTATTACGAAGAGCTGCTCGCGGTCTGGACCCGGAAATTGGGGTGCCGGGAGGCGGCGCGGGATTTGACGCATGACGCTTTGGTAAAGTGCCTGGAGACAGGCTCTGCAGACGTGGCCCAGCCACGGGCGTATTTGCACCAGGCAGCTCGCAACGCCGCCGTCGATGCGTTTCGACGCGATCGCGCCAAGGAATGGGTGCCGCTTGATACCATAGCGACCTATGCCGATCCATTACATGACCCAGTCTCTCAGGCCCGCGCCAGCCAACTCGGCCATGCCCTGGAGGCCGCGCTCCAGGAGTTGCCGCTCAAGTGCCGCCAGGTATTCGTCTGGCAGCGCGTGGAGGGCTTGACGCAGGCCGAGATTGCTCAACGCCTGGGTTTAAGCAAAAACATGATCGAGAAATACATGATTCGTACTGCCTTGCATTTGCGAGAGCGATTGGGGGCCTATGCGCCGGATTGAGTGTCCGCTCGTGATAGAGGTTTTGCTGTGAGCGCTGCCGTCGGGTCTGATCCCATTCGTGCCCAGGCGGCCCAATGGTTTGCGCGCGCCCATTCCGGCGAGTGGGACGATACGGCGCGGGCCGAGCGGGATGCGTGGCTGGCGGCCGATCCGCGTCATGCTTATGAGTATCGCGTCTTGGAATCCATTTGGCAGGTGGCGGCTGACATACCTGAGGAGCGCCTGCAAGCGTTGGCCACGGCGCGGCCACGCCGTTCGGGCGTGAATCGGCGTCAGGCTGCCGCGGCGTTCTGTACGGGCGCACTTGTGCTCGGACTGGCGATCTGGCATTGGCCGAGCCGTGTGATTGAGATGGAATATCGCACCGCTTTAGGCGAGCGGCAAAACGTGACCTTGTCAGACGGCTCTGTGGTGGAGTTGAACAGCGGCAGCCATATTCAGGTGCGATTTGATGAGACCGCGCGGCGTGTGAAGTTGCTGGCTGGCCAGGCGTTGTTCTCGGTGGAAAAGGACGCCAAGCATCCATTTCTGGTTGATGCAGGCATTGGCACGGCATTGGTTACGGGGACGCGGTTCGATGTGCGCCGCGATACTGATCAGTTGTCAGTGGTGGTCGAGTCCGGTTCGGTCAATGTGGCCGGGCGCGATGATACCGAGCCTGTCGCCGTGGTGGCGGGTAGCGCTGTTCGCATAGGCGCCAATGGCCGTGCCGGGGCCCCGCAGCACGTGGACGTGGCGGCGGAATTGTCGTGGCGCAAAGGGCAGATCGTGTTTCGCGGGACAGACTTGGCCAGTGCGGCGCGCGAGGTATCGCGTTATCGTCAGCAGCCCGTCGTCCTGGCCGCGCAGCCGTCATTGGGAAAACTGCAGGTCAGCGGCGTTTTCCGGACGGATGATACGGACGCGTTCCTCGCTGCCTTGCCGCATTTTCTGCCTGTGCAGGTACGTCAACTGGCCGACGGCCGTCGGGAAATCGTTGCTGCCACCGCTGTTACAAAATAACCGGCCCGGCGATTCAGGTTTTTTTCTGGAATTTCGTCTTCTCCCTGATTGAGCTAGGCGGCGTGGTTGCCGTCGTCAAATAGTATTGGAGTCGACAAGGTGAAGCGAAGGAAATCGGGGAGCAGGGCGCGGGTGAGTCCATACCTGGGGCCTGTGGGGGTGGCATTGATGTTGAGTCTGGGGGCCGTCAATGTCCAGGCACAGCCAGCGCCGGTCGAGATCAATATGCCTGCTCAATCGATGGACCAGGCGTTGCGGGATCTGGCCCAGGCGCATGGCCTGCAGATTTTCTACGCGCCGCAAACGGTGGCTGGTCTGAACGCTCCCGCGGTTTCAGGGCGCATGTCGCCGCAGCAGGCATTAGATGCCTTGCTCAAGGGAACTTCCTTGCATGCCCGGCGGGAGGGAGCGGCGATCATTGTCGAGGCTAATGCGGCTCCCGAGTCTGCAACGGCAGCGGATGCGGCGGTCATGGCGCCCATTGAAGTGTCCGCCTCGCGTACGTCGAGCAATCTGGTGAGTCCCGTGCAGCAGACGATTGTGCTGGAGCACGATGCTCTGCAAGAGCTGCGTACGGGATCGGGCAACTTGGCAACGGTGCTGGCAAAGGCAGTGCCGGGTATGGCGGATTCGAGCCGTACGATCACCGATTACGGGCAGACGTTGCGCGGCCGTGGCATCCTGGTGTTGGTAGATGGAATCCCGCTCAATACAAATCGGGATTCCTCCCGGAATCTGGCCAATATCGACCCCGCTACGATCGAGAGTGTCGAGGTATTAAGGGGCAGCAGTTCCATCTACGGTGCTGGTGCGACGGGCGGGATTGTGTCGATTACGACTCGTCCGGCAGGCGGGGAGTTTGTCTCGGAGACGACCCTGACCGGCGTGAGTCCGTTGACGCGTCTGCATGCCGATGGACTGGGCGGGCAGCTGCAGCAGCATTTCGCGGGCAGTGAGGGGATGCTGGATTATTCCTTTGACTTGGGCGCGCGTCACAATGGGGCCTCGTACGACGCTCACGGCCGACGCATTGCACCCGAGCCCAGCCAAGGTGATCTGTTTGATTCGAATATCTATAGCGTCGGCGGCAAGCTGGGGCTGCGCATCGACGAGAACCAGCGTGTGCAGCTTTCCGCCAGCTATTACAACGCAGACCAGGACTCTGACTACACCTCTGATCCATCGGTAGCGCGGCTCCCGCCGGGGACTGCGCGGGCATTACCCATGAGCGGTCTGGAGCTCGCCGATCAGAATCAGATCCGCAATACGTTGGTGAACCTGGAATACCAGCATTTGAATCTGCTGGGCAGCAAAATCACCGGGCAAATGTATTACCGCGACTACTTTACGCGTTTCACGCCGTTTGATGCTCGTGCAGTGGTCACCCGGGGAAATCAGGTCGATCAGGTGACGCAAAATTCCAAGGTGCTAGGCGGACGTTTGACGGTCGATACGCCTTTGGGGGATCAATCCAAAGTTCTCTGGGGCGCTGATTTCAATCAGGAACGCAGCGATATGCCGCTCGATATTTTCGATGCGTCGGCGTATGACGCCAGCGGTGGCCGGGTCTTTCGCAAGACGGGCCAGTTGACCTATATGCCCGAGTTGACCACGCGCAGCACGGGCGTGTTCGCCCAGTTGGAGCACCGTTTCAATGAGCAATGGT
This sequence comes from Bordetella tumbae, assembly GCF_965139195.1. Lineage (GTDB taxonomy): Bacteria > Pseudomonadota > Gammaproteobacteria > Burkholderiales > Burkholderiaceae_B > Bordetella_A > Bordetella_A tumbae. The sequence continues at coordinate 28,349 of NZ_CBCSJH010000049.1, read as the reverse complement.
CGGCTCAAGGCGGCATACGTTATGAATATGCCACCGCAAAGTTCGACGATTTTGTGCCGCTGTCTCAATTGCGCGTGCCGTCGCCTGCAACCGTGGATGGTGGCTCGGTCAGCTACGACGCGTTTCTATTTAACGCGGGCTTGGCCTATGCACCTGTAAAGGGGCAGGAGTTCTATGCCAATTTCAGCCAGGGATTCCAACTGCCCGATATCGGCGTGCAGATGCGCAATGCGCGGCCGGGATTCGATATCGAATCGTCGGACCTGCAGCCAGTCAAGACCAATAACTACGAGTTAGGATGGCGCGGCGGCATAGGTAGCAACACCTCGGCCTCGTTGGCGGTGTTTTACACGACGTCAAAACTGGGGGATGTGCAGAGTTTCAACAATGGTCTGATCCTCACGCGTACGAAAGAGCGCATCTACGGTATCGAGGGGACTGTCGATTACCTCACGGACGACGAGAAATGGGGCGCAGGCGGTACCTTTACCTGGATGAAAGGCCGCGAACAGCCCGAGAATGGCGATTGGCAGGATATGACGGGTTTTCGTATTCCGCCGATCAAGCTCACCGCGTATTTACAGTACCGCCCCACTGAACGGTGGAGCACCCGGGTACAAGCGAACTACTTCGGCGCCGAGGACTATCGTCTGGATGGAAACGAGGGCTTTGGGCGCCGTGACGTGAGCAGCTATTTCACGGTGGATCTGATGAGCCGGTATGAGTTCACGCCCAAGGACACCTTGATCGTCGGCGTGGAAAATCTGTTCAATCGCGATTACTACCCGCTCTATAGCCAACTGATGCGCAGCAGCACGAACACCAGCCGTCTACCGGCATCGGGAGCGTTGTTGACGCTGACGTATCAGCATCGTTGGTGATACGAGTTCAATGCCCGAACCGTTCCGCGTCCAACATGTTCGGATCGGGACGATCCAGCGCGTTCAGTGCAGCGATTTCATCGTCTGATAGCTGAAAATCAAAAATATTCAGGTTCTGCGCCTGCCGAGCCGGGTCGGAGGATTTGGGCGCGGGCACGAAACCGCGCTGGGTATGCCAGCGCAACACGACCTGAGCCGGCGTGCGGCCGTGACGTTTTGCCACGGCGGCAATCGCCGGGTCGGCCAGCATGTCACCCCCGCGGCCGATCGGGCTCCACGTTTCCGTGACAATGCCGTGGGCTTGGTGCAGCGCGACGATGTCACTGCGTAGATGATATGGGTCCAGTTGGATCTGATTCACATGCGGTACCAAACCCTGGCCCAGCAGACGCTGTAAATGCGGCACAGTGAAATTAGACGTCCCGATGGCGCGTACCAGACCGGTTTCCAACAGTCGGGTCAGCCCTTGGAAAGCCTCGACGTAACGGTCTTGTTTGGGATTGGGCCAGTGGATCAACAGCAGATCGATATAGTCCAGGCCCAGACGTTTCAAGCTCGCCTCGCAGGCCTGTCGAGGGCCTTCGACGCTATGCCATTCGCGGTTGAATTTAGTCGTGACGAATAGTTGATCGCGAGCAACGCCAGACGCACGAATGCCTGCGCCTACGCCGGCTTCATTGCGATAGTTCTCTGCCGTGTCGATGAGCCGATAACCCATCTGCAAAGCACCGGAGACCGCACGCGTTGCTTCTGCATCGTCCATGGGCCATGTGCCCAACCCTAATTGCGGCATGGCTACACCATTGCGCAGTGCTATGGTGGGGGCGATGTTGTTGCTCATGGGCGGCTCCTTTGATGAATGCTCGTGCCATGATACGACGAGTGGCCTGAACACGAAATGACACGCGTGTGATCCAGCGTAGGCAAAGGCGCGATAGCGGCGAGCAACGGCGTGACGTGTTCAAAGCCTGATGTCTGGTCTCAACGCCTTTGGGCTGCGAGCCTGACCCGGTTTGCCGCATTCACCTTTTCTCAATCAAACTGACGCCCGCAATCACAGGCGTGCCTGTCTGCGGGTCTTGCATCAAGGTGCAGCGTACGCCATAAAGCGTTTCGACCAGCTCGGGCGTCACGATATGTGCGGGTGGACCTTGGTCCACGATCTTGCCTTGCTTCATCGCCACGATGTGATCGGCGTAACGGCATGCGCTGGACAGGTCGTGGACCACCATGACGACGGTCTTGCCGACGTGCGCCAATTGGCGAATCAGTTCAAAGACCTCGATCTGGTGCCCGAGGTCCAGCGCAGAGGTCGGCTCGTCCAGCAGCAGTAAAGGGGTGTCCTGCGCGATCGCCATCGCGATCCAGGCGCGCTGGCGCTGGCCGCCGGACATCGATTCCAGGGGGCGATCGGCCAAGTTGTTCAGATCGGCTACGTCGAGCGCAGCCTGGACCACGGCCTGATCCTGATCGCTCCATTGACGCAGCAAACCCTGATGGGGTTGGCGGCCAAAGCGAATCAGTTCTGACACGGTCAGTCCATCGGGGGCGCTCGCGTCCTGGGGCAAGAGCGCCAATAGGCGAGCGACTTCGCGGCTGGGCAATGTGTTGATGGCTTTGCCGTTGAGCAATACTGCGCCGCCCAGCGGTTTCTGCAAACGCGATAGCCCGGCCAGCAAGGTCGATTTGCCGCAGCCATTCGGGCCCACGATGGCCGTGACCTGGCCGGTGGGCAGGCTCAGGTCCAGTGAATCAATGATGAGCCGTTGGCCGTACCCCATGCGCAAGGCTTGGGTGGCCAAGGTCGCGCGGGTGTCGGCAGATGCGTAGAGCAGGGGAGAAATCGGGGTGTTCATAGTCGAATCACGGGCGTTTTTGCGCTGATTGGCGCAGGATGATCCACAGCAAGTATGGCCCGCCAATGATGGCCAGGATGATGCCTACGGGCAGTTCAATCGGGGCCAGTATGGTGCGGCCGACCCAGTCGGCAAAGACGGTCAGGATGGCGCCGGCCAGTACCGAGTTCAAGACAGGCACGCCATGTTGTCCGCCGAGGTAGCGCGCGGCCTCGGGCGCGATGAGCGAGACCAGACCGACAGGGCCGCAGACAGCGACGGCCAGGGCGGTCAGGCAGACGGTCACGATGAGGGTGCCGATGCGCATGGCTTGCAAGCGTATGCCCAGGCCGATGGCCACACTGTCTGTGAACCGCATGGCGGCCAGGCCGCGTGTCAACATCAGGCTGAGGAATAACAGGACGGGCAGGCTGTAGCCCAGGAGATGGACGGTGGCAGCCGGGCGCGCGTTCAGGCTGCCTACGGTCCAGGGATAGGCGGCATTGGCGGCGTCAATGGCGGCTCGGGCGAGCATCAGGTTTGTCAGGGCGCCAAAGAGGGCGCCTACTGCGATACCCACCACGATGAAGCGATAGCCGCGTGCGCCTGCGCCCGACGCGAGTATGAACGTCATGGCTGCTGCCGTGGCCGCACCGGACAGCGCTAAAGTAGACGGGGCCAGGCTGCTGGCGACTCCTACGATCGACGCCACGGCAAAGGCCGTCGCGCCGTTGTCGATCCCGACGATGCCCGGGGTTGCCAGTCGGTTGCGGGCCAGTGTCTGCATGAGGCAGCCCGCAGCGCCCAAGGCTGCACCACTGAAGAGGCCCGCCAGAATACGCGGCACGCGCAATTCCATGATCAGCAGGCGCTGCATGGGCGTGCCGCCGCCCAGCAGCGTGGCAAAGGTCTCGCTCAACGCCAGGGGCTTGGGGCCGCCGGCGCTGAGACAGAACACGCATACGAATGCCAACAGCAGCGACAACAGCAGAAAGACCCACGTACTGCGCTGGTGCAACAGCAGTGACACGCCGCCCGCACGCAGCACGATATAGCCATGAGGGCGGTGGAGGGAGGCAGAGTTAGACATCGGGAATCACAAACCAGGCAGCCGATGGCCACGCACTACGGCAATCAAAATCGGCGCACCTATAAACGCGGTCAGTACGCCCACGGGCAGCTCGTACGGGCGCACTGCTACGCGGGACACAATATCGGCCAGCAGCAGCACACAGGGTCCGAGCAGGACGCATAGCCCGAGGAGTTTGCGGATGTCCGTGCCGACCAGGCGGCGCGCGATGTACGGCACGATCAGACCCAGAAAAGCGATAGGGCCCGCTGCGGCATTGGCGGTGCCCACCAGCAAGGCGACCGATAACAGCGTGGCCAGCCGTACTACGTGCGGGTGGTGGCCCAGGCCTTTGGCCACATGCTCGCCCAACGCCAGCGCAGCCAGAGGGCGAATCAAAGGCAACGCGATCAATAGGCCCAGGATGAGCCCTGGTAGTGTCCAGGAGAAAGTTTCGAGCGGGCGTCCTGCCACACCGCCGACGACCCAGAACCGGATCTCATCGGCGGTGCGTTGATCGGAGAGCAGAATCATGCTGCTGCCTGCCTGCAGCAGGCCAGTAAAGGCTGCCCCTGCAAGAACCAGACGAATAGGGTCATCGCCGACACCGCGCATGCGCATGACGACCATGACCAGCATGCAGCCGGCCATCGCACCGATAAAGGCGGCAGAGAGATAGGTGGCGGCCGCTGACGCACCCAGCAGTATCGCCAGCACAACAGCGAACGACGAGCCTGCACTGACGCCCAATAAACCCGGCTCGGCCAAGGGGTTGCGGGTCACGGCTTGCATGAGCAGGCCGGCGACTCCCAGGGACACGCCCACCAATAACGCCAGTTCGGTGCGGGTCCAACGCAGTTGCAGGACGGTAAAGCGGGCATTGTCGGTCCCGCCTCCCAGTAACGCACGCAGGCTATCGGCAGGGCCGACATCGCCGGCACCCACCAATAAGCTCAGCAGACATAAAAGCAGCAGGCACAGCGCGCTAACGCCGAGCGCCTTCAGCGGCATCGTAGATTTTGTCGGGACCATCAGTGCGCCAGTACGTCGTCGTTACTTCGCCAGCGATTTCTCCACATCGTCGAGGATGCGCTGTGCGGCGAAATAACCCGAGCTGCTGCTCCAGATCTGGCCGTCGACGCTGACGACGTGCTGGTCTTGGGCGGCTTTCAGGCGGGTAAAGGCGGGTTGATTGCGAGCCTCCTCGACGGCCTTTTTACCATCGGGATTCAGTGTGGCCAGGAAGATCCAATCGGCGTCGGCTTTATTCAGATTTTCCAGACTGAGGATGTCGCTGTGTGGGCGTTGTGTCAGGCTTTCAGCCAACGCATTTTGCTTTAGGCCCAGTTTGCTCAACAAGGCGCCTGCGAACAGGCGGCTCGACATCATCTGGGGTCCCTGCGGATTCCAGCGCAGGACGGATACGGTCGTGTCGGCTGGAAGACGTTTGCTCAGGTCGGCGATGCGCGTTTCGACTTCGGCAATGCGCTTTTCAGCTTCGTCGGATTTGTTGACGGTCTTGGCGTAGAGCCGCAGCGTGTCTTCCCACGGATCGAAGGAGCCGCCCGGAGGTACGACCGTCGGCGCGATCAAGCTGAGCTTGTCGTACATCTCCTTGGTCAGGCCGGTGGCAGACAGTATCAGGTCGGGCTGCTGGGCCAGGATGGCTTCCAGGTTGGGTTCGCGCACGGTGCCCACGAGCGGCAATTGGCCAGTTTTGTCCTTTAAATAATTAGGGATGTCGGTGCCGCCGCGGCTCGCGAGCGCGCCGACGGGCTTGACGCCCAGAGCGGCCGTTGCGTCCAGTGCGTTTTCCCCCAGGGTGACGACACGGGTTGGCGTGCCTTCGATCTTGACGTCGCCAAATGCGGTTTGCACGGTCTGTTCGGCGGCCAGGGCTTGCGTAGTGAGGGCCAGACTGGCGATCAGGGCTGCAGCAACAGCGGGCAGGGCGCGAACGGGGGATAAAACGGCAAAACGCATGAGGTTCCTTCGGGGTAGAGCGGTCCAAACGAGCTTGGTCAGGGCGCAGCTGAGGCAACTGCCGGTAGGTCTAAACCAGGAATAAGTCTTATTTCCCGAGTTTACCTTCATTTACATCAAGCTGAATGGCAGGCGGGTAGCCACAAATATTGCATTCGATTACGCGGACACCGGGAGCGATGGCAGCGGCAATGAGAACCAGCGGCTTTTTGCACTGATATGGTGCGCGATCCATTCGCGCACAGTAGCGGTGCGCACGGTTCGTGTGCGTCAGCGGAATAGACGGGACTGGGTTGCAAAGGGGGCACCGGGTATTTCCTAAGGGCGACTCGCCATCTCGGCCATATGGCACGGATTTTGCATGACGGTATACAAGCCTGGATTCCCAACGAGTCCGCCCCTTGTTCGCTGTTATTGGAGTTCCCCATGAGTAAAGCTTGTTCCGCTACCCTGTTGGCCAGTGCCAGCCGTCGCCGCGTGTTGCGTTCCAGCGCCGCGTTGTTTGGCGTGCTGGCTGCTCCTGCGCTGGTACGAGCTCAGACCGCTCCCAAAATTCGCATCGGCTTCTGGCCGGTCGCATCAGGGTTGCCGTTTTATGCCGCGCTGGAAAAAGGCTATTTCAAAGAAGCGGGTCTGGATGTCGAAGGACAGAAGTTCGCCGGTGCTCAGCAGGTCATGGAAGCCATGCTGGCCGGCCGCTGCGACGGCAGCTCCAACGGTACCGGGTCGGCCAACCTGGGGATTGGCGAAATCGCGCAGCCCGGTCTGTTCAAAATTTTCTGCACCAATCCCACCAACGTCAAAGACGTATTGGATGAATTCATCGTCGCCAAGGAAAGCCCCTATAAAACCGTGGCGGATTTCAAGGGAAAGCGGATTGCGTGCGGTCCGGGAATTCAGAACGTGACGCTGGCCAAGACCATGCTCGAGCGTGCTGGAGCCGAGGGCGCGTCGGTGATCGAATTGCCCATCGGCCAGCACGTGGCAGCGGTTGCGGCGGGGCAGGTGGAAGGATGCTATACGCTGGAGCCTACCGGTACGGTAGGGCGGCTCAATGGCACAACTCGCGTGCTGGAGGCTGGTGTCGTGGCGCACTACATCCTGGGAGACCCCATGGCGCCTTGGCATGGCGGCTCGGCCAGCCTGACCAGCGAATTCCTGAAAAAGAATCCGGAAGTGGCGACCAAATTCATCGCGGCCTATCGCCGTGGCATCGATCTCGTGCGAAACCAGCCTGACGAGGCTCGGCAGTATATGAAAGGCTACACCGCGATCGAAGGCGCATTGACCAAGGAAGTCCCTCTGGCTGCCTACGTCATGTACGACGAATTCAAAGCCAGCGACGTGGAGTATTTCCAGAAATACTTCGATCTATTTACCGAGAAGCAGATCTTCGCGCGCAAGATCGATGTCGTTGGATTGATTTACAAGGCCTGACCTCATGGAAAAATCTGCAGTGTCTCCGGGAGCGCGCACGTGGGCTCCGCCTGCCTCGCATGATGCCGCGCCACCGCGTGCGCCATTTGGGGATCGGCTATTGCCCTTTGTCGGGCCGATCGTATTGTTCATCATTTGGGACCTGGTCGTGCGGATGGGCTTTATCAAGCCAATCTTGTTGCCAGGGCCTGTGGACACGCTCGTGGCGCTGGTGCAGGGGCTGGCCGGCGGCGATTTGTTGACGGATTTTCTCGTGACTGTCAGCCGCACGCTGCAAGCCTTTGCGATTGCCGCCGTGATCGGTATGCCCCTGGGTGTTTTGCTGGGCAGCAACGAGCGCGCTTATCGCAGTGTGGAGTTTTTGGTGGACTTCTTTCGGTCTACGCCGTCCTCCGCGTTGATTCCGCTGTTTCTGTTGATTTTCGGCGTGTCCGATTTCAACAAGGTGGCGATCGCGGCATTTGGTGCATTGCTGATCGTGATCTTTAACAGCGCCTATGGTGTGATTAATGCGCGTAAACAGCGCGTCATGGCGGCCAAGGTCATGGGTGCCTCTCGTTGGCGCATCTTCAAGGATGTGTTGGTATGGGAAAGTCTGCAGCCCAGTTTTGTCGGGTTGCGCTCGGCAGTGTCGATGGCGCTGGTGATCGTGATCGTGGCCGAGATGTTTATCGGTTCTGAAAACGGTCTGGGTCACGCCATCATCGATGCCCAGCAAATCCTGAATGTCAAAACGATGTATGCCGCGATTTTGGCAGCGGGCGCGTTGGGGTATGTCCTCAACATCCTGTTCCTGGTGATCGAGCGTCGCGTCGTACATTGGAGCGGACGATAATGAGTGCTGTATTGAATGTTCCGGCTTATGCCGACGTGCCTGCGCCGCGATTTACCCCTGGACCTGCGGGCACGCATATCACCATACGCGGTTTGACCAAGTATTTTGCGGGTTGGCCGCTGTATGAGAATTTCGATCTTGATATTCCGAAAAACCGCATCGTGTCGGTGTTCGGCCCCAATGGCTGCGGCAAGAGCACGCTGATCAATATGATCGCGGGCCTGATTCCCATTGATCGCGGTGAGATCCTGTTCGATGGCAAGTCGCTGAAAGACACTCGCATCGGTTATGTGTTCCAGAACTATCGCGAAGCGATGTTTCCCTGGATGCGCACGATCGACAATATTGCCTATCCCTTGATGCTGGAGGGCAAGACCAAGGTCGAAGTCGATCGCCGGATGGAGGAGCTGATCGCGTCGTTTGACGTGAAGTTCGATTTAAACCGCTATCCTTACGAATTGTCGGGCGGTCAGCAGCAAACGGCATCGATCATGCGTGCCTTGGCGCCAAAGCCCGAGGTCTTGTTTCTGGATGAGCCGTTCTCTGCATTGGATTTCGAGATGACCCTGTTCATTCGGGAAAAATTGCAGGAAGTGTTCATGCAAACGGGTACGACCATGCTGTTGGTGTCGCATGATCTCGAGGAGGCGGTCTATCTCGCCGATCAGGTGCTGCTGCTGACCAAACGGCCTACCCGCGTTGCCGAGATTCTCGATTATCGCGACGCACGGCCGCGTACGATCGAGACGTTGTCGCAGCCCAGTTTTATCGAGACCAAAAAACTCAGTCTGGAAATCTTTCAACGTGAGGTACGACGGTAATGGAAATCAACCTGCCAGAGGTTGTGGCCGAGGTGAAAGTGCAATTCGACCGCTATGAAAAGGCCCTCACGGGCAATGACGTCGCGGTGCTGGACGAATTGTTCTGGGACAGTCCGCATACCTTGCGCTATGGGGCAGGTGAAAATCTATACGGCTATGACGAGATCCAGGCCTTTCGTGCCGGCCGGCCGTCAAAGGGGCTGGATCGAGAGGTGCTCAAAACGGTGATCACGACGTATGGCCGGGATTTCGCCACGTGCAATATGGAGTTCCGGCGGGAGGGTGTCGCCGGAACCGGGCGCCAAAGCCAGACGTGGGTACGCACGCCTGATGGGTGGCGTGTGGCGGCGGCACATGTCAGCCAGTTGAAACCGTAGCAGCATTATTCTGTAGCAGATGGACAAAGGCATGGGCGATGGTGCTCAACGGGGCACGTTTGCGGTAGAGCACGCCTATCGTGCGGCGGCAATCTTTTCCCGGGAGGGCTTGCGCCTGCAAGCCCTCCATGTCGACTCCTTTCAGGGCACTGCTGGGTAGGATCGTGATGCCCATGCCGTTGCGCACCATGCTGACGGCGGTGCCCATATAAGCCACTTCGATGGTTGGCGTGATGCCGGGACGGTTGGCGAGAATCGCGCGATCTGCGGACCCCATGGTCAACATGATGAGTGGGTAGTCGCCAACGCGGTTCCATTTCAGCGGCTCGTCGAAGATCGCGTGCCGTATCGGGGCGACGACGACCAGGTCGTCGTGAAACAGTTGCATGAATCCCAACTCGGGGTCGCCGTTCAGCTCGGAGCCGACGCCCAGCTCTACCTCGCCACGCTTGACCGACTCGATGACCGCGACGTTCAGCTCCTCGCGCATGCGGATACGTACATTAGGGTAATCCTGATTGAATCGGCCCAGCACTTCTGTCAGCAGGCCAAAAGACAGCGAAGGCAAGGCCGACAAGAGCAGCTGGCCGCTGCGGCCGGCGCCCACGTCGATCGCACGGCCATAGGCCTGCCGCAGGTCATGCAGGATGGGCGCGATTTCTCGGTGAAAGGTCGTGCCTGCGGGCGTCAGCCGGCAAGAGCGCGTGGTGCGCTCGAATAATTGCAGGCCGAGATCATGCTCGAGTTCGCGTATTTGCACCGAAAAGGACGGCTGGGTAATGCATAGCTCCTCTGCCGCCTTGGCAAAGGATCCCAGTTTGGCGGCAAGCGTAAAGGCCTGCAGTTGCCGGTACTTGATGTTCATGCCCATTCCCCGTTTCAAGCGTCCGCATCAGCACAGGTCTTTGCTGCAGTGGCAGCGGCTAATACTCCGATATTCGAGACCGACTTGGGACTTAGTTTTTTTCGAATAATGCATGGATATTATCCAATAGTTATTTATTAAGTAATCCGGTTAACTACTCCCATGTTCACTAACTGGGAATGCAATCATGGCGTCGTCAGGTGCGGCCAGTCGGATCAACCCCTTGTATCTGCTGATGGCGCGCGATGCGGGCCTGGATGAAATCGTAAGCGCCTTTGAACAGGATCTGCTGGCTGCCGTGCAGTCGGCGATGCAGTTGCGCAACGTCTTGTTCACGCTCGATGATGTGAAGGCCGAGGTATGGCCACCGATGCAGGCGAGGAGTTGCCCGTGAACGATATTCATTGGATGACTGCCGGCGACCTGTCGCGTGCCTACCGTAATGGCGCCTTGACCCCTGAAACTGCCGTGACGGCGCTACTCTCGCGCATTGAACGCTATGACGGCGGCATCAACGCCTTTGTATCGCTGGACGCAGAGGGGGCGCTCGCACAAGCCCGGCAGGCAGGACGCGAGATCGCTGCGGGGAATTGGCGGGGCCCATTGCATGGCGTGCCGGTTGCACTGAAGGATCTGATTGACATGGCCGGGCAAGTCACGAGTTGCCATTCCCGTCTCATGCTCGATCAGGTGGCCGAGCGCGACGCGACGGTCGTCAAACGGCTGCGCGACGCGGGTGCGATCAGCCTGGGTAAGCTGGCGCTGCATGAGTTCGCTATCGGCGGGCCCAGCGACGATGCCGCCTATCCGCCAGCCCGCAACCCCTGGGATCCAGAACACCAGACGGGAGGGTCGTCTTCGGGTTCAGGCGCTGCGGTGGCGGCGGGGTTCGTGCCACTGGCGCTGGGGACGGATACGGGAGGTTCGATCCGTAATCCGGCGGGACATTGCGGGGTGGTGGGATTGAAACCCACCTATGGCGCTGTGTCGCGCCATGGCGTGTTTCCGCTTTGCTTTACCTTGGACCACGTGGGGCCTATTGCGCGCTCGAGCGAGGATCTCGCCATCGCCATGAACGTGATCGGCGGTCACGACCCCGAGGACCCAGGCAGCGCACGAAAAACGGTGGACGACTACACCGCCGAACTGACCGGTGGCCTGCGCGGCCTGCGGTTCGGTCTGGTGCGTCATTTTCATGAGCAGGACATGCAGGCCAGTCTCGAGGTGGTCGGCGCCATCGACGACGCCGTTCAGGTGTTGCGTCAACACGGCGCATCGGTGACGGACGTGAGCCTGCCGCCTCTGGCTCGCTTTACCACCGCGCAACGCGTGATCTTTCATGCAGAGTCCTGGGCGGTGCACGCGAATTGGCTGCGCGAGCGGCCGGCTGACTACTCGTATATCGCCCGGCGAAAACTGATTGTCGGCGCATTTCTCGGCGCGGGGGATTACGTCCAGGCGCAACGCTGGCGCTTGCAACTGATCGAGGCGGTTGACCGAGTACTGCGTGATGTTGACATCCTGATCGTCGCCAATTCTCTGGAGCCGGCGTCGGCGCTCGACGACGAGGTCGAGTTTGCTCGTACTTATGCTCGTCAGGCGCGTTCGCCGTTCAACTTGACCGGGCATCCTGCGTTGGCGGTGATGTGCGGCTTGTCCGGTAAAGGATTGCCTTTGTCGCTGCAATTCGTTGGCCGTTGCCATGAGGACGCCAAAGTACTGCGGGCAGGAGCAGGATTCGAACAGGTTACAGCGTGGCGCGGACAGCATCCCGCTATCGACCAGGAGGCCGCCTAGCGACCGCACACGAGACGCTTGAAAAGTGCGGGGGGAGCACTTTCAGGAGGGCATATCGACAAGAGGAAGATCACGACAACAAGCTGAGGCAAGTCAAACCAAATTGTTCAAGGGGAACGCGCATGTTTAAGCAGATCAAGGTACTGTCATTCGTCGCAGCGATGATGCTGGCCTCTACGGCTGGCGCCCAGGAAGAATTGAAAATCGGCGGCATCGGACCACTCTCGGGCGGCGGCACCGCCTGGGGGCTGGCCCTGCAGCGTGGGATCCAGATCGCGTTCGACGAGGTCAATGCGGCGGGCGGTCTGAAGGTAGGTGACAAAGTCTACACGCCGAAATTGGTCATGTACGATGATAAATACACCGCAGCGGGAGGGCGATTGGCGGCTGATCGGCTGATCAATGCCGACAATGTCAAGTTCATCATCGGTCCTATCGGGTCGCCATCGGTGTTGAGCGCGGTGGCGGTGACGAACCCGGCCAAGGTGCTGTTGTTGTCCAATGGCTTTTCGCCCACCATATTGAAGAACGAGTCGAAATCGCCCTACAACTTCCGTGCGATGAACAGTACGGTCGAGTTCGGGCCGCCGATGGTGAAGTGGTTTCATGAGACACATCCCGACGTCAAGAAAGTCGCATTGATTGCACCCAACGATGCGGTGGGACAATCGGTCGTGCCTCAATTGGCCGAGTACTACAAAGCCAATGGCATCGAAGTCTGGACCGAGCTCTACGATCGCGGCGCAAAGGAATTCACCCCCTTGATGGCGCGCATGATCGCTCAGAATGTCGACGCACTGGACTTGAACAGCAACGCGCCTGGCGAGGCGGCATTGCTGCTCAAACAGGCGCGCCAGAGCGGCTTTAAAAAGACCATCTGGCAGGTGGGGGGACCTTCGGTCGACGAGATCGTGGATATTGCCGGCCCCCTGGCGAACGGCTTTATTTCGCTGAATGTGTTCGACTTCGATTCGCCTGATGCAAAGGGTTTTATCGAGGCATACCGTAAAAAATATGGTGATGGCGTGATCAACGCTCAAGCGCCAGGCTGGTACAACGCCGCGAAAATCATGCTCGAGGCGATTCGCCGTGCCGGGACGACAGAGGTCACTGCGGTGCGTGATTCGCTGGAGAAACTCGACGACTACGACGCCGGACTGTTCGGGCCGGTGCGTTGGGGCGGGATGAAAGACTACGGCGTCGAACACCAATTGCTGATGAAGTTCTGGATCGTCGAGGTCAAGGACGGCAAGCAAGTCACTATCCAGGCATTGCAGCCCGAAAAGCGCTAAGCCGTCTTTGCAATGAGGTTGTGCCCGCGCGCCGCTTGACCCCTCAGAATGGTGGCGCCGGTATCTACTCGTCCGACCTAGTGAGATCCGCCGATGTTCTCTTTACCGATCCTGAGCCAGGTCTTCATCAACGGCCTGAGCCTCAGTTCCATCTATATCCTGGTTGCGCTGGGATTTACGCTGTTGTTCGGCATCATGCGAGTCGTCAATTTTGCGCATGGCGCCTTTGCCATGTTGGGCGGCTACGCGTTGTACTACTTGTACGGGATTTACGGTTTGCCGTATCCGATCGCCGTGGTGGGCGGCGCGCTGATCGTCGCGCTGTTGGCGCTGGTGCTTGAGCGCCTGGTATTCCGCTGGTTCTACCACAAGATGTTCCAAAGCATGATTGCACTGCTGGGCCTGAATATGGCGCTGGTCTATGCGGCGGTGCTGATCTGGGATGTCAACGAGCGTTCGTTGCCCGCTGTGACGGATACCATGCTCGATGTGCATGGCGTATTGCTGCCGATGGATCGATTGATCATCATGGGCATCGCCGTCGTGGTGCTGGGCTTGTTCTGGTTTTTCGTGACCCATACGCGGCAAGGCCTGGCCATGCGCGCGGCGGCGCTCGATTCCGATATCGCGGCTACACAAGGCATCAATACGCGATTCATCTACATGTTGGCTTTTTTCATCGCGATCTTTATGACGGCATTGGCGGGCGGTCTCTATGCGCAGACCTATGCACTGTCGCCATTCATGGGTGACCGTCCGCTGATGGTCGCATTCATCGTGGTGATTTTAGGGGGAATGGGCAGCGTATCCGGTGCGGCGCTGGGAGGCGTGCTGCTGGGCTTTGCAGAAAGTTTTCTGTCCACTTTCTATGGCGCGTCGGTGTCGTCGTTCGTCTCGTTCGGTGTGGTCGTCGCGTTGCTGATATTCCGACCCTGGGGGCTCCTTGGCAAACCTGAATGAATCCTTGCCCCTCGGCGGGCGAAGCACTATCCGAGCAGAGGGAACCATGCCCAAGCTACGTAAACACGGCCTCTCGCATATCGGCTGGATCACGATAGTGATTCTGGTGGTGGCGTTGTTGTGGCCCATTGTGGTCAGTAACTCCTTTTACATCACGTTGGGGACCATGGTGGTGCTGGCGATGATAGGCGCAGCCAGTCTGAACCTGATCATCCGTACTGGCCATGTGTCGTTGGCGCATGGCGCTTTTATGGGGGTCGCGGCGTATACGTGCGTCCTGTTGCAGGTCGAGATGGGATGGCCATTCCTGTTGGCGATGTTGGCAGGCTGTGCCGCTTCGGGCTTTCTGGCGCTGCTGATCGGTCCCATTGTGCTGCGGCTGACGGGTAAATATTTTGTGCTGGTTACCTTTCTGTTGGGCGAGATACTCCGTTTGGTCTTTGTGGAGTGGCAGTCGGTGACGGGCGGGGCCAATGGCATACAGGAAATCCCATTGGGACTGCCGTTTTTTGAGTCGCCGGTGGCGTTCTACTATTTCTCGCTGTTCATTACGGTGCTGTGCATTGGCATCGTCTGGCGCATTCTGTGCTCTGAAATCGGGCGCTCTATGGACGCCGTGCGCGAGGCGGACCGGATTGCCGAGAGCTCGGGGGTCCCCGTGATTCGGCTGAAGGTCATGATCTTTGTGATTGCCTGCGCGCTCGTGGGGTTGCAGGGTTCGCTGTCGGCGCAGTTGGTTCATGCGGTTGATCCGACGGGCTTTGACATGAATATCTCGTTGGGGATGGTGGTGATGAATGTGCTGGGAGGCATGTATTACCTGTTGGGCCCGCTCGTCGGCACGGTCTTTATGGTGGCCTTGCCGGAGCTGTTGCGAGGCTATGTGGAGCTGCAGCAAATCATCTTTGGCGTGATTTTGATCGTTGTCATGGCGGCATTGCCTGGGGGCATGATTGGATTGCTGTCCTTGATTCGTCACGGGCTGACGACGGTTTTCCGACGGAGGCAGACATGAGCCGATTGCTCGAGGTTTCCAATCTGTCGCGGCGGTTCGGCGGGCTGGTGGCGGTCAATAATCTCAGTTTCAGCGTCGATAAGGGCGAAATCGTGGGACTGATCGGCCCCAATGGTGCCGGCAAGACCACAGTCGTCAATCTGGTCAGCGGCATGATCCTGCCCAACACTGGAGAGGTTCGTTTCGATGGCCAGGACGTCACGCGGACGCCACCGCATGAGCGCGCCAGCCGCGGTCTGGTGCGCACGTTCCAGTCGACGGCGGTATACAAGAGCCAGACCGTACGTGAGAACGCCATCCGCGGGACTTATCTGCAATCCTACCCAGGCCATTGGGCGACCTTTCTGTCGACGGCTCGTGCGCGGCAGCTGCGAGACGAGGCCGCAGCACGCGCGGACCGTCTGCTCGCTTGGCTGGGGCTTGATGCGCTCGCTGATGCGCAAGCGGATTCATTGCCTTACGGTCATCAGAAGACCTTGGGTATCGTCATCGCACTGGCTGCCGAGCCGCGCATGATCATGCTGGACGAGCCAGTCGCCGGCCTGAGTGCCGAAGAAACCGACCACGTTCGCGAGACCATCTCGCGTGTGCGTGACCGCGGTATTTCGGTCATGGTGATCGACCACAACATGCGCTTTATCTCGGGACTATGCGACAGGCTCTTTGTTACCTCACAGGGGACAAAGATCGCCGAAGGCACGCCTGACGAGGTGCTTGCCGATCCACAAGTCATCGAGGCTTATCTGGGGAAGGCCTATGCCGCTACTGAACGTCAGTGATTTACAGGTGCGCTACGGCCATATCCAGGGCACGCAGAGCGTGTCGATGGCGATCTCGCCAGGCGAGACGGTCGCGTTGATCGGGTCGAATGGCGCGGGCAAGAGCAGTACCTTGAAAGCCATTCTGGGCATGGTGCCCTATGCCCGTGGCGATATCCAGTGGGAAGGGCACAGCCTGAAGGGCCGCAAACCGCACGAGATCCTCAGGGCTGGTATTGGTTTTTCGCCTGAAGGCCGCCGTGTGTTTGGGCAATTGACGGTACGCGAGAATCTGCGGGTAGGCGGCTATAGTCGCTCGGCCCACGAAATCTCGGCCCGTACGGAACAGATCTACCAGTATTTTCCGCGGTTGAAAGAACGGTACAAACAGGATGCGGGCAGTCTCAGTGGCGGAGAGCAGCAGATGCTGGCGATCGGCCGCGCATTGATGTCTTTTCCGAAACTGTTTTTGCTGGACGAGCCGTCGTTGGGACTGGCGCCCATCATCGTGGAGCGTATCGGCGAAATCCTGATGGAGATTCAACAGACCGAGAAACTGGCCATCGTCCTGGCCGAACAGAATGCCAATTGGGCGCTGAGCGTGGCGCACCGGGGGGTCATTCTGGAGATGGGGCGCAATGTCGACGCCGGTGATGCTGCCGCACTGCGCGACAGTCCAAAAATCCGCAGCGCTTATTTGGGGGTGTGACGATGAGCGAACAGAAATTGCGGGGCAAGGTTGCTGTGATTACGGGGGCTGCGTCAGGCATAGGGGCGGCATCGGCGCAGTTGTTTGCAGCACACGGTGCCCGCGTAGCGCTGGTAGATGTGGATGCGGAGGGATTAAAGGCGGTAGCCGCCGCTATTGAGGCGGACGCAGGCCACTGCGTGATCGAGGTGTGCGATGTGACGCAATCGGCGCAGGTCGATGCCGCGGCGTCCCGGATTGTCCAGACGTGGGGCGGGGTGGACGTCATGATGCCGTGTTCGGGCGTCTCAGTTGGCGGCACGGTCGTCACGATAGACGAGGCGCTTTGGGACCGCGTGTTCGATATCAACGTGAAGGGCTCGTACCTGTGGCTGCACGCGGTGCTGCCCTCGATGATCGCCAGAGGTGGGGGCTCGGTAATTTTGCTGGGATCGCAACTGGTGGCTTCCAGCGGAGGCAACAACGCGGCCTACATCGCATCCAAGGGCGCGATCGCGGCATTGGCAAAAACCATGGCGGTGGATCATGCGGCGCAAGGTATTCGCATCAACGCGCTGATGCCGGGAGTGACTGACACTGCCATGCTGCGCCGGTCATTACAGCGCTACGACAACCCGGAAGCTTGCCGGCAGCGCTGGATGGCTCGGCACGCCATGGGACGATTAGGGCGCGCCGAAGAGGTGGCGCGCGCAGCGCTGTTCCTGGCCAGCGACGATTCTTCTTTTACGACAGGCAGCCATCTCTACGTCGATGGCGGCTGGTCCGCAATGTAGCAAAGACAAGGTGCGACGCGATCTCTGTGCCGCGCTTTATTCCTATCACGCAGCATCGTAATTCTGGAGATTCGACATGGGAAAGAAACTCACGCAGGCGATGGTGGATCATTATGCTGATAAGGGTTTCGTTTGTCCGGTGGACGTTTTCAGCCGCGAGCAGGCCGGGGCCTATCTCGCCAAGCTCGAGGCGTTTGAGAACGCGCAGGGGCAGCAATTGACCAAGGGGTTTAATTTCAAGCCTCATCTGTTGTTTACCTGGGTGGACGAGATAGCCCGGCATCCGGCGGTGCTGGATGCCGTCGAGGACCTGATTGGCCCGGATATTCTGCTGTTTCACCTGTCTGTCTGGCCCAAGAACCCGCATCATTCGGCCTATATCAACTGGCACCAGGACGCGACTTATTTCGGTCTCGATCCCTCGACTCAAGTCACGGCATGGGTGGCGTTGTCGGATGCGCCTATCGAGGCGGGTTGCATGGAAGTGGTGCCGGGGTCGCATAAACTCGGCCAACTGCATCACGGTCAGAACCACACCGACAATATTCTGCTCTCTAAAGGGCAGACGGTAGATGTGCCCTTTGATCGTTCCCACACAGAGTTCATGCCGGTGAGGGCGGGCCAGATGTCGCTGCACGATACTTTCCTGGTCCATGCATCGGGGGCGAATAATACCGATCACCGGCGTGTGGGATTGGGCTTCAGCTATATCCCCGCCAGTTCGCGCTGTATCAGCAAGACGCGGCTCACCGCCTCGTTGGTGCGCGGCAAGGACTACGGTAATTTTGATCTGGAGCCGCCGCCACGGGTCGATGACGGCGAGCAGGAGCGTACATTTCACCAGGATGCCGTGGCGCGTTTTCGTGCCGCCAATGACGAGCTCGCCGCCAGATATTGAGTTTTGATCGAGAGGATCTCACTATGTTTGAACTGCCGCATCACGGTCGCTATGGGTATTCAGCGATCACCCGTCGTCCAGACTATTCCTGGCCAGAGGGCCGACGGTTGGCCATATATTTTGCGCTGAATATCGAGCATTTCGCTTATGGCGGCGGGCTAGGCCATGCGATGACCAATGAGTTGCCCGGACCCGATGCGCGCACCTTCGCGTGGCGCGACTACGGTAATCGGGTAGGGGTGTGGCGCATGTACGATCTGTTTGATGAACTAAAAGCGCCGGCCTGCCATCTGGTGAACACCGCGATATTTGACTACTGTCCCGAAGTGATTGAGCCCATCATGGCGCGGGGGGACGAGATCATCGCGCACGGCCGGACGAACGCGGAGCGTCAGGGGCAATGGTGGGAAGCTGACGAAAAGCGCTTGATCGAAGACGTACGCGACAAGATTGCCAGCCACACGGGGCGGGCTCCCCGGGGTTGGATGGGGCCGTGGATGTCGCAAAGCCGTGTGACGCCAGACCTGTTGCAAGAGGCCGGCTACCATTTTGAAATGGACTGGCCCGGCGACGATCAGCCGATATGGATGCAGACCCGGAACGGCCGGCTGATGTCTATGCCGTATTCGCTGGAAATCAACGACTCTCCGCAGATCCTGGTGCGTCATCACACTGGTGAAGAGTTCGCGACCATGATCGTGCATCAGTTCGAAGAGATGCTGCGTCAATCCGAGCGCCAACCGCTCGTATTGGGTATCGCGCTGCATACGATGATTGTGGGGCAGCCTTATCGCTTGTATGCCTTGCGGCGCGCCCTGGAGCATATCGTCAACCACCCGCAGGCGGATAAGGTATGGATCACGCGGCCCGGCGAGATCTATGACCATCTGCTTTCGTTGCCCGAAGGCACGGTGGTCTGAGCGTCGGGAGGTGATGATGGAGTCAGATGCGAGCAGGGGCCGCACACGCATACTCATTACCGGAGGCAGTGGATTTGTGGGGCTGGCGTTGGCGCAATCCCTGCTTGAACGAGGCGTGCAGGTGCGCTTGTTCGATCGGCGTCCACCGCCTGCTGCGTTCTTGTCGGCAATCCAGGCACTGAAGGGAAACCTGCAGATTCTGCAGGGGGACGTGTGTACGGACGCCGATGTGCGAGAGGCATGCGCAGGCGGTATCACGCACGTTTTTCATGGGGCGGCGATCACTGCGGGGCCAGAGCGAGAGGTGGCGCAGACCTTGCAGATCATCGAGGTGAATGTACAGGGCGCATTGCGTGTGTTGCGGGCCGCGGCCGACGCAGGGGTAAAGCGTTTTGTCTATCCGAGTTCCTTGACTGTCTATGGCGAGGCCGTCCATGGCGCGTCGCCGCTTACCGAGTCGGGGACTCCGCCTGCTCCGGATACGCTGTATGGCATCACCAAGTATGCCGCGGAGTGTGCGGTACTACGTCTAGGCCAGTTGATCGGCCTGCCGGTATGCGTGGGCCGAATCGGCTCGGTTTTCGGCCCTTGGGAAGGTGAAACGGGGGCACGCGATATGGTGAGCCCGTTCGCGCAAATCGCGGCAGCCGCTGCGCGTGGCGAGCCCGTTGTGCTGCCGGGACAATACCCGTCCCGGGAAATGATTTATGCGCCAGACCTCAGCGCTGGGTTGACGGCGCTTTTGTTTGCGACGAGGCCGGCCCATCCGTATTACAACTTGTCGGCCAATTTCGATTGGGATGGCGCGTTGATCCGCTGGTGCGAGACATTGGCGGCATGTTTGCCCGATTTCAACTGGCGTTATGCCGAAGCCGGGTATCCTTCCACGATTTCGTTTCACGGCGCGCGGCCGCGCGTGTCGATGAATGCCTCGCGCGCTCGCGGCGATCTTGGTTTCCGGCCGAGCTTTGCCCGTGATGACGCCTTGAAGCATTACGCAGACTGGGTTGCCGGGCATACCGAATTTTTCGCACATCGCGCTTGATAGAACACAGGACAAATATGGACATTGATATTCAGGCCCTGCCTCCCGCGGATCAGTATCGCTTGTTGTCGTCGACGGTGGTGCCACGGCCTATCGCGTTGATCTCTACGTATTCCGAGGAGACCGGCCACAACACGGCGCCGTTCAGTTTTTTCAATGTCATGGGCGAGGCCCCTCCTGTGATGGCGATCGGTCTGGAGGATAAACGCGGCAGCGGTGCATTGAAGGACACGACGATCAATATTCGCGCAACCGGCGAGTTTGTCGTGCATCTGGTCGATGAGGCGCTCGCGCAGGCGATGAATGTGTGCGCGATCGATTTTCCCCGCGATATCTGCGAGGCAACCGAGGCCGGCTTGACGTTGGTGCCATCCAGCGTAGTGCAGCCTCAACGCATCGCAGAGGCGCCCGTTGCTTTTGAGTGCCGCAAGATCGCGATGATCGAGATCAATCCACATCGGCATATCACCCTGGGCGAGGTCGTGCGGATGCATGTGCGCGAAGGCCTGTTCGATGCGGATCTCAAATATATCGACCCCGAGAAATACCATCCGATCGGGCGAATGTTTGGCCGGCTTTACACCACCACGCGTGGGCATTTCGAGATGGTCGTGCCTGAATATGATGTTTGGCGTGAGCGCGAGCGGTGATGATAGGTTCGATGGAACGGAGTATAAATAAATACGATCGTCAGCCAACGTTCGTTCGTAACATTGACACCGCCAAGTCCACAAATGCCCTGACTTTCGCGGGCGCCTGCCGCCCCTCTGTATAGAGTACGTGGATGGGCAAAGGCGGGTCTTCATGTTCGGCGAGTACGATCCGCAATTTGTCTTCGCGCAACGCCGGAGCGACCTGGTAATGCAGCACTCTGGTCAGGGCCAGGCCCGCTACTGCGGTCGCAATGGCCGCTTCGTTCGAGTTGGACTGCAGCCAGTTATGTATGGTCACCCGCTGGTCATTGGCGAAACGCCATTCCGGTGACACCCAGGCGGCGGTCGAGGCGGCGATACGGTGGTTCTTGAGATCGGCGGGGGTTCCGGGGAGACCGTGCTCCTGAAAATAGTCAGGAGAGCCACATACCACGCGCCGAACTGTGCCGACCTGGATCGCTGAAAACCCTGAATCCTGCAGCCGTCCGATGCGAATTGCGACGTCGATGCCCTCGTCGACGAGATTGACAGGGCGATCCAGGAATAACAGCCGTCCGTTGACTTTGGGATAGCGTTTCAAAAACTCATGCACGATGGGTAGGACGTACATCTGCCCGAACAGCACCGAAGCGGTAATCGTCAAGGTCCCGGAGGGCGCCGCATAGGACCCGGCCGCTGCGGCCTCGGCTTCGACGATGTCTGCCAGGATACGTTTGCAATCGTCCAGATAACGCTTGCCGGGTTCTGTCAGTTTGACTGAACGGGTCGTGCGCACGAATAGCCGTGCGCCGATCACGTCTTCGAGCGCGGCGATGGCGCGAGTCACGGCTGGCGGGCTCATGTGCAGCTCGCGGGCTGATGCCGCGAAGCTTTCAGTTTCCGCAACCTTGACGAATATCTTCATTGCCTGCCAACGATCCACCTTTTCGCCTCCCATATCTCGAGTTTATTTCTATAGCACGAGTTTCGGGAATCGTCACGGCTTTGAACTCGGTTTTAAAGTGCGAGGTGAATACGTTCGTCCGAGCCCGTTTGCTGTGCAGGGACGGCACAGCAGATCAGGACCTCGTCATCGGCAACGACTGCTGTCGGTGTCTTGATGTACGTGATGGCGCCTTTGACCAGTTTGGTGCGGCAGGTGCCGCAATTGCCTGCACGGCAACTGTAGTCCGGATTGAGGCCGCGTGCCTCTGCCAGGTCGAGAAAGGTCCCCGACTCTGGCGTCCAGCGCGCTTCTTTCAATGAATTGAGGAATGCAACAGGGACTGGCGTTGTCGCGGCGGGCAGGCGCACTGGTGCGGATGCTGGGGCGCCTGCATCGGGACTGCGTGTGAGCGAAGCCGGCCCGAATGCTTCCGCATGAATGCGGCGATCAGCCACACCATAGCTCCTGAGCCCGTCGTACAGCGCTTGCATGAACGCAGCCGGGCCGCAAAGGTAAAAATCATAGTCGTTGAACGACAGAAATCGGGTGAGTAATGCCATGTCGATGCGGCCTGCTGCGTCATAGTCCTGGCCGACGGTTGCGTCGGCGGTATCGCCCAGGACGCGAACGAGCCCTACTGCGCCGTTGGCATTGCCGAGCAGCTGGGACAGTTCTGCATCGAATGCGCGTTCAGCCTTTGACCGGGCAGCCTGAAATAGCACGGTGGGACGCACGCGCTGTTTGCGCAGTCCTTCGTAGACGACATGCCGCAGCATGGCGAGCATCGGCGTGATACCGACGCCACCCGCCAGTAATACGGCGGGGCGTGTTTCGTGCGCATCGATGGTGAATTCGCCAGCGGGCGCACGGGCCTGGACCGTGTCGCCTACCCGAATATGGTCGTGCAAGTAATGCGATACCGCGCCTTCGCGCTTGACGCTGATGCGATAGACGTTATCGGAGGGTGCGGCCGACAGGGTATAAGTGCGAATGAGCGGCATGGGGGTGTCAGGCATCGCAACGCGTATTGGCAGATGCTGGCCTGCCTCGTGCGCCAGCAGACTCAGTCCGTCGGCGGGCTGCAGATGAAATGACCGGATCGATGCGCTTTCGTCGACGATGCGCGTGACGGTGAACGGCCGCCAGCGCGTGGCCAATTCGCTTGCCTGCAAGCGGCCGGCCGCTTGAGTCCAATCGCCGGTCATCAGCGAGTTGGGCGACCAGCCGTCTTGCTGAAGCCGCCAGCGCAGTGCGAGGGCGCCCGGGCGGCGCACAATGCGGCGAGGACGGAACGTCCAGAGACGCTCTGCGCCCTGGAATGCGGCGATTTCCGGCGAATCCAGGATGACTTGTGCTTCGCCGGTCATCTGTAATACATCGCCGCTCTCATAATCGACAAAAAGGAGTCCGGCCTGATGGTTCAGGATAAAGTTGCCGAGCGTCGCAAAAAACAAATTGCCGTCGAAGTCAGGAATGGTGAGCATCCCGTCATCGTCGACGCGGACAAAACCGGCCTTGCCGCCGCGATGCGAAACGTCGACCTGCCGGCGGTCTTCCCGGTCGGCATACGAGGCGACAAAGAAAGTATCTGCGGTATCGATCATGGATCGAGCGGCGGGGTCGAGCTCGGACAGCTCTTCGCGTGCCGCTACGAACGGAGCATGAGGGTCGCGAACAAAATTGAAGTCGCGTAGCTGGATGTACCGCGGGCAGTTGCCAAAGCTCTGATCTACCTCGACGTGCAAGCCGTTGTCCGTGCTGGTTACGACGCCGTTCATCCGATTGCGCCGGCGAGTGTGCATTTCGATACCGAGCAGTCCGATCGGTGACTGCGCGTGTATGCCGCCATTCGCGGGATCGCTCGTGTCCGTATGAGTCTTGATGTCCAGCGTTGTCGGTGTAGGAGAACTCATGAAACCGGGCTCGCCGGACAGAATCGTGGCCCAGGCATTGTCATCCGAATCAACACTGCCCAGGACGATAAAGGGTAGCTGCGCATAGAACTCACGATGCTGGTCGGGCATGTAATCCCGTACGACCCGTTGACCGACGACGTGCATGCGTTCGGCGACGCCTACCTTTTCCTGTAGGTAAACCTCGCCCGCATGCCATACCGGTAGCCCTGACAGTTTCTCGGCCATTTCGGTTTCCTTGATAGTTCGTGACGCTGTGGACAGTGTTGATGCGGTGATCACAAGCGTGGATCCGGGCCTCGAACGCAAAGCCCGAGGTCGGCACTCTGACGCCAAGGTTTGAGCACTCAGGCCGTGAGTCCGGCCGAGGTCTGGACGAAAGGCGTGAATCCAGGCAGCGCTTCAATCCTGCGCAAAAAGGCATTGACTGTGGGATAGCCCGAGAGATCGACATTGCCCTCAGGTGCGCGCGCCACATAGCTGTAGAGGGCGACATCCGCGATCGTCGGATGGGTACCGACTAGCCACTCGTGATCAGTCAGATGATTTTCCACGCGGACGAGCAGGGTATGTGCTCGTGCAATGACTTCCTCGGGGTTGAATTTGGCGCCGAAGACGGTGATCAGGCGGGCAGCACAGGGACCATACGCCACTTCGCCAGCCGCGACGGACAGCCAACGCTGCACGGCAGCGGCACCCTGTGGGTCTTCAGGCAGCCATTCCGTCCGGCCCGATTTCTTTGCCAGATAGACGAGGATCGCGTTGGAGTCGGCAATGACGACGCCGTTGTCGTCCAGGACGGGCACTTGTCCAAACGGATTGAGCGCCAGGAATTCCGGGGTCTTGTGCGCGCCAGCTTTCAGGTCGACTTCGACGAGTTCGTGAGGCAGGCCTAGCAATGAGACAAACAGCTGGGCACGATGCGCGTGGCCGGAAAGCGGGTGGTAGTAGAGCTTCATATGTATCTCCTATGAGGGCCGGACCATGTGCCGCGCCGTTCACGAAGATTAATGAAGGACTGCTTTATACAGAATCCATTGATTTGGTACTTCACAATTTCAGTCGGAGGAATAATCTCTGCCGTGTTATTGCGGGATAAGGCGGCAGTTCAGGCGGTAGTTCATCGCGTTGCTTTAACACTTCGTACACAAAAATCCAGATAGACCTTCGCGGTCGTGATTTACCAAGCTGTGGTCGCTTGGTACCAAGACTCAAGGCCGGTGTTGACCGCAGAATCCGTCCTAGTATTTCCGCGTTTCCTTCCCCTACCTAGGTGATTGCCGGCTCGCAAAGGCAGGCAGCCTCATTATTCTGATAACAGCATGGCTAATCACGCATTTCCCTATTCGCTCACCACGCTTGCTGCGGCCATTGCGGGCGCATTGTTAAGCAGTGCCGCTGCGGCAGACACGACACTCTATTGTCCCGCCGCCAACGGCATGATCAGTTGCACCTATACCGGGACGAACTATTCAGAGCCCGTGGGGATCATGCGCAACAATACGGGTAGCGCGTATTCCGCACCCATGTACGTGACGACGAATTTCGACGTTAACGCGACGATCGTGCCTGAGTCGCAGGCGGGGCTGTGGATAGAGGCGATGGCAGGGACCGGGACGTTTAATAGCCCTAATGACGGCAATAACGCCGATGGCCTGACGCCAAATACGTCCGGAAACATCACGTTGACGGGTGGCGATATCGTTACCAATGGGGCGATTTACGGCCTGTTGGCAAAAATGAACGGGGGCAATGCGACGACTTCTGATGGTGGAGACGTCGGTGGCAATGGCGGCGTGGCGGGTGCCCAGGAAATACTGTATCTCGCCAACCAGGCCAACATCGACATGACGGGGTTGGCCCAGACGCAGATCCAAGGCGGAGCCGGCATTGCCGTGTTGAGCAAGGGTGGCAACGGAGCGAGTACGAACGATGATCACAACCCGTCGGGGGCGGGCGGTTATTCCAGCGGCTCGCGGCTCAAGAACGTCGGGCAGGTGTCGGCGACCGTGCAAGGGTCGACACGATTCTCGGGTTTGCAGGCCGCCAGCAATGGCGGCGAGGGCGCCACCCAGTACGACGGCGGGGCCAATTCGGGCGGCGACTCCGGCGACGTGTCGCTGCAGAACAGCGGGAACATCGTCGTTGACTGGACGTGGCGCAACGGGAATACCGCCAGCAATTCCAACGCGGCGGTATACGGCATCCTCGCCGAATCTCACGGTGGAAACGGCGGGGACACGACGACCGACGGATTGGGCAATGGTGGCGCGGGAGGCTATGCCAGCAGTGCGGTGATTACGCTGGAGACAGGCGGTTCGGTGCGCGTCATGCAACGCGGGACGCCGCCCAACACGGTTCAAGGGTCGCAGATTTTTCCCGGCGCTGGCGTGGCGGCTATTCTGCTGGGCGGTGACGGTGGTAACGGCTATGCGGATGAGGATCAGACGAGCGGCGGCAATGCCGGCGACGCCGGTACGATCGGCAGCTCGTCGCCCTCTTTGCAGATCATCAACACGGACACGAGTGTGTCCACCTCGGGCGATCCGTCTGCGGGCAGTTTTTCCCCGTCGGGGGATAAGCTGCCGGCCTTGCTCTTGTGGGCGAAAGGGGGAGAGGGGGCTGGTCTGTTCAATGACGATCCGCACTATTCCCGGCGTGATGGCGGCAATGGCGGCATAGCTGGTGACGCGAGTTTGACCGTCACTGCGCAGAATGCCGCAATCACCCTGTCGACCAATGGCAATTACTCGTCGGGCATACAGACGCGGCAGCAAGGAGGCGCAGGTGGTGCCGGAGGCCAATACAACGGTGACACTTTAGGGCTTGGCGACACGCATCCGTCCGGCATCGGGGGGGCGGGAGGCCAGGCGGGAGGCTCGACGATCTCTCTGACGGGGACGAGCGCATTACCGATCGCCATCACGACGCAAGGCCAAGAGTCTCATGGCATTTACGCCAGTCTGCTCGGCGGCGACGGAGGCGCAGGTGGTATATACGATGTCAACGTGGGCGGGCAGATAGCTGGAACGGCAGGGGCTGGCGGCTCCACCGGAAACATGAAAATCACGCTGAAGGGGACATCGATCTCTACGGTGGGCAGCCAGGCGTTCGGTATTCTGGCGCAAAGTCGCGGCGCAAATGGGGGCGATGGCGGCGAGGCGACTGGCGACGATGTGACGGGCGGGGCCGGCGGAGCGGGTGGATCGACGGGAACGGTCGACGTGTCGCTGGACGCCAATTCGAGCATTTCCACGCAGGGCCAGAGTGCCATCGGGATCCTGGCCCAGACCGCCAGCGGCGCGGGCGGTGACGGCGGTGGGGCGACGGGAGAGGGCTCCAGTACGGGAGGCGCGGGCGGCAGTGGTGGAAACTCCGGTGACATCACCGTCAACAACGCCGGCCAGATCGCAACGCGCGGCGTAGACGCCATCGGCATTTTGGCGCAGTCAGTGACAGGCGCCGGGGGAGCCGGCGCCGAATCCTATGGCATCCTGGATAGCAGCGGCGGCAGTGGCGGTTCGGCCGGTGTGACGGGGACCCTCACCGTGTCGAACTCGGGCCAGATCAGCACAAGCGGCGATATGGCGATCGGCGTCGTGATGCAATCCATTGGAGGCAGCGGCGGCACGGGCGGCACGGCGAGCGGCCTGCTCGTGGCCTTGGGTGGCAGCAGCGCCAGCAACACGTTGAGATCAGATGGCAGCAGCGTGAGGATCAATGGGTCGGCGTCCGGCTCCGTCACGACCAGCGGGGCAGGTGCGATCGGCATCCTGGCGCAGACCATCGGCGGTGGGGGTGGCGTAGGCGGCGGCTCCGAAGGCGCGGTCAGCATCGGCGCAACGGGTGGAGAGGGCGGATCGGGCGCTGTCGCCACCGCTGATCTCGATAGTTTTTTGATCTCGACCGGTGGCATGAACGCACATGGACTGGTGATTCAGTCGATCGGTGGCGGCGGCGGCAACGCCGGCAATGCCGGCAGCCTCGGCGTATTTGCTTCCGTGGCCATCGGCCAGGCAGGGGGCAGGGGAGGAAGCGGCGGCGCCGTTACCGCCAATCTTTCCAATAGCAAGGTGATTACCCAGAGTAGCAAGGCGGCGGGCATCGTGGCGCAGTCCATCGGCGGAGGCGGCGGAACAGGCGGCAGGGCGTTTGCGACCTCGGTGGGGGTGGGGGCCGACGGTGATGTCGCCATCGGTGGCTCTGGGGGCCTTGGCGGTCATGGCGGGCAGATCGGTTCTCAACTGGTGGGCAGCTACATTGCGACTGGTCAGGCGACGCAACTGACCACGGGCGCATGCAGCGGGACGTGCCTGCCATCGAATCAGTTGCCGGTTGATGCTTTCGGGGTAGTGATTCAGAGCATAGGGGGCGGTGGTGGCCTGGGCGGTAATGCCAGTTCGTCCGCGATCGCCACGGGGCTCGATGTCAGCGAGGATGCGCAAATCGCGCTAAGCATGACCGCATCGATAGGCGGATCGGGAAAAATCGGCGGCAATGGGGATTACGTGACCTTCGCTGCCTCGGACGGTACACAGATCACGACATCGGGCCAGGGCTCGCATGGCGTACTGATCCAGAGCATCGG
>NZ_CBCSJH010000048.1:0-37694 GCF_965139195.1 Bordetella tumbae | reverse complement strand
CCGGGCATGCGGCGGGGTGGCGTGGTGCCAGTTTGGAAGATCTGCTTGGCTAGAGTTGATGCATGCGGAGATGGGTCGCACATCTTTGAATATCGCGAAGTTGGGGTGCGAACAATATGATGGCCTATGAGAAATCGTGGCTCGAGAGATCTTCTGTTTGCCACCGATGCCAAAGCCCCCGCATGCAGATCACGAACGCTATTCATTGGCGCGCCCGTAGGCGCCAATGAATAGCCGCCCTGCAAGATCTTCATCCTTGTAAAAGCCAGTTCCTACGAAGCCTACGTAGACCACCCGTGCCAGCGACGAGGGAATCAGAGATTCTGCGAGTCGAGGCGGGGCAGTGACCGTGTTGGCGCGCCTCGTGGCTGAGCGAGTGGAGGTCGTAGGGAGGCCCGAAGGGGCCGGACGAGACGAACGAAGCGGTGTCGGACGCGCAGGCGGCCGACCGGCCACGTGAAGCGCCAACACGGTCACTGCCCCGCCTCGACGTCCAACAGAACTCATACCCCCGTCCTGCCCCGGTACAAAACCTCGCTATTCAGGACGAACCAAAGACCCATGCAACATCACTGATGAATACGCAATGCTGCAGCCAATCCCGCCGCATTACGCATCCCCTGATCCTGATAGTTGGTATTCAGCACTGCATGAGCGCTGCGCACCTGCTCTGCCAAACGCTTCAGCCGTTGCGCCAGATCAGCGAGTTCCTCTGGCGAATATTCGTATTGAAAACGGCCTGATGAGGCACCGCTGCTATTGTCCCAAGCAGCCGCATTGCGCCCATGCAAACGCAACACCGCCAGCTCGGGATGCGTGCTGGCCCACACGGCAGGGACCGTGTTGTCGAACCCCTGCGGCGCATCAACGACTGTGTGCGCCATCCCCGCATCGCGCAGCAAATCCAGCGTCCACGCGCTCGCCGAGCTATTTTCAAACCAACTGCGATGGCGGAATTCCACTGCCATCAGGTGTTCCTGCATGTGCCGTTCGCATTCGCGTAACAGTGCGACCCCGCGAGGATTCCTCTGTACCCAGGGCGCAAATTGAAAATGGATAGCGCGCAGCTTGCCCGCCATCCGCAGCGGTTCCAGGCCGACCAGAAAACGTTGCCAGAGCTCGCGCTGCAGCTCCGCAGGCAGTTGGTGATAGAACACCGTGGCCGGGGCGTCGAGTTCGCGTTGAATGTCGGCCGGCAGGTCCCGCACGGGGGCGGGGTGTCCTGTGAACAGGCGAAAAGCCTTGGCATGAAAGACAAAGTCGTCGGGCGTGCGTGTAGCCCACGCATGCGCAGTCCGGCCATCGGGCACGCGATAGTACGTGGCGTCGACCTCGACCAGCGGGAACTGACTGGCGTAATAGCGCAGACGCGCTTCGGGCGTGCGCACGTCCGGCGGATAAAAGCGGCCGCACGCCAATAGCGTCGGGTCGGTCCAGGATGCGGTGCCAGTGAGAATAGGCATGGTGAGGCGCGGGTGGTCGTGTCGCAGTGGGCAGTAACGGGAAAGATCCGTTATCATCTGTATGAATATACAGTTATTTTTTCCCTCATGGCTGCTGACACCGATTACCTCTCCGACCTCAATCCCGCCCAGCGCGAGGCCGCGGAATTCGGCGTGGGGCGGCCGGACGCGCCCGCTTTATTGGTGATTGCCGGGGCCGGCTCGGGCAAAACCAGCACCCTGGCGCATCGCGTTGCCCATTTGATCGTCAACGGCGCCGATCCCCAGCGCATGCTGTTGCTGACCTTTTCGCGTCGCGCGGCGATGGAAATGGAACGTCGTGTGGGCCAGGTCTTGCAGCGGGTGATGAAACTGCATCACACGCAGCAGGCTCCCTCGCTGCCCTGGGCTGGCACGTTTCACAGCATCGGTGCGCGCTTGCTGCGCGACTGCGCCGGTCGCATCGGCCTGTCGGAAAACTTCACGATTCATGATCGGGGTGATGCCGAGGACTTGATGGGCATGGTGCGCCATGAGCTTGGTTTATCGGCCACCGCCGAGCGTTTCCCGCTCAAGGGCACTTGCCTGGCCATTTATTCGCGTGTCATCAACAGCCAGGCCCCTGTCGCCGAGGTGCTGAAGCAAGCCTTCCCGTGGTGTGCCCAATGGGAGGATCAGCTAAAACGTCTATTTGCCGCCTATGTGCAGGCTAAACAAGATCAACAGGTGCTCGATTACGACGACCTGCTGCTGTACTGGTCCGAGCTGATGCAAGACAGCGTCCTGGCCCAGGATGTCGGTGCGAGATTCGATCATGTGCTGGTCGATGAATACCAGGACACCAATCGTCTGCAATCCGCTATTTTGCTGGCGATGAAACCGGATGGCCGGGGGCTGACCGTCGTCGGTGACGATGCGCAGTCGATCTATTCTTTCCGCGCGGCGACTGTACGCAATATCCTGGATTTCCCCTCGCAATTCGCGCAGCCTGCGCATGTCATCACATTGGATCGCAACTATCGCTCGACGCAGACGATTCTGGATGCGTCCAATGCCGTGATCGACCTGGCCAGCGAACGCTTTACG
Source organism: Bordetella tumbae (assembly GCF_965139195.1). Lineage (GTDB taxonomy): Bacteria > Pseudomonadota > Gammaproteobacteria > Burkholderiales > Burkholderiaceae_B > Bordetella_A > Bordetella_A tumbae. Next base: position 35,166 of record NZ_CBCSJH010000048.1, on the reverse strand, counting down.
AAAAACCTCTGGACGGATCGCGAGTCCACCAGTCGCCCCGCGCTGGTCACGGTGAGCGACGAGGCCGGCCAGGCGCGTTGGGTTGCCGACCAGGTCCTGGCGCATCGCGAGGCCGGCGCCACGCTCAAATCGCAGGCTGCCCTGTTTCGCGCCTCGAATCACAGCGCGGCACTCGAGCTCGAACTCACGCGCCGCAATATCCCGTTCGTGAAATTCGGCGGGCTGCGTTTTCTCGAGGCCGCCCACATCAAGGACGTGCTGTCGTTGCTGCGTTGGGCGGAAAACCCCCGCAGCCGCTTGTCCGGGTTTCGGGTCGCGCAATTGCTGCCTGGCATCGGGCCGGCGATCGCGGGCCGATTGATGGATGCTTTAGCCGATGCCGCCGATCCTATGGCTGTACTCAAGGATTTCAAGCCCGGTGCCGCAGCGAAAGCGGATTGGCAGGCCTTTGTGGATGCCTACGCCGCATTACGGGCGCCCGGTCAGCGCTGGCCGATGGATCTGGACGTTGCATTGCGCTGGTATGCGCCGCAACTGGAACGCTTGTATGACGATGCGCGCGTGCGCAAGGCAGACTTGGATCAGTTGTCGCGCATCGGCGCCGGCTATGGCAGCCGCGAGCGCTTTCTGACCGAGTTGACGCTGGACCCGCCCGATGCGACCAGCGCCGAGTCCGGCCCGCCGTTGCGCGACGAGGACTACATGATCCTGTCCACCATCCATTCGGCCAAGGGGCAGGAATGGAAATCGGTATTCGTGCTGAACGTGGTGGACGGATGCATCCCGTCTGACATGAGCACCGGCACCAGCGACGAGATCGAGGAAGAACGGCGCTTGCTCTATGTGGCGATGACGCGGGCAAAAGAGCAATTGCAATTGATCGTGCCGCAGCGGTTCTACGTGCATCAGCAAACCGGCTTGGGTGATCGGCATGTGTACGGGTCTCGCACCCGTTTCATTCCCGAATCGCTATTGCCCTTGTTCGAATCGCTGCCAAAGCCCCCCTCGCTAGAGGACCTGCCGTTCGGACGAGGGGTGCGCCCGGTCGATTCCGCGCCGCGCATCGACATTGCGCAGCGGGTTCGCAAGCTGTTCAGCTGAGCTATCATGCGTTGATTGCCCGGCGGGCACTTTGTGTCCCCGTACATCTGGGCTTGCTACAGCGGAGGTTTGCGTGTCGCACAAAGAACCCACTCCCTCATCGCCACAAAGCGGAGTGGTGGCATCGGTGGCGTATGTACAGGGGGAGCGTTCTCATGACGTGCCCCTGGACGAGATCAAGTCCTACACCTGCCAACCGGAAAACCTGCTGTGGATCGGATTGCGCAATCCCGACGCCGAACTGTTGCGTCAGGTCGCGGATGATCTAGGTATCCGCCCCAAGACCCGCGACGAAATGCTGGAGATGCACCGTCGGCCCAAGATCATCGATTTTGGCCATTGCGTTCTGATCGTGGCCATCACCGTCGAGGTCGAGCACGGCCGCCCGAGTTTTGGTGAGACCCAGATCGTCATCGGGCGCGGATTTTTGGTCACCGTGCGGCGCGGCGCGCTCGCAACGCATAGCGGGCTGCGTGAGCGTCTGGAGTCCGCGCCTGATCTGTTGCGGCGTGGCAGCGACTATGTTGCCTCGGAATTGCTCGATCTGCTGATCGATCGCTACGTCACCGCCGCGACCGAGCTCGAGAGCGTGGTCGAAGGGGCTGAGCAAAAATTGATGATTCGTGGCGCCAAGGATTCCGATATTCGCAAACTCTATCGGCAGCGCCGCGATTTATTGCGTATTCATACGGTCATTGCACCGTTGGCGGAAATCTGCCGCCGTCTGGCGACTATGGATATGTCGAACGTGGACGTCAACGCACGGCCGTATTTTGCCGTCGTGGCGGATCGGGTCCTGCGTGTCGATGAACTGATCAACGGATTGCGTGAGGCCTTGGCCTTTGCCTTTGAGGCCAGCCTGATGATTGCGCAGACACAGCAAAACGACATCACCCGTCGTTTGGCCGCCTGGGCCGCCATTCTGGCAGTGCCGACGGCCGTCGCGGGCATTTACGGGATGAATTTCGAGTTCATGCCCGAGCTCAAGTCTCATTGGGGATATCCGGTGACGTTGTCGGGTATCGCCACCGCGTGCGCGGTGTTGTATTGGCGGTTCCGTAAAGCGGGTTGGCTATAGGTTGCCATAGGGCGGCCCTCCGTGCCGGAAATCGCTCGGTATGGGAATTCCAGGATCATTTTCCCAGGGGGCTGCTGCTCAACTTGACACTCCCTGAGCTGACTGCTGAGGCCCGGATATGGCAAACTGCATGGCGTTATTTTTTTCAGGATATTTCCATCTTGCGTAGGCAGTTTTCCTTTGGTGGCCTCGGCCGCAAACTGGGCAGCGTTCTCGGCATTGCGATCGCGGCTGCGGTGGTTCACTGGTTCCAGGGTGAGCCGGACAGCCCGCCCGCGACCGCGCCTGCCAATCAATCAGCGTCGGGTCAGCAGGCGCAGTCCTCCGCCGGATCTGCGAGCGCACAACGGTCGTCCACACCTGCCACCCGGGCAGCGACGGGCTCGGGTGCGGTACCCGCGGGCCGCTATACCCTGCAGGGCGTGGTGAGCAAGGTCGCCGACGGCGATACCGTCACCCTGACGGTCAACGGCAAATCCCGTCGTGTCCGGCTCGACAGCATCGATGCCCCCGAGACTGGCCACAGCGCGCAGGAGCCCGGTCAACCCTATGCCGAAGCCGCGCAGCGCTATCTGGACAAATTAGTCGGCGGCAAAACGCTGACCGCGCAGTGCTATCGGCAAGACCAGTTCGACCGCGACGTGTGTGCGTTGCTGTTGCCAGATGGCAATTCGGCCAACCGCGTCATGGTCGCCTCGGGTTATGCCTGGGCCTATACCGCACGCCGGGGCGATTACCTGAATGATGCCGCCATGCCTGGACTGCAACAGCAGGCGCGACAGGCCGGCCAGGGGCTCTGGGCGCAAGGCGGGCCCACCGAGCCCTGGAAATGGCGCTACGAATGTTGGCGTAACCAGCGCTGCGACGCTCCCTGAGTCCCCACCTTTGCTATGCTGTGCCCCAAGGCTTGAACGGGACACTACACGGAAACGGTTTATGGGTGCATGGCTGCAGCGGATGTCGATGGTCGTACTGGTGTCGGTACTTACCCTGACGGGATGTACGCGAGACCCCATTAACAGTCCCTATGACACCGGCGCGTTGTCCAAAAACACCCTATATACGGCGTTCGTCAGGCAGTCGCCCAAATATCTGGACCCCGCCCGCTCATACTCCAACGACGAAACCCCGTTCACGTACAACATCTACGAGCCGCTCTATGGATATCAGTATCTGAAGCGACCGTACGAACTGATCCCGCGCGCAGCGGCAGAGATTACGCCGCCGCGCTATCTGGATGCGCAAGGGAACGTTCTGCCCGCGGATGCGCCGGGCGAACAGATTGCCGAAAGCGTTTACGACATCCCGATTCGGCACGGCATTCTGTTTCAGCCGCACCCGGCATTCGCCCGGGAGACTGATGGCCGAGATAGCTATTTTCCGTTGCGACAGGGCGAGTTGGATGACAAGTTCTATCTGACGGATTTCCCCCAAACCGGTACCCGCGAGCTAACCGCCAACGACTATGTGTATGGGTTCAGGCGCTTGGCTAGTCCACGGGTGGCTTCGCCGATTTATTCCTTGATGGCCGATCACATCATTGGCATGCAAGACTATGGCAAGCGCCTGCAACAGCGCGATGCAGAGTTGCGCAAGGGTTTGCCTGCAGGTCAGCGCGATCTGCCGTGGTTGGATCTGCGTGAGGATGACGGATTCGAAGGTGTGCAGGCGGTGGACGAGCACACCCTGCGCATTCGTATCAAGGGCAAATATCCGCAGTTCAAGTATTGGCTGGCGATGACATTCACCGCGCCTATTCCCTGGGAGGCGGATCGTTTCTACAGTCAGCCCGGCATGGCCGCGCACGATTTGTCGTTGAATACATGGCCCGTGGGCACAGGGCCCTACATGTTGGTGGAGTCGCTGCAAAATCGCCGCCATGTGTTGGCGCGCAACCCGAATTTTCGCGGCGAACCGTATCCTTGCGAAGGCGAGCCCACAGACCAGGCGCGCGGCCTGCTGGCCGATTGCGGCAAGCCCACGCCGTTCCTGGACCATATCGTCTTCAATATCGAAAAAGAGGCGTTGCCGCTGACCGGCAAATTCATGCAGGGCTATTACGATATCCCGCAGGTCGAGCGCGGCGAAATCGGCGTGGCCATGCTGGTGGCCGCCGGTGACTCGCCAGACAAGGCCAAGACCTATCGCGATCACGGCATTCAACTGCCGACGACCATCGAGACTTCGATCTGGTACATGGGATTCAACTGGCTGGATCCTGTCGTCGGGCAGGGGGATACCCCGGAGCAACAAGCAAAAAACCGCAAGCTGCGCCAGGCCATCAGTATTGCGTTCAATTGGGAAGAGTACATCGCTGTCTTTGAAAACGACCAGGCGGTGGCGGCCAACGGGCCTGTGCCGCCGGGCGTGCTCGGTTATCGCGAACCGCCTGCAGGCATCAACCGCGAGGTCTATGACATCGTCGACGGCAAGCCGAAACGCAAACCGCTCGAGGTGGCCAAACAATTACTGGCCGAGGCCGGCTACCCGAATGGCCGCAATGCGCAAACGGGCGCGCCGTTGATCTTATATTACGACGCCATGACCGGCGGCGGATCCAACCCGATGTTTGACTGGATGCGCCGCCAGATGGCGCAGATCGGCATTCAGCTGGATATCCGGTCGACGGACTATGGCCGTTTTCAGGACAAGATGCAGCGCGGAGCCGCGCAGATTTTTTTCTGGGGTTGGCTGGCGGACTATCCCGATGCCGAAAATTTTCTGTTCTTGTTATACGGCCCGAACGGCAAGGCAAAGCATGGCGGCGAGAACGCCGCCAACTATACCAATGCCGAATTCGATCAGCTGTTTGAACAGCTGAAATATCTGGACGACGGCCCCGAAAAAGTCGCCGTCATCGATCGCATGCAAGCCATCGTGCAACGCGATGCGCCATGGATGTTCGGCTACTTTCCCATGTCGGGTGGAGCTTACCAACAGTGGGTCGGCAATGCCAAGCCCACGCAGATGGTGCGCAACATCCTGCAGTACATCAAAATCGATCCGGCATTACGCGTGAGCAAAATCGACGAGTGGAATACGCCGCGCTGGTGGCCGCTGTGGCTATTGGTGATCGTCGTGGCGCTGGCTATCTGGCCGTCTTATGTCGCCTTGAAACGCCGTGAGCGGCAAACCGCATTCGGGTCACGTCCGGTCACGCCTACGGTGCAGTCCTCCAAGGAGTCCCAATCATGATCGGCTATGTGATTCGCCGCCTGTTATACGGGGTGTTGATCCTGATCGGGGTGAACCTGCTGACCTTTGTGCTGTTCTTTGCCGTGAATACGCCAGACGATATGGCGCGTCTGGCCATTGGCGGACAACGCGTGAGCCAGGAGGCGATCGACCGCTGGAAGACCGAGCACGGTTACGACAAACCGCTGTTTTTCAATACGCAAGCCACAGGTACTCAACAACTGACCGACACGGTTTTCTATCAGCGTTCGGTGCCGCTGTTGACGATGGAGTTCGGCGCCTCGGATGCGGGACGCGATATCAGCCGCGAGATCCGCATGCGAATGGGGCCCAGCCTCGCCCTCGCGATTCCGACGTTTTTTCTGGGCTTGTTTGTCAGCGTCGTGTTTTCGTTGCTGCTGGTGTATTTCCGGGCAACGCGTCTGGATTTTTGGGGCGTGGTGTTGTGCGTGATATTGCTATCGATATCCAGCCTGTTTTACATCATTGCCGGACAATGGTTGTTCGCAAAGCTCCTGCGATTGGTACCGTATTCGGGCTTTTCGGGCGGGCTGGATATGATCAAATTCCTGGCATTGCCCGTGCTCGTTGCCTTGGTATCGCGCTTGGGGCCCGAGGCGCGCTTTTATCGCGCCTTGTTCCTGGAGGAGGTGGGCAAAGACTACGTGCGCACGGCACGCGCCAAAGGACTGACCGAGCGCGTGGTGTTGTTCCGCCATGTCTTGCGTAATGCCATGCTGCCGATCTTGACCGGGACAGTGTCGGCTATCCCCTTGTTGTTCATGGGCAGCCTGATCGCCGAGTCGTTCTTTGGGATTCCCGGATTGGGCAGCTACACCATCGACGCCATCAATGCGCAGGATTTTTCCATCGTGCGGGCCATGGTGTTTCTGGGGGCCGCTTTGTATATCGTCGGGCTGATTCTGGCCGATATCTCCTATACGCTGGCTGATCCCCGCGTGCGTTTCGAGTGACCGCCATGCCAAAATTCGTATTTCTGTGGACGGATATTGCGCTGTTTCTGCTGGTGGCGGCGGTGCTGTTTTATGCGTGGCGCGTGCGCCGCAGTCCAACGCTGCGGGCGACATGGGCCAAGGTGGCGCGTGACGCGCCGGCAATGAGTTCGGCGGTCGTGCTGTTGGCGTTTGTCGTTGTGGGGTTGCTGGATTCCATTCACTATCGGCCGCAGTTGCCGCCTGCGCCAGGGGCCGCCGCCGATGCGCCGCCGATATACGCGCCCGCTGTGCAATCGGCCTTGGATGGTCTGCTGCACGGCACCGTACTGACCCGGCCCGAAAAAACCTACTCAAAGCCGCTCGCCGCGCGTCAGTTCACCAAAGAAACCGAGTTGATCGATGGCCGCCCGTTGCGTGATTTTCCGCGGTTGCGCAGTGGCGGTGCGCATTTGGAAAACCCCGAGACCGAGTTGACGGGCGATGTCTTGCGGCGGCTGGCGTGGGGGGTGGCAGGAGGCGCCGCCGCGGCGCTGTTGGGCGCTCTCTTCCTGGCCGGAGCGTTGTCTCGGTCATATGGCGGGGCGCGGCAAGCTTGCGCCGACGTGGCTTGCGGCCGCACGGAGCTGCCCTGGCGTGCGATGTGGACGACGTATGCGGTGCTGTGCCTCTGCACGGGGGCGATCGTCGGCCTGGCCAGTGGCTATCACGTCTTCGGTACGGACCGCACGGGCAACGATGTGTTGTGGCAGGCGCTCAAAAGCATACGTACAGCATTGGTGATCGGCAGTTTGACGACCTTGGCCATGCTGCCTCCCGCGATTGGTTTCGGGTTGGCGGCGGGCTATTTCAAAGGCAAAGTCGATGACGCGATTCAGTATATCTACACGACACTGACGTCTATTCCCGGCGTGTTATTAGTCGCCGCTTGCGCGTTGATGATGCAGGTGTATATCGATACGCATCCCGATTTATTCGATACATCGGCGTCGCGTGCAGATCTGCGTTTGTTTTTGCTGTGCATGATTCTGGGACTGACAGGCTGGTCGGGTTTGTGCCGTTTGTTGCGCGCGGAAACCTTGAAACTGCGCGAGCTGGAATACGTGCAGGCAGCGCGCGCGTTTGGCGTGTCGCATTGGCGCATCATGCGCCGCCACCTATTGCCCAACGTCATGCACATCGTGTTGATCACGGTCGTGCTGGAGTTTTCCGGTCTGGTGCTGTATGAAGCCGTCTTGTCTTACCTGGGCATAGGGGTGGATCCCGGGATGAACTCGTTTGGCTCAATGATCGATGGCGCGCGCCTGGAAATGTCGCGTGACCCGATGGTGTGGTGGAATCTATTGACGGCTTTCATTTTCATGCTGGCATTGGTGCTGTCCGCCAATCTATTTGCCGATGCCGTACGCGAAGCCTTTGATCCGCGTGTGCGGCGCTATCGTCCGGGAGGATGGTTGAAAAAGAAACTGGGCGCGCCTGCCAAAGCAGAGAAGGGGGCGGCACAATGAACGCAGCCGCAGATACGTTGCTGGCCGTAGACGGCCTCGAGGTCGCAATTGCCGGCGAGACCGGCATGACTCATGCCGTCAAGCGTTTACAGCTCGCCATCGAACGCGGAGAAACCTTTGCGCTCGTCGGCGAATCCGGCTGCGGCAAAAGTATGACGGCATTGGCGTTGCTGCGTTTGTTGCCCGACGCGGGCCGTATTGTTGGCGGACAGATTGCGCTCGACGGAATGGATCTGAATCAGCTGCCCGAAAGCGAGATGCGCGGGGTACGCGGAGGCCACATCGGTATCATCTTCCAAGAGCCATCCACCAGTCTGAATCCAGTGATGCGGGTGGGTGATCAGATACTGGAAACATTGATGGCGCATACGCCATTGCGTGGTGCCGCCGCGCGTGCGCGGGCCATTGACTGGCTGCGGCGCGTGGGCATTCCCGAGCCTGAACGCCGGATCGATGATTACCCATTCCAGTTTTCCGGCGGGCAAAAGCAGCGGGTCATGATCGCCATTGCGCTTGCGGCCGAGCCGACGCTGCTGATTGCTGATGAGCCTACGACGGCCTTGGACGTGACGGTGCAGGCACAGGTGCTGGACCTGCTGGCTGATATTCAACGCGAAATGGGTATGGCGATATTGCTGATCACTCATGATCTGGCTGTGGTGCGCAATGTGGCCAAGCACGTCGCGTTGATGCGCGGCGGAGAGATCGTCGAAAGTGCACCTGCAGAGGTGTTCTTTGAGCGGCCAAGACATCCGTATGCGCGTCAATTGTTTGATGCGATCCCTACCTTTGAAAAGCGCGGGCGGCCGTTGGCGGCGTCGGCAGGGACGACAGAAAATGACGTCTCCAATACGTCGGCATTACCTCGCCAGCCAGGTGACATCGTCCTCGACGTGCAGGATCTGCTCGTGCATTACCCCGTGCGCAAAGGTTTGCTGCGCCGTATCGATTCGTGGGTACAGGCGGTCAACGCCGTTACCTTTACTCTGCGTGCAGGCGAGACGCTCGCGTTGCTGGGCGAGTCCGGCTGCGGCAAGACAACGACGGGCAAGGCACTATTGAGATTGATCGAAGGCGCAAAAATCGAGGGCCGCGCCTTGCTGAACGGCCGGGATCTGCTGCACGTCGAGCGCCGTGAATTGCGCCGCTTGAGGCAGGATATTCAGATCGTGTTCCAGGATCCCTTTGCCTCGCTCGATCCACGCATGCGCGTGGGAGATATCCTGGACGAAGGGATCGCTTCACTGCGTCCCGATATGTCACCGTCCTCACGGCGAGAACGCATACAGCATCTGTTGCAGCGAGTGGGCCTGCCGGAGGATACCGCCAGCCGTTATCCGCACGAGTTTTCGGGAGGGCAACGCCAACGTATCGCCATCGCCCGCGCCTTGGCCGTCGAGCCCAAGGTATTGATCTGCGACGAGCCCACCTCAGCGCTGGATGTGTCGGTGCAGGCGCAGATTCTGGATCTGTTGCGCGAGCTTCAGGCAGAGTTGGGGATCGCCTATCTGTTCATCACGCATAACTTCGGCGTCGTCGAATACCTGGCTGATCGTATTGCCATCATGCATGACGGGCGCATTGTCGAAAACGGCACGGCCGACGCTGTGCTGCATGCGCCTCAACATGAAACGACGCGCCGATTACTCGAGGCAGTACCGAGGCTGGCCTTCGGGACTACTGCAGCCGGTCATCATCCAGAAAATCGGGCAACGCCATGACGTCGATGCCGTCTTCGCTCAAGGCCCGTTGCTCGTCTGGCGTAGCGGTGCCTCGAATCGGACGATCGTCGGCTTCGCCGGCATGAATACGGCGGGCTTCTTCGGCAAAGCGAGGGCCGACGTTTTCGGTATTGCGAATGACCTTGCGGATTTCCTGCAACACGGCTGCTTGCAACTGAGCCATGGCGGCAGCGTCGGCGCTGGCAACAGGTGAGGACCCCGATCCAGCGGGCACAGGTGCGCCGCCGGCGGGAACAGGCGCAGCAGACTCTGCCTTGGCGGGATCCACGGACGGCGCTGCAGGCGCTCTCAGGTGCGAGACATTCAGCCTCGGCGCGGATAGCCGTTTGGTGATCGTGGCGGATCCACACATTGGGCACGTGAGCAATCCGCGCGCCTGTTGCGTGTCGTAGTCTTCGTGCGAACTGAACCAACCCTCGAAAAGGTGGCCTTGATCACATTGCAGGTCGAATACTTTGAGTGCCATGAGAGTGATAGTAGCGCGACAGCAAAACGGCGCCCGCGGGCGCCGTCGGAATACTGCCGCTGACAGGGCGGGCGGGCCGCCCAGGCGATCAGTTGACGCGGCTACGGTATTCGTTGGTGCGCGTGTCGATTTCGATCTTGTCGCCGATGGCGCAGAACAACGGCACGTTCAGTTCGTAGCCGGTGTTGATCTTGGCAGGCTTGAGGACCTTGCCCGAGGTGTCGCCACGGACGGCGGGCTCGGTGTAGGTGATCTCGCGCACCAGGATGGTGGGCAGTTCGACCGAGATGGCACGGCCGTCGTAGAACACGACTTCCACGGGCATGGCTTCTTCGAGGTAGTTCAGCGCGTCGCCCATGCTTTCGGCTTCGATTTCGTACTGGTTGTACTCTTCGTCCATGAAGACATACATGGGGTCGCCGAAGTACGAGTAGGTGCACTCCTTGCGCTCGAGCATGACGACGTCGAATTTTTCGTCGGCCTTGTAGACCGATTCGCTGGCCGAGCCGGTCAGCAGGTTCTTGAATTTCAGCTTGACGACGGCGGCGTTACGGCCGGACTTGTTGTATTCGGCCTTTTGGACCACGAGGGGATCCTTGCCGACCATGATCACGTTGCCGACTCGCAATTCCTGAGCGGTTTTCATTAATTAAAACTCCGGGTGATATAGCGCACTCGCCGTGCTTGCGCGCAGGGGATCCGATACGGCTGGCCCTGCGTGCCCCGGGAGGCTGTCAAAGTCGAGGCCTGGCTCGACGCAACATGCGCGGGCAGAGGGAACTCGGAAAACTCTCTATTCTAGCGTTTCTTGGACAATTTTGCGCAAAATTCAGCCAAGCTGTCCCCTAAATCGGGGCGGGCAGCTTGTGCCGTGTCCCAGGCACGGGCTGCGTCTTGCCAGTCGGTCCAGACAGGGGAACGCAGGGCGGCACTGAGGGCCGCGGCGGTCGTGGATACCCTCGGATTCAGGTCAGCCGTCGGCGGGACTACGCCGAAATCGCCCAGTGCGGCGTCCTCGCTATGCAGAGGCGTATTCCAGGCACGAATGGCCGCGTGGGCCTCGGCAGGGGCAGGATACCGAGTCAGCCAGGCCTCGAGTTTCTCGAGATGCACATTCTCGTCCTGAGGATAAATTTGCCACACCAGCGGGCGTGCTGCCCAGGCGGCCCGTACAAAGGAATCCTCGCCGCGGACAAAATTCAGGTCCGCACACCACAGCAGGCGATCAAAATCCGGCTGTGGGACGAAGGGAACCCGGGCGACTCGTACATGCTCACCAACCGCCACCATCTGCTCGAGGCTCGGTGCCACACCTTCTGGAACGATCAACACGGTGGGGCGGGCATCGTCGATCAGCGCCTTCACCAGCGCAGCGAGCGGTGCTTGGGGGTAGCAGAATAGCGAGACCACGCGGGCCCCGGCGCGCCAGTGTCCCAACACTGCCTCGCCCAAGCCCAGGTCGCGCAGAAAACGTTCTTGCTCATCACGAGAGGCCTGAAACGCCTCGCGTTCGGTGCTCAGCCCGGGCTCGTGCAGCAGTCCGCCCGTGGCTGGGGTGAAACCGGGGAAAAAGAAATACTTGGTCAAACCGTCGGGGCGTTGCGATGGCAGCCCGTGGCAGCTCTCGACCCAGGGCTCTGCACTGAGATATTCCAGGTTGATCCATATCGGCGGCTGCGCCTGGCCGCTATGCAGTTGTTGCTGCATGGCTCGTACGAATGCAGCGGGCGGGTCGCAGGCAAAAGCCTCGATGACCACATCGCCTGGGTCCAGGGCAGGGGGCTCGGGCGTCCAATGCACCACCTCAATGCCGTTGAATGTCTGCCGCACAGCGTCGGTCATGACGCCGGGCTGGATGCGGGAAAAGGCCCGCAAATCGTCAACCCACAGCCGTATCGACCAGCTGTGTCCGCACGCCATCCGTCGCGCCAGCCGCCAGCAGACCCCGATGTCGCCGTAGTTATCGACGACTCGGCAGAAAATATCGGCCCGCATGGCTGGCCTGCTCAGTGGAATTTGGCGGGAGTGGTGTCGGCGTCCTCGGGCAGCTCGGCGTGTACGAATTCGCCCAGCGGATTGGGGAACGTCGGCGCACCGCAGTCTTCGCAATACTCCGCCGGATGGGCGCCCGGAATATGGCGCACCTCGTGCACGCCGTATTCCTTGAGCAGGGCGGCGATCTCGTCGATCAGAGCGGGCTGATTTTCGTCCTCCTGCGGGTCATCCTCACGGCCATAGATAGGCCAGACACACCCGTAGTACACATCGTTGCTGTTACGCAGCGTAAATCCGATGCGGTATTCATCGATATGGCCCTCGCCACAGCCCGCGATCACCGCCCGCAAATCCGAGGCGCTGAGATTTACGGCGCCTTCGAGCCAGTTGATGGCAGCGCGCAGCGACAGCGGCCGCACGCGGCGATCGGCCTCGCGGTTGCTGATGTAATAGGCATCCGGCAACAGGCATTCGATGCCGCAGCCCGGCATCAAGGTCGCCAAGGTGGGTTGCGCCTGTGCCAACCAATTCGCCAGGCAGGCTTCGCGGTTGTAGGCGTCATCGCCAGCATGCTCCTGCCAGCGAAAGATCGGTGCGCGTTCGGGGACCGCTACCGCCCCGACCACATATCTGGTGTCAGCCAGCATATTGGTGGGCTCGGTCTCCGCATTCAGGGCGGGCTTGGACGTATCATTATCCAACGCCTGATTGCCCAGGCGCTGCATCCATTGCCACGTTTCCGAAAAGGTGCGGGGCATCTGGTCGATACTGACCAGATTCGGCATCAGCACAGCACGGGTTCCATCGGCCAGGATATGGCCATGCAGCTGCGCCAACAGCGTTTGCTGGGCCGTAGCGGGAATGGCCCCGGTCGGGATGGCGTAGCGTGTCCAGGCGGCGATAGGAATGACGATCAACAAGACGTCATAACGCTGGCCGTCTTTGTCGATCTGCATGGATTCGGACAGGGTTTCTGCCTGTTCGATCAGGACTTCATAGGCGCCGACATCGCGTTGCGACAGGTGATCCAGCGCAGACTCCAGCGTGGCATCCTGGTTGTTGCGCAGCAGCTTGGAAATCGACTCGGACAGCAGATTTTCCCAGTAAAGATCCTCCACGCGGCTGCCAGAGCGGCTCAATGACAGAGCGAACGAGGCCAAACGCGAGGCGTCACGATTCAGGCGGGGGGAAGCGGAACTGCGGACTCGGGCCATGTGTGATGAGGGCTCTCAAAGAGATTGGAACCCCCTAGTTTAACGCCGGTCCGCTATGTCGGCTCAGGCCGATGCGTGCTGGAAATATCACGTCTCAGCCCTGGATCCCCCGGGGCGAGCCCCGGGGGAGNCCTGAATGCCCGTCAGGCGGCCAACAACTGACGCAGCACGAACGGCAGAATGCCGCCGTGTTGGTAGTAGTCGACCTCGATGGGCGTATCGATACGCAGCAGGACTTGCACGTCTTGCCTGGAGCCATCGGCGCGGCGGATTGTCAGCGTGATGTCCTGCATGGGCTTGATACCGTTTTCCAGGCCCGAGATATCAAAGACCTCCGTGCCCGTGATGCCCAGCGAGGCAACGCTGTCATCGCCCTTGAATTGCAGGGGCAGCACGCCCATACCCACCAGGTTGCTGCGGTGGATACGTTCGAAGCTGCGAGCCACCACGGCCTTGACACCCAGCAACTGCGTGCCTTTGGCCGCCCAGTCGCGTGAGGAACCCGTGCCGTATTCTTCGCCGCCGAACACCACCGTGGGGGTGCCCTCGGCGACATACTTCATCGCGGCATCATAGATGGACAACTGTTCGCCCGTGGGCTGGTACAGGGTTTCTCCGCCTTCGAAACGGCTGCCGTCGGGCAGGGCCGGGATCATCAGGTTTTTGATCCGCACGTTGGCAAAGGTGCCGCGCATCATGATTTCATGGTTGCCGCGACGCGAGCCGTAGCTGTTGAAATCGGCCTTCATCACGCCGTGCTCTTTGAGCCATTTGCCGGCGGGCGAGGTTTCCTTGATCGAGCCGGCCGGGGAAATGTGGTCAGTGGTCACCGAGTCGCCAAAGATCCCCAGTGCACGCGCACCCTGGACGGTCGGAATCGCGCCCGGCGCCATGCCAAAGCCATCAAAGAACGGCGGCTCAGCGATATAGGTCGAGTCAGGCCAGTTGTACGTTTCGCCCGTCACGCCCTTGATGTTTTCCCACAAATCGCCAGGGTTGGTCTTGACCTGGCCGTAGTTGGTGCGGAAAGCCTTGGGGTTCAGTGCGTATTTGAGCAGCGCGTTGACTTCTTCGGTGGTGGGCCAAATGTCGCCCAGCCACACGTCGCCCTTTTTGCCCTTGCCGACCGGCTCGGTCATCAGGTCGCGCGTGATCGTGCCTGCCAAAGCATAGGCGACGACCAGGGGAGGCGAGGCCAGGAAATTTGCCTTGATGTTCGGGTGAATCCGCGCTTCGAAGTTGCGGTTGCCCGACAGCACGGCCGCGCAGACCAGGTCGTTGCCGAGAATGGCTTCGTTCAAATCCGGTGTGAGGTCGCCCGCGTTACCGATACACGTGGTGCACCCGTAGGCGGCAATGTCAAAGCCCAGTTGTTCCAGATAGGGCAGCAGGCCGGTTTTGGTCAGGTATTCCGTGACCACCCGGGATCCAGGGGCCAGCGAGGTTTTGATGTGCTTGGGCACAGTCAGGCCGGCTTTGACGGCCTTTTTCGCCAGCAGGCCGGCTGCCAGCAGCACGCTGGGGTTGGACGTGTTGGTGCACGAGGTGATGGCCGCGATCAGAATGTCGCCGTTCTTGATCTGGGTGCCCGTGCTGGTGGTGAAGGCCTGATCGAGCTTTTGGGCCGGCTGGTTAAAGCCGTTTTCCGCAATCGGCTTGGAAAACAGATCGCCGAACGTGGTCTTGACGTTGCCGATTTCGATACGGTCTTGCGGGCGCTTCGGGCCGGCCAGCGAGGGGGCAACCGTGGACAGGTCCAGCGTTAGCAGCTTGGTGTAGTCGACATCCGTGGCCTTGGGCACGCCGAACATCTTTTGCGCCTTGAAATAGGCCTCGAATGCGGCGATTTCCTCGGGCGTGCGGCCCGTGCCATGGAAATAATCGATGGTGCGTTCGTCGACCGGGAAGAAACCCATCGTGGCGCCATACTCCGGCGCCATGTTGCCGATCGTGGCGCGCTCTGCCACCGACAGACTGGCCGTGCCCGGGCCGCAGAATTCCACGAACTTGCCCACGACCTTTTCGCGACGCAGCATTTCCGTAATGGTCAGCACCAGGTCGGTCGCGGTCACGCCGCCGCGCAATTGACCCTTGAGCTCGACACCCACCACGTCAGGCGTCAGGAAATAGACAGGTTGGCCCAGCATCCCGGCCTCGGCCTCGATGCCGCCCACGCCCCAGCCGACCACGCCGATCCCGTTGATCATCGTGGTGTGGCTATCGGTGCCCACCAGCGAGTCGGGGTAATAGATGTTGTCTTTCTTGTGGACGCCACGGGCCAGATATTCCAGGTTGACCTGGTGAACGATCCCAAAGCCCGGAGGCACCACGCCAAAGGTATCGAATGCCTGCATACCCCATTTCATGAACTGGTAGCGCTCTTGGTTGCGCTTGAATTCCAGTTTCATATTCAGGTCCAGCGCGTCCTTTGTGCCGAAATAATCGATCATGACCGAGTGATCGACCACCAGGTCGACCGGGACGAGCGGCTCGATGCTCTTGGGATCCTTGCCCATTTTCTCGGCGACCGACCGCATGGCGGCGATATCGGCCAGCAGCGGCACACCGGTGAAGTCCTGCAGCACGACACGTGCCACGACAAAGGGGATTTCGTCTTCGCGTTTGGCGTTGGCCTGCCAGTTGGCCAACTGCTTGATGTGTTCTTCGGTGACCTTTTGGCCGTCGCAATTGCGCAGCACTGATTCGAGCACGATGCGGATCGAGACCGGCAGACGCTGCACGTCTACCCCCAGCGCCTTGCCCAGGGCCGGCAGGGAATAGAGCTGACAGGATTTGTCGCCGATCTTGAAATTCTTGAGGGTATTAAACGTGTTGTGCGGCATGATGGGACTCCGTGGGTGTGGGACCGCGTAAAGCTGCCATTTTCTGGCCTTTTGGCGCGTTTGTCATGTGATGCTGAGACATCGCTATGTTGCGTATTTTAGTCTTATGTCTTATATAAGACTATAGGGGTGAGTCAAAGTTCTCGCTGTTTTCAGATAATTTGTCAGGCAGTCCAGCCAGCGACTGACAGCGGGGTGGTGCGCATCATTGTCGCGCCGCCTGCATCTGCCGGTTGACCAGATTTGCATAAGCGCCGCCTTGTTGCAGCAACGCATCATGCGTGCCCGACTCTACAATCTGCCCTCCGTCTACTACGGCAATGGTATCGGCTTGGCGTATTGTCGACAGGCGGTGCGCAATAATCAGGGTAGTGCGATGGCGCATCAGCTCGGCCAAGGCCTGATGTACCTGGGATTCACTGATGGCGTCCAAATGCGACGTGGCTTCGTCCAGAATCAGAATCGGTGCGTCGCGCAGGAATGCCCGCGCAATGGCGATGCGTTGGCGCTGGCCGCCGGACAAGGCCACACCGCGTTCGCCGACAGGGGTATGCAGCCCCTCGGGCAGGCCGGCGACAAAATCCGACAGCGCAGCGCGGGCTACGGCTTGATCCAGTTCGTCCTGATTGGCATGGGGGCGGGCCAGGCGGATGTTGTCTTCCAGCGTGCCGTTGAGCAGCCAGGTGTCCTGGGCCACCAGCGCGATACGACTGTACAGTGCATCCAGGGTCAGGTCCGGCAAGCGCTCCTCGCCGATACGTACGGCGCCTTCCTGCGGATCCCAGAATCGCAACAACAAGCTCGCCAAAGTGCTTTTCCCCGCGCCCGACGGGCCGACCAGCGCCAGGGTTGCTCCTGCCGGTAACGAGAGCGATACGCTGCGCAGGGCCGGTTGATGCCGGCCTGGATAGGTGAAGGTGACATCCTCGAACGCCAGCGGCAGGCCCGCTCCCGTCAGGGGCGGTGCAAGCGGACCATCCACGACAGGCACTGGCTCGTCGTGAATCGTACGCAAGCGTCGCGTAGAGGCCAGCGTGTCCGCCAGTTGGCGGCTCACCTGGGCGATCTCGGACACGGGCAGAAAGGCGGCAACCGACAGCAAAATCAGCAATGGCAACATGCTCGCCGCCAGCGCGCCTTGCGTGACCAACCAGGCGCCCGCTGTCGCCACGGCCAGGCCACCCAGACCGGTTGCGATCTCCAACAGGGCGCTTTGCCGCGACAAGTCGGCCAGCAGCGTCAATCGCACACGTTGATAGTCCTGGCAGATCGTCAAAAAGGCGTCGCGCCGACGGCCGGTCGCGGAAAAAGCCACCAGGTCGGACAGCCCCTGGATCGTCTCTGCGAGATGCGCGCTCAGCAATCCCAGCGCCTGCCTGGCGCGGCTGCCTTGTGCGTCCACGCGCGCGCGATTGAGCCATGGTGACAGTCCGGCCCATAGCAAAAAGGGCAATAACGCCAGCATCAGCGGCCAGGCGGCGATTCCCAGGATGGCCAGGACGATGACAGGTACCAATGTCGCAACAAACGCCGGCGCCACCGTGTGCGCATAGAAATACTCAACCGTTTCAACATCCTGCGTGGCCAGCCCGACCAAATCCCCAGAGCGGCGGCGCAAGAGATACGCAGGCGCCAGCGCCTCGAGTTTTTGATACAGCGATATCCGCATTTCGGCCAGCAGTTGATAGGCAATCGAGTGGGCGAGCCAGGATTCGATCCAGTGCAGCGCGGCTGCCGCGATGGCCACGGCAAACAACCCGATCAGCAAACCGTCGAACGGCTCACCGTTTTTCAATCGGGCAATGACGAGCGCACCCAGCACCGACACACCGATAAAGGCGGCCACCCGGCCGATACCGCTGCCGACAGTGATGGTAAATTGTTTTTTCCAAGGACGGATGATCTCCGTCAAGGTCTGCAGTACCTGGCGTGTCGTGATGTGCCGCGCCTCGGTGTCCAACGAGATGGGGGCAGGGCGCTTGTGATCGTCGTCAGCGGGAGCCAAAACGGTACCGCCGTCGGGAATGCTGTCACTCGCATTGCTGCGGGAGCCCGCTGTTTCCGGCATTGACGCGAGGGCTGCGTGTGCGCCATCCTCCGGCGCCACGCCTGAAGTTGTTGGCGCCGCATGCAGCGAATCCTGCTGTCCGCCCATCAATTGGCGATACAGCGTATCGCCCTCCATCAGCGTCTCGTGCGTGCCGGTCTCTGCAATGCGTCCGCCATCCAGCACCAGAATACGGTCTGCGCCAATCACGCTGGACAGTCGATGCGCCAGCACCAGCGTGGTTCGGCCGCGGCTGAGCCGATCCAGGGCCTGCTGAATCTCGGCCTCATTCTCGGCGTCCACCGAGGACAGGGCCTCATCCAGAATCAAAATCGGCGTATCGCGCAACAAGGCGCGAGCAATGGTCAACCGCTGGCGTTGTCCGCCGGACAATTGCGTGCCGCGTTCTCCCAAGACCGTCTGATAGCCCTGCGGCAATGCCGAAATAAACCCGTGCGCATTCGCCGCCGTCGTCGCTGCGAGGATTTGATCCGGCGTTGCATCCGGGCGCGCCATCAACAGGTTTTCTTCCACCGTTCCATGAAACAGTGTGCTGTCCTGCGCCACCAACGAGATGCTGGCCCGTACCGCCTCGGGATCCAGCGTGCGCAGATCCCGGCCATCTATCTCGATGACACCCGATTGGGGGTCATGTAGACGCAGCAAAAGGCGAACTAATGTCGATTTACCAGACCCACTGGGGCCGACAATCCCCACACGCTCGCCGGGACGGATCTCGAAATCCATGCCTTGATGCGTGATCTGCCGGCCACCGGGATAAGAAAACGCGACTTGTCGAAAGGCAATCGCTAAGCCGCCGCGCGGCCCGGATGATGGCATGGCAGACTGGTGGGCATCCGTGTGATCTGTTTGTGGCTCACTTGCCGTTGATGACAACGGCCCGCCGTACAGGGTTTTCTGAATGACGTCTGGCGATGGCTGCCTGGATTGGCCGGTTTGCTGACCTACGCCGCAGGACTGTGGGTGGGGGCTGGCGATGGACGCGGCCGCCGCATCATCTTGTCCCGTCGTTGCTGTTGCCTGCGGCGCCGACGTCGTCGCGTCCAATAGCGCCTGCACGCTGGCTGCTGCCGATTGCCCCATCAGTCCTTGGTGCAGCACAGAGCGCATATCCCGCAGCGGGCGGAAAATTTCCGTCCCGGCCATCAACACCACCAGCAGCGCCGCCAGCGTCATCTGTCCTTCGGCCACGCGCCACGCGCCCAATGCCAAGGCGGCCGCTGCACCGACCGTGATCCCGATATCCGTCGCAAAACGCGCCGAGACCTCGCGCCCCAGCACCTTGAACGTGTTATCCGACAGCGCCCGCGCGCGCTGCGCCAGACGTTCGCCCCATGTGCGGCTCTGGCCAAAGGCCTTGAGCGTGGGCAGGCCTTGCATCGCATCCAGGAACTCTTCACCGAACGCCTTGAATGCCCGAGCCCGTTGACGGGAGGCGTCCTTGTGGCTACGGTGCGCCGCCAGAGGGAGGACCAAGGTGATCAGCGCCGCCACCAGCAGCACCAGCGCCACCGGCCAATCCCACCACGCGATGAAGGCAAAAATCACGATGGGAGCGCAGGCCGCAATAAATAACTGCGGCAGATAGCGGCCAAAAAAGGTCTGCAGTTGTTCCACGCCATCGACCACGGCCAGCATGACGCCGCCTGTGCGTTGGCCTCCGAACCAGGCGGGCCCCAACTCGACAATCTTGTCGTAAAGCTGTGCGCGCAGATTATTCTGGATCAGCGCCGCATTGCGATTGGCCAGCAGATTCAACGCATGCTCAAAGCCGCCGCGCAGCACAATGGCCAGCGCCGCGCCCGCCAGCGGCCACCACAACGCCGTGCCGCTCGCGCCGGCAAACAATTCCGCCAGGAATTTCCCCAACAGAGCAAAGCGCGCGATGCCCGCCGTCAGCCCCAATAGCCCCAGCAGAGCGCACATCAACATTCGCAACCGCACACCGCGCGTCATGGCCCAGAGGGTGGAATCGAAATACATGCTGCTTCCTTATGTGTGGTGGCGCATTGCAGGCGCGGCCATCCTCTACCCTAACATTTCGCAGTATGACGGGTCAGGTGCGCTGGTATATGACAGGGGCGGGATGTGGGCCATCCGCCTTGAATTGACGTGGCTGACTGCTTCGCAGTCAGCCTTTATCGCAATTGCGATACNGCGCGACCCGTTTCAGCCACGCTTTGCTTTCATAACTGCGGTTGCGATAACCCGTCCAGCCCTCGTGATAATTCAGATACTGGCCGTAGGCATCCCATTTTGATACGCCATTCAGACGCTGGGACTTGCTGATATACCAACCCATGAAGTCTAACGAGTCCGCCAGATCGTCCCGGCTCGACGTCCAACCCCCGGCTTCACGCTTATAGTCTGCCCACGTTTCGTCTTTGGCTTGCGCATAGCCATAGGCCGAGCTGACACGGCCCCAGGGAATAAAGCCCAGAAAATAATAACGAGGGGGCAGGGCGTCGTGCCGGAAACTGGATTCCTGGTACATCATGGCGAAGGGCACCTGCACCGGCACGCCCCATTTCTCGCGCATGTCTTCCGCAGCACGCCGCCAACTGGGTTTCTCACGAAAAATTTCGCAGAGATTTTCAGGGTTGGACGGCGGCGTCGTCGCACAGCCGCCCAACATGATTGCCAACAGGGTCAGCACCAGTGGCCCTAGTTTCATTGCCGGTTCCTTGTTCAGGGGATGGCGGCATTCTAAGCGTTATGGGCCCCGGTGCCGATATTCGAGCCCGTTCAGAAGTCGACTGACATCGACAGTTTATAGACCCGGCCCATGCCCTGGGTGAGCTGGCCAAAGGAGTTTCCGACCGTGGACCAATATTTCTTGTCGGTGACGTTATCCACGCCTGCGCGCCACACTACGTTGTGGCCGTCGATATTGGTCGCATAACGAGCCCCCAGATCGATTCGGGTCCATGCCGGTATTTTGCCGGTATTGTCGATATTGACGTACTGCGATCCGCGCCGTTGCACATAGGCTTGCAAGGTCAAACCGGTGAGTGCGGGCACATCC
Organism: Bordetella tumbae; assembly: GCF_965139195.1. Lineage (GTDB taxonomy): Bacteria > Pseudomonadota > Gammaproteobacteria > Burkholderiales > Burkholderiaceae_B > Bordetella_A > Bordetella_A tumbae. Next base: position 13,978 of record NZ_CBCSJH010000048.1, on the reverse strand, counting down.
CATTCCGCGCCCATTACCGCTTGGTAACGAGGTACACCGATCGCGTCGTTGCCGTCTTGCTCGGCGCCGGCAGTGCCTCGCAGCTCGGGATCCATGAAGGTTATCCCGCCCAACAGCCGTACGCCTTTCATCGGCTCGCCGTAGATATTCATCTCGAGCCCGCGATTGCGCTGCGAGCCGGCGATCCCGAATACGAGATCCGAGTTTGTATAGGCTTGGGGCTTCTCGATCTGGAAAACACCGATGTTCCCGCCAATATTGCCGAAATCAAACTTGACGCCGGCCTCCGTCTGTTTCGTGCGATACGGAGCGAGCGTTTCGCCAAAATTGACGGCCCCGGACGGTGCGGTATCGCCTTTGGTCAACCCTTCGATGTGGTTCACATAAAACGACACCTCTTCCCACGGACGCACGACCAAGCCGTAAGCGGGCGTCCATACCGAGTCATCGTAAGTCGTGGTGTGGACACCATTGGTGTCGTAAAGCTTGTCTTTGATCGTTTGACGTCGTACCCCCAGCGTCAGAAAGACGCGATCGTCCAGGAACGACAACTGATCCGACAACGCAAAACTGGTCAAATGGGTACGGCTGCTGGCGTGTGGGTCATCCATATCACCGCCCACAAACGTCGTAGGCGGACGGTCAAAATACTCGGGATCATAGATATCGATCGGGCTGCGATCGCTCATTTCCCACGCTTGTCTGACGCGCGTCTGCAGTCCGGACACACCGATATTCACCAAATGGCCCACCGAGCCGGTCTGGAATTTTCCGCGCATGCCGATTTCGCCGCTGACGGAGTCGCGGGTGTAGGGCACCGTCAATCGGCCCACCGTTCCGACGCCGTTGCCGTCAACGAGGGGCTGACCATAATCGCCGTTCTCGCGGTCGTGGCTGGTGCCGATGGCCGCATAACCCATCCAATTGCTGGTGAAATCATATTCCGCACGGACCACGCCATACGTGCTTTCCAATTCGCTGTACGTCCACGGTTGTCCGTAGTTCGTACTATTGGATGGCGGTGAGGGCGCGTCAGGGCCGCTGAGCCTGAGCGTGGGACGCGGTTGCGAGTAGTGATACTTTTGATAGCCCGCGTCCAATGACACCCGTAGCTTTTCGCCCAGATAATCCAGGCCCACGGTGCCCACCGTCATGCGTTGGCCCGCATCGTCGACCGCCGTGTCGCCGTCGCGATGGGCGGCATTGACGCGGATACCGAACTCCTGGTTTTCGCCCCAGCGTCGCCCAATATCGACGCTGCCACCCACCTGAGAATCACTGGTGTAGTCGATCGTCGCCCGGGTCAATGGATCCACCCCGGCACGCTTGGGCTGGATGTTGATAGAGCCGCCCAATCCCGAGCCTCCCGGCGCGGCGCCGTTCAGGAAAGCGTTCGCCCCTTTCAGGATTTCGACCCGTTCTACCATCTGCGTCGGCAACACTTGGCGTGGCAAAATGCCGTACAGCCCGTTGAATGACAAATCGTCATTGTTCAGCGCAAAGCCGCGGATCGAAAACGTCTCGGCCGAATTCCCATAGCCGTTACCGACCTGCACCGACGAGTCATTCTTGACCACATCGCCCAAGGTCCGCGCCTGTTGGTCCTCGATCAACTTCGAGGTATAGCTGGTGACGACAAAGGGCGCGTCCATATTGTCGATATTACCCAACACTCCCAACTGACCGCCTCGCGCCACCTGCCCGCCCGCGTACTCCACGGAAGTCGGGGCAGAGACGCCGGATTCGCCCGTAACAGTCGTTTCCTCCAGTGTGGTGACACCGCCTTGCACCGTTTGAGACCAGGCGGGCGCTCCAGCGAGCACTCCTGCCGATAATGCGGTATGTAAGGCAACACTGAGCGGTTTAAGACGGATGCGGCCGGCTGGCCGCGCCCCAAAGGCGAAGATAGGCATAGAGAGATTTTAGGGAATGGCAATAAGAATCTCTTTTATTATCGTGATCATCTCGAAGTTAAGCAATCTTTCATTGTTTCAGGCCAGATCACACACCTCAAAACAAAACGGCCCCGAGAAAAATCCCAGGGCCGTTCTACCTACAACTGGCAGTCAACAGAGACCGAGTTACACCTCAATCACTGCAGCCACATCTTTGTAATCATCGATCTTGTCGAAGTTCAAGTACTGATAGATCTGGTCGCCGCTCTTGTTGATGACGCCCATATCCGCCATGTACTCGTCCTTGGTCGGGATACGACCCAGACGCGAGCAGATCGCAGCCAACTCAGCCGAGCCCAGATACACGTTGGTGTTCTTGCCCAGACGGTTCGGGAAATTACGCGTGCTGGTCGACATCACCGTCGCACCCTCGCGCACCTGTGCCTGGTTACCCATACACAGCGAGCATCCCGGCATTTCCGTACGAGCACCAGCCGTACCGAACACGCCGTAGTGGCCTTCTTCGGTGAGCTGTTGCGCATCCATCTTCGTCGGCGGAGCCACCCACAGCTTGACCGGAATATCGCGCTTGCCTTCGAGCAGCTTGGACGCCGCGCGGAAGTGCCCGATATTGGTCATGCAGCTGCCGATGAACACCTCGTCGATCTTGGCGCCGGCCACATCGGACAGCGTCTTGACGTCGTCAGGATCATTCGGGCAAGCCACGATCGGCTCATGCACATCGGCCAGGTCGATCTCGATCACAGCGGCGTACTCAGCGTCGGCATCCGGTTCCAGCAGCTTGGGATCAGCCAACCAGGCTTCCATGGCCTTGATACGGCGGCCCAGCGAGCGCTCGTCTTCGTAGCCATTGGCGATCATCCACTTCAGCATCACGATGTTGCTGTTGATGTATTCGATGATCGGTTCTTTGTTCAAGCGCACCGAGCAACCGGCAGCCGAACGTTCAGCCGAGGCGTCGGACAGCTCGAAAGCCTGTTCCACTTTCAGATCGGGCAGACCTTCGATTTCCAGGATGCGGCCGGAGAAGATGTTCTTCTTGCCTTGCTTGGCCACGGTCAACAGGCCTTGTTTGATGGCGTACAGCGGAATCGCGTTCACCAGATCGCGCAGCGTCACACCGGGCTGCATCTTGCCCTTGAAGCGCACCAGCACCGATTCCGGCATATCCAGCGGCATCACGCCCGTGGCGGCAGCAAACGCCACCAGGCCCGAGCCGGCCGGGAACGAAATCCCGATCGGGAAACGGGTGTGCGAGTCGCCGCCAGTACCCACCGTGTCAGGCAACAACATACGGTTGAGCCACGAGTGGATCACGCCGTCGCCAGGACGCAGCGAGATGCCGCCACGCGTGCTGATGAACTGCGGCAGCGTGTGGTGCGTCTTGACGTCCACGGGCTTCGGGTAGGCTGCCGTGTGGCAGAACGATTGCATGACCAGATCGGCCGAAAAGCCCAGGCAAGCCAGGTCTTTCAACTCGTCGCGGGTCATGGGGCCGGTCGTGTCCTGGCTGCCCACCGACGTCATGCGGGGTTCGCAGTAGGTATCAGGGCGCACGCCTTGGCCTTCGGGCAGACCGCACGCGCGGCCGACCATTTTCTGGGCCAGCGTGAAACCCTTGCCCGAATCAACCGGATTCTTCGGCAGACGGAACAGCGTCGAGGGCGGCAGGCCCAGCGCTTCGCGCGCCTTCGCCGTCAGGCCGCGGCCAATGATCAGCGGAATACGGCCGCCGGCGCGCACTTCGTCAAACAGCACGTCGGATTTGACCTGGAATTCAGAGATGACTTGGCCGTCTTTCAGAGCCTTGCCCTCGTAGGGGCGCAGTTCCACCACGTCACCCATTTCCATCTTGGACACGTCCAGCTCGATCGGCAGGGCGCCCGCGTCTTCCATGGTGTTGTAGAAAATCGGAGCAATCTTGCTGCCCAGGCAGACACCGCCAAAACGCTTGTTCGGCACGAACGGAATGTCTTCGCCCGTGAACCACAGCACCGAGTTGGTGGCGGATTTACGCGAAGAGCCGGTACCGACCACGTCACCCACATAGGCGACCAGGTGGCCTTTTTCCTTCAACGATTCGATGAATTGCACCGGACCGCGCTTGCCGTCTTCCTCGGGCTGGAACGCTGCCCCGTCGCGCTTGTTCTTCAGCATGGCCAGCGCGTGCATCGGGATATCCGGGCGCGTGGTGGCATCGGGGGCGGGCGACAGATCGTCGGTGTTGGTTTCGCCGGGGACCTTGAATACCGTGATGGTCAGGCTCTCGGGCAGCTCGGGACGGCTGGTGAACCATTCCGCGTCGGCCCAGCTTTGCAGCACGGCTTTGGCGTTGGCATTGCCCTTGTCGGCTTTTTCCTTGACGTCATGGAAGGCGTCAAACATCAACAGGGTTTTCTTCAGCGCATCGGCAGCGATGGCGCCGACCTCGGCGTCGTCCAGCAATTCGATCAGCGGGCCGATGTTGTAGCCACCCAACATGGTGCCCAACAATTCGGTTGCTTTGGCCCGGCTGATCAGGGCACACGATTCTTTGCCCAGCGCAACAGCGGCCAGATAGGATGCTTTGACCTTGGCTGCGTCATCGACGCCGGCGGGCACGCGGTGGGTCAGCAGATCCAGCAGATTGTCTGCTTCGCCTGCGGGCGGGTTTTTCAGGAGCTCGATCAGGTCGGCAGTTTGTTGAGCCGACAGCGGCAGCGGGGGGATGCCCAGCGCGGCGCGCTCGGCAACATGTTGACGGTACGTTTCCAGCATGAATAGGCCTGCGTAAAAATCGGGTTGCGGGAAGGGTCTTCGAGGCCGATTGTAGAGGCTGGAGGGGGGTGGGGGCAAGTNTCTTATATCTTATATAAGACTTGATTGATTCAGTGGGGTTTCAAATCCGTGCTGCCTATGGGAGCTAGCTGCGCGNNGAGCCGCGGGAGATGCGCGCGGCACGCGGCTCGACGTGCGCGATAGGGCTATTGCAGCTTGATATTGCGCTCTTGCACGAGCTTTTTGCCCTGGACGGTTTCTTTAGCCAAATAAGTCTTCAACTCCTCAGGCGTGCCGCCAATCGGTTCGGCTCCGATGGTATCCAGCGTGGTTTTCACTTTGGCGTCGCCCAGGGCCTGGCGCATCGCGGCGTTGAGTTTGGCGACAATCTCCGGCGGGGTGCCGGCCGGCGCGAAAGCTGCGAACCAGGGCGTCAATTCGTAGCCTGGCAATCCGGCTTCCGCCACGGTGGGGACGTCAGGCAGTGCCGACGAGCGTTTGGCAGTCGTGACTGCCAAGGCTTTCAATTTGCCCGACATGATGTGCGGCTTGGCCGACGTCACACTGTCGAACATATAGTCCACCTGGCCGCCGAGCAGATCCGCCACGGCCGGGCCGCTGCCCTTGTAGGGCACATGCAGCATGTCGATCCCCGCCATCGATACGAACAACTCGCCAGCCAGATGAATCGACGTGCCGACGCCGGCCGAGGCAAAGGTATAGTGACCAGGTTGCTCCTTGGCTTTGGCGATGACATCGGCAACGCTCTTGCTGTCAATGCGCTGCGGATTTGTGACCAGCACATTGGGCACGATGGCCAGCAACGAAATGGGCGCGAAATCCGCTTGTGGGTCGTAGTTCAGGTTGTCGTACAGTGCCGGATTGACCGCCATGCCATTGGCCGCGATCATGATCGTATAGCCATCGGGTTTGGCACGCGCCACCATCGCTGCGCCGATATTTCCGCCCGCACCTGCGCGGTTCTCGACCACGAACGAGGTGTTCAGTTGCCGGCCCATGGCTTCGCCCAACGTACGGGCAATATTGTCCATCGCTCCGCCGGGCGGGAATGGCACGACCCACGTTATCGGACGTTCGGGATACTCGGCGTGGGNCGCCGCGGCGGCTCCCAACAACGCGCCCGCCGCGCAGAACGCGGCCAGCGGCTTCAAAAATCGGCGATGCATTATCCAATGTCTCCTTGGTGTTACAGAGCAGTTCAGGCGGCGCGGTGAGTATCGTCATAGCGTTCACCGTCATGATTGCCATACCTGAAACAAGTGCTTTTCGGCATGGCCGAAGTATGCCCCTCGATTTTTCACGGGTCCAAGACTATATTGGTTGCTTTCTATACCTGATAGGTATGCGTTTTTATGGAACTTCGGCACCTACGCTATTTTCAGGCAGTCGCGCAGGAAGGCAGTTTCACACGAGCGGCCGCCCGATTGCACATCGCCCAGCCGCCGCTCAGCCGGCAGATTCGCCAACTCGAAGACGAACTCGGTGTCACGTTGATAGAGCGCGGTTCGCGCGCGCTGAAATTGACCGAGGCTGGCCGGTTTTTGCTGGAGCAGTCGCTGCAGTTGACGGCGCGTCTTGACGAAATTGTGCAGGGCACCCGGCGCCTGGGACGGCATGAGCGCGGGTGGTTCGGCATCGGCTTCGTGCCCTCCACCCTGTATGGCTTCGTGCCCGAGCTGATCCGGCGTTTGCGCGAGGCCGATCCGCGTATTGAGGTCGGCCTGGCCGAGATGACGACCTTGCCGCAACTCGAGGCGCTCAAGGCGGGACGCATCGATGTGGGGATCGGCCGTATCCTGCTTGATGATCCGGCGATCGAGCGCCGTGTGTTGATGGCCGAGCCATTAGTGGCGGCGCTGCCATTGCGGCATCCCTTGGCACGGCGCCGGCGTCTAGGTATTGCAGAGCTTGCCGCGCAACCATTTGTGCTCTATCCGGCGCGTCCGCGTCCCAATTATGCCGATCACGTGCTGGGTTTGTTCCGAGCGGCCGGGCACACTCCGCGTGTCGTCCAGGAAGCCAACGAATTGCAGACCGCGATCGGCCTGGTGGCGGCAGGCCTGGGTGTGACGGTCGTGCCTGCGTCGGTACATCGTTTGCATCGCGCGGACATCGCGCATGTGCCTATCGACGCAGACACTTTCGTGTCCCCCGTTATTCTCAGCTATCGGAAAGACGATCATTCGCCCTTCCTGGCTGATGCTATTGCACTTGCTGTGCAACTGGCCAACGCGGAGGCTGCTGGCGTCAAGCAAGCTACCGCGTCCCTATCAGATACCTGACAACGTTCGATCAAGACTTGACCGAACCTCCGGTGCGTCGGGAGACGCTTACAGAACCTTGGCCTCGTGATGCACTTGCGGCGGTTGCGCGAAATGCGGGCCGACCAGCTTGCGCCATTCCTGAAAATCGTCGGACTCCCGAAAATCGACCATGTGATTTTCAACCGTTTCCCAGTCCACAACCAAAGTGTATTGCTGAGGATTTTCTATCGATCGATGCAATGCCACGCCATGGCAGCCCTTGGCGCGCAGAAACAGAGGCTTGGCTTGCGCCACGCCGGCTTCGAACTGGGCCTCGTGCCCGGCGGTAACGAGAATGCTGGCAATTTCCTGGATCATTGGGATTTCTTCCTTGAACGTAATGAACAACAGATAACCAAGACGAACAAAACTCACGGCAGGTATGATCAAACTACCTAGTGACTTTAGCGCAGGAGCGTGCCATGCATTATCTGATGTTTTACGACCTGGTCCCCGATTATCTGGAGCGGCGAGGCGCATTTCGCGACGAGCACCTGGCATTGGCGCGCGCAGCCGTAGCCCGCGGCGAGTTGGTAGTGGCCGGGGCTTTGGCCGATCCTGCCGATCAGGCAGTGTTGTTATTCAAGACCGATTCCCCCGCGGTGGTCGAGGCTTTTGCAAAAGCAGACCCGTATGTAAAAGCCGGCCTGGTCAAACAATGGCGAGTACGTTCATGGACCACCGTCGTCGGCGAATTAGCCGAACACCCTGTGCCAGGCTGAGTTTGCATTCAGCAGCTTGTCAGTCTCGTGGTGCGTTGACGGCGTGTCGGCATACAGGCGTATGATGCCGCCTTTGCCCTGACATTTCGGCCCGGTATTGGCCGCATCGCTCATGCCACTTTCACATTTGTTGTTGGCGTTGTCTGTCGTCTTCATTTGGGGGACGAACTTCGTGGTCATCAAATGGGGGTTGGCGGAGTTTCCTGCATTCCTTTTTGCAGCATTGCGATTTTTGCTGTCGGCGCTGCCTTGGATATTCGTGTTCCGCCGCCCGGCAGTGCCATGGAACATGCTGGTGCGCGCTGGCCTGTTGTTGGGCGTGGGGCAGTTTGGCCTGGTTTATTGGGCGATGCGCCAGGACATCTCGCCAGGCCTGGCGTCACTGGTCGTGCAAGCGCAAGTGTTCTTCACCATCATCATGTCGATGATCATGACAGGGGAACGCGCACGGCCATTACAGATCGCGGCGCTCGTGTTGGCAACGAGCGGCTATGCCGTCGTCGCGTGGCGCAGCGCAACCGACCCGGCTGCGGCCGTCACGTTGCTTGGCTTGGGCCTGGTATTGGCCGCCGCATTCTGCTGGGCGTGTACCAACATGGTCATGCGCGGTGCGGGCAGAGTCAACATGGTGGCCTTTACCGCCTGGAGTTCGCTCTTTGCCATCATCCCTTTGCTGATCATCAGCCTGCTGGTGGATGGGCCCGCCAATATGATCGACGCCTTGACGCATGCCAGCGGGTGGGGATGGCTGGCCGCGCTGTGGCAGGGCGTAGGCAATACGGTGTTCGGATTCGGAGCCTGGGGGTGGCTGTTGGCTCGTCATCCTGCTGTTACCGTTACGCCGTTGGCATTGCTGGTGCCCGTCTTCGGTATTCTGTCCTCGGCAGTGCTGCTCAACGAAGCACTACCCGCCTGGAAAATCATCGCTGCCGCCCTGGTGTTGGGTGGCTTGTCCTTAAACGTTTATGCGAGCCGCGTGCGGAGCAAACGATAACGATATGTCATGGCGGCGCATCGCCATGGCAGTCATACTCATCAATACATGACGCCGGTTGATCATTTATTGTTCCTGGGCTGCGTAGCGTTAGCCACCTATGCCCAGACCATGACAGGTTTTGCATTCGGTTTGGTCTTGCTCGGCATGACTGGGCTGTTGTCTCTGGCGCCATTGCCCGAAATGTCCAACGTGGTAAACATGCTGACGCTGGTCAACGCCGTGGCGGCGCTGAGCGGCACGCGTGCAAATTTGGACTGGTCTTTGATTCGCACGCCATTGATTGCCAGTCTGGTCGGGGTGGCCTTCGGCGTCTTTGCGCTGGAATGGATCAGCGGCAGCGCAGTATTGTTGCTGCGCGGCCTGTTGGGCTTGACTATTCTGGCCTGTGCCATCTTGTTGATAGCGCGCAGCCGGCCATTGGATCAAATCTCCTCGCGGGCTTCCTTCATTTCGTATGGACTGGTGGCCGGCGTATTGGGCGGCCTGTTTTCCAGTGCCGGGCCGCCTATGGTGTATCACCTCTATCGACAGCCCTTGCCGTTATCCGTCATACGGAACAGTCTGCTGGTTTTGTTTGCCGCCAACGCCGTGGTGCGCCTGTCCTTGGTGACTGCCAGCGGCAGCCTGAGCGTGTCGTCTCTATGGCTAGGCCTGGAGGCCTTGCCTATTGTCGTCATCTTGACCTGGCTCGTGCGACGTTATGCGTCCGCAGATTCGGTGAAAACGGTCAAGCGTCTAGTCTTCGTACTATTGATGATTGCGGGGTTCGGATTGTTGATCCCCGTGACTCAAGCGCTGTTGAAATAAAGCAAGACGTGGCACGGACTCGTGCCACGTCTTGCTCACGAATTTGTCTTCGACTCACCGGATGATGCAGGTTTAGGTGGTTCAGGGTCCTCGTTGCTTTGCACCGCTGCAGACGCTGCGGCCGGCTCTGATCCTGTCGCAGGTTCCGGCACAGGCGTCAGCATCATCGTCGACGGCGTAGACAGAGGCAGTTTCGCATTCGCCAGACGTTGCAGCACGTCATATAACAGCGCACTGCGTACGCTATACGCGTTGCGTGGCGTGCTGACATACCCCCGCGCGTTGAACAGCAAATGGCCGTTCTCGATACCTTCCAGATAGACGTTGGGGGCGGGGGTGTCCAGTACCCCTTCGTTCTCGGCGAATGCCTCCAACATGACTTCGCGTACACGTTGCGCATCCGCATCCAGCGGCATGGGCAGTTTGACTTGTACCAAGCCCAGCGGATTATCGTGCGTCACATTGCGCACGGTTTTCGTCACGAACTCCGAATTCGGCACGATCACCGTGGATCGATCGGTCATTTGTATTTCCGTCGCACGCACATTGATGCGCAGGATATCGCCCTCGACCCCGCCGAGCGATACCCAGTCTCCAACCTTGACCGGACGTTCAGCCAGCAGAATGAGGCCCGATACAAAATTCTGCACCACCGCCTGCAACCCGAAACCGATCCCCACCGACAGCGCACTGGCAATCCACGCGACACGTTCCAGGCCGATGCCTAAGGCAGATAACGATAGCGCAACCGCCAGCACCACACCCGCATATCCAAACAAGGTCGCGGCTGATAACTGCATGCCCGGGTCCAGCTCTGTCGTGGGCAAATAGCGATTCGCCAGCCAACGCTTGAGCAGGCGCACACCCACCAGACAAAACGCCAGCACAAGCAAACCCTGCATCAACGCACCGGGACGCAAGTGCACCTCGCCGATTTGCAGCCCGGTGAGCAGTTGATTCATCCGGTGCAGCAGATCCGATGGGCCTTCGCCAAAAGGCGCCAATAGCAGCGTGGCCGCCAGCAAACCGATCGTTACCCGTCCAATCCCGGCCAATAGCACGGCCGCTTGGCCGTACAATCGTTTGCGCGCGTCATCTTCGCTGCCCGGCGCGGGCGCCAACAGCGTGCTGAAGCCATCGGTGAGCAGTATCGACAGCAAATACGCAAAACACAGAATTGCCAGCGTCCACAACGCCTGCTTGACGACAAAACTGCCGAACGCCACATATCCTGACAGCAGACTCACGACGCTGCATGCCAAAATCGCCCACGTGACACCTATGAATATCGAGAGCCAGAACGGGCGAGGCGGCAAGGGCTGATCCTCGGCTCCATGTTCAAGCTGCTTGCGCAATCGGGTGCTGCGCCGCAGTCCCCATGCCAGCGTGATGGTCAGGGCCAGAGCGGCTATCGACGTCACCAGAATGGTCGTGGTCAGGCTGGCGTTCAGCAGGATCGGCAGTTCATCACACAGCCAGATCAGTACGACCAATATGCCCAGCAGCGTAGGCAAATGGCGCAAGCCTTGCGCCACGTCGTCATGAATCGACGGCAAGCGCCAACTGGACCTTTCAGGCGAAAGCAAAGCATGACCCAGCCCGGCTACACAGCCGCCAAAACATACGACTGCCACCAGGCTGCTCAATAAATCGCGCGTATCGTCGGACAGTCCGGAATTCCAGGTCACCCCGGTATAGAGCAAGGCGGCGATGATGCCCGGGGTTGCCGAGGCCAGGATCACAATGCAGATGGCCAGGAACGATCGGCGCAATCGGCCGGGCGGGACGCGTGTGGCGGTCAGCCGCAACACCAAGCGGCTAAAGGCCATGCGCAAAAGCAGCGTGATGCCAATGGCCACTGCCAGCATGAGCCAGATAGCGCCCTGAGTGCTGGTGACAGCCTCCCGTAGTTCTTGAGCCAGCTCAGTGAGGCGTCGCCAGTCGCGGGGCAGATCACTGCGCAGCTCCTTCCAGAACGTATCCCCCACAATCGAGTCGCGGCGCTCTCCCAGCCTGGCTTGAAACTGCGTGCGCCGCAACGTAGATATCTGCTCGGCGGTTTGCGCCGCCTCTACCGCGAGCAAACGCGCCAGCTTGGTTTGTGAATCCAGCTTCCGGTTGTCTTGTTGCAGCTGTGTGCGCTGCGCCGCGACGTCTGGCGCTTCGCGCGTTCCATCGGGCGGCTGCCCCAGCTCTGACAGCCTGGCAGTCACCGCGGCCAATTGCGGAGCCAGGGCTTCGGCCAAGGTGTTGGCGCGCGACTGGATATCCAGCACATCATTACGCCAGCGCACGAGTTGCGCGTCTTCGCCGCCGTCTTCCAACCGTTCCCGGATCTGGTCGATCTGCTTGCGGGCGTCGGACAGCGCAGATTCCGCGTCGGCCGCACTCGGCGGCCCCTCGGGTTGTGCAGCCGCCAGTCCGGCGACCCCCAGCCAGAGCCATATCGTCATTGCCGCCAGCAGGCGGATCCAGCAGGCGCGTGAGCCGCGCGGGAACTGCATCATGATGGGCGAACCTCGCGCATCCAGTAATAACGATGCAGCATAGCAAGCGTATCGGGTGTGTGGTGCAACAAAACCTGTTTGGATGCACCAGATGGTCCAGAATTACACCCGTGAATCCGATCAGGGTGCCGGGGGTGATCGGGGCGCCTCGGTGAGGTTTGTCGCATTTTCCGTGTGGCCCGCGATCAGCATTTCGCGTGATCGCTCCAGTTCATCACGCATCCATTGCCGTAAAGCCGACAATGGCGGCCAATCCCTCAGTCCGGGGGGATACACCAGGTGATAACTCTCCGCAGGCTCGAAATCTATACTTACCGGAGATACTTTCACCAACCTGCCCGCCCGCAAGGCATCGACAGCCAGCAGCTCGCGGCCCAATGCCAGCCCAAATCCCTGTTCTACAGCCTCCAGCATCATGCCGACATCATTGAACGATGCCACCGGCGTGACATTTGTGGTCAATCCTGCCGCGGCGAACCATTGCCGCCACAGTTCTTTGTCGCCCAGCAGTGGTTGACGCGCCAGCGTTTCCGGGTGCAGATCGGCTAATTGATCTACGGTAGCCGGGGCTGCCAACACAATGAGCGGCATTGGGATATCGAAAAGCGGCTCCGACATCACTCCTGGCCACGGACCCCGCCCTGAGCGCAGTGCCGCGTGAAAGCCCTCGCGCTGCAGGTCGGCCAACTGCTGGGACGTTTCGATTTCCAGCGTCAAATTGGGATGGCGCTCGCGCCAGCGAGCCATTCGGGGCAATAGCCATCGCTGCGCAAAAGACGGCAATACCGATACGCGCAGATGCTGGTCCGCACCCTGAGCAAAAGACGCCGCTGCCATCACCCCGTCATCCAACTGCGCCAAGGCGCTCTGCACACTGCATAGCAGCGCCCGGCCCGCACAGTTCAGGACCACGCGCCGCCCTTGGCGATCAAACAGCGTAAATCCCAGTTGTTCCTCCAGCACTCGAATCTGTTGGCTGACCGCGCTGTGGCTCAGGTGCAGCCGCTCAGCGGCGGCACGCAGATTCTGCAATTCGGCCACAGCACGAAAAGCGGGCAGGGTATTCAAGGGCAGTCGGCTCATGCTGGTAAGCATAACCGACCAATATGGGTAGAACAATGCGATTCACAGCGAGCCATTGTGCTTTTACGCTAACCAATGTGGAATATCTACTTGGGAGACACACATGGAATCGCCGGGAACACTCATCGCTGCCGACTGCGCAAACACCGCAACGCGCCAATTAATAGCGATTCGCCCCATTGCTGCCTCGCCCATGGCGCACGCCGTAGGGCGTTGGTCAGGATGGTGGCAAGCCGTTCTGGCCCACCGTGCCAGAAAACAAACCGTTGTCGCCCTGAGCGAACTGGACGCTGACATGCTGCGAGACATAGGCGTTCCGGAATCTCTGCTGTACGAAACCGAAGCTACACGCCGGCTGGAGGAAAACCGCCGGGCGTTCTGGCTATGGACTTGATGGGGGAGGGCGCGCCAGGCTCAAAATATCGATGTGGTCCTGGCGTCGCATCTTTGCTCTACCTATATAGTGATTCAAAGAAGGTAATCCAACGGGGCGGGGCCGCGGCCATCTCTACGTTGCGCCGTCGTGTATATCTATACACATATATATAGGGCGCACACAGAGAGAGCTTTGCCTGAAGGTTTTTGGGGGGGTATCACCAGGCTGCTTATATAAGGAACGCCTGAAATCTTCCGCCTCCCAGCCCGATTGGGCGAGTTATTTCGTCTGATTTGCGTCACGCAAATGTCATGTGCTATAGTCTCGCTCCTTCGCTGCTTGAACACGAATTCAGACGAAACCACGGTTTCAGACGAGGCGGGTTGAGGGGGTGGGGCCGAAGTGGTGACGCAGTAAATTCCCGCGATGATGATTATTTGAGATCTAGTTGCACCGAATTTAAAAAGTGTGTTAATATTTCGGGCTCGG
>NZ_CBCSJH010000047.1:30881-38522 GCF_965139195.1 Bordetella tumbae | reverse complement strand
TCAAAATCTCTACGGGGGCGGGGTGGTTTCATAGTCGTAAGTGTTCCTGGCTAGGGTCAATGACCCTATCTACGTGTCCACTTACATTAGACCAGGACAAGCAGGGGCCTCGGCCCGCTTCGCGGGCTAAATCGCGGCTCAACGGCCCGGCGGGGCTTTTACACGCCGACCTCCTGCTNGCAATGNCTGCCATTGACGGATGTTTGTACGCTTCTCGTTGTTGAGCAGACTCCGTTGATNTGNGTCAGTTTGGCCACATGACATGAACCTGCCTATCGCATTGGCAAAGACAGCTTCAAAAAACAGCTGATGGCCCTCAGCCCTCGTTGCATTCTCCCATCGTGAGTCCCTGTCGCGTGCCTGGGCGTGGTGCCGGGCCGTTGAGCACGGATTTAGTCCGCGCAGCGGACCGAGGCCCCTGCTCATGGGCCGAGTCCGTGCGATAGGCCCGGCGCCACGCCCAGGCACGCGACAGGGACGCCTTCAGAGAGACAATCACGAACAGCAAACGCCTACAACACCAACAGCGATAAAAAAAATGCCCCCACGCTGCGCCTTCGGCTTGCTGCCCCCGAGGGGGCGTTTTTATCTTGAGGCGACCCGGCGATAAAAAAATGCCCAGTCAGGGCTTAACCGACTGGCATTGCAGCGTGGGGTTTTTTTTAGTGTTTAATCCCATGCTCGCGTGCTGCTTTCAATGAGCAGCGTTGCCGGATATCGCTCGTTGTGAACAGTGAGGCGCCTGGGAGTATGGGATGAGAATAAGCAGTGTGGTGCTGTCAGCAATGACGCTATTGGCTGCCGGCAGTGCGCAGGCCGATGCGTTGGATGCGTTCTACAGCAACCCCGTTTATCGAGCCGGTGCGAGCGAGACCTCTTGCGAGACGTTTCCGCAAGGCATTCCGCAGCGTTTGAACGACACGGACACGCGTGCGCATGCCAGGGTAATTTTGAACGGCGGCGGCGCGATTGTCGTGACGCAAGGCGCAGATGGCATTCCCCGCAGCCACTATTTCTATTTGAAGAAAGCCAGTTGCGACTGGCTCGAGCTGCAGGTGAAAGAGGGCAGTGATCCTGATGCTTTCGCCGCCGGGCTTGCTGCGAAATACGATTCGCGCATTCATTTTCAGAGCGCACATGCCGAGCGGATGGTGCGTGATTACCGCGTCGATTGTGCACCCACGAGGGCGCGCCGCTACGTGCCGCTGATCAACGTGCTGTACTACAGCTTGTCCACGATGAGCCGGCCGGATCTTTGGCTGGAGCTGAATGTCGAAGACCACGATGGCGAGATTCAATTCGTCAACGTGATTCGCAATGCAAAGCGGCAGGACAACGAGCGCGTCGAGTTTCAGCGTTCGAGTTTGCGTATCGACACAGCCGGCAACATGTCGCGGCCTAGCAATGCCACGCAAAATATATTTGACCAATTATGTGCGGGCTTTGATGGCCCGTACTGGCGCAGCAAGCATTCTGGCTGAGTGCTTGTGCAGTGCCAGTGCCAGTGCCAGTGCAAGAGCCTGTGCCAGCGCGGCCAGTCGCATCGCTGGCGCCAGCACTTGAGCTATTCGCAGAGGAACGCGACGGCGGCTGGAAATGAATTAGGTGCTGAAGCGAGGCCCAGATATTTACGGAGTGATGCTGAGACCCATGCGCCGCGCATGTGCCGCCTTGGCACCTGATAGCAATGCCTGCACCAAGCGGTTTTCCTGATCGGATTGCCGGCAGACGAAAGCCATCTGCCTCGCTGGCCCGCGTTTCCCTAGCGATAGCACGCGTACTGGATGTACCGCATATACCTGCGGTCCGGGGTCCGGCAGAACCGATACCCCGAGTCCCTCGGACACAAGGGCAGTCAATGCGGCCAAGGACTGCAGTTCCAGCCGGCAGCGCGCGTGGGGAGCGTGCTGGGCGACATAGCGCGCTGCCAACCCGCCGCCGATCGTGGTTTTGTCAAAGCGGATCCATTCGTGTTGATGCATCAGCTCACTCAAGGTTTCTTCGGTGGAATCCGGCGGTGCAATGGCGACCAAAGGCTCTTGGAATAACGGCGTCCAGGCCAGGCGGCGTGAACCGCCCGATTCGGGTTGAGTCACGACCGCTGCGTCCAACTCGCCGGTTTTGAGTTTTTCTACGAGTTCGACAACGCGTCCACGCACCAGACGCACATCCAGCTGGGGATAATGCTCTCGCACCCAACGCAACATCGGAGGCAGCAGCGTGACCTGCAATGGCTCGATGATACCTAGGCGTACGGTGCCTGATACGGTGGGCGAACTGCGGCGGCGCAGCGCATCCAGCTTGGCGAACGTTTCGCGCAATACCTCGTCGACCTCTTCGGCAAACGCATTGGGCCGCGCCTGCAGGGCAGAGCGGTCAAACAACGGCTGGCCAAAATATTCCTCCATCTGCTTCATCTGCAGGCTGACCGCGCTGGGCGACAGGTTCATATCCGCCGCCGCTGCCGCAAAACTGCCGCCGCGCAGCACCGCGCCCAGCGTGCGAAAGGCTTCGATCTTCATGAGAAATACTCACTTAGCGGATTAATATTCCTCACTTTATATCATCAGTCGGCTAGCCTAGTATCTGGAGCCTGGGCCCGCACATCTTTGCGCAGACGGACTCGGCCTGAGGCCAGGCGTGCGACACCACGGCATTAGTGGATGCATGGCGGTGCTGTAATCGAGTCCCGTTGTATTGTGAGGGGCCTTCCGGACCTGGTGGCAATGCCGCTTTTGATGACTGACTTGGATGATCACAATGAGAAGCAAACTTTTCGTCCCGGCCTCGCGGCCCGAGCTATACGCCAAGGCCTTGGCTGGGCAGGCGGATTCCTTGTCGTTTGACCTGGAAGACTCGGTCGCGGCCGATCGCAAAGACGAGGCCCGGCAGCAGTTGGCGCAATGGCTCGCCTCGCCGGAGGCGCAGGCCACGGAAAAAACGCTGATCGTGCGGGTCAATGCCATGGATACGCCGTACTTTCTCGCGGATGTGCAGGCCGTGGCGCGTCCGGGACTGCATATGCTGAACTTGCCCAAGGCCGAGGACGTGGAGCAGATCCGCGAAGCCGCACGCGTGCTGGCCGAGGCTGAAAGCGCCAATGGTGTGACACGGCCAATTCGTCTGCTGCTCAATATCGAATCGCCGCGTGCGTTGCGCTGCGCGGCCGATCTGGCCGCCGCCGATTCGCGCGTGGCGGGGCTGCAATTGGGCTTGGGCGATCTGTTCGAGCCACTGGGGATCGCGCGGCGCGAGCCCAGCGCGGTCAAGCAGGCCATGTTTTCGCTGCGGCTGGCGGCGGGGGAGGCAGGCGTGTTTGCCTATGATTCGGCCTTTGCCGACATTCGCGATGCCGAAGGCTTTCAGGCCGAGGCCGAGTTAGCGCGTCGCTTGGGATTTTTAGGCAAAAGCTGCATTCATCCCAGTCAGGTCGCCTTGGCGAACACGGCGTTCCGCCCGAGCGACGAGGAAATCGCCCATGCGGTACGTGTGGTCGAGGCCGCGCGCGATGCCGACGCTCGCGGCGTCGGCGCTTATGTGGTCGATGGAAAAATGATCGATCCCCCATTCGTACGACGTGCCGAGGCGATTGTGGAAACGGCAAAACGTTCGGGCTTGCTGCCGTCGTGAAAACGACTGACGACATGGTATTCGCAGCCTAGCGCTGCGACCCTTTCCTCCTCGATATGAATACCGAAGTTTCCCGGAGCACTGGATGACTTTATCTACCCCTGATTCCGTGGCGCCACAAGGCCAAGGCCCATTGCATGGTGTCCGCGTACTCGACCTCAGCGCCTATATCGCAGGCCCCTATGGCTGCTCGCTGCTGGCTGACCAAGGCGCCGACGTCGTCAAAATCGAGCCTCCCGTTGGCGACAACCTGCGTAAATATCCATCGTCCCTCGAATCCGAGAGCCGCGCATTTCTAGGCGTCAATCGCAGCAAACGGGGCCTGGCTCTGGATTTGAAACAGCCCGAGGCTCAACAAGTCCTGCGCGATCTGGCCAGCCGCGCGGATGTTCTGGTGCATAACTTTCGTCCCAGCGTGCCGGTTCGATTAGGCATTGCATACGAACAATTGCAGGAAATCAATCCGCGCCTGATCTATTGCGCGGTGACGGGTTACGGAGATACCGGCCCTTTGAAAGACAAGGCGGGCTACGATCAGGTCCTGCAGACCATGACAGGCATGTGCGCGATGCAAGGCAAGGCCGACGGCCCGCCCGAGATCCTGTACGGCTCCGTCGTGGATTACTACGCGGCGGCGCTGGTGGCCTCCGGTGTTTCGTCTGCCCTGTACGAGCGTGAACGCAGCGGACGTGGACAATACGTGGGTGTGTCATTGTTGCGCAGTGCCTTGACCATGCAGTCTGCCCGCATGATCTGGGCAGAAGACGAACCTCGCGAGGTCGGGCGCGACATGCGCTCGGGTGGTATCACCGGTCTGCATCCCACGCGCGAGGGTTATCTGTATATCTCCGCAAACACGCCGCATTTCTGGGCGGCATTGTGCGCGAAAACCGGTCTGGACGAATTGGCTGCGAACCCGCGCTATGACTCGGTGCGTAAACGCGCTGAACACCGCGACGAGATCGTGCCGCGTCTGCACGAGGCCTTGCAGGCGCGCAGTGCGTTCGAGTGGGAAGCCCTGTTCGGCGAAGAGGTGCCGTGCGCCGCTGCCCGCACTATCGAAGACATGTTCGATTTTCCGCAGGTGCAGGCCGAAGGCATGGTGGCGAACTACGAACATCCGGTGGTAGGGAATTACCGCGGATTTGCGAATCCGATCAAGTATGGCCGCACGCCGGGCCCTGCACCGTTTGCGGCACCAGCCTTTAGTCAACACGCTGACGATGTGTTGGCGGAGTTGGAGCTATCGTCCGAACAGATTGCCGCATTGAAAGCGCAACGGGCAGTGCTCTGAGGAGCTTGATCGCGGACGATTAGTCAACATAACGGAACAATGTTCCCATTTTTATGGAACGACGCGCAGAAATTGAACACGTAAAATGACTGGGTCAAACGCCATATAGAGGTCCGCGTGCAACCCGTCATTTCCGTGCAAGGCCTATCCAAGACCTACGCGTCAGGGCATCAGGCCTTGAAAAACATCAACCTGGACATCCAGCGTGGCGAGATATTTGCCTTGTTGGGGCCCAATGGCGCAGGCAAGACCACGCTGATCAGCATCCTGTGCGGCATCGTGACGCCGGGGCAGGGGCGTGTACTGGCCGATGGCCACGACATCGTGACCGACTATCGTGCGGCGCGTGCGCGCATCGGGCTCGTGCCGCAGGAAATTTCCACGGACGCGTTTGAAAACGTCTGGAATACGGTGACCTTTAGCCGCGGCCTGTTCGGCAAGCCGGCCAATCCGGACTATATCGAAAAGATCCTGCGCGACCTGTCTCTGTGGGAAAAAAAGGATACGCGCATCATGGCGTTGTCAGGCGGCATGAAACGTCGCGTGATGATCGCCAAAGCGCTATCGCACGAGCCCGATATCCTGTTTCTGGATGAGCCGACTGCCGGTGTCGACGTGGAGTTGCGTCGAGGCATGTGGGACATGGTGCGACGCCTGCGCCAGAGCGGCGTCACGATCATCCTGACCACGCACTACATTGAAGAAGCCCAGGAAATGGCCGACCGTGTCGGCGTGATCCGCAAGGGCGAGATCATCGTGGTCGAGGAAACCCAGACGTTGATGAAAAAACTGGGCAAGCGGCAATTGACCTTGACGCTGAAAAACGCGCTGCCGGCTGTTCCACCGGCACTCGCGGCCTACGGCCTGGAGCTCATTGGCGATGGCTATCAGCTGGTCTATACCTACGACAATCAGCACGAAGGCGGAGAGATCGCCCGCTTGCTGCGCCAATTGGATGAGTCCGGAATCGAGTTCACCGATCTGAGTTCATCCGAAAGCTCTCTGGAAGACATCTTTGTGAGCTTGGTGAACGCATGACGTTGGCGTTTTGCTCTCTGCCCATGAATGCCGAGGCTATTCGAGGTAAACAATGAATTTTTACGCTATTCGAGCCATCTATTTATTTGAAATGGCCCGCGCACGCCGCACGCTCATGCAGAGTGTGGCATCGCCTGTGGTATCTACCGCGCTGTATTTCGTCGTGTTCGGCTCGGCCATCGGTTCGCATATGGTCGAGATCGAGGGCGTCAGCTACGGGGCGTTTATCGTGCCAGGCATGATCATGCTGTCGCTGCTGACGCAGAGCGTGGCCAACGCGTCGTTCGGGATCTATATGCCGCGTTTTTCCGGCACGATCTATGAAATCCATTCCGCGCCGATTTCCTACATCGAGATCGTGATCGGCTACGTGGGGGCAGCCGCGAGCAAGTCCGTCATCTTGGGGCTGATCACACTGGCCGTAGCACGCCTGTTTGTCGAGTTCCACATCCAGCATCCACTCTGGATGATAGGCTTTCTGATCCTGACGTCGGTGACCTTCAGCCTGTTTGGTTTCATCATCGGTGTCTGGGCCGACGGATTTGAAAAACTGCAGATCATCCCGCTGATGATCATCACACCGCTGACGTTTTTGGGCGGCACGTTTTATTCCATCAACATGCTGCCGCCCATCTGGCAGACGTTGAGCCTATTCAATCCGGTCGTCTATCTCGTCAGCGGGTTCCGCTGGAGTTTTTACGGCGTATCGGATGTCAGCGTATCCATCAGCCTGGGCATGACCGTGGTGTTCCTGGTCGTGTGCTTGATCGCAGTGCGATGGATATTCCTGACGGGGTATCGTTTGAAGACCTAATTCAAAGGAGGCGGCACATCATGGTATGGGATAAGGTTCAGGCATTGGTGTTTGATGTTTTTGGCACGGTCGTGGATTGGCGCAATGGCGTTGCGCGCGAGGCCGAACCATTCTTGGCGAAGTATGGGCAGGGGGGCGTACAACCCCTCGCGTTGGCAGACGCATGGCGTCGCCAGTACTCGCCCTCCATGGAGGCCGTGCGCAGCGGTCAGCGGCCGTTTGTCCGCCTGGATGTGTTGCATCGTGAGAATCTGGAAAAGGCGCTGCGCGAATTGGGCATGAATCCTGACGGGATCCCGCCGGCAGAGTTGGATGCGCTGAATCTCGCCTGGCATCGCCTGGATCCGTGGCCCGATTCGGTCGCGGGCCTGACGCGCCTGAAAACGCGCTATATCATTGCGCCGCTATCGAATGGCAATATCCGGCTGATGCTGGATATGGCGAAACGCGCCGGCCTGCCATGGGATGCGATTCTGGGCGCAGAGGTCGCGCAGGCTTACAAGCCTACGCCCGAAGCCTATCTGCGCACTGCTGATGTGTTGGGCCTGGCACCCGACCAGATGTGCCTGGTCGCCGCGCATAACAACGATCTGGCCGCGGCGCGTAAATGCGGTTTGAAAACGGCGTTCGTGCTTCGCCCGACCGAGCATGGGCCGGATCAAAAGACGGATCTGGCGGCTGAGCAGGACTGGGATGCGGTGGCTGACGATCTCGGACAGCTGGCGGATCGATTGGTGGGCTGAGCTAGGTCTGAACTTTGCGTTGCGTTGCGTTGCGTTGCGTGGGGCTGGGCGGGGTCTGAGTTCTATTCGAC
Organism: Bordetella tumbae; assembly: GCF_965139195.1. Lineage (GTDB taxonomy): Bacteria > Pseudomonadota > Gammaproteobacteria > Burkholderiales > Burkholderiaceae_B > Bordetella_A > Bordetella_A tumbae. The sequence continues at coordinate 30,932 of NZ_CBCSJH010000047.1, read as the reverse complement.
GTCGATGCGGGGCAGTGNCCGTGTTGGCGCTTCACGTGGCCGGTCGGCCGC
>NZ_CBCSJH010000047.1:0-30871 GCF_965139195.1 Bordetella tumbae | reverse complement strand
GTCTCGTACGGCCCCTTCGGGCCTCCCTACGACCTCCACTCGCTCAGCCACGAGGCGCGCCAACACGGTCACTGCCCCGCATCGACTCGCAGCATCTCTGATTCCCTCGCCGCTTGCACGGGTGGTTTTCTTAGGCTTCGTAGGAACTGGTTTTTGCAAGGATGAAGATCTTGCAGGGTTGCTATTCATTGACGCCTACGGGCGCGCCAATGAATAGCGTTTGGGATCTGCATGCGAAGGCTTTGGCATCGGAGATAAACAGAAGATCTCTCGAGCTACGATTTCGTTATCCCTAGAGATGAGCTACGCACCATCATCGCATGCATCAACTCTAGCCAAGCAGATCTTCCAACCAAGCACCACGCCACCCCGTCGCATGCCCGGACCCATCGCGATTCGCGTGTGTCAGGGCACACACGAATCGGAACACCGCAAAATCTTCCTCTTTGCCCCCCGATCGATTTACGGCGCAGGATTAGGATGCTGCGTGTGAATCGCGTCGATGGCTTTGAGGATATCGTCGGACAGCGTCACATCGACGCTGTCGATGTTTTCCTTGAGCTGTTCCAGCGTTGTCGCACCGATCAGGTTGCTGGCGACAGAGCGTTGCTGGTTCACCCAGGCCAGCGCCAGATGCGTGGGCGACAGGCCGTGATCACGCGCCAGCTTCACGTATTGTTCGGTCGCTGCGTCGGTCTGCGGATTGCTGTAGCGCGTAAAACGCGTGAACAGCGTGAGTCGGGCGCCTTCGGGGCGTGCGCCATTCAGGTATTTGCCCGAGAGCACACCCATCGCTAACGGTGAATAGGCCAGCAGGCTCACTTGTTCCAGATGACTGAATTCGGACAAGCCGGTTTCGTAGACGCGATTGAGCAGACTGTATGGGTTCTGAATCGTGGCGATGCGAGGCAGACCCTGGTTTTCAGAATGCTTTAGAAACTGTGCGACGCCCCATGGCGTTTCGTTCGATACACCGATGTGGCGGACTTTGCCCGCGCGTACGAAGTCCTGCAGGACTTCCAGTGTTTCTTGAACCGGCACGGTGTAATCGTCGTCGATCCACGGATAGTCGCGTCCGAACGTGGCTGTGGTGCGATCTGGCCAGTGCAGTTGATACAGATCCAGATAGTCCGTCTGCAGGCGTTTCAGGCTGGCGTCCAGGGCCTCGGTCAGGTTCTTGCGATCCAGGTTGGTCTTGCCGTTGCGGATGTGTCCGGGGCGTTTCGGGTCGCGGACCGGGCCTGCCGCCTTGCTGGCCAGCACAATGTCCTGACGGCGTTTCGTTTTGGCCAGCCAGGTGCCGATATAGGTTTCAGTGCGGCCTTGGGTTTCGGGCTTGGGCGGCACGGGATACATCTCGGCGGTGTCGACGAGATTGACGCCGCGCGATAGTGCGTAATCCAGCTGTTCATGGGCTTCGGCTTCGCTGTTTTGCTCGCCCCAAGTCATCGTGCCCAGGCCAATCAGACTGACTTCGGTATCGGTGCGGCCAAGTTTGCGGTATTTCAAGAGAGGGCTCCGAGTGAGGAAAGGAAACGCGTCTGATGTTACTCCTCTGAGCTGAAGGAGTGATTAAATAGGAGGGCATGAGCTAATGCTCTCCGGCAGGGGCAACGCGCTGGCGTGACGGAGAGTCCCTTGCATCGATCGATGCGCGTTGCCGCGTTGTACCGGCCGGCATACTTCAGGAGTACGAATGAAACCTCGCGTGAGTTTTATCACTTTGGGTGTGGACGATCTGGATCGTGCGATACAGTTTTATCGCGATGGTCTGGGGCTCGAGACGCCGGGTATTATCGGCACGGAATTCGAATACGGCGCCGTCGCGTTTTTTGACATGCAACCGGGTCTGAAGCTGGCGCTATGGCCTCGTGCCAGCCTGGCGCACGATACGCAGGTGCCACAGGGCCCTCGCAGCGCCACAGAGTTTTCGTTGGCCCATAACGTTGCCGACAAGGCCGAAGTCGATCAGGTCATGCAGCAGGCCCGCGAGGCGGGCGCTCAGATCGTTAAAGTCGCAGGCGACACATTCTGGGGCGGATACGCGGGGTATTTTCAAGACCCGGATGGCCATCTTTGGGAAGTCGTCTGGAATCCTGAGTTCTTGCCACAGGACTGAACCGGTTTGCTGCTATAACTCCCACTCGAGCAACCCGCAGGAGCATGGCTATGTGCCGCTGGATGGCTTATTCCGGTGATCCCTTGCAGCTGGATCTGGTGATTTTCAAAGCGCAGCATTCGCTGATCGATCAGAGCCTGCATTCGCGTCTGGGGGCGACCACGACGAATGGGGATGGTTTTGGCGTGGGCTGGTATGGCCCCGATCCCGATGAGGCGCCATTTCGCTATCGCAGTATTCATCCCGCCTGGAACGATCGCAATCTGCGAGAGGCCGCGCGCGCGATCAGGGCGCCGTTATTTGTCGCCCACATTCGTGCGGCAACGGATACGCCTGCCCAGGAAACCAACTGCCATCCGTTTCGCCATGACCGCTGGTTGTTTGTGCACAATGGGTCGATCAGGGATTATCCCGTGCTGCGGCGCGAGCTGCTGATGCAGGTGGATCCGCGCTACTTTCTCTCACTGGAGGGGTCGACGGATTCGGAGGTCATGTTCTTGTTGGCGTTGACCTTCGGTCTGGAAAAAGACCCCCTGCCTGCGTTGGAACGGATGGCCGCCGCGGTGGAAGACGCCGGCCACCGGCACGGCGTGGCGCATCCGTTGAATATGACCATCTGCGCGCTGGATGGTGAGCGCCTGATTGCAGTGCGATATTCGAGCGAGGCCAACTCGCGTACGCTGTTTCATAACAACGACGTGCGCCATTTGAAACAGCTGTATCCCGACGAGCCTCGCATTGCTGCACTCGGAGACGACACCTATATGCTGTTGTCCGAGCCGTTGACCGAACTGCCCGGCGTCTGGCAAGAAGTCCCCGAGGCCACGGCCATCATTGCGCACAAAGGGGACGTACAGTATTTCCCCTTTGTGCCGGGCGGCTTATAGAAGCGGCGCGTGCATCGCACCACAATCCCCGAGCATCGTTCGTTGCAACGGGATAGGCAACATGGTGCGAAGCGCAACGGCTGGCATCCGGTCAAGTTCGGGACCCGCTGCGCAGGACCCGATTGGATCAGGCCGCGCTCTGATTCTTGCTCATTTCAGAAAACGCCGCGCGCATTGCCTCCTGGATCTGTTCAGGGGTCAGATCCTGTTTATGCGTCGCAATCGACCAGCGATGTCCGATGGGATCGGTGAGCTGCCCATAGCGATCCCCCCAGAACATATCCGTCGCCGGCATGGTGACCTTTGCGCCGGCGGCTTCGGCTTGCGCCATGGCGGCATCGACGTCTTCGACATAGATATGCAGATACACCGGCGAGTCCTGCAGCCCTTTGGGGCTCATGGCGCCGCATTCGGAAAACGCGTCGGCCAGCATGATTTTGGAGTCTCCGATTTGCACCATCGCGTGCATGATCCTGCCGTCCGGGCCCGGCAGGCGGGCCAGCTCGACCGCATTGAAAGCCTTGACATAGAAAGCGATGGCTTCGGCTGCCCCCTCGCAAATCAGGTGAGGGGTCACGGTATGCATGCCTTCGGGAATGGGTTTGACAGTGGCCATGGCAGGCTCCTGAAAGGTGCCCCTGCCGGGTTGGCAGGGTTCTATCCCTACGACGAATGATAGACATCCAGATCGACAAACTGCGTGACTTTTTTTATCCAATTGCCGCTGGCAGGGCCGAGAGGGGTGGGCTGGCGGCCTGTAACACCCGGATGTATTCCCCGGGGGCCAGGGCCGCGTCTTGAGGGCAGGGCGTGAGCGTCGCGTTAATCGACACTGGCACCTGATTTTTTGACGACCTCCGCCCAGCGCGGGATTTCCGTCGCCATCAGATCGCGCAGTTGTTCCGGGCTGCTGCCGACCAGTTCCATCCCCATGGTTTTACCCAGTTTTTCCTGGACGTCGGGTTCTTTCAGAATGGCGGCGATTTCCTGGGACAGGCGGTCAACGATGGGCTTGGGCGTGCCTTTGGGGGCGTACACCGCTTGCCATGACGCCATCTGGAATCCTTTCACCCCGGCTTCTTCCATGGTGGGCGTATCCGGGGCCAGCGCGATGCGTTTTGGCGTGGTCACCGCCAGCAGTTTGAGTTTGCCGTTCTGCAGCAAGGGCAGGGCGGCCGTCATCTGGTCGAACATGAACGTCACCGCGCCTGCGGACACATCCACCATGGCAGGCGGAGTGCCTTTATAGGGCACGTGGGTGAGCGGCACACCAATCGTGTCTGCGAACAGTTCACCCGCCAAATGAGTCGACGTGCCCTGTCCGGACGAGGCAAAGGTACGCTTGGTCGGATCGCGTTTGAGCAGCGCGATCAAATCTGCGACAGAATTCACGCCCAGGTTGGGATCCACCAGCAACACGTTGGGCAACGTGGCGACCAGCGATACCGGCTCGAAGTCTTTGACCGGGTCGTAGCGCAGGTTTTTGTACAGGCTGGCATTGATGGCGTGCGTGCTGATGGTGCCGCCAAACAAGGTGTAGCCGTCGGGCGTGGCCTTGGCGACGTAGCTCGCGCCGATACCGCCTGCCGCACCGGGTTTGTTTTCCACGATCACGTTCTGTTTCAAGCGCTCGGCGAGTTTCTGTGCCAACAGGCGGCCCACGACATCGGTGGAACCGCCGACGGTAAAGGGCACGACATACGAAATCGGTTTCTCGGTCGGCCAGTCCGCGGCTTGCGCGGGCAGACCGCAAGTGGCCAGGGCGGCCGCGGCCAGTGTTAACACTAGATGACGGCGTCGGGTGAGGTTCATCGTTGTCTCCGTAATGGTTTTATTGGTCAAGTGTGCGTGCCGTCGAGTGGGATGATCGGCACTGGCCGAGCGTTCGGCGTGGAAACTGCGTGCTTGCTAGGTCAATGCTGCTGCTTGTCGCTGCCTGTGCCGGGTCCCATGGAAATACGGGACAGGCATGGCGTGAGGCTTTTATTGTTGTTGTTGCTGCTGGCAGGACATTGAGGGGTCTTGCAAGGCCTGCTGGCTGTCATCGCAATCTCGACAACCAGCAGACCGGCGACGGGCTTTAACGCCCGTTTTTCGTACGCCAGGCGGCGAATTGTTCGCGGGTTTGCGGATCGGTGGGCGGGTACAGGCCCAGGATGCTGCGGCCGCCCTGGACTTCGCTGGTGACGAAGTCTTCGAACGCCGTCATTTCATGGGCTTCCCGAGCGATGTCGTCGGCGATGTCCGCTGGGATGATGACCACGCCTTCGCCGTCACCGACCACGATGTCGCCAGGGAACACGGCCACGTCGCCGCAGCCGATCGGCGCATTGATATCCAGGGCTTGGTGCAGCGTCAGGTTCGTCGGGGCTGAAGGACGGTTGTGATAGGCCGGGATATCCAGATTGGCGATCTCGGGCGAGTCGCGGAAACCGCCATCGGTCACGACACCCGCTACGCCGCGTTTCATCAGGCGCGTCACGAGGATAGAGCCTGCCGAGGCGGCGCGCGCGTCTTTACGGCTATCGATCACCATCACCGAGCCCTCGGGGCAGGTTTCCACGGCCACGCGTTGCGGATGGCCGCGGTCTTCAAACACTTTGATGGTGTTCAGGTCTTCGCGTGCGGGGATGTAGCGCAGCGTAAAGGCCGGGCCGACCATGTTGGGCAGTTTGGGGTTCAACGGATGCACGTCCTGGATGAACTGATTGCGCAGACCACGCTTGAAAAGCGCGGTGCACAAGGTGGCGGTGCTGACGCCCTGCAGGATGCTGCGGGTGGTATCGGATAGGGTGGTCATTGCTGTCTCTAGAGTTATCAGGTCAGACTTATAAAGTCGGGCACGAGAGCTGTGAGGTCGTTACGATGGAGGCAACGGGCCTCAACAGCAGGGGCAGGCACAATCAGAAAATGCTGGGCTCGGGCACCGGTTCGCCAAAGCTCGTTTCCAGGAAATCAAAATCGCAGCCGTCGTTGGCTTGCAGGATGTGCTTGGAATACATCCAGCCGTAGCCTCGTTCGTAGCGCTTGGGCGGGGGTGTCCAGGCTGTACGGCGGGCTGCCATTTCCTCATCGCTGATGTTCAAATGAATCGTGCGGTTCGGCACGTCCACCGTGATCAGGTCGCCCGTGCGCACCAGGGCCAGCGGACCGCCGATGTAGGATTCCGGCGCTGCATGCAAAATACACGCGCCATAGCTGGTGCCGCTCATGCGGGCATCGGACAGACGCAGCATGTCGCGTACGCCCTGTTTTACGAGCTTGGTCGGGATCGGCAGCATGCCCCATTCCGGCATGCCCGGGCCGCCTTGCGGGCCGGCGTTGCGCAGGATCATGATGTGGTCGGCGGTGACGTCCAGATTCTCGTCATCCACGGCGGCCTTCATGCTGGGATAGTCGTCGAACACCAGGGCCGGGCCCGTGTGCTGCAGGAATTGCGGGGCGCAGGCGCTGGGCTTGATCACGCAGCCGTCGGGGGCCAGGTTGCCTTTGAGGACGGCAAGCGCGCCTTCATCATAGATGGCGTTATCCAGCGGGCGAATCACGTCGTCGTTATAGACGCCAGCGCCCTCCAGGTTTTCACCGAGCGTACGCCCAGAGACTGTCATCGCGGACAGATCCAGGTGGTCTTTCGCCAACCGCGTCATCAGGCCGGGCAGGCCGCCTGCGTAGTAGAAGTCTTCCATTAAATATTTGTCGCCGCTGGGACGGATGTTGGCGATCACCGGGACCTTGCGGCTGGCGGCGTCAAAATCATCCAAACCCACTGCGCAGCCTGCACGGCGCGACATGGCGACCAAGTGCACGATCGCGTTGGTCGAGCAGCCCATGGCCATGGCCACGTTGATGGCGTTCTTGAACGACGCCACCGACAGGATTTTCTGCGGAGTCTGGTCTTCCCACACCATTTCCACCACGCGGCGGCCGCACTCGGCCGACATGCGCATGTGGTTCACGTCGGCGGCGGGGATCGACGAGGCGCCCGCCAGTGTCATGCCAATCGATTCGGCAATCGCCGTCATGGTGCTGGCCGTGCCCATGGTCATGCAGGTACCGTAGCTGCGCGCGATGCCGCCCTCGACCTCGGTCCAGTCCTCTTTGGTGATGTTGCCGGCACGGCGTTCGTCCCACAGTTTCCAGGCATCGGAGCCGGAGCCCAGGACCTTGCCTTTCCAGTTGCCGCGCAGCATCGGGCCGGCAGGCAGATAGACACAGGGCAGGTTGGCGCTGAAGGCGCCCATCAGCAGGCCGGGGGTGGATTTATCACAGCCGCCCATCAGCACGGCGCCGTCTACCGGGTGGCTGCGCAGCAGTTCCTCGGTTTCCATCGCCAAGAAATTGCGATACAGCATGGTGGTCGGCTTGACGAACGATTCCGATACGGAAATCGCCGGCAGTTCGACCGGGAAACCACCCGCCTGAAAAATGCCGCGCTTGACGTCGTCGACGCGCTGCTTGAAATGGCTGTGACAGGGGTTGAGATCGGACCAGGTATTGATGATGGCGATGATCGGGCGACCGGCCCAATCCTGCGGGCCATAGCCCATCTGCATCATGCGCGAGCGGTGGCCAAACGAGCGCAGATCATCGTGCGCCATCCAGCGTGCACTGCGCAGGTCTTCGTAAGAGCGGGTCATGAATAGGGTCTCCCTTGCTGTTTGGGCGATTAAAACACTAATATATTAGTGCGTCAATGAATCTCCAGCCCGGTACAATCCGGCCATCTTTCTCTTTTCTCGCCTATGACCCAATCGTCAACGCTGCCCGTCGACCTGCGCCTGGACCGTTCCCGCCATGCGGCGCCGCAGGTGTTCGAAAAGCTGCGCGAACTCATTGTGTCGATGGAGTTAAAGCCCGGCGCGCCACTCGCACGCGTGGAGCTGGCAGAGGCATTCGGGCTGAGCCAGACGCCGATTCGCGACGCGCTCAGCCAATTGCGCGACGAAGGGCTGGTGGATATTTATCCGCAACACACCACCGCCGTCAGCCGTATCGACATTGCCGCCGCCCGCCAGGCTCATTTTTTACGGCTGTCTCTCGAGTTGGAAATTGTGCGTGTCCTCGCTACCCGCGAGGATCCGGCATTGGTCGAGCAACTGCAGGCACACATCGACGCCCAGCATGCCAATCGTGTCGCTGAACGATATCCCGCTTTCATGGCCGCGGACCAGGCGTTTCATCAGGACATGCACGTGGCCGCCGGAGTCGGAGCATTGTGGGAACTGGAGCAACGCTACAGCGGCCACGTCGATCGCCTGCGCCGCCTGCATCTGCCCGAGGCTGGTAAAGCCGACCGCATCCTGCGCGATCATCAACGCATACTGGACGCTATTGCCCAACAGGATGTCAATGGCGCGCAGGCGGCACTGCGGGAGCACCTGTCAGGCACGTTGAGTCAGATCGAGGATATCTGCGCACGGTATCCGGATTATGTGACGGCGAGGTAGGGGGTGTTGGCTGACGTTGCGACGCCATCTGTCTGATCGCGTGGTGTTTGATACCCGCGGTACGTTGTTGCTGTTATGGTGTAAATCAGTCAGTTCTGTGTCTGTCTCGGCGTAACCCGCTCCCATATACTGTCTCGCATCAATCAGACGAGAAATTGCATGCGCTACCGTTACGTTACCGCCGATGTTTTTACCAGCCAGGCCTATTGCGGCAATCCTTTGGCAGTGGTGTTGGATGCCGAGGGGTTGAGTACCGAGCAAATGCAGATCATTGCTCGGGAATTCAATTATTCAGAAACCAGCTTTGTCCTGCCGCCAAAGGATCCTGCGAATACGGCTTGGGTCAGGATTTTCACGCCTGATAGAGAAATGCCATTTGCCGGGCATCCGAACATTGGCACAGCGGTGGTCCTGGCTCGCGAGCTGGCTATCGCCGGCCGTGTTGTGCCGGACGAATTCGTGTTTGAGGAAATCGCAGGGCTGGTGCGGATTTCGCTCGCACGCAGCGAGCAGGGCATTGATGGTGCCGAGCTGTTGGCGCCGCAACCTTTATCGCTGGGCAGCGAGGTGCCGGTCGAATCTGTGGCACGTGCGTTGAGGTTGAGTGTCTCAGATATCGAGGTGTCCGAGCACGTTCCTCAAGTGGCATCGGTGGGAGCGCCTTTTTTGATCGCTCAGCTTGCCAGCCGCGATGCGTTGCGCCGCATTGTGCCGGATGCGAACGAGTATGCGGCCTTGTTGCCTTTGGATGGCGCCAAGTCGATCTATGCCTACACCACGGATACTGCTTCGGACACGGTTGATAGCCCCACTGACATACAGGCGCGTATGTTCACGGGCCGCATGACGGAAGACCCCGCTACGGGCAGCGCGACCGTCGCGGCAACGGCATTGCGAGCGTCATTGCGCGGCGATGGGACGTTGCGATTGCGCGTAGGGCAAGGGGTGGATATGGGGCGCGCGAGTTTATTGCTCGCGCGCGCCGAGCACCGCCCTGATGGTATATGGGCGCATGTTGCGGGGCAGGCTGTGGTAGTGATGGAGGGCAGTCTGCTCCCGCCGCTGGTTCAGTAAGGCGTTTTCCTGTCCGGCCTGTTGCTTGAGCCGACTCACAGCTTTCGGCTGGCCGCAGTTGGTGGCATGGAAACCATTTCGCTCAACGCCATCAGTTACTGCGGTTCTACGCCTGCCTTTTTCGCGATGTCGCGCCATTTGGCTGTGTCCGCACGAACGGTCTCGGCCAGGGCTGCCGGGCCTGTTCCCGAGGCCGTGATGCCCTGGCGCAGCAACAGTTCCTTCATCTGGGGCTCTTGGATGGTTTCGTCAAAAGCGTTCGCAATACGGGCCTGCAGCTCAGGGTCCATGTTGGCAGGGGCGAATAGCGCAAACCATATGATGGCTTCAAAGCCGGGAATCCCGGCCTCTTGTACCGTCGGTACATCGGGCAGCAATGGTGATCGTTCCTTCGATGTCACTGCCAAGGCCTTCAGGCGGCCGGCTTTGACAGGCTCCAACGAAGTCATGACGACGTCGAGCATCATGTCGACGTGTCCGCCCAGTACGTCAATCAATGCAGGTCCCGATCCGCGATAGGAGATGTGATTCATCTTCAGTCCGGCCTCGGCCGCGAAATAGGCGCCACCCAGGTGGCTGGACGATCCGGTGCCGGCCGACGCGTAAGAGACTTGTTCCGGCTGGGATTTGGCCAGCTTGATGAAGTCATTCAGCGTGTTCACTCCCAATTGAGGGTTAACCACGATGACATCAGGAATGGTGCCTATTGTCGTGATCGGTGTGAAGCCCTTGACGATGTCGTAGGGGAGATTGGCGGTGACGCTGGGCGCAATCGCGTGGCTGGTGACGGTGCCCAGCAATAGGGTGTAGCCATCTGCGGGCTGGCGATTTACGTACGACGTTCCGATTACACCAGAAGCACCGGCGCGGTTCTCCACGATGATGTGTCCGCCGGTTTTCTTGCTGACGGCATCGGCCAGCTGTCGCGCGACCAGATCGGTGGATCCCCCGTTGGCGTAGGGCACAATGAGCTGTACTGGTTTGCCGCCGGGCCAGGCATCCTCTGCATTGGCGGCCGGGATGGCGCACAGCGCCGAGACAGAACAAAGCAGGAAACAGGCAAAAGTTTTCTTGACGGATAACATGAATTCCCCTGAGTTTTATGTCTCCCGCCTACGTTGGGGGAGTATGTTTAAATAGTAGGGACGATGCCCTAGAGCGTCGACAGGGTGAAACTTATAAGCCTATAAAGCGCACGCTATGAAAGCCGCCGATTTGAATCTCCTGGTGCATTTCGATGCACTGATGACGTGCAGCAGCGTGTCTCAAGCCGGGGAGTTGCTGGGCATCAGCCAACCCGCGATGAGTTCGGCGTTGAGTCGATTGCGCTATCTGTTTGGCGATCCATTGCTGCAGCGCCAAGGCAATCGTTGGACCCCTACGCCGCGTGCGCTTGAGCTGCATCGCAATTTTCAGCCGTTGCTGCAGGCATGGCGTCGCAGCATCTCGCGCGAGATGACCTTTGACCCTGCCTCGACACAACGCGTCTTTACGCTGTGCGCCAGTGATTATCTGCAGTTGGCCGTTTTCCCGAGGATATTGTCCGCCGTACAAAGCGAAGGGCCAGGTATCGGATTGCGGTGTTTGCCGCCGAAATTGGGCGGCGCGCTGGAGATGCTGGCAGAGAACTACGTCGAGCTTTATATCGGCCACTATCCCGATCCGCCCGACAACCTGCGGGCACGCTTTCTGTTCGAAGAGGCCTGCACCTGTCTCGTGCGTAAAGGGCATCCTGCACTGGCTCGTGCCTGGAATCTGGACACGTATCTGCAATATGGGCACATCAATGCGTCGGGGTATGCGAACTACTTCAATGCGCAGGTCGATGCCGCATTGCGTGCCATGGGTTTGCAACGTAACGTGGCGGTGCTGTTGAGCAGCTATATGGCCACGCCATTTGTGGTGGCGCAGACCGACATGATTGCCACCTTGCCGTTGAGCGTGGCCAGTCAGTTAAAGGCAGCAGCAGGCATCGAATTATTGCCTGCGCCTTTGCCGCTGCCGCCTTTGAGTGTGTCGCTTTATTGGCATGAGCGCTATCAGAACGATGACGCTCATGCCTGGCTGAGACAACGGATGGGTCAGGCTTTCGATGCCAGCGCCCGATCCACGAGATCGCCGTAGATTTTCCGGGCTGCGGCTACGGATACGCGCTCATCGTGCAGGTCGTCGGCCAATGCGGTTACCGCGCGGTCTTTGGGATTGCCAAAACCTCCAGCTCCAGAGGTTTCAAGACACACACTTTCTCCACGAGCCATACGCAGGCCGGCGGTTTTCGAGGACATGATTTCCTCATTGCCGTCGGTACGTTTGTAAACCAGGCGTGCCTGCCTGCCATCACCGCCGCCCAGTACACCGCTCGCACGGCCCGCGACGTGGTTATCTGAACGTGCCGAGAAAACGATGCCATCAGCGAGCGCCCGTATCTCGCGAGCTACCGCCATTCCCCCCCGCTGACGGCCCGCACCGCCGGAGTCGGACACCAGCGCATAGCGTTCGACGCGCAAGGGGTACTCGTTTTCCAGGGCCTCCACGGGCAGGTTCGATGAGTTGGTCATGTGGACATGAACGCCATCCATGCCGTCCATGTCGTCGCGAGCGCCCGACCCGCCGGCGACGGTCTCCAAATAGACGAAGTCTCCTGGACGGCTGGCCAAACGGCCAGAGAATACGATCGCAGGGCACACGTCGTTGCCCGAAGCCATGATGCGTGACTGCGGCAGCGCCTCGCGGAATGCGCCGAAAATCGCACCGGCGACTTTTTGTGCTGTCAGAGAGCGTGCGCCTACAGCGGCCGGGGCCTGCGGATTGACGATGGATCCTGGCGGCGCCACGATTTCCAGCGGCTCGAACAGCCCGGAGTTCGCGGCAAGCTCGGGGTCGAGCAAGGCTTTGACGGCATAGTAGACGCAGGCCTTCAGTGCACTATCGGGTAAGTTCATCGCACCGCGTGCTTGAGCCCCCGACCCTGAAAAATCGAAACGCAGGCGGCCCTGCAACACCGTGACTGCGACCTGCAACGGTACCGGATCGCCTCCACCCAGGCCGTCATCGTCCATCATGTGCACAAAGGAATACGTGCCTGGATTCAACTCGGAAATGCGGCGTTCCAGGCGCGAGCGGGTGTATTGAATCAGGTCCTCTACGGCAGTCAATGCACGCTCCAACCCCATTTGCGTGAGCAGACCTTGCACCGCTACTGCACCGCGCTGATTGGTGGCGACCTGGACTTTCAGATCCAGCCAGCGTTCTTCCGGATCGCGGGTATTGCTGCAGATCAGCCGCAGCAGGTCTTCCTGAATGTCGCCGTCGCGCGCGATACGCACCACAGGAATGCGGATTCCCTCTTCGAAGACCGTGCGCAGGCCGCCTGCGATGGAGCCCGGTACTGATCCTCCCACATCGGCATGATGGCCGACGTTGGCCGTGAAGAATACGAGCTGCCCCTCATGAAAAACAGGGGTGACGATGTTGATATCGGGCAGGTGGCTGCCGCCGGCCAGGTAGGGGTCGTTGCTGATAAATGCATCGCCCGGTTTGATCTGTGCAACGGGATATTGATCCAGCACTGCCTGCATGGCTCCGTTGAGCGAGCCCAGATGCAAGGGGATTTGGGTCCCTTGGGCCACCAGCCTGCCCATGGCGTCGAACAGTGCCACAGAGCAGTCTTTGCGTTCTTTGATGTTGGTCGAGAACGACGAACGCACGAGCGTATTGTTCATGTCCTCGGTGATGGAGAGCAGGCGATTGATGAAGACCTCCATTTCGATGGGGTCTCGCAAAGCAGGCGTTTGAGTCGTCATGAGTATGTCCTAGAAGCAGCGGCGAGGCTCAAACCCGCACCACGATGTTGCCGAATTCGTCGACGCGCGCCGATTGGCCGGGGGCGATAACAGTGGTCGAACTCATTTCTTCAAAAACCACCGGGCCTTCAAAACTGGCATGGGCGCCCAGTTGATCGCGATCGTAGACGTCAGCCTCGCGCCAACCGATGGCTTCGCCGAAATGGATGCGGCGGCGCGAAATCGGTTGAGAAATCGCACGTTCGGCAATGTTTGCCAGCGGGGCCTTGGTCACGCGTCCAATGGCTTTGGTACGGCAGTTGATGATCTCGATGGCGCGGTCAGGCACGTCATAGCCATACTCGCGCCGGTGCGCTTGCCCAAAGCCTGTGTGGAATGCGTCAAAAGAGGGCGTTTCGTGCGCGGGCAGTGCTACTTGGACCTCAAAATTCTGTCCGACATAGCGCGCGTCGATCACGACTTCGTAATCGCGGTTCGGGGCATCGACGCCTTCTTCTTCGAGCCAGCGGTTGGCTTCCTCGCGCAATCTGTCCAGGCGTGCGAGCACGCGTGGCCAGCCCTCAGGCTCAATGACGGCGATTTCGCTTTCGACAAAATCAAAGGAAACATCCGTCAGCAGAATGCCGCGCGCGCACAATGTGCCAGGCTCTTGGGGAATGATGACGGTAGGAATGCCGCATTCCCGCGCGACGTCGAGCGCGTGCAGGGGACCGGCGCCGCCAAAGGCGCACAGGGCGAATTTCGAGAGTTCATGGCCACGCTCCGTCGATACCGAGCGTATCGCACGCGCCATATTGGCATTGGCAATACGGATGATGCCCTCGGCTGCGGCCTCTGCGCTCAAACCTAGTGGTTCTGCGATACGGCGGGCGATCACTTCGCGTGCAGCGGTTGCATCGACGTTCATCCGGCCTTTCAACAGTTTGACTGGATTCAGGCGCTGCAACGTGAACATGGCGTCGGTAATGGTGGGCTCGGTGCCTCCACGGCCATAGCCGACGGGGCCGGGGACTGCGCCCGCGCTATGGGGGCCGACTTTCAACGATCCCGCCTCGTCGATCCAGGCAATGCTGCCGCCGCCTGCGCCGATGACATGGATGTCCACCATCGGTGTTTTGACCGGATAACCCGCCACAGAGCGGCTGGAGGTAAACGCCGGACGTCCCTCCAGAATCAGCGAGACATCGGTGCTGGTGCCGCCCACGTCAAAGGTCACGGCATTGGGGAAACCTATGGTGCGGCCGAGTACGGCCGTTCCTACGACGCCAGCCGCGGGGCCTGACAGACACGTGCGTACGGGGAACTGGCGCACCGTTTGTACCGACATGAGGCCGCCATTGGAGTGGATGGTGTGAGGTTCATGACGAATGCCGATATCGGCCACACGCTCCAGAAAGCGCTGCAGATAGCGTTCCATGCGTGGTCCTACCGAGGCATTGAGCGTGGTCGTGGACAGGCGTTCGAATTCCCGGAACTCGGGTAAAACGTCGCTGGATAGGCTGATGTAGGCTTCGGGCAAGACCTCGCGCACAATGTCGCGCGCCCGGCGTTCGTGATCGGGATTGCGATAGGCATGCAGGAAACAGATCGCGACGGCCTGTACGCTAGCGTCGCGCAATACCTCGGCAGCCGCGCGTACAGCGGATTCGTCCAGGGGCTCGACGACTTCGCCTTGCGGGGAGATGCGTTCGGGCACCTCCTGGCGCCAGGCGCGGCGCACCAGTGGGGTGGGACGCGTCACACTATAGTCGTACAGGTGAGGCCGGACCTGCCGGGCAATTTCCAATACATCGCGAAATCCCCGGGTCGTAATCAGGCCGCAGGGGGCAATTTTGCGCTCGATGATGAGATTGGTCGCGACAGTCGTGCCATGGCCGATGTGTTCGATCTGATCCGGCTGCAGGCCGTGTTTGTCCATGAGGCCGGTAATGCCTTGATGGATGGCTTCCGATGGGTCGCTGGGGGTGGAGGGAACCTTGAAAAAAGCGACCTCGCCATTTTGGCTGTTCACCAGCGTGAAGTCGGTGAACGTGCCCCCGACGTCTATACCGATTCTGTACATGCTTTGAGTCCTTGGTACGACAACTGAAGAGGACTCGATGGTAGAAGCCGGGGGCAGGGAGGGAGAATAGGGTGTGGCTTATGGTGTCATCTGGTTGGCTTATGCTGGCGCGGTTATCTCCCCACGGCATAGGCCTGCATCAGCCTGGCCGTCGCCGCTGCATGCAGCAAACCATCCTCGTCCCGGGTCGCAGCCGTCAAGCGTCCCGTGGACCACTCAGGTTCCTCTTCGATGACATGCCCGCGGGCGCGCAGATCAGCGATGACCTCCGCGCCGAACGAGGTCTCCACTGCCAGATGCCCTGGCTTGCGGTCGCGCGGGTAAAACGACGACGGAAAGTGCATCGTGTGTGACATGGGCTGGTCGATGGCTTCCTGCAGATTCAATCCGTGATGGACATGGCGCAGGAATAGCAGCAATTGCCACTGCTCTTGCTGATCTCCGCCAGGTGTGCCGAACACCATGTAGGGTTTGCCGTCGCGCAGGGCCAGCGATGGCGTCAGCGTCGTGCGTGGCCGTTTTCCGGGGGCCAGTGTGCCCGGCAGACCGGGTTCCAGCCAGAACATCTGCGCGCGCGTATTGAGCGGGAACCCCAGCTCCGGGATCACGGGCGATGATTGGAACCATCCCCCTGATGGCGTTGCCGATACCATGTTGCCCCAACGGTCGATCACATCGACATGGGTGGTATCGCCGCGTTTGACCGAGGCGCGCATGTCGGCCAGCGTGGGCTCGCTGCTCGGAGCGCCCACGGGTGTGACCTTTGACAGGCGCGACAAGACGTCCATGACCCGGTCCACTTGCGCCTCGAAGCCGGGCACGCGGCCCGGCTGCAGATCGTGCGATGCCATGGCTCCAATCAAGGCACGGCGTTCGTCGTTATAGGCATCCGACAGCAGATGCGCCAGGGGCACATCGACAAAAGACGGGTCGCCGTAATACGCCTCACGGTCGGCAAACGCCAGCTTCATGGCCTCGGTAACGTGATGAATGAACTCCGCGCCATTCGGCCCTGCCT
This sequence comes from Bordetella tumbae, assembly GCF_965139195.1. GTDB lineage: Bacteria > Pseudomonadota > Gammaproteobacteria > Burkholderiales > Burkholderiaceae_B > Bordetella_A > Bordetella_A tumbae. Next base: position 14,461 of record NZ_CBCSJH010000047.1, on the reverse strand, counting down.
GCCGCAGGTCCAGCCCTTTTAGCAATGCCAGGGTTTGCAGGAGGACGGGGCCTTGGCTCCATACACCTGCTTTCGCAACGGTATAGCCGTGATAGTCATAGGTGGCCGGCGTATCGTAGCTCGCCGACCAGCTGGCCATGTCCTGGGCCGTCAAGACGCCACGATGCGGCGTGCCGCTCTCGTCCATGACTTCGTTATGGCGGGCATATTGGTCAATCGCCTCGGCCACAAAGCCGCGATAAAACGCATCCCGCGCCGCGTCAATCTGACGCTCGCGGTCATTGCCGGCGGCTTCGGCCTCGCGCAATACGCGGCGCCAGGTCTCTGCCAGACGGGGATTACGAAACAGCTTGCGAGCCTCAGGCACGTTGCCGCCAGGCAGGTAGACCTGTGCGGTGGTGGGCCAGTGCGCAGTAAAGAAGTCCTTGAGCCCCGCGATCGTGTTGGCGATGCGCGGCATCAACGGGTGGCCTTGCTCGGCGTAATAGATCGCCGGCTCGAGCACATCGCGCACGCGCAATGTGCCGTGGTCGCGCAGCATCAGCATCCAGGCGTCGAACGCGCCGGGGATGACGGCAGGCAGCAAGCCATTGCCGGGTATCAGGTTCAGACCGAGAGATTGGTAGTGTTCCAGCGTCGCGCCTGCCGGCGTCGGGCCCTGGCCGCACAGGACCTCGGTGCGGCCGGTGCGTACCGAATGAAAAATCACCGGCACTTCACCCGCCGGGCCTACCAGGTGCGGTTCCACGACCTGCAGCACAAAACCGGACGCCACGGCTGCATCAAACGCGTTGCCGCCGCGTTCCAGCAGCGCCATGCCAGCGCTGCTGGCCAGCCAGTGCGTCGAGGTCACTACACCAAACGTGCCCAGGATCTCGGGGCGCGTGGTGAACATGCGATATCCGGAGTCAATGCTCATTTTGCAGCCACCGTCACGTCCTTCAGGCGGATGAGGCCATCAGGGTAGGGGACAAAGCCTTGGACCTTGGCTTGCGTACCAAAGATCCAGGGCAGATAGAACAGATAGATGCGAGGATCGTCTTCCTGCATTTTCCGCATGGCTTTCGAATACAGCTCACGGCGTTTGGACTCATCGGCAACGCTGCGGGCTTCATTCATCAGCTTGTCCATATCGGCGTCGCAATATTTGCCATCGTTCAACGTGCCCTTGCACGTGATGTACTGGTAAATATTGCCGCTGGGGTCGACGCGGCCCGACCACCCCGTTTGGCCGACTTGAAAGTCGCCTTGAGGCAGCGCCGATTGCAGGGAGGCGAATTCCAGGGGCTTTAGCGAAATATCAAAACCGGCCTCGGATCCCATCGCCTGTACCAGCTCAAACACCTGCTGCATGGTGGTGTTGTTGCCAAAGGTCAATTCGAACTTGACGCGATCGTAGCCGGCTTGCTTGAGCAGTTCTTGCGCCTTTTTCGGGTCGCGTCCCGTGCGGTCTATGCTTTTGTCATAGGCAAAGCTGGCAGGCGGAAAGGGCTGATAAGCGGGTTGGAACATACCTTCACCTACGACCTGGTTGATCACGTCGCGGTCGATGGCCAGATCCAGCGCCTGGCGTACGCGCTTGTCTTTGGCCAGCGGGTTGTCGGCACGGGGGCCGTTCGCGATGTTGACCGAGATAGCCTGGTAGCCCAGGCCGGTGACAGGCGCCAATCGCAGATTCGAGTCCGATTTCACTGCCTCGGCGTCACTCGGCGCTACCCGTTCAATGATGTCCAGGCCGCCGGCGCGCAGATTGTTCAAGCGCACCGTGGTGTCGGGCATGGGGGTGAAAATAACTTGATCGAAATGGTAGTGATCCTTGTCCCAATATTTGTCAAAGCGATCCAGCACGATACGATCGTTTTGGACACGTTCCTTGAACTTGTAGGGACCAGAGCACACTGGGTTACGACCCGGCTCTTTGTCGAAAGTCGCCGGCGACAGCATCATCCCGGCCCGGTCAGAGAGCTGCGACAGCAGGGATGCGTCGCGTTCTTTCAAATGCAATACAACGGTGCGGGCATCGGGAGCGTCCACACTGGCGACCGAGATGAGCTCGCTCTTGCGGTTGCTGTCGGGCAGCGTCATGGCACGATCCAGATTCGCCTTGACCGAGGCTGCGTCGATGGGTGCGCCGTCGTGATAAAAGGCGTTTTCGCGCAGTGTGAACGTCAGCGTCAAACCATCGTCGCTGGTTTTCCACGACTCGGCCAGTTGCGGCACGATTTTCAGATCCGGCGAGATGTCCACCAGCTTGTCGCATAGCGACGCAAACACAATACGGCCCACAAAGGTGCGCGCGCGGACGGGGTCGAGCACATCAGGATCATCCTGCAGGCCGATACGCATCGTGGATTGGGCGGTGGCGGCGGCGCTGGCAAACAGGCCAGCCGCGGCCAGGGCTAGGCATAGGCTACGCATGGAGGGTCCTCTATCAGTGATCGAAGGTAAAGCGAAGAAGAGCCGCCAGTGTGACGAGTCGCGGTCTACTGGCTACGAGCTCTCAACAACGGGATTCTACTTCTCACCACACATTCAACGGCAGCTTCAGATACCGGACGCCGTTATCTTCGGGCGCAGGCAGCTGCCCCCCACACATGTTGACCTGAATCGACGGCAGGATGAGTTTGGGCATGGACAGTGTGGCATCGCGTTTTTCGCGCATGGCGACAAAGGCTTGTTCGTCGACGCCTGAGTGGACATGGATGTTTGCCGCGCGCTGGTCTGCGATGGTGGTTTCCCAGGCATAGATATCCCGGCCAGGGGCCTTGTAGTCATGACACACAAACACGCGCGTGGCATCGGGCAGGGCCAGCAAGCGCTGGATCGATCGATAAAGCGTCGCGGCGTTTCCTCCTGGAAAATCGCAGCGTGCCGTACCGTAGTCCGGCATGAATAAGGTGTCACCGGTGAAAACGGCGTCACCGATGACATAGGCCATGCACGCTGGCGTGTGCCCGGGCACATGCAGGGCAATCCCCTGCAGGCTGCCTATTTGAAATGGGTCCCCGTCCTCGAAAAGTTCGTCGAATTGGGTGCCATCGCGCGCAAACTCTGTACCGGCGTTGAAGATTTTCCCGAATACGTTCTGGACGGTGGTGATGTGTTTGCCGATGGCCAGCCGTCCTCCCAACTGAGAGATCAGCAGGGGCGCAGCGGAAAGGTGATCGGCATGGGCATGGGTTTCCAGCACCCACTGCGTTTGCAGATGGTGTTCCTGGACATGGGCAGCCATCCGCATTGCCGAAGTTTCGGCCGTGCGGCCGCTGGCATAGTCGAAATCCAGGACACTATCAATGATGGCGCAGGCATTGCCGCCAGGGTCGCGCACGATGTGGCTGGCGGTGAAGGTGTCGGGGTCGAAGAAAGTATGCACGTCCGGCCGCGGCAGCTCGCCGCGTAGCGTGCGTTGCACGATCGAGATCGCGATATCCTGTGCGTTGTCCATAGCAATATGCCTGTCTGTCGAGTTCAACGGTGTTGAAGGTTGATCAGTGCGATGGTTTGCCACCGCGTGGGTTTTGTCCGCTGACTTGCTCCAATGTCGTCGGCAATGTGTAGTCAGCACCTTTGCCCAAGGTATGGCGCATTCCGCTCAACCATGCTCTATGCATGCCTGCGCCGCAGCGCACGTCAAACTCCGGATACGTATGGCGGTAATGCGCGAGTTCCAGGGCAGCCATTTCGACGCCTGTGGCGACATCCTGCAGAATGTTGTCGATTTCGCGAGGCTTGAGTTTGCAGGCGATTCGTCCGAACTTTTCCAGCGTTGCCCGGTTGGGGAACCGCTTGCTGTCGTTCATGGACAGCGCCAACAGATCGCTCGGTAAATAGGCCACGGTGCAGCAAATGTCGTAGGCCGGTGCAAGACGCGCCGGTTCTGTGGGATCAGGATACAGCAACCCAAAGTTTTTCAAGTGAGCATCGCCGTTGCCCAGGACGCAGGAAAGCGCGATCGATTTGAACAATTCGGCCAATGCGTCATGACGTTGTTCGAACTCAATCATGAGCGACAGTTTTTTGACCATTTCCTCATAGCTGCCCTTGTACTTGTCATTGGAGGTATAGGCGGATAGGCACGCCATGTCTTCAAAACCCAGGGGCAGGCCCGCTTTGTCTCGATCAAAGCGGGCTACGACCAGTACCTGACCGTCATCGGACAATGCTGCTTTGGCAGTAGGCAGCAGGCTCATTCGGCAGGCATGCAGGCATAGGTACTCGTTGATTGCCAGGCTGGGATAGTCCTGGCCAGATGCTTTGACGATATATCCCTCATTCTGCATGGTGAGGCGGCGGTAGCCGGAGACTTTCGGATCCTTGAGTGTTGTAGTCTGCTGTCCTTCGATCAATACTTTGGGCTGTACGCCACTGACGCCAGAGAACTCGGCCAATTGGTCAAATAGTTCCGTCAATAGCTTTTGGGCATCCGGGTCAGAAAGGATATCGGAGACGTCCGGTGCCTTGGGAACCAGCGAATTCGGTGTTTCACCATGCGGCACGACACGAACGCGTCCGATACTGCGGTTGCCGGCCAAACGCAATATGTCGAAGTCCCCCATGTCTTCGATTACTTTTCTGTAGCGCTCGATCAGGTAGTCACGTAATGCACCTTCGGGAATATTCTGATCGAAAATGGGAGGCAGGTTGTTTTCCAGGCCAGCTTGATCGAGCTTGTATGCATCGCGCTTGATCGGCATGGTGATCGACACGGCATCTGCATCGTGCAGGCCGCTGTGGTAGAAAAACGCTACCGTCGATTGGAAGCTCCGGCCAGGCTCCGGGTAGCGCTCAAGTACGCCAACAGGGCGCAAACCCAGATGGTCGTCCACCCAGACATCGAGGATGTCTGGCGACGCGATACGTGCAGGGGAGCGTTTAGCCACGATAGCGCTCCCTGGAGCGTGTTTTTGCCTTTTCGTTGTTCATGGCGTTGAGCTCATCCAGCGTGGGACGGAAGATTTCCGCCTGGGCGACCTGCAGCGTCAAGCCCAGCACCTCGAGCAGACGTGACAAGCGGCTGATGCCAAGTTCGGCCAATTGTCCGTTTTCGAGCGCGCTCAGCGTCGCCCGGGATACGCCGCCTTTGCGGGCCAGGTCAGCCTGAGTCAGCGCGCGTGACTGACGCCGCTCTCGTATAATTGCACCAATTTCGCTCATATCCATGGGTGAAATTGTCCAAAATATTAGTCATTTTGTCAATGAATGGGATTTGTGTCTAATATTTTTGATGTTTCCCGGCTTGCCTAGCCGGGTGAGGAGGCTGGGTTCGTATGCGGTAGGATTTGGTTTCTACGGTGAGGATTCATCTTTTTTGGGCTCCTCTCTCGTCAAGGTGCCATTCCGGCCAGGGACGTCAGCTCGATCTCTTAGCCTCTATCATGGAGGCTTTGTCATCGTAACTCCTGAGTAGTGTCCATGTCGTCCTCGCGCAGTTCCTCTTTTAGCGCTTCGCCATTAGCTGGTATCGCCTGTGTATCTGCAGGCATCCTGTTCCTGACATGCAGCGATGCGCTGGCCAAATGGGTGGGCGAGTACTACAGCCCAGTACAGATTTTGTTCCTGCGGGCCGCGATTGCGCTACCGGTGGTCCTGGTGCTGGTCTTGGCGTTGGGCGGGCGGCGTGCTTTGCGCACGCGGCATCCAGGGCTGCACTTGGTGCGTGGGGCGCTCAATATCATTTCGGCGTCGATGTTCTATCTGGGCTTGCAATCATTGCCCTTGGCTGAGGCGACGGCCATCGCGTTTTCGGCGCCGCTGTTCGTGACTGCACTGTCTGTGCTGGTACTCAAGGAGCCGGTAGACGGTAAACGCTGGCTGGCGGTGGCGGCCGGGTTTGCCGGGGTATTGGTGATCGTGCGGCCCGGCGCCGCGAGTTTTCAGATGGCGGCGCTCTTGCCGCTGGCGACTGCGTCGTTGTATGCCGTGATGATGTTGACGGCCAGGGCGATTGGTGCGGCCGAGAGCATGCTGACGACGACTCTGTATATCGTGGTAGGTCAGTTGGTCTGTAGCGCAGTCGCTGTACCTGCGTTCTGGACGCCGCCCGAGTGGTCGCACTGGCCGTATTTTGCAGGCATTGCTTTGTTCAGCACGTTGGGGTTGACGTTTATTACCCAAGGGTTTCGCATCGGTCCGGCATCGGTGGTCGCGCCATTTGATTACACAGGCCTGCTATGGGCATCGTTGCTCGGCTGGTTTGTGTGGCAGGACGTTCCCGAGTTACCCGACTATCTCGGTGCTGCCTTCATTGTCGGCAGCGGCCTCTACATTGCGTGGCGGGAAACGCGACCTGCCAAATCGCGACGCGCCTGAGGTTTCCTTCGCACCACATTGAAGTCCCCTGCACCAAGGCAGGGCAGCAGCCGTTCGTCCTGTTGGCGCAGTGACGGTGATTCCGGGCCCATTCTCTGGCGCAATGCTGGTATCCCAGCAGGTATTCATGTCGGGCTAATGGCCAGTATTCATGCGGCCATCAGCATGTTCATCGCCGTTTTCGTTTTCGTGTTGCCACGAGTTGGCACGAACCTTGCATAGGGTTCCTAGGCTCGATGGTCTACCGCGCATGCGGAAACATGAAGAGGACGGTGTACGCACACGATGAACAAGCACTCGTTGGACATTGAATCCGTAAGTCATCGATATAGCGGTTTTCTGGCCGTTGACCAGGTTGATCTTTCAGTCGAGCCGGGAGAAGTGCTAGCGCTGCTGGGGCCATCGGGGTGCGGTAAAACCACGTTGCTGCGCATCGTGGCAGGCTTTGTCAAGCAGACACAGGGCAAGGTCCGGGTGGACGGCAGATCGATTGACGATCTGCAGCCGAATCGACGCGATATCGGTATCGTGTTTCAGAACTATGCGTTGTTCCCGCACATGACTGTGGCGCAGAACGTAGCCTACGGTCTTGATGCGCGTGGCCGTCGTCGCGTCGATGTCGTGCGCCGTGTGCAGGAGTGCCTGGAGGTGGTGCAGCTGCCTCATGTGGCGCAGCGTTACCCGCGTCAGTTGTCGGGAGGACAACAGCAACGCATCGCGTTGGCTCGCGCCATTGCAACTGAGCCGCGGATTCTCCTGTTGGACGAGCCTTTCAGTGCACTCGACAAAAATCTGCGATTGGATATGCAGATCGAGATCAAGCGCTTGCAGCGTCAGCTCGGCCTGACGGCCATCCTGGTCACCCACGATCAAGAAGAAGCCATGAGTGTGGCAGATCGTATCGCGATCATGAATCACGGACGTGTCGAACAATTGGGATCGCCGGTGGATATCTATGATCGTCCCGATACCTTGTTCGTCAACAGTTTCATCGGCACGACCAATCTACTGGAGGGGCGCGTATCCGCGGCGGACGGGGCTGGATTATGTGTGGCACTCGACGCGGGTGGCAGCATCGTAGTGCCGCATTCGGCAGATTTTTCTGCGGGGCAGCGTGTGACAGTGTCGTTGCGGCCCGAGCATCTGGATCTCTTTGAGCAGGATGGAGTGGGGCGCTGGCCGGTCGATGTCACGCTGAGCCTGCCATTGGGGCCCAGCGTCGTGCATCAAGTGCTGACGCGCAATCAGGTGGCTATCAAGATCTCTGCAATGCGCAGAGGTGGCGTTCGCACGCCGCAGAGGGCGGTGTGGTGCGGTGTACGCCCAGATGCGATGCCTTCCATTTTTTCATCGTCCTCTAACGTCAACTGAAGGAAAAGGCTATGAAGCATGATCCCGTTCGCCGTCAATTGCTGGCTGGCGCCGCCTCATTGGGTGCGTTGGCGATGCTGCCGCGCCTTGCGCATGCCAATGGGTCGGTGGTCAGTGCGGTATATCCGGGCTCTTGGGAGGAGGCGTACCGCTCTATCGTGGCGCCTGCCCTGCAGAAGGCGCACGGGGTGACGCTGGAAATGCAGCCGCTCTATGCGGTGGATCAGATTGCCAAGGCGCGTGCCGCGCGCGGCAATCCATTATTTGATACGTTCCTGCTGGATCCGGGTCCACGTGTGACGGCTATCGACGCCGGGCTATTTGAGAAATTTGATCCTTCTCGCTTGAGCAACGCCGCGAAACTACAGCCTGGCATGGCGGATGAGTATGGCGTAACGATCGCCGCGCAGTTTGTCGGGATCGCGTACAACCCCAAGAAATTCGACAAGCCACCTAGCGATTGGGCAGATTTGTTCGCCGAGCCGTACGTGTCGCGTTTGGGGTTGACGGGGTTTCAGACGACATTTGGCACGGTATCCATCCTGGAAATGTCCAAAGCATTTGGTGCAAAAGGGATAGACGTCGAGCCCTTTTTTATCGAGCTGAAAAAGGTTCTGCCCAAAATCGCGGTCATCGGTGCGCCTGCCTCGATGCCCAGTCTGTTCCAGCAGGGCCAGTGCGACATCATGTATGCCAATACTCAAACGGTGGGGACGTTGAAAGCGCGCGGTATCGACATCGAGTTCGTGAGGCCTGCCAGCGGGGTCATTACTTTTTTCACGACGATGCACATTGCGAAAGGCGCCGAGCAAGTCGACAACGCTTATCAATACATCGATACGGTGCTCTCCGCGCCTGTACAAACAGAGCTGATGAAAGGGCCTTATTTCATGGCGCCTGTCGCGTCGGACGTGACGTTGGACGATACGCTGCCGCTAAAGAGCCTGTCCGAAATGTCGGGCATGGTGCAGCATGACTGGGCGCAGATCAATCCACAGCGTGCGGCATGGATCGAGCGTTTCAATAGGGAAGTCGCCCGTTGAGCAATGCCGCTATTTCGCCGGGACGCTGGCCGCTGGCAGTGCCGTTGACATTGGCCTTTATGGTTTTTTTCGCGGCACCGCTGTTCATGCTGGTGGCGACCAGCGCATATGAGGACGATGGGCTGACCCGGCTGGGCTTGGCGACATGGAATAAGTTCGTCTCGGATCCGTTTTACTGGAAGGTCACGCTGGATACGCTCAAGCTCGGCGTCATGACGGTGTGTGCGACGCTGTTGATAGGCTATCCCCTGGCGATGGTATACATGCAGGCCAACGAGCGATGGCGGCGGTTGATGCTGTTCATCATCATCATGCCGGTGCTGTTGTCGGTCGTCGTGCGCACGTTTGCCTGGATTGTCATCCTGGGCAATGAGGGCGTCATCAATCAGGTTGTCATGGCGTTGGGTTTAAGCCCGGCGCCATTGCGCCTGCTTCAGACCGAGTTCGGGCTGGTGCTGTCTCTGACGCAAATCGAGATGCCGATGATGCTATTGCCATTGATCAGTGTCATGGCTCGCATGGATCGAAATTTGATTGATGCTTCTGTGGCGCTGGGGGCGTCACGCTGGCGGACCTTGTTCAAGGTGGTGTTACCGCTGTCGATTCCAGGGCTGGTCGCGGGATGTACGTTGGTGTTTGCCAGTTCGACCACGGCGTTTATCTCGCAATCCATTATCGGAGGCAATCGTCTGGTGTATTTGCCATTGGTCATCTGGCAGCAATCTCTGGTTGTGTATAACTGGCCCTTGGCTGCGGTGGCCTCTATCGTGCTGTTGGCCTCGGTCATGTTGTGCATCGTGTTGATGGCAGCGCTTGGGCGGCGCGGTTCGAGGTATTTACATGTCTAGACGAAACTCGCTCTCCGACTTGAGCTACTACTCGGTGATCGGTGGCATCGCGGGCCTGGCGTTGTTGGTGCTGGTTGGCCCGGTGATCGTCGTATTGGTGACTTCGCTGACGGATAGCCAGACATTGCGATTCCCGCCTCCGGGCCTGTCGCTGGATTGGTATCGACGCTTGTTCGATCCCATGGTTTCTGCGCCGATTCATCGGGCGGCTGGCAATAGCTTGATGGTGGCAGCCTGGTCGGCGTTGGCGGCAGCTGTATTCGGTGGTGCTGCGGCATTGGCGCTTGCCCGATCGAGCTGCCGCAAGGCTCGTGCATTGGATGCTTTTTTCATGTCGCCGTTGATATTGCCAGGGATTGCTTTTGGGTTGGCGGCGTTGGTGTTTTTTACTGCCATAGGCTTGCGGCCGTCGCTCATGTTGATGACGGTGGGACATGCCGTGATGATCGTGCCTTTCGTGCTGCGCACGACCAGTGCCAGCCTGGTGCAGCTGGAGGGCAGTTTGCTGGAATGCTCGGCCAGCTTGGGCGCAGGGCGGTTCTATACCTTTCGCAGGGTCACGCTGCCTATTATTTTCCCTGGTTTGGCGGCGGGAACTTTTATGGCGTTCATGGCGTCGATCGATAACGTACCTATCTCGCTGTTTCTATCCAGCCCTCGCAGCGACATGCTTCCTATCCGGATGTGGGGAATGATGGAGTCCACGCTGGACGTGCGCGTGGCGGCAGTGTCTGGCGTGTTGATTGTCAGTGTGTTGGTGCTGATGTTGGTGATGGAGCGCCTGACGGGTTTGAGCCGGCGGTTGCAGGGCCAATGAAGCGCGTTTTTGATGATGTCGTATCTACGGTGATATCACGAGGCTTACCGCCGTTTGTCACTATGTTTAGAGGAGAGGGATCGTGCATAACGTGAAAGTCGAATTGTTGACTGTCGAGGCCTTTACTCCCTATGGTGATGTGCTGACCTTGCCCACGTCGGCAGGGCGCACCTATTACAACGATGCCTTGGGCAATTTGCGCAAAGAGGCAAAGCCGAGTCTGTCGTTGTCGTTGCGAGAGCCCAGTCCTGCTTTACCGCTGCGGGCCACGATGCTCGAACGACATGAGTATTCCTCGCAGACTTTTATCCCGATTGATGTGGATCAGTATCTCGTTGTCGTGGCACCGCATCTTCCCGACGGCGGGCCGGACATTATGCAGGCGAGAGCTTTCTTGGCCAGTGGCGACCAAGGCGTCACCTATCGCGCCGATACATGGCATCACGGCATGACGGTCTTTGGCCGGCCTGCGAGTTTCGTCGTGTTCATGTGGGCGGCAGGCGGCGAAGGCGACGAGGAGTTCGTCGAAGTTGAACCGTTCGATGTAGTGCCCAACCAGGAGATAGCCCCAACATGACATGGCAACCCGCACGTGATTTTATTGGCTATGGCGAGCATCCTCCCAATCCTCAATGGCCTGCAGGGGCTCGGCTGGCGCTGAATTTCGTCATGAACTACGAAGAAGGTTCTGAGCCCTCTTTTCAGGATGGAGAGCATCACACCGAAACTGGGCTGACCGAGGCGCATGGCCTGAACCAGATGGGGGACGGCCGCGACCTGGCCGCCGAGGGGATGTTCGAGTATGGCAGTCGAGTGGGGTTCTGGCGGCTGGTGCGCCTGTTTGAGGAGCGCGGCCTGCCTATGACCGTGTTTGGTTGTGCGCTGGCGCTGGAACGCAACCCCCTGGCTGCTGCCAAGATCAGGCAGATGGGTTATGACGTGTGTTGTCATGGCTGGCGTTGGATAAAACATTATGAGCTCAGCGAAGATCAGGAGCGCGAACATATCCGGCTGGCGATCGAGTCTCTGAGCAAAACGATCGGCGAGCGCCCGTTGGGCTGGTATTGTCGCTACGGGCCCAGTGTCAATACCCGGCGCCTCCTCATGGAAGAGGGCGGGTTTTTGTATGACTCGGATTATTACGGTGACGAGTTGCCGCTTTGGCAATTGGTCGACGGCAAACCGCAGTTGATCGTGCCCTACTCGTTGACGAACAACGATGGCAAGTACGCTGGGTGGATGGGCACCGCAGACCAGTGGTTTGGCTTTCTGAAGGACGCCTTCGACATGCTGTACGCGGAGGGCGCCAAGACCCCCAAAATGATGTCAGTGGGGTTGCATATGAGACTGGTGGGGCATCCGTCCCGCGCCGCCGGACTGCAGCGTTTTCTGGATTACGTGATGGGCCATGAAGGGGTCTGGATCACGCGCCGTCTCGATATCGCGGAGCACTGGCGCCGAACGCATCCCTATCAGGGCTAGGCGTTTCGGCGGGCCTGATGCATGAGAGATTGATTTTCTATGCATCTAGTGAGAAGGGTTCGCATTCTATGGAATGCGAACCGGACGTGGCAAATGGCGGTCTCTGAATGGAGGCGGCGCGATGGCGTGGTGTTTGTCCTTTGTTCGTTTTTGATCGGACACAGACGCTGCGCCCGATCTAGGGCCGGCGTTCTACATGATGCCGTATTTCCCTGGCGCAATGACGCCATTCGGGTCCAGAGCAGCCTTGATGGCAGAGCAGGCGCGAGTGAATTCGGGCATGCGCTGCGCCTGATGAAAGGACTGGTACATCGTCGGGGCCCGGCCTACGAATACGCCGCGGGACGCGAAACATTCGCTGAGCGCGCGATAGCATGCATCGGCGCGTGCCGTCTCGTCAGGATTTTCCCGGTTGTAGATGATCGAGTGCACGCTTCGGGCAAAACGCGCGCCGCATACGTTAGAGAGCAGATATTCCAGTCCGTGTGCGTGGCAGATGCGTCTGGCCTCCGTCTGGAAATCGTTCACGGTGCTGCCTACGACAGGGGATCCGGCAGACAGCCAGATTGCGCCACCGCCCGGCCGCCAGCCCAGCATTTTGAGTTCGCTGTCTGTTGGTACGCCGGTATTGGAGTTGGTGGCGATGTGCAGCGGCGCAATGGTTTCCGCTTCTTCGAGCGGAATCTGGCGGCCCTTGCCGGAGGCGAGAAAATGGTTCGAAATGCGTTCGATCTGAGGCATGAGCGCGGCGCGGCTTGCGCCGTATAGCGCGCCGGAAACTGTCCATGATCCCAGGCCATGCTGGCGCCGCAGTGCTGCGCGGCCTTCATCGGACAGCGAACGCGTGCCATTGCTGGCCGCATATTCGGGATTCGTTGCGACAGAGGCTAGCAGATAGAGATCGTTGGTAGCACGGATCAGTGTGGGCACGAAGTTGCTCAATTTCAGCGGCCGTATGCGTTCAATGACCTCTGCCACGTCGCCATCGTCGGGGAATGTGAAAAAGAACGGCTCGATATGCGGCGGGCGTGGCATGAGCCACATGCCCACGCGAGTGACGATGCCAAAGTTGGACTGCGAGAACAGGCCGTCCAGTGTTGGGCCGAAACTATATTTGGAGACGTGCCAATTCGGATGCGTGTCGCCTGCGAGACTGCCGTCGCCAGTGCGGATGATGTCGCCATTTCCCAGCACGATTTCCATGCCGCATATCATGCCGAAATGATCGGCATAGGCGCCGCTGCCGCCGCCTTTGTCCAGCGCATTGGCCAGTATGCTGCCTTGCGATGGGCCGGCGGTGGGGGAAATCATCAGCTTGCTGTCTCTGCGCTTGAGTTCATCATGCATCGTGCGAAAGCTGACGCCGGGTTCGATGACGCAATAGCCGAGCTTTTCATCGACGTCGAGAATGCGGTTCATGCGGCGTCCCAGGTCGACCACTACCTGGCCGGGAACGATAGGCGAGCGAGTTCCCAGGCCGATGTTCTGGCCATTGCTGATGGGATAGAGCTGGACGCGGAATTGATTGGCCAGGCGGATGAGCGTCTGCACTGCCTGGGTGGAGTCCGGATATGCCACGGCCCCCGGCAGGACATCGGGGCCGGGCAGCGTATGTTCGCCATAGCGATGGCGTACATCATCGCCGAGCGTAATGGCTTCATCGCCGAGCTCGGCCGCAACCGCATTGGAAAAATCGATGATTTGAGCGTGAGTAGACATAAAGGATCACCACAGGAAATCGCCGTTATCGGCGGTTGCTGCAGCTGGCTCGGGAGCCAGCGCTTGAGAATCTGGAACGGCAGGCGTTCGCGGCTGGAAATTTTCCAGTCCACGCGGGCACGGTCCCCCTGTTGCCCAGTCCAGCAGTTGAACGGTGTGTGCGACCGGTACCGCGGTGTAGCGAGATATCTGTACCAGGCAGCCGATATTGCCCGCCGCGATGACATCGGGTTGATTGGCTTGGGCATGAGCGGCCTTGCGTTGGCCGAGCCGCGCAGACATCTCGGGTTCCAGAATGTTGTAGGTGCCGGCGGAGCCGCAGCAGAGGTGGGATTCTGCGATGTCCAGGGTTTCAATACCCAGGTTGTTCAGCACGCGTCGCGGTGGGCGTTCCAACCGTAAACCATGCTTCAACGAACATGCATCATGGTAGGAGACGACCAATCCCAGGGCGGCGCCATCGGTCGAGAGCGGCAGTGTCGCCGCGATCTCAGTGATATCGACGGTGGCGTCGATCACACGGCGCACGTCGGACGATAGCTCGGGGTGGTCGGAGAGCATCGCGTCATAGTGCTTGATGACAGAGCCGCATCCCGATGTGGTGTTCACGATGGCGTCAATACGCCCAGTTTTCAGGGCATTTGACCATAGGCGCACTGTGCGTTTCATGTGTTGAACCGCATCATCGCGTTTGCCCATATGCAGCTCCAGCGCGCCGCAACATTGCACGTCGGGCATCGGCTCGACGGCAATGCCATGACGAGCCAACAGGCGCTCTGCCGAGGCGTTTATCTCGGCGCCGAGTACGGACTGCACGCAGCCCGTCAACAGTGCTACGCGTCTGGTGGATGGCGGGGCCGCTGGGGTGGGCG
>NZ_CBCSJH010000046.1:0-40768 GCF_965139195.1 Bordetella tumbae | reverse complement strand
GTGCCGGGCCGTTGAGCACGGATTTAGTCCGCGCAGCGGACCGAGGCCCCTGGTCATGGGCCGAGTCCGTGCGATAGGCCCGGCGCCACGCCCAGGCACGCGGCAGGGACGCCTTCAGAGAGACAATCAAGAGCAGCAAACGCCCCACAACACCAACAGCGATAAAAAATGCCCCCACGCTGCGCCTTCGGCTTGCTGCCCCAAGGGGGGGCGGCCCCGGCAACAAAAAACGCCGGCATCAAGCCGGCGTTCCGAGGGAATTACACCCATCGATTTAGACGGGTGTTTGATGCAGCAAGCGGCTAGGGCGCCTTCTTTTTCTGTTGAGCGGCAAAATCCCCCGCCACAGCCGTGCTGAAGGCTGAAGGCTGCAGATACTTGCGCAAAGCGGCATTGACCGAATCGGGGGTGAGTGCCTCGATTTTCTGGTCGAACTGCGCAGACCATTCGAACGTCCGGCCACGGCTCAGGTAGTCGACCCAGGCAGAGGCCAGCACGCTGTCTTGGGCGCGGGACAGCTTGCGATAGTTCAGCAGGGCGGTGATGCCGTCTTCGATTTCTTTGGCCGTGAAGCCGTCTTTCACCGCGCGGGCGAGTTCCTCTTTGATGGCGGTTTCCAGGCGCTCACGGTTTTGCGGCGCGTAGATTGCATAGACCGTCCAACTGCCCGAAGGCTCGTACGAGGACACCGACAGATTGCTGCGTACGTTGTACGAGAGGCCTTCTTTTTCGCGGACGCGTTCCCACAGGCGTGAGGTTTCCGAGGTGCCCAGCAGGAAATTCGCCAAATAAAGCGCCGGGAAATCC
Organism: Bordetella tumbae; assembly: GCF_965139195.1. Classification (GTDB taxonomy): domain Bacteria; phylum Pseudomonadota; class Gammaproteobacteria; order Burkholderiales; family Burkholderiaceae_B; genus Bordetella_A; species Bordetella_A tumbae. The sequence goes on along the minus strand of NZ_CBCSJH010000046.1, from coordinate 39,961 downwards.
GGATCGGTATCCTGCAGCTTGAGAGGCAACCGCGAAATGTAGAAGGCATTGGCCTTGTCGGGCGTCTCGATATCGAAGTTCTGCGCTTTGATGTCGTGGTAAGGATCATCCAGGCGGGTGTACGCTGGTGCCTTTTGCCAGCCTTTCAGCCCCTCGGTCAGGGATTGCTTGACCGCATTGGCGTCAAATTCACCCACCGCGGAGAACTTCACCGTGCCTGCGCCGTAGAACCGCTTGTGAAACGCCGCCAGTGCATCGCGTTTGATGGCTTCGGTCTGCGCCAGCGCCTCGTCAAAGGTAGGTACATAGCGCACGTCGTCGGCAGGCCACGGGTTGTCCTGGCGCGCCAGCGCACGCGAGGCCAGAGCCGTAGGCTCGGTCATGGCGCTGCGTATCGAGGTCAGTGCTTGACGTTGATACTCCTCGATTTCGGCTTCCGGGAAATTGGCATTGCGCACGATATCCAGCACCAGGCTGACCAGCGCGGGCAAATGTTCGCCAGCGGCTGACATCGAGACGGTCAGGTCGGTGCCGGAGCCGCTGAACGAGACCTGCGCTTGCAGCGCGTCGAAACGATCCTGAATTACCTGGCGCGACAAGGCAGGCGTGCCGCGTTCGAGCAGATCGGCGACCGCCGCGGCATTGATACGCTGGCCGCGCAGGCTCGCCGCATCGCCAAATTGGACAAGCAATTCGGCCTGCACGCGCCCACCGCGCGTGGTTTTGGGCAGCAAGGCCAGTTGGACCGCGCCATTGGGCAGATCCAGGCTGTCGCGTTGCGTCAGTTTGTCGATGTTGGCCGGTGAGGGGTCAAAGGCATCGGCTTGTTTGAAGTCGGTATCGCCTTTGTAGTCTTTCAGTGCCGCACTCAAATCGGCGCGCAGCAGTTGCGGCGAGCGTTTGGGTTTTTCCGTGGGGATGTAGCGGCCTTCGGTGCGATTGCTGGCGGTCAAATACTCGGTCGCAACGCGTTGTACGTCTTCGAGCTTGGCTTGGCGCACGCGGTCACGGTGCAAAAAGAGCAGGCGCCAGTCACCGCCCGCAATGGCCTCTGACAGCGCGACGCCGATTTGCTCGGGGTCTGCGTAGAGCTGTTGCCATGCGGTCAGCCACTTGCTGCGGGCGCGATCCAGTTCCTCTTTGGTAAAAGGCTTTTTATCCAGCGATTCCAGGGTGGCGGTGAGGGTTTGCAGCGCTTTGTCCTGATCCATGCCTGGCTGCAACTGAGCGCCGAACATGGCGACACCGGGATCGTGTTGATCCATGGTGAAACCGAAGACTTCCGCGGCCAACTTGGTCGGCACCAGGGCCTGGTACAGACGGCCCGATGGCGTATCGGCCAGGATGGTCGCGGCCAGGTCAAACGGGATGTAGTCGGGACTGCCGGCCGAGGGAATGTGGTACATCGCGGCCACCAGCGGCGTGCCGCCCGCGCGTCGCAGGGTCACGGCACGCTCGCCGTCCTGCACCGGCTCGACCGTGTATTCCGGCGGAAGCTTGCGTTCCGGTTTGGGCAATTTGCCCAGCGTTTCGCTGATGGCTTCGAGCGTCGTTTGCGGATCGAAGCTGCCGGCCACGATCAGGACGGCGTTATCGGGTTGGTAATACTCATGATAAAAGGCGCGCAATTGCCCGACATCGACGTTTTCTACATCGGTGCGCGCGCCGATGGTGCTCTTGCCATAGCTGTGCCACTGATAGGCGGCGGCTTGCATTTTCTGCATCAGCACGCGAAAGGGGTTGTTTTCACCGCTTTCCATTTCGTTGCGCACCACGGTCATCTCGGAGTCGAGATCCTCTTTGGCAATCAAGGAGTTGACCATGGCGTCGGCCTGCCAGCCCAGATACCATTTCAGCGTCTCGGGGTTGGCCGCGAAGCTGGCAAAGTAATTGGTGCGATCGCTGGAGGTCGAGCCGTTGGCCTGCAGGCCGCGGCGGGAAAACTCACCCAGCGCATTACGCGTGGTGGGCGTGCCCTTGAACAACATGTGTTCCAGCAAATGCGCCATTCCGGTCTGGCCGTAGTTTTCCTGGCGTGACCCGACCAGATAGGTCATGTTGACCGTGGTGGTGGGCTTGGAGGCATCCGGCGCCAGCAGCACGCGCAGTCCATTGGATAGCCGGTATTCCGTGATGCCCTCAACAGAGGTGACCTCTGTGATCCCAGTGGGTGTGGGCGCGGCACCTGCCTGAAAGGCGAGAAATGACGTGACCAGCAGGGCGTTCAAGCGGGCGAATAGCCCCGAAAGCGAAAAACGCATAGCAAGCATCCATAACGGGCGAAAGTCGTTGGAGTGTATACGCAACGGATGGTTCCTATCGCCACGCCGTGATCAAACGGTTCAGTTCCATACAAGACTGAGCGAAGGCGCAGGCTGTCTCGCGGTATAAGTTGCGTCGCTTTACAGTCAGAGAAACCCTGCAAACCTCGCCGTTATAATTCGTTCGAATCAGCATGGCGCCTGGCTTGGCTAAAGGCCGATATGTATGTCGTCGTCTCACCCAGAGAGGTGGGCCTCACGGACTTTCAGATGAATTCTTTCCTATCTCATGCATTGCCTGCCGGGGCCGTGTTGGTCGAGTGCACTTGCGAACGCCATGGTCCGGCGATTCTGGAAATTTTCAACGACGCTATCCTGACCTCGACGGCCCTGTACGACTACAAACCGCGCACGTTGGCCTCGATGCAAGCCTGGTTTCAGGCGAAAGCGGCGGGCGGCTTCCCGGTTGTTGGCTTTGAAAACGAAGCAGGCGAGTTGATGGGCTTTGCCAGTTACGGCTCATTTCGCGCCTATCCTGCCAACAAATATACAGTCGAGCATTCGGTGTATGTCCAGAGCCGTTTTCGTGGCAAAGGACTGGCCGAGGCGCTGATGCGTATCGTGATTGATCGCGCCCGGCAAGCGCAATTGCATGTGTTGGTCGGCGGAATTGACGCCACGAATGCAGGCAGCATCAGGCTGCATGAAAAACTCGGCTTCGTGCATGCCGGGACGATCCGGCACGCAGGGTTCAAATTCGGACGCTGGCTGGATCTGGCGTTTTACCAGTTGATCCTGGATACGCCCGTCGAGCCAGTCGACGGTTGAGCGGGATCATTTCGATAACTGCCGCATCGCCTGTTCCAGGCCTGCTACCGTCACCGGGTACATGCGCTGTTGCATGATGTCGCGCAGCAGTGCGATGGACTGGCGATACTGCCACGATGCCGTGGGCTCGGGGTTGAGCCAGGCGGCCTTGGGCCAGGTATCGAGCAATCGGCGCAGCCAGACTGCGCCAGGTTCTTTGTTGTAATGCTCCACCGAGCCGCCGGGTTGCAGAATCTCGTACGGGCTCATGGTCGCGTCGCCCACGATGATCAGCCGCCAATCGGGGTTGTATTTGCGCAGCACGTCCCAGGTGTCAAAGCGTTCGCTGTTGCGCCGGCGGTTGTTTTGCCACAGCGTCTCGTAAGGGCAGTTATGGAAGTAATAGACGTCCAGATTGCGAAACTCGCTGCGTGCAGCGGAAAACAGCTCTTCGACACGCGCGATATGGTCGTCCATGCTGCCGCCGACATCCAGCAGCATGAGGACTTTGACCGTGTTGTGGCGTTCGGGCACGAGCCGCAAATCGAGGTGACCCGCATTGCGTGCGGTGCTGGTGATGGTGTCGTCCAGATCCAGTTCGAGCTCAGCGCCTTCGCGTGCAAAACGGCGCAGGCGTCGTAATGCGACTTTGAAATTGCGCGTCCCCAGTTCGATTTGATTGTCGTAGTCGCGGAACTGCCGCATGTCCCAGACTTTCACGCCGGTGCGGTTGCCGGCGGAGTCGCCGCCTACGCGGATGCCTTCGGGGTGATAGCCGCCATTGCCAAAGGGGGATGTACCGCCTGTGCCGATCCATTTGCTGCCACCGGCATGGCGTTCTTTTTGTTCTTCGAGGCGCTCTTTGAAGAGCTCCATCAGTTTGTCCCAGCCGTGCTTTTCGATCGCGGCTTTCTCTTCGGGTGTCAGGCTTTTTTCGAATTGCTTGATCAACCAGTCGAGCGGAATGTCCTTGTCGGCGGGCAACGCCGCCTCGATGCCGCGATAGTATGCGCCAAAGGCGGCATCGTAGCGGTCGTAGAGCGACTCGTCTTTTACCAGTGCAGTGCGCGCCAGGAAATAAAAGTCATCGAGCGTGGGCGACATGACCTGGTGTTGCAGGGCTTCCAGCAGGGTCAGGTATTCCTTGACCGAGACCGGCAGCTTGTGTGCGCGCAGATGGTAGAAGAAGTCGATCAGCATATCAGCGCCGGGCGTTGCCGCGGGTCATGGCCGCCAGGCGTTCCAGCAGTTGCACGTCCTGTTCGTTCTTGAGCAGCGCGCCTGCCATCATCGGGACGGAGGCTGCGGCGTGCGCATCGATTTGCGACGCCGTCGCGCCCTCGGCCAACAGCAGGCGCAGCCAGTCCAACAGCTCGGACGTGGAGGGCTTCTTTTTCAGCCCGGGGGCTTCACGCAAGGCAAAGAAGGTGTCCATCGCCGCACGCAAGACGTCTTGCTTCAGATCAGGAAAATGCACCCCGACAATGTCGCGCATCGTTTCGCGATCCGGGAACCGGATGTAGTGGAAAAAGCAGCGGCGCAGAAACGCGTCAGGCAGGTCTTTTTCGTTGTTCGAGGTGATGATCACCAACGGGCGGTGCCGTGCGGCAATGGTTTGACGCGTTTCGTAGACATGGAATTCCATGCGATCGAGTTCGCGCAGTAAATCATTGGGGAATTCGATATCGGCTTTGTCGATCTCGTCGATCAACAGCACCACGGGCTCGGGGGCGTCAAAGGCCTGCCATAGCGTGCCTTGCACAATGTAGTTGCGGATGTCGCGCACCTTTTCGTCACCGAGTTGCGAGTCGCGCAGGCGCGATACGGCGTCGTATTCATACAGGCCCTGATGCGCCTTGGTGGTGGACTTGATATGCCATTGCAGCAGGGGGCGCCCCAGCGCGAGCGCGACTTCTTCGGCGAGCATGGTCTTGCCGGTGCCGGGTTCGCCCTTGATCAGCAAGGGGCGTTGCAGCGTCAGCGCAGCGTTGACGGCTAGTTTGAGATCGTCGGTCGCGACGTAGCGGTCGGTTCCTTCGAAGCGGGATGCAGCAGGGCTCTGGGCAGCGGACATAGGCGATGGCAGCGAAAGAAGGGCGGAGGAAGTCCCCGCGTGGGTTAGTATGGCTCAGCAACAATTATCGTACAATCGACCGGGTTTGTAGCTGGGTTCAGGCCCGGCCGCTCATCCCGAGCACAGTTTTCAGCCTTACAAAGAGCCATTCCAATGAAGTTGAAAACCTTTCTGTCCTCGCTGGTTGTAGTGGTGTCCTGTGCTATCGCTGGTCAGGTGGCTGCTGCTGAGGCAGCACCGACCGGCAATATCCAGAACGCCAAAAGCAAAGTGTCCATGTGCATTGGATGCCATGGCATTCCTGGCTACAAAGCCAGTTTTCCCGAGCTCTATCATGTGCCGATGATTGCTGGCCAAAACGCCAAATACATCGAAGCCGCCCTCAATGAGTACAAAAAAGGCGCGCGCAGCCATCCGACCATGGATGCCATCGCGGGCAGCCTGAGCGACCAGGACATTGCTGATCTGGCCGCTTATTACTCTAATCTCAAGTGATGCGAGGGCACATGATGAAACGCTATACGTTGATCCTGGCAGGGGCCATGCTGGCCGCCGCCAGTGGTGGTGTGCAAGCCGGGGATCTGGCTGCCGGTAAAGCGGTATTTGATAAATTCAACTGCGCCTCGTGTCATGGCGCTGATGCCAAGACATCTGTTGACCCGGCTTACCCTGTACTGGCCGGGCAGCACGAAGACTATCTTATCCAGGCACTGAAGGCTTACAGGCGGGGTGCTGCCGGCACGCCGGCCACGGCCAACGTGCGCAAAAATCCCATCATGGGAGCTTTTGCGGCGCAGCTGTCGGATCAGGATATCGAACACGTGGCGCAGTGGCTGTCCGCGCAGCCGAGCGATCTCGGTGTGCGCAAATAACGCACGCCAAGTATCGCCGCGCCAGACTGGCTGATTTCTGTTCTGGGTTGTTATGGCCGCCGGTTTACGGTGGCCCTTAACGCTCGGCGCGTTGCCGGATCAGGTCGATGTAGACATCGCTATCGAGTTCGGTGCCAAGTCGTTGGGCTTCCCAGACGACCTGGCCCAGACAGTCCATGATGTCGTGCGCGGCCTGATGCGCGTCACTGCGCGCGACCAGTTTTTGGTAGGCGGCACGAATGCCGCGCGGGTGGTCGATCGACAATTGTTCTGCGATGGCCAGATGCATCGACAAATGCAAAAACGGATTCGTACGGCCTTTTTCGACTGGATATTCCGCTGTCATGGCTTCGGGATGTTCCAGATCGCCGTGATATTCGGGGTGCTCGATGATCCAGTCCAGCGCCATCGATTCCAATGGCGTCAGAATTTCATTGGCACGGTGTTTGCGCCAAGTCTCGATAAAGAACTCGCGGACTTGATCCCGGGACGGGTTGAACATGTGACGTAACGTCTATAAAGACAGAAAGGAAAGTCTTCATTTTACGCCGGCGGGATTTCATCCCCGCACGGGCGTCAGAATGGGCGCTAGAATGAGCTACGGCCCGCCGTCTGGCTCGGTGGCTAGCGATATCATGCTGGCCACAGCGATCTGGTGGCGAGCGAGCAACCCCCCAGGAGCAATAGGAGCATTCATGTCCTACCAACATATCAAGGTTCCCTCTGCGGGCCAGAAAATCACGGTCAATGCTGATTTTTCTCTGAACGTGCCTGATCAGGCCATCATTCCATACATCGAGGGGGACGGTACGGGGGCGGACATTACGCCTGTGATGATCAAGGTCGTGGATGCTGCAGTTCAAAAGGCGTACGGCGGCAAGCGCAAGATCCACTGGATGGAAGTCTACGCTGGCGAGAAAGCCACCAAGGTCTACGGGCCGGACGTGTGGCTGCCTGATGAAACGCTGGATGTAGTCAAGGATTATGTGGTGTCGATCAAAGGACCGTTGACGACGCCGGTGGGAGGTGGGATCCGTTCGCTGAACGTGGCGTTGCGTCAGCAGCTCGACCTGTATGTCTGCCTGCGTCCGGTACGTTACTTCAAGGGGGTGCCTTCGCCTGTGCGCGAGCCCGAAAAGACCGATATGGTGATCTTCCGCGAGAACTCGGAAGACATCTACGCCGGGATCGAATACGAAGCGGACAGCGAGCAGGCCAAGGAACTGATCCAGTTCCTGCAGACCAAGCTGGGTGTCAAAAAAATCCGTTTTCCCAATACCTCGTCTATTGGCATCAAACCGGTGTCGCGCGAAGGCACCGAGCGCCTGGTGCGCAAGGCCATTCAATATGCGATCGACAATGACCGGGCATCGGTCACGCTGGTGCACAAGGGCAACATCATGAAGTTCACCGAGGGTGGCTTCCGTGACTGGGGCTATGCGTTGGCACAAAAGGAATTCGGTGCGCAATTGATCGACGGCGGTCCGTGGTGCAAATTCAAAAACCCCAAGACGGGCCGGGAAATTACTATCAAGGACTCCATTGCCGATGCCTTTCTGCAGCAGATTCTGTTGCGCCCGGCAGAGTACGACGTCATTGCCACACTGAATCTGAACGGCGACTACATCTCCGACGCCCTTGCCGCGCAGGTCGGTGGAATCGGGATCGCCCCGGGCGCCAACCTGTCTGACTCGGTGGCGATGTTCGAGGCGACCCATGGCACGGCACCCAAATACGCCGGCAAAGACTATGTCAATCCGGGATCAGAGATCTTGTCCGCTGAAATGATGCTGCGACATCTGGGCTGGGTCGAGGCCGCCGACCTGATTATTTCCAGTATGGAGAAATCGATCCTGTCCAAGCAGGTCACCTATGACTTTGCCCGTTTGCTCGAGGGGGCGACCCAGGTGTCGTGCTCCGGCTTTGGTCAGGTGATGATCGACAATATGTGAGGTGCTTTGCGCGAAACCATGGTTTCGCTGCCAGGTCGTCATGAAAACCGCCCCAAAAGGGGCGGTTTTTGTTTTGGGCCGCCCCCAAAACAAAAACGCCCCCTTGGGGGCAGCAAGCTGAAGGCGATGCGCCGCGTGAAGCGGTTCTGTGGCCTGAACGAATCCTGTCAGATGGTAGCGTTTGTGAGCGATGGCGGCGCACTTTATTGCAGATCTTTGCGTCTCAATCTGTCATGTGATGAGTTATTACCCGGACATATTTGATCGAAAACACCCCTTATCCCGCAATATCTACACCGTAAATAGGCCTAATACCAAAAGAGAGGTTCTTGCATGGAGTGAGTTTATAAGTCGGACTATGTCGCCCCATGGCTGTTGTTAACACGCAATAAAGACGTGATTTCTAAATGTGTATTACGTAACTTAATAATTTACACAAAAGCCATTATTCCCATAAAAAACAATGAATTAATGCTTTTGTAAGAAATATTTAGATTCATTATGTAGTTCCTGGTTTTGGGGCGGACAAAACGTTTCCCTAAGGTATGGGTTCTGGCAGTCTCCACGGGTGGGGACTAGCGGCTTTCTCTACTGATCGGGATGAGGATATGAAACTAACAAAAACTCTGCTGGCTGGCGCGATCCTCGCCGGCATGGCCGGCACTGCGTACGCTGAGACGCAAGTGACCTTGTACGGCTTGATCGACGTGGGTATCACCTATCAACGCAACAAGGTTGGCACTGAAGACAGCAACCGTGCGTTGTACGGCGGTAACTACCAGTCTCGTATCGGCATGACCAACGGCATCCAGAGCGGCTCGCGCTGGGGTCTGCGTGGTACCGAAGATCTGGGCGATGGCCTGCAAGCTGTGTTCGTGCTGGAAAGCGGTTTCGGCGCCAGCAATGGTAACAGCGCTCAAGGCGGCCGCCTGTTCGGTCGTCAAGCCACCATCGGTCTGCGCAGCGAATCTTGGGGTCAAATTGATTTGGGCCGCCAAACCAACATCGCTTCCAAGTACTTTGCCAGCATCGATCCGTTCTCGCTCAGCTACTTGAACTCGACCATGGGTTCCGCGTTCAGCGCCGCCAACACGGTTCGCTACGACAACATGGTCATGTATCAAACCCCGTCGTTCAGCGGTTTCCAAGCCGGTATCGGTTACTCGTTCAACGTGGATGACGAAGAGCGTCCGGGCGAATTCAAGACCAGCGACAACAGCCGTGCTATCACCGCTGGTATCCGTTACGCCAATGGCCCGTTGAACGTTGCTTTGACGTACGACCGCCAATTCCTGTATCCGAGCCAACCGCAACCCCAACAGTTCATCATTGGTGGTTCGTATGACTTCGAAGTGCTGAAGCTCGCATTGGCCTACGGCCGCACCTCCGACGGCGTGTTCGCTGGTCAAGACTTTGACGTGATGGGCGGTCTGGGCAATCCCAACACCCCCGCCAAGGGCCAAGGCGGCACGAACGACGCCTTCACCTGGGACGGTCTGAAGATCAATTCGTACTTGGTCGGTGTCAGCGCTCCGATCGGCGGTGCCAGCAACATCTTCGCTTCGTGGCAACGTGCTGATCCTAACAAGGGTCTGGAAGCCATGGACATCTACAGCCTGGGCTACACCTACGACTTGTCCAAGCGCACCAACCTGTATTCGGTCGCTTCGTATGCTGACGCTGCTGATTTCGTAGACGGCAACAAGGCGCTGACCGTTGGCGTTGGTATCCGTCACCGCTTCTAAGATCTAGGTACGGGTCGCCCTTTTTCCGAGCGGAGTCGGGGCACCTTGTTCTTAGCCACCTACTTTGTAGGTGGCTTTTTTTTATCTTCAAAAAGGGTTTTTGCTGGAAAAGCGGTGCCGTCAGGACGGGACGATTTTTTCGTCTAAAATGCACCAAACTGGTGCGACAAGGGAGATGTATTTGCGCCACCTTAGGGCATTCCCCTAGTGTGACAATCCCGCTCATGGTGCACAATCATGTTCATGCAGGTGAGGAGACAAATAGCCCAAAAAGGGCAACCGGCGGCACCGGTATAAATAAACTGGCAGTACCCTAATAAGAGCAAAACGCACAACGGCCGGCACCCATCAGGTGCCGGCCGTTGTCGCATATAAGCCCGCCCGGCCCGATGTTGCAAAAATGGGCATACTGCGGCAACGTGGATACGAATGAATAATATGCCGGATTCCCCGAGTTCCACTCCCTCTGCGATGCGGCGCTATTGGCGGCGTAATCTGATCTTGATCGGCGTGCTTGTCCTCTGTTGGCTGGCGCTGACGTTTCTTCCTGCTTATTTCGCCCGCGAGCTCTCTTTCGACTTCATTGGCTGGCCGTTTGCGTTCTGGATGGCTGCCTACGGGGCGCCGTTGTCTTATTTGGTGCTGATCGGCATCTACGCCCGTTTGATGAATCGGGCCGATGCGCAGGCCCGCAGTGACGCCGAGCGGGGCGATTGATGCCGTTTTCCGGAGACAACGCACGCGAGTTCAAGATCCGGCTGCGCCGCATTTACGTGTTGTATACCGCAGGTTTCGCCTTGCTGATCGTACTGCTGGCATTAGCCGAGATCGCGGGCATGGCGCGCGACTGGATTGGCTATGTTTTCCTCTTGGTCACGGTCAGCCTGTATGCCGGTATCGGTATCGTGTGCCGTACGTCCGATCAGGTGGAGTACTACGTCGCGGGCCGCCGCGTTCCGGCGGTCTATAACGGGATGGCCACCGCCGCCGATTGGATGTCGGTAGCCTCGTTCATCGGGGTGGCGGGAACGCTGTACCTGACGGGATACGGCGGCCTGGCGTACATCATGGGATGGACGGGGGGCTATGTGCTGGTGGCCCTGTTGCTGGCGCCTTATCTACGCAAATTCGGCCAATACACGATTCCGGATTTCATGGGCGCCCGTTATGGCGGTAATTTGGCGCGTTTGGCCGGGGTGGCGTGTGCGGTGCTGTGCTCGTTTACGTATCTGGTTGCCCAGATTTACGGTGTAGGGATCATCACGACCCGTATGACGGGTATTTCGTTCGAGCTCGGCATTTTTGTCGCGCTGGGCGGCATGTTGGTGTGTTCCTTTTTGGGGGGCATGCGCGCGGTGACGTGGACACAAGTCGGTCAATACATCATCTTGGTGGTGGCGTATCTGGTGCCTGTCGTGTGGTTGTCGATGAAGCATACCGACATGCCGCTGCCTCAGTTGTCCGCAGGCAAGGTGCTGCAAGAAATCACTGAGCGCGAAGCGCAAATGGGCAAGGATGTGTCCGAGTTGCAGGTACGCCAATTATGGAAAGCGCGCGCGGATGAAATGACGCAGCGGCTGCAGGCCCTGCCGCAATCCTGGGCCCAGGAAAAAGACCGGTTGCGCAGCCGTCTGGCGCAACTGACGGCTGCGAACGCGCCCATGATCGATATTCGTACGCTGGAGCGCGAACTCGAAACCTATCCGGCCAGTGTCGAAGAAGCCCGTGCCGTGTGGTCGCAAGCCAGGGCGATTTACGAGGCACGCGGATCGCCGCCTGTGCCTCATGCCGAGCCGTTCCCGTCGAAAGATCCCCAAGAACGGCAGGATATGCGTACCAATTTTCTGGCGCTGGTGTTATGCCTGATGCTGGGGACAGCCGGCATGCCACATATTTTGATGCGTTCATACACGACGTCGTCGGTGGTCGAGGCGCGGCGTTCGGTGTGCTGGTCGTTGTTGTTCATCCTGCTGCTGTATTTCATGGCGCCGGCGCTGGCGCTGCTGATCAAATACGAGGTCTATACGCAGGTGGTGGGCTCGAAATTCGCGTCCCTACCGAGTTGGGTGCATGCCTGGAGTGCGGTGGACGTCAATTTGCTCGATCTGGTCGATGTAAATCGTGATGGCCGGGTACAGTTGGGTGAGCTCAGCATGGGGGCCGATGTGGTGGTGTTGGCCATGCCCGAGATCGGTGGCCTGCCCTATGTGATTTCTGGTTTGGTGGCCGCAGGCGGGCTGGCCGCTGCGTTGTCGACGGCCGACGGCTTGTTGCTGACCTTGTCGAATTCCCTGTCGCACGATATGTGGTATCGAGTCGTATCGCCACGCATGTCGGCAGCGCGTCGCGTCATGGTGTCCAAAATACTCTTGCTGGTGGTGGCGTTCGGCGCGGCCTGGGTGGCGGCGCGCAAGCCCGCAGATATTCTGTTCATGGTGTCGGCGGCTTTTTCTTTTGCGGCGTCATCGTTTTTCCCCGCATTGGTCATGGGCATCTTTTGGCGCCGGGCGAATAAATGGGGCGCCACGTTCGGCATGGTTGTCGGATTGGCGGTGACATTCACCTATATGGCGCACACGCATCCTTGGTTGCGGGAATGGGTGTTCGGGATTGACCGGGCCCAACCAATGGATCTGTGGTGGGGAATTCAGCCGATTGCGGCGGGGGTATTTGGCGCGCCAGCGGCGTTCTTGACGATCATCGTGGTGTCATTGCTGACGCCGCTGCCCGATCGGGCGACGACGATGTTGGTGCAGTATTTGCGCGAACCGGACGGCAAGCCGCCCACATCACCGTGAGCGCGCGAGGTGGGCAATAGCTCTGTGAGCGTGTCATTGTCCAGAGAGCAGTGCGGCGCGTGGATCTGCTCTCAGTTCCACGTGTCAGTGGCTGACGGATTTCGAAAACACGTTCATGATCACTACCCCTGCGATGATCAACGCAATGCCCAGGATCGCCGGGGCATCAAGGTGCTGTTTAAAAAACAGCGCGCCCACCAGCGAAATCAGCACAATGCCCACGCCAGACCACACGGCGTAGGCAATACCCACGGGTATTTCGCGCAAGGTCAGGGCCAGAAAATAAAAGGCCACGGCATAACCTGCCACCGTGATTACCGATGGAACCAGCCGAGTAAAACTGTCGGAGCTTTTTAGTGCGCTCGTGGCAATGATCTCAGCCACGATGGCGATGCCCAGATAAACCCATTTCATCTTTGAATCTCGCAAAGCATTGGTGCTCGTGCCGAAGTAGAGCAGGCCGCAGGCGCGGCGTTGCCCGATGATTCTGATCAGCGCCTGGCCCCGGTCTGGCGCAGCAGAACCAGCAAAGCTCCCGCGCCGCCCTCACGTTCCGAGGCCTGAGAAAAAGCCATGACTTCGGCTTTCTGGACCAGCCAGGTCCGAACTTTGTCTTTGAGTACTGGTTCCAGGCCTTGCGAACCATGGCCCTTGCCGTGCACGATGCGCACGCAGCGGATGCCATGTTCCAGGCATTCGTCTAAAAAGGACAGGACGGCATGGCGAGCCTGCTCGACACGCAGGCCGTGCAGGTCCAGTTCCGCACCGGCGGGCCATTGGCCCCGACGCAGGTTGCGGGCGGTATCGGGCGCCGCGTCAGCGCGTACAAAAGCGGTGCCACTCTCTGAGAGCAGGTGGGCGACTTCGGTCCCGTCAGAGACACCGGCATCGGCGCGGTTAGGCGTCTCGCCCATGGCCGCTGCGCGGCGCATGGCGACGGCAGCGCTGACCGGGGCAAGTCCGGCAGGGGGCTTTCCAGGCTGAGGCGAGGCGGCAGGACTGGCCGGCTCGGGTATGCGACGCCCGGATTGCTTGAGGGGCGTGACGGCCTTGGCCGCACGACGGAACGCATGGGGATCGCTGTCTGCTGCATTGGCCTCAGCCGTCTGGCGCGCAATCCGTGTCGCCTGCTCGGCCCGCGCCCGGGCTTGTTGCGAGGCCTGGTGCAAACGTTTCAGATCGCCCAGGCCGCCTTTACTATTGCGCATTCTCCAGCCACCGCTGTGCGTCCAGAGCCGCCATGCAACCCGTGCCGGCGCTCGTGATGGCCTGGCGATATACGTGGTCTTGCACGTCGCCAGCCGCAAAGACACCGGGCACCGAGGTCATCGTTGCCATGCCCGACAGACCGCTCTTGGTCACGATATAACCGTCTTTCATTTCGAGTTGTCCCTCGAAAATGCCGGTATTCGGTTGGTGGCCGATCGCAATGAAGGCGCCCATGACGTCGAGGTCTTCGGTTTCGCCGGTTTCGGTGCTGCGAATACGCACGCCGGTCACGCCGCTATCGTCGCCCAGGACTTCGTCCAGCGTATGGAACAGCTTGAGCTCCATATTGCCGTTGGCGACCTTGTCCATCATCTTGTCGACCAGGATGGGTTCGGCGCGGAATTTGTCACGGCGATGAATGACGGTGACCTTGCGGCAGATATTGGACAGATAGAGGGCTTCTTCGACCGCGGTATTGCCGCCGCCCACCACCACGACGTCCTTGTTGCGGTAAAAGAACCCGTCGCAGGTCGCGCAGCCCGACACGCCGCGGCCCATGAAGGATTCCTCGGATGGCAGGCCGAGATATTTGGCCGAAGCCCCCGTCGCAATAATCAGTGCATCGCAGGTATACAGATTGCCGGTATCGCCCGTCAGTGTGAAGGGGCGCTTGGACAAATCCACCTTGGCGATATGGTCAAACACCATCTCGGTGTTGAATCGCTCGGCATGCTGCTGAAAGCGCTGCATCAGGTCGGGGCCTTGTACGCCGTCGACGTCAGCAGGCCAATTATCGACGTCGGTGGTGGTCATCAACTGGCCGCCTTGGGCCAGACCTGTAACCAGGACGGGGGACAAATTTGCCCGTGCCGCATAGACGGCAGCCGTGTAACCGGCCGGGCCGGATCCTAGTATCAAAACTTTAGCGTGTTTGGGCGTGGACATAGGTCATTATCTTTAAGGGGATGCCCAATTATAATGAGCCCTATGCCGCGTATTTCAACTGCTTCTCCGCGCGCCTCGCGCAACACCCGTAACGGCCCTTCGCCGCTGCAAACGCGTATTTCCGCTTTGCTGCGAGAGGCCCGCTGGATCTTGTTCGCCGCCCTGGCCGCCTGGCTGACACTGGTGCTGGCCACCTGGTCACCCTCCGACCCGGGATGGTCGCATTCTGTGACCAATGGTGCGATTCACAACCGAGGGGGCACCTTTGGGGCCTACCTGTCGGACATTTTGTTGTATTTGTTCGGGTATTCCGCCTGGTGGTGGGTGGTGTTGCTGTTGCATCGAGTGCGGGCCGGCTATCGCCGCCTGGCCAGCCAACTGCGCGCCGATGGCAAGCAGCCCGAAGTCCTGCCGCGTGTCCACTGGGAAGAAGGCGTCGGATTTTTCCTGGTATTGATCGGGTCGCTCGGCATCGAGGCATTACGGCTGTATAGCTGGGGCATGCATTTGCCGGGCGGTACCGACGGTGAAAGCGGTGCAGGCGGCGTGATCGGTCAGATGCTGGCCAGCAACTTGGCGCAGGGCGTCGGTTTCACGGGGGCGACCCTGGCGCTGCTGGTATTGATAGCGATTGGCCTGAGCCTGTTTTTCTCATTCTCGTGGCTGCATGTGGCCGAGCGCGTCGGCACCTGGCTCGAGGGCGTAATACGTCGTATACGCGAGTCCTATACCGCCCGCCAGGACCGCAAGGTCGGCGAGGTCGCCAAGGCCGTACGTACCGAGCAGGTCGAAGCCAAACACGAAAAACTGACGCACGAACAGCCCGTGCGCATCGAGCCCGCGATCACGGTGGTGCCGCGCTCGGATCGGGTCGAAAAGGAAAAACAGCAGACTTTGTTTGCTCCGCCGTCAGGCGAGGGCGATCTGCCCGCGATCAGTTTGCTGGATCCTCCTACGCAGAACCAGGAAACGGTGTCGGCCGAGACTATCGAGTTCACGTCTCGCCTGATCGAAAAGAAGCTCGCCGACTTTGGCGTGAGCGTCACCGTGGTGGCCGCCCAGGCTGGGCCTGTCATTACTCGTTACGAAATTGAGCCCGCCACCGGGGTGAAAGGCAGCCAGATCGTCAATCTGGCGAAAGACCTGGCGCGTGCGCTGAGTCTGGTCAGTATCCGTGTGGTGGAAACCATTCCCGGCAAGAACCTGATGGGGTTGGAACTCCCCAATCCGCGCCGTCAGATGGTCAAGCTCTCGGAAATCCTGGGCTCGCAAACCTATCACGCCAGCCATTCTGTCGTGACGATGGCCTTGGGCAAAGACATCGCCGGTAATCCCGTGGTCGCCGATTTGGCCAAAATGCCTCACTTGCTGGTGGCCGGTACCACAGGCTCGGGCAAGTCGGTCGGGATCAATGCCATGATCCTGTCGCTGCTGTACAAGGCCGGCCCGGCCGACACGCGACTGATCCTGATCGATCCCAAGATGCTTGAAATGAGCGTCTACGAGGGCATCCCGCATCTGCTCGCGCCGGTGGTCACGGACATGCGCCATGCCGCCAACGCGCTGAACTGGTGCGTAGGCGAAATGGAAAAACGCTATCGCCTGATGAGCAAAATGGGCGTGCGCAACCTGGCCGGCTACAACACCAAGATCCGTGACGCGATCAAGCGTGAGGCCCCGATCCCTAACCCGTTCTCACTGACGCCGGATCAGCCCGAGCCGCTCTCGCCGCTGCCCACGATTGTGGTGGTCATCGACGAGTTGGCCGATCTGATGATGGTGGTGGGTAAAAAGATCGAAGAACTCATCGCTCGCCTGGCGCAAAAAGCCCGGGCGGCCGGCATTCACTTGATTCTCGCGACGCAGCGTCCCAGCGTGGACGTGATCACGGGTCTGATCAAGGCCAACATTCCCACGCGTATCGCATTCCAGGTGTCGTCCAAAATCGACTCGCGCACCATTCTGGATCAGATGGGCGCGGAAACGCTGCTGGGGCAGGGCGATATGTTGTACATGCCTCCCGGCACAGGTTTGCCGGTGCGAGTGCACGGCGCCTTTGTGCATGACGACGAGGTTCACCGCGTGGTCGAGCACCTGAAGGGGCAAGGCGAGCCCAACTACATCGAGGGCTTGCTCGAGGGCGCTCTCGAGGGTGAGACGGGCGATGGCGTGGGCAGTGTCACGGGTATGAACGACGCCGAAAGCGATCCGATGTATGACCAGGCATGCGAGGTTGTCCTGAAGCATCGCCGTGCGTCGATCTCGCTCGTGCAGCGCCATCTGCGAATTGGTTACAACCGTGCGGCCCGGTTACTGGAGCAAATGGAGCAATCGGGTATGGTGTCTCCAATGCAATCCAACGGCAACCGGGAAATCCTGGTGCCGTCCAAAGAGGAAGCCTGATGCTCGGTTCTCGTCGTCCTTGGGCTGTCGCCATTGCGACGGCCACTACCGCCGCCTGGTTGTCGCTCAGCCCCTTGGCTGCGCTGGCCGCCGATGCGCGCACGCAACTCAAGGCCTTTGTCTCGCAAGTCAACAGCGCGACGGGCAAGTTCACGCAAACCACCACGGGGCCACAGGGCGGCGCGCAGCGTGCGCAGAGCGGCGACTTTGCCTTTCAGCGGCCGGGTAAATTCAAATGGGCGGTGAGTCAGCCCTATGAGCAATTGGTGATATCCGACGGACAGCAGTTGTTCCAATACGATCCTGACCTGGCCCAGGTCACGACCCGCCAGGTGGATCAGGCCATTGGTACTTCGCCAGCCGCCATTTTGTTTGGCTCCGGCGATCTGGAGCAGGCGTTTGACGTGACGCCCTTGCCGGCTCGGGATGGTCTGGAATGGCTGCGTGCGAAACCTCGCAACGCCGACGCAGGGTTTGCACAAGTCGACATCGGTCTGCAAAACAACCTCCCTTCACGAGTCGAATTGCTGGACTCGTTTGGGCAAACCACTCGCGTCGATCTATCTCAGATTCAATCCAACCCGTCCTTGCCCGCTAACGAATTCCGCTTTGTGCCGCCAGCGGGCGTGGACGTGGTCAAGATGTGATTGGGGCGCCGTGCAACCTGCCGTAATTCTGCCGTAGCGCTGTTGTCATGAGCGACGATCTCTTTGCTGCCGATCCCGCACACCGGCCTTATGTTCCACTGGCCGAGCGATTGCGGCCGCGTACGCTCAGCGAAGTCGTCGGGCAGTCCCATTTGCTGGGGCCCGACAAGCCGCTACGCGTGGCATTTGAATCCGGCCGTCCGCACTCCATGATTTTCTGGGGGCCGCCAGGGGTGGGTAAAACCACGTTGGCGCGCTTGATGGCGGATGGTTTTGATGCGCAATTCATTGCCATTTCTGCCGTATTGGGCGGGGTCAAGGACATCCGCGACGCGGTCGTCACGGCGCAAATTGCCCAAGGGCAGGGTCGTCGCACGATTTTGTTTGTCGATGAGGTGCATCGGTTCAACAAGGCGCAGCAAGATGCGTTTCTGCCCTATGTGGAAAGCGGCCTGTTCACTTTTATTGGTGCCACGACAGAAAACCCGTCTTTCGAGGTGAACTCGGCGCTGCTGTCGCGCGCGCGCGTTTACGTGCTGCAGTCGCTCAACGCCGAGGAATTGCAGCAGCTCATCGACCGCGCTATCGAGGCGCTGAACGAAGGGCGTGATACCTCAAACCAGGTTCGCATCCAGCCTGACGCTCGCGAGCAATTGGCCGCGTGGGCTGATGGAGATGCGCGACGATTGATCAGCGCCGTCGAAGTCGTGGCCGAGTCGGCCCAGGCCGCGGGCCGTGACGAGATCGATGCGGAATGGCTGGAAATTTCGCTGTCGCAGAACTTGCGCCGCTTTGACAAGGGCGGCGATGCGTTCTACGACCAGATCAGTGCTCTGCATAAATCCGTGCGAGGCTCGAACCCCGATGCGGCTTTGTACTGGCTGTCCCGCATGCTCGATGGCGGAGGCGATCCGCGTTATCTCTCTCGTCGGCTCGTGCGCATGGCGTGGGAGGACATCGGCCTGGCAGACCCGCGTGCCATGCAGATTGCCAATGACGCTGCATTGACCTACGAGAGGCTGGGCAGCCCCGAGGGCGAGCTCGCGCTCGGGCAAGCTGTGATTTATCTTGCCGTCGCGGCCAAGAGCAACGCGGGCTATAACGCCTACAACCAGGCCAGGGCCTTTGTAAAACAGGACAAGAGCCGCGAGGTGCCGGTGCATTTGCGCAACGCACCGACCAAGCTCATGAAAGAACTCGGCTATGGCCACGCCTATCGCTACGCCCATGACGAGCCCAATGCCTATGCCGCCGGGGAAACATATTTCCCTGAGGGCATCGGCGAACCCCGCTGGTATCGGCCGGTTCCCCGTGGCCTGGAAATCAAAATCGCCGAAAAGCTGGCTTTCCTGAGAAAGCTGGATGAAGAAGCCGGCAAGAAATAAAAGGCTAAAATCCAGAGGTTTGCCGCGAATTGGCTTTAGCGCTTCGCCGCAAAATTGACATTTCTGATTCCAAAGCACCTTTGGAACCGTATCGGTGGCCTCCATGCCACCGTATTTTATTAACCTGACTCCTGCCTCCCATGCTAGACCCGATCCTGCTGCGTAAAGACCTGCAAACCGTCGTAGACCGCCTCAAAACCCGTGGCGTCGAATTCGACACGCAACGGTTCAATGAGCTGGAGTCTCGCCGCAAGGCCGTCCAGACGGAAACGGAATCCTTGCAGGCACGCCGCAACGCGCTGGCCAAACAGATCGGTCAGCTCAAATCGCAAGGCCAGGATGCCTCGGCCGTGCTGGCAGAGTCGCAAGCGATTCCCGGGCAGTTAAAGCAACTCGAAGAAGATCTCGGCACCGTGCAGCAGTCGCTCAATGAGTGGCTGATGTCGATTCCCAATTTGCCGCACGCGAGCGTGCCCACCGGGGCCTCGTCCGACGACAACGTCGAAGTGCGCCGTTGGCTGCCGGGTCAGCCCGCGGCAGATGGCAATCCTCAGCCCCTGGCGTTCGAGCCTAAAGATCACGTTGCGCTGGGCGAGCCGCTGGGCCTGGATTTCGATCTGGCGGCGAAGCTTTCCGGCGCCCGTTTTTCGTTCATGCGCGGTCCGATCGCGCGCCTGCATCGCGCCTTGGCCCAGTTCATGCTGGACCTCCAGACCGGGCAGCACGGCTACACCGAGTGCTATACCCCGTACATCGTGAACAGCTCCACGCTGTTTGGCACCGGCCAGCTGCCCAAGTTCAAGGACGACATGTTCTTTGTCTCCAAAGGCGGCGAAGACGATGACCCCAAGGTCATGGACGATCGCGGCAACGAGGTCGCCCGCGAAGACCAATACCTGATTTCCACCTCAGAAATCACACTGACCAGCTCGGTGCGCGACACGATTGTCGCTGGCGCCGATCTGCCGATTCGCCTGACCGCCCATACCCCGTGTTTTCGTTCCGAGGCGGGCAGCGGTGGCCGCGACACCCGCGGCATGATCCGCCAGCATCAGTTCGATAAAGTCGAAATGGTGCAGATCACGCATCCCGATACGTCGTACGAGGCATTGGACGAGATGGTGGGGCATGCCGAGCATGTGCTGCAATTGCTCGAGCTGCCGTATCGCGTCGTGCTGTTGTGCACGGGTGACATGGGCTTTGGCGCGGCAAAGACCTTTGACCTCGAAGTCTGGCTGCCCGCTCAAAACACCTGGCGTGAAATTTCCTCGGTCTCGAACTGCGAAACCTTCCAGGCGCGCCGCATGCAAGCGCGTTTCCGCGTCGGCCAAGGCAAGCCCGAGTACCTGCACACGCTCAACGGCTCCGGCCTGGCGGTGGGCCGCGCCCTGGTCGCCGTGCTGGAAAATCACCAGCAGGCCGATGGCAGCATCGTCGTGCCGAAGGTCCTGCAACCCTACATGGGTGGTTTGACGATTTTGCAGCCTTGATGTGACCTTGGGTCATGGTTGCGATAAAAACTTCGCTTTATTCCTGGTTGATGCGTTTCTGGCCTCAGCCATTACACGTTCATGGGCGAGAGCGTATCCGGGCTTGCGTGGGGGCCTTGCTGGGGTTGACTGTCACCGGGGTGTTGTCGAGCGCGTTCGGTCATTCAGGGCAGCATTTCCTCTTGATCGCGCCCATGGGGGCCTCGGCCGTCCTGTTGTTTGCGGTGCCGTCCAGCCCCTTGGCGCAGCCTTGGTCGTTGATCGGCGGTAATCTGGTAGCGGCTCTGGTTGGCGTCACCGCTGCGAAATGGTTGCCAGACCCTCTGATGGCGGCATCGGTGGCTGTCGCGGTGTCTATCGCACTCATGTTCTTGTTGCGTTGTGTGCATCCGCCGTCAGGCGCCGTCGCATTGACGGCTGTGCTGGGCGACAGTGCAGTGCATGCGGCAGGATATGCCTTTGTGCTCGAACCGGTGCTGCTGAATTCGTGCGTCATCTTGATCTGTGCGCTCTTCTACCACGGGATTACTCGACATCATTACCCGCACGTGTTGTCTCGCAAGGACGATGAGGCTGCCGTAGAGGACGAGTGGGCAGGGTTCATGCGCCAGGATATCGAGAAAATCCTGGACGAGCGGGACGAGTTGCTCTCGGTCGATTCCGAGGATATTTACTTGGTGCTGCGCGAGGCCGTCTCCCGCGCTCACGAGCGCCGTACCAAAAGCGTACGTTGCAGTGATGTGATGGTGCCTGCCGTGGCGACTTTGCGGCCAACAACCACCATGCGCCAAGCATGGAAGGTACTGAAGCGTCTCGGCGTTCCAGGGCTGCCGGTGGCCGACGGCGCAGGGCGTTATCAGGGAATGGTGACACTAGTCGACCTGCTATTGAGGGCACGTTCGTCAGGCCGGGGCGGCTGGGCGCTTTGGCCTGGGGCCGCCGGGCTGGGAACGCCGTTGCGTGAGGTGTTGTCCACCGACGCACCGACGGTGACGCCCCAGACCCTGTTGTCTGTTGCCGCGCCGAAAGTCCTGAACTCCCCCGCGCACTGTGTGCCCGTGATTGATGGCCTGGGCGCGCTGCGCGGCGTCGTGACGCCTGCGCAATTGGTTCACGATAGCTATCTGGACAACCTGGGTCTGCCGCTGAACTCGCTCTCAGCCGAGTCTTCCGTCATCCGGCCCACCCACATCGCAATCTAGTTGCGCGCGTGGCGGCCGCGTAAATTTTCCGGCCAATTGCCACATTTCTGTCTTGTTGCCTGAGTATCCTTCAACTCATTCTCTAATCTTTGATGTCAGCAAATGTGTGTGCGTAAAATAGGGCCGCATCTTTAAGGCACAATATGCACCGCCCGTTCAAACGGGAATTTGCTGTCAATGATCAAGGGGGTAGATAGAGATGAGTTCGAGGATGATCGGTGATTTTCGGGTGCGTTGCGATGTTATTGAAGACGATGAGTCAGGCTTCAAGGTACGAGTCTGGACGCGTCGCGTTGGCGGCACCGCTCCTGAGAAAAGCTGGCCCGTGCCGGGTCAGTCGCCGTTCTCAACCCGCACCGAAGCCGAGCAGGGCAGCCTGCAGGTTTTCGAAGACATCAATGGAGTGAGATTCAATGGTGAACCAGAGTTCGCGCACACGTCCGCATAACGGCTGGTGGCGTGCGCCCAGCACCCCGCGGCGTTTGCCCAGCAAGCCTGCGGTGCCCGCCGGTGATCAATCGGCCAATTGAGCAGGAATCCCGGCCCGTGTAGCCGAATGGCTTTTGTTTCACCAGGACCGGTTGCTCAATATAAATATAAAAAAGGGCGGCATTGCTATGCCGCCCCAGGTTAACTTGCGTGATGTCGCGCAGGATTAGTCATCGTAATGACGATGATGGCCTCGTCCGTGGCCCTTCCACTTGTGTCCGTGCTTTCCGCCTCTCCAGTGGCGTGGGCCGTCACCATAGTAATAAACGGGCGCTGGGCGAACATAACGCGGCTCGCGGTAAACCACGGGCGGCGGACCGTAATACACGGGCCGGGGCTCGACATAGACCGGTTGTGGCGCTACATACACTGGCGCAGGGTAAATGATGCCCGGCAAACCAATAGAGACGCCAATATCGACGCGTGCCATGGCGGCGCTCGACATCAGCAGCCCCGCAGCGCTGATACCGGCAATAAACCACTTCTTCATATGCACCTGCCTTGCTGCCCGAAGCAGCCGAGTTGATAGGACGGCTCTATTTTCGGGTTTTTCCTCATTCAGAACGTGAGCGAACGTGCTGCAATAGCGACAATCCGCTACAGGCCGGTTTTGTCCGGCCGCCAAATTGATGCGCTGCAGCGCGATGGCTGACATGCGCTCAACAGGGCAGGACTGCCCTCTGTAATTGACTGAAATTTCCTTGGTACACTGGCGCTCAGACGCTGTCGTTACATTTAAACACCAAGGTTTGTCGATATACTGGACTCATGGAAACGAAAACCCACGATCTTAAGCCTGGCTATTACTGGTACACCATGGAGAGCGATCCCCTGGCTGTCATTCATATTCATGATGACGGAGGGGCGACCTTGATGGGAACGGACTATAGACTGCAAGCCCAGGGCGTTGCCGACATGATCCAGCAAGGTGAACGGTTTTTCTGGATCGAGCCTCCCGTCTTGTAATCGGGGAGCAGTGCAGTATCTGCCTACGCCGGCACGGGCTTTCCAATTAATTCGAAAACGCCATTGATGCCGAACTGCACGCCCATGCAGATCAGCAGAAAGCCCATGACGCGCGATATGGCATCGATGCCCGATTGACCCAGAGCGCGATTGATGCGCTCTGCGCTGCGCAGGCAAATCCAGAAAATCGCAGCTACGAGTGCTGCGACGACAATGACCGCCAAGTGCTCGCTGATTTTCAAGCCGCCTTCGCTGTGCATCGTCGAGGCACTGCTGATGATCAAGGCAATCGTGCCGGGTCCTGCAGTCCCCGGCAGCGCCAGAGGAATAAACGAAATGTCGCGCACAGGTGGCCGATGCGGCCCATGGGGCGTGTCGATACGGACAGCAGGTTCATCTGGCGCCATGTCGATCTGGACCGCTGCCTCGGTCTGGCTGATATCGGGAAACAACATGCCAAAACCGATATAAGCCACAATCAAGCCCCCCGCGATACGCAGGCCAGGAATCGAGATTCCGAAGCCCGTCATGATTGCGTTACCGGCATAAAAGCACACCAAAATGATGCCCGCCACGTAAAACGTGGCCCGATCGACTTGACGGTTGCGTTCCTCGCGGGGATAACCCCGGCTCAGCGCCAGCAATAGGGTGACGCTGGTCAAGGGGTTGGCAACGGGCAGCAGCGTGAACAGTCCCAGTCCCACCAGCTTCAGAAAGTCCAGTATCAAGCGATGTCTCCAGAGACGGGCTGGTGTTTGGCCGGCGCCGGTTTAGCGTCCGCCCCCTGGGGAAACTGCAACTGCACACATAGCCCTGGTTCGGCATTGTGGAGCGTCATCTGGCCGGCATGCAAGCGCGCAATCGCCATGACGGTCGCCAGCCCTAGTCCGTAACCCGGGACATGCTGATGTGCGCGGTAAAAGCGCTCGCCAATCCGGTGAATCTTGTCGGCAGGAATGCCTGGGCCATTGTCGGTGACGGTCAGTGTGGTGTGGTGAGCGGTCTGTGCGACCTCGATGTGGATGCGTGCGCCATGGCCCGCGTATTTCAGGGCATTGTCCACCAAGGTCACCAGCGCGCCCGCCAGCAAATCCGGGTCGCCACGCAGGGGGGCGGGGCCGCTGGCTTGCAGCGTGAGCCGGGCGTCTTGCTCCTCGGCCACCGCTTCGTACAAGTCGGCCACGTCTGCCGCGATGACATCCAGGCGTACTGGTTCGAAATGTTTGCGCCGTGCGCCTGACTCCAGTTCGGCGATCTGGAGCAATTTTTCCGAGATTTTGACGAGGTCGTCCAGCTCCGCCGACAGGCGGTCGACATTCGCTCGGATTTCTTGCCGCGTGGCCGTGTTCCAGTCGATAGTGCGTAACCGGACCTGCATACGCGTCAGAGGCGTGCGCAACTGATGCGCCACGGCGTCAGAAACATTGCGTACCCCGTGCATGAGCCGTTCGATGCGATCCAGCATGCCGTTGATGTCGCTGGACAGCAGCGCAAACTCGTCCTGTTTGGGATGCTCCGGGATGCGCTGGCCCCACTGGCCCGCGCCAAACTGGGCGGCCGTATGGCGAATCACCTCGACACGGCGCTGCAAGACCCGGCGAAACAGCGCGGCGCCCAGCAAGACGAGCAGAGCGATCACCCCCGTTGCCGCCAGGCTGACCTTTTGAATCACGTCGGTCAGTTCATAGAGATCGCGCAAATCGTGCCCGATGATCAGGATCGAGCCATCGCGCAGCCTGCGCGCCACCAGATAGCCGTGCGCCGGTTCTCCTCGCAGCAGTACCGAGCGCATCACCCCGCTGCCATTGAGCGGAGCATCGCTGGGGTCCCAGGCGATATTGCCTACCAGCATGCGGCCGACCGGATCCAGCAGCATGAACATCTCTGTGTCGCTGTTGACGTGATCGGCCATTTCCAGCGATATCTCGCGCGCCAGAGCGGGCAGCCCGCCTTGCTCGAAATGCGCGTTCAGGCGCTGGGCTGTGATCTGGACTTGGCGCGAGAACTGCGCTTCCAGGATTTTTACGCTCTGGTAATACACAAACATCAGGGACAGCAATGACGTCAACAACGCCAGGATGCTGTAGTTCAGCGTCAGGCGAAATGCAACCGAGCTCCAGATGGCGCCCAGCATCTGTCCCAGGCGGCGAATCACGCTGGGTCCTGTTTGCCGTCGCCCTCGATGTGGGGCTGCGCGGACAATCGATAACCCACGCCGCGCACCGTATGAATCAATGGCGCATCCGTGTCGCCATCGATTTTTTGCCGCAGCCGGCTGATGTGCACGTCAATGACGTTGGTCTGGGGGTCATAGCGATAGCCCCAGACGGTGGCCAACAGCATGGTGCGAGTCAGCACCTGGCCGACATTGTTCATCATGTAGGCCAGCAGCTTGTATTCGCGCGGCTGCAAGGTGATCTGGCGGCCACCTCGCGTCACACGTCCGCTGACCAGATCCAGAGACAAATCCGCGACGGTCAGTTGACGCTGTTCATATTGAGGTGATGATCGGCGTATCAGCGCCTCAACACGCGCCGCCAACTCCGGAAAGGCAAACGGTTTCGTCAGATAGTCGTCGCCGCCGGCTTTCAGTCCCCGGACCCGTTCATCGAGGGCCGTCAGCGCGCTGAGCACCAGCACCGGCGTTTTCTTGCCCAATGCCCGCAGGGACCACAAAATCGACAGCCCATCGACATCATTAGGCAACATGCGGTCCAGAATGATGGCATCCCAATTTTCCGCGGTAGCGCGTTGCAGCGCGGTCGGACCGTCCATGCAGATGACCGGGTCGTAGCCTAGTTCCTTCAGTCCATTGGCGATATAGCGGGCATTATCGGCGTCGTCTTCGACGATCAGGCAGCGCCACATGGTTCCCCCTTAATCACGGAAAGAGCTGTAGCGGCGCATTCTAACGTACGTGACGGCATGTCCCAGGGGGCGCAGAGCGTAGTCGATAACATTGCGAATCCTTAATGATTCCGTAATGACCATAAGCAGCGTAGCGTGCGTACCATCGTCAGTGCTATGGATACTCTCGCCTCTCACGCATTTGAACAGCACCCTGCGCTGCGGTCGTCGGATTTCGCCATGTTGGCCGATTTCCGTTACGAATTGCGCCGCTTCGCGCTCTTTAGCGAGTCAGAGGCTCAAGCCCACGGCCTGGCGCCCCAGCAGCATCAGGCGCTGTTGGCGATCAAAGGCCAAACGGTGGCTCCGACCGTGACCGAGCTATCCCAGCGCCTCTGCATCAAATCCCACACCGCCGCCGAACTCGTCACCCGGTTGGTGCACATGGGTATGATCACCCGCCACGCGGACCCCAGGGACGGCCGCCGTGCGCTGCTGCACCTGACGCCATTGGCAGAGCGTACCCTGGAATCCCTGGCGGCGGTGCACCAAGAGCAACTGCAGAACATTCGCCCCTTGCTATTGGGATTACTGGAGAAATTCAGTCAATAGCGCCCGGAGGCCGCCGGCATAGCGTTCGAAATAAAGCTTCCGAACCGGTTTTCTTGTTTACCCAGCATGCCGACAATTCGGGCGGGTGGTTTGCACACGGGGCACAGATACTTGCTGGCAATGATGTGCGAGTGCGTCACAAATTCGATGCTGCAATACGTACAGCGGCTCATCTGCAGCATGTCGCTCTGCATGAACCGCAACAAAATCCAGGCGCGCGTGAAACTGAGTACAGGTTCTCCGTTTCTGTGGACCTCGTCATGCTCCAGATAGAGGTTATAGGCGCTGATCAGCGCCGACACACCGCGGGCGGGCGTATGTTGATCGAGAAATTTGAAGATGTTGTAGAAGATCGAGGAGTGGATGTTATTGCGCCACGTAATAAACCAATCCAGAGAAAAAGGCAGCATGCCCTTAGGCGGTGAGCAGCCGTGTATTTCGCGGTAGAGGCGAGATAGCCGGTCATAACTCAGGTTAGTCTCGTTTTCCAGTACCTGCAGCCGCGCGCCCAGTCCGATCATGGTAGTGGCCAGGGCGATGTCTTTCCCTTCTTTGCTCACGCTCTTCTGCGGGGCAGGTTTCCAGTCAGCCACTGACTGGATTGTCGCTTTAGCCATCTCAGATACTCCCGGTGTGCGCTGCTACTGCCTGGAGTTTGATCGCAGGGGCTTTGGCCATGGCCATCGTCATGCGGGCTTGCTGTAGCGAGTCACTCAAACCGGAATGCGTCAGCGCGGCCAGCATCGACGCATCATCCAGACGGAAGCCGCACAGCAGCGTCGTTGAAGATGCAAGCGCCACCGTTTGCTGAAAAGAAAGCTGCAGAAAAATGCGGCCCGTTTCCTCGCTGAGACCGGTGCGGTACAGCCCTACTGCAAAGTCTTCTCGTAGCAGGCGTTGCACGAGGACCAAATAGTTGAGATTCACATCCCCGATCTCGCGCAAGGAGGAACTTTCGATATCTGGTGGTTGTGTCATTTTGATATATATTGAAATTTAAATAGGCTAAGAATTAGCTTGATTCCAGATTCAAGTCAGTTTCAGCCAAATCCGGTGAAAATTTCGCAAATCTGATCAAAAGGTATGCAGAAAACTAATTCTCTAACTACTTTTTAACACAATAAATATCAAAAAATATCTGTTATGTTTTAGTGGGGGACGATGTCAGATATGGCGCGTGTTATTCGCTCAGCGCTTTGAACGAAGGGCGGTCTGAGGCACGCATGTGCTAAGGACAGGGTCATTCTTGCCGGAAATTGTTGAATACCCGCGTGACTTGCGGATCGGCCGCGATACTGGCTGGCGTGACCAGCAACTGCTCTTGAATCCGCTGCCAGCATCCGGTCTGGTCGGTCTCCTGACAGTCTGGGTGCTTTTCCCAGCGGGCCAAGAACAACGCCCGCACTGCCGGATTGTTTACGGCGAGTGTGCCGAAGCGCTCCGTCTTGCCGAGCGTAATCCCCGCTGCCTTGAACGCGTAATAGGGCAGCTCGCTGCAATAAATGGCGTCTGGTTTGAGACGAAAGAAAATATCGTAGGGGCGGTCCGTATAACGAGAGGCTTCGGCAAGCGCTGTCTTGATACGGTCAGGCGTAGCTGTGTTCAGCCGATAGACGGCATACTGGCCCTGTTGGCCGCGAGCCAGGAATTTGGTCAGTGGGGTCTCGCCGACCGTGCGTGCCGCTTCGATGACCACGGGGCCGGATGGAGTCAGCCGAACAATGCCCATGTGGGTGTAGCGGCTTTTTGTGGCGGTGCGGATCGCAGCGGACTGCGGCCCTGCGGAGTCCTGGAACACCAGGTCGCCGGTGCGCCATTCGGTAAAGTCATGGGCGTGCGCTGGCAGAGTTATTAAGGCGAGTGGCAGGAAGATAGTGGCGAGGCGAGTGGGCATAGTGGGGACGAACGATATGCGCTCGCGGCGCAATCGTGATCAGGTTGTATTTAGCAGGGTCGGTTTCGTTGAGCAATGCTGGGCTGTGAGTTATCCCAGAGCATTGCCATCATTAAGCAGTCAATAGGCTGCCCTGAGCCGCTGGCCTTTTGGCGGTCGTTCTGAGGCGAGCGATTTTGACATAGCGTGCGGCATGTTTGGCCTGCCAGAGGTCATACTGGGCCTGCATGCCAAGCCACAACTCGGCGCTTGTCCCCAGGGCCTGGGATAAGCGCAACGCCATGTCTGCACTGATCGCAGCATGGCCATTGAGAATACGCGAAAGCGCCGCACGAGTGATCTGCAGGTGGGCCGCCGCATCGGTGACACTCAGATCACCGAGGTATTCGCGCAACACCTCACCCGGATGAGGCGGGTTGAACATTCGCATGGCGGCACTCCTAGTGATAGTCAAGATAATCAACAAGAACAACATCGACACCTTCAAAGAAGAAAGTCAGGCGCCAATTCCCTGTGACATCAAATGCATAATGACCCTCGACGTTCTGGCCCTTGGGGTTCTGCCCTTTCAGTTGGTGCAGTCTCCAATTTACGGGGGTGGCCAAGTCTGCAACAGAGGCTGCACTGTGAAGTGCGGCGAGTTGAAGTCGAAGTTTTCCGGTATGAGTCGCCTTGATCTTGGCTTTGGAGCCGTTCTCAAAGAAGGCTTGAATTCCCTTATGACGGAAGGTCTTGATCATTTATGATTCATTGTATAGTGAGGCTATACGGTAAACAAGTGCCATTTCTCGATCCTTGTTTGTTTGGAAACCTGCCCCTTGAGGTTGGGGACCTCGTAATCGGCAGCAGTAGTTTGCCGAAGGCGGTGCAGGCCGCCTAGTCGTAGTTACCGAGGTGTAGTCGACGTGGCCATCTATTTGGAAAAGAATGTCGGGGTGAAGATCGCTGACTTCGGCAGCTTTGAAACAGTGCCTCCTCTCGTGACGGCGCTAATCGAGAGCGACATTGCTGCGCTCGATGCTGCCTTGGCGAGGGGGTTGAATATCGAAGCCGAGATCGAGTTGAGCGAGTACACACAAGAGATTCCGCTGGTGCTGGCGCTCGCGGTGCATGCCAGTGCTTCTGTGCATTGGCTGGTCGAACACAGAGCCAATTTGAATCGAGCCGATGCGCCTGCTTTTCCGATCGCCGCTCGATACGCAAACCCGGACATGATGCGCTATCTCGTACAGCACGGCGCTGATGTCCATGCTCGAAAGAAAGTCGGTGGCGATGCCTATCAACAAGCGTTGTATGGCAAAAAGATAGCGCATCTCCCTGTTACACAGCGTGATCAACAAGCTATACGAATTAAAGCCGTACAAGCTGCCGCAGGAACTGGTGGATTTCTTGCAAAGCGAACGACGACGCATCGACTTGCCGGGCTGCGACGTCGGTTTCGTCGAGTTTTTTGGGCTGACGGACACGGTGCCGATTAAGGCCGGTCGCAAGACGATGCTGCGATTAAGTCGCGAATCGGGCGATTATTCGAACACTCTACTTGTATGGAATCCGAAATCCCAGCGCATCGGTTATTGGGATGTCGAGCACCAGGAATACGGCGATATCGCTTCGTTCAAAGACTTTATGGGTCGTCCTGCACAGTATATGAACAAGGTGATCAATGGAGAGTAGGTGACTGATCTGACCCGGAAGCACGATGCCGTGTGAAATGACGTGCGCCGCAGATCCATGCTGGTAAAAAACTAGCGTTGAGGTGAAGGCGCCGCATGATTGCTGAATGATGCGCGAGGACGGTCTTGCGCGCTCAGTATCCAATCGCGAAAGGCGGCAATCTTCCTCACGTGCTGTCTGTTGTCGGGACAGACGAGATAGTAAGCGAACCCCTCCATGTTCGTGGCGGGAAGCAACTGGATCAATTTCCCATTCGCCAGTTCGTCCTCGACCAGGGCTGCTGGCAAAAGTCCTGCGCCTTGACCGGCAAGCACCGCCTTGAGCATAAGTCCGCTGTCGTCGAAGGACGGACCGCGCACCGCTATTCGTTCAGCGACGTTGTGCACGTCAAACCACAAGCTCCAACCTTTTCGTTCGGCATCGTGAACCTGCGGCCAGTGTGCAAGATCAGACGGGTGAGTCGGGGCTCCCAATTTTTCTACCAGATCAGGCGTCGCCGCCGCGATCATCTCTACCGTCACGACACGATCGCTGCGCAGGCCAGGATAACGGCCCATCCCATGTCGAATCGCAACATCCACGTCCGAGTGAGAAAAATCGACGAGTGCATTGCTCGTGACAATCTGAAGATCAATGTCAGGCTGCGCTTCACGAAAGGACGCTAATCGGGGGACCAACCAGGCGGACGCGAAGAAGGGCGTGACGCTAACGGTGAGCAGGCCAGACTCGGTCTGGGCCGCAATCCGCTCGGATGCCTCCGTGATCTGACGAAACGCGTTGCGTATGGCAGGCAGGTAGTCGCGGCCGGCGTCGGTCAAATAGATTCCCCGCGTCACCCGATCGAACAGTTTCACTCCCAGATTTTCCTCCAGAATCTTGAGCATCTGGCTGACTGCTCCCGGCGTCACGCACAACTCTTCTGCGGCGAGCTTGACCGATAGATGACGGGCAGTGGCCTCGAACGCTTTGAGAGCATTAAGAGGGGGAAGTCGGCGAGCCATGAATTAGAAAATCTATCTCAAGAGAATTAATTATTCTGGTTTGTAGAGTGTGATAACGACAGATTAATCTCCATATTTATTGCACGTCAACGTTGTGGCGGGTGAGAAGATATTCAAGTTTTCTAAATCATATGGGCGCTGCTCGATGTGTGCGCTCGGTAAAAAGGGCTAAGACGAATGTCATTCGAGGTGGAATTCCGTGATCTGATCGATGTGGGTGGGCTTATCGCCCAGCGAGCGCTTACCTCTGTGGAGGTCACCACAGGGCTCCTGGCGCGCATTCAACGGATAGACGGTGGATTGAAGGCGTATGCGCGGCTCTTGGGCGACAGCGCAATCCGTCAAGCGGAGACGGCAGATCGGGAAATTGCGGCAGGCATTCATCGAGGGCCGCTCCACGGTGTTCCCATCGCGGTGAAGGACCTCTGTTGGGCCGAGGGCGCCGCTACTGCGGCTGGGACTGCGATCTATAAGGATTTTGTTCCAACTCGAGACGCGACCGTTGTTCGAAAGCTGAAAGAAGCGGGGGCGGTGCTGATCGGTAAAACGCAGCTTACCGAGGGAGCGTATTCTGACTACCATCCTTCGATACCTCCGGTGCGCAACCCGTGGAATGATGACTATTGGGCGGGCATTTCTTCTAGCGGCTCGGCTGTCGCGGCCGCAGCCGGCTTGTGTTTTGGGTCGATTGCCTCCGATACCGGTGGGTCCATTCGCTGGCCTTCGGCCGCTAATGGAGTGAGCGGCCTCAAGCCAACCTGGGGTCGCGTCAGTCGCTATGGAACATTCGACCTCGCGCCTTCGCTGGATCATATCGGCCCGATCGCTCGGAGCGTCGCTGATGTCGCGGCTATCCTCAGAGTAATAGCTGGGCACGATCGGGATGATCCGACGGCAACCCGTCGTCCGGTGGGCGACTACATCGCCGATACGATCGTCGATGTACGCGGCAGGCGGATCGGTATCGACCGGCGTTGGAATAGCGAAGACGTTGATTCCCAGGTGCAGACCGCATTGACCGAAGCCCGCGCCGTCTTCTCTGACCTTGGTGTCGAGATTGTGGACGTGTCGTTTCCTGATGTTCGCCAGATCGTGCCCGATTGGACGCTGAACTGCGCTGTCGAGGCAGCTGTTGCGCATCAAGCGACCTATCCGCTTCACAAGGAGCAGTACGGCTCTATTCTGTCATCGGTCATTGAGAATGGGATGGTAGTTTCGGGGATGGAATATCAACGGATATTGCTCCGCCGGGCGATTTTCCGTGGGCAGGTCGAAACTTTGTTCTCGTCGATCGATGCTATCCTGACTCCCATCCATCCGTTTGCTCCCCTTGCATTAAGCACAATCGCGACGCTCGGAGAGCAGCCGGAACTGATTGCGAAGTTGCAGCGCTATACCTGCCCCTTCGATATGAGCGGACATCCGGCACTCGCATTTCCTGGGGGATTCTCGACGGAAGGGGGGCCAATCGGCCTGCAATTGATCGCGGCCTCATTCGATGAGGCTTCTCTTTTTAGCCTCGGGTCGGCATTTCAGCGCATAACGAATTGGCATCGCCGCCACCCCGATCTTGATGGGCGGCGGATAGGATCTCAGACTCCAGGAGTAGCGGGATGAGCGTGATTGACTGGGGCATCGCCCTGTTTCGTTGCGCGAAAATGCTGCGCTATCCGGCTCATGGGCGTAAGAGATGACCTTCAAAAAGCCGCCTTTCGGCATTTTCTATGGCTGGCTCGTTGTCGCGGCGGCCTTTGTCATAACCTTCGTTGGCTTCGGAAGCGCCTACACGTTCAGTTCGTTCTTTGAGTCGTTTCAGCATGAGTTCGGTGCGTCGCGCGGGTCAGTATCTTTGGTTTTCTCGCTGGCGGGGTTTCTCTATTTTGCGCTTGGTATTGTGTCCGCCCCGCTCGCAGACCGGTATGGCGTAAAGGTGCTTTCCGCGGCCGGGATGATCCTCGTCGGGTCGGGGCTTATTCTGGCCGGACGGGCTCAATCCATTATGCAAGTATATGCAGCCTATAGCGTCGGCATTGGTTTTGGCATTGGTAGTGCCTATGTGCCTGCACTCGGTGCAGTGCAGCGATGGTTTGTCATTCGTCGCGGTTTTGCTTCCGGACTTGCGGTCAGCGGCATCGGCGTCGGAACCCTTCTATTGCCGCCATTTGCGACATGGCTGATCTCGCACATTGGATGGCGCAGCGCTTACACGACGCTCGGCATCATTACCATTATCCTCGGCATTCTGGCGGCCTTGCTGATGGAAGACGATCCGGCTAAACGCGGGCTGCAGCCAGACGGCGCGCATAGTACTCCTGCGTCGCAAGCCCATGCCCCGCAATCGGGCCTGTCCGTGGGGCAAGCCGTCCGAACGCGACGTTTCATTGAGTTGTATCTCGCATCGCTCATTGGCGCGCTTGGTGTATTTGTCCCTTTCGTCCATCTGGCGCCTTACGCGATCGACCACGATGCTTCCGCAGCAACTGCGGTGTGGCTGCTTGGCGCTATCGGCATCGGCAGCACGGCAGGCCGTTTCTTTCTCGGCGGCATTGCCGACAAGATGGGTAGAGAGCGATTTCTGGTGGCCATGTATATCGGCATGGCCGCTTCTTTTGCGATATGGGCTGTCAGCTCGTCCGTCTATCCGCTCGCTTTGTTCGCGATCGCTTTCGGCCTGTTTTATGGGGGGTGGGTTGCGATCCTGCCGGCAGTGGTGGCCGACATGTTCGGCGGGCGCCAAGCCGGCCGCATCATTGGCGTTCTATATACCAGCGTCGCCGTAGGCGCACTCATCGGGCCGAGCGCCGCTGGCTTCGCCTACGATGTCAGCCAGAGCTATTTGATTCCGATCACTGCCAGCGTTGTATTAAATGTTATCGCAGCGATCATCACCGTTATGGCGGCATATCGACCGGCCGCGTCGAAGGCAGACTGACGAAGCGGCTGGTTCAATCAATGCATGCGGCGTCTCTAGCACTAGCAGTTTTTCTAAGCAAAACAAAAGGCCCCTTGCGGGGCCCGATCGTATTCCAGGCAATGGGTGCCTGGCGGAGAGGGTGGGATTCGAACCCACGATACGCCTAAACGTATACCGGATTTCGAGTCCGGCGCATTCGACCACTCTGCCACCTCTCCGGCGGTGCTATACGGGTTATTTATCGATCGGCACCATGGTCTCGCGCCGATGAACGTAGAGCAGCAAAGCCAAGCATTATACCTGAAAATTTTGTAAAGCAACAAACCCGGCTATGCCCCCGATGCGGGTGGGGCCTAGCGCGGGTGTCATGCTGGGGCCAGTTACACTTGGACCCAGCGTCGGCCTGGAGGCCGCGGCCCGATCTCACACAGGAGAACTAGCATGCTCAAAGGAAAAGTTGCGATTGTTACCGGCTCCACCAGCGGTATCGGTTTGGGCATTGCCACGGCTTTCGCGCAGCAGGGCGCGGATATTGTCCTCAACGGTTTTGGCGATGCGGCGGAGATTGAAAAATTACGGGCTGACCTCGCAAGCCAGCATGGCGTGAACGTCCTGTATGACGGCGCGGATCTGTCCAAGGGCGAAGCCGTGCGTCAACTCGTGGCCAATACCGTGCAATCGTTGGGACGCATCGATATCCTGGTGAACAACGCCGGCATCCAGCACACCGCACTCATCGAGGACTTTCCCGTTGAAAAATGGGACGCCATTCTGGCGCTGAACCTGTCGGCCGTTTTCCATGGCAGCGCCGCGGCTTTGCCGCATATGAAAAAACAAGGCTGGGGGCGCATCATCAATATTGCCTCGGCACACGGCTTGGTGGGCTCGGCGAATAAATCGGCTTATGTGGCTGCCAAACACGGCGTGGTGGGATTGACCAAAGTGACCGCGCTGGAAACCGCTGGCAGCGGCGTGACGGCTAACGCGATTTGCCCCGGGTGGGTGCGTACGCCATTGGTGGAAAAACAGATCACGGCCTTGGCGGAACAACACCATGTAGATCAGGATGCAGCCGCTCGCGACCTGCTGAGTGAAAAGCAGCCATCGCTGCAGTTCGTCACGCCCGAGCAGCTCGGCGGGACGGCCGTATTTCTGGCGTCCGACGCTGCGGCGCAGATCACGGGTACGACCGTTTCGGTCGATGGCGGCTGGACCGCGCGCTAACTATTTCTAACCGATCAAGGATTCTGGCACATGCTGTTTTTGCTTTCTCCCGCCAAAAAATTGGATTACGACACGCCGGTTCACATCGAGCAGCACACGCAGCCTTTGTTTGTGAATCAGGCCGCGGGGTTGATCAAGGTCTTGAAGAAACTGTCGGCCTCGGAGGTTTCCGATCTGATGAGTTTGAGCCCCGCGCTGGCTGAATTGAATGTGAGTCGGTATGGAGCGTGGACGACCAAGTTCACGCAGCATAATTCCCGTCAGGCCGTGCTGGCCTTTAATGGCGATGTCTACGAAGGCCTGCAGGCGGAAAGCCTGTCGGCGGCCCGGCTGGAATGGGCTCAAGAGCATGTGGCCATCCTCAGCGGGCTGTACGGTGTGCTGCGTCCGCTGGATTTGATGCAGCCGTACCGCCTGGAAATGGGTACGCGTTTGGTCACGCCCAAGGGCAAGAACCTGTACGAATACTGGGGCTCCACCATTGCGGATTATCTGAACGAACGCCTCGCCACCCAGAAAACCCCGATCATTGTGAATCTGGCGTCCGAGGAATATTTCAAGTCGGTCGACCTGAAAGTCCTCAAGGCACGTGTGGTGCAGTGTGTTTTTCAGGATTGGAAAAACGGCGCCTGGAAGGTCATCAGTTTTCACGCCAAGCGTGCGCGCGGGTTGATGGCGCGGTACGCCATTGAGCACAAGGTCTCCAAACCCGAAGGCCTGCAGAAGTTCGATGTCGAGGGCTATGCCTATGATGCCGCTGCCTCCAGCGCAGACAAGCTGGTGTTTCGACGCAAGGTTTAATACGTCGCTCAACTATGTCCGCTGGATTGCGCGTCTTTCTGTTTTTCTCGCTGGGGTACCTGGTTTCGTACCTGTTCCGTGGCGTCAATATCGGTTTCGGGCCCATTCTGGCGCAGGAACTTCATCTGTCTGCCGGCGACCTGGGGACGTTGACGAGCCTGTATTTCCTGGGGTTTTCGTTGATGCAAATTCCCGCAGGCGTGTTCCTCGACACGTGGGGACCGCGGCGGGTTAACGCACTGATGTTGCTCGTCGCGGCCGCGGGCACCTTGGTTTATGGCTTGTCGGAAACGTTGACGGGCCTCATGGTCGGCCGCTTGTTGATCGGCGCCGGGGTTTGTGTGTGTCTAGGCGCTGCTTTTCAGGCTTTGGCGCAAACCTTTCCATTGGCGCGTCTGCCCATGATCAATGGCTTGGTGATGGCAGTCGGCGGCTTGGGCGGCGTACTTGTCGGATCACCGCTTTCCTGGGCATTGCACAGCAGCTCGTGGCAGGTGATCAGTATCGGGTTGGCAGGCTTCACCGTGGCGGTGGCGGGATTGATCTGGTTTGGCGCGCCTCGCGAAAGCGCACATCATCGCCGGGCACCCAGTTTGTCGTCACAGTTGCGTGGCACGTGGGCCTTGTTGTGTGACGCGCGATATTGGCGTCTGGTGTCCTTGCCGGTGATGACGGGCGGCGCGTTTTACGGTGTGCAGTCGTTGTGGGTGCGACCCTATCTCACCGATGTCAACGGTCTGGACGGCGCGCATGCGGCAGGCTTGGTGTCGCTGTTGGGCTTTGCCATGATGGCCGGAAATGTGGGGCTGGGCGTCATGGCTCGCCGCATGGAGCGCTTGGGATTGGGGTTGTATGGGTTTGGCGGGGTATGCATGGTGTTGTTCGTGCTGACTCAGGCGTTGATCATGCTGCGCGCGCCTGTCCCTCTGGAAATTTTGTGGGCTGGCTATGGCGCGTTCGGCTCGGCCAACATCCTGGTTTACGCCTTCCTGGCGGGAGAGTTCCCACCCGAGCTGTTGGGCCGTGTCGCATCGACTACCAATTTGTTGATGTTCCTGATGATCTTTTTGTGCCAGGTCGGCATCGGCTGGGTGGTCGATTTATGGCCGGGGCAGGGTGGCGCGTATCCGCCGGTGGCTCATTTGGCCGCGTGGGGGATTGTGTTGGCTTTGCAGGTCGCGGCCGCGATTTGGTATTTCTGGCCGGAGCAGGCCCGCAAGCGGCAGCGTGCGGCGTGACCTAACCCCTTGTCGGTGCCACCCAGGCCGCGCGCAATCAGGACGGCGCCGCCACGGCCGCAGGGCGGCTTTGTGGCGGATCGGCGACTGCTGCCATTTCCTGACGGATTTGCGTCGACGCGCGCAGCATTTGCTTGATCGGATATGCCAGCGCCGCCAGCTCACCTGTGGTGTCGAATTGGTTGGGTAAGTCTGTCGATGCCGGGCTGCTGTCGTCGAGCAAATCCACCATGCCCTTGAGTGCTTTGCGCATCGGTTCAGGTGTTTCTTTCAAACCCGCGAGCAGGGGAATGGCGGCCGTGATTTGCGAGGCCATGATGTGGTTTTGAATGAGCAGGTTGTTGAATTCTGGCACGTTCACCTGGTGAGAGCGCGGCTCGCTCATCATGCGATAGAACGCCTCGGCATAATTGCTGAAGGCAATGTGCACGTTTTTGCGCGCGAGGCGCCAAGCGATATCGGCCTGGGCGGGAGATGGCACCTCCTCTGATGGCGGAGCGCCTGCATTCGCCGCATGCATGGCTCTGACGTAACTCATGCCCGTACGCAAATATTCGCGATTGGCGTTGGTGGCCGCGCGTGCCAGTGGCTTCATGTAGCGTGCTTCCCACCATGGCAGCACATAGCTGCATATGAGCGCAATGGCGCAGCCCATTGCGGTATCGAGCGCCCGTTCGCCAATGACCTCCATGGATACGGTGCCCGGGGCGACGAAGTGAAATACCATCACCACGAACAGCGTATTGAAAATCGCGCTGGCCATGTAGTTCAATTGCAGCAAGCTGTTGCCCATGATGCAGGCGATGAGCAGTACGCCAAACAGGATGGTGGGGTGAGCCGTGAAGCGAAACAGCAGCAACGCCAGCAAGCAGCCGATCAATGTCCCCATCAGACGCCAGCCGTTGCGTTGACGGGTCAATGCGAAGCCGGGTTTCATGATGATGACGATCGTCAGCAGCACCCAGTAGCTATGTGCCGAGGACACTTGCGGCGTCATCCATTGGCCGATTAATCCCATCGCCAGCGCGGCGGCCAGCGTGACGCGCACCGCATAGCGAAAATAGGGGGAATCCAGCCGCAGGTTGCTAGTAATCATCCCTATGCGCAGCTCCTGGCGCGACATGAACTGCGTCAGGGATTTGTCGATGCGCAGCTCGTCGGTAGGCTGCGCATCCATGCGCGCGTCGGTATGGTCAGCCAGTTTGTTCACGATGCGCGAGGCGTTGCGCAGCCGTCGTAGTACTTGCACGATGAGGGCTAGCGTTTCGGGTTCGCGTTCGCTCATGCCCTGCTGTTTGAACTGTTCGATTTCGTATTCGATGGCGCGCAATTCCGCCTTGGGGCTGCTGCGATACTGCACGGCGCGTCCGCGCGAAACATCCAGCGCGATGCGGTTCAATTCCAGCGACATTTTGACCAGCGCGTCACGCATGAATAGCAGGCAATCATGGCCGGCCAGTACTCGGCGTAACGACGCATAGTCCGTGTGCGAGGCGACGAGCGTATCGAGCAGCTGGAGCATGTTGACAAACATGTTCCACAGCATGACGCGCTCGCTGTCGCCGTAGCCGCGTCCTCGCGGCAGTGTGCGCAGCACGATATCGCGCGCCGACTGGTGTTTTTCCGTCATCACGGATTGGGATTGGATCAACTCGCGGTAGATGTCGTCCAGATCGGTCGTTTCATCGTAAAAACGGCTGCGCGCAGCCATATAGTCCGCCGTGGCAAATAGCGCTACGGACATGGCCTGACGCTCTTCGCGTAGCCAGAACACGCGGCTGAATGCCAAGCTGAAGGCCAGGTAGAACAGCGCGCCGCCCAAGGTCGCCAACGCATGGGGCAGCACTTGGCTCGGCGTCATCGGCGAATGCATGGTCAGCGTCATGATCAGCAGCCCGCCGAATCCAATCAGGCCGCCGCGTTTGCCAAAGACTGAAAACATCGAAAAAATAAAGCATTGGCCGATGATCGCCAGCCACAGCAGCACGGGATAGGTCGAGACCGCACCTGTGATCGCGACCGCCATCGTAGCCAAGAACGCCCCGCCTAGCATTTCATTGGTGCGGTGCCGTTGGGGGCCGCCGGGCTGATCGATGATGGCCAGGCACTGCGCGCCAAACGTCGCCACCAGGCCATAGGCATATTCGCCAAAGATGCCGCCCAGCACCAACACCGGCAACAACATGCCTACCCCTTGCCGTACCCCGCCAAAAAAGTAGTGGCTGTAAAGAAAGCGAGGAATACTGGCAATGCGAAAGTCCATGAACTGGGCGCTCTGAAGGTGCGATTCCACAAGTATAGAAACAAGTGCGGGGCTTGGGGGGCCGTAGGTGCGTCTGGGAATCCGGTATGGCGGTACAGCGGGGTTCTTAAGCCGTTTGCGGTGGCCCGGCAGGGGTGGCAGGCGGGNCTGGTCGGCTGACTCGTCCCCTCAACGGGGACTCGGCCTNCGTCCGTGANCCATCGGCGGGCCGGGGGCCAAACTCGCTTCGCTGCGCGGCACTCAAACAT
>NZ_CBCSJH010000045.1:0-41955 GCF_965139195.1 Bordetella tumbae | reverse complement strand
GCCCTGCACCCCCGAAAATCGCGTTCGGGATCGGCATGCACAGGCTGTGGCACCGTTGCATGACAAAAGATCTCTCGAGTCACATTGACGTAATGCCACTCATGGCGCTCGTTATAGCGCGGCTCGACGACCAATAGAACTCCTAGCTCGCCCTAAGCACCAAACCGCAAAAAAAGCCCTTCACTCCATTCTAGCCAGCAAGGCAACCACGGTAGCGGCAATTCCTTCTTTACGCCCCAGATACCCCAGCCCCTCGTTAGTCTTGGCCTTGATGTTGATCACGTCCACCTCAACGCCAACATCAGCAGCGATATTCGCCACCATCGCGGCTGCATGAGGACCGATTTTCGGCGCTTGGGCATGAACGGTAGCGTCGATATTCACCGGCACCCACCCGGCCGCGCGAATTTTGGCAACAGCATCTCGCAATAGCACACGACTGTCGGCGCCCTTATAGGCAGGATCCGTGTCCGGGAAATGCCGCC
This sequence comes from Bordetella tumbae, assembly GCF_965139195.1. GTDB lineage: Bacteria > Pseudomonadota > Gammaproteobacteria > Burkholderiales > Burkholderiaceae_B > Bordetella_A > Bordetella_A tumbae. Next base: position 41,470 of record NZ_CBCSJH010000045.1, on the reverse strand, counting down.
CGATGTCGCCCAATCCAGCCGCCCCAAGCAACGCATCCGTCACCGCATGCAGCAACACATCCGCATCCGAATGCCCCTGTAAGCCATGCGTATGCGGAATCGTGACGCCGCCGATAATCAACGGACGGCCCATCACCAAGGCATGCACGTCAAAGCCCTGACCGACTCGGAAAGGAAAACTCATTCAATACTCCAGAAAAAACTTGCTGCCCCCAAGGAGGCATTTTCGCCTTGTGGCGGCCCGGCGGCGAGAAAAAACCCCACGTCGCGCCTTTGGCTTGCTGCCCCCCCAGGAGGCATTTTCGCCTTGTGGCGGCCCGGCGGCGAGAACCCCCCCACGCCGCGCCTTTGGCTTGCTGCCCCCCAGGGGGGCATTTTTTTGCCTTGGGGCGGCCCGGCGGCAAAAAGCAGCGTCAAAGCCATGTCCCCATCAATTCAAAATCATCCGGCCACGTCACCTTGAAATTGCGTAACGACCCGGGTACCAGCAAAGGCGTATAGCCAGCCGCCTCAATCGCCGACGCCTCATCAGTAACCGCCACCCCCGCAGATTGCGCGCTCGCCAATGCCGTGCGCAGCAGGCCAGCCCGGAACATCTGAGGAGTCTGTGCCAGCCATAACCCCTCGCGATCCAGCGTTGCACGCACCCGGGGCTCAGCATGAGTTGACGAGTCACTTGGGACACCATTGTCACTAGTCCCGTCACCAACCGGCATCAATGCCTGGGCAGCAGACTGGCCGCGCGAAGTCCCGGTATCGAGCCTGCGCTGCGATTTCACCGTATCCGCCACCGGCAATGCCAGCAGTCCGCCCACAGCGTCAAAAAGGCAAGCATCGATCAGACGAGCCAAAGCCCCCGCCGGCAAACCAGGACGCGCTGCATCGTGGACCAGCACCCAGTCATCATCTGCCGCCCCACTGTCGGCCAACGCCGCTGCCACCGTCTCAGCCCGTGTGGGGCCTCCACACGGCCTGCAGACGGTGCGGGGCAAGCCAGCCAGGGCCTCAGCGGCCCAGCCGTCATCGGCAGACACTGCCACCCGCACCTGGGCAATACGGGCGTCCGCCAGCAACGCCTGCACCGCGTGGCGCAGCATAGGCTGCCCCGCAATCAGGCGATATTGCTTGGGCGGGCCCGATTCACCGGCCCGTGTAGCACGCTGGCCGACGCCGGCGGCAGGAACAATTGCAATTAGAGAGTCAGTCATGGCCGAGAGATTTTATAATCTTCCGCCTGATGTCTGATTCCTCACTCCTGAATGCGGCCTCGCGGATCCCCGCCACTGCCGCCACACTGTCCGCCCTGAAACCCGGCGCACGCTACGCGCAGCCGCGTCCACCAGGCTCGGCCGACGCATGGCTATTGGCCGACCTCGCCCGGCAAAGCGGCCGGCCGCTTGTCGTTCTGACGGCGGCTCCCCTGGAGGCACAGCGGCTCGCCGACGAGATCCCCCAGTTCGCGCCCGACCTGCGGGTACGGCAATTGCCCGACTGGGAAACGCTGCCGTACGACGCGTTCTCGCCCCATCAGGATTTGGTGTCGGAACGCCTGCATACCCTGCATGCCCTCATGCAGCATACGGTCGATGTGCTGCTCGTGCCGGTCACGACGGCCCTGTATCGTCTGGCCCCGCCCTCGTTTCTGGCTGCCTATACGTTCTCGTTCAAGCAGAAAGACAAGCTGGACGAGGCCGCGCTGCGCGCCCAACTGACATTGGCAAACTACGCCCACGTCACCCAGGTCACGGCGCCCGGGGAGTTCTGTCTGCGCGGGGGATTGATCGATCTGTTCCCCATGGGGTCGGCGGTGCCCTACCGGCTGGACCTGTTTGACGACGAAATCGAGTCCATACGCAGCTTTGACGTCGACACGCAACGCAGTCTGTACCCGGTGCGCGACGTACAGTTGCTGCCGGGCCGCGAGTTTCCGATGGACGAAGAATCGCGCAATCGATTCAGGGCACGTTTTCGCGAGGAATTCGAAGGCGACCCGTCACGCGCCTTGCCCTACAAAGATATCGGCAACGGCATCGCTTTTGCCGGTGTCGAGTATTACCTGCCGCTGTTCTTTGACGAGACCGCAACGCTATTCGACTATCTGCCGGCCGATGCGATTACCGTCACATTGGGCGATATCGAAGACGCGATCCAACGCTTCAGCCAGGACACCAGCACTCGTTATACGTTCCTGAAAAGCGACCGCGAGCGCCCTGTACTGCCGCCCTCGGCCCTGTTTCTGGACAGCGAAGGGCTGCATGGCCGATTCAAGGCGTTTCCGCGCCTGGCATTGACCGAGGGAGCACCGCATCCGGATTTCTCCACGGCGCCCAACGTCAGCATCAGCCGCCGCGCCGAAGACCCCATCGCTCGCCTGCGCGCCTTGTTGGCGCGCGGCGAATCGCGCGTCTTGCTGTGCGCAGATTCGGCAGGCCGGCGCGAAACGCTGGCGCAAATGCTGACCGAGTTCGAGCTGCCACCGGATGCGCAGCCGGAAACGCTGCAGGAATTTCTCGTTTCTCAGTCCTCTTTTGCCCTGCTCGCGGCGCCGTTGTCGGCGGGCTTTGGCATCCCTTCGGCCGAACTGCTGTTTCTCACCGAAAACGACCTGTATCCGGGCAATGCCGGTGGAACGCGGCGTGGCCGGCGCGATCAGGAACGCACCAGCAACGTCGAAGCCATGGTGCGGGACTTGTCCGAGTTGCGCGCCGGCGACCCAGTCGTCCACGCGCAGCACGGCATCGGGCGATACCATGGCCTGATCAACATGGACATGGGCGACGGCGAGATGGAATTCCTGCATCTCGAATACGCCAACGGCAGCACGTTATACGTGCCCGTTTCGCAGCTGCATGTCATTGCCCGCTATAGCGGCGCAGACCCCGATGCCGCACCGCTGCATCAACTGGGATCGGGCCAATGGGACAAGGCTCGCCGCAAAGCCGCCCGCCAGGTGCGCGACACGGCCGCCGAACTGTTGGCGCTGTACGCACAACGCGCGGCACGCGAAGGCTATACCTTTAACCTGCCCATCAACGACTATGAAGCCTTTGCCGAAGGCTTTGGCTTCGAAGAAACGCCCGACCAGGCTGCCGCGATTCAAGCCGTCATTAGCGACATGACCTCGGGCCGCCCGATGGATCGCCTGGTGTGCGGCGACGTCGGCTTTGGCAAAACCGAAGTCGCGCTGCGCGCCGCCTTTCTGGCCGTCGCCAATGGCAAACAGGTGGCTTTGCTCTGCCCCACGACACTGTTGGCCGAACAGCATGCCCAGACCTTTGCCGACCGCTTTGCCGATTGGCCTGTGCGCGTGGTCGAGCTCTCGCGTTTCCGTTCCTCAAAAGAAGTCGCCGATGCCATCACAGGCATCAACGATGGCCGTGTCGACATCGTGATCGGCACGCACAAGATCCTGTCTAAAGACGTACGTTTCAAGCGCCTGGGCCTGGTCATCATCGACGAGGAACACCGTTTTGGCGTACGCCAGAAAGAGGCGCTGAAGGCCCTGCGCGCCGAAGTCGATGTCTTGACGCTGACCGCCACGCCCATCCCGCGCACCCTGGGCATGTCGCTCGAAGGCATACGCGATTTCTCCGTCATTGCCACCGCACCGCAAAAGCGTTTGGCGATCAAGACCTTTGTCCGTCGCGAAGACGGCAGCACCATACGTGAGGCCCTGCTGCGCGAACTCAAGCGTGGCGGCCAGGCCTATTTCCTGCACAACGAAGTCGAGACCATCCACAACCGTCGCGCGCGCCTCGAAGAACTCGTACCCGAAGCCCGCATCGCCGTCGCGCACGGCCAAATGCCCGAGCGCGAGCTGGAACAAGTGATGAAGGGCTTTTATCAGCAGCGCTTTAACGTGTTGCTATGTACCACCATCATCGAAACGGGCATCGACGTGCCCAGCGCCAACACCATCGTCATCCATCGCGCCGATCGCTTCGGCCTGGCGCAATTGCACCAGCTGCGCGGCCGGGTCGGGCGCTCTCACCACCAGGCTTATGCTTACCTGATGACGCCTGGCGAAGACGCGATTACCTCCAACGCCAAAAAACGTTTGGAAGCGATTCAGGCGATGGAAGAGCTGGGCTCTGGTTTTTATCTCGCCATGCACGATCTGGAAATCCGCGGCACGGGCGAAGTCCTGGGCGAATCGCAATCCGGCAACATCCACGAAATCGGCTTCTCGATGTACAACGAGATGCTCAACGAGGCCGTGCGCGCGCTCAAGGCAGGCGAAGAACCCGATCTGGATGCGCCGTTCAACCTGGCATGCGAGGTCAATCTGCATGCTCCGGCGCTGCTCCCCTCCGACTATTGTGCGGATGTGCATGCACGTCTGGCTATCTACAAACGCCTATCGCACGCCGAAGACGAAGACGATCTGATCCGCATCCAGGAAGAACTCATCGATCGCTTTGGCAAACTGCCCGAGGCCGCACAAGTACTGCTGACGACGCACCGCCTGAGACTGGCGGCGCAACCGCTGGGCATCATCAAGATCGATGCCAGCGAAAACCAGGCACTGATCCAGTTCGGCCCCAAAACCACGGTCGATCCCGCTCGGATCATCGAGCTGATACAAAAACAGCGCCATATCAAATTGGCCGGCCCGGACAAGTTACGCATCGAGTTCACCGTCGTCAAAGTCTCCACGCGTGCCGATGCCGTACGCGCGGTACTGCGCTCATTGAAATAGCCCATGCGTGCCGACGAACTCGATCAAACACCCTTTGCATGGCGCTGAAAATGCGCCTGCAAAATAGTCTCTTTCAGGTCCGCGTTATGCTTTGAGCTGCATTCGCACGCACCGGCCCTTCACCGACACACTTTCTGCCATGTCTACCACTCATCTCGTCATTCAATCCCCAGCACTCGGCGCTGCGCAGGTCGAACAATTAGCGGCCCTGGCGCAAGCTCAAGGCGTCGTCCATCTCAGCGCCACAGCCTCTCGTCTATTGGACGTATCGCAAGACGCCGACGTGCGCACACAGGTCACGGCCTGGGGAGAACAGCACGGCATCGACACGGCATTCGTACCTGCCGGCGTTCGTCTGTCGCAATGTAAAGTATTGGCGATGGACATGGATTCCACGCTGATCAACATCGAGTGCATCGACGAAATCGCCGGCGTCGCCGGGGTCAAACCCAAAGTCGCCGAGATCACCGAGGCGGCGATGCGAGGCGAGATCAAGGACTTCTCGGAAAGCCTGCGCCGTCGGGTGGCCTTGCTGGAGGGCACCCCGGCATCGGCACTGGAACAGGTATATGCAGACAAACTGCGCCTGAATCCGGGTGCGGAGCAATTGATATCAACGGCACAGGCGGCCGGGATCAAGGTGCTATTAGTGTCAGGGGGATTCACGTTCTTTACAGAACGCCTGCGCCAACGCCTGAATCTCGATAGCGCGTATGCCAACACCTTGGAAATCAAAGATGGCGTGCTGACTGGCAAAGTGCTCGGCGATATTTTGGATGCAGACGCCAAACTGATGCATCTGCGCGCGTTCGCGCAAACATATGACGCACGTCCAGACCAGATCATTGCTCTGGGTGATGGGGCTAATGATCTCAAGATGTTGGGGTTTGCCCGCTATGCGGTGGCTTATCGGGCCAAGCCGATTGTGAGACAGCAGACGCCTTATGCGTTGAATGTAGCGGGGTTGGATGGCGTGCTGAATTGGTTCGAAGGCGGTCTGGGTGCTTAGCCTTCGTAGGCAGTGACGTTTGCCGCGAGAAGGATGTTGCAGGATTGCCATAACTGGGCGCCTAGGGGCGCGCCAGTTACAGCGATCGAGATCTGCATGCGGCTGCCGTGGCGCCTATTACCCCTCTGCATCCCTTAATAGAGACCGAGTTGACTCATCGTCTGGATTGTTCCGCACATACTCGCGTACCCGAGAGATATCACCACCCAAGTTAAGTAACGTTTGTGCGGAGTCACGCTCATGGTCCGTAAATGCGGCCACCAACGCCTGCGAGACATCCGCCCCAAAAGCGATGAGCCCTTTTGCAAGGTCAATGTCGCCGTCATTAACCGCATAGTACAAGTCGTTATGGAGATCGGTCTTTGGCGCTACCGCACCTAAGTCTCTCAGTGCGTTTACCAACTCGATATTGCCCTGCCCAGTTGCGCGAACCAGGGCGATGCTAGCCTCTGGGCCGACGTCAATGCCAGCGGCGATGCCCACTTTCAATAATTCTGTATTGCCCTGCTCAACGGCGTGGCTTAACGCCCGTTCACTGCGTTGATTAAACTCTACGCCCGCGGCCACCAACGTCCGTGCCAGATTTGTATTGCCTTCGGTAATCGCGCGCTCCAATGCATGCGTCCCCTTAATCAGTCGAGGGATAAACTGCTTTAGCGCCGATACGTCATTCCTCTGTGCTGCCACATCGAGCATGTCGAACACGTCGATATCCTTCTTCTCAATGAAGGCCTTTGCTAGCTCCTCTTGCCCTACCTCGAGTAGCTCGGCCACCATCTCATACGGCTCATAGCCCACATCAAGCATAAAAGACAACAGCTCCGTGCCAGCATCCCGTTGCCGTTGCCACTCATACCGTGAGGCGAACGCCAAGACCACGAGCGGACTCGCGCCCGCAGCGGCCAGTACACGGCCCAACGGTACGTTGCCGCCGCGAGAGAGGTCCAACATTACTCGAGCGGCAGCATCCTCCTTCCCATCCTCAATCTCACCCTCAAAGAGCTCCTTGATTGCCGCCCAGTCGCCCAGCACAACGGCACGCAGCAGATCAGCACATTTCTGATTGGCCGAGGCCTCATATGCGTCGGCCAACACCATTAACTGCGCCCGAGTGTCGGTCCTCGCAGGATCAGCAATATCGTCGCGCGCGTAAAGGATGTTTGCTAGCAGCGTAATGTCGTCGTCGCCGGTCTGCTGCATTGCCGCCCGTACCTCCGCCACGTCGCGGGCCGCATTCTGTAGCGTCTGCTCAATCGTAGACCGTTCGGCAGACGAGGCGTGATGCAGTGCGGCAGGAACCTTCGCACCGGCAGCAATCAGAACTTTAATCGCCGTCGGATCCTTCGCATCCTTGGCGATCTCATACAAGGTTCGTGACGGGTCCACCCCGGCACTGATCAAAACTGCCAGTCGCTCAATCACGCCTGCCGGATATTCGTGGCCGCCCAGGGCCAACGCGGTCAATTTCTCCGAGGAGTCCGCGTCTGCGTCGACCAATACCTTGACCGCTCTCTTATTACCGGCCTCTAACACGTGCGCCAACGCCGCAGCAAAGTCTAGCCCCTCAGCGAGCAATAGTTCGACAGCATGCTGATAGCCGCTCTCCGCCAACTCCACCAATACCCGGGTTTTATCCAGTGCGTTATTCGGCGCGTTACCAAGCAGGAATCTCACCGCGTCGACGTTGGCGTTCTTGGCATGGTGGATCAGCGCCTGCTCACCCGATGCTCCCAGCATCAATAACTTTTGGACAGCGTCTTTGTTGATGATCCTTTCCGCGAGCGCCTGCTTCAGCGCTTCGGTCGGATCTGCTCCGGCCGCTATCAAAGTCCGTACCGCCATCGCAGAGGCAACGCCGACCTGGTTCCACATCGTCGATACCACTCTCATCAAGGTATATGACGGGTCCATGCCTGCAGCAATGAAGGTTTTTGCACTATCTATGTCGCCTTGCTCACAAGCCTCGCGCAGCTGTTGCCTTGCGTCACGGAATCGGAAGTCCAAACTTCGAATGTCACGCTGGATCGCCAACGTAAAGGCCGCGGACATATCCCCTGCGGTTTCCAGCAAGAGCTGCGCGGCGGCGATTGTGTGTGATTTGTCCTTTAGCCGGCTTTCCGAGCAATTCACGTCGTCGCCGACGTGGACGGTCGATCCGTTCTCAATCAAGGATTTGCTCAGCGAGATATTGCCTCTCTCCACAGCAAGCATTAGCGGCGTGTAACCCTCTCGATTCCGTGCATTCAACGCCTGATGACCCGCTGGCAACTTGGCAAGCATCTGCGCAGCAATCTCGTGTCTGCGCAATGAAATAGCCAGGTGAATTGGAGTCTGCCCCTCATCATCGATGGACGACAAGTCTGGCTCATACTGATTGAGAATCTCAACGGCGGTACGCACGTCAGCGCCTTTAATAGCTGCAAATAAACTCGCGAGGTGCTGCGTGGCGATTAAACCGTCAGAAGGCGTGTAGGAGGGAATGTTAGCGACTGAGTCCGGATTGATATTCATTGTCGAGCGGCCTTCGAGCAGGGGATGAAAAAGGAGGCCGTTGCGCTTCTCCAACATATCCGTTGGCACGTGCGACAACTACTCGGCCCATTTCCCGCTTAAGTGACCGCAGCACAGCAACGGTTCCATCGAACTGCTGTACGGACTTGTGGTGGCCTGATTCCGGTGGACATACCGGTAGGTTGATTAGCGGACGACCTATATTTATTAATTAATCCGCGCGCGCCACAGGATGTCGCTTGAACAGATACCGAAACACAAAGCCCGGATATCCCAGCACCAGATATAAACTCAAGGTAATCGCGTAAAACTCCCACCCCTGCGCAAACGGATTCCCCAAGGCCGCTTCAAAAGCAAACCCCAGGCCCATCACAATTGCGTAATACAGCAAAAGCTCAACCATACGCAGCCAGAACGGCTTGACCACGGCGCCCCGTTTCCACGGCAGCACCGTCAACACTCGCTCAGTCAAAAACGGCAAATTCGCGCTGACTAAAGCAAGAGCGATGAGCAGCCAAACAGCCAGGGTCTGGTTCATGACCATCCCCCTATCGTGTTCGACCGCATCATCGCCCTATTACGCACAGGTATCGCCTACCTCACAGACCCAGAGAGGTCTGAATCGCGTGCACACACAGCGCCATCAAGCCGCCCGGCAGAATGCCCAGCACCAGGATCAATGCGCTATTGACCGACAAGATACCGCAATGGCTGCAAGGTGCCGCGATCTTGCCCGCATCAGCCGCTGGCTCGTCAAAGTACACCACCTTGACCACGCGCAGGTAGTAGAACGCGCCGATCAGCGAGAACACCACCGCCACCACAGCCAACCACACGTAGCCGGCGTCCACCAGCACTTGCAGAACAGCCAGCTTCGCGTAGAAGCCCACCATCGGGGGAATACCCGTCAGCGAAAACATCAACAGCAGCAGCAACGCGGCATGCCACGGGCTGCGACGGTTCAGGCCTTTGAGGTCATCGATCTGCTCGCACTCAAAACCCTGACGCGACAACAGCAGAACCATGCCAAAAGTGCCCAGCGTGGTCAGCACATAGATCAGCATGTAAAACAACGACGCACCGTAGGCATTCGCCGATGCATCGGGCTTGCCTGCCACGACACCCGACATCAACCCCAACAGAACGAAGCCAACATGCGAAATCGTGGAATACGCCAGCATGCGCTTGAAGTTCGTCTGCGCGATCGCAGTCAGGTTACCAATGGCCAACGACAGAATCGCCAGGATCATCAGCATCGGTTGCCAATCGGCAGCCAGACCATGCAGGCCTTCGACCAGCAAACGCAGCGTAATCGCAAACGCAGCCAGCTTCGGTGCAGCACCCAGGATCAGCGTCACAGCAGTCGGGGAACCTTGGTAAACGTCAGGCACCCACATATGGAACGGCACTGCACCCAGCTTGAACGCCAGACCTGCGACCAGGAACACCACGCCGAACACCAGCGCCATATTTTCCTGTTTGCCCGCCGCGATGACATTGGAAATCTCGACGATATCCAGATGGCCGGTCGCCCCGTACACCATGGACATGCCGTACAGCAGGAAACCCGAGGCCAACGCGCCCAGCACGAAGTATTTCATGGCGGCTTCGGTGGCGACCACATCGTCGCGACGCAGTGCGATCAGGGCATACAGCGCCAGAGACATCAGCTCCAGGCCCAGATACACGCTGATCAGGTTGCCCGCCGAGATCATCACCATCTGACCCAACAGAGCCATCAGCGACAACACATACAGCTCACCGCCGCGCAGCATGTCGCGGACTTGCGCGTAGGCACGGCCATAAATCAGCGTCACCGCAACGGCAATGTACGACGCGACCTTGAGCAGGTGCGACAGATTGTCGGCCACATACAGGCCATTAAACGTACGACCCACCGTGCCGTTTTTCCATTGCAACAACGAGACGACGGTCACCACGCCCAAGGCCAGCAGCGTCAGCACAAAAGTCGGCTTGCGCTCGGGATGAGTACTGATCGCATCGATCAGCAGAATCGCCAGACCGAAAATCAGTAACAGAATCTCGGGCGTAGCCAGGGCGAAATCAATGTGAGATTGCATCATGAGTCAGTCTTACAGTTTCGAGATGGCAACGTGTTGCAGCAGGGCCTCGACCGAAGCATGCATGACGTCGGTAAAGGGCTTGGGATAGATACCCATGTACAACACAGCGATAGCCATCACGCCAAGAATCAGGAATTCGCGGCTGTTGATATCGGTGAGTTCACGCACATGGTCGTTGGCGATATCGCCAAAGGCCACGCGCTTGACCATCCACAGCGAGTACGACGCACCCAAAATCAGCGCCGTCGCAGCCAGCAGACCGATCCAGAAATTGTGCTCGACCGCACCCATGATGACCATGAACTCGCCCACGAAACCGCTCGTGGCGGGCAAGCCGCTATTGGCCATGGAGAACAGCACAAAGAACGTCACAAAACGCGGCATGACGTTGATCACGCCTCCGTAATCAGCAATGCGCCGCGAGTGCATGCGGTCATACAGCACCCCGATACACATAAACATCGCACCCGACACGAAACCGTGCGAGATCATCTGCACGATCGCACCCTCGACACCAGCGGTGTTGAAGATGAAAAAGCCCAGGGTCACAAAGCCCATGTGCGCCACGGACGAATATGCGACCAGCTTTTTCATGTCGTCTTGCACGATGGCGACGAGGCCGATGTAGATCACGGCGATCAGCGACAGCGTGATCATCAGGCCAGCCAGGCTATGCGAGGCGTCCGGAGCGATCGGTAACGAAAAACGCAGGAAGCCGTAGGCGCCGAGCTTGAGCATGATGGCTGCCAGCACGATCGAGCCGCCGGTGGGCGCCTCGACGTGAGCATCCGGCAACCAGGTGTGCACCGGCCACATCGGCACCTTGACCGCGAAAGCCGCGAGCAAGGCCACAAAGATCAGGATCTGCGGCGTATGGCCCAGTTTGACTTGGTGCCAGGTCAGGATATCGAACGAGCCGCCCGAGACGTTCCACAGGTAGACGAATGCAACCAGTGTCAGCAACGAGCCCATCAGCGTGTACAAGAAGAACTTGAACGCGGCATAGACACGGTTGGGACCGCCCCACACCCCGACGATGATGTACATCGGGATCAGCGTCGCCTCGAAGAACACGTAGAACAGCATGCCGTCCAGCGCCACGAACACGCCCACCATCAGACCCGAAAGGATCAGGAAGGCGGCCATGTACTGCGACACGCGGCTGGTGATGACCTCCCAGCCAGCCAGCACCACGATGATGGTGATGAAGGCGGTCAGCAGCACGAACCACAACGAGATACCGTCGATACCGAGGTGATAGTTGACGTTGAAGGCTTCGATCCAGGAAGTCTTTTCGACGAACTGCATGGCAGCCGTCGAGGAATCAAAACCGGTGTACAGCGGAATCGTGACCAGAAAGCCCGCAATCGCGCCAATCAAAGACAAGCCACGTGTCAGCCCAGGCCGGTCGTCGCGGCCCAGGGCCAGCACCAGCAGGCCGAATGCGATCGGAACGAAGATCGCAAGCGTTAGCCAGGGAAAAGTGTTGGATGCCATGTCGCTTGCCGTCATTGGGGAATCAGCACAAAGAAAGTAATCAGAGCCATGATGCCGATGATCATCGCGAACGCGTAGTGATAGATATAACCGGACTGCAGATGACGGCTGATCGCGGCCACCCAGCCCACCACACGAGCGCTGCCATTGACCAGCAAGCCATCGATCAAGCCACGGTCACCGCGTTGCCACAGGCTGTAGCCCAGGCAGCGCGCGCCGCGCGCGATGATCTGTTCGTTGACCCAGTCGACGAAGTACTTGTTCTCAAGCACTTTGTTCACGCCCGACAAGCTGGACTTGATCGCAGCCGGGACCTTGGGGTTGATCAGGTAGCAGTACCAGGAGACCACTGCGCCTGCGACCACCAGCCAGAACGGCAAGGTCTGGAACGCATGCATGCCGAAGGCCACCCAGCCGTGCCATTCTTCGTGCAGTTCGTGCATGGCGGGATGCTGCGGCAGCACCTTGATCACGCCGTCGAAGAAACCGCCGAACAGCATCGGGTCGACCACCCAGGCGCCGATCAGCACCGACGGGATCGCCAGCAACACCAGAGGCAGCGTCACGACCCACGGGGACTCGTGCGGCGTACCGCCATGATGGCCATGATCGTCATGACCGTGGCTGTGATCGTCGTGACCATGGTCGTCATGACCATGACCGTGAGCGTGGCCGCCGCTGGTATCAAAGCGTTCTTTGCCATGGAAAACCAGGAAATACACGCGGAACGAGTACAGCGAGGTCACGAACACGCCAATCAGGGTCGAGTAATAAGCAAAAGTCGCGCCCCACACGTTGGCGGCACCCGCTGCCTCGATGATGTGTTCCTTGGAATAGAAACCCGAGAAGAACGGCGTGCCCACCAAGGCCAACGTGCCCAAGAGGAACGTGATCCAGGTAATCGGCATGTACTTGCGCAAGCCACCCATGTTGCGGATGTCCTGATCGTGGTGCATGCCGATGATGACCGAGCCTGCCCCCAGGAACAACAGCGCCTTGAAGAACGCGTGCGTCATCAAGTGGAAGATCGCGACCGAGTAGGCCGAGGCGCCCAGCGCCACCGTCATGTAACCGAGCTGCGACAGTGTCGAATACGCCACCACGCGCTTGATGTCGTTCTGGATGATGCCCAGGATACCCAGGAACAGCGCGCCGATCGCGCCGATCACGATGATGAACGACAGTGCCGTATCCGACAGTTCGAACAGGGGCGAGAAACGCGCCACCATGAAGATACCGGCGGTCACCATGGTGGCCGCGTGGATCAGCGCCGAGATCGGGGTCGGGCCTTCCATCGAGTCGGGCAGCCAGGCATGCAACGGCACCTGGGCCGATTTACCCATCGCGCCGATGAACAGGCAGATACATGCCACGGTCAACAGCATCCAATCCGAACCGGGCAGCGTTTGAGCGGCCAGCGTATCGGCTTGGGCGAACACCTCACCGTAATGCATGGTACCGGTGTAGGCGAACAGCAGGCCAATCCCCAGTACGAAACCGAAGTCACCGACGCGGTTGATCAGGAACGCCTTCATGTTGGCGAAAATCGCCGTCGGACGGGTGTACCAGAAACCGATCAGCAGATACGACACCAGGCCCACGGCTTCCCAACCGAAGAACAGCTGAACCATGTTGTTGGACATGACCAGCATCAGCATCGAGAACGTGAACAGCGAGATGTAGGCGAAAAAGCGTTGATAGCCGGGGTCATCCGCCATGTAGCCGATGGTGTAGATGTGCACCATCAACGACACCGAGGTGACCACCACCATCATCATGGCCGACAGCGGATCGATCAGGAAACCGATCTCGAGCTTGGTCTGGCCGATCAGGCTCCAGGTGTAGACGGCGCCGTCAAAGGTGTGGCCGTTGAGCACATCGCGCAACACGATCACCGAGCCGATCGCGGAGATCAACACCCCCAGGATGGTGATGACGTGCGACCCGCGGCGGCCAATGGGCCGGCCCAGGAACCCGGTGCCGAACAGCCCGGCGAGGATCGCACCGGCCAAAGGGGCCAGCGCGATCAGCAAGTACAGATTGGGTGAACTAGACATTTTCTTCCAATACCCCGTCAGCCCTTCAGGCGATCGAGTTCGTCAACGTTGATCGTGTTCAGGTTACGGAACAGCAGCACCAAGATCGCCAGACCGATGGCGGCTTCAGCAGCGGCCACCGTCAGGATGAAGAACACGAACACCTGGCCGGCGGTATCGCCAAACCAGCTGGAAAACGCCACGAAGTTCATGTTGACGGCCAAAAGCACCAGCTCGATGGACATCAGCAGGATGATCAGATTGCGGCGGTTCAGGAAGATGCCGAAGATGCCGATGGCGAACATGATCGCCCCCAGCACCAAATAATGAGCCAGCGTCAACGTCATTGTTTTTCTCCTTGGGCACCGTCGGCCGGCTTGGCAGCGCGGCCCTGGGCACGATCGCTCTGTGCAGGCATGCTGACCAGACGGAAACGGTCTTTGGCACGCACGCGCACGGCGGCGGCGGGGTCGTTGTACTTGGCGTCGCGACGGCGGCGCAGGGTCAGCGAGATGGCGGCAACCATACCGACCAGCAGCAACGCGGCGCCGACTTCGACGGCGTACACGTACTGCGTGTACATCGCCTCGCCCAGGGCACGGCTGTTGTTGTAGTCGCCGGCAGTCACCGCCTGCGGGCCCGCGCCGTACCAGGTGCTGGCCAGCACGAACGACATTTCAAGCACCAGCACGACACCGATGATCAGCCCCAGCGGCAGATAGGTCTTGAGTCCGCCGCGCAAGGTGTCGATACGGATATCGAGCATCATGACCACAAACAAGAACAGGACCATCACGGCGCCGACGTACACCAGCACCAGCAGCAGCGCCAGGAACTCGGCCCCCAGCAGCATCCACAGCATGGCCGCGTTGGCGAACGCCAGGATCAAATGCAGTACGGCAGTCACCGGGCTGCGCGCCGTGATGACGCGGAACGCGGCGATCACCAGGACCGCAGACAGTATGTAGAACAGGACAGTGGTAAAAGTCATGAGTCAGACCTTGGGCGTCAACGGTATGGCGCGTCTTCGGCCCGGCGGCGGGCGATTTCGGCTTCGTAGCGGTCGCCGACGGCGAGCAGCATGTCTTTGGTGAAATAAAGGTCGCCGCGCTTTTCACCGTGGTATTCGTGAATGTGGGTCTCCACAATCGAATCCACGGGGCAGCTTTCCTCACAGAAACCGCAGAAAATGCACTTGGTCAGATCGATGTCGTAACGCGTGGTGCGGCGGGTACCGTCGTCACGCACGTCCGATTCGATCGTGATGGCCAGGGCCGGACATACGGCTTCGCATAGCTTGCACGCAATGCAGCGCTCTTCCCCGTTGGGATAGCGGCGCAACGCGTGCAGCCCACGAAAACGCGCCGACGTCGGCGTTTTTTCCATCGGATAACGCAAGGTGACCTTGCGCTTGAAAAAGTACTTGCCCGTCAGGCGCATGCCCTTGAGCAACTCGGCCAGCATCAGGCTGCCGAAGAAATCTTTGATCGCTTCCATATCCTGCCTCAGCTTGACGCGTTAACGCCAAATGTTCCAGGGCGTCTGCATCCAGATCGCCACCACGACCAGCCACACGCCGGTCAGCGGGATGAAAATTTTCCAACCCAACCGCATGATCTGGTCATAGCGGTAACGCGGGAACGACGCGCGGAACCACACGAACAACGACACCACGCAGAATGTTTTCAGACCCAGCCACAACCAGCCCGGAATCCAGGTCAACGGCGCGATATCGATCGGCGGCATCCAACCTCCCAGGAACATGATCGCTGCCATGGCTGACAAGAGAATCATGTTGGCGTATTCGCCCAGGAAGAACAGTGCAAATGCCATACCCGAGTACTCGACCATGTGGCCGGCCACGATTTCGGATTCGCCTTCGACCACGTCAAACGGGTGACGGTTGGTTTCGGCCACGGCCGAAATCACATAGATCACGAACAGCGGCAACAGCGGCAGCCAGTTCCATGACAGGAACGTCAGGCCACGTTCGGCAAACCAGCCGCGGCCCTGCCCCATCACGATCTCGGACATGTTCAGGCTGCCGGAAACCAGCAACACCGTCACCAGCACGAAACCGATGGCCAATTCATAGGACACCATCTGTGCCGAAGCCCGCAGCGCGCCCAGGAAGGCGTACTTGGAGTTCGATGCCCAGCCTGCCACGATCACGCCATACACACCGATGGAGGTAATCGCCATCACGTAGAGCAGACCCGCGTTGACGTTGGCCAACACGATCTCGGGGCCAAACGGCACCACCGCCCAGGCGGCCAAGGCCGGCATCAGCGTCACGACCGGCGCCACGATGAACAGGATCTTGTTGGCCTGCGTGGGAACAACGACTTCTTTAGTGAGCAGTTTGAACACGTCGGCAAACGGCTGCAGCAAGCCCCGGAAACCGACACGGGTCGGCCCCAGACGCACGTGCATCCAGCCAATCATCTTGCGTTCCCAGTACGTGAGGTAAGCCACGCACAAAATAATGGGAACCGCGATGACGACGATCTTGACGATCGTCCAGATCACCAGCCAGGCCGTCGGGCCCAGCAAGGCCTGACCGTGGCTTTCAAGAGTATTGAGCCATTCCATGTCAGGCACGCTCCACGCTGATTTCACCGAATGCGCCACCCAGGGCGGCGGTTTGTTCGAAGGCCGCCGCAATACGCACCGAACGATCGGCCACGGCATCATCCTGGACGGTTTCAAGCTCGACCGAACCGGCCGCACCGGCTACGCGAACCTTGACGCCGGCAGCCAGGCCCAGCCCAGCCAACGTGGCGCCGTTCATGCGTGCCGTGGGCGCCTGCGACGCGGGTGCGTCTTGCAGAGGCCACGAACGACGCACGATGGCATCGGTACGATAGATCGGCACATCGGTCACACGCTCGAGCGATGTGGCCACCTGACCCAGGCCACGCTGGGCCTTGATCTCGTTGGACAGACGGCCCTCGATGCCACCAGCCAGCGCGGTGTCTCGCACGGATTCGGAGGTCTCGTCGTCAAAGCCCGGCAATTGCAGCACATTGCCCAGCACGCGCAGGACTTTCCAGCCCGGACGCGTCTGACCCAATGGGGTAACGGTGCCCTTGAAACTCTGCGGCAAGCCTTGGGCGTTGACAAACGTACCCGAGGTCTCGGTAAACGGCGACACGGGCAGCATGACGTCGGCCCAATCCTCGGCAGACGACGCATACGGTGTGAGCGCCACGGCGAACTCAGCAGCACGCAACGCAGCCACGGACTGAGGACCGTTGTCGGTATCCAGGGAAGGCTCGGCATGCAGCACGATGTAGGCCTTGAGCGGCTCGGCCAGCATGGCAGCGGCGGTCTTGCCGCCCTGCCCCGGCACCGCACCGGCCAGATAACCGCCCACCGTGTTGCCACCGGCGGTCAGGAAACCGAAACGCGCACCGGCGATATCGGCGATGCTGCGCGCATTGGCGGCCAAGAGCGAAGCCTGCGGCGATGCGACGGCCATGTTGCCCATCAATACGCCGACATTGCTGCCCGAAGCCAGGCTGGCGGCGATACGCTTGGCGTTTTCGTCCGGCGTCACCGAGGCGAACTCGGCAGGCACGGCTTGCTCTTTAGCCTGGGCCAGCGCCACCGCGACTTGGGCCAAAGCCAACGGCAGGCCGGACGGCGCAACCGTGATACGACCAGCCACCGGCAGCAACGGATCGTCCGCAGCGCTGTCGACCAGCAATACTTGCGTGCCGCGTTTGGCGGCCTGGCGCAGACGCTGCGCCATCAGCGGGTGATCTTTGCGCAGGAACGAACCGACCACCAGCACACGATCCAGCGAGTCCAGATCGGCAATCGGCATGCCCAGCCACGGCGCACCCGACAAGGCAGCGTCGAAGCTCGCGTCCGTCTGACGCAGACGGAAATCGATGTTTTCCGAACCCAGGGCGCGCACGAGGCGGCCCAGCAAGGCGAATTCTTCGGTCGTGGCGTACTCGGCAGCCAAGGCGCCGATCTGGCCCGCGCCATGGCTATCCCGCACGCGCGACAGGCCTTGGGCGACGGCTTGCAGCGCATCGGCCCAGGAGGCCTCTTGCCATTTGCCGTCGGTGCCTTTGATCATGGGTACGGTCAGACGATCACCGCTGTTCAGACCCTCGTAGGAAAAACGATCGCGGTCGCTGATCCAGCATTCGTTGATGGCCTCATCCTCGAAAGGCACGACGCGCATGGCGCGCTCGCCTTTGACCTGTACCACCAGATTGGCGCCCAGGCTGTCGTGCGGGCTGACCGTACGGCGGCGCGCCAATTCCCAGGTCCGGGCGGTGTAGCGGAACGGTTTGGAGGTCAACGCACCGACGGGACAGAGGTCGATCATGTTGCCGGAGAGCTCCGACTCGACCGAACGGCCCACGAACGTCGTGATCTCGGAATGCTCGCCACGGCCCAGCATGCCCAGTTCCATGACGCCGGCGATTTCCTGGCCAAAGCGCACGCAACGGGTGCAGTGGATACAACGTGACATTTCCTCGGCCGACACCAGCGGGCCGAGATCCTTGTGAAAGACCACGCGCTTTTCTTCGCGATAACGCGAAGCAGAGCCGCCGTAGCCCACAGCCAGATCCTGCAACTGGCACTCGCCGCCCTGATCGCAGATCGGGCAATCGAGCGGGTGATTGATCAGCAGAAATTCCATGACCGATTTCTGCGCGGCCTTGGCTTTTTCTGAGCAGGTGTGCACCACCATGCCATTCGTGGCCGGCGTAGCGCAGGCGGGCAGCGCCTTGGGCGCTTTTTCCACTTCAACCAGGCACATGCGGCAGTTGGCCGCGATGGACAGTTTCTTGTGGTAGCAGAAATGGGGCACATACAAGCCGATCTTCTGGGCCGCATGCATCACCATGCTGCCCTCGGGGACTTCGACCTGATTGCCGTCGACGGTTAATTCAACCATTGCTGTTCCTGAGACCTACAGATAATGCGGAACCACACACGATTTGTGCTCGATGTGGTGCGCGAATTCGTCGCGATAATGCTTGAGAAAACCGCGTACCGGCATAGCGGCAGCGTCACCCAGTGCGCAGATGGTGCGACCCATGATGTTGCCGGCCACGTTATCGAGCAGATCGAGGTCTTCTTTGCGACCTTGGCCGTGCTCGATGCGATGCACCATGCGGTAGAGCCAACCCGTGCCTTCGCGGCAGGGCGTGCATTGACCGCAGCTTTCTTCAAAGTAGAAATACGACAGCCGCAGCAGCGATTTCACCATGCAGCGGGTTTCGTCCATGACGATGACCGCCCCCGAACCCAGCATGGACCCGGCCTTGGAGATCGAGTCGTAGTCCATGGTCGTGTCCATCATGATGTCGGCGGGCAACACGGGCGCGCTCGAACCACCGGGGATCACTGCCTTGAGTTTTTTGCCACCGCGCATGCCGCCGGCCAGTTCCAAGAGCTTGGGGAACGGGGTGCCCATCGGGATCTCGTAGTTGCCCGGACGCTCGACGTCGCCCGAGATCGAGAACAATTTGGTGCCGCCGTTGTTGGGCTTGCCAACCTCGAGGTAGGCCTGGCCACTATTGCGGATGATCCAGGGCACCGCCGCGAAAGTCTCGGTGTTGTTGATGGTGGTGGGCTTGCCGTACAAACCAAAGCTGGCTGGGAACGGCGGCTTGAAACGCGGCTGGCCCTTTTTGCCTTCGAGGGACTCGAGCAACGCGGTTTCTTCGCCGCAGATGTAGGCGCCGTAGCCGTGGAAAGCGTGCAGCTGGAAGCTGAAGTCGGAGCCGAAAATCTTGTCACCCAGAAAGCCGCCCGCGCGGGCTTCTTCGAGGGCCTCTTCGAAGCGCTGATACACCTCGAAAATTTCACCGTGGATGTAGTTGTAACCCACGCTGATGCCCATGGCATACGCGGCAATCGCCATGCCTTCGATCACGATATGCGGGTTAAAGCG
Source organism: Bordetella tumbae (assembly GCF_965139195.1). Classification (GTDB taxonomy): domain Bacteria; phylum Pseudomonadota; class Gammaproteobacteria; order Burkholderiales; family Burkholderiaceae_B; genus Bordetella_A; species Bordetella_A tumbae. The sequence continues at coordinate 21,711 of NZ_CBCSJH010000045.1, read as the reverse complement.
CAGAATGTCGCGATCCTTGAACGTACCAGGCTCGCCTTCGTCGGAGTTGCACACCAGGTATTTTTGGCCTGGGAATGCACGCGGCATGAAGCTCCATTTCAGACCCGTCGGAAAGCCCGCACCGCCACGGCCGCGCAGGCCAGAGGCCTTGACCTCGGCGATCACGTCCTCGGGCTTCATGCCCGTGGTCAGGATCTTGCGCAATGCCTCGTAGCCGCCGCGCTTGACGTAGTCTTGCAAGTGCCAGTTGCTGCCGTCGACGTCCGCCATGATTTGCGGCGAGAGGTGACGGCCATGCAAACACATGGAGCTCGACAGATCGTTCAGCGGGTTGGGATCCAGCCCCTGAGCCAGTTTTGTGTACAGATCGGGCGCGTTCATGCCGATTCTCCTTGCGCTTTCAGGCCTTGGACCAGCGCGTCGAGTTTTTCTTCGGTCATACGCACACACATATGTTTGTTGTTGACCAGCAGCACGGGCGAATCACCGCAAGCCCCCATGCATTCGCCTTCGACCAGCGTGAACAGGCCGTCGGGGGTGGTCTCACGGAACTCGATACCCAGCTTGCGCTTGAGGAAATCGCCCGCCTTTTCGCCATCGCGCAAGGCACAGGGCAAATTCGTGCACACGGAGATCTTGTGCTTGCCTACGGGCCGGGTGTCGAACATGTTGTAGAACGTGGCGACTTCCTGCACTGCGATAGGAGGCACGCCAATGTAATTGGCCACATCTTCGAGCACCTCGGGAGGGAGCCAGCCTTTTTCTTCTTGCGCGATGGCAAGCGAAGCCATGATGGCCGACTGGCGCTGGTCGCCCGGGAACTTGGCAAGTTCCCGATCGATTTTCTGATAGGCCTGTGCGGAAAGCAGCATAGTTTGAATCCGGGTTATGCGGGGCGGTCGGGCTGAGGGTTCAGCGGTCGATTTCGCCGAAAACGATATCCTGCGTGCCGATGATGGTGACGGCGTCGGCGATCATGTGACCGCGGGCCATCTCATCGAGCGATTGCAAATGGGCAAATCCTGGCGCCCGAATTTTCAGGCGGTAAGGCTTGTTGGCGCCGTCGGACACGAGATAAATGCCGAATTCGCCTTTGGGGTGCTCCACCGAGGCGTAAGCTTCGCCAGGAGGAACGTGGAAACCTTCGGTGAAGAGCTTGAAGTGGTGAATCAGCTCTTCCATGTTGGTTTTCATGTTGGTACGGCTGGGCGGCGCGACCTTGTGGTTCTCGATCATGACCGGACCGGGGTTGTTGCGCAGCCACTCCACGCACTGGCGGATGATGCGGTTGCTTTCACGCATTTCCGCCACGCGAACCAGATAACGGTCATAGCAGTCGCCATTCACCCCCACCGGGATGTCGAACTCGAGCAGATCGTAAACCTCGTACGGCTGCATCTTGCGCAAGTCCCAGGCTATGCCCGAACCCCGCAACATCGGGCCGGTAAAGCCCAGGGCTTTGGCACGATCGGGATCGACCACGCCAATGCCTACCAGACGCTGTTTCCAGATACGGTTGTCGGTCAACAGCGTTTCGTATTCATCGACGCAAGCCGGAAACCGGTTGGTAAAGTCCTCGATGAAATCCAGCAGCGAACCCGAGCGCGCATCGTTCATGATGCGCATTTCCTTGTCACCGCGGTATTTGCTGCTGTCACCGTATTGCGGCATGGTGTCAGGCAAATCGCGATACACGCCACCCGGCCGGTAATAGGCCGCGTGCATGCGTGCACCCGAGACCGCTTCGTAGCAGTCCATCAGGTCTTCGCGCTCGCGGAAGGCATACAGGAACACCGCCATGGCGCCCACGTCCAGGGCGTGCGAGCCCAGGGACATCAGGTGATTGAGCAGACGCGTGATCTCATCGAACATGACGCGGATGTACTGCGCGCGCAGGGGTGCTTCGACACCGAGGAGCTTTTCGATGGCCATGACATAGGCGTGCTCGTTGCACATCATGGACACGTAGTCCAGGCGATCCATATAGGGCAACGCCTGGATGAAAGTCTTGTGTTCAGCGAGCTTTTCCGTGGCGCGATGCAACAGGCCAATATGAGGATCGGCGCGCTGAATCACCTCGCCATCGAGCTCCAACACCAGACGCAGCACACCGTGCGCGGCCGGGTGTTGAGGACCGAAGTTCAGAGTGTAGTTCTTGATTTCTGCCATGATTTAACGCCCCAGGCCGTAGGAGTCTTCGCGTACGACACGCGGGGTAATTTCGCGCGGATCGATGGTGACCGGCTGGTACACCACGCGGCGCTGTTCCGGGTCGTAGCGCATTTCGACATTGCCCGACAGGGGGAAGTCTTTGCGGAAAGGATGACCGATGAAGCCATAGTCGGTCAGGATGCGGCGCAGATCGGGATGGCCTTCGAAAACGATGCCATACAAATCAAAAGCCTCTCGTTCGAACCAGTTGACCCCGGGCCAGCACCCTAGCAGCGAGGCCACGATGGGGAATTCGTCATCGGGCGCAAACGTACGCACACGCAGGCGCCAGTTGTGCGTGACGGACAGCAAATGCACCACCACCGCATAGCGCAGGCTCGGCGCGCCGCCAACCGCACTATCCGCCTCGAGCTGACGGCTGCCGTTACCCCAGGTCAGGTAATCAACGCCGCACAGATCGATACAGGTTTCGAAGTGCAGGCTGGCATCCGTACGCAGCTTGTTGCAGACCGTGATCCATTGATCGGCCGGCACCTCGAGCGTGAGCTCGCCGTATGCCTCGGTCAGGGCGATATCCGCCCCCAACGCAGCCTGCAGGTTATGTTTCAGGGTTTCGAGCCTGGTCATCGTCATGTCGCTTAGGTAAACCGATATGCTGACGGCACCGCCGGCGCACTACATCGCGCGGCGGAATGCGGTCAGCGGGCAATAGTGTTGGTCAGTCGGATCTTGTTCTGCATTTGCAGCAAACCATAGACCAATGCTTCGGCCGTAGGCGGACAGCCCGGCACGTAAACATCGACCGGCACAATACGATCACAACCACGCACCACCGAGTACGAATAGTGGTAATAACCACCGCCGTTCGCACACGATCCCATAGAAACCACCCAGCGCGGCTCGGGCATTTGGTCGTAGACCTTGCGCAGCGCGGGCGCCATTTTGTTACACAGCGTGCCGGCCACGATCATCAGATCGGACTGACGGGGGCTGGGGCGGAAAATGATGCCGAATTGATCCAGGTCGTAGCGCGCCGCACCGGCGTGCATCATTTCCACCGCACAACAGGCCAGACCGAAGGTCATGGGCCACATGGAGCCCGTTTTTGCCCAGTTGAGGAACTTGTCGGCACTGGTGGTGATAAAGCCTTGCTTAAGGATGCCGTCTATAGCCATAGTTGTCTCTGATAGCGTGCAGGAGAGCCTTGGGTTATTCCCAATCCAGCGCGCCCTTTTTCCATTCGTAGATGAAGCCGACCGTCAGAATCGCCAGAAAGACCATGACAGTCCAGAAACCGACGAGACCAACCGTGCCATGAGCAATCGCCCACGGGAACAAAAAGGCGATTTCGAGATCGAACAGGATGAAGAGGATGGCTACCAGGTAGTAGCGCACATCGAACTTCATACGAGCGTCTTCGAAGGCCTCAAAACCGCACTCATACGCTGAAAGCTTTTCAGCGTAGGGGCGGCGAGGCCCCAAGAGCGAACCTGCCGTCAGCAGCGCAAACCCGATCAGGGTAGCCACTGCGATAAACAGCAGGACGGGAAAATACTGTTGCAAGTTCATTTTGGCGTCCGTCAAATGCGCAAACCTTCAGATTGTAGCATTTGCAAAGTGACGATGCGCTGAACCCAGCCGCCCAAAAACAAGGAAGCGCGAACAAAAATGCCTTCGCGCCACCCCTGCGGTTTACAGCCCTCGCAGAGAGGACGTCCCCTCATTTTAAGACACCGCAACGACAAGAAAAGCCCATGAAAAAAGCCGCCCCGAGAGGCGGCTTTTTTCACAAGCAGACCAAAGGCCTGCTTATGCGCAATCCATCGAAGCGAGGCTTGCGCCTCGCAGTCGATTAGAAGCGGTGACGGATACCCAGACCAACAGCGGTGCTCTTCACACCGTCGATGAACGCGTAGTCCTGGATGTACGAACCGTAGGCGTACAGGTTGGTACGCTTGGACAGGTCGTAGGTGTAGCCCAGGCTCCAGACGTTCATGGTTTCGTCGCCGCCAGTCAACTTGTCGTTGCTGGGGTCAACCATTTGCCACGAACCGAAGATCTTCGAAGCGCCACCGATGGGGGCGGTCAAACCGACCATGTAGGTGTTCGACTTGAAGCCGTCAGCAAACATGTTGCTGCCCAGACCGTTTTGGCCCGGCAGGAACGACGTGCCGTTGATGCCTTGGCCAGCGAACCAGCCGTCGGTGGTACGGCCGTAGGCCAGCGCCAGTTTCACGACTTCGAAGTCGTACGAACCGCCGATGGCGTACATGCGCGGCGTGGCATCTTCGTCCAGGTTGTGCGGAGCGCTCAGTTGGTCAAACGAGAACGCAACGTTCAAAGGACCGTTCTGGTAACGCAGACCAGCCGTGATAGCACGGGTGTTGTCGTTGGTCTTGAACGAGCTGTCGCTGTTGTCGTCAGCGTTGAACGAGTAGCCGACGCCCAATTGGAAGCCGCTGAACGACGGGGTTTGGTACAGAACCAGGTTGTCGTAGCGAACCGTGTTGGCAGCGCTCAGGCCGACACCGATGTTGGCTTGGTTGAAACCAGCGCCGAACGGATCGATCGAACCGAAGTACTTGGACGAGATGTTGGTTTGACGGCCCAGATCCAGACGGCCCCAGCTGTCGCTTTGCAGACCGATGGTGGCTTGACGACCGAACAGACGGCCGCCTTGGGCGGAATTACCGTTGCTGGAGTTGAAACCGCTTTCCAGTTGGAAGACGGCTTGCAGGCCATCACCCAGATCTTCGGTGCCACGCAGGCCCCAACGCGAACCGTTCTGCACGCCATTGATCATGCCGACACGGCTACCGCTGTCCCAGCCGTCGCCCTTCACCTTGTTGTAGCCGATACCGGTATCGATGATGCCGTACAGCGTCACCGAGGTTTCTGCCTGGGCCACGCCGGCAAAGCCAGCGAGCAGGGCGGCAGCGAGCAGAGTCTTTTTCATTTAAGAAATCTCCGTTGATTTGAGTGACAAGGGCGCCTGGTTTTGCGAAGAACCTGCGCCCCCCTAACTCCGCGAAGGGAAGTTGACGCTATTGCATCAAAAAACCCTCGTACTGGCTACGGTTCCCCCCATAAAAGGGGGTGATCGATGCCCGAGATGTTGGGATACTGCAACACTCAACGATATCGGCCTAATTCCTCTAAGTGTTTACCCTAAACCCCTGTGAGAACCAGCATTGGCGCGACCTGACGTCCAGCTGATGATTTGCCTGCCGGTCTGCTACGCTCTTTCTTTAGTAACTCGAAACAATACTGGATACAGGTCTGCACAGACTGGAAACAACTCGCCAGGGAACACCATGAGCTCTTGCACGGACCCGACGTCCGCTCCCCAGCCCGCACGCATCAGCGTGACTGACTTTCAACGCCTGCTGGCGGAACAGCATCCATTCGCCGAGGTGTTGGGCATAGAAATTACCGACATTGGCTATGGCACCGCCCGCGCAGTACTACCCGCGCGGGACAGCCATCAACGTCTGGGCGGCATTGTCGCGGGACCTATGCTGATGGGGCTCGCCGATCTGGTGCTCTACGCGGCCGTGGTCGGTGCCACCGGCCAGGCGAACGCCGTAACGGCCAGCCTGACCATCAACTTTTTGCGCAAAAGCCCCGCCGGCGCCATTATTGCGGACGCCCGATTACTCAAGGTCGGCAGAATGACGGCAGGCGAAGTATTGCTGCACGGGGAGCGCTCATCCGAGCCTGTGGCCCACATCGTCAGCACCTGGTCGGTGCCTGCGTCTCATCACCCCAAGACATAGCGACAGCCAGGCCAGGCTCAAGGCAAAACCGGCCATCACATCGCTCAAATAGTGCACTTGCAGCAGTACGCGGCTGGCGCCGATCGCAGCGATCAGCATCGCACCGCTCACCAGGCAAACACGATGCCAACGTGCGGGCATCATGCGCACGGCAAGATAACAGGCGAATCCGTACACCGCCATCGACGCCGACGCGTGCCCACTGGGAAAGCTCCAGCCGACTTCCTGGACGTAGCCATGCACATGTTCCGGGCGAATACGCTGAAACGTGAATTTCATTGCCGTATTCAGGAGGCCGCCACCGCCCGTCACCACCGCACAGAGCAGTGCCATCGCGTATTCTCGCCGCCACAACAGCCATAGCGTCAACGTGATGGCGATCAATGCCAGTAGATTGCGATTCCCCAGATAGGTGAACCAAGACAGCACCCACAACAACGACGATGACATGGATTGCCCGAGCGCCGCAGCCAGCAGATTGTCGAACCGCACCAAGGGGCTGCCCAGACTCATCGCCACCGCGACCATGAGAAAAACGCCGCCCGCCCCCACGGCCACCAGCCAATATGGCGCCTCTCCGGCCAATGGCGACCGGGCGTCCCAGCGTCGGCTCAACCAGCCGACCACTCCCCCTGCCAGCGCCGGCACCGCCAATAAGATTAACAAGGGATAGGCAGCGGCCCAGTGCGCGGCGGTGTCCATACAAGGTCAACGAAAAACAAAAAATAAGAACGACGGCGATCCAGGGCCGTCGCTAACCCGCAGCCAGATGCTATTGCGTGCCACGGCGCCAACCCAACGTCTGGCTAGTGGCGCACGCGAACGCCTGGAGATCAGCCATATAGTCCCAGCGCTGGATGACGCACTGGTGCTGCCCTTGCCTGACCTCGTGTTCGATCAGATTGATCGAGTTTGAAATGCCGCCCCGCACGCGCCGTGACACTGCTGTCCCCGCCTGCACCACCCAGGCCCGGCGTCCGGCGTCGGCAGCGCCTGAAACCTCTGCGCTACTCGATGCATTTGCGCGCGCGGCACTGGCAGCCTCCGCGGCTTCCCATTGTGCAGGCGTGTTCATTGCGTCCAAGGCATTCGCAGGTATCGAATCCGCGGCCAGGCCAGGTGCTGCGACAGAGAGTTCTGACGCGGGCAGCACATACGGCAAATGAATATGCCCACCCAATATGAGATCCACACCGGCCTCGATCCAGGCGGGCACCGCCCACTCGCGGCCGATCAGTAAATTGCGCTGATCGCTTTCTACTGCGGCCCGCACAGGATGATGCAGCACCACAATCCTCAGACAATCAGCACTCGATTTCTTGAGCCGCTGCACGACTCTATCTACCTGCCTGCGATCCACTTGGCCGTTTTTATGCCGGCCTGGCCGGGTCGAATTCACCCCGATCGCCAGAAGCCCCGGCATCTCGACCGCCGGCTCCAGCACAGGGCCCATTGCCCGGCGATACCCCCCGTACGGATTCAACCAACGCGCCAGCACATTGAATAATGGAATGTCGTGATTGCCTGGCACGGCCAATACCGGCCGCTGTAATGCCTGCACGAATCGCCGCGCCGCTGCGAACTGACCATGCCGCGCTCGCTGAGTGATGTCCCCGCTCAGCAGAACCAGATCGGGTTGCCACTCACCCGCCAGCCTCAACAGCGCCTGCAGCACAGGCTCGCGCTCGGTACCGAAATGCGTGTCTGAAAGATGCAGAATCCGTGTCATCGATGTCTTTGCCATCCTCAAACGCGCTCTGCACGCAGAGATGGCGGAGGCACCAATAATTGCAACGGTTGATCCGACACCCGAAATTCCAGTGGCGCATCCAGCCAATGGATTTCTCCATCCAGGGCGACCTTGATGCGCCGCTTTGTCCGCGATACACGCACTGTCAGGTGTTCAAACCCAAAACTGAACACGTGATCCGCGTCGCCCAAACGACTGAGCCAGCCACGCAGCACCAATCCATATAGAGCCCATGTACCCACCGGCCGAACGCCCATCGCGACGAGCTGCCCTTGCTGCAGCGCGGCCGATTCGGCAATCCCGATCTGCTCCAACTGCAACTCGTTGTTACCCACGACGATGGTTGGCGTACGCAAGGTCCGCACCTGTCCTGCATGTTCGAGTTGCACGGTCAATTGCCGGTGAGCCCGGGCCAAGGTCACTAAGGCAGACCAGACCGCGACCAGCCGGCTGCGGCCATACCGCTGCTTGTACGCCTCGCGGTCCTCGAGCAATTGCGGATACAACCCCAGGCTGGCATTGATCAAAAACAGTCTGTCGTTGACCAATCCCACCTGCACCGGCTGCGGTTGTGCTGCCAGCAAGCATCGGGTCGCCAGTTCGGTGTCTTGGGCAATGCCGTAGGTACGCCCAAAATAGTTGAAGGTGCCCTGAGGCAAAATGCCGAACGGCAAGCCGCTGCTCAATACCGTCTGAGCCACTGCGCTCAACGTGCCATCACCACCCGCCGCCACAACGATACCGCCCTGCTCGCGCGCACGCGCGACCGCCTCTTGCGCCATGGCGGGCAACTGCCGGCCATCGTGAACCGGCATCAAGGTATAGCGGCGTCCCGCCTCGTCCAACACGCGCTGAATGGTCGCCTGGACATCACTGGCGTCATCCCGGCCCGAGCCTGTGTTCAGCACAATGAAAAATGGCTCGTCGCCAGTCAAATGAAGGGGCTTCATGCGGCAAAGATAGCGCGCCACGCCCCCGGCAAGCAAGCAGCAAGGGACTAGAATAGCGCCTGATCTCATTTTTTGGCCCCATCGTGCAGAGCCCCGACGCGCCTTTCAGTTTAAAAAAAATAGCCGTTCCGGCGTTCGGCCCATCGGTTCTCTACGGTGTCAGTAACGGCGCCATCCTGCCTGTGGTGGCCCTGAGCGCCCGCGAATTGGACGCCTCTGTCGCCACATCGGGGCTCATCGTGGCGCTGATCGGCATCGGGTCGCTCGTCAGCAATATCCCCGCTGCGCTGGTGACCTCGCGCTATGGCGAGCGGCACTCCATGGTCGGCGCGGCGGTGCTCAGTGTGCTGGCCCTGCTCCTGTGCATCTTCGCCAGCCATGCCTGGATGCTTGCGGTCGGCGTGTTCTTCATCGGCATGGCGTCGTCGATCTTCATGCTGGCCCGGCAGACTTACATGATCGATGCGGTGCCGGCCTATATGCGGGCCCGGGCGCTGTCGACGCTGGCCGGCACGATGCGGATCGGCGCCTTTGCCGGGCCGTTTGCGGGCGCCGCCTTGATCCATTTCATCGGCCTGGACGGGGCCTATTGGGTGGCGATCGCCGCCATGATCGGCGCCGGCCTGATCGCCTATCACGCACCCGATATGGCGCCGCCTGAGCGTCAACGGGGCAGCGCAGCCCACGCCAAGCCACGCCTGCTGGATATTGCACACTCGCACAGCCGGGTGCTCTTGACCCTGGGATTGGGCATCCTGCTGGTCAGCGCCGTGCGCGCCTCGCGGCAAGTCGTCATTCCGCTCTGGGCTGACCATCTGGGCATGAGTGCCAGCACGACGTCTCTGATTTATGGCTTGGTCGCGGCGATCGATATGTCGGTGTTCTACCCTGCCGGCACGCTGATGGACCGGCGTGGACGTTTGTGGGTCGCGGTGCCGTCTACGTTGCTGATGGGCCTTGCCCTGATTGGCACCTCGTTCAGCACGGGCGCCATCGGCTTTATCGTGGTGTCGATGATGCTGGGCCTGGGCAATGGCATCAGCTCCGGCATCGTCATGACACTGGGCGCAGACGCGGCCCCCATGAAGGGGCGTACCGAATTTCTCGGAATCTGGCGCCTGGTCGCCGACATGGGCAGCAGCCTGGGGCCCGTGGTACTGTCGGTCATGACAGGCGTTGCGTCGCTGGCCCTGGCCGTCGGCACCATGGGGATATTCGGCCTGGGGGCGGCGGCGGTGTTCTGGCGCTGGCTGCCGCGGGGCAACCCTTCGGTGAAGAACGGGTAAAGCGACCGTCGCCCAAAACGAAGATGCCGGTGCGGTCCCCTATCGGACCGCACCGGCATCTAAACCCTGTTTCGATTAAAACTACTTGCTATGCTGAGCGTGGTCTGCCTCGTGCATCGCCAAGCGCAATAGCATCAAGACACAGGCCAACAATCCAGCACCAGCCAGGATCCAGCCTTGTGGCTCACCGATGAGAGGCACTGCCAACAAGGGTGCTGCCAAACCCGCCAAAGGCGCCAGTAGCATGATCATCCAGAAAATCGCGCCACCTTGGCGAGCATGAACTGGTGCTGCTACCCGTTGTGCTGCTGCCGCGGTTGCGCGCTGATATGCTTTTGCGCGCTGTGATTTAGCACGGTAAGTCTTGACAGTACGGCCACCTTTGCCGCGCTCACGTACAAAATCCGCGTATACCACTGCCATATGCGCCTCCTCGCTCTACGCCTATGCAGACACATTGCCTGCACAGCTACTGGCCTGGCACTTCAGCGTGGCCGGACTTCTGCTGCCCCGGTCCACCAAAACACCAGCGTGTTAGTCACGAACTGCTGTTAGGTATAGAAATACTCCTATCCGGCGCGGACCGCAATGATAATTTGCACAGAAAACACAATAAATGGCAATGCGACCAATTGACGCACACCATTTCCCCCTCAAAGTCCCATTTAAATCGGCTCACGATGGAAACCTCTCGTAATTAACGGTGACACAGTCAATCACGACACCGAAGTCTCCAGAGACATACTGGCACCCGGCGGAAATAACGAGAGGAGAGAAGTATGTCTACGCAAGATAGCGCAGAACACCCCCAATTGAAACGGGTAATGGGGCCAAAGCTGCTGCTGTTGTTCATTATTGGCGACATTCTTGGCACGGGAATCTATGCCCTGACAGGACAAGTCGCGGCAGAAGTCGGCGGGGCGGCATGGGCGCCCTTTTTAGTAGCGTTTTTTGTGGCGTTGCTGACTGCATTTTCCTATCTGGAACTGGTCACCAAATATCCGCGCGCCGCTGGCGCCGCACTTTATGTGCATAAAGCCTTCGGCATCCATTTTCTGACGTTCATCGTCTGCTTTACGGTGATGTGCTCCGGGCTGACCTCTGCGGCTACGGCCTCAAGGGCATTTTCTGCCAATCTGTTTGTCGCACTGGGACTCGAGAATGACCCCACGGCCGTGACGATGGGTGCTCTGGGATTCATGCTGCTGATCATGATCGTCAATTTCCGTGGCGCGTCAGAAAGTGTGAAAGCCAACGTCGTCCTGACGCTGGTCGAGTTGAGCGGTCTCCTGCTGGTGATCCTGCTGGGCTTTTATGCCATCAGTAACGGCCAAGCCGATTTCTCGCGCGTCGTGGCATTCGAAACCCCGGAAAACAAGAGCGTCTTCCTGGCAGTGACTTCTGCGACCGCGCTGGCATTTTTCGCCATGGTCGGGTTTGAGGACTCGGTCAACATGGCCGAAGAGGTCCATGCCCCGCATCGCATTTTTCCCAAAGTCATGTTGACCGGTTTGGGCATCACCGCCGTCATTTATGTATTGGTATCCATTTGTGCCGTCGCCTTGATTCCGGTCGGTGAACTGGCCGCGAGCTCCACCCCGCTCGTGCTGGTCGTCCAACGAGCCGCTCCCGGCCTGCCAATGGAAACCATCATGCCGATCATTTCGATGTTTGCGGTGGCGAACTCGGCCCTGATCAACATGATGATGGCCAGCCGGCTGCTGTATGGGATGTCGCGCCAAGGCGTGCTGCCGAAGTTCCTGTCGTATGTGCATGCCCGCAACCACACCCCGTGGTCGGCGATTCTCTTTACCACTGCGCTGGGTCTGGGACTGATCGTGCTGGTGTCGTCCAGCAACTCCAAGGCAATCAGCGCCCTGGGCGGGACCACGGCACTGCTGTTGCTGGCGGTATTTGCCTTTGTCAACGTCGCGGTACTGGTGCTGCGCAAGGATCGAGTCGAACATGAGCATTTCCGCGCCAATACGGTGCTGTCATGCGTGGGCGCCGCCGCCTGCGTATTTCTGGTCACCCCGCTGACGGGCCGCGATCCGATTCAGTATCAAGTCGCGGGATGGTTGCTCGCGCTGGGGGTCGTGATGTGGGGCATCACCGTGCTGGTGCATCGCAAAGAACACCGTCACCTGGATCCGGAACACTTGACCGAGGATTGATAGACTAACCTGCCGCCATACGCCAAAAACGCCCCGCTCCCCCAGAGAGCGGGGCGTTTTTGTTGCATTTCGTCATGCCAGCAACCCTCGGCTGCTTGTTTTGGCACCCCGACAGAACGGCTGCGGCATACACTTGGTTCGCTGGTCGAATACTCAAAACAAGCAGGAGTCCATTACCATGCGCGCATCTTCACTAGCTACTGTCATTCTGGCCGCGATCTGCCAGGTCGCACTCATCAGCCAGCCTCTGGCGGCGCCCCCCGAGGGCAAGGGCAAGCCGTCGCAGTCCAGCCAAGGCGGCGGAAATGGAAATGGAAACGGTAAGAGCAAGAACCAGGGCAATGGCAACAGCAGCGGTAAAAGCAAAGGCCAAAGCAACGACAACCACTCCAATAAGTCATCCGGCTCAAAAGGCGGCAACAACGGCAAAGGCGGTCATGGCGGAGACAGCGACGTCAACATTTCGCTCACCTCTGCAGGCATCACGCTGTCGACTGCCCGCGGTTATGCTGTCGACTATGGCGCCACTCGATACACAGCACTGCCTCCCGGGATCCGCAAAAATCTGGCGCGCGGCAAACCCTTGCCTCCGGGGATAGCCAAAAAAACGATACCAGGCCCCATGCTGGCTCATTTACCGGTCCATCCAGGCTATGAATGGCAAGTGGCCGGCACGGATCTGATCCTGGTGGCCATTGGTACCGCGATCATCGCCGATGTGCTGTTTGACGTATTCGAATAGCGGGAAAAACGCTCAACACAACGCAAAACCGGTCGCCAACAGGCGACCGGTGCATCATGCTATTCCCTACGACACGGGAATCACTGCACGTCGAAACGGTCCAGATTCATCACCCGGCCCCAGGCGGCGACAAAGTCGCGTACGAACCGTTCTCGCGCATCCTCGGCAGCGTAGACCTCTGCATAGGCACGCAGGATCGAATTCGAGCCGAACACCAGATCATTGCGCGTGGCGGTGTATTTCACCTCACCCGTCTTGCGATCGCGCCCGGCAAAGACTTCGGCGCTGTCGTCGGTCGCCGTCCATGCCGTATTCATGTCGAGCAGATTGATAAAGAAATCATTGCTCAGGACCCCGACACGATCGGTGAACACGCCATGCGTACCGCCATCGTAATTGGCGCCCAACACACGCAGGCCGCCGATCAGCGCGGTCAACTCAGGCGCGGAGAGTGTCAATAACTGTGCACGATCAATCAGCCATTCCTCCGTGCGTACGCCATTGCCGCCCTTGCCGTAGTTGCGAAAACCGTCAGCGACTGGTTCCATCAAGTCGAACGTAGGTACATCGGTCTGTTCCTGCGTCGCATCGACACGGCCCGGCACGAATGGGACCTCGATTGCCACGCCGGCCGCCTTGGCGGCTTGCTCGACGCCGGCCACACCCGCCAGCACGATCACGTCGGCCAATGAAGCCTTGCCGCTGGCCTGCTGGATGGCCTTGAGAGTGTCCAATGCACAGACCGCCGTCTGGTTGACCGCCCAATCCTTTTGCGGCGCCAAGGCCAGGCGTGCGCCATTAGCCCCGCCTCGCTTATCGCCGCCGCGGAACGTTGCCGCCGAAGCCCAGGCCACCGAGACCAATTGACCCACGGTCAACCCGGATTCAGCGATGCGGGCTTTCAGATCGGCGATATCAGCAAGGGTCGGCGCATGCACCGGCGCGGGCAACGGATCCTGCCAAATCAAATCTTCTTTCGGAATCTCAGGTCCGAGGTAACGCGCCTTCGGTCCCATGTCGCGATGGGTCAGTTTGAACCAGGCTCGGGCAAAGGCTTCGTTGAATGCCTGCGGGTCCTCGAGGAATTTACGCGAGATTTTTTCGAACTCGGGGTCAAAGCGCAACGTCAGGTCCGTCGTCAACATCGTCGGTTTGCGCTTTTTCGACGGATCAAACGGGTCAGGGATGATGGCCTCGGCGTCGCTGGCTTCCCACTGAATGGCGCCTGCCGGGCTGCGTGTCTGCACCCATTCGTACTTGAACAGATTCTCGAAAAAGTGGTTGCTCCACTGGGTCGGCGTTTGGGTCCACACGACTTCGAGTCCCGACGTCACGGTATCTGCGCCTACTCCGCTGCCATAGCCGGAGGACCAGCCCAAACCCTGAGACTCGATCGAAGCGACCTCTGGCGCCTCGCCAATCTTGTCGGCCGGGAAAGCGCCATGGGTCTTGCCCAGCGTGTGACCGCCCGCGATCAGCGCGACGATTTCCTCGTCGTTCATCGCCATATTGCCAAAAGTCGCACGGATGAACGGCGCCGCTGAGACCGGGTCGCCACTGGCCTCTGGCCCCTCGGGATTGACGTAGATCAGGCCCATCTCCGTGGCCGAGAGCGGACTGCCCGTCAACGCCTCGGATTTGCGATGCGCCAGCCAGGCTTTTTCATTGCCCCAGTTCACATCCAGGTCGGGTTCCCACACATCCTCACGGCCGGCACCGAAACCAAAGGTGCGAAAACCACTGTTTTCCAACGCCACGTTGCCCGCTAATTGCATCAAATCGGCCCAGGAAATCGCCTGCCCGTATTTGCGTTTGATTGGCCACAGCAGGCGGCGCGCCTTATCCAGGCTGACGTTGTCCGGCCAGGAGTTCAAGGGCGCAAAGCGTTGCTGACCACGGCCACCGCCGCCACGGCCATCGACCATGCGGTAGGTACCGGCACTGTGCCAGGCCATGCGGATAAACAAACCGGCATAGCTGCCCCAATCTGCCGGCCACCAGTCCTGTGAATCGGTCAACAACGCACGCAAGTCTTTTTTCAGTGCGTGGTAGTCGAGCTTTTTGAATTCCTCTGCGTAATTGAACGTCTCGCCCAACGGATTGGAACGGTTGGAATGTTGATTGAGGAGATCAACACGCAATTGATTCGGCCACCAGTCCTGACTGGTAGTACCGCTGCCTGCGACGAGATGAAAAGGACACTTGGCTTCAGATGACACGATGAGGACTCCCTGGTGTGACTGGTGTCCACATCTTACTCAGGCTTTGTTAGGAGATGAAATTGAACTAAATAAAAGGATAAATAGTTTTTAACTATTTATAGAAATAAATAATTCACAAAATCAATGGTCAGGCGCTCAAAATCCGCACATCGCCGCCAGCGTTTCCCAGTTCAATTGCAAATCCGGCCGCATGTACCCGAGGAACCCCAGCGCGAGCACGGCCACCAGCGCGATCCCGCCCAAGGCCCGCCAGAAAGAGCGGCGCCTCATGTCAGGCCGCCGCCTGCGGTAGCGGCTGCGGTTCCAGCGATTGCTCGCGCACCGGCAGGCACAACAGCGCCGCAATGATGGCCAGCGCAATACCGATCCACCACATCAGATCGTAGTTGCCGGTTGTGGAGTAGACATAGCCTCCCAGCCATACGCCGATGAAACTGCCTACCTGATGGCCCAAAAAAGCAATGCCAGACAGGGTAGCGGCATATCGCAACCCATAAATCTGACCGATCAGTCCCTGGGTCAACGGCACCGTACCCAACCAGAACAATCCCATCCAGGCTGCAAACGCATACAGTACCCAAGGCGAAAGCGGCATCACCAGCAGTAACAACATGCCAAAGGCGCGCAAACCGTAGACGCCTGCCAATAGCTTCTTCTTGCTATAGCGCCCTCCCAGTTTGCCGGCGTAAAACGATCCCAAGACATTGAACAAGCCAATCAGCGCAATCGCCGTGGCCCCCTGACTGGCATTCAATCCGCCGTCGGCCACATAGGCGGGCAGATGCAAAGTAATAAATGCCGTGTGGAATCCGCAAACGAAATAACTGCTCGCCAAAAAATGAAATGACGGGTGCTGCAAGGCCTGACGGATGGCGGCAGACAGCGACTGGCCGCTGGCGTGAGCCGCAGGCTTGCCTCGCAAGTAGTAGGCCAATGGAATACCGGCCGCAGCCAGCAAGGAAAGCGCCCACAGTGCCCCGGTCCAGTCCAGCCCACTAATCAGCATTTGCCCTGCGGGCACCACCAAAAACTGCCCCATCGAGCCGCCCGCGCTGGCAATACCCATGGCCGTACTGCGAAATTCAGGCGGTACCGAGCGCGCCACCACAGGCAGAATCACAGGAAAAGTCGTACCTGCCTGCCCCAACCCCACCAATACACCCGCAGTCATGTACAGGCTGAATTCGTCGGTCGCCAGGCGCGTCCCGATCATGCCCACTACGTAGAGCAACGCCCCCAGCGCAATCGTGCGTCCCGAACCATATCGGTCGGCCAGCATGCCCATGAAAATACAGGACACGCCCCACACCAGGTTTTGCAGGGCGAACGCCATCGAGAACACATCGCGCCCCCACCCGTGCGCCAAGCCCATCGGCTGCATAAACAGGCCAAACGTGGCGCGCACGCCCATGGCGAGCAGCACGATCAACGTGCCCAACCACAGGGTACGCAGTGAAACCGATTGCGAGGAAGACATCTGATCTGCCTAGATGATTAGCGCGGGCGCCGAGATGGTGCAAAGCGCAGGCTCGAGCACCAATATTGTGCACATAACGAAATTTTGCCCATCATATACAACCTGCCGTAATAAAACGGTTTAGCCCCTGTCCAGGAGTGGGGTATCAATCCGGCTTTGCACGCAGCCAGACGGACGGTTCTTGCAATGCATCAAAACACCTTCGGCCAGATGCTAGAATTCGGCTCTCGCAAAGCGAATGGCCATGCCAACGATATGCTTTGTTATCAGGAACTTGCGCGTTCCGAGCCCGCCTCGCCGTAGTTAAATGGATATAACAGACCCCTCCTAAGGGTCAGTTGGTGGTTCGATTCCACCCGGCGAGGCCATCCGTTCAGAGGCCTCTATCTCAGGGCAAAAAAGCCACGCTTAGGCTCTGTTGCAATCCCGCGCTTGCGCCACAGTTAAAAAAACTGTTTAAATTCTGCACGTAAGTCTATAATTCATCTGACTTTTTCCCGGCTCCGCTCAAGCCGCCCTCTGACCAGTCCGGTCGCGTACCCTTTTTTGTCTCGGTAGTCTTATGGTGTTTTTCTGGAAACGCGCCGTTGTAACCATTCTGGTGCCTTTGACCATGGCACTGGCGAGTGTGCTGCCGGACGCGGCATATGCGGCCAAGGCCGATCCCTGCAAGACCAATGCAAAATCCGCAGCCTGCAAGGCGGCGAAATCCAAGACGACCGCGACGAGCAGCAAGTCCACCGCCAAGAAATCCACCAGGGCCACGGCAAAGTCCAGTACCCAGGCAAAAAAGACCTCGGCCAAGACCAGCGCTAAAAAGTCCGCGAGCCGCGCCACGAGCAAGAAAACCGCCGCGCGCAAGAGCACGATCATCGCACGCCAGCGCACCGCGGCCGCACATGCCAGCGCCGCCGCCCTGCCCGCCGCCGAAGCCTCCATCCGTGAGGAAATCCGGGCCTTGCGTTCCACCACGGCCTACGCCCAGGACCTGGAAACCTCGACAGTTCTGTTCGCCAAAAACGAAAACGTCGTGCGGCCGATCGCCTCGATTTCCAAGCTGATGACTGCGCTGGTCGTCGTGGACGCCAACCAGCCCATGGACCAGACCCTGGAAATCACTGCCGAAGACGTGGATGTCCTCAAGCACACGACTTCGCGCCTGCAGGTCGGAACGCGTTTGAGCCGCGGCGACATGCTGCATTTGGCATTGATGTCTTCCGAAAACCGGGCGGCCCACGCGCTGGGACGCAACTATCCGGGCGGTATCCCTGCCTTTGTGCGAGCCATGAACGACAAGGCGCGCGCGCTAGGCATGTCCAGCACTTACTTCATCGAGCCGACCGGCCTGTCCAGCCAAAACGTATCGTCGCCCCATGATTTGGCGCGCCTGCTGCGCGCAGCGGCCCAGCGTCCCCTCATCCACCGCTATTCCACCGACGACGAATACGAAGTCGACGTCGCCAACCGTACCCAGACATTCCGCAACACCAATCTGCTGGTGCGCAAGGCGGACTGGGACATCAAGGTTTCAAAAACGGGTTATATCAACGAGGCCGGCGAGTGCCTGGTCATGATGACCCGCATCAACGGCCGCGATATTGCCATCGTGCTGCTGGACTCCCAAGGCAAGTACTCGCGCATCGGTGATGCCGTGCGCATGCGCCGCATCCTGCAAAGCGACGTCGCCTCACTGGACCCCGCAACCGGCTCGAAAGTCATGTCGATGCGCTAGGCCGAGGGCGCCTGCCATCGACCTGGCGCGAAAGCGCTGCGAATAACGAATACGCGCCACGCCTGACGCCGTTCACTTGATAGCGTGATATCGCTGGACCAGCTCGAACCGTCAATGATCAAGCCGCAGCGCGCTGCAACACCGCCCCATCGTGCAGCGTTCCGGGCAAGCCGGCCAGCACGGCCCTGGCATCCAACGAACGAAGCGGGACGTCCATATCGGCCGGAATACGGCCGTCAACCTGCAGCACCTCATATCGCAGGCAACACACGCGCAAGAACGAGGTGAAATTCGCCGCCTCGCCCCGATACTCGATCAGCTCGTCATAAAGCCGTTCGATGAGTTGCGTCACCCGCATGCCGTCACGAGCGGCGATTTCCTCGAGCACCGACCAGAACAGACGTTCGAGCCGGACACTGGTGGCCACGCCGTGCAGCCGCAGCGAGCGGCTTTCGGGCGCATAAGAATCGGGATGGGCACGAATAAAGATTTCACACATGGCGCAAGTTCCTGGTAGCTCAACGTCACTGTACGATTGTGACGCTCCCACGGCAAGCCAGGCGGCACGACGTCAGACACGATACACGTCATACACGACACGCGACACACGTCATATGCGTCATATGCGTCATTCACGTCATGCGCGCAAGGGAAATCTGGCGATTTCCCGCCAAGCTCCATTGCCCTCGCGCGGGCAGGCACTGACAACGATCACACAGGCCGTGATGGCGATACCCGTAGCTGCTCGATGAGCAGGCAGGGGCCGGCCTGGAGATGAATCAATGTGTGATCTTGGTGCCCAGGACCTGCAAGAATTGCGCCAACCAGGCCGGGTGCGCCGGCCAGGCAGGCGCCGTCACCAAATTGCCGTCTGTGTGCGCCTGATCGATCGCGATCTCGGCGTAGGTGCCGCCCGCCAGACGGACCTCCGGCGCACAGGCCGGATAGGCCGAGCACGTACGCCCCTGCAAAATACCCGCTGCGGCCAACAACTGGGCGCCATGGCAGACGGCCGCGATAGGCTTACCCGCCTGATCGAACTGCTGCACGATCTCCAGCACGCGCTCGTTCAAGCGCAGATATTCCGGTGCACGCCCACCGGGAATCACCAGGCCGTCATACGACGCCACATCGACCTGCTCAAAATCATGATTCAGCGCGAAATTGTGCCCGCGCTTTTCACTATAAGTCTGCGCGCCCTCAAAATCGTGAATCGCCGTCGCCACGCTGTCACCGGCCTTCTTGCCCGGGCAAACGGCGTGCACCGTATGTCCCACTGCCAGCAGCGTCTGAAACGGCACCATGGTTTCGTAGTCTTCGGCGTAATCGCCGACCAGCATCAATAGTTTCTTGGCCATCGTTGTCTCCCTGTTCCTGGTTGCGACGCGACAATCAGGCTGATGGCGCTCGACGCCTCGGATCCAGCCTGATTGAGAACAGTCATTGTGCGGCATGAGCCGGCACAAGAGGTAGTAACCGAATACCGCTTTGACAGGAATCCGGCCGGACCGAAATTCCCGCACTACAGCCGCATGGCAACATGCATGGCAGCCACACGGCAAACCGTCGCGGCCACACGCGGCAACAACTATTCCAGCGCGACCGACACGGACTTGGCCCCCAACAAGCTGACCAGCACCTTGGGATCGATGCCGATCAAATACCCTCGACGTCCACCATTGATATAGACCACCGGATATTCCAGCACCTGCGCCTCGACCCACACCGGCATGCGCTTGCGCGTACCGAATGGCGAGGTCCCTCCCACCTGATACCCGGAATGCCGCTGCGCGACCTCGGGATGACAAGGCGCGACCTTTTTCAGCCCTGCCTGGCGAGCCAGATTTTTCGTCGAGACCTCGCGATCGCCGTGCATGACCACAACCAAAGGCCGCGCCGCCTCGTCTTCCATGATCAAGGTCTTGACCACGGCATGAGGGTCCAACCCCAACTGCCGGGCCGCCTCGCCTGCGCCGCCATGGTCGACATAGTCGTAAGTATGTTCGGTGTAATCCACCTTGTTTTTCTTCAACAACTGGGTGGCGGGCGTTTCGGAAACGTGACGGGCTTTACTCATGATGCAAGCAGGGGTTAGGCATAATCCAGAAGCTCGTTAGTGTAGACCTGGACGGCAAGTCAGAGCGTGCTTGCATTCAAGCGCGGGGATGATGCGCTGCATGCAGCGCCTTGAGCCGCTCGCGTGCCACATGCGTGTAAATCTGCGTCGTTGAAATATCTGCGTGTCCCAACAGCATCTGCACAACACGCAAGTCAGCCCCGTGATTCAGCAAATGGGTGGCAAAAGCATGACGCAACACGTGCGGCGATAACGGGGCCCGCACCCCTGCAATGATGGCGTACTTCTTGATCAATTGCCAAAACGCCTGACGCGACATCGGCTGCGCACGTCCCGTCAAAAACAAGGCGTCGCTCACGCGCGCGCCGGCAAGCTCGGGGCGTGCAGCCTGCATATAACGCTCGATCCAATGCGCGGCCTCAGCGCCCAACGGCACCAGGCGATCTTTGCCCCCCTTGCCCATCACGACGCGCACCACGCCTTCGTTCAAACTGACTTCGAGCACCTTGACGTTGACCAGCTCAGACACGCGCAGTCCGGTGGCATACAGCGTTTCCAACATAGCGCGATCCCTTAAACCGCGCGCGGTATTCAAATCGGGCGCTGCCAACAATGCCTCGACCTGCGCCTCGGACAGCGTCTTGGGCATACGGGGCGGCTGCTTTGCGGCGCTGAGCGTCAGACAGGGATCTTTTTCCGCACGGTGTTCCCGCAACGCCCACGCATAAAACCGCCGCAACGCTGCCAACCGGCGATTCGCAGTCGTCGCGCGGCTCTCCGCGTGGCGCGCGGCAAACCACGCCTCGATATCACCGGCCACGACCTCTCGCAACTGGCTCGACATTGCAGCCCCGCCATGCTCAGCGGGATTCTCCAGCCACTGTGCAAAGGCAGTCAGATCGCGTCGATAGGCCGCCAGCGTGTTCGCGGCCAGACCGTCTTCCAGCCATACCGCGTCAATGAAGGCGTCTATGTCAGGCTGTGAGGTTAATGGTGTGGAAGTCATCAGTATCTGAGAGATCATCTCTATTAAGGCGTCCCTGTTGTGTGCCTGAGNGTGGCGCCGGGCCTATCGCACGGACTCGNCCCATNANCAGGGGNCTCGGNCTCGCTGCGCGAGNCTAAATCCGTGCTCAACGGCCCNGCGCCACNCTCAGGCACACAACAGGGACTCACAATGGTGACATGCCATCGATGCCTGCACCCTATACCCACGCGCTTTCCCACATCGATGAATACGAGACGCTCTGAGCCGGGGATCGTCGTGTAAAGGGCGCGCTGGCCCGTAGAGCCTGCCGAACCTGCCTTGTCAGGCGGGGGGAAGTCGGCTGGGCATGTCTGAGTGGAGCGCAG
>NZ_CBCSJH010000044.1:0-43676 GCF_965139195.1 Bordetella tumbae | reverse complement strand
TCCCATCCCCCACCCAGCGCCGCAATCAACTGCACACTAGCCGTCAACCGATTAGCCATCAACGTCAACGCTGTCCGCTCGCTATTGAGCGCCCCAGCCTCCAACGTAGCCACATCCAGATAGTCAATCGTCCCAGCCTGGTATTGATTCCGAGCCAACTGCAACGATTCCCGCGCCGCTTCCAGTGCCCGATGCTGCACCACCTGCTCTTGTCCCATTACCCGCAATTGGATGAGATAGTTCTCCACCTCTTGCAAGGCGCTCAATACCGTTTGACGATATGCAGCAGCCTGCGCATCGTAGGCTGCGCGGGCCTGTTCCAATTGAGCCTGCCGTGCGCCGCCATCGAACAAGGTCAACGCCAATGCAGGCCCCAGGGACCAGAAACGCGCCGGTGCCGTCAGCCATTGTGCAAACTCACCGCTGCGAAATCCGCCACTGGCGCTTAACGTCAGATCGGGAAACCACGCCGACTGCGCCACGCCGATCTGTGCATTCGCAGCCGCCGTCAAACGTTCAGCCGATGCGACGTCCGGACGGCGTTCCAGCAATTGCGATGGCAATCCCACAGGAATCTGAGGAATCACCTGCGCGAAAGGCTGAGCCGCCAGCGTAAAGCGCGATGGCGCCAAACCGATCAACACCGCGATCGCATGCTCATACTGACCACGTTGCCATTCCAGGTCCACCAACTGTGCGCGCGTACCCTCTAATTGGGCCAATGCCACCGTCACGTCTGATTTGCCGACAACACCTGCGTTATAGAGGTTTTGCGTCAATTTCAACGAGCGCTCATAGGCTGCGACTGTCGACTCCAGCAATCGCTTTTGCTCATCCAGCACGCGCAATTGAAAGTAGTTTTGCGCGAGCGATGACTGCGTACTCAACCGGGTATTCGCCAAATCCGCAAAACTCGCTTGGGCCTCGGCACGGCTGGCTTCGACCTGGCGGCGCACGCGTCCCCAGATGTCGACCTCCCAACTGACCGATGCATTCAGGTCGTATTCATTGCCGGTGCTGCTGGTAGAGCCGCTGCCCGATCCTGATCGGGTCGCGCCGGCACCCGTCCCGACATTAGGGAAAAAGCTGGCACGCGCGCCACGCACCAACGCCTGCGCCTGCCGGTAGTTGGCCTCGGCCTGCACAATGGTCTGATTCGATGCGTTCAACTGGTCCATCAGACCGTCCAGCGTGGCGTCTCCGTAAATCCGCCACCATGCGCCACGTTCGGCAGCGTCCTGCGGTTTCGCCGGCGTCCAGCCGTCCGTTTGGACGGCGTCATTGGGCGGCTGAGCCTGAGCGTCCTTACCCTGCATAGCAGGGCTCGATGGGACAGACACCTGACTCTCGGCTTGCCTATACCCTTCGCCCACGTCAATCTCGGGACGCTGATAATCCGGCCCGACCGCGCACGCAGCCAACAAAGCGCAACACGTCATGGCCGCAGTCAAACGCGGTAAACGTACATCGGCCATTCGACCAGGCCGGAACGATAAAAAAGAAAAAGATGCGCGACTCATTGGCGTTCTACATCAGGTTGCGGGCCTATCGTGCGACGTGCAGCACGGCGGCGAGCCCATAAACGGAAGCGGTCCAGATAAAGATAGACCACAGGCGTGGTGTACAGCGTCAAAATCTGGCTGAGGATCAGACCGCCCACGATCGTCACCCCCAGAGGCTGGCGCATCTCTACACCTGCCCCCGTGGCCAGCAACAACGGCAGCGCCCCGAAAATCGCCGCCATCGTGGTCATCATAATGGGCCGGAACCGGGTCAGGCAGGCCTCGAAAATCGCATCGCGCGGCGACAGATTCAACCTGCGCTCCGCATCCAAGGCGAAGTCGACCATCATGATGGCGTTCTTCTTGACAATGCCGATCAGCAAGAACACTCCTATCAACGCGATGACCGTGAACTCGCTGCCCACCAGCATCAACGCCAACAGCGCCCCGATACCGGCCGACGGAAGCGTCGACAGAATGGTCAAAGGATGCACGAAGCTCTCGTACAAAATCCCAAGCACGATATACATCGTGACCAGTGCGGCCAGAATCAGCCATGGCTGCTGGCTCTGCAAGGCCTGCTGCGCCGCAGCTGTACCGAGGAAACCGGCCTGGATCTGGTCCGAAGGCAGTCCAATACGTGCGACCGCAGCATCGATCGCACGTATTGCCTGGTCTTGCGACACACCCGGCGCGAGGTTGAAAGAGATTTCGTCGGCGGCAAACAAGCCATTATGTTGCACGCTCAATGGTGCGTTGCCCATTTCAAATCGCGCAAAGGCCGCCAATGGCACACGAGACCCGTCGCTCGTAATGACATGCACCTGCTTGAGCGACTCGGCATCCTGGGCAAAGCGCTGATCCACACCCAACACGACGCGGTACTGGTTCAACGGCCCATACATCACCGACACCTGGCGTTGGCTGAACGAGTTGTTCAACACCGCCGAAATATCCGACATATTGATGCCCAGCCGTGTCGCCGCCTCGCGATCAATGATCAAATCGACCTGGCGGCCTTTGTCTTCAACGCTGGAATCCACATCCGTCAGCTCGGGTAACTCGGCCATGGCCTGCCGGACCTTGGGTGTCCACGTGCGCAGCAACGACAGCTCTCCGGCCAGCAGCGTGTAGTCGTACGAACCACTACCCTGCCCGCCGCCCAAAAAGATATCCTGCTGAGGAATCAGGAACACGCGCGCGCCAGCGACGCTCTGCAATTGCCCTCTCAGGCGATTCACGACATCGACTGCACCGGCTTTCCGCTCGTCCTGCGGCTTGAGCTGGATCATCATAAAGCTGCTGTTACTGCCACCGCGGCCGCCCGCGTGAACCGTAATACTCGCCACTGCCGGATCGGCCAGGATGACTTTGCGAAAGTACTCCAGCTTGGGAACCATGGCTTGAAACGAGGTGCCTTGGTCTACGCGAAAAATCCCGATCAATTGCCCCGTATCCTGCTGCGGGAAAAATCCCTTTGGTACGGCGGTATACAGGTACACGTTCAAGCCGATGGTCACTGCCAGCAACACCAGCATCAGACGCCCATGCGTCAACGCCCACGCCAGCGAGCGGCGATAGCCACGCAGCAATGCGTCAAAGAATGACTCGAGCATCCGCCACACACGGCCAGGAGGCTGCTGTTCTAATGCCTGCTGACGCAGCAGCCGTGCGCACATCATGGGCGTCAAGGTCAGTGACACGACCATGGATACCATGACCGATGCCGACAGCGTCACGGCAAATTCGCGAAAAAGCCTGCCAACCACGCCGCCCATCAGCAAGATCGGAATGAAAACCGCCACCAGCGACAGGCTCATCGACAACACCGTAAAGCCTACCTCACGCGATCCACGCAAGGCCGCCCGCAATGGCGACGCACCACGCTCGATATGCCGCATGATGTTTTCAAGCACCACGATGGCATCGTCCACCACAAAGCCGGTCGCCACGATCAACGCCATCAGCGAAATCGTATTCAACGTAAAGCCGCACCAATACATGATGCAGAACGTGCCAATCAACGATACCGGCACTGCCACGCTGGGAATCAGCGCCGCACGCCAATGCCGCAGGAACAGCAGCACCACCAGCATCACCAGGCCGACCGCCACCACCAGCGTGAGTTCAGCCTCGTGCAATGAGGCGCGGATGCTGGGCGTGCGATCCTGTGCAACGGTCAGATCGACATCACCCGGCAAGAGCGCCGCCAACTGCGGCAATTGCGCCCGCACGGCCTCGACCGTCTCGATGATGTTGGCGTCTGCCTGACGCCGCATGATGATCAGAATGGCATTGCGATTGTTGTAGTAGCCCGTCTGGAACAGGTCCTCGACCGAGTCCTCGACGGTCGCGACATCCGACAGCCGGACAGCCGATCCATCGCGCCATGCCACGATCAGGGGTCGATATTGTTCGGCGCGATCGAGTTGATCACTGGCCATGATTTGCCAGTGATACTCGTCGCTTTCGATCATGCCCTTGGGTTTGTTGGCGTTGGCTTCGCTCAGGGCCGTGCGTACCTCGTCCAGCGACACGCCGCGACTGGACAATGCACCAGGAATCAAATTGACGCGCACAGCGGGCAAGGAGCTGCCCCCGACGGTGACTTCGCCGATGCCGTTCACCTGCGCAAGCTTTTGCGCCACGATGGTCGAGGCCAGGTCATACAGTTTGCCCTGGCTCAATGTTTCCGACGTCATGGCCAGCACCATGATGGGCGCCGACGATGGGTTGACCTTGTGATAAGTCGGGTTGCTGCGCATCCCTGTGGGCAGCAACGATCTCGCCGCATTGATGGCGGCCTGTACATCTCGGGCGGCGCCGTCGATATCGCGGCTCAGGTCAAATTGCAGCGTGATGCGCGTAGAGCCCTGCGAATTACGCGAAGTCATTTCGGTAATGCCGGCAATGCTCCCGAGGGAACGCTCTAATGGTGTCGCCACACTGGAGGCCATCGTCTCGGGACTCGCGCCGGGCAAACTGGCCGACACGGAAATGATCGGCAAATCGACTTGAGGCAGCGGCGCGACAGGCAGCAGGCGAAACGCCAGCACGCCTGCCAACACCATCCCCAGGCACAACAGTACGGTGGCGACCGGACGAACGATGAACGGCGCCGACAAAATCATGGCTGCTCCGCCGCGACGCGCGCGCGGCCCCCGCCTCGTCGCGCCAGACGGTCAAACATCAGGTAAATCACCGGCGTGGTGTAGAGCGTCAGGATTTGGCTCAACAAGAGTCCGCCCACCATGACCAGGCCCAATGGCTGGCGCAACTCCGCCCCCGTTCCGGTGGATAGCATCAACGGCAATGCGCCAAACAACGCCGCCAACGTCGTCATCAGAATCGGACGAAAACGCAGCAAGGCGGCCTCGTGTATCGCGGCTCTGGGCGCGAGCCCGCGCTTGCGCTCGGCCTCCAGCGCGAAATCGATCATCATGATCGCGTTTTTCTTGACGATGCCGATCAACAGGATGATGCCGATGATCCCGATCATATCGAGCTGCGTACCGCTGATCATCAAGGCCAGCAAAGCACCCACCGCCGCCGAAGGCAAGGTCGACAGAATCGTGATCGGGTGGATATAGCTCTCATACAGCACGCCCAGCACGATGTACATCGTGACAACCGCTGCCAGGATCAACCATAGCGTGCTCGACAACGAGTTCTGGAATGCCAGCGCCGCCCCTTGAAAACGCGTCTCGATGCCTGCCGGCATGCCGATTTCTGCCTCTGCTGCAGTAATCGCCTCGACCGCGCCCGATAGCGATGCGCCCGGCGCCAGATTGAACGACAACGTCGTCATCGGGAACTGATCCAGCCGGCTGATCGCCAGCATGGTGTGCCCCTCTGAGATGTGCGCCACCGTGGACAGGGGGACTTGTGTACCCGATTCGGATGTCAGGTAAACCTGATTCAATGATTCAGGCGATTTGCTGAATTGAGGCAAGACCTCCAGCACCACACGATACTGATTGGACTGAGTAAAGATGGTCGAGATCAGCCGCTGGCCAAAGGCGTTGTACAGCGCCTCGTCGATCGCTGATGTGGTGATCCCCAAACGCGCCGCCGCATCGCGATCGATATCGACCCAAGTCTGCAACCCGTCGTTTTGCAGATCGTGGGTCACGTCCGTCACCTCCGGCAGCGCAGACAGGCGATCGACCAATTTTGGGGCCCATTCGGCCAACACGTCAATGTCCGGATTGGACAGCGTCATCTGGTATTGCGTGCGGCTGACGCGATCCTCGATGGTCAGATCCTGCACCGGCTGCATATATACCGTCAGCGGCGGTTGCGTCGTCGTGGTGGCCTGGAGCGCTGGCGCAGCCCCTGACACATCGCGGCCAGAGGCGGCCGTTCCTGGTGATCCAAAATGGTCTTTCAAGGCGTCCTGCAACCGCTCGCTGATGGTAGCCAGATCGGCATCACGCTCCTTGTTCGGTTTCAGCGCAATCTGTATGCGGCCGCTGTTCAGCGTGGCGTTCGTGCCGTCCACACCGATGAACGACGACACGGACTCGACGTCTGGATCCTGCAGGATGATTTGTGCGGCCTCTTGCTGGCGTTTTGCCATCGCCGCAAACGAGATCGAAGCCGGCGCCTGAGTGATCGCCTGAATCATGCCGCTGTCTTGCTGCGGAAAGAAACCCTTGGGGATCGCGATATACAGCAGCACAGTGAACGCGAATGTCCCCAACGCCACCAGCAGTGTCAGCGGCTGATGGCGCAGCACCCATTGCAACGAACGATCATAGCCGGCAATGCATCTATCGATAAACGCTCCCGTCGTCCGGTGAAAGCGTCCATAGCGATGCTCCGATTCCGGGCGCAACAAGCGTGCGCACATCATGGGCGTCAACGTCAGCGACACCACCAGTGAGATCAATATCGCCACTGCCAAGGTAATGGCAAACTCGCGAAACAGCCTGCCTACCACCTCGGTCATGAACAGCAGAGGGATCAGTACGGCGATCAACGAAAAGGTCAGCGACACCAGCGTAAAGCCGATTTGCGCGGCGCCTTTTAACGCGGCTTGCATCGGCGTTTCGCCGTCCTCCAGGTGACGGGCGATGTTTTCGATCATGACGATGGCATCGTCCACCACAAACCCGGTCGCGATCGTCAACGCCATCAGGGTCAGGTTGTTGATACTGAAGCCCGCCAGATACATGATGCAGAAGGTGCCCACCAACGACAGCGGCACCACCACGCTCGGGATCACCGTGGCGGTCAAGCTCCGTAAAAAGACAAAGGTCACCATCACGACCAGAGCCACCGCCAGCAACAACTCGAACTGCACATCGGCCACGGACTCACGGATCGTCTGCGTCCGATCGGAAACCACACTGAGGTCCAGCGTAGCGGGCATCGATGCCTGCAACTGCGGCATCATGGCGCGAATCTGGTCCACCACATCAATGACATTGGCGCCGGGCTGCCGCTGCACATTCAATAGAATCGCAGGATTGCCGCCTGCCCAGGCCGCTTGGCGAACGTCCTCGGCGCCTTGCACGGCGGTCGCGATATCGGACAGGCGCAGCGGCGCATTATTGCGATAGGCAATGATCAGATCGTTGTACTCGGTGGGAGACTTCAACTGATCATTAGCGTCGATCGTCGTCGAGCGCTCGGGCCCATCCAGATTCCCTTTAGGCTGATTGACGTTGGCCCCCACCACAGCCGTGCGCAAATCCCCCAATGACATGCCGGTCGAGGCCAACGCAATGGGATTGACCTGAATACGCACAGCAGGCCGCTGGCCTCCGGCCACACTGACCAGCCCCACACCCGGCACCTGCGAGAGTTTTTGCGCCATCCGGGTATCGACCAGATCACGCACCTGCGGCAGCGGCATGGTCGGAGAGCTGATGGCCAGCGTCATGACAGGCGCATCGGCCGGATTGACCTTGTTATATACGGGAGGCACCGGCAAATCGCTGGGCAGCAGATTTGACGCGGCATTGATTGCCGCCTGCACTTCTTGCTCGGCCACATCCAGCGCCAGGTCCAGGCTGAATTGCAGCGTAATCACCGATGCGCCGCCCGAGCTGGTCGACGACATCTGATTCAGGCCAGGCATCTGGCCAAATTGGCGCTCCAGAGGCGAGGTCACCAACGAGGTCATCACATCCGGGCTCGCCCCCGGATACAGAGTCACCACCTGAATCGTGGGGTAGTCGACCTCGGGCAGCGCCGACACCGGCAGCAAACGATAGGAAATAAAGCCGGCAATCAGGATTGCCACCATCGATAAGGTGGTGGCAACCGGCCTCAGGATGAACAGGCGAGAGAGACTCACGGCGTCTTCGTTGCAGGTTGGCCTTGAGCGGGGCGCCCTGATGGCCCTGTGCCCATGGCCTCACCCGGTGTTGCGGGAATGGGCGCGGTGCCCGTCACGATGCTTACCTTCGCTCCCGTGCGCAATCGATCGGTACCCTCAACGACTACACGATCTCCGGGCACCAGGCCTTGATTGACGCCGACACGGTCGCCATTGATAGGCCCCAATTGCACTTGCCGGACTTCGACGGTCTTGTCCTCACGCATCAGGAACACAAAAGGCCCTGCCGACCCTTGCTGCACGGCGGCGGTGGGAATCACCGTCGCATCGTCACGTGTTTGCACCAGCAACCGCACATTGACGAATTGATTGGGAAACAACAGATCGTCCTTGTTATCGAAACGCGCCTTGAGCTTCACGGTACCCGTGGTGATGTCTATCTGATTGTCGACGGTTTCCAATTGCCCCGTGGCAATCACTTTTTCATCGGCACGATCATAGGCCTGTACTTGCAACGTATGGCCCTGTCGAACCTGCGCCAGTACCTCTGGCAATTGCGTTTCAGGCAACGAAAACACGACCGCGATGGGCTCTGTTTGCGTGATCACGACCAACCCGTCGGTGTCCCCAGTCGACACCAGGTTGCCCGGATCGACCTTGCGCAGGCCCAAACGGCCACTGATGGGCGCGGTGATCCGGGTATAGCTCAATTGCAGCTGAGCATTGTCGACAGCAGCCTGGTCGACTTTCTGTGTGCCTTCGTACTGGCGGACCAGTGCCGCTTGCGTATCGAGTTGCTGGCGTGCGATGGAGTCTTGTTTGAACAAGGTCTGATACCGCTGCAAGTCACGCCGAGCATTCGCTAATAACGCCAGGTTCTGTTGCTGCTGGCCCTGGGCCTGCGCTAATGCCACCTCGTAGGAACGTGGATCGATCTGCGCCAGCAAATCCCCCGCCTTGACGCGTTGGCCCTCGTTGAAATTTACCCGGATCAATTCCCCGTCGACACGGCTGCGCACGGTCACGGTGTTATACGCGGTCACCGTGCCCAGAGCACGCAGCACGATGTCGATATTCTGAGTCGATGCTGAGGCGACACGTACAGGCGTTTCAGCCATCGCGCCGGCCCCCATGCCGCGCATTGCCCCGCCTGCCCCGCGCCCATTGCCGCTACCGCGCTGCGCAGCGGGGGTCGATGCCGTCGGCTCGGCGGGCTTGTAAAAGACCCACCACACGACTACAGCGGCGACTGCCAGCAGGATGATGACAACCCATAGGGTCTTGCGGCGAGGCGTGGCAGATCGGCTTTCAGGCATAAGAGGTCAAGACGGACTTCGGGAGCCGATATTGTCCCCTAAGTCAGTGGAATTGCCATATCCACAAAACCGAACTGAAATACGCCGCAACAGATATCAGAGCCGCCTGGAAACGCTAGGCACTGCAAAGCGACATCTGAAACTCGATGTCTTTTGCCACTTGCTGGGGTTTGGCATCACCGTCCTGAGACGAGAAGCGGATCCAGATCATGTACTTATTGGCGCTGATTTCCGGGAAAACACCGCGGGTCGGGTCCACCCAGACGCGTAACAGTTGGAATAGCTTGCCCGCGAGCATTTGCTGATAACCGCCCTGCTCGGCCACGATATCGGTCCGGCGGCCAGACTCTCGCAGTAAACGCAGCGCCATGGCAACCGCATCGTATAAAGGCCGCAGAGGGGAGATCCAGGCTTGCAGATCTGCGACACGGTCTGCTTCGGATTTGTGTTGCCACGCATGATAGGACGGCATATCGACCTGGGTGGCGCCTCCGGGAACGGCCAGCCGGCCGCGCAGGCTGATCAACCATTCGTTTTCGCGCAAAGGCTGGCCCGCACGCCCTTGGCCCGCCAATGCGCTGACGGTACGCTCCATGTCGCCCAGCATGGCTTCCAGGGCATCCTGCGCGACACCGGGGTGATCACGCAATGCGACCAGCGCCATGCGCTGGCGTTCGAGGTCTTGGAGGACGGAGGTCTTGACGTCGGCCCGTTCGGTGGCATCCAGGATGTCGAACAAGGTCGAGACAGCAATCTGATGATGATGGGGGTCGCCTTCGCCGGCGAAAAAGAAAAGCCTATCGAATAGATATTCCAGCCGAAGGTAGGCTCGGATGCGTTCGTTAAATGGATATTCGAAAAGAATCACGCTTGCTACAGGCCTGTTGGTGATCGGCCTCATGGGCCGGATTATTCAGGGAAGCCGTCCACACCACTACGATGCGGCCGGCGCGATGCCGCCGCCATGTGGCACCAGCGGTCATGCAGAGCCTTTGCCCGCGCGCGCAACTGTTCGGCAGTGGTCGCACCATCGTTCACGATGACATCGTCCGCTGCCGCCAGCCGGGTAGCCCGCGCGGCCTGTGCTGCCATGATACGCTGGATAGACTCTGGCGTCAGCCCGCTGCGTGCCTGCACCCGGGCAACCTGGGTTTCCGGATCGCAATCGACGACGCAAATGCGGTCGACCCGGTCGCGCCAACGCCCGGACTCTACCAATAACGGCACGACGTACACGAGATACACGCCCTGGGCTTGTGCAGCGGCACGCTCGGTATGCAGGCCGATGAGCGGATGCAGTATGCCCTCCAGCCGCGCACGGGACTGCGGTTCGCGAAACACCAGGTCCCGCATCCAGGCGCGATCCAGCGCCCCCTCAGCGGTAGCGGCCTCGGCCCCGAACGCCTCAATGATAGCGGGCATCGCCTCTCCGCCCAGTGCGGTCAGGGTATGGGCGATGGCATCGGTATCGACCAACGCTGCCCCCCATTCGGCCAACATATCTGCCACCCGCGTCTTGCCGGACCCGATCCCGCCGGTCAAGCCGATTTTGTACATACCAAGTCATCCAGAGAGTCTTGTTCGTTACCAGATGCCCCTCAAGGAGCGAGGAACCCGTATGTTCCTGAACAGGATACGCCGCCGGGATATTTGGCCGCAATGGCTACGCTGATACGCGATAACCTTGCCGCGATCCGGCTTAGAACCAAGCAGGACGCCCTGCCACCGCAAACAACGCGACCACCCCTGCCAGCGCCAGGTAGGGACCGAAAGGCAAAGCCTGGCCCCGCTGAGCATGGCCGGTGACGCGCAGGCAGCCAGCCGCCAGCACCCCGGTCAGCGACGCCACCAACAATAACGAGGGTAGCGCCGCCAATCCAAACCATGCCCCTAATGCCGCCAGCAGCTTGAAATCGCCATAACCCATGCCCTCGCGCCCAGTTAGCAAACGAAACATGTGAAACAGCAGCCACAAGAAAACATAGCCCACCGCCGCCCCCAACACCGCCAAGGGTAGAGGCGCCAAGGCGTCATTGAGATTGATCAACAACCCGGCCCACACCAGGGGTAAAGTGATTGCGTCGGGCAGCAGGCTGGTTTGCAGATCGATCCAGGACAGCACCACCAGCGCCGCACACAACCCCATGGCACATAGGGCGATCGGCGTGGGTCCGAAACGCCACGCGCACAAACCGAATAGCAACGCGGTCAATATTTCGGTCAACGGATAACGCCAGCCAATATTGCGCCGGCAAGACTGGCAGCGCCCCCGTGCGAGGGTCCAGCCCACGAGCGGTACGCGGCGCCAACCTCGCACCGGCGCCGCACAGAACGGACAGTGCCAACCTGGCCGCCACAAGCTATAGGAAGAACGTGCGGGCGCCGCATCGGAACCATCCGAGAGACTGTCCTGCTGCCCTTGCTGGGATTCCTGGACCTGCTGCAGCCAGTCGTGCTCCATCATGCGCGGCAACCGATGCCCCACTACCGTCAGCCAGCTGCCGACCAGCAGGCCCAATATAGTGGCCAGAGCGACAGCCCAGGCAGGATCAATAGCAAAGGTGTGCCACATAGCAATCAGAACACGGCCGCGAGGGCTCACCAGGAAAGGCGCCATTATTCCGGCATGCGTGAAATTGTTCAAACGGACCGTGACCATTGGGGCACACGCGGTCGATCACCCGGCCGTATCGGAGGCGCACATAAATGCGTAGAATTCGGGACATACTCACTATTTATGCTGCGCCCGCCATGTCCGATTCCGCGCCTGTTCCGTTTCGCCGAAATTCCCTGATTCTGATCGCGACCGTCTTGGCAGGTGCCACGATGGCCGCCGGCTGCGCGCAGCAGCGCTCTGAGGGGTACTACAACCCGCCCCGAGAGAGCACGGTCACAGATGCGCAATACCAAGGCCAGGGGGCCGGTTACCTCCCGCTGGTGCAGGCCCCCTCGCAACTGCAGATCCAGTTGAAAGCCCCGCCTCCGGGCCAGCCTCGCAAGCCCGCCCCGACCGAGGAACAAGCAGCGCAACAAGCCGCCGTCGCCGACGCACAGGCAGAGGCCGCCGCCACGGCTGCGGGCAGCACCTCGGTAGCCGCTCATGCACTCGTGCCCCAGGCTCAGACCTATATGGGTACCCTGCCGTGCATGTCTCCTTCGGCGCAATGCGCTGCCCAGCGCGTCACGCTGACCTTGGCCCCCAACGGCCGTTGGCGCAGCCGCTCGGCCTATCTGGATAATGCAGGCAACCAGGGCACGCCTTCTGCCGAACAAGGCTGCTGGGATGCAACTTCGGAGCGTCCGCCTAGAGTGTTCCTAGCTGATGCTTCCGGCAATCAGCGCGTGGAATTTGTCGTCGCAGCCAATAACGTGCTGCGCGTCAGATCGGTATTGGGCGTCACTCCCAATCTGAACTACAGTTTGACGCGCCAGCCGGACTTGGACCCCATCGACGAACTGTCGCAACAGGCCGCGCCCAAGTGCCCCTGATACCCCTGCATCGGGGTCGGACAGCGGGGATTTCCTCCGCCCTGCTGTCTCACCCATTGCTCCGAGAAACCTCGTCATTCATGCCGGGGAGGTAACGGGCGCAGCCGTAAGGCTGCAAGATTGGTCTGATTTGAGTTGGTGCCTGGATAGATATCCAGTTTTCTGGCTTGGCTTGGATAGTATCTCGGGCATGCAAAACCATTAGCCGCCGGGCTGGCGGTGTTAGCC
Organism: Bordetella tumbae; assembly: GCF_965139195.1. Taxonomy (GTDB): domain Bacteria; phylum Pseudomonadota; class Gammaproteobacteria; order Burkholderiales; family Burkholderiaceae_B; genus Bordetella_A; species Bordetella_A tumbae. The sequence goes on along the minus strand of NZ_CBCSJH010000044.1, from coordinate 30,855 downwards.
CATGGAGAAACGGTAAGACCTGAGTGCATGAGTGATGATGTACAACGGCTCGGTTCTGTGAAGTGGGAATCCCTTTCCTTTAGGGAAGGGAGCAGTCAAAGCAACACCCAATAGCGCAACGGCGGGCAACCGGCTACACTCGCCGCGCACCCTCTTCCTGTGTCGCTGGCGCATCGTGTGACAGGAGGGCGCGGCATACGATGCCTGCCCTTCGGCATCGGGTTATCGGCTGCCGGCTCCTTCATGCATTCCATCTTCGTCAGCGCTGCCCGCGCCATGCGCCTCGTGTCGCCATGGCTGGCCGGGTTTGCGATATTTTCCCAGGCATATGCCGCCCCCGAACTCATCTCGCCCCCTCCTGCCTCGCTGAGCGAATGTCACGGCGTTAAAGACCTGACGTTTGTCGCTCACCTGGACGACGACTTGCTGTTCATGAACCCCGATATCGCGTCGAACATTCAGGCGGGAGCCTGCGTGCAAGTGGTGTATCTGACCGCGAGCGATGCCGGTGAAGGCGAAGGCTATATGTTGGGCCGCGAGCGCGGCGTGCGCGCCGCCTATGCCTACATGGCCAAGCAGCCGGACCTGTGGAAAGAAGACATGGTGCAAGTCGGCACCTACCATATCGCGCGCTTTACCCTGCAAGGCAACCCGCATGTGCAGTTGTGGCACATGCGTCTGAAAGACCCCTGGCTGGGCAAAGGCTGGGGCAGCCTGACGCCGTTGAGCCGCATGGAGTCCGTCGCCAACATGACTGCGGACACGTTGGGCCACTATCACGATGTCTACACGCGCGATGAGTTGGTACGCACACTGGCCGACATCATCAACGGATACAACCCGACCACGGTACGACACCTGGATGACACCATTGCCGTGCCCTATACCCAGTTATGCTGGCGTTGTGCGGGTCACGGGCACCCCGATCATATTGCCAGCGCCCGGCTGGTCCGCGACGCGATTGCCCAAGCCCCCGGCAACTATGCAGAAACAGGTTATATCGACTATCCCAGCCAGGAGCACGAGGCCAATCTGGCCGACGCCGAAGCCACCATCAAATCCGAGATCTTCCGGCGCTATGCCTGGGATGATTACCACTATTGCTCCGGACAGCAGGGATGCCAGGAGCCGGCCGGCCCTGCGGCAGCGTGGGTGAAACGCTCATACTATGTGTCGNGCCACGACGTGNCNCCCGACCTGTTTTCAGACTCCCAAGGGGGACTGATGTTATTTGCCGCCGGTGAAAACAACGATGCCGTCAATATGTGGGATGGCCGCAATCATCGTTGGAATACGCTGGGTGGCCGCACCGCCGGTCCGCTCGTGTCCTTTGCCTATCCGGACTCGACGGCGGGGCTCTTTGCCCGCGATACCTTGGGCGGGCTGTGGGTCAACAAACAAAACCCCGACGGATCCTGGAAAGGCTGGCAGGCCATGGCAGGCCTGCGAGTGACCCGCTCTCCCGCCGTTGCCCCCAATGGCGACGCGGCCGCAATCGCCATGGGCAACGATGGCCTGTATTACTGGACGGCCCTCAAAGGCCTGGATAGCGGATGGTCTGCGTGGCAGGCTTTGCCTGCCCTGCCTCATGCACGGGGTAACGCCGCCATTGCCAAGACGCCCGACAATCGTTTCGTCGCCTTTGCGGCCGATCGAGCAGGCCATGTGTACATGAGCGCTCAACGCCATGCGCAGTCCGTGAGCTGGAGCCCCTGGCAACGCGTATCCTCGCCTGTCAGCGACGGCGGATTGGCCGCCATACGCAATAGCCACGGGCAGGTCGAACTGTACTTGCGTGATCGGCATAGTCGCCACCTGGTGCGCATCATCCAGTCTCCTCCGCAGGCTGCCGATGCCACCGATACCGCAGATATCCGCCGGGCTGCGATCACTGATCTGGGCGTCAGCTACGTGGGCAAACCCGCTATCGGCCTGGACCATGACGGCGAAGTCCTGGTCGCCGTGCTGGAACGCCCGGATGGGCCGCTCTGGCTGATTGACGACGGACAGGCCACCCAACTGGAGGCCAAAGCTGCCTCGCTGCCGGCTATGCGCTCACTGCACGGAACCCTCTATGTCGTGGCCCGCAGTGCCGGGCGCGTACAGTCGTACCAGGTGATGGCGCGCAACCGTGATGGCATTTGGGCGACAGCGACGGCCATTGACGCCTTGCCCGACGCTGGCGGCGGACCCTTTGTCGGTATGGCGGCAAACGAATCCGGCATGCTGGCAACGTCTGGTGTCAATACGATAGCCACCCGGGCCGCCACGGTGCATTAATCAATGGGAGGTACGGCGATCAATGCGCCGCTACCCATGACCGCAGCCAGCAGCCGGATAGCGCGCGATCGGCACAGCAAGCCTGACCTCATCGACGGCAGCCGCCATGACGGCACAAGCTGCATGCCAGTTCCACCGTATTACGTACGCCCAGTTTACGGAAAATGCGTGCACGGTGCGCCTCGGCCGTACGCAATGAAATACCTAACTCAATCGCGACGACCTTGTTGGGCCGTCCCGTCGCCAGATACGAGGCGACTTCGCATTCGCGAGGGGTCAATAAACGAGCCGCGGTAATAGGCAGCTCAGGGGAATTCGGCATCTGTCTCTCTCTTGTGCATCGCAATATTGCAAGAGAGTCTGCCAGGGCATACGCAGTTCCAACAACTGTCAGTCCTGACAGGCGGACAAAATGCTCACACTACCCAGGCGCGCCAGATACCAGTCCGGTGGCGACCGCGGAGGCGGGNGCGGGCAAGCCGCGCGGTCGACAGCCGCCGCCTCGGACTTACAGTTCCAGGTTGTCGATCAGACGCGTCGATCCCAGTTTGGCCGCGGCCAGCGCTACCAGCGGCTCGCTCGCCGCAATCTCGGCCAGCTCAGGACGTTGCAGATCGCGCTGGCGGCGTACTGCCAGGTAATCAACCTGCCAGCCGCGCCCGGCCAAGGCCTGCATCGCCTCACGCTCAACCACGGACAAATCATGTTCGCCGGCAGCGATCCGCTGTTTGATGCTTTGCAACGCCGCGTACAGCGCAGGCGCCTCGGCGCGATCCTCGGCCGACAGATAGCGGTTGCGTGAAGACAAGGCCAAGCCGTCGTCGGCGCGAACCGTCTCATGCGCCACGATGTCTACGGGCAACTGGAATTGCCGGCACATCTGACGCACGATCATCAATTGTTGGTAATCTTTTTTGCCAAACACCGCCACGCGCGGCTGCACGCAAGACAGCAGCTTCAGGACGACTGTGCTGACGCCGCCAAAAAATCCGGGGCGGAACTCTCCCTCGAGAATATCGCCCAGGTCATCGGGCGGCTGCACACGATAGCTTTGCGGCTCGGGATACATCTCGCGCTCGTCGGGCGCAAACAGCACATACACGTCACGCTCGCGTTCGAGTTTCTCGATGTCATCGCGCAGCGTGCGAGGATATCGATCGAAATCTTCGTTGGGGCCGAATTGCAGACGATTCACGAAAATACTGGCCACCACCGGATCGCCGTGCTGGCGCGCCAATTTCATCAGGGCCAGGTGACCCTCGTGCAAATTGCCCATGGTGGGTACAAACGACACGCGGTTCTGCCCGCGCAAATGGTCACGCAATTCCTGAATCGTGTGAACGACTTTCAAAAGATTCTCCGAAGACGAGGGCCCGCCGCGCGCTCACGCGGCGGCGGCAACGCTGGTATAGGCCAGGCGCACGTATATGGGCGCATAGGGCTCGGCCTGAGTGATATCCAGAAGCGATTCGCGTGCCAGTTCCAGCATGGCGATAAAGTGCACCACCACCACGGCGACAGGAGCGCCTTCGAGGATGCGCTCCATGAAGAGCTCGCCGAATTCCATGAACCGCACGTCGTTCAGACGGCGCAGGATGTGCGTCATATGATCGCGCACCGAGAGCTGTTCGCGAGTGATGTGATGGTGTTGATTGAGCTTGGCGCGCTTGAGAATATCGGCCCATGCCGCACGCAGGTCATCGAGATTGACCTCGGGCTGCATGCGCTCGAAACTGATATCCGCTACGGCTTGAGCGCTTTTGAAGTCCCGGCCCAATTGGGGCATGGCATCGAGCTTCTGGGCGGCCAATTTCATTTGCTCGTATTCGAGCAGGCGCCGCACCAACTCGGCCCGCGGATCCTCGGGCTCTTCGCCGGTGTCGGTCTTTTTGACCGGCAGCAACATGCGTGACTTGATCTCGATCAGCATGGCCGCCATCAACAGGTATTCGGCCGCCAGTTCGAGGTTGTGCACCCGAATCTGCTCGACATAAGACAAGTACTGACGCGTGACATCCGCCATGGGAATGTCGAGCACGTTGAAGTTCTGCTTGCGGATCAGATACAGCAGCAGGTCGAGCGGCCCCTCGAAAGTCTCGAGAAAGACTTCCAGCGCATCCGGTGGGATGTACAGATCGGTGGGCAGCTGAAACAGCGGCTCGCCGTACAGACGCGCGAACGCGACGGTATCGACGACATCAGGCGTGCTGTCTACCGGGGGTTCCACCAGAGCGGCCAGTGCATCGCCGGAAACCGGCGGTTTGGAGGGCATCAGAGCGCGTTACGAGCGTCGCCGACTGAGCATCAGTCGGCTTGGTACACATAAGGCCTTTGCGGCACGCGAGCGGCGCGAAAGCCTTCGAGGAGCTCGGGATTCTGCGGCTTGTCCCAGAGACGGGCACGCCCTTCGAGCTGGCGCTGCTCGACATCGGGGTGCGATGCCTTGTAGTCCTTGAGGAAAAGCGTGATTTCGGATTCGTAGTTCTTGGCCATGACACCAGCATCAACAGGTTACGGATAACCCAAGTTTACTTCAGCCCGGCCAAAACTCGGCGTTACAATCGACAGGCCCCCGAACCTCTCGCCGACATGCCCTCCGAATCCGCCAGTACTGCCTCGCCACCCAATTCCGCCCAGGACACGACTCGTGCAGCCCGAATGATCCCGTTTATCGTGGGATGCGCGCTGTTCATGCAGATGCTCGACTCCACCGTCGTGGCGACCGCGCTGCCGGCGATGGCGCAGGCGCTGGGATCGACGGCAGTACGGCTCAATGTGGCGATCACTTCCTATCTATTGGCCGTGGCGGTATTTGTGCCCATCAGCGGCTGGGCCGCCGATCGTTACGGCGCCCGGCGCGTATTCATGGCGGCCATCGCCCTGTTCACCCTCAGCTCTGTGGCCTGCGCACTCTCTCAAAACCTGATCCACCTGGTGCTGGCCCGGATCGCCCAGGGCATTGCCGGGGCGATGATGGTGCCGGTCGGCCGCATCATCCTGCTGCGCGTGGTACCCAAGCACGACCTGCTCAAGGCCATGTCGTTCCTGTCCATCCCTGCCTTGCTAGGGCCTGTCATCGGGCCGCCGCTGGGGGGGTTTATGGTCACGTACATGTCGTGGCACTGGATCTTCCTGATCAATATTCCGATCGGGGCGATCGGGATCATGCTGGTTCGACGTTATGTCCCCGAAATCCGCGAAGCGTCGGTGCCCGGGCTGGATTGGCTGGGTTTTCTGCTGAGCGCCGTCTGTCTGGCCACCCTGGTCAGCGCCTTTGAGGCGTTGGGGCATAGCCTGATTCCGCCTACAGCCGTCCTCGGCCTGGCCGCCGTCGGACTGATCTGCGGGTGGCTCTATGTGCAACACGCCAAACGCGCCGAACACCCCATTCTGGACCTGACGCTGATGCGTGAGCCGACCTTTGCGATTTCGGTGCTGGGCGGCAATCTTTGCCGGTTCGCCGTAGGTGCGATGCCATTTTTATTGGCGGTCCAGTTGCAGGTGGGTTTCAACATGACGCCCTTTGCCGCCGGTCTGATTACCTTTGCCAGCGCGGCCGGCGCCCTGCTGATGAAGTTCGTCGCTACGCCTATCGTGCAGCATTTCGGTTTTCGCCGTGTGCTGACGATCAATGCCGTGTTGACCGGCGTGTTCATCATTGCTTGTGCGGCGTTTACACCCACGACCCCGGTCTGGCTGATGATCGCTATTTTGCTGGCAGGCGGCTTTTTCCGGTCGCTGCAGTTCACCGCCGTCAACACCCTGACCTATGCCGACATGTCGCCTGAACGCATGAGCCGTGCCAGCAGTTTCGCAGCGATGGCGCAGCAACTGGGCATCAGCCTGGGCGTCGGCGTGGCGGCTGTCACGCTGAATCTCAGCATCGCCGCGCGCGGCGCTGACAAAGTCGCGATCGGCGACGTCATGATTGCCTTTGTGGTCATCGGCGTCCTGTGCTCGGCCGCCACGTTCTCGTTTCAGCGCTTATCAAGAACCGCGGGAGCGCAGCTACAGCAAGCGTAAAGCGCCAGTAAGGGCCCGGCTACGGCCGCGGGCGCTGACTACCCCTTGTTCGCAACGTCGGTCATACTTGCGGATATAGGCAAACCAAGAACAGCACCCTACGAGACAACGCATTCCCGAGGCCCGAGCAATATGACCAAATCGTTCATCCTGGCCCTGGACCAGGGCACCACCAGTTCACGTGCCATTGTGTTCGACCGCCAAGGCACGGCCCGCGGCCTGGGTCAGCGCGAATTCCGGCAGCACTACCCGCAACCCGGCTGGGTGGAGCACGATGCCAACGAAATCTGGCAAAGCCAGTTGGAGGTCGCCCGTATCGCGCTGCGCAATGCTGGCGCCACGGCGGCCGACGTCGCGGCGATCGGCATCACCAACCAGCGCGAAACCACATTGATCTGGGATCGTGCCACCGGCCAACCACTGGCCCATGCATTGGTCTGGCAAGACCGCCGTACCGCCCCCCTGTGCGATCAACTGCGCGCGCAGGGCCACGACAAGTTGCTGCAGGAACGCACGGGGCTGGTGCTGGACGCGTATTTTTCCGGCACCAAGCTGGCATGGTTACTGGATAACGTCCCCGGCGCACGCGCGGCCGCACAACGGGGCGAAGTCGCTTTTGGCACGATAGACAGCTGGCTGATCTGGCATCTGACTGGCGGCGCCGTACACAGCACAGACCCCAGCAATGCCTCGCGCACTCTGTTATTCGACATTCATACGCAAGACTGGAGCGACGAGATCCTGGCCTTGCTCGACATTCCGCGCAGCGTCCTGCCATCGATCGCCCCCAGCAGCGCCGTGATCGGTCATGCGCTGCCTGACTGGTTCGGTGGCCCCATTCCCATTGCCGGCGTCGCGGGCGACCAACAGGCGGCGACCTTTGGCCAGGCGTGCTTCAAGCCAGGCATGGCCAAAAACACCTATGGCACGGGATGTTTCATGCTGATGAATGTCGGCGATAAACCCGTGGTGTCGCACAACAATCTACTGTCGACCATAGGCTGGGGGTTGCCTGGCGAACAGCACGGATCGAATGCCTCCACGCCCTCTGCCGGGACGCCCACTTACATGCTGGAGGGCGGAGTCTTCATGGCAGGTGCTGCCGTGCAATGGCTGCGGGACGGACTGAAGATCATTCAACGCTCCGACCAGATCGAGGCCTTGGCAGCCAGCGTAGCCGACACGGACGATGTTTTCCTGGTTCCCGCCTTTGCGGGCTTGGGGGCCCCCGACTGGGATCCTTATGCTCGTGGCACGCTGGTCGGGCTGACCCGCGGTACGACACACGCTCACGTCGCACGGGCCACACTGGAAGCCATCGCACTGCAAAGTGCCGAGTTGATGACCTGCATGAAGGCCGACAGCAACATTGAATTGTCTGAACTGCGTGTGGACGGCGGCGCGGCGCGCAACGATCTATTAATGCAAATGCAGGCCGATCTGCTGGGTGTCGCGGTCGTCAGGCCGCGCGTGTCGGAATCCACCGCACGCGGCGCAGCGGGGCTGGCAGGGCTGGCCGTCGGTTTTTGGTCAGGGCTGGACGAATTTGCCAGTCAGTGGGAAGCCGAACACCGCTTTGAACCGCAGTGGAGCGCAGATCGGCGCGCCGCAAGACTGGCGCGATGGCGCCAGGCGGTAGAACACGCCAAAGGCTGGGCACGCCCAGGCAACTGAATGCCCGGGCGACGCGCTTAATTCAGGCTGGCGCCGGAAAGTTTGACGATTTCCTGGTACTTGGCCTTTTCTTTCTTCACAAATTCCGCAAAAGCCTCAGCCGTCATGGGCTGAGCCTCAGAACCCATGGCGAGCAGGCGTTCGCGGATATCCGGTTGGCGCAGGGCATCGGCGTAGGCCTTATTCAGCTTTGCCACCACATCGGGCGGCGTGCCGCCAGTAGTAAAGACACCGAACCAGGTCCCCAGGTCAAACCCTTTGACGCCAGCCTCGTCCATCGTAGGAACGTCTGGCAAAAGCGAAGAACGCTGCAGGGTCGTGACGGCCAGGGCTTTGACCTTGCCGTCCTTGATCATGGGGGCCGAGGCCGCCAGATTGTCGAACATGAAATCCGACTGCCCAGCCAGCAGCGCCAGTTGAGCAGGCGACGCCCCTTGATAGGGAACATGTACCGCCTGGACGCCGGCGCGTGCCTTGAGCAACTCTCCTGCCAGATGGCCAGCGCTGCCGTTGCCGCCTGAACCGTAGTTCAAGCGATCAGGGTTTTTCTTGGCGTAATCGATCAGGTCAGCCAGCGTATTGATGTGGTTGGCCTTGGCGAAATCGACATTCATCACCAGGACATTCGGCACCGCGGCCACGATGGTGACCGGCGCAAAATCCTTGATGGGGTCGTACGGCAAATTGGCGAACAGCCAAGGATTGATGGCATGCGTCGCCACGGCGCCCATGACCAAGGTATAGCCGTCTGGCGCGGCCTTGGCGACCAGATCGGCGCCAATGTTACCGCCCGCACCGGCGCGGTTTTCCACGATGACGGGCTGCCCCAGCGAAGCGCGGACTTTCTCGGCCAGCAAACGGGCTGAAGAATCCAACGGCCCGCCGGGCGGATAAGGCACGATAAAGCGCAAGGGCTTGGTGGGGAAATCGGTGCTTTGTGCAACGGCCGGCGCAACGCTGGCCAGGCCAGTCACGACAGCGGCGGCCCCGAGCACCAGCGTGCGGCGCACTGTCGAAATAAGTGAATGCGATGGTGATTGGAACATGGCGTTGTCTCCACGGCATGGGTTTTTGTAAGGCCCGCAGCATACTCCATGCGATCTCAGGCCGCCAGGCGAATCGAGCAAAGAATGACACGCGGTCCTATTTTGAACACAAAGATACTGCTCCTATACACGCCTGCCGCCGAATAGGGTACCTGTCACCACTGACCCTGTTCACACCACGCTGTGCCCTCATGCAAAATCCCCCCACTTGGCTCCATGTGAGCCGCCTTGCCGCCGCACTGATGTGCATCCATCCCGCCGTGACTCACGCTGATGACGCGCCCGGCGCTGTTTATCAGCCAAGCCCCATCGTCATCACCAGCGCATCACCGAGCGCGCCGCTGGTCTTTGTCACCGATCCCAAGCTGCCTCGCCAACCGCTACCCGCCAGCGATGGAACCGACTATTTGAAAACGATCCCCGGGTTTTCCGCGATAGGCAATGGCGGCACCAATAGCGACCCGGTATTACGCGGACTATTCGGCTCGCGCCTGAATATCCTGAGCAATGGCACCTCCATGCCAGGCGCGTGCGGAGGTCGGATGGATCCGCCCACCTCCTATATTTCCCCATCGAACTTTGATCAATTGACGGTGATCAAGGGCCCTCAGACCGTGCTGTGGGGCCCGGGCGCATCGGCTGGCACCGTCAAATTCGATCGAGACACACCGCGCTTTACCGAATCGGGCGTCCGCTTCGATGGCAGCCTGGTTGGCGGCTCCTTTGGCCGCAATGATCAAGCCGCGGATCTGACCATGGGCAATGACAAGACATACGCCCGCGTGACGGCCAACCACTCGCACTCTCAAGACTACAAGGACGGCGACGGCAACACCGTTCCGTCGCGCTGGGACAAATGGGGTGCCGAGCTGACGTTAGGCTTCACGCCCGATGCCGACACGCGCTACGAGTTGACGGCCGGCACCGGCGATGGCGAGGCACGTTATGCCAGCCGCGGCATGGACGGGACACAGTTCAAGCGAGAGAGCTTTGGTTTCCGTTTTGAAAAAGACCACCTGGGCCATACGTTGAGCACCATACAAACGCAGATGTATTACAACGATGCCAATCATGTCATGGACAACTTCACGCTACGCACGCCGGACCGCATGAGCCCCATGTCCATGGCTCATGCCTCGAACGTCAATCGCACGACTTGGGGCGGCCGGGTTGCTGGCACCTGGACAGTGTCGGATCACACCAGCCTCATCACAGGGCTCGATTTCCAACGCGGCCGGCATCGTGTGCGCCGCGGCACGGACACTGCGTCCTATCGCCGTGAATCGTGGACCACGAATGCGACCTTTGCCAACACGGGTCTGTTCGGCGAAATGACTTGGCATCTCGCAGAAGACGCACAGCGCGTCATTACCGGTGCACGCCTGGACTGGGCGCAGGCCACCGATTTGCGCGGCGCGAAACGTCCCGCCATGCGTGTGTCCAACGCCACGACGGGCGCGCGCCGCAGGGACACGCTGCCCAGCGGCTTTCTACGTTACGAACACGATATGGCGACAGCCCCTGCGACGTGGTACGTCGGGCTGGGGCATGTCGAACGTTTTCCCGATTACTGGGAACTGTTTCCTCCCAGCCGCGGCCCCCAAGGGTCGGTCAATGCGTTTCAGGGCGTCAAGCCCGAGAAAACCACGCAATTGGATATAGGCGCACAGTACCAGACCGACACGTTCGGCGCATGGTTCTCGGCCTATGCCGGCCACATCCACGACTTCATTCTCATGAAATACCTCGAGGCGGGCAAGATGGGCGGCACACAGGCCACCAACATCGACGCGCGCATTTTCGGTGGTGAATTCGGCACCCGCTATGCACTCACGCGCACCTGGACGACGACGGCCACGCTGGCTTATGCCTGGGCCAAGAACACCAGCGATGGCCGCCCCCTGCCGCAAATCCCGCCGCTGGATGCGCGCCTGATGGCCAGCTATGACGATGGCCTGTGGACAGCGGGCGTCTTGTGGCGCCTGGTCGCCCCGCAACACCGCTATGCGTTAAACACAGGCAACGCGGCCGGCAAAGACTTCAGCGCCAGCAGCGGATTTGGCGTGATTTCCCTCAACGGAGGCTACGCTGTGAACAAGCATGTTCAACTCACAGCCGGGATAGACAATCTATTGAACAAGACGTACAGCGAGCATCTGAATCGCGCGGGCAACGCGGCGTTCGGATATTCGGGGAATACTGCTTTTAACGAACCAGGACGTGCGGTGTGGGCGCGGGTGGGAGTGGCTTACTAGGCCTGCGCTGAATGACGGAAGGAACTGGCACCCGCCATCCTTCCCGCACACCCATCCCCCCGAAAAATCAAGTTTCCTTCTTACGCTTGGACGTCTTGACACGATCCAGCGCTAAAGTCTGCTGCGCATGCTCGGTGAGCCGAGTCAAGGCACGCTCGAAGATCTCTCGTTCTGCCGGACTCAAGACTGACAACAAAGCCTCATTGCGCTCCACCGCCTTGGGAAAGACCTTGCGATAGAGATTCTTGCCTTTAGTCGTCAGGCTCAGCTGTACACCGCGGCCGTCGTTCTCATCCGAACCACGCCGCAGCAAACCGCGCTCGATCATTAATGACACCGCCCGGCTCGCCAGGCTTTTGTCGATATTGACCTCTCTGGCCAGTCCCTGCAGCGACATCGGTGCGTAAGCTCCCAGCATGCCCAGAATCCGCCACTCTCGCGGATCCAGATCAAAATCACGCTGGTTCGATTCGGCTGCCAGGCGGCTCCAGTGGTTGGCCAGCATATTCAGGCGAAACGAGACCAGTTCCTTGAAGTGACTCGCGACAGTGGGCGCGGATTCAGGCGAGGGGGCGTCGGTATTAGGCATGGGCGCAAGTATAAAAAATCCCGGTCAACAGTGAAAGAAGCACCGACCGCCGCAATCAATCCCGGTGGTTCAACGCATTGCGCAGCGGATTGAGCCCACTGCGTGCCACACGCCCTTGCAGCTCTCGTCCCAGCGCGGCTTCGCAAGCCTCCACCGTCTCCAGCAAGGCATCGATGTTCACACCGGTTTTCACCCCCATGTTTTCGAATAGATCGATCAGGTCTTCGCTAACGACATTACCGGTGTGTCCGCCGCCATATTTCACCTTGACCGGATGGCCACCCACGCCGCCAATGGCGCAGTCGAAATGGCGCACATTCTGATCCAGCGCCGCCACATAATTGACCAGGCCGGTGCCGCGCGTATCGTGAAAATGCGCGATAGGATGCACATCCGGATAAGCATTGCGCATACGGCGAAACAGGTCTGCCGTCGTCCGCGGTGTGGCAGTGCCCGTGGTATCGCCCAGGGCGATATGGCGTACCCCCGCGTCTCGAAATCGCCCCACATCGGCCAGCACACTTTCTGGATCGACGCGCCCTTCGAATGGACAGCCAAAGGCCATGGAGATCGTGCCGATCAAACGGAAACGGTCTGCAGCAGCTGCCGCCATCTCGGCAACGTTACGCCATTGGTCGGCCCGGCTGCGTGCCAGGTTTTTCTGCGAATGCGTGTCGGTGGCAGATACCAGCAAGCTGATCTCGTTCGCACCAAAACCTGCCTCGGCATCGGCCAATGCACGCTCAACCGCGCGCATGTTGGCACACGTGGCTTTATAAAAGACCCCGGGTTTGCGCGGCAGCGCCTGCAGCATGGCCGACGCATCGGCAAACTGCGGAATCACCTTGGGGTTGGAATAGGACGTCGCCTCGACGCGGGCGAACCCCAGTTCAGCAAAGCGAGTGACCAAATCCACCTTGGCCGAGGTCGCCAAGTGATTTGGTTCATGCTGCAGCCCATCGCGGGCAAAGCATTCGCATAGCACGACATCGCGGCCGTCGTCTTCAAGCGTGAACGCATCGATTGTCATGAAGCCACCGTATCCGAACGAATATTCCACAGCTCGATGGCGTGCTCGCGCAGCTTGTTTTTCTGAACCTTGCTGCTGCCCGTCATGCCGATATGCTCAAACGTATCAACCTGAGCAATATATCTAGGCACCTTGAAATTGGCGCATCGTGCCTTGCACCATGCTACCAACTCATCGTTGGTCGCTTGCTGCCCCGGCTTGAGCAAAATGAATGCGCCAGTCACCTCACCCAACCGGGCATCGGGCACACCGATCACCTGCGCCTGCCGGACGGCAGGATGCGCATGCAGAACCTCCTCGACCTCTGCCGGCGCGACATTTTCCCCACCGACACGGTACATGTCCTTCAGACGACCCACCATGCGCATTCGACCATCGGCGCGCTGCTCTCCCAGGTCGCCTGTGCGCAACCACCCATCGGCAGTAAACGCCTTGGCAGTCGCCTCGGGCATGTTGTAGTAGCCACGCATCACGTTCCAGCCGCGAACCTGGATTTCTCCTTGGCTGGCGCCAGGCGCCAGCACAGCCCCCGTTTCTGCATCTGCAATGCGTACCGCAACACCCGGATGAGGCAACATGAAGCCATCGCGGCGCAATGCGAAATCGTCGGTTTTGTCGCTGACGAGCACGTTAGGCGAAGCCTCGGACTGACCATAGGCATTGCAGACATACGGCACGTTCATTACATCGCGGATTTTCTGCATGACTTCCGGCCCCGCGGCCGCCCACCCACCGGTCAAGTGCAATCGCGCCGGATCGAAATCTTCGTGGCCCATCAACATCAGGAAAATCGTGTCATTGCCAGAGGTCAACGTACAACGCTCTGTGTCCAGCACACGCAAAGCCTCAGCCACGTCGAACTTGGGCATGCTCAGCAGACAGCAACCCGACACCAGCGACACAAGCACCGACAAGGTACTGCCGGCCACATGGAAGAACGGACGAATGCTGAAATAGCGGTCCTCTTCACACACGCCCATGCGCCTGGCGACGCTCGCCGCATCACCGAGCATGTTCGCATGGCTCAACATCACCCCTTTGGGAAATGACGTCGTACCGGAGGTGTACTGAATCAGCAGCACATCGTCGGGCACAACGCGAGCCATCATCGGATCGATCTCTTCGTCGGAAATTTTCTCGGCCGCTGATAAGAATGCGTCGTAAGACACAGCGCCAGCAGGAACGCCCGCACCGCCTACGGTGACGACACGAGCCAGCGCAGGCAACACCGCACCCGGCAATTTCTCGTCGATCGCGGGCTCCACCTGGCGCAGCACCCCTGTGAAATCGATACCCAAGAAACTGTCTGCATAGATCAGCAGCTTGACGTTCGATTGCTGCAGGCAAAACAAGAGCTCTTCGGCCTTGAAGCGCGTATTGACGGGAACAGTCACGGCCCCGATGGAGGCGCAAGCAAAAAACGCCGCGATCCAGCCGCCGGAGTTGCCCAGCATCAGCCCGACATGATCGCCTTTTTTGATCCCGGCAGCGTACAGTGCCTTTGCGATACGGCGGCTATCGACCGCAAGGGCCGACCAGACATGACGCTCACCCGGCCCCACATAAGCCTCATGATCGCCCCGGCCGGCCACCGTCTCTCGCAGCACCTGCGACAGCGTTGTGGGCACCGGAATCCCTGCATCATCCAGCAATCGCATCGTCTTCAACCTTTCTTGCCAAAATTCTCGATGGCTTTTTTCCAATCGCTATGGCGCAGGTTTTCCTGAATCGCCAATAGCTCGATCGCCATCGCTCCCTCGCGCGTAGTCTCCAGACCGTTATCGATGCTGCGCTTGGTCAGTTTCACCGTCAACGGATTTGCGGCGGCAATTTGCGTGGCCATCTCCGTCACCCGCATATCAAATGTCTCTGCATCAAACACATGGTTGACCAGGCCCAATTGTGCGGCCTCGCTGGCGTCGACGAGCCGGCCAGTGAACAAGAGCTCCTTTGCCATGCGCCGCCCCACAATGCGCGGCAAACGCTGCGTCGCACCTACCGTTCCCCAGCCCACTTCGGGATACTTGAAAACGGCGGCAGGGCTGGCCAGCACAAAATCACACGCTGCCGCAATCTCGCAACCCGATCCGAACGCCGGGCCATGCACCGCCGCGATAACGGGTTTGGACACCGCCTCGATCGCAGCATAGGCGGTAAAGCCATTGACGCGCCGCGCCACCATCTCGGCAGGACTCATGCCCTGGCGTTCCTTGAGATCGGCTCCGGCGCAGAATGCGACGCCTTCGCCACGGATGACGACGACCCGTACCTCGCTGTCGTTTTCGAGCGCTTCGCACGCGGCCGTCAACTCCTGGCACATCGCGACGTTCAAAGCGTTGCGGCTATCTGGGCGCGCCAACCACAGCGTGGCTACGCCTTCGGTGATTGCCAAACGTAATGTGGTGAATTCCGGATAAGTCTGCATAGTCAAAGCTACCTTGGATCTCAGTTCTGCAATTTCATGCCAGTAACGCGCACGAGCTCGGCCAGCCGCTGCCCATCCGCGCGGATGTATTCGGTCGCCTGCGCCTTTAGCTGAGGCATGGTTTCGGCATTCTGGATGGCCAGCGTCTTTTGAAACTCGGGCTTGGCCTGTACCGTCTGCAAGGCTGTCGCGAGCTTGTCCACCACCGCAGCCGGCGTCTTGGCAGGTACTGCCAGCGAATACCAGCTGCCCATTTCCAGATCAGGCAGCCCCGCCTGCGCAAAAATCGGTACATCGGGCAAGTCCGCCAGGCGCTTGCTGCCACCATAAGCCAGCGCACGCAAACGGCCGGATTTGATCAATGGCAATACGGCAGAGACGTTCAAAAAACCGGCTTGCACGACGCCGGCCACCATATCATTGGCGGCTGGCGCAGCGCCCTTGTAGGGCACGTGCATCAGATCGACGCCAGCGGCCTTCTTGAACATCTCACCGCCGATATGCGGTGAACTGCCCATCCCTGCCGAACCATAACTGATCTTTCCTGGTTCGGCCTTGGCCAAGGCAATGAATTCCTGCACGGTTTTAGCAGGCACCGACGGATGCACCGTCAGCACATTCGGCACATTGGCCACCATGCCAATGAACTCGAAATCCGTAACGCCGTCATAAGGCACGTGAGTGGCCAGTGGCGTCACCGTGTGAGCGGCAGCCGTTCCCAACAGCAAGGTGTAGCCATCGGGTGCGGCTTTGGCGACATAGGCAGCGCCGATCGAGGCTCCACCGCCCGCCTTGTTTTCAACGATGATGGATTGGCCAAGGACATCACCCAGCTCTTTAGCCAACGCGCGGCCCAGCAAATCTGCCGGCCCTCCGACGGCATACGGATTGACCAGGGTAATAGGGCGGGATGGGTAGTTGTCTTGCGCCATGGCAGCCGGCGTCACTACACCCATGGAAAAAAGCAGTAATGCGTTTTTCAACAAGCGAATACTTTTTCTCATCATTGTCTCCTTGTCTGGAAAAGCTCAGATCGCACCCTCGGCGTGCAAGCGTTGAATCTCCGCATCGCTGAGCGACAGCTTTTCGTGCAGGATGTCGTGGGTGTGTTCACCCAGCATGGGCGGGCGCGTGACGCTGGGATCGTCGAACCCGTCAAAGCGAAACGGAATTTTCAGGCCATGAAAACGGCCGATTTGCGGATGCGGATACTCGACCACCATGCCCCGCGCAGCCACGTGCTCGTTGCCGAGCACTTCGTCGACCTGCAAAATAGGGCCAGCCGGCACGCCCACCGCGTCGCAACGGCGGCATAGCTCATCTCGATCCAGCCGGCTGATCGCTGCTTGCAAGCCTGCCATCACCTCCTCGCGGCGCGCCAGGCGGCCGGCATTTTTCGTGAGCCCGGCATCGCTGGCCCAGTCTTCCAGACCTAGCAAATTGCACAAGGGCACCCAATGTTGATCGCTGCCGGTAATCTGCACCCATTTGCCATCGCCGCAGACAAATGCCGCTGACGGGATGCGCCCAGGATGTTCCGTGCCGAGACGCTCGGGGACTTCTGCAAGGGCGAACCAGCGTGCGGCGGCAAGCGACAACAAGCCCACCTGGCCATCGAACATCGAAAAATCCACATGACTGCCTTTGCCCGTCTTGTCGCGTCCTGCCAGCGCGGTCAGCACAGCAATCGTCACCCAGAGTCCGGAACTCAAATCCGCCACAGGCAAGCCGGGTTTGACTGGACCGCCGCCGCGCTCGCCTGTCAGGCTCATGATGCCCGCCATTGCTTGAAATACGGTGTCGTAGCCTTTGCGATTGGCATAGGGCCCCGTCATGCCAAAGCCTGTGCAACTGACGTAGATCAATTGCTCGTTGACAGCACGCAGCGCCGCATAGTCCAGGCCATACTTGCTCAAGGTCCCGACGGGGAAGTTCTCTAGCACTACGTCCGCCTGCGTCGCTAACTGACGCACGATGTCCTGCCCCTGAGGAGATCGCAGGTTGACCGTGATAGAACGTTTGCTGCGATTGAAGGCGAGATAGTAGGCCGACACCGCTGCCGTGTCGCCCTGCACCATGGGTTCGAACGATCGAGTTTCATCGCCAGTCTTTGGCTGCTCGACCTTGATGACCTCCGCACCCAACTCCGCGAGTATCATCGACGCGAACGGGCATGCCAGTACGCGCGACAGATCCAGAATGGTGATTCCTTCGAGTGGCCTCATTTCACGCCCCCTTGGCCTTGCGAAAGCCTCGCATCATCACGTTGGCGTCGCGCCCGATCTCCAGTGCCGGCGCCAGCGCCAGATCGGCCACCCGGTGAAAGCTCCGTTTGGTCGTTGCCATGGCGATGGGGCTCCAGCCGGCGATCGTGCTGGCCAATGCCAAAGCCACATCGAGCACCTGTGCATCAGGAACCACGCGATTGCATAGCCCCATCGCTTTCGCAGCATGGCCATCCAGCGGCTCGGCTAAAGCCACCAATTCGAAAGCCTGTTTACGCCCGACCTGCCGGACCAGATTCGCCATCACCACGGCAGCCACAATGCCATGCTTCAGTTCCGGATAACCGAATCGCACAGTCTCGGACATCACTGAGAGATCGCAGGCGATGGCGAGGCCTGCGCCGCCACCCAATGCGTTGCCGCGCACAGCCGAAATGACGGGTTTGTTCATCTGCGAGAAAACGAGATGCAGTGCCGTAGTCAAATCCGCGCGCGCGGTCACGGCCTGAGGGTCCTCTGGTGTCAGTGCCGAAAACTCGGTCGTGTCCGCGCCGGCGCAGAACGATTTTCCGGCACCCGTCAGCACCACCGCATTGATGGCAGGGTCGCTATCTGCCGCGCGCAGGCTATCCAGCAATGCCTGCGTCAATGCCGTATTCAAGGCGTTATGTTTTTCCGGACGATTCATCGTCAAAATGCGAACTGCGCCGCGGTCTTCGATGAGCAGGTGTTCCATCATGGTTTGGTATCTCGTGTTATCAACAAGAAAGGCCTGACATGCCGTCAGCCCCTCAGATCCATCTCGTGCAGCCGGGCAGTGGCCTGCCTGAGCTCTTGAGCCAATTGCTCGACCACCTCGGCGGCCGGTCGAATACTGGAAATGAGGCCGGCCGACTGTCCGAGCTCGACCTTTCCCCATTCGATGTCGCCATCCAGGGCCGCCTGCTTGAGCGTGCTTTTCTTGAATAGCGCGTCGTAGTTTTCTTGAGGCATCTGTTCGCGTTCGGCGTCGAATACCGCTTGTGCAAAGGCGTTGCGTATTCCTCTGACGGGCAGGCCTCTGCGTCCGATCAGTGCGGTGTCATGCACGTCGGCTGCCAGTACGGCCGCTTTGTAGCGTTCGTGTACGCCGGCCTCCTGCGTGAGCAGAAACCTCGTCCCCAACTGCACGGCGTCGGCCCCTAACGCGAGCAACGCCGCAATGCCCCAGCCGTCGGCAACGCCTCCACCCGCGATAACGGGAACGGAGACCTCTTGCAGGACGCGGCGCACAGTGACGAGCGTACTGACCTCATTGGCCGGCGGATGTCCGCCCGCCTCGCCGCCTACAACCACCAAGGCATCGACGCCCGCATCGGCCGCCTTTTTGGCATGCTCGAGCGTCGACACCACTTGAATCCACACCGCACCGTATTCCCGGAATCGCGGCAAATGCGCTTTCGGGCCGCCCTGAGAAGCAATCACCACGGGCACACGGCGCGCAGCCATGGCATCCAGTAGCTCGGCAGCCTGAGGTCGATACAGCGGAATATTGACCGCATACGGCTTGTCAGTCGCCGCCGCCAGAGCGTCCAACGTACGGCTGAAATCGTCTACCCGCAGCGGCCCCGCAGCTAGCACTCCGAGCGCACCGGCATTGGACACGGCAGCGGGCAACGCAACATTTGACGACGCCCAGCTCATCCCTGCCTGCACGATGGGGTGCCTGATACCTAACAAATTCGTAATACGGGTAGCCATGAAAATTTCGCCAGACCAAAACTAGTTGATAATTTAAACTACTTTAAAAATCACAACAAGATCAAGCCTGAAAAATAATTTGAATTTTTCTATCCATACTTGCCAATGAAAAAACCATAATTGATTGACATGTGAAACTAATTAGTGGATAAAATCAACTTTATAGAGAAAACAAAAAACAAAGTTTTCCACACCCTCACAAGGCCCTGGAACCTCATCATGAATGCCCCTAGCCCCGCCCCTGGCGAATCGATGATCATTGAGTCGGCCACATACACTCCATGCTTGCAACGCCAGGAAGATCCCTCGTGGAGATTCTCCCGAGGAGGCATCCCGCAGATCCTAGGCTGGATCGTGACCCTCACATCGCGTTCAGGAGAACAAGGCTGGGGACATGTACTCACCACCCCGATAGCCAATCCGGATGCAGCCCGCACAGAAAGCGCGCTCAAAGCGGCATTACCGCTCGTCGTAGGGCATCGCCCGCTGGACCAACAACAGTTGCATGCAGTACTGGCAGAATCCTGCCGCGACCTGCCTTGCATTCAGTCAGGCATCACCTCCGCCGCATTGGAACTGGCCGCACGTTGTCTGAGGGTGCCCTTGCATGCGCTATTGGGAGGCACAGTCCGCCATCGCATCCCGGCCACCAGACTGATTCCGATCAAGTCACCAGAGCTCATGGCAACCGAAGCCCTGCAATTGCAAAGCCAGGGATATCTCGGCCTGAAACTCAAGCTCAATGGCGAAGCTGACACCGACATTGCTCGCGTACGCGCCGTTCGCGCAGCCGTAGGGGCCGACTTGTTGCTCACTGTTGATGCCAATCAGGCTTACGACGCCGACACCGCAATCGAGGTCTGCCGTGCCTTGTCCGAACAACAGGTCACGCTCATGGAACAGCCTGTGCCCGCCGCAGACCGCGATGGCCTGCGGCGTATTACACAAAGCGGCGTGATGCGTATCGAAGCCGATGAAGCCATCGGCTCGTTGCGTGGTTTGG
The DNA here is from genome assembly GCF_965139195.1 of Bordetella tumbae. Taxonomy (GTDB): domain Bacteria; phylum Pseudomonadota; class Gammaproteobacteria; order Burkholderiales; family Burkholderiaceae_B; genus Bordetella_A; species Bordetella_A tumbae. The sequence goes on along the minus strand of NZ_CBCSJH010000044.1, from coordinate 10,565 downwards.
TCGAACTCATCGCCATGGGGGCTGCGCACTCGTACAACTTGAAGGTGCCTTATATGGGCGGCCTGCGCAACACGCTGACTGCCGCACGGCTGTGCGAAGCGGCAGGTGTTCAGTGCCGGCTCGGCGCCATTTTCGGCCCTCGCCTGGCATCGGCTCAGGCGGCCCATCTGGCCGCTGGTCTGCAATCCATAGAAGGCGGAGCCGAGATTGCCGAATCCGAACATTTGCTGGACGACCCATTTGCCGGATTCGACGCTCAGGACGGTCACGTTCTGGTCTCGGACAGCCATGGCAGTGGCGTCAGCCTGCGTGCCCGATAGCAGCTAAATACACAGGAGATGGGAGATGATCACCAAAAAAATAGGCAGCAGAAAGCGACGCAGCCTGCTGCAAGGACTGGCCGCGCTGTCCATGGCGCCGGCCATCGCTGGCAAATCCAGTTGGGCAAGAGAGCCCTATCCCTCGCGTGCGCTGCGCATCGTTGTTCCTTATCCACCTGGCGCAATCAATGATGTGCTGGCGCGCCATTGGCGAACGTTTGACCGCATCGATGGGCAAGGCTGTCATCGTAGAGAACAAACCCGGCGGCAATACCCTGATCGGCACGCAATTTGTCGCCAAATCCGACCCGGATGGCTACACGCTGCTGCAAGTCCCCGCCGCGCATGCCATCAATGCGGCGCTACAACGCCGTTTGCCCTATGACCCAGTCAAGGATTTCAGCTTTATCACCCTGGCTGCCCGGGCGCCCTTTTTGCTGGTCGTCAGCAACGATTCACCGATCAATTCCGTACAAGATCTAGTAGCTGCCGCAAAGAAAGCCCCCGACGCCATCAGCTTTGCCTCATCCGGTACTGGTGGTAATGCGCACCTGATGGGAGAACTGCTCAATAACGTGGCGGACATCCAGATGCTGCACGTACCATACAAAGGCACGGCCGCTGCGATCAATGACATCATTGGCGGTCAAGTCCAATGCACATTCAGCACCTACTCGGGTGCAGCGGCGGCCATCCAGGCGGATCGATTAAAAGTATTGGCGGTGACCAGTGCAAAACGGGCGCCCGTCTTTCCCGATATCCCTACGATTGCCGAATCTGGGTACTCGAGTTACGACGTCGTGGGATGGTGGGGATTCGCAGTGGCGGCCGGAACGCCAACCGTCATCATCGACAGGCTGCACGACGAAATCATACAAGCCTGCAATACGCCGGCCTTGAAAGAAAGACTGGCTGCCGATGCCGTTGAACTCGTGGGCAGTACGCCCGAGGAATTCATAGCCTATCTGAACAAGGACATCGCATTATGGCGTGACCTGAGTCAGAAGGCGCGTATCACGTTGGAGTGAAGAAAGGCGCTGGGGGTGATTGAAGTGGTACGAAACCTACTAAAACCACCCGTGCCAGCGACGAGCAATTAATGCAGAATCTGACTCAAGAAATGCTGCGTACGCTCGTTCTGCGGATTATCAAAGAACTGATCCGGACTATTCTGCTCGATGATTTCACCACGGTCCATAAAGATGACCCGATCAGCGACCTTGCGCGCGAACGTCATTTCGTGCGTCACGCACAGCATGGTCATGCCGCTTTCCTGAGCCAGCGTCACCATCACATCCAGCACCTCTTTCACCATTTCCGGATCCAGCGCCGAAGTCGGCTCATCAAACAGCATGATCTTGGGGCTCATGCACAAGGAACGCGCAATCGCCACACGCTGTTGCTGGCCGCCTGAAAGCTGACCCGGATACTTATTGGCCTGCTCCGGAATACGAACACGCTCCAGATATTTCATGGCCGTAGCCTCAGCCTCGGCACGTGATTTCTTGAGCACCCAGGTCGGACCCAGCGTCAGGTTTTCCAGCACAGTCAAATGCGGAAACAGATTGAAGTGCTGAAACACCATGCCGACATCGCGGCGTATGGTTTCGATCTGCTTCAGGTCATTGGTCAACTCAGTGCCATCGACAATGATCTGACCTTGCTGGTGCTCTTCCAGACGATTGATGCAGCGAATCATCGTCGATTTACCCGAGCCCGACGGACCGCAGATCACAATACGTTCGCCTGGCGTCACATCCAGATTGATATTGCGCAGCACGTGGAACTGACCGTACCACTTGTTCACGTTCTGCAAGCGGATGATGGCATCACTCATGCCTGTACTCCCAAAAGGTGCGCCTGCCCGAGCCGCCGTGAGCGGTCTCGGGCCAGGCAGCTATCGTTTCTGTCCGGCCGCCAAACGCGTTTCCAGACGTTGACTGTATTTCGACATCGAAAAGCAGAACACGAAATAGATCAGTGATATGAATACGTAGGCCTCAATCCCGAAGCCGCGCCATGCCGCATCCGACAGCGCAGCCTTGGCAGCCAGCGTCAGATCGAAAATACCGATGATCACGACCAACGACGTGTCTTTGAACAACGCGATAAAGATGCTGACCAAAGGCGGAATCACAATACGCAACGCCTGCGGCAAGATGATCTTGCGCATTTGCTGCCAGTAGTTCAGCCCCAGCGAGTCGGCGCCCTCATATTGCCCCTTGGGAATGGCCTGCAAGCCGCCCCGCACGGTCTCGGCGATATAGGCTGCCGCGAACATGATGATGGCAATCTGCGCACGCAACAACTTGTCGATGGAAAAGCCCACCGGCAAGAACAGCGGCAACATGACCGAAGACATGAACAACAGGCTGATCAGCGGCACGCCGCGAATCAACTCGATGTACACGACGCACAGGGCCTTGATGGCCGGCATTTTCGATTTGCGGCCCAGGGCCAGCAACACGCCCAGCGGGAAAGCAAAAGCAATACCGAAAGTCGAAAGGATCAAGGTCAGCGGCAAGCCGCCCCACAACGAGTTCTCGACGTAGGTCAGCCCAAACACACCGCCCCACATCAGCAGCGCCACAGCCGTCAGGCCGACCACCCAGATCAGCGCCAGGCGTGCGTTCCAGAAACGGCGCAAGCCGCTGCACACGATGACAGCAATCAAGATGATGGTGGCGATCAGAGGCCGCCATTGTTCATCGTAGGGATAGGTGCCAAACAGGATCAGCCGATGCTTTTCGGCAATGAAGGCCCAGCATGCGCCCGCGGCCTTGCGGCATTCCTGCGCAGTCGACGAGGTGAAGTCCGCCTGCAAGAATGCCCAATCGACCAACGCTGGCACCGCCATGATCAGTATCCAAGCCGTCAACACGGTGGCCAGGATGCTCAAGGGCGACGAGAACAGGCGTTCTTTCCACGTAGGCCACAGGCCCACCTGGTTTTTGGGCGGAGGCAGACCTTCGCTGGGGATAGGCGTAGTCGTACTCATATCAACGCTCCACCAGCGCAATGCGCTTGTTGTACCAGTTCATGAAAATCGAGATCGACAGGCTGACCGTCAGATAGGCCGCCATGATGATCAAGATGCCCTCGATCGCCTGGCCCGTCTGATTCATCATAGTGTTGACCACCGACACGATATCCGGGTAACCGATTGCCACGGCCAGCGAGCTGTTCTTGGTCAAGTTCAGGTACTGGCTGGTCATCGGCGGGATGATCACGCGCAACGCCTGCGGCAATACCACCAGACGCAGCACTCGGGAACGGCGCAGGCCCAACGAGCCGGCAGCCTCCCACTGGCCATGGTTCACCGCCTGGATACCCGAGCGCACGACTTCTGCGATAAAGGCAGCGGTGTAGATCACCAGGCCCGCGAGCAAGGCGGCAAATTCAGGCGACAGCGTCAAGCCGCCGCTGAAGTTGAACCCCTTGAGCTCCGGCATATTCAATGACAGCGACGCGCCGCTGACAAGCCAGCCCAGTATCGGCAAGCCGATGAACAGTGCCAGTGCGGCACGTCCCAAGGGGAAAATCCGGCCGGTGGCCTCTTGGCGTTTCTTGCCCCAGTGCGCCACCAGAATCGTGCCGACAATCGCCAGTGCCAGACCGCCGAGTATCCAGTCCATGGAGCTGCCTTCCAGACCGGGCACCTTCAGGCCACGGTTGGAAATAAACACCCCAGGCAATGGGTTGTATGCCTGGCGCGGACCGGGCATGTTTTCGGTAATCAGCGCGTACCAGAAAAACAGCTGCAACAGCAGCGGTACGTTACGCATCACCTCGACATAGACCGAGCAGACTTTGGCGATCAACCAGTTTTTGGACAAGCGGCCCACGCCGATGAGCGTGCCCAGAATTGTCGCAAAGATAATGCCCAGCACCGCAGCGCGCAGGGTATTGAGCAGGCCTATCCAAATGGCGCGGCCATACGTGTCTGCAGGACTATAGGCGACCGGAGTCTCGCCGATCGCGAATCCAGCCTCTCGATCGAGAAAACCAAAACCAGTTGAAATATTGCGTACCTGCAGATTATGCAGAGTATTAGAGACCAGGAACCACACGGCCCAGGCAACGAGGGCCAGCGCGACAACCTGATAGACCACGGCGCGCACACCGGGATCGTTCCAGCTGAGGCGGCGCTTGGGCGCGGCCACTGGAGCTTTTGGGTTGTTTGTCGTCATGAAAAGCTTCTACAGAAGTCAAAACAGGAATGGCCTGGAACCCGCCGCAGGCCACCTCACTCCTGCCGTCCGCATCGTGCGGACATCAAGGCAAGACGGGATGATCCCGTCTTGCCCGGCAGCGATGCTTAGCGCACCGGCCAACCGTACATAATGCCGCCGTTCTTGTACGAAGCATTCAAGCCGCGTTCAAGTTTCATGGGGCTGTTCATCCCGAGCGTGCGCTCAAAGCTTTCGCCGTAGTTACCGACTTGCTTGATGATGTTGTAGGCCCACTTGTCGTCCACACCCAGGTTCTTGCCCATGCCCGGGGTCACACCCAGGATGCGTTGAATATTGGGGTTGGAATTCTTGGTCATTTCGTCGACGTTCTTGGACGTAATGCCATACTCTTCGGCTTCGATCATGGCGTTCAGCGTCCAACGAACGACGTTGAACCATTGCTCGTCGCCCTGGCGCACCATGGGACCAAGCGGCTCTTTCGAGAAGTCTTCCGGCAAGATGACGTAATTGTCGGGTTTTTCAAGCGTGGTGCGGCTCGATGCCAATTGCGACTTGTCGGTCGTGAAGGCGTCGCAGCGGCCAGCCGAGAAAGCGCGGATGATTTCGTCGTACTTGTCGATCACGACCGGTTTGAACTCGATCTTTTCGCCACGGAACCAGTCGGCCAGGTTGAGCTCGGTGGTGGTGCCAGGCTGAACGCAAACGGTGGCGCCGTTCAGTTCTTTCGCGCTCTTGACGCCCAGTTCTTTGGACACCATCACGCCTTGGCTGTCGTAGTAGTTCACGCCAGCGCCAATCAGGCCCAGGGTGGTATCACGCGTCAGCGTTTGCGTCGTATTACGAGTCAATACATCGACCTCGCCTGACTGCAGTGCAGTAAAACGCTGCTGCGTATTCAGCGGGGTGACTTTGAATTTGGTCGCGTCATTGAACATCGTGGCTGCGACGGCGCGGCACATATCGATGTCGATCCCTTGCCATTGCCCTTTGCTGTCGGCCATGGAGAAACCAGAAATCCCCGTGGACACGCCGCACTGGACGAAACCTTTCTTTTTGACGCTATCAAAAGTGGCCCCCGCATGCGCGGTCGCCGCAGTGGCTAATAATGCAGCAGCCACCGCGGCTAATTTTAGTGCTTTCATTTGGATCTCCTGTAAGAAACGCTTGCTTGCAACGTAATCCGGCAATTCAAGCATCGCCGGGGATGGTAGCGGCTGGAGATATTCGGGGACATGGGGGAAATCCCTCGACAAGTTGAGCAAAAAAAAGGGACGCAAGAAATATGCAACAAGCGTGACACGTCCCACTAACCGGAATACACACGGTACTATTGCTGCTTCATCCTTTCTTGCCGCCATGATCGAATTCCAGCACGTTTTCAAATCGTATGGGCGCGGCCGTAACATCCTGGCCGACATCAATTTCCGCGTAACCGCCGGCGAGTTCCTGTTTGTCTCAGGAGCGTCGGGCGCGGGCAAATCCACCTTGCTGAAACTGATCGGCGGGCTGGAGCCTGCCAGCCGGGGCTCGATCCAGGTCAACGGCCAGCGTCTGGACCAGCTCTCGGCACGCGCACGGCCCTATCTGCGACGTGCCGTGGGCGTGATCCTGCAAGACACTCACTTGCTGTTTGATCGCAGCGCTCTGCAAAACGTCATGCTTCCCCTGGCAGTCACCGGTCAGGCACACGGGCCTGCCAGTGCGCGCGCCCGCGCCGCCCTGGACAAGGTCGGCCTGGCAGGTAAAGAAGATATGAATCCGATCGAACTCTCTGGCGGCGAACAGCAACGCCTGGCGATCGCGCGCGCTATCGTGAACCGGCCTGCGATTCTGATTGCGGACGAACCGACGGCAAACCTGGACCAGGATACGGCGCGACGCATTCTGAATGTGTTTCGCGACTTCAATCGCGTCGGCGTCACGACGCTGATTGCTTCACACGATCAGGCCCTGATGGCGCAATACGCCACCCGCACCCTGCGGCTGGAACCCGGCAAATTTTTTGATTCGGGAGCCCGCGAATGAAATCCTGGTTGCGATTGCATCGCTATGCGCTGATAGTCACCTTGCGCCGATTGGCGGCGCAGCCTTTTTCCTCGTTGGCGAATCTGGTAGTCATGGCTCTGGCCTTGGCCTTGCCGCTATTGGGAGCGGCGATTCTGGTCTCTGCCCAGCCTGTCGCCCGCCAAGTGTCGGTGACGCCAGAGGTCACGTTGTTCCTGAAGACATCCGCCCCCGATGGCGCTGCCGCCGCGATTGCGCAACGCATCCGCGACGACAATGCCGATCAGGTGCAAGCAGTACGTGTCGTGCCGCGCGACGAAGCACTGGCCTCGTTGCGCAACGATCCCACTTGGGATCAAGCCCTGGCCGTGTTACCTGGCAATCCGCTGCCGGATGCCGTGGTCGCCACGCTGACCGAGGGCGAGCAACTCGCGGAGCGCGCCAACACGCTCGCCGATACGTGGCAAAAATGGGAACACGTCGATATGGTGCAGTTGGACAGCGCGTGGGTGCAGCGGCTGGAAGCCATTCTGCGTTTTGCGCGCGTGGGCCTGATATTCCTGGCGGCATGTGTCGCGGCAGTTGTGCTGGCAGCCGTCTTCAATACGGTACGCATGCAGGCCATGCTGCAACGAGAGGAGATCGCTGTGGCGCGTCTGGTGGGCGCTACGGAGTCCTTTGTCCGCCGGCCCTTCCTGTATCTGGGCGCCCTGTCTGGTGCGTTGGCGGCCTTGATCGCCATAGGCGCGGCAGCCGCCGCCCTGACTCCGCTGAATAACGCGCTGGTGGGGCTCGCCCGTAGTTATGGGGCAAACTTTGCCCTGCATTTGCCGGGTTTGCCGATACTGGCGATTGCGGTGGTGGGCACGGGTATCCTGGGCGCACTGGCGGCACGCTGGTCAGTGACCCGTAGCACTCGATTTTAATCGGGGACACATTAAAAGACGGCCGTGCCATGAGACCGATTTTTCGCGCTCATGGCAGGGAAATTCGGCACATATTTTTAATTTTCAGTTACATAGAGACAACAAAAGTTTCGCGCGATTCGTTGCGACGAATGTTCTATGACCATGGCTACATAACTCGTATATATAGTCAGGCCTTTTTTTAAATCATCCAATTATGTACCCATGCTTCGGCGCCTTTGTGGGCGAAGGCGCTGCTCGGCAGGCCCGGGGTGCGATAATCCCGCGCTATGGATTTCGCCCTTCGCATCGTCGCCTGGCAAGCTAGCCACGGCCGCCACGGACTCCCCTGGCAACATACGCAAGACCCGTATCGGATCTGGCTGTCAGAGATCATGCTGCAGCAAACGCAGGTCACGACGGTCATTCCGTACTATCAGCGTTTTCTGGAACGGTTCCCCGACATTGCAACGCTGGCGGCTGCCGACCAGGAAGCGGTCATGCCGTATTGGGCGGGCCTCGGATACTACGCACGCGCGCGCAACCTGCACCGTTGCGCGCAAACCATCATGAACGACTGGGGCGGACGCTTTCCNCCCACGGCCGAGCAGATCGCCACGCTGCCGGGCATAGGCCGATCCACGGCAGCCGCGATTGCAGCCTTTGCGTATGGAGAGCGGTCCCCCATCCTGGACGGTAACGTCAAGCGTGTATTCACGCGGCATTTCGGTGTCGAGGGAGAGCCCACACGGCGTGAAGTCGAACAGCGTTTGTGGGAACTGGCAGATGCGCAAGTCGCTGAGGCGCCCGGCCTGAACATGGCGACCTATACCCAAGGCTTGATGGACTTGGGCGCCACACTATGCACGCGCGGCAAGCCCGACTGTACACGCTGCCCTGTATCCGAGACCTGTATCGCGCGCCGTGATGGGCGCCAGAGCGAACTCCCCACCCCCAAGGCCCGCAAAGCCATCCCCGAACGCCAGACCGGCATGCTGGTACTGCAACGCGATGGTGCAATTTTGCTGGAACAACGGCCGTCGCCGGGTATCTGGGGTGGACTGTGGAGCTTGCCGGAATTCGACGTGGGCGCCGATCCGACCCAGGCCGCACGACAATTGGGTCTGGAGCCCACCCAACGATACGAACTGGCCGCGTTTGCGCATACGTTTACGCATTATCGATTGCATATCAAACCGTGGTATCTGCCCGTGAGCCAGGCTGCGAGCATAGCCGAGCCGACGATGCCGCAGCGCTGGGCGAGCCTGGCGGAGCTGCCATCGCTGGCGCTGCCGGCACCGATACGCAAGCTGTTGGAAGGGCTGCTGGAAGCAGGCTTGCCTGAGTAGGAATTCCAGATTACTCACGCGCCCTTCAACAACATCACCAATTTCAAATCCGGATGCGTCGCCAAGCGAAACGTCGTTTGCTGATAAGCCAGCCGGCCATGACTCGGATGCTGAAACTCGCGTAGACCGCCCTCGCGCTCCACCACGGCGTGCCGTGTCCACCAATGCGCAAACACGTCGCTGTCTCGATTCAGCTCATCGAGCAGCGTCAACACATCCGGCTCATCCAGATGCGCACCCGCATCGGCCCGGAACTCGGCCACGACGCGGCGCGCGCGTTGATCCCAATCCACCACCAACTGACGCGCGGCCGGATCGAGAAAGATATAACGCAATAAATTCGGCTGAGGATCGCGTATGGGCCAATCGTCAAACAGTTCGCTCATCGATGCGTTATGCACCAACACATTCCATGCACGATCGAGCACATAAGCCGGTGCGGTGATTGCATCCACGCACTCACGCAGCAGCCCCGGCGCCTCGCTGCCATCGTCGCGCGGGTGCTGTGGATCCGCGCACTCGGCCAACTCGAACAGGTACGCACGCTCGGCGCGCGCCAACTGCAGCACGCCTGCAATCCGCGCCCACACGGCAGGTGACACGGATACTTCGCGTCCCTGTTCGATCCAGGTGTACCAGGTCACGCTGATCCCGCATAACTGCGCGACCTCTTCGCGTCGCAATCCAGGTGTGCGGCGTCGCATCCCCTCTGGCAACCCGGCCATCTGGGGCGTAATCCGCGCCCGTGCGGCGCGCACGAACTCGCCCAAGGCGTGACGGCGGCGGGTCGAACTGTCAGGTGATGCCGGCAAACCGGCTTGGGGGGAAGCATTCATACCAGGATAAGTAATGGTCTTGTACGCGTATCAACGGACATTTATCTTAACTCCTGGCACGTCATGCCATCTGTCTCAACGCCGTTTTCGGAGTCATTAATGACCCTCTCTGCTTCTCACGACGCCGCTGTCGAGCGTCAGTTCAGTCCACAAGCTGCCGCATATTTGACCAGCTCGGTTCACGCGCAGGGCGAAGACCTGCAACAACTGGCCAGCCTGGCTCGGGGGCAGCCAACGGCTCGTGTCTTGGATCTGGGTTGTGGCGGCGGCCATGTGAGTTTTCTCGTTGCCCCCTTGGTTCAACACGTCACTGCTTACGATCTGTCCCAAGCGATGCTTGATGTGGTCGCCGCCGAAGCTGGCCGCCGCGGATTGCACAACCTGGACACCTGTCAGGGCAAAGCGGAACGTCTGCCATTCGACGATGAGCAGTTCGATCTGTTGCTGTGCCGCTATTCGACCCACCATTGGCAGGACCCCGGACAAGCCATACGCGAAGCAAGACGCGTATTGAAGCCCGGCGGTATCGCAGCCTTTGCAGATGTGGTTTCGCCCGGCGAAGCATTACTCGATACGTGGCTGCAAACGTTCGAAATGCTGCGTGATACTTCGCATGTGCGTAATTATTCGATCGCGGAATGGTCTGCGTTGCTGACGCAGGCGGGTTTTACGCTGCAAAGCACGACATTGCGGCGTTTGCCGCTGGAGTTCTCGTCCTGGGTGGCACGGATGCGTACACCCGAGACGCTCGTGGCCGCATTGCGGGCCCTGCATGCGATTGCGCCGGATGTGGTGCGTGAGCATTTTGAGATTCAGGGTGATGGGTCGTTTACTAGCGATACGGCGACGTTGGTGGTGCGTAAGGGGTGAATGGGCTGCTGGTGTGGTGTTTTGCGTGAGGTTGGAGTTCTTTTGGTCGTCGAGCCGAGGCAATCGGCCCGGCCGGGCTTCACAAAGT
>NZ_CBCSJH010000043.1:0-44731 GCF_965139195.1 Bordetella tumbae | reverse complement strand
GGGCAAACTCGCTCCGCTGCGCTCCACTCAGACATGCCCAGCCGACTGCCCCCCGCCTGACAAGGCAGGTTCGGCGGGCTCTACGGGCCAGCAGCGCCTATACGCGACGAACACCGGCGCCTAAAGAACTCAGTACGATGAATTGATCCGAACTCAGTGCGATGAGTCGATCCCATGGGCAACGGTAAAAATCTCAACTCACCCGCACTGACAACACCACCACCTATCAATCGTGCTTAATAGAAATCGTCTTCAGCACCGTAAACCCATACAGCGCCTCAAAGCCCTTCTCACGCCCATGCCCGCTGGCCTTGACACCACCGAACGGCAGTTCGATGCCGCCCCCCGCTCCGTAGTTGTTGATAAAGACCTGCCCACTGCGCACCTTGCGCGCGATCCGCAGTTGGCGCGCACCATCGCGAGTCCAGATGCTGGCGGCCAGGCCATATTCCGTGGCGTTGGCAATACGCACTGCATCGGCCTCGTCATCGAACGGCATGGCCGCCAACACCGGACCGAAGACTTCCTCTTGTGCCAGACGATGATCGACCGGCACATCGCGCAGCAGCGTCGGAGCCTGGTAGTAGCCTTCAGCGGGCGCACCATCGGCGACTTTGCCCTGTGCGGCGGTAGCGATGCCGTCTTGCGCGGCAGCTTTGAGAAAGCCCTGTACGCGTTCCTGCTGCGTTTTACGGATCAACGGACCGCAATCCAAGTCCATCGTGGCGGGACCCGTACGCAGCGCCGAAAACGCCTGAGACAAGCGTTCGAGCACACGGTCGTAGGCACTGCGTTCGATCAGCAGACGACTGCCTGCCGAACACGTTTGTCCCGAGTTCTGTACGATGGCATTCACAGCCACGGGAATCAATGCATCGATATCCGCATCGCCGAACACGATCTGCGGTGACTTGCCACCCAGCTCCAGCGTCACCGGAACGTGGCGTTCGGCAGCGACCTGGGTGACCAGCACGCCGATGCGAGGCGAGCCCGTGAACGAGATGTGGTCAATGCCGGGGTGACGCGTCAACGCATCGCCTGCCTCATGACCGTAGCCCGTGACGATATTGATTGCACCCGGCGGGAACCCCACGTCCGCTGCTAGCTCGGCCAAGCGCAGCAGCGACAGGCAAGCGTCTTCGGCGGGCTTGACGACGCAGGCATTGCCCGCTGCCAGCGCACCGCCTACACTGCGGCCGAAAATCTGCAGCGGGTAGTTCCACGGGACCACGTGGCCAGTCACGCCATGCGGCTCGCGCAGCGTCAGGACCGTGTAGCCGTTTTGATAGGGCAAGGTTTCACCGTGCAGCTTGTCCGCCGCGCCACCGTAGTATTCGAAATAGCGCGCCACGGCCGTGACGTCGGCGCGGGCTTGTTTGGTGGGCTTGCCGCAATCGCGCGATTCGATCTCGGTCAGTTCGTCGATGTGATCGAGGATTTTCAGCGACAGTTTCAACATCAGCCGGCCGCGTTCGGCCGCGGTGAGTTTGCCCCAGGCGCCTTCGTCGTAGGCCTTGCGCGCCGCGCGCACGGCGACGTCGATGTCGGCCGCATTACCGCGTGGGATGGCCTCGTATTCCTGCCCCGTAGAGGGATCGATGACGGGAATGGTTTCGCCCGAGAGACCGGGTACGGAACGGTTATCAATGAAATGCTGCTTCATGCCTGAGAACCTCTAGTGTGTCGTTGCAGAAAATGCCGGCGGGGTGGGCGCCGGGCAGCTAAAACAAGATGGAAAAACCCCCGTCCACCGCCAGCACCTGGCCGTTGATGTACGAGGCTGCAGGCGATGCCAGGAATACGGCAGCGCCGGCGATTTCTTCGGGTTGGCCCCAGCGTCCGGTCGGGTTGCGGGCACAGATGCGTTCGTTGATCGCAGGGTCCGCCACCATGGCGGCATTGGTTTCGGTGGCGAACGTTCCGGGCGCGATGGCGTTGCTGGTGATGCCCATCGGGCCGAACTCGACGGCCAGCGCGCGCATCATGCCGGTCAGGCCTTGCTTGGCCGCAGGGTAGACGGCGTCCCCGGGGCGTGCCAATTCGCCCACCACGGATGTGATGGTGATGAGACGGCCTGAACCTTGGCGCACCATGCGTTCGGCGGCGAGTTTGGCCAGCACCATGCCAGCGACCAGATCGGTGTCGATCAGGGTACGAATTTCCGCTGCGGTAATGGCTTGCAGTGTCTTGCGGTTACGGGCCCCGACGTTGTTGACCAGGATGTCCAGGCGGCCATGTTCACGGTCGATGCGGTCGAATGCGCGGGCGACGGCGTCGTCGTCAGATACATCAAATGGGAGAGCCGATGCGGCCAGGCCTTGTCCGCGCAGCGTATGCGCCGCGGCCTCGGTGGCGTCGGCGCTGCGGCCATTGATGAGGACATGCGCACCGCTACCGGCCATGGCGCGTGCCATGCACAGGCCCAGGCCACGCGCGGATCCCGTGATCAGGGCGACGTGGCCGGCCAGGGAAAAGCGCTGTAGATAAGCTTGCGAGGCAGTCGGGGTATTCATGGCTGGATATCAATCAATCGCGGAACTCGGGCGCCCAATGCAACAGTCTGCGCTCAATCCACGTTACAGCATAGACTAACGCAATACCGACGAGGGAAAGCAAGGTGACTGCGGCAAACATGTCGGTCGCGTTCAGCGTGGCCAAGGCGGTGACCATCAGATAGCCCATGCCGGTGGTGGATCCAACGAATTCGGCCAGTACGACGCCGATGAGTGCGAAGCTGATGGCGTTGGGCAGCGCGGCAAAGGTCCAGGCGGCGGCCGTGGGGACACGTACGCGCCACAGGATCTGGCGCGGCGAGCCGCCCAGCGTGCGGCAGAAATCGACGAGTTCGCGTTCGACGCTGCGTCCCCCTTTGTAGGTGTTGAAGAACACCAGAAAGAACACCACGAACCACGACGTCACGACTTTGGATGCCAGGCCCAATCCGAAAAACATGGTGATCAGGGGAACAAAGGCAATGCGCGGCATGGAATTGAATGCCACGATAAAGGGGTTGAAAACATCCGCCAGCATGCGGCTGCGGCTGAGCACCATGCCTACGAGGAATCCGCTGCCCACGCCGACGACTAGGCCTACCAGGGTGGCTTGCAGGGTCAGCCACAAGTGCGGCCAGACGGAACGAGGGCCGGGTTGCACCCATTCCCACAGCCGCACGGCGATGCGCGAGGGTTGGCTGATGAAAAATGGGTCAAAGATGGTGTTCTGCGCGAACCAGGGGATACGGGTCAGGATTTCCCAACCCCCGATGATGATGGCCAGGATCAGGATTTGCCACGCAGTGATGCGCAGCCGGCGTTGTACCTGAGCCCGCCGGTCTTCGCGCAGTTGGTCTTGCAGGGTGGAAACGTCGGAAGCAGTCATGGATATCAGAGCGGTCAGGCAGCCGTACGGAATTGCTCGCCCAGCACGCTCCAGAGGCTTTGCACGTGGGAGACGAACTGCGGGGTTTCACGCAGCACAAAAACATCGCGCGGATGCGGAATCTGAATGCGTTCATCGAGCAGGACACGGCTCGGCGGCCCCGACAGCACGATGACGCGATCCGAGAGCGTGATGGCTTCGTCGAGATCGTGGGTGACCATGACGACGGTTTGGCCGAGCTTGCGCCAGATCTCGATGAGCTCGCGATGCAAATGCGTTTTGGTGTGCGTATCCAAGGCGCCGAAGGGCTCGTCGAGCAACAGGATACGAGGCTCGACGGCCAGGCTCATCAAGAGCGCGACGCGACGGCGCATGCCGCCGGACAATTGATGAGGATAGGCTTGCGCGAAAGCACTGAGGTGGCCCAGTTCGAGCAGCTCGGCGACGCGGCGGTCGATTTGTGCGGCGGGCATGCCCAGGAATTTCAAGCCTAGCGCGACATTTTTACGCACGTTGTACCAGGGCAGCAGCGTGTCTTTTTGAAAGATATAGCCCAGGGCGGGCGGTACCTGCCCATTGACGGGTGCGCCCGCCACCCGGATGCTGCCGGTGGTGGGGGCGAGGAAGCCCGCCATCATGTTGAGCAAGGTGCTTTTGCCGCAACCAGACGGCCCGACGATAGAGACGAATTCGCCTTCGGCAATGGATAGCGATACGTTGCCCACCGCATGTACGGTGCCGCCGCGCGCCTGGTAGGCTTTACCGACCTCGTTGAGTTCGATCATCGGCGATTCAAGACGCCTTGCGGGCCTGTTGGACGAATGACATGTCGACGCAGGTCGCGTAGGGGACTTTTTTCATTTCCTCGTTCGAGAACTGGCGTCCGTCGCCCATGATGGCCGCCATCCGGTTGTAGGCGTCTTCGGTGATGAGGTTGTCTTTCAGAAAGACGGTTTCCTTGTAGATGCCCAGCGTTTTTTCGATGGCGGGACGGGGAAAGGCGGCCAGGTAGTCGTCATAGATCGCGTCTGTGACGGCCTGAGCGCTGTTGGCGGTGATGAAGTCCTGCGCCTTGACCAGCGCCGTCACAAAGGCTTGTACGACTTCGGGGCGCTTTTGAATGGTGTCCTGCAGGGTCAGGGCGGCGATGCCCGGGACATCGCCTCCCATGAAGGCATTCCATGAGGCTTCGGTGGTGGCGTCGAAAATCGGTACGCCCCACCCTTCGGCCTGCGCCTGTTCCATCATGGACATGGTCGCCATGCTGGCCGATATCGAGCCGGTTTTCAGGGCGCCCAGCATCGTGGCCAGGTCCCCCAGCGGACGGATGTCGACCTGGTCGGCGATGCCTGCCTGTTGCATCAGATAAACGGCCATGAGCCAGGTGCTGGATTGCGGCTGCGTCGCGCCCACGCGTTTGCCTGCCAGGTCTTTCAGGGTCTTGATTTTGCCGCTGTCGAAATCCTCGCGCCGTACGATGACATTGGCGTAGGTGAGTTTGCGGTCAAAGCCAAAGACCAGGCTGGCGGGCTTGCCGGCCAGCGTCAAGGCCGGGGCGGCGGTCGCAGCCGTGGCGCCAAAGAGGATCTGTCCTGCCGCCAGCATCTGCATGGTGCGGGGACCGCTTTGCGAGTTCAGGTATTCGACCTCCAGGCCGCCTTCGCCAAAATAGCCTTTCTTGAAGGCGACGTAAGCGGCGGCGAAGAAAGGATCAATGCTGCCCAGGCCAAACGCGGCCTCGCCGAGTGCGGTCCGGCCCAACGCCGGCGCGCCGAGCAGACTCGTTCCCGCAAGCGCGGCGGAGCAGGCAAGAAAATGGCGGCGGGTGTAAGAACCCGATTTCAAGGGAGAGCGCTGCATTGTCGTCCTGAAATGTTGTAGTGACACGGCTGTTTGAGGACAACGATACTGCAAATGCGCAAAGACCGTGGTGGACCACGGTCTTTGCGGGACGGGAAACGCGTTATCGGGTGTGGATAACTTGTTTCCCGCGGAATTGACCTGCGGAGAGTGCGCGAGCGCGCCCTTAGCCGGTCGTCTTGCTTGCGGCTTTTTTGGCTGCCGTTTTCTTGGCCGCGGCCTTTTTGGGGGCGGCTTTTTTCGCTGCGGTCTTCGTTGCGGTTTTGGTCGCCGTCTTGCCGGCAGTTTTACCCGCCGCCTTGGCCGGCGCGCGGCCGGGTTTGGCGGCGCGGGGCTCGAACTCAAAGCCGGTTTTGCCATCGGGTTGGCGCACCAGGAACGCCTTGAACTTGCGGTTCGTGCGGCTGGAGACAAATCCCTCGAGCAAATCAGTGCGGCCGTCGGTCAGCAGCTTGTGCATTTGATCCCGTGAGATCTCTTGCTGCAAGATGATTTTGCCCGAACGGAAATCGCAAGTCTTGTCGGGACCGACCGATTTCTCGCACACATAGCTCAGGCCATGTTCGAACACGCGCGAGTTGCATTTGGGGCAGTTGCCCACCGGCGTATGGCCCGAAAAGTCGACGGCCTCGTTGTCTTCTTCGTCCTTTTGGCCGAAGTCGAATTCGAGTTTGTATTCGTCGCTGATACGCAGGATGGCGGCAAAAGGCCGGCCCATTTTGCTGATGAAGCCTTGCAAGGGGCCGATCTCGCGTTTGGCGAGCAGCTCTTCGACTTCGGGCAGCTCAAAGGTGCGGCCGCCAGGATGCTTGCCGATAGAGAACTCACACTGGGTGCAAGCGTAACGGCGGTAGTTTTCCTTGACGACGCCGCCGCATTTCGGGCACGGGGTTTTCAGGGTGGCATAGTCGCCAGGCACCGTATCGCGCTCGTATTCTTTGGCACGCTTGACGATGACCTGGGTCATCTGCGCGATCTCGCGCATAAAGGCCTCGCGGCCCAATCCGCCCTGCTCGATCTGCTTGAGCTTGTGTTCCCATTCGCCGGTGAGTTCGGGCGAGGTCAATTCCGTGACGTCCAGTCCGGACAGCAGCGTCATCAATTGGCGGGCTTTGGCGGTGGGCACCAGGTCGCGGCCCTCGCGGCGCAGGTAACTCTCGCTCAACAGGCCTTCGATGATGCCTGCCCGGGTGGCCGGCGTGCCCAGGCCGCGCTCGGACATGGCCTCGCGCAGCTCTTCGTCGTCCACCAGTTTGCCGGCGCCTTCCATGGCGGACAGCAGTGTGGCTTCGTTGTAGCGGGCCGGCGGTTTGGTCGATAGACCGATTGCCTCGACGTCTTCGGTACGGACGGTTTCGTTGTCGGCAACGGGAACCAGGTTGGCGTCTTCGCCCTGGGCTTCTTTGCCATAAACGGCCAGCCAGCCCGGCGCGACCAGGACTTTGCCCTCGGTCTTGAAGCGATGGCCCTGGACTTCGGTGATACGGGTGGTGACGCGGTACTCGGCCGCGGGGAAAAACACGGCCAGGAAACGTTTGAGCACCAGGTCGTACAGCTTGCCTTCGGCCTCGCTGAGATCATGCGGGATCTGCAGCGTGGGGATGATGGCAAAGTGATCCGACACCTTTTTATTGTCGAAAATTCGGCGGTTGGGCTTGATCCAGTTTTGCGTGACCACGGTGCCGGCGTGGCGCGACAGCTGTCCCACCGCGTTGGAACCGCCCTTGGCCAGAGCTTGCATGGTGTCGCGTACGGTGCCTAGGTAGTCTTCGGGCAGATAGCGCGAATCGGTACGCGGGTAGGTCAAGGCTTTGTGGCGTTCGTACAGCGTCTGCGCCAGCGCCAGGGTGGTTTTGGCCGAGAAGCCGAAACGGCCGTTGGCCTCACGCTGCAACGACGTCAGGTCGTACAGGGCCGGCGACATCTGGGTCGAGGGTTTGGATTCCTCGGTGACGGTGCCTGGCTGCTCGCGGCAAGCCGCTACGACGCTCTGGGCGGCGGCCTGTGACCAGAGGCGCGATTCGCGTTTTTCGGGGTCGCGTTCGTCTTTCTTGAAGTCCGGATCGATCCAGCGGCCCTGATAGAGCCCCGCAGCGGCGACAAAGGTGGCGTGGACTTCCCAGTAGTCGCGCGGCACGAAGCTGCGGATGCGTTCCTCGCGCTCGGCGACGATGGCCAGCGTGGGGGTCTGCACACGGCCCACGGGGGTTTTGAAGAAGCCGCCGTCCTTGCTGTTGAAGGCCGTCATGGCGCGGGTGCCATTGATGCCCACCAGCCAGTCGGCCTCGGCGCGCGAGCGCGCGGCGGCCTCCAGCGGCTTGAGCTGGGTGTCGTCGCGCAGGTTCGAAAAGGCCTCGCGAATGGCGGCCTGGGTCATAGACTGCAGCCAGAGCCGTTTAATGGGCTTTTTGACCCCGGCGTACTGGATGATGTAGCGAAAGATCAGTTCGCCCTCACGCCCGGCGTCACAGGCGTTGATGAGGCTGTCCACGTCCTTTCGCTTGGCCAGCTTGACCAGTAGTTTGAGGCGTTCGGCCGATTTCTTGTCGGCAGGGCCGAGTTCGAATTCAGGCGGAATGACGGGCAGGTGCGTGAAGCTCCATTTTCCCTTGACGGGATCATTGGGCGCGACCAAGCCCAGCAAATGTCCGATACTGGAGGCCAGTACGTAACGTTCGCTTTCAAAATAATCACCCTCGCGCGCGAAGCCTCCGAGGGCGCGGGAAATATCAAGGGCGACCGAGGGTTTCTCGGCAATAATCAGCGTTTTGCTCATGGGTATCCATTGGCGGTAGACCCGCCGGTGTAGCGCGGATAATACGAGGGGAGATTCGCCGCATGCAAGTCAAGCCGGAAATTAAGGTGGGATCGGAATTGCACGCTTGGCGTCAATTTTTGTCTCGCGGCACCCTGTGGCTGGGCATTTGGCTGCTCGGGAGTGCGGTAATTTGCGGGGTGGCGGCCAATTGGGAGGCGCTCTCGAAAACCCAGCGTTTTGCGGGGGCGCAGGTCTTGTTGGCCGTCTGCGTGGTGGCGGCCGCCTGGCTGGGGTGGCGGCTGCGTGCGGCTGACGGCGCCCGCCGATATGGGCCCGATGCCCTGCTGGCGCTCGCGGGGTTGCTGCTGGGTGCGCTTTTGGCCTTGCTGGGGCAGACATATCAGACGGGGGCCGATACCTGGGAGCTTTTCGCCTGGTGGGGAGTATTGCTGCTGCCCTGGGCGCTGGTGGCCATGAGTCAGGCGGTTTGGCTGCTGTGGCTGGTGGTCGTCAATGTTGCCATGGTGCTCTACGTGCAAGAGGGCAGTATGTTTCTGTGGATCCTGGTGCCTGCCCAGCAGATGTTGGCCGTGGCGGTCGTGAATCTGCTGTTCCTGGCCGGCTGGGAGGCCGCCAGCTGGCGCTGGCGCGCCAGTACGGTACTGGGACCCAGGGTGCTCGTAGCATGGGCTGTCGGCCTGCTCGGGATCGCGATGTTTTTTGATTACGCTCCTCTGTACGGACTCGGGTCCAGTGCGGGGTTGCTCTGGATCCTGACAACGCTGGGACTCGGCTACTACTATCAACATGTGCGCCGCGACCTGGTTATTTTGGCTCTGCTGGCAGCGGGCGTTATCGGGATGTCGCTACGGGTCGTCGGCGAGTTGCTGGTGGAGATCGCCAATGACTCCTGGGCTGCATTGCCCCTGGCAGCCTTGCTGATAGGCGAGGCCGTGATTGCGGCCGGCTGGTTGCGCCGTCTGGCGGCACGGCCGGCACCAGTGTGGCCGCCGGCGAGAGCCGCGGTTAACGATGCTGCGTCACCGGGTCAGGCGGCGACAGCGGCAAGTCATCTGCAAAAAAGCGAATCGGCGGAGGACGCCGCGCAGAGGGCCGGGACACCAGGGGCTGACGACGCCGGTCATGATGCCGGTGCGGCAGCGAGTGATGCTCGCGCGGCAAGTATCAAGGTCGAGCGAGACGTCGGCATTCAGCATCAGGCGAATCCTCCCTGGTATGTGCAAGGGTTGTTGGCCTTGAGCGCATGGCTGGCGACGCTGTTGCTGCTCTTGTTTTTGCTGGCGTCTGAGCTGATTGTCTCGGGAACGGGGGCGAAGATTACCGGGGTGGTGTTGTGCGCGCTGGCTGTGGGCGGATTGCGTGTTCCGGCGGGACTGTTCTGGCGGCAGTGTCTGACGGCGTTGGGATTTGCGGGCCAGTTGTTGGTGCTGTTCGGCCTGCTCTATCCCGATTCGTCTTCCTATTTTGAGTCCGGCACGTGGTTCTATGTTCTTGTGCTGGGGGCCGTGGTGTATGCCTTGGGCGCCGAGACGCTGTTGCGTTTCTTGAGCGCGGGCATGATGGCCACCGCGCTGGCGGGATTGATCGTGCAGTATCTCGTGCCCGGGTTTTTGCAGTCTGACCGGATGTGGGATTGGCTGGACTACGAGGCCATCGGCGCGACGAGGGTGTGGCTGCCTGTGGCAGTGGCCGGTGCCTGGACGGCGGCGATTGCGTTTTACCTGAGTTACGCCCCCGCGTTGGGGCTGTTTCGCGTGCAGCCGGGCACGATGCCGGGATCGCTTGGTAGCACGGTCGAAGCTTCCGTTCATGACGCCGTGCCCGACAGGGATATCGTGTCTTTCGAGGCACCGGTGCACGCCAGGTTCGAGGCCTTGAAGCCGTTGGCTTGGGCTTTCGCATTGGCAGTGCAGACCATGGTGTGGCTGGCGGGCGGCGTGTCATTGATGCGATTGCCCGCCTTGTGGCGCGCAGACGCGTTTGTGGCGCTGATCATGGTTCTGGGCGTACTGCTGCCGGTGGCGTGCGCGTGGGCGGTGCTGTGGCCGCGCCGTCGTGCGTTGACCTCGGGTGTGGTGTGGGGTGTGCCGCTGGGGCTGTTGGCGTTGGCGTTATTTTGGCTGCCCAGCCCTGGTGTGGCGTTCGCATTGGCCTGGATGTTGCTGGGTTTCGGGTTGCGTGAACCGCGCTTGACGATGGTGGGCGGCCTCAGCTTGCTGGTGTATCTGTTGGTGTACTACTACCAATTGGAAATTCCGCTGCTGGATAAGGCATTCTGGCTGGGCGGCGCCGCATTACTGTTGTTTGTCCTGCGTGCGTTGGTGTATCTGGTGCCTCGCTGGATGAAGACGATTGAATTGCCTGCGGCGACGCGGCCTGCTCCTGTGACATCGGCGTTGCGCTGGCGTACGGCGGTGGTGTTGGGTGGGCTGATCCTGGTGCTGGCCGTGGTCAACCACACGATTTGGCAACGAGAGAACTTGCTCACTCAGGGGCGAGTGGTCGTTCTTCAGTTGGCGCCGGTCGATCCGCGTTCGTTGATGCAGGGCGACTACATGGCGTTGAATTTTGCGGTGGGTGATCAGCTGAGGCCCAGTTTCGATTCCGAGGAGGCCGCCCAGCAGCCCACCGATGGTTATGTGGTGTTAGTGCCGGATGGCGATGGCGTGGCGCGATGGGTACGGACGCAAGCCGATGCACAACCTGTGACGGGCGACGAAATTGCATTGCGCTATCGCATCCGCGATCGCGACGTGCGGATTGTCACGAACGCGTATTTCTTTCCGGAAGGCCAGGCCGATCGCTATGCGCGGGCGCGTTACGGCGAAATACGGGTGGGAGACGACGGGACAGGGTTGTTGGTGCGTATGCTGGGCGAAGATCGTCAGCCGTTGTAGGGAAAGCGCTGGGCCCATTGCGGGATCGCTTGGGCGAGGAGCATTTCCGGTGTGCTTGCGGCGATGGGGGCGAAGCCCAGCGCCTGCCAAGCCTGCGTCAGCATCGCCAAAGGCTGTGCCGTATCCAGCGGCGCGGCGCCATTCTGTTTGGACAATTTCAGGCCGCTGTCGGGATCGGTGATCAACGGCACATGCATGACGCGCGGGGGTTCGGCGCCCAACAGCCGAGCCAGGATGCGTTGGCGGGCGGTGGAACTGAGCAGGTCCGCGCCGCGCACGATATCGGTGACGCCTTGCTCTGCATCGTCCACCACGACGGCCAGTTGATACGCCCACAGGCCATCCGCACGGCGCAGGACGAAATCGCCCACTGCCTGTGCGACATTCTGCTGCTGAGGGCCCAGCCAGCGGTCGACAAAGGTCTCGATGCCTTCGGGGACACGTAACCGCCAGGCACGCGCCTGACGGCCTGGTGGCAGGCCATGACGGCAGGTTCCGGGATAGGGGCGTTCGCCGTCTAGTGCCGGCAAGGTTCCGCGCAATGCGGAGTCCGCAATTTCCCGGCGCGTGCAGCCGCAACCATAGACCAGTCCTCGCGCTGTCAGCGCGTCAAAGGCCTGTTGATAAGTGCTGTTGCGCTGAGATTGCCACAGGATATCCCCATCCCAATGCAGGCCCATGGCGCGCAGTTGGCTCATGATGGTCTGTGCGGCGCCGGGGACGGTGCGAGGCGTGTCGACGTCTTCGATACGCAGCAGCCAGCGCCCGGCCTGGGCGCGTGCGTCCAGCCAGCTGGCCAAGGCGGCGACTAGCGAGCCCAGGTGCAGGGGCCCGCTGGGGCTGGGGGCAAAGCGGCCGACGTAGTGCACGGCTCAGTGGAGCCGGCGTGCACCGTCGTCGTCGAGCAGCTCTTCCAGGACAAGGTTGTCGATGTCGGCTTCCTGGCTCCAGAGCACCATCAGGGCGATGATTTTGATCTTGGCCAGAGGTACCGGGGTTTCGGGGGCCGCCAATGCACGGTCGATGACGATTTCTCGCAAGGGGGCGGGCAGAACGCCGGCCGATTCGAGAAAGGCGATGAAGCCGATGGACTCGGACCCCAGTTGCCGGTATTCGGAATCAGCGTAGATGCGCGTGCCGGTGCTGGGCACCTGGGCCAGATCAACGCAGCGTTCGGTGGTTTCGGCCAGACCGTATAGCCAACCCAGGGCGTCGTCTATGTCGTCGTGCTCGAAGCCGGCCGCGGCAAGGCGTTTGGCCAGGATGTCAGCCGCGGGACAGGCTTGCGGCGTGTAGTAGTTTTCGAACAAATAAACGAGGATATCGAACATATGGCGCAAAGTAGTGCCTGTTTGCCCAGTCGGCCCGCATATCGGCAAACCAGCAAACGTGAATTTAAATGTACGCTGAATTGTCATTGGGGGCAACTTGGGGGGCTGCTGGCCATGGTGGGTGCGCGGAGGCGTTTCTTTATTGCCACGGTATGTCGCCAAGGCGGGGATTGGGTATTGCTCCCGGTGGAGTTCTTTAGGCGCCGGGGTCCGTTGTGTAAAGGCCGCACCGGCCCTATCACGCGGGCTCGGCCCCATGACCAGGGGGCCTCGGTCCCTGCGGGACTTCCCCGCGCTCAACGGGCCGGTGCGGCCTTTACACAACGGACCCCGGCTCGCAACGGTTGCTTGCCATGGTTGATTGGGCCAGGGGTGACTGTTCGTGCCGGGATCTTGCGTTGCGATTGATGAGAGTGGCGAGGGATGGTGGCCGAGGTTACGTGGCGGGGAGTGCCTTATCTGTTTTTTCGGCCTTCAACTGCGCCAGTTGGCGAATGAATACCGGGATGCAGACGGCCAAACCGACGAGGCCACTGGTGAAGCCCGGAATAATGGTCAGCAGTGCACCGATGGTGCATAGCCAACGTTCCCACGATTTCATGCTGACCAGCATGTAGCGCGAAAAGGCAGCGGACAGCAATACCAGGCCGATCATGCAGCCGATCAGCGTTTCCAGGAAGGCAAACCACGTGAAGCCTTGCACCGAGATCAGCAGCGACGGGGAAAAGACGAATACAAAGGGCACGATCAGTTTGGTAATGCCCAGCCTGAAGGCGGTGACGCTTGTTCGCAACGGATCACTGCCCGCCATGCCCGCCGCGGCATAGGCGGCGAGCGCGACGGGCGGAGTGATGTCTGCCAGGATGCCGAAATAGAACACGAAGAAGTGCGCGGCAATCGGTTGGACACCCAGTTGCACCAGGATGGGCGCGGCGATGGCAACCATGATGAGGTAGTTGGCGGTGGTGGGTACACCGCAGCCCATCAGCACGCACACAATGCCGGTCATGACGAGGGCGGCCATCAAGGTCAGGGTTTGTGCCGACGCCAGGAATTCCGGAATGACGGTATGCAGCCCGCCCGAGATGAACTGGGCTGCCGAGATCACGATGTACGACACCTTGAAGCCCACGCCCGTCAGGGTGACGACGCCGATGACCAGGCCTACTGTGCCGGCGGCCGCACCGACGGCCAACGCGTATTTGGCGCCGGTTTCGAAGGAGTCGTACAGGTCCCGCCATTTCAGGCGTTGGAGCGGGTTGAGCAGGCCTACCAGGATGCAGCCTGTGATGCCGGCGAACGCGGCCAGATAAGGGGTGCGGCCGCTGGCCAGTACCGAGATCAGGGCGATGAGTGGCAGCAGGGTTGGCCACCGGCGTTTGAACGAGTCGCGCAGATTGGGCATTTCGTCTTCGCGCAGGCCGCGCAGCCCCTCGCGCTTGGCCTCGAAGTGCACCTGCATGAACATGCCGAAGAAATACAAAAAGGCCGGGCAGATACCGGCCATGATGATCTGTTGATAAGGGATGTCCAGGAATTCGATCATCAGGAAAGCCGCGGCCCCCATGATGGGCGGCGTGATCTGGCCGCCGGTGCTGGATGCGGCTTCGACGCCTGCGGCGAAGTGGCGCGGGTAGCCGATACGGATCATGGCCGGGATGGTTAGCGATCCCACCGTGACGGCATTGGCGACAGACGAGCCCGACAGCATGCCGAACATGGCCGAGCCAAAGACGGAAACTTTGGCTGGGCCTCCGGCATAACGGCCGGCGATGGTCGAGGCGACATCCAGGAATAATTGTCCCAGGCCGATACGGCTGGCCAGCACACCGAACAGCACAAAGTGAAAAACGTAGGTGGCGACCACGCCTACGGCGACGCCATAAATGCCCTGGCTGGTCAGGTACATGTGGTTGACGATCTGCGGCCAGGTATTGCCGGCGTGCTTGAGCAGGCCGGGAAACCAGGGCCCGAATGCGGCGTAGGCGAGAAAGACCAGTGCAATGATGGGCAGGGGCCAACCCATGGCGCGGCGCGTGCCTTCCAGCAGGCCGATGATCAAGACCGAACCCATGAATACGTCCATGGGCAGTGGATTGCCGACGCGGAACGCCAGGTCCTCGAAGATGTACGGGATATACAGCACACTGAAGGCCAGCACGATGGCGATGATCCAGTCGTACAACGGCACGCCGCCCGGCGATAGCAGCGTCGAACGGGGCTCGCGCTGATAATGCGATTTGCTGAAACCGAACACCAGGAAAATCAGGCTCAGTACAAAGGCCAGGTGCACGCCTCGGTGCGTGGCCTCGCGCAGCAGGCCAAAGCCCGCCGTGTAATAGTGAAATATCGATAGCGATACGAGCAGGACCGACACGATCGCGGTGGCGGTTTTGGCCAGTGGCCGGAAGCGGATTTCGGAGTCGAATTTTTCCGCGAGTTGCTGGGTTTTATCGTGATCGATTTCCATCGCCAGGCCTATCAAAAGAAACGCAGCGCGCCGGGGTGCGTCCCGGCGCGCTGAGGGGGGTACTGCAAGCGATACGGCTTACTTCAGCAGGCCGGCTTCTTTGTAGAACTTCTCGGCGCCCGGATGGAACGGGATGCCGGCGCCTTTGACGGCGTTTTCCTTGGTGATCAGCTTGCCTTTGGCGTGACCGTTGTCGAGCACTTTACGGGTTTCCGCGCTGTAGAGAGCTTTGGTGATGTCGTAGATGGTCTCGTCGGACAGTTTGGCGGACGTCACCATTTGCGCATTGACGGAGATGGTCTTGATCTCGCCCACACCCTGGTACATGCCGGCGGCGATGGTGTCGGGCGTGAAGAACTCTTGTTCGCTGCGCAGTTTGTCGATCTCGGGGCCGACCAGAGGGACGAGTTCGATGCCTGCGCCGCTGGAAGCCAGTTCGGCAATCGCACCGGCGGGGGCGCCGCCCACAAAGAAGAACGCGTCCAGGCCGCCGTCGCGGATCTTGTCGCCGGCTTGGTTCGGTTTCAGGTACTCGGCTTTGATGTCCTTGTCGGTCATCCCGTAGGCGCCGAGAATCAGGCGAACGTCTACCAGGGTGCCGGAGCCGGGCTCGTCCATCGAGACACGCTTGCCGCGCAGATCGGCGACGGACTTGATGCCCGAACCCTTGTGTGCGACCAGGTGGATGCTTTCGGGATAGAGGGTAGCGATCAAGCGTAGATTTTCAGCCTTGGGTTTGCCGTCGAACGTGCCTGTGCCGGTGTAGGCCCAGTAGGCGACGTCAGATTGCGTGAAGCCGGCTTCGAGCGAGCCGCCCAGGATGCCGTTGATGTTGGCAACCGAACCGTTCGAGGCAACCGCCGTCGCGATGAGCTTGCCGGGTTGCGAAATCGCGTTGGCGATCATGCCGCCTACAGGATAGTAGGTTCCCGCGGTGCCGCCGGTACCGATGCGGAAAAATTGCTGTGCGTGCACAGTCCCGACACTGCCGGCGACGGCCAGCGCGAGGGTCAGGGTCTTGATCCAGTTTTTCAACGACATGAAGCTTCTCCAGGTGCGGGTGTTTTCGATCCCCACGCGATTTTGTCACGGGGGTGATTCCAGGAGGCATAGGGTTTGCCTGGGGGATACACTATGTGCTTCTCGAGTACGCCAGATTCGATGGCGTGCATGTTCGTTCGAAAAGGAAACGCGCATCCATGGCCGCCATCCCTGCCGCCCCGATTTTGACGTTGCCGCCTGCCGCAGTGCCAGGCGATTTGCTCGCGCATGTCGACACTCCCAGCCTGGTGCTGGATCTGGATGCGTTCGAATCGAATCTGCGTGCGATGCAGGCCTGGGCGGATCGTCATGGCGTGAACCTGCGGCCGCACGGCAAGGCCCACAAATGCCCGGAAGTCGCGCGGCGTCAGATCGCATTGGGTGCGCGCGGGATCTGCTGCCAAAAGGTCAGCGAAGCGCTGCCGTTTGTCGAGGCAGGGATTGACGACATCCACATCAGTAACGAGGTCGTGGGTCCGGCCAAGCTGGCCCTGTTGGCGCAATTGGCCCGCGTGGCGCGTGTCAGCGTATGCGTCGATGATGCAGGGAATCTGGCCGATATCTCGGCCGCCATGGTGCAGGCCCAGGTACAGGTCGAAGTGCTGGTCGAGGTCGATGTGGGCCAGGGGCGCTGCGGCGTGTCGGATGCCGCCTTGGTGCTGGCCCTGGCACAACAGGCTCAAACCCTGCCTGGCGTGAGTTTTGGCGGTCTGCAGGCCTATCACGGCTCGGTGCAGCACGTGCGCGGCCATGGCGAGCGCGCCGCCGTGGCGGCTCGGGCCGCACAGGCTGCCGCAGACTATGCCAAGCATCTGCGCGCAGCCGGCATCGCCTGTGATCGCATTACGGGTGCAGGGACCGGCAGCGCCGAGTTTGATGCCGCATCGGGCGTCTACACCGAGTTGCAAGCCGGTTCGTACGCGTTCATGGACGGCGACTATGGTGCGAACGATTGGTCCGATGCGTTGGCTTTTCGCAACAGTTTGTTTTTGCTGACCACGGTGATGAGTGCGCCCGCCGCCGACCGTGTGATCGTGGATGCGGGCCTGAAATCGACGACCGTGGAGTGTGGTTTGCCCCGGATCGCGGAATCGGTTGGGTTGCAATACACGGCCGCCAATGATGAGCACGGCGTGTTAAAGACGTCTCAGGCCGTCTCGACCCCGGAGCGTCCTGACGCCAAATCAGCCTCGGGTGAGGCGTATTCCCAGGGCGCAGACGTGCGTCTGGGCGATAAGCTGCGTTTGATCCCGTCTCATGTGGACCCGACATTCAATCTGCATGACCAGCTCGTGACCTACCGCAACGGCGTGGTCGAGGGCGTGTGGGAAATCGCTGCCCGAGGGTTGAGCCGATAACTTACAGGCGGGAGGCACCGGCCCGTCTGTGTCGATTGCCGGGCGCGTACTGCGCCAGCGGCAACAATACGGTGCTAAATTCTTTAGTTCTTCCTTTTTCTTTAGTTTTCCCATTCCGTAGGAACCGCCATGGAATTCAGCCAGTTCAACGTCAACGCCCTCATGGAGATCACCTCCCGCCCGGACCTCGTGTTCGTGCGCGGTCAGGGCTCGTGGCTGGAGGACCATACCGGGAAGCGATATCTGGACTTTATTCAGGGCTGGGCCGTCAATACGCTGGGCCACTGCGATCCGGCAATGAAAAAAGCGCTGCTGGAGCAATCCGACAAGCTGATGAACCCCTCGCCGGCGTTCTACAACCAGCCGTCCATTGATCTGGCGCTGCGCCTGACCGGCGCATCGTGTTTCGATCGCGTGTTCTTTGCCAACAGCGGCGCAGAGGCCAACGAAGGCGCCATCAAACTGGCGCGCAAGTGGGGCCGCGTGAATCGCAATGGCGCGTACAAGATCATTACGATGAACCATGGGTTCCATGGCCGTACGCTGGCGACGATGTCGGCTTCGGGCAAGCCCGGTTGGGACACGATGTTTGCGCCGCAGGTCGAGGGTTTCCCCAAGGCCGAACTCAACGATCTGGACTCAGTACGTGCGCTGATCGATGACAAGACCGTGGCCATCATGCTCGAGCCGGTACAAGGCGAGGCAGGTGTCAACCCGGCGACGCGCGAATTCATGCAAGGCCTGCGCAAGCTGGCCGACGAGCACAAGCTGCTGTTGATCGTCGACGAAGTCCAAACCGGCATGGGCCGTACGGGCTCGATGTTTGCGTATCAGCAATTCGACGTGGTGCCGGACATCATGACGCTGGCCAAAGGCATTGGCGGCGGCGTGCCGTTGGCCGCATTGCTGGCGCGCCAAGACGTTTGCGTGTTCTCGCACGGCGACCAAGGCGGTACTTACAACGGCAATCCTCTGATGGCTGCCGTGGGTGTCGCGGTGTTCGATACCTTGGTATCGCCGGGCTTCATGGAGTCGGTACAGGCGCGTGCCAAGCAGTTGTCCGAAGGCCTGTTGGCGTTGTCGGCCAAATGGGGCATGGGCGGCGAGCGTGGCATGGGTCTGCTGCGCGCCTTGGTGCTGGATCGCGATGATGGGCCTGCGATTGTCGAAGCCGCTCGCGTCCTGGAGCCGCAAGGCATGTTGTTGAACGCACCGCGCGCTAATTTGCTGCGCTTCATGCCGGCGTTGAACGTCAGCGAGCAGGACGTCGCGCAAATGCTGACTCTGCTGGATCAGGTGATTGCGTCCGTACGCAAGAACTGATCAGAGCTATCGCTATGATGCAAAAGGGGCGCGGTTGCGCCCCTTTTGCATTGATGCTCATGAATCGGTAGGTATTCAGCACGGCATTGGTTTTATAGCACCGCATCGGACGGGTCCAATTAGCCGCTTTCACCGTTCGTCGACTTCAACGCAGCGGCTTGATCACGTAAAACGAATTTCTGGACTTTACCGGTCGCGGTTTTGGGCAGCTCGCAAAAGACCACCGTGCGTGGCACTTTGAATCGTGCGAGATGTTCGCGGCAATAACGCAGTACATCGTCTTCCGTGCACGTTGCCCCCGCTTTTAGCGTGACAAAGGCGCATGGCGTTTCTCCCCATGTCGCATCCGGCTTTGCTACTACCGCCGCTTCCAATATGTCGGGATGCCGGTACAGCACGCTTTCGACTTCTACGGTGGAAATGTTTTCTCCGCCCGAGATGATGATGTCTTTGGCGCGATCCTTGATCTCGATATAACCGTCGGGGTGCATGACACCCAGGTCGCCGGAGTGAAACCATCCGCCCGCAAAGGCCTGTGCGGTGGCATCGGGATTGCGTAGGTAGCCTTTCATGAGCGTATTGCCACGCAGCACGATTTCCCCCATGGTCTTGCCGTCGGCCGGTACGGGGCGTAGTTCGTCGTCGACGACTTGTACGTGCTCGACGTTGAGTTTGCGCACGCCGATGCGTGCCTTGAGCGCGGCGCGTTCGGCCAGGGGCAGTTCATCCCATTCATCATGCCAGGCACAACTGATGGACGGCCCGTAGGTTTCCGTCAGTCCATACAAATGCGTGACCCCGATACCGAGTTGTTCCATCGATTCGATCACGGCGGCCGGCGGTGCGGCGCCGCCGGTCAAGACTTGTACAGGATGCGTGGCGCGATACTGGACTTGCTTGGGCGCATTGATCAGCATGCTGAGTACCACGGGAGCCGCGCAAAAGAAGCCGACATGATGACGCCGGATGGCCTCGAAAATCGCAGCAGGTTCGACGCGGCGCAAGCAGACGCTGGTACCCGCCAGCGCCGCGAGCGTCCACGGAAAGCACCATCCATTGCAGTGGAACATGGGCAATGTCCACAGGTAGACGGCATGAGGCGGCATGCCGCAGGCCAGTACGTTGCCCGTGGCATTGAGATAGGCGCCGCGATGGTGATAGACCACGCCTTTGGGGTTGCCGGTGGTGCCGGACGTATAGTTCAGGCAGATGCTTTGCCATTCGTCGGCAGGCCATTCCCAAGCATGATCCGAGGGCTGCGCCGACAGCCAGGATTCGTACTCCGCGTCGCCCAATGTGCCGTGATCACCGTGGTATTCGCGGTCTTCGATGCGGACGGTGCGCGGTGGGGTGGAGAGCCTGGAGAGCACATCGCTCACGAGTTCTGCATATTCACTGTCGTACAGGAACACGGTGGCGCGGCCGTGTTCCAGGATGAACGCCAAGGTGGCGGCATCCAGCCGGGTATTCAAGGCGTTGAGCACCGCACCGGCCATCGGCACGCCAAAATGAGCCTCGTACAGCGCGGGCGTGTTCGGCGCCAGAATGGCAACCACGTCACCGCGGCGAACGTCCCAGGCCTGCAATGCTGCCGCCATCTGCTGGCAACGTTCGCGTGTGGTTTGCCAGTCCTGGCGGTAGTCGCCATGCAGCAGCGCTGGTCTCTGTGGATAAACGTCCGCAGCCCATTGCAGAAAACCTAGCGGTGTCAGCGCAACATGATTGGCGGCATTGGGTGGCAAAGCATCATTCGGATCAGTCATCGTGGTCTCTTTTGATGCAGCGCCGACATTCAATGGTGTGTCTCCTGCCATGTCAGCGCAACTCGGGTTTCTAGGACGAAAAACCTGCACGCCCTATTTATACCTCGTGAGGCCCACGTAGTAACGGTAACCATGCATCGGGAACCTCCAATTCGAAACGTAATACCGCGCTGGCGAGCGCTTTACCGTAGTTGTCGATCGCGAGGCTGCGCGACACGCCGCCGCCCAATGCGCCCTCCAGTACAAAGTTCAATACGCCCAAGCCATCGACGTCATAGCGGGTGATGGCGCCGCGCACCGCTGTGTCGTTATAGATCGTGCGCATTGCGTCGACCGTCAGGGTTTGTTTTATCAGTGGATAAAACACAGGCTCATAGGCGATGACGGCGATGTTCGAGGTGTTGCCCTTGTCGCCCGAACGGGTGTGGGCGATACGTCGCAAGTTGACTTTCATGTTGTCTCCTTAGACGAATTCAATCGTGCAATGAACCGAGTCGCGTGGCACCAGTGTGGACCACAGGCCGATGACCTCGCGTACACGGTCTTGATGCGGCACGCGCTTGCCTGTCGATGCCAGACCGCACACCGCCATGCCGTCGACCTCGCGGCCGATTTTTTCTGCTTGCGCGCGAGACGCGCAACGCGCGGCGATACGCACGGCGATTTCCGCCGGAACATGATCTTGAGAGGGCGGCGCGGAGGCCGTGCCATGCACTGCGTTCAAGCCGATGAAATCAATGCGCAGATCATCGGCTTGCAGATTGGCCATACGCAACCGCTCGCGCAAGATCGTATCGGCCAACCGGGCTTTCTCCAGGCATCCGGGGCCCGCAAAAAAGAACATGTCCTCGCCGATATAACCCTCGGTGCATCCCACCGAAACCTTGAGGGTCGGGGTGCGGGGGCGTCCCGAAATTCCGCTGAGCGTGACGCGGTTTTCACCCGTTTGCTCCAGTCGTGCGGTCGTGAAGTCCACCACCACATCAGGGGTGATATAGCGCGCAGGGTCGTGGACCTCGTAGAACATTTGCTCTTTCACGGTACGCAGATCGATGCAGCCGCCCGTGCCGCTGACCTTGCCGATCTCGGCAGTGCCGTCCGCGTCGACATCTGCATAAGGAAACGCGAGATTCCAGGGCTCGGGCACATCTTTGTAGCCGGGGTCGCCAAAATAGCCACCGGTGACTTGGGCGCCGCATTCGAGCAAATGGCCGATGCCGCTGCCCTGCCCCAGTTTGTCCCAGTCATCATGACGCCAACCGTAGTGATGCATCATGGGTGCGAGAAATAGCGAAGGATCGGCAACACGGCCGGTGATGACGATATCGGCGCCCTGGTCCAACGCTTGCACGATGGCCTCGGCCCCCGCATAGGGTTCGGCCGAGATCAAGGTATCGCGCAGCGATGCGATCGGCGCGCCGCTTTCCATGATGGACAGGCCGCTGGCGGCGATGGTGCTGCTGAGGTCCGTGGCCGTGATGGCGGCAACCTTGGCGTTTTTCCAGCCGGCTTCCGCACACAACTCTGCGACGCGCCGGGCCGCGGCTTGGGGATGAATCCAGCCCTGGTTGGAGATGATGCGTGTACCGTTGGCCATGCAATGCGGCAGTACCGCACGCATGCGATCGTCCAGCCAGGTGTCGTAGCCGGGAAAGCCCGGATCGCGGCGTTTGCGGACCTGCGCGGCGGAGACCGTGGCTTCGGCCATGGTTTCAAAGCACAGAAAATCCAACTCGCCGCGTTCGGCATTCCAGCGCGCGGGATCGATGCGATCGCCCCACCAGCCAGCGCCGGAGCCGATACGCAATTTGTTCGAGTTGCGGGACATTGATCTCTCCTGATGAGTATGGCTATATGAGCGTTGTGGTGCGTGCCGCCATCATTGCGGTTTGATTCCCGCGTTGCGGATGACTTGCTGCCACTTGTCGGTATCGGCGCGGATGATGTCGCCGAACACCTGTGGCGTGCTGGCAACCGGGATGGCGCCCAGGGCCTCGATCTGGCGGCGTACGGCGGGCTCGGCCACCGCGTTGGCGACGGCCGAATAGATACGGCTCACGATGGCGTCGGGTGTCCCGGCAGGGGCGAGTAAGCCAAACCATGCGTTGACCTCATAGCCCGGGAGCCCGGCTTCGGCAACCGTGGGCACATTGGGCAATAGCGGCACGCGTTCGGGAGTCGTCACTGCCAAGGCCCTTACCGTACCGGCCTGGATCTGCCCCATGGCCGACGGTAAGTTGTCTATCATCATCTGCACTTGGCCGCCGAGCAGGTCAGTCATCGCCGGGGCGGATCCCTTGTACGGCACATGACGAATATCGACCTTGGCCATGCTGTTGAACAGCTCCCCGGATAGATGAGGCGAGCCTCCCAGGCTTGTGGACGCAAAGTTCAATGCGCCTGGCGTACGTCGTGCGCGCTCGAGCAATTCCGCGACGGTGGAGATGCCCAGCTTGGGACTGACCAACAAGACGTTCGGAGAGTTGGCAACCAATGTGACCGGCGCAAAGTCCCGCGCCGAGTCGTAAGGCATCTGCGCATAAATGAATTGATTGGTGACCTGCGTGCCTAGCGTGCCCATCACCAACGTGTAGCCATCGGGCTGTGCACGTGCGACGGCCGCAGCACCAATGCCGCCGCCAGCGCCGGGGCGGTTTTCGACGACCATGTTTTGGCCCAGACGATTGCCGGCTTCGCGGGCGACGAGGCGCGCCAGAAGATCGGTCGTGCCGCCGGGAGGAAACGGCACGATCAAGGTGATGGGGCGTGTCGGCCAATCCGATGTTGCCTGGGCATGAACTGCCGGTGCAAAAGGTGTTGCCAGTATCAACACCATGGATAAGAGCAAACCGCGCATGGGTGTCTCCTGATAGTTGTGGTGCTTCAGGTTTCAGAGGAGTTTGACAGCTCGACTAATGCATCCAGTGCGATCGCGCCTTGACCTTGCGCACGCACCAGGACAGGGTTGATGTCGATCGAGGCAATTTTTCCGTTGGCAGCCAACGCACACTGACCGAGCCGCACGGCCTGTTCGGCGAGCGCCTCCATATCGGCGGGCGGATCGCCGCGCACACCTGTCAGCAGCGTGCCGATGCGCAGGCCCTGCAGTTTGCGGATGACGTCTTCGGTGTTGAACGGCGGCAGCAGCAGTGCGACGTCCTGCATGGCTTCGACATATTTGCCGCCACTGCCGATCATGATCACGGGGCCAAAGACCGGATCATGCCGCATGCCCAGCGCGCATTCGTGCAGGCCGCCCTGCATGCGCGCAACGATCCATGTGGCGTCGTGGACGTTCAAGTCTTTTAGCGTTTGCGCTTGCCGATGCAGTGCCTCGCGCAGATCGTGTTCGCTGTTCAGGCGCAGCGCGACGAGGCCGTGTTCGGATTTATGGGGCAACTGCGCCGAGCAGGCTTTCAATGCGACTGGCGCATTGATCGTGCGCCAGGCCGCCACGGCGGTGTCTGCATCGGTGCAACAACGGTAGTCGGCCACGGTCAAGCCGTAGTCCGACAACAGTGCGAGGCTTTGCGATTCGGAAAGAAAGCGTGATGGCGATGACAATTCGTCGAACGAACTCGGTGTGCCCTGTTCGGCGTCATGGCGTGGCGCAGTGTCGCGCGCCTGCCATTGATGCAGGCGATACAAGCTCGCCATCGCATTGGCCGCCTGTTGTTCATCGGCGTAGACCGCGACACCGCGCGCACGAAACGTGGCGGCTACGTTCTCTTGCCAGGCGACAACGGCGACGGGTTTGCCAGAGGCTGCGGCAAACTCGGCCGTGTCTGCCGCAAACGTCTCGACGTCATAGCCACGCCCCGCGACCGGAATATCGATCAGGAACATATCGGCGGCCGGGTCGTCAGCGATAACGGGCAGGACTTGGCCGAACAGACCATTGTTCGATAGCAGCGCCGCCGTGATGTCGATCGGGTTGGTCGTGGTTGCATAACCCGGCAGGCGATCGGTCAATGCCTGCTGAGTACGATCGGCCAGCGGCGTAATCTGCAGGCCATGCTCAACAGCGGCATCCGATGCCAGCACGCAGCTCGCACCGGAATTGCTGACGACGACGACTCGCGGGCCCCGAGGTAATGGGCCGCGCAATGACAGCTCTGCCCAGCGCACCAGTTCATGTGGATCGCGCGCACGCAAGATCCCGTGATGTTCGAAGTACGCATCCACCACGCGGTCCTCACTCGCCATGGCGCCCGTGTGCGACGCTGCCGCGCGTGCTCCGGCCTCGGAACGGCCGGATTTGACGGCAATCAATGGGACGCCACGTTCACGTGCGAGTGCGGCTGCCCGCGCCAGAACGTCTGCGTCCTGCAGGGACTCGAGATACAGCAACACCATGCGTACCTGCGGGTCGCGCAACACGGCGCAGGCCAGTTCCGATACGGTGACATCGGCCTCATTGCCGGTGGCATGCATGTGGCGTACACCAATACCGCGTTGTCGCAACAACCCATATATCATCGCGCTCATGCCGCCGCTTTGACTGATGACGGCGACGGGCCCATCGGCCGGTTCGACCTCCAGGAACATGGTCGAAAAGCAAGCGATTGCGCCATTGCCAAAATTCGCGAGACCTTGCGAGTTAGGACCCACGATGCGCATGCCCGCCGCGCGTGCGCGCGCAGTCATGGCATCCTGCAAGGCTTTTCCTGCGCTGCCCGTTTCAGAAAATCCCGCCGAGATCACGATGGCTGTGGATACACCAAGCTCTGCGCATTTATCCACAGCTTGCACGGCTTGTTCACCGGCGACTGCCACGATGGCCAGATCGGGCGTCGCGGGCAGTGCATCCAGACTGGGCCAGGCGCGTTCGCCTTGCACCTCGGCGCGTTGCGGATTGATGGGATATATCGTGCCCGCATAGCCGTGCCGGCGCATATAAAAAATGGGCCGTCCGCCGATTTTGTCGGGATTATCCGAGGCGCCCACGATGGCAACGGATGCCGGCTCGAGCAAGGTGTTCAGGTCGTCATGGCGAGAATTAAAGCCCATGGAGGTTCCTATGCTGTGATGGTATTCAGTTGACAGTGGCGCCCGACGTCTTGACGACGTCCGCCCATTTCTTGATTTCGTTGTCGACGAACCGTTGATAATCCGCGGGGCTCATCCACTGCGCGTCGAACCCTTGCTGGGAAAATTGCTGCTGTAGCGCCTTGTCTGCCAGGACCTTTTGCAACGTGGCGCTGAGCTTTTGTACGACCGCATCGGGAGTTCCTGCGGGAGCCATGAGGCCGTTCCACGCGGTCGCCTCATAACCGGGCAAACCGGATTCCGCGACGGTAGGGATTTCTGGTGCTGCAGGCGACCGCGCCGCGCTGGTCACTGCGAATGCTTGCAGCTTGCCGTCCCGCACATAGGGCATCGATGACAGCATGGTGTTGAACATGACATCGGTTTGACCACCCATCACATCCGTCATGGCGGGCGCGCTGCCCCGGTACGGGACATGCACCATGCGCGTTCCCGCCATGGCGTTGAACAGCTCCGCTGCCAGGTGCGTCGATTGCCCGTTTCCAGACGAGGCAAAGGTCAGCTTGCCCGGCGTGGATTTCGCCAGCGCGATCAGTTCACGCACGTTGTGCGCGGGCAGATCGGGGCGCGCCACGATGACCAGCGGACCTTGTGTCAGCAGTGACAGGGGAACGAAGCTCTTGCTGGTGTCATAGCTCAGGGTTTTGAACAGCGACATGTTGATGGCATGAGCCGTCGTGGCCAACAGCAGCGTATAGCCATCGGGAGCGCTCCTGGCGACGAGCTCCGCACCGATGTTGCCGCCCGCGCCTGAGCGGTTGTCGATGATGACGGTTTGCTTGAGTTCGTCGCCCAGGCCTTTCGCCACGGACCGCGCCACGATATCGGTGGGCCCTCCTGGTGGATAGGGCACCACCAAGGTAATCGGTTTAGCTGGCCAGTCGGTCGAGGCAGCATGGACAGAGATCGTCGCGGTGAATAGCGTCAACGCGGCGAATGCGCCACGCCATAGCGTTTTGATAGGCATGAGTGTCTCCTCCGTCCTCTGGGGACGTGTTGTGGATGCGGTTCGTTTGGATGTGATGCCGTGAATACGGCTAGCATCACGGCGGGGAGCGGGCTTCGAACTTCAGTAGCAGGCGGCTGTTGATTTCTACGGCGCGGCCGTGCACGTGCTGGCCGACGGTGATGGTGGCGTCTGCATGCCCCATCAGCGTGACGTGTTCATGCAATTTAACGAGCACCAGCGTATAGGGTGTCAGTGCTTTCCATTGCGCATCCGGGGCACGATGCACCTCGCTGCGCGCGATGACGACCCCCTCGCCTGTCGCGCGTTGCCATGACAATGCGGTGCCGCCACAGGCGGCGCAGGCGTAGGGTCGCAGCGCCCACCATGTGCCACAGTGTTCGCAACGTTGGATATCCAGGGGATGCTGTGTAGTCACCTTGTGCTCTCCGCTTGCAGTACCAGGCTGACATGGGCAGAGAGCACGCCGCCGTCGGCATGCACCAGAGCTCGCCGCCGTGGGGTGATCTGCCGTTCGCCAGCGCGGCCTGCCAGTTGAGTCCAAGCCTCGACGAGGTGTGCCAAGCCACCCGCCACGCCTGAATGGCCGAATGACAGCAATCCACCGTGCGTATTGAGCGGCAACTCACCAGACGCTGCAAAATCTCCGTGACGCAGCCGGGCGCCCGCGCTGCCACGCGGCGCGTATCCCAGCTCCTCAAGCAACATGACCAGCGTAATCGTGAAAGAGTCGTAGATCGCCAGATAATCGATGTGCTGCGATTCCAGCTTTGCCTCGGCCAAGGCTCTGGCACAAGCGCGCGCGGCGCCCGTGTCCAGCACGTCGCGCATCGCTGACAAATGCTGGTGGCGATGCGCCTGGCCATCGCCAATGACCTGGACAGGTCCTTCGTCGGCGCTGAGCACGAGCGCTGCTGCTCCATCCGATATCGGGCAGCAATCCAACAGATTCAATGGTGTTGCGATCGGCTTGGACGCCAGCACTTGATCGACCGCAATAGGGTCGCGCAGATGTGCATGAGGGTGGCTTGCAGCATGCTCGCGCATCAGCACGGCAAATTCGGCCAAGGTCTCGCGATCGAGTCCGGTCTGATGCATATAGGCCGAGGCCAGCAATGCATAGTAGGCCGGCACGGATGCGCCATTGGGAACTTCGGTATCGGGCTCGCCGACTTGGGCCAGGGTCTGGATGGACGTATCCACGGCTTGGCCGGTCAATCGATTTTCCCCTGCGACCACCAGAATGCGCCGGCAGGTGCCTGCTCGCAGGAGCGTACGAGCCAGCATGACCATGGCGGCCCCGGTGGCCCCGCCCATTTGCATGCCGTGCGCATAGTGGGGCTGCAAGCCCAGCTTTTCGCTCAGCAGATCGGCCAGCATCAAATGCGGAAAGGTCGTCGCGTAGCCGCACAATACGCCGTCGATATCGTCGCGTTGCAGGCCGGATTGCGCCAAGGCCTGATTCGCAGCTTGCGCCATGAGGTCCAGCGCGCTGCTGCCCTCGTGGCGGCCATAGCGGGTCGTGGCGGCGGCGTGGATATAGGCGCGGGGATAGCGGATATCAGGCATGAGGCCACCACGAGCGTTCGATGTCGCGAGCCTCTTGCGAGAGGGCTTGTGCGAGTTCCGCTTCGCGAGACTCTATGCGTTCGTTCAACGCCGCGATGCTGAGCGCGGCGATCGCGCGCCCGCTGGGGCCCCGCACGGCGACACCCAGGCCGCCCATTTTTTCGACCACTACGTCCAGCAGCATGGCGTGCCCCAGGCCTCGTGCACGTTGTGCCGCCGTGATCAAATCCGATTCAGGAAAGCGGGGATACTTGGCGGTCAGGCGTTGCCGCACCATGGGCATGACCGCCTGCGTTTCAACCTCGCCCAGTGTTGACAGCAGCGCCAGGCTGCCTGCTCCCACGCCCAGCGGGCGACGGCTGCCTACCTGCAGATAGTTGGCGCGAATGGGGTAGTCGCCAAAGCACAGATCCAGGCAGACCGACTCCCAGCCCATCGGTAACGACAGAATGACGGTGTCGCCAAAACGGCGTGCCAATCGGATCAGGGCCGGCCGTGCGAGCCCGCGCAGATCCAGCCCGTCCACCATTGCATGATGCATGGCATAGACCTGGGGCCCCAGCATGTAGTGCTTGTTGACCGGGTCCCGTTCGACGAAGCCTTCTGCCTCCAGGTCCTTCAGGATACGCCGCGCGGTAGAGATATCCAGCGCGGCGCGTTGCGCGATATCGGTCAGCCGCTGGACGCAAGGGTCAGACAGGCTGGCCAGTACTCGGCAAGTTTTCTGGGTGGCTGATAAGGCGTTGGCGTCTGGCGTTGGCATGAATGTGGGGCAGCCCGATGGGGGAACACCGCCACAAGATAAGAACGCGT
The DNA here is from genome assembly GCF_965139195.1 of Bordetella tumbae. Taxonomy (GTDB): domain Bacteria; phylum Pseudomonadota; class Gammaproteobacteria; order Burkholderiales; family Burkholderiaceae_B; genus Bordetella_A; species Bordetella_A tumbae. Next base: position 16,133 of record NZ_CBCSJH010000043.1, on the reverse strand, counting down.
GCCACGCCGGTAAAGTTGCATCGCAACAAATTTTCGTCCAGCGACAATCGAACGAATCCGCGTAAGCCCGTCCGGGCCCCTCTCATAGAGGCAGGACCCGGGCCGTCAGAGGCGCTACGCGACGATCGCGACCAGCTCGGCTCCCTCGCCGACCTGGTCTCCGATGGCGTAAAACACCTCTTGCACTTCGCCATCGCCCGGTGCCGAGATCGTGTGCTCCATCTTCATGGCCTCCATGACCAGCAGGGCTTGTCCCTTTTTCACTTTGTCGCCCGCCTGGACGGCAATCGAAATGATCTTGCCGGGCATGGGGGCTGTCAATCCGCCTGCATGTTCACCCTCGCCATCCTGGGCGTGGGCCAATGCATCATGCAGGCCCAGCATCTGGGTGCGGCCCTCACGAAACACATAAGCTTTATCACCGTGCAATACCACCGTGCCCGTGCTTTCGCGTCCGTCCAAGGTCACGCGCAGCCCATAGGCCAGGTTCGGGTTCGCCCCCGTATGGGCGCGCCAGGAAAAAGCCCACGATGTTTGATCGCTGCGTAATGTCCAGGCCTGTCCATCACGCGCGATCGTGACATCACGCAGGGTTTCATGATCGAGCCATTGCAGCGTTTGCTGATACTGTCCACCCAAACGCCATCCATCGCGCACGTCCCACGGGTCGGTGACTGATACGCGCGTTGAGGCTGTCGCGGCTACCGAGCTTGGCAACGATGTATCGCCTGCGGGCGCCAAGCCCTGGCGTACCAGCACTGCAGCGGTGGCCAGCGCCACATCGGTGGCATCTGCTGCCGCCGGCGGCGGCAGCAACGTGTCGCGCTGACGCTCGATCAAGCCCGTATCCAGATCCGCCGCGGCAAAGGCCGCATCCTGCATCAGCCGCGTCAGAAACGCCACGTTGGTCTGAACGCCGACAGCGTGCGTATGCGCCAAAGCCTGAATCATGCGTGCGCGGGCCTGATCGCGATCCGCACCGTGCACAATCAGTTTGGCGATCATCGGGTCGTAATAAGGCGTGATGGTATCGCCCATCCGCACCCCGCCATCCACCCGCACATCGCCGTTGGTAAATGCGACATGAGGCGGCAACTCCAGATAGGCCAGCGTGCCGATCGAAGGCAAAAAGCCTTTATCGGGGTTCTCTGCATAAATGCGCGCTTCGATGGCATGGCCATGAATGTGCAGGTCTTCTTGTTTGGCAGGCAGAGGCTGGCCAGCGGCGACACGCAACTGCCACTCGACGAGATCGTGGCCGGTGATCATTTCCGTGACCGGGTGCTCCACTTGCAGACGCGTATTCATTTCCATGAAATAAAAACGTCCGTCTGGCTCGGCGATGAATTCCACCGTCCCCGCACCAACATAACCTACTGCGCGCGCGGCCGCGACGGCGGCGTCGCCCATCGCTTGCCGGCGCTCTGCGGTCATGCCGGGGGCGGGGGCTTCTTCGATGACTTTTTGATGGCGGCGTTGCACCGAACAATCGCGTTCGAACAAGTATACGCAGTTGCCATGCGTATCGGCAAAGACCTGGATTTCGATGTGCCGCGGCTTTTGCAGATAGCGTTCAATCAGCACGCGGTCATCGCCAAAACTCGATGCCGCCTCGCGTTGGCAGGACGCCAGCGCCTCGATAAAGGCACCAGAGGACTCGACTACACGCATCCCTTTACCGCCACCGCCCGCACTGGCTTTGATCAACACGGGATAGCCGATGCCATCGGCTTGCGATTTCAGAAACGCGGGGTCCTGGTTGTCGCCGTGATAGCCGGGCACCAGCGGCACCCCGGCTTTTTCCATCAAGGCCTTGGCAGCCGACTTACTGCCCATGGCGGCGATAGCCGATGCAGGCGGCCCGACAAAAGCAATCCCCGCATCTGTGGCAGCCTGAGCGAACGCCTCGTTCTCCGACAGGAACCCATAGCCCGGGTGAATAGCCTGTGCACCCGTATCGCGCGCCGCTTGCAAAATAGCCTCTGCCCGCAAATAACTCGCACGCGGCTCAGGCCCCCCTATATGCACCGCGACATCGCAAGCCGCCACATGCCGCGCACCTGCGTCGGCATCGGAATACACCGCCACCGTCCGTATGCCCAGACGGCGCGCCGTCGCCGCGACACGGCAAGCAATCTCACCACGGTTAGCTATCAGCAGAGTATCGAACATGTTGTCTTCCACACAAAATTTGTTGTCACCGCGACTAATTCAAATCCAGTTGGCGATGCATCATCACCGAAATGTTCCCCCTCGACCCACAGTGCCCCTCCAGCGGGAAAGTCACAGATCCGGCTCCGCCGGTCTGTAGACTTTGCCCCCTTGAGGGGGCGCGCGCAGCGCGTAGGGGGTGGGGTTTTTTCCTACATCCGGAATACGCCAAAGCGCGTGTCTTCGATAGGCGCATTCAATGCCGCCGACAGCGCCAAACCCAGCACACGGCGGGTATCGGCCGGTGCGATGATGCCGTCGTCCCACAAACGCGCGGTAGCGTAATACGGATGCCCTTCGCGCTCGTACTGATCGCGAATCGGCGCCTTGAAGGCTTCCTCGTCTTCTGCCGGCCACTGCCCGCCTTTGGCTTGAATCCCATCGCGGCGTATCGTGGCCAGCACACTCGCGGCCTGTTCGCCACCCATGACGGAAATGCGCGCGTTGGGCCACATGAACAACATGCGTGGCGAATACGCGCGTCCGCACATGCCGTAGTTGCCCGCGCCAAACGAACCGCCGATCAAGACCGTGAATTTAGGCACATTGGCCGTCGCAACGGCGGTGACCATCTTGGCGCCATGCCGCGCAATCCCTTCATTCTCGTATTTACGGCCCACCATGAATCCGGTGATGTTCTGCAAAAACACCAGCGGGATTTTGCGTTGCGCGCAGAGTTCGATAAAGTGCGCGCCCTTTTGCGCCGACTCTGAAAACAGGATGCCATTGTTGGCCACGATGCCTACCGGCATGCCATGAATATGCGCAAAGCCCGTCACCAGGGTCGTGCCGAAACGCGCCTTGAACTCGTCAAAATCCGAGCCGTCGACGATGCGCGCGATGATTTCCCGTACGTCATAGGGTTTGCGCGTATCGGAGGGGATGATGCCGTTGAGCTCCGCTGGGTCATATCGCGGCTCGCGGATGGGGGCCAGCGCCAGCGGCGTGGGCTTTTGACGATTGAGCCGTGACACGGCGTTGCGCGCGAGTTGCAAGGCATGCAGGTCGTTGACGGCCAAGTGATCGACGACGCCGGATAGCCGTGTATGCACGTCGCCGCCGCCGAGATCTTCGGCGCTGACTTCTTCGCCTGTCGCTGCCTTGACCAGCGGCGGGCCTCCCAGAAAAATCGTGCCTTGGTTGCGCACGATGATGGATTCATCGCTCATCGCCGGCACGTACGCGCCGCCCGCTGTGCACGAGCCCATCACGACAGCAATCTGCGCAATGCCTTGCGATGACATCACCGCCTGGTTGTAGAAAATACGGCCGAAGTGATCGCGATCGGGAAACACCTCGTCTTGACGCGGCAAATTCGCCCCGCCCGAGTCCACCAGATACACACACGGCAGACGATTCTGCGCGGCGATTTCTTGTGCACGCAGATGTTTTTTGACGGTCATGGGATAGTACGTCCCACCCTTCACCGTCGCGTCATTGCAGACGATGATGCACTCCGTGCCGGCGATGCGGCCGATGCCGGTGATGACTCCCGCGCCAGGCGCCTCGCCCTCGTACATGCCATGCGCCGCCAGCGGCGACAGTTCTAAAAAGGCGCTGCCCGGGTCGATCAAGCGTTCGACGCGCTCACGCGGCAGGAGCTTGCCGCGCGCAACATGTTTGGCGCGCGCGGCGTCGTTGCCGCCCAATGCGGTCTGGGCCAAGTGCCGAGCCAGATCGTCCAGCAGTGCCTGCATGGCGCGTGCGTTGTCGGTGTAGTCTTGTGAACGCGGGTTGATGCGAGATTCGATAGTGGGCATAGCGGGCCGTTGTCGTGCAAAGTGATCGACAGGCACTGCGGATGCAGGCCGTTGTGTTTATCAGAGGCTCTGGAACGTTCGACGTCTAGTACATGGAGCCGTCAACTTGCGTAAAGGCTGATGCCTCAACGCTCGGATACCTGATCGAAATGCAATGGTCTTGCTCAGGATGCGTCAGTCGCGGTGTGTCGGATCACATGGGCGATCCGACACACGCACAGACTCGTTAAATCATTTCGATGGCCATGGCTACGGCTTCGCCGCCGCCAATGCACAGCGTGGCCACGCCGCGCTTGCCGCCGGTCTTGCGCAGCGCGCCAATCAGCGTGGTGACCAGACGGGCACCCGATGCGCCGATAGGATGGCCCAGCGCAGTTGCGCCACCATGCACGTTGACTTTGTCGTGAGGCAGTTTGAAGTCATTCATGGCGGCCATGGTGACGACGGCAAAGGCCTCATTGATTTCATACAGATCGACATCCTCGGCTTTCCAACCCGTTTTGGTGAACAGGTTTTTCAGCGCACCGACGGGCGCGGTCGTGAACCAGTTGGGTTCTTGCGAATGCTGGCTGTGGGCCACGATGCGCGCCAGCGGCTTGAGGCCGAGCTCTTCGGCGGTCGAGGCGCGCATGAGCACCATGGCGGCCGCGCCATCGGAAATCGACGACGAGTTGGCAGCGGTGACGGTGCCGTCTTTTTTGAACGCAGGTTTCAGCGTCGGGATTTTCTCCGGCATGGCTTTGGTCGGCGCCTCGTCGGTGTCGATCACGGTATCGCCTTTACGGCCAGCGACAGTGACGGGGGCGATTTCCCATTTAAAGCTGCCGTCTTCGCTGGCGGCACGTGCGCGGCGCAGCGACTCCAGCGAAAACGCATCTTGCTGTTCGCGCGTGAAGCTGTATTTGGCGGCGCAGTCTTCGGCAAAGACACCCATGGCCTTGCCGCGATCGTAGGCGTCTTCCAGGCCGTCCAAGGCCATGTGGTCATACACCGTGTTGTGGCCGTAGCGATAGCCTTGGCGGCCCTTGAGCAGCAGATAGGGGGCGTTGCTCATGCTTTCCTGACCGCCCGCGACCACAATGCGCGCCGAGCCGGCGCTCAGCAAGTCATGGCCGAACATAGCGGCCTTCAGGCCCGAGCCGCAGACTTTGTGGACGGTCGTGCATGCGACACCCAATGGCAGGCCGGCACCCAGTGCGGCTTGACGCGCGGGGGCTTGGCCTTGGCCCGCCTGCAATACATTACCCATGATGACTTCGTCGACCTGGTCCGGTTTGATACCGGCGCGTTCGACGGCGGCTTTGATGGCGACGGAGCCGAGCTCGTGGGCGGCCAGGCCTGACAGGCTGCCCAGCATGCCGCCCATGGGGGTGCGAGCAACAGAAACGATAACGACGGGATCAGACATGATGGGCGCTCCTGAAAATCAGAGATAAATTGGATTGTTACGACGCGAAAACAGGCGGCGTTGCGCCAATGCGCAGCCGTCTGTCCTTATCGTAAGGGAAAAATTCTTCAATTTGACCTTGTGCAACATGGTTACGGCAGGCCTGCCACCACTCGGCTTGTAACAGCTCGGCGTGGTGCCGTAGAAAGGCTTTGCGTATGCGGGTATCCCCCAGCAAAAAGCGGTCGAATTCCTCGGGGAAAACATCATTGGGACCGACGGCGTACCACGGTTCGCTGGCCATCTCGGCCTCTTCATTCGGCGCGGGCGGAATCCGGCGAAACTGCATCTCGGTCATGCGCTGGATTTCGTCGTAGTCGTAAAACACCACACGGCCCAGACGAGTGACGCCGAAATTCTTGTACAGCATGTCGCCAGGGAAAATGTTCGCACTGGCCAACTGACGGATCGCGTCCCCATATTCGCGTATCGCATGATCCACCATCGGCTCGCTGGCGTGTTGCAAATACAGATTCAACGGTGTCATACGGCGTTCGATGTACACATGCCGGATGACGATCGAGTCGTGGTTTTCCTCGAGCAGACTAGGGACGCGTTGCCGCAGTTCGTCCAGCAAGGCCGATGAAAAACGCGCGCGCGGCAACGCGACTTGCGAGTATTCCCAGGTGTCGGCCATGCGGCCCACACGGTCATGCAGTTTGACCATCTGGTATTTGCGCCGCACGGTAGCGTGATCGATGCCGTCCTTGTCGATGTGGTCCTTGATCAATTTGAACACGTACGGATAGGACGGCAACGTGAACACGCACATCACCATGCCTTTGATGCCCGGTGCAATGTCAAAGGCATCGCGCGAATGCGCCAGATGATGCAGGAAATCCCGATAGAACAGCGTCTTGCCCTGTTTCTGCAGGCCGATCATGGTGTAGAGCTCGGCCTTGGGTTTGCGTGGCAACAAGGTCGACAGAAAACTCACCACGGCGGCCGGCGTTTCCATGTCCACCAGAAAATAGGCGCGGGTAAAACTGAACAGCGTGCTCAGATCGTCCGCACCCAGCAATAACGCATCCAGCTCAATCTGGCCCGCGGCGTTGCGCGTCAGCGCAATGGCAAAAGGCAGCAGGCTGCTCTGATTGATCAGGCGGCCGACGATGTAGGCGCCCTTGTTGCGAAAGAACAGCGTACCCAGTACCTGGATCTGGCAGTCTGGCGCGAGCCGCCGGCCCTGATGCCGAGGCCATTGTGCGCGCAACTGCCGCACAGCAGCACGTGCCAGCAAACGTGTATCGCGCGGCAGGTCTGCATACGGCGCGGCCAGTCCGAAATCGGCCGCCATGCGAATCAGGCCGTTGCGCAATCCCTCGGACAAGGGGTAATAAACGCGGTACGACGGAATGCGGCTATCGAGATAATCCGTCGCAACGGCCGGCCGGACAAACAAGAAATCGTTATGAAAATAGTCGCGATGCAGAATGCGGCACGACACCGAATTAAAAAACGTTTCCGCACATTCGGGTTGACGATGTTCTGACAACAATCCGACGAATTGCTGTTTGACGTCTTGCCAGAACGTCGTTTGCTTGGGCGTCAGACTGGTTTCGCTATCTGCTGCGGCCAAACCGTGCAAAGTCCGTTGCAGCTGATTGGCGCACTCGCGCACGCGCATGTCGTAGTACTCGATGCGTTCGCGCGAGAGCTGCTGGATACCATGCCAATCGCCCGATTCAAACAAGGCCTTTGCACGTTGTGCGCTGTAGCGAAATAGCGCGTAATGCCGATCAAAACCCGCCAGGATCTGCCGGGCGACATCCAGCGGCAGTGGCGCGGTAGCTGCCACTGGCTCGATATGCTGGACGTCGCCGGTGTAGATCATGATGGCAACAGATCAGGCGGTTTCCGCAAACAATTCGCGGCCGATCAACATGCGGCGGATTTCGCTGGTGCCAGCGCCGATTTCGTACAGCTTGGCATCGCGCCACAGGCGGCCCGTGGGGTAGTCGTTGATGTAGCCGTTGCCGCCCAGGATCTGTACCCCCTCGCCGGCCATCCAGGTGGCTTTTTCGGCGGTGTACAGGATGAGTGCTGCGCAGTCTTTACGGACTTGCCGCACGTGCTCCGCGCCGAGTTGATCCAGGTTCTTGCCGACGGCATAGCAAAACGCCCGGCTGGCCTGCAGTGTGGTGTACAGGTCTGCGACCTTGCCCTGGATCAATTGAAACTCGCCAATGGCCTGGCCGAATTGCTTGCGGTCGTGGATGTACGGTACGACGACGTCCATCACCGCCTGCATGATGCCCAACGGCCCGCCCGAGAGTACGGCACGTTCGTAGTCCAGGCCGCTCATCAGGACTCTCACGCCGCCGTTGACCTGACCCAGGACGTTTTCCTCGGGGACCTCGCAATCCTGGAACACCAGTTCGCCCGTGTGGCTGCCGCGCATGCCCAGTTTGTCCAGCTTTTGCGCGATCGAGAATCCCTTGAAGTTCTTTTCCACCAGAAAGGCGGTAATCCCGCGCTGGTGGGCCTCCGGGTCGGTCTTGGCATAGACCACCAGGGTATCGGCGTCCGGACCGTTCGTGATCCACATTTTGGTGCCGTTCAGCACATAGCGGTCGCCCTTTTTCTCGGCGCGCAGCTTCATGCTGACGACGTCCGAGCCTGCGCCCGGCTCGCTCATCGCCAGTGCGCCCACATGTTCGCCGGAAATCAGCTTGGGCAGATAGCGGGCTTTCTGGTCTGCCGTGCCATTGCGGTGGATCTGGTTGACGCACAGATTGGAATGCGCCCCATACGACAGGCCGATGGAAGCACTGGCGCGCGAGATTTCCTCCATCGCGACCATGTGCGCCAGGTACCCCAGGTTGGCGCCGCCGTATTCCTCGCTGGCAGTCATGCCCAGCACTCCGAGCTCGCCGAACTTGCGCCACAAATCCATCGGGAATTGATCGCTGCGATCGACTTCGGCGGCGCGCGGCGCAATTTCGGCCTGTGCAAAAGTACGCACCGCGTCGCGCAGCATGTCCAGGTCTTCGCCTAGATTGAAGTTCAAGCCGGGAAGGTTCATCGCGATCTCCGTGAGAGTATGTACTTACATTTGGTGGTGCTGCATGCATGAATCCGCTTGCCGGATCCATCATGCTCCACCGTCGATGGCTAAGCAATGTAGAAGGTTGATATTACGTTTACGTAAACGTAAAGTAAAACACGGGTTTACCCCTAAGAAAAACGTGACGACGGCTTGTCAGACCATGCCAGAATTTGCCTGGAACTTGTCTGACCAATCCATTGCTGGCCCGAGCGGGCCTCTGGAGGGACTGTCGTGATAGAACTCGCCGATCTGGACGAGATGATTGCTTTGCGGCGCGATATCCATGCGCATCCTGAGCTGGCGTATGACGAGCATCGGACTGCCGCCCTCGTGGCCGAGCGCCTGCGGTCCTGGGGGATCGAAACCCATACCGGCATCGGTCGCACCGGGGTGGTGGGCGTGCTCAAGGCAGGGAGCGCATCGCGAGCCATTTTGTTGCGGGCAGACATGGACGCCTTGCCCATCCAGGAAGCCAACACCTTTGACCATCGCTCGCGCCATGACGGCAAAATGCACGGCTGTGGCCACGATGGCCATACGGCGATGCTGCTGGCCGCGGCCCGCCATTTAAAGCAGGCGGGCGGCTTTGACGGTACCGTCTATGTCTGCTTTCAACCGGCCGAGGAAAACGGCGGTGCGGGTGCCCGGGCCATGATCGAGGACGGCTTGTTCGAGCGTTTTCCATGTGAAGCCGTATTCGGCATGCATAACTGGCCCGGGATGCCAGCGGGTAGTTTCGGCGTGTGTAGCGGACCGATGATGGCGGCCGCGAATGCCTTCAAGATTACGGTGACCGGACGTGGCGGGCATGCCGCGGCCCCGCAGGATTGCGACGACCCTGTACCGGCGCTGTTTGCGATCGGCCAGGCGCTGCAAACCATACTGACACGTAGCAAACGCCCGCTGGACGCTGCGGTCGTGTCCATCACTCAAGTGCAGGCGGGTGGCGAGGTGACCAACATCATTCCCGGCAGTGCGTGGTTGGGCGGTTCTGTGCGAGCTTACAGCACGGGTGTCGTGGACTTGATCGAGCGGCGCATGAACGAGTTGGCCGAGCCGATTGCTGCGGCGCATGGCTGTCAGGCAGAGGTCTATTTCGAGCGCCGCTATCCCGCTCTGGTGAATACGCCTGATGAAACGGCCTTTTGCCTGGACGTCATGCGCGACGTCGTCGGATCCGATCAATCGCGAGTGATCGAGCCCGTGATGGCATCCGAGGATTTTGCCTTCATGCTGCAGGCCAAACCCGGCTGCTACGTGTTTCTGGGTAACGGAGATGGCGAGCATCGCCTGGCAGGTCACGGGCTGGGGCCGTGCATGCTGCACAACACCAGCTACGACTTTAACGACAGTTTGATCCCTGTCGGCGCGTCCTATTGGATTCGTCTGGCTCAGCGTTACCTGGCTTGAGTGTTTTGCCTCGCGGTGTCGCGAGGCACCTTCTTTTTCATTGGTGTTCATCGACAGCCATCGTGATGGCTTTTCCCCGGCATGAGCGGCGGGGATTTTCGGAGCGTTGATATGATCAGAATGGCAGCACTTTCGAAGTTCACCCGTAGCGTGGCGATGATGGCCGTAGCGGCAATGGCCATGGCCGCTCATGCTCAGCCTGCGTGGCCAGGCAAAACACTGACGCTCGTCGTTCCCTACACTGCCGGCGGTACGAATGACACCTTGGGTCGCACGCTGGGCGACATTTTCCGTCAGGCTTATGGCACGGCGACCATCATCGAAAACAAACCTGGCGCGGGCGGCAGCGTGGGGACCGAGGCCGTTGCGCGAGCCAAGCCTGACGGGACGACATTGCTCCTGGCATCGACCAGCCCGCTGACGATTTTTCCGAATCTGGTGAAGACCTCGTATGACCCGATGAAAGACCTCGTTCCGGTTGCCAGTGTGGCAGTCGGGCCGGTCGGCATCTTGGCCACCAAAGCGCTGCCTGTGAGCACGTTTGCCGAGTTGGTGGACTATGCCAAGCAGCACCCCGGCAAAGTCACGTTCGGCATCCCTGGGTTGGGTTCCGTCGCGCATATAGGCATGGCAGCGCTGAATAAGCAGGTGGGCATCGAGATGCTGCAGGTGCCGTATCGCGGCGGCAGCCAGGCCGTGTCGGATGGTCTGGGTGGCCAAGTCGATCTGCTGGTCGTCAACACCGATATCGTGCTGCCTCACGTCGCCGCTGGCACGCTCAAGCCCCTCGCGGTGATGGCGCCGCAACGGCTGGCCCCGTGGCCCGATGTGCCGACCATGGCAGAGCTGAAGTTGCCGAACATCCGCTATTTCTCGAACTTTTCGCTGTTCGCGCCGGCCGGCGTGCCACCCGAAGTGTTGAAAACCATGCGTGATGAAATAGCAAAAGCGCTCGCGAATCCGCAGTATCAACAGATGCTGGAGAAAAACTCCATGCAACCTGGAACCGGCATCGGCGAGGATTTCGCAAAACAAGTTCGCACGGACTACGAAAACAATCAGCGCATCATTCGCGAAAGCAAGATTCAAGTGCAGTAGTTCATACGTGACGAAAACGGGGGATTTCCTTTGGAGCATCTGATGACGCGTACGCTGGTCTTTTTGTTTGTATTGTTGACGACGGCCCTGAGTCCCGGACTATCCCGTGCGGAATCCAACCCCGCCCTGGCGGGCCAGAGCGTGACCAAGGACATTGACGGCGGCCGGCACACCAAGGAATACGCGCGCAATGGGACATTGATCTATGAGGTCATCGAGCGCGAGGTTGCGCAGGGAGGTACCAAGACGATTCAAGCCACTGAACGCGAGTGGCTGGACAACGCAACGCCGGTACGTGAACAGGAATTTCTGGGTGGTAGAGAAATGAAGGCCACGTTCTGGTACATGAATGGCAAGGTCAAGGAAACCCGGGCGGATCAATCGATTCATGATCCCAAAGGCGCGCCGGGCGTTTATGTAGAGCGGTTTTCCGATCTTGGAGTCTTGCAATCGGCTGGCGTGTTTCAGGGGCAATACCGTCACGTTGGTGTGCATCGCTACTATGACGAGGCTGGTAAATTAACCAGCGAAATCACCTACGGACCTGATGGCACGAAGCTTTCCAGCAAGACATTCGATGCGAGCGGCGCAGCCAAAGACACAGCGCAGTATTACCCCGATGGATCGCGCAAGACACCATAGCGGTACAGGATCGCTGTCGCGGTACGGGATGTCGCTGTGCTGCGCGAATTTTCTGCAGCAACAAAGAACAGCGGTTGAGACACCACGCCAACGCGTCGAACAGGATACGTCGTGACGCCCGCTATTCCGAGCGGGGGCCGAGCACGATGAGGGCCATACCAGCCAGGCAGAGTCCGACACCGGCCCAGTCAGTCAGCGCAGGACGCACGCCGTCGACGGCCCATAGCCATATCAGCGCCATGGTGACGTATACCCCGCCATAGGCCGCATAGACCCGCCCCGACGCCGCGGGGTGCAACGTCAATAGCCAGACAAATAGCGCGAGGCTCAAGGCCGCCGGCAACAATAGCCACGCGGAATGGCCCTGCTTTAACCAGAGGTACGGCAAATAGCAGCCGAGGATTTCGGCGAGCGCCGTCAACACGTACAGGCCTAATGTGGGCAGCAATGTCATCGTCTGTTCCGAGAAGTCTCGGTATTGATGCGCGAGGACAGCGGCACGGTCAAGGCTTTTGTGCCATCAACATCTGACACTGCTGTTCCTGTTCCGCGATTTCCGACAGCGTGTCTTCGATATCGCGGCGTTGTTGTTCCAGGGCCGCGCGATGCTTGGCCAGGACATCCAGATACTGCCGTAATTGCATCGCGTTGTCGCTTGGGCTGTCGTACATGTCGATCAACGCGCGGATTTCCGACAATTGCAATCCGAGCCGTTTGCCGCGCAAGGCGAGCTTCAGGCGAGTGCGATCGCGTGGGCTATACACACGGTTGCGGCCATCACGCGCAGGGCTGACGATGCCCTGATCCTCGTAGAACCGGATGGTGCGCGGCGTGATGTCGAACTCACGAGAGAGTTCGGAAATCGTCCAGGTGGGCGGCATGCGATATTTGGCAGTTTACGTAAACGTAAATTATGATGGTCTGGAACAATCGTCAAGCTTATTTCTAAACGCCGGCGCGGTTCGGCGGTTTAACCGAGAACAAGAGATGAATCCTAACGAGCATCAACTGCAGTATCCCTGGGGCGATACACAGCCCGAGCCAGGTGTTGCACTAGAGGTCGCACCAGGCGTGAAATGGATCCGCATGCCGCTGCCTTTTGCGCTGGATCATATCAATCTATGGTTGCTGCGCGACGAGATCGACGGACGCCAGGGTTGGACCATCGTCGACTGTGGCATCAGCCGTGACGAGGTGCGCACGCTGTGGGAACAGGTCTTTGCCCAGGAGCTGGACGGACTGCCGGTGTTGCGCGTGCTCGTCACCCATATGCATCCTGATCACGTCGGGCTGGCCAATTGGTTGTGCGAGCGTTGGGATGTGCCGTTGTGGATGAGCATGACCGACTACATGGTGGCTGTGCTGTGGTCATCGCGTTCGACGGGCTCGGGCCCCAATGGCGAGGCGGCCGTGGCGCATTTTGCGCGCCATGGAATGACGGACCCCGATGCCCAAGAGCAGATTCGCGAGCGTGCGGGCTATTACCCGAATCTGGTGCCGGCCATGCCGACACGTTACACCCGCATGCTGCATGGCGATCAAGTCGCCATCGGCGGCCACGATTGGCGTGTCATCGTGGGTTATGGGCACGCGCCTGAGCATGTCTCGCTTTATAGCCCTGACTTGAACGTCGTGATCTCAGGCGATATGGTGCTGCCGCGCATTTCCACGAACGTCAGCGTGTTCGCGTTCGAGCCGGACTCGGATCCTCTGCGCTTGTATCTGAGTTCGCTGGATGGTTATGGCGATCTGCCGGCTGATGCCCTGGTATTGCCGTCGCATGGACGCCCTTTCAAAGGCCTGCACGAGCGGATTGCCCAGCAGCATCAGCACCACGCGGATCGGTTGGCAGAGGTGCTGCAGGCTTGCGTCACGCCGCAATCCACGATGGATATCGTGCCCGTGCTGTTCAAGCGCAAGCTCGATCTGCACCAGATGACTTTTGCCATGGGCGAGGCGCTCGCGCATCTGCATACGCTGTATTTCGAGGGCAAGCTGACTCGCAAGACCGATGAAGACGGGATCGTGAGATTTACCGTGCGCTGAGCGTTAACGGCTGGCTGTTGCCAGCCGGATGGCCAGGCCCAGAAAAACAATACCCGTCACGCGATTCAACCAGCGTGACGCGGTGGGCGAGCGTTGCAGCAGTTGCCCGAACGCGCCCGAGAAAAATGCGATGGCGCTAAATACCAATAACGCGGCCAGCATGAACAGCACGCCCAGCACGGCCGTTTGCAGGCCTACGGGGCCGTACTCGGGCTTGGGCGAGGTGAATTGCGGCAAGAACGCAAAAAAGAACAGCAGCACCTTGGGATTGGTCAGGCTCATGATGACGCCGCGCCGATAGAGTGCGCCCGGTGTCATCGCAGGCGGACGCTCGGCATTGGCCGGACCGCCACGTGAGCGCAGCGCCTGCCACGCCAAATAGGCCAGATAGGCGGCCCCCGCGAGCTTGAGGACGGTAAACGCATGCGATGACGCCGCAAAAACCGCCGCCAACCCGGCGGCGACGGCGGCCGTATGACCGAGTACGCCGGTGCATAATCCCAACACCACGCACATCCCTGCAGAACGGCCCCACAGGGCCGACTGCATCAAGACGAACAGATTGTCGGGACCGGGCGTGAGAGCCAGCACAATCGCGATACCGAAAAAAGCAAGCAATGTGTCAAAGGGCAGCATGGCGCGGCGGCCGCAGATACGGCCAGAGAGACGTGACGTCGACGGGTTCCAAGGGTACAGCGCGCAGCCTTGGCGAGCAATGCGTCGGCGCCGGATGGCACGTGCCCATCTCGGCACGAATGCGGCGAATCTCCTAATATCGAGGTTCTGACCGTTTTCTGTCCATCCTCACTGCATTCCTATGGCCAAAGATCCCGTCTCGCATATCGACACGCTGTTGCAGCATACCGGCACGGCGCCATTCAACCCGCAAACGGGTTCGGCCCCCGTCAACCTGCCGTCGATGCGGGCCAGCACAGTGCGTTTTCAGAATCTGGACGCGCTCGAGGCCACCCAGCGTCGCAAGGCTTCCGGCCAGCGTGCCGCAACCTATGGCCGCATGGGCATGGATACGCATGCGGCGTTGGAGCAGGTGTTCTGCGAGCTCGAAGGCGGCACGCATGCCTATCTGGCGTCCTCGGGGATGTCGGGCATTACCTTGGTGATGCTGTCGCTGCTTTCCGCCGGCGACCACGCGCTGGTAGCCGACTGCGTCTATGGCCCGGTATATGAACTCGATGCGGCGTTACTCAAGCGTTTGAATATCGAGATCACTTATTTCTCGGCGGATGACGATCTGGAATCCTTGGTACGCCCGAACACCCGGCTGCTGTACGTCGAATCCCCCGGTTCGTTGCTGTTCCAGATGCTGGATATTCCCGCATTGGCGGCGTTTGCGCGTAGCCATGATCTGGTGCTGGCTTGCGATAACACGTGGGGATCGGGGTACATCTATCAGCCGCTGAAATTGGGCGCACACGTCTCGGTCGTGGCCGGCACGAAATACGTGGGTGGACACTCTGACCTGATGCTGGGGGCGGTCGTCACGAATGATGCCGAGGTTGCGCAGCGTTTGAATCGCACGCAGTACGCCATGGGATATTCGATCAGTGCGGACGATGCCTGGCTGGCACTGCGAGGGGTACGGACCTTGCCCATTCGCATGGCGCAACACGCCAATCATGCGCTGCAGGTGTGCGAGTTTCTTGCGGGACGCCCTGAGGTCGCGCGCATATATCACCCTGCCTGGCGGGACGACACGGGCCACGCGTTGTGGCAGCGCGATTGCACCGGTTCAAACGGCATGTTGGCTGTCGAGCTGCGTCTTTCCCCCGAGGCCTCGCGCCGCTTTGTGGACGCGTTGCAGCTATTTGGTATCGGCTTTTCCTGGGGGGGCTTTGAAAGTCTGGTGCAGTGGGTGACGCGCGGCGAGCTTGCGCGGCATCGCTATTGGACAGGCGGCGATCATGCATTGGTGCGGCTGCATATCGGGTTGGAAAACCCGGCGGATGTGATCGCTGATCTGGCGCAGGCGTTGGATCAAGCGAGCGTGTGACAACAACAGCAAAACGGTTGCGTTTCTAGGCAACAGAAAAGCCCTCCACGGTTGTTGTCTATGGCACGCGTAGTGCGGAGTTCTTTTGGCGCAGGAGGTCGGCGTGTAAAAGCCCNGCCGGGCCTATCGCCGCGACTCGGCCCATGAGCAGGGGCCTCGGCCCGCTTCGCGGGCTAAATCGCGGCTCAACGGCCCGGCGGGGCTTTTACACGCCGACCTCCTGCTCGCAATGTCTTCCGGTGACGGATGTCATGCGCTTTGCTGCATCAACTCTGTTGAGTTGCGTTCACGACAGCCGGATGGCGCGAGCTCAACCCATCGCATTGCCAAAGTCGGCTTCAAAAAACAGCTGATGGCCATCAGCCTCGTTGCATTCCCTCATCATGAGTCCCTGTCGCGTGCCTGGGCGTGGTGCCGGGCCNNTNGCACGGACTCGGCCCATGACCAGGGGCCTCGGTC
>NZ_CBCSJH010000042.1:0-45311 GCF_965139195.1 Bordetella tumbae | reverse complement strand
CCGCCCAGGCACGCGACNGGGACGTCTCCATAGAAACGCCCACGAACGGCAACGAACACCTCGCCCGGCGCCCCCCTCCTTTACCGCCAAACCGCCCCACCGGACAGCCGAACAAACGCCTCCCCAAGAAAATCGACAAACACCCGCACCCGCCGCGCCATCTGATGTCGCTGCGGATAAACCGCGTAAATATTCGCCTCAGGCGTCCGATAGTTCCTCAGCACCACCTGCAATCGCCCGCTCTCCAGATACCGGGCAACATCCCACTCCGCCCGCATGATGATGCCCAGCCCATCCAGTGCCCACTGCACCGCGATGTCGCCATCATTCGTCACCAGCGGCCCGTTGATCTTGGCCAACTCCGACCCTTGCGCCGAGGACAATCGCCACAGGCCATGCGCCTCATCCCCATGCCGAATAGCAATGCAATGATGACGCGCCAGATCGCGCGGCGTCTTCGGTACCCCGTGCTTTTGCAGATAATCCGGCGACGCACACAATAGCCGCCGATTGTCTGCCAATTTCCGCGCGACCATACGCGAATCGGGAGGCTCGCCAAAACGAATACACACATCAAAAGAGTTATCCGATGCCGGCGGCGGATTGACGGTCAATTGCAGCTCGACATGCACCTTGGGATAACGCTGATAGAACCTCGATATCAGAGGCGCAATATGGTTGCGCCCAAAACCCAATGTGGCATTGACTCTCAACAATCCCTGAGGCTCAACCCGCGATTTTGATAGATAGTGCTCAAAATCCTGAATATCCGAAAGAATGCGCCGGGCGTGGCTGAGATATTCCTCCCCCTCTGCCGTCAGGCTCATTCGCCGTGTCGTCCGCGCCAACAGCGCCACGCCTAGCCGTTCCTCCAACAATTTCAGGCGGCGCGTCGCAGCCGGCGGAGAAATCCCTAACTCACGGGCCGCTGCAGTCAGGCTGCCCGCATTCACCAACAGACTGAAAAACGCCATCTCGGCAGAAGCGCCCGTCAACTCGTTCATTATTAACCTAGAGCTGAAAAGTAGAGTAAGTTTTGAGCCATTTTAAACACCCATAACGCGTGTCTAATTTCTGCATGTAGTACTTCCACTCATAAAACAAACCGGAGACAACATGCATAAATTACAGAAACTCTTGCTGATAGGCGCGTGCGTAGCTGCGTTTGCCTCGCATGCCACCACGACCTATCCCACACGCCCCGTCACCGTAGTCGTTCCTTATTCCCCTGGAGGGACAACGGACATCATGGCGCGCATTGCCTCGCAAGCGCTCATGGAGTCCACGGGCCAATCCTTTGTGGTCGAAAACAAGGGTGGCGCCAGCGGCACGATCGCCATGGGTTTCGTCGCCAACGCGCAGCCCGACGGCTATACCCTGCTGTCCAACGAAATGACGCAGACCATCGTGCCCAGTCTGTTTCCGTCCCTCACCTTCGACCCCATCAAAGATCTGGACGGAGTTTCTATCTATGCAGAAGCTCCCTATGTACTGACCGTCAGCTCAAAACTGCCCGTCAACACGCTGCAAGAGCTGGTCGACTATGCCAAAGCCAATCCCGGCAAGGTCAATTTCGCATCGGGCGGTGTCGGCAGCGGCCCCCACATGGCGGGCGAACTCCTGAAATCCGTCGCAGGCATCGATATGACTCACGTGCCCTACAAAGGCTCGGGGCCGGCGCTGAATGATCTGCTCAGCGGCCAAGTCGATGTATTGATTACTGCCGCCCCCACGGCCGCACCCTATGTCGATTCCGGCCGACTCAAGGTATTGGCCGTCGCGCACGACAAACGCGTCAGCACCTTGCCCAAGGTACCCACAGCGGCAGAAGCCGGCTTCCCCGAGTTTCGCGTCGCCAATTGGTTCGGATTTGCCGTACCCAAAGGAACACCCAGCGCGGTCAGCCAGACCTTATTTGCAGACCTCAAGCAAGCATTGGATAAGCAGAGCTTTCGCGACAAACTTATCGCAGCGGGTGCGGAGCCCGTCACGATGACGCCAGAGCAGACCAAGCAATTCATCGAGAACGAAGCCCAGAGATGGGGCGCGCTCATCAAGAAAGCCAACATCGTCAATAACTGACAGTCCACGCATCAACGATAGGGAACTCAGCAGCATGAAGATCAAGAAAGTAGAACCTTTGCACGTAGGCCAATTCATGTTTGTCCGCATCACGACCGACGCGGGCGTGATCGGTTTCGGTGAAGCCGGGACCTGGGGGCACATCCAGGCGGCCGGGGCCTGCATTGCCCGTTTTGCAGAGTATCTAGAGGGCAAAGACCCCTTCCCCATCGAGCATCATTGGAACGTCATGCATCGTTTCAGCTATTTTCAGGGGCTCGCAGAAAACGCCGCCATCTCTGCGATCGATATGGCATTGTGGGACATCAAAGGCAAGGCCCTAGGCGTGCCGGTCTATGAACTGCTCGGTGGCGCAGCGCGCACCAAAGCTCGCATCTACGGCCATATCTACGAAAACACCATAGAAAAAATGCTGATCGAATGCGAAGCAAAAATGAATGCCGGCTTCACCGCGTTTGGTCATTTGAATCCATTCCTGGACGAAGGGCACGATCAGGTCTACTTCAAGACGCATATCAAAAAGATGCGTGATGCGATCGACAACACGGAGCGTATGCGCGAGGTCGTTGGAGACCGCGTGGACCTGCTGATCGAAATCCATCGGCGGCTGACGCCGGCAGAGGCCATTACCTTTGCCCACGGTATCGAACACACTCATCCGATGTTCATCGAAGACCCCATTCGCCCTGAAAGCAACGATGCGATGGCGCGTGTGGCGGAGAAAATCAATATTCCGATCGCGACGGGCGAACGTTTTTCGACGCTGTATGAGTTCGAAGCGCTGCTGGCGAGAAACGGCGCGGAGTACGCACGCGTAGACCTGTGTCTATGCGGCGGCATTACGGGCGCCAAAAAGGTCGCGGCCATCGCCGAAGCCCATCAGGTCCAGGTCGTGCCGCACAACCCCCTCTCGCCTATCGGGCTGGCGGCGTGCTTGCAGGTCGCTGCCGCCATTCCCAACTTTGCCATTCAGGAGTATGCAACGGGGTTCGAGGCAGGGATTTTCGAATCCCGCGCAGAACACCTGGGCAGCGACGTCGTCGATACAGTGCCTCTGCCGAAAGATGGTTTCGTCGACATCCCGACAGGGCCAGGCCTAGGTATGAATCTGCTGCCAGATGCCCAAAAGATTCGTCCACCGCTGACCAAACCCATTTCAATGCGACATCATTTTGACGGCTTCGTCGTCGATCAATAAGCGATACAGCAGAACCCATGCGCCGGCTCGTGCCGCGAGCCGGCGATATGCCATGGGCCTCTCGCGTGAATTGTTTCTGATAGAGCCACCGGCAAAAAGGCGCGATATTGAAGGCCACCGTGCCCGCACGAGACGGACCTTTATTCTCACATGCTTAAAATCAGGGTTTGCCGTCCACAATGGACCGAGCTCGCCTTATTGACAGCACGCAGGAATTCTCGTGACCGCACCGACTCAATCCGCCCCTGAATCCCCAGCCACATCGCACGAGGCACGACCTCTGCCCGCAAATGCCTGCGACTCACACATCCACATCTACAACCCGGACTTGATCGCTGCACCCGCCGCGCCCAATCCTCTCGCCTCCTGCACCGCGCAGGCCTATCGGCAAGTACGAGACAGCCTGGGCCTGCAGCGCGCCGTGGTCGTCACGCCCGCGCCGCATGTCACGGACAACCGCGTCACGCTGGACGCCATCGAACAGTTGGGCGCCAGCCAGACGCGCGGTGTCGGTGTGGTGTTCCCTGACGTGTCTGATAGCGAATTGCAAACGCTGCATCAAGGCGGTATCCGCGGCATTCGCTTTACTGTCGCCATCGCCCATACCTCGATTGTGCGTATCGATATGATCGAGCCGCTGGCCAAGCGCATTGCCTCGCTGGGGTGGCACGTACAACTGCACATGACACCCACCCAGATTGCGGAAAATGCCGACATGATTTTGCGCCTGCCCTGCACGGTGGTGTTTGATCACTTGGGTCGTATGGCGCCAATGACAGAGACCTATGAAGCAGCGCGGCGAGTCGTCCATACACGGCTGCAACGAGGCACAGGCTGGGTCAAGCTATCGGGTCATTATCTGGCAGGCGGCGTGGACTCGGCAGCGCCTGTCGCCAACGAACTATTGCAGGCTGCACCTGAACGATTGGTGTGGGGATCCGATTGGCCCCACCCGACGGAGATGCCCGCGCCGCCCGCTACCGCATCGACATTGGCGGCGCTTCACGCCTGGGTGCCAGATAGCACATTACGCGCTCGCATCCTCGTGGATAACCCGGCGGAACTGTACGGATTCTGAAGCCCTGAAAAAATGCCTGAGCGTCGTCAGTCGGGCATCCGCCGCCCAGCCAGTCCGGGCGGTATGCCGTATCGCTGACGAAATGCCGTCGCAAAATTCGCCGGGCTGGAATAGCCGGCAATCAATGCCGCCTGGGTCACACTGATCGCGTCGCGCTCCAGGGCCATACGCGCACGGTCCAGACGTGCATCGCGCAGATAGGCAAACACCGTTTTGCCCCAGACCGCACGGAAATGGCGCTGCAGGGTATTCACGCTCAGGCAGGCATGCTTCGCAATCTGCACCAGACTCATCTCATCGGCTTGGCCACTGTCGAGCAACTCGCGCACCTGCTCCATCCGAGACCGCTCGCGCTGCCGCAACCCGTGAGCCACTGGTGCCAGCACCGCGCCGCTCACGCTGCTCAACGCCTCCACCGCCAGGCCCAGCGACCGGGACTCTTGATACATGCGCAGCAATGCGCCGTCCAGCTCGGGCGGAGCCAACAGTTGCTCGACTAACGCAACGGCGTGCGCAGACGCATTCCAAGGATGGACTGATAGATGCTGGCGAGCGAATGCCAGGCATGACGGCAAAGCCTCCCCTAAACGCTGCTGCAACCACGCCTCACTCAGTGTCAGGCTGACACTGCGCTCGATATCGCCTCGACGGGACTGCCGCTTGAACGCAGCAGGCTGCGTCAAGGCCACCACCGCCCCGCATGCGCCGCCATCGGGCCGTGGCCCTAACAGCAAACGGTATCCGTCATAGCTGACATCGGCCTTGCCACCCACAGTCAGGGCGATACGCAGCCCAGGTTGCAGGTGGGCATGCACGGCAACGCCCTGCAGGTCGCGGGCGTCCACACGATGCAGACTCAGACCGTCGGCCAATTGCACCGTGTCCACCACCCCCTCAAACATGGGACGGTTGGCGCCAGGCGCCACCACGGCGTAGTGCTCCGCGCTATGACGTGCCTGCCGGTGCAAGGCGGGTTCGTCGAGCAAGGGTGCATTGCGGCGCAATGCCGCGCTACGACTGAGCGATACCGAACTCATACAGATACGAAAAGAGAGAAATGGGGATTTAGCAAAACAATCTAGTGTGCAGGCAAAGCCCGTACCTGAACTTTGCTGACATAATCCTGACGTCAAAATGATATTGTAAATCATTCCTAATAACACTATCAGGCGCGCCCCAAATTGTAACGGGTGGCGCGCTATCTATTGCGCACTCCGGAGAAATCGGCATGTCCACGCCACCCTTCAAGCGCCAGTATCTAGGCGCCCTGATCACTCTCGCCCTCTCAGGCACCGCTCTGGCCCAAAGCCAGGCTGACGCTCCCCTGCCTAACGACCCTGCCGTCGTACAGGAAATGTCTGCCGTTGAGGTTCTCGGTACGGCCGAAGAAGAAGTGAAAGAATCATTGGGGGTGTCCGTCATCACTGCTGAAGAAATTCAGCGCCGCCCGCCCACCAATGATTTATCCGACATCATCCGTCGCGAACCCGGCGTGAACCTGACGGGCAACAGCTCCAGCGGCGCACGTGGCAACAGCCGCCAAATCGATATCCGTGGCATGGGCCCGGAAAACACGCTGATCCTGATCGACGGCAAACCGGTGGAGTCGCGCAACTCCGTACGCTACGGCTGGAACGGCGATCGCGACACCCGCGGCGATACCAACTGGGTCCCCGCCGAAGAAGTCGAACGCATCGAGGTCATCCGCGGCCCTGCCGCCGCACGCTATGGATCGGGTGCGATGGGTGGTGTGGTGAACATCATCACCAAACAGCCCAGCGACAAACCCACGGCCTCCGCCACCTACTACATCAACCAGCCGGAAGACAGCGACGAGGGCAATACCAACCGTGTCAACGCGCGTTTGTCCACGCCGATCTCCGACACGCTCAGCATGCGGGTCTATGCCAACTACAGCAAGACCAATGCCGATGACCGCAACATCAACGCGGGTCATGCGACGGTCGATGAAAACGGCGTTGCCAATACCTCTGGCCGCGAAGGGGTGATCAATCAGGACATCAATGCCCTGTTTGCATGGCGCCCGGATACCCAGAACACGCTCGAATTCGAAATGAGTTTCAGCCGCCAAGGCAACATCTATGCCGGCGACACGATGAACAACGCCAACAGCGAGTTCTCCGATAGCCTGTATGGCAAAGAAACCAATGCCATGTACCGCGAGAATTTCGGCTTGACGCACCGTGGCAACTACGACTGGGGCACGTCACGATCAGAACTGTCGTACGACTATACGCGCAACGCTCGTCAGGCCGAAGGCCTGGCCGGTGGCCCCGAAGGCGCGCCTACTGACCTGGGTAAATCGACGGCACGCCTGCGCAGCCTGCGTGCCGCCAGTGAGGTCAACGTCCCCTTCACGCTCGGTTTCCAGCAAGTCGCCACCGTCGGCGTGGAATACCTGCATGAATCGCTGGACGATCCGTCGTCCTTGCGTCAGTCCTACGATACTGGGACAACGGGTAACGGCATCGACGGCACGGCGAGCGGCGAGCGTCCGACCCGGACCAGTCAAGACAGTTATGCGCTCTTTTTCGAGGACAACATCCAGGCTGGCACGCGCACTATCGTGACCCCGGGCTTGCGCTACGACCACAACAGTGAATTCGGTGGCAACTTCAGCCCGAGTTTGAACCTGTCGTTCAAAGCGACGGATTCGCTGCGCCTGAAAGG
Organism: Bordetella tumbae; assembly: GCF_965139195.1. GTDB lineage: Bacteria > Pseudomonadota > Gammaproteobacteria > Burkholderiales > Burkholderiaceae_B > Bordetella_A > Bordetella_A tumbae. The sequence goes on along the minus strand of NZ_CBCSJH010000042.1, from coordinate 38,262 downwards.
CGGTATCGCTCGCGCCTACAAGGCGCCCAACCTGTATCAGTCCAATCCCAATTACCTACTCTACAGCCGTGGACAGGGTTGCTGGGCTGCGGAGAGCAACTCGGGCGGCTGCTACCTCGCGGGCAACGAAGACCTGCGCCCCGAAATTAGCGTCAACAAGGAAATCGGTTTCGAATACGACCCGGGCACGTGGCGAGCCAGCGCAGCGTATTTCCGCAACGATTACAAAAACAAGATCGTTGCCGATACCGAGTATCTGTACCGCTTGAACAACGGCGCGCGCGTGCTGCAATGGGGTAATAGCGGTAAAGCAGTAGTAGAAGGTTTTGAGGGTAACTTGTTCATCCCCCTGACCCCGACGTTGGACTGGAACACCAACTTCACCTACATGATGCAGACCAAGAACAAGGACACGGGCGAGCCGCTGAGCGTCATTCCGAAGTACACCATCAACAGCACGCTGGACTGGTTCTACACCCCCGAATGGTCGTTCCAGGCAAACGTGACGTACTACGGCAAGCAGGAAGGCCCGTCGATGAACCAACGTACCGGTGAAACCCTGGAAGGCGATGGCCGCCAGACGATCAGCCCCTACGCCCTGGTCGGCCTGAGCGTAGGCTACGAGCCGAACAGCCATCTGCGTTTCCGCGTCGGGGTGAGCAACCTGTTCGACAAGAAACAGTACCGCGAAGGCAACGCCAGTTCCGCGGGCGCTGCGACGTACAACGAGCCTGGCCGCGCTTATTATGCGACGATGACCGTGACGTACTGATCGCAGGCTCAGGGCGAATCTCCGACAGGAGTTTCGCTCTGACTGAATCGCCGATTTTCTCGGCGGATGGAGGAAAAAAGCCCCCACGCTGCGCCTTCGGCTTGCTGCCCCCCAAGGGGGTATTTTTGTTTTGGGGCGGCCCGGCAACAAAAAAAACGCCAGACATGTCTGGCGTTTTTTTGTGCTGCCAACTATTAACCGAAACGACCCGTAATGTAGTCTTCGGTTTCCTTGCGAGCCGGCTTCACAAAGATCTGGTCGGTGTCGCCGAATTCCATCAGCTCGCCCAGATACATATAGGCGGTGTAGTCCGAACAACGAGCGGCCTGCTGCATATTGTGGGTCACGATCACGACGGTGTAATCGCTCTTGAGCTCGGCGATCAGTTCTTCGATCTTTGCAGTCGAGATCGGATCCAGGGCCGAACAAGGCTCGTCCAACAACAGTACTTCGGGTTTGATGGCGACGCCGCGTGCGATACACAGACGTTGTTGCTGACCACCCGACAGGCTATTGCCGCTTTGATGCAGCTTGTCTTTCACCTCGTTCCACAGCGCAGCCTTGCTCAAGGCCCATTCCACACGCTCGTCCATTTCACCTTTGGACAGACGCTCGAACAGCTTTACGCCGAAAGCGATGTTGTCGTAGATGCTCATGGGGAACGGCGTGGGTTTTTGGAACACCATGCCGACCTTGGCGCGGATCAAGGAAATATCGGTCTTGGACGTCAGCAGGTTTTCGCCATCGAGCAGGATCTCGCCCTCGGCACGTTGGCCGGGATACAGTTCGAACATGCGGTTGAACGTGCGCAACAAGGTCGATTTGCCGCAACCCGACGGGCCGATGAACGCGGTGACCTTGTTCTCACGAATCGACATGTTCACATTGCGAATCGCATGGAACTTGCCGTAGTAAAAATTCAGGTTCTTGACTTCGAGCTTGGACTTGGCTGCGGAAGCGGCGGCCGCGTTGGCTGCTTTGTCGGCGAGAACAGTATTTTGCATTTGTCTTCCTATCACCGGCGCCCCACGGCGCCGGCATGGCAATTACGATTTGCGGAACAGGCTGCGAGCCAGGATGTTGATGCTCAGCACCAGCAGCGTAATCAGCGTGGCACCGGCCCAGGCCAGATCGTTCCAGTCTTTGAATGGGCTCGCCGCGTATTGGTAAATCACAACCGGCAAGTTGGACATGGGCGCATTCATGTTCCACGACATGAATTGATTCGACAGTGCGGTAAACAGCAGCGGCGCGGTTTCACCCGAGATGCGGGCGATGGCCAACAAGATACCGGTGATGATGCCGGTCTTGGCAGCGCGGTAGCAGACCAGGGTGATCATGCGCCATTTGGGGCAACCGAGGGCTGCCGTCGCCTCACGCAAGCTATTGGGGACCAACAGCAGCATATTGTCCGTCGTACGCACCACCACCGGAATCACCAGGATGGACAGCGCCAGCGCACCAGCCCAGCCCGAATAGTGGCCGACCTGGGACACGTATACGGCATAGATGAACAAGCCGATGATGATCGACGGCGCGGACAACAGCACGTCGTTCAAGAAACGCGTCGCCGGCGCCAGCCAGCCGCGCTGGCCATACTCGGCCAGATAGGTACCAGCCAGCACGCCGATCGGCGTGCCAATCAGCGTACCGACACCGGCCATCAGCACGCTGCCGACCACCGCGTTGATCAAACCGCCTTGTTGGCCCGGAGGCGGCGTGATCTCGGTGAACAGTGTGAACGACAAGGCGGGTGCGCCTTTGAACAGCAGCGTCAGAATGATCCAGAACAACCAGAACAATCCGAACACCAGCGTGGTCAGCGAGATGGTCAACATGACCTTGTTGACCAGATTGCGACGGCGATAAATGCCGTTGCTCATGTTGATTGCAGATTCAGCCATGTTTCTTCCCATTAACGTCCGGCAGACCGATCAGCTCTTTTTGCCTTCGGAGGCTGTCGCACGCAACAGCAGTACTTTCGACAGAGCCAGAACGACGGTGGTGATCAGGAACAGAATCAGACCCAGTTCCAGCAACGCGGATTTCTGGAGGCCTCCGGCTTCGTTGAACTCGTTGGCCAGTGCAGACGCAATCGAGTTGCCCGGCGCAAACAGCGAGCCCGGAAACTGGAAGGCGTTGCCGATCACAAAGGTCACCGCCATGGTTTCGCCCAGTGCCCGGCCCAGCCCCAGCATGATGCCGCCGATCACGCCCGTCTTGGTAAAGGGCAACACCACGCGCCACATGACTTCCCAGGTCGTGCTGCCCAGGCCATAGGCGGACTCTTTCAGCATGGTGGGCACCAGTTCGAACACGTCGCGCATCACGGCGGTAATGAACGGAATGACCATGATAGACAGGATCAGGCCGGCTGTGAAAATACCTATCCCGAACGGAGGCCCTGCGAAGATACCGCCAATCACAGGAATGCCGCCCAGCACGGAAATCAAGGTCGGCTGCACATATTGCTGGAAAATGGGCACAAAAACGAACAAGCCCCACATCCCGTAGATGATGGACGGGATGGCAGCCAGCATTTCAATGGCCGTACCCAAGGGACGGCGCAGCCATGCGGGTGACAACTCGGTCAAAAATATCGCAATACCGAATGACACAGGTACCGCGATGATCAAGGCAATCGCCGAGGTCAGCAGCGTGCCGACAATCGGAACAATCGCGCCATAGTTCTGCTGGACAGGATCCCAATCGTTGGTCCACAGAAACGACAAGCCGTACTTGGCCAGTGTTTCGCGGCTGCCGTAAATAAGGGACAGCATAATGGCTGCCAGCAGGATGAACACCAGGAAGGCAAAAAGCCGGGTGGCGTTCTTGAACAGCGCATCCATTAGCGCGTTATTGTTTTGCTTCATAGGCGAAGGCGTACCGGTAGTGACGGAGTCCGTCTGATGAGACTGGCGTGGCACACCATTATCCATTACCGCGCTCATGGATGGGCTTTCCTTGAAATACGCTTAGAGATACTCGGGCCTGGCGGCGCAGACGATGCGCGGACCTTGATGGGCCCGCGCATCGTTAAGTCTTAGTGGTTACTAAGACGCTTATTTCCAGACGGGCTTGCCGTCAGCGGACTTGATTTCGCTCCAGGTGGCGCGAATTTCTGCCGTCACGTTGTCAGGCAGCGGCACGTAGTCCAGCGCTTCGGCGGACTTGGCACCATTCTTGAAGGCCCAGTCAAAGAACTCGAGCACGGCGCGGCCTTGCTCGGGCTTGTCTTGAACCTTGTGCACCAGGATGAAGGTAGCAGCCGTCACGGGCCACGAAGCGGCACCCGGTTCGTTGGTCAGGACCACACCCATGCCAGGTGCGCTCTTCCAGTCAGCGTTCGCGGCAGCGGCAGCGAAAGCGGTTTGTTCGGGTTGCACGAACTTGCCGTCTTTGTTCTGCAGTTGCGTCCAGGCCAGCTTGTTTTGCTTGGCGTAGGCGTATTCGACGTAGCCGATGGAATTCTTCAGCTGGCCAACGTAGGCGGCGACGCCTTCGTTACCCTTGCCGCCTTGGCCGGTGGGCCATTTGACGGCTTTGCCTTCGCCGACCTTTTCTTTCCACTCAGGCGAGACTTTCGACAGGTAGTTGGTCCAGCCAAAGGTCGTACCCGAGCCGTCCGAACGGTGCACCACGATGATGTCAGCCGAGGGCAGCTTCACGTCGGGGTTCAGCGCTTTGATCGCGGCGTCGTCCCATTTCTTGATCTTGCCCAGGAAGATGTCGCCCAATACGGGACCCGACAGCTTCAGTTGGCCCGGCTGAACGCCGTCGATATTGACCACGGCCACGGTACCGCCGATCACGGCCGGGAATTGCAGCAGGCCGTTCTTTTCCAGGTCATCGGCCTTCAGAGGATCGTCCGAAGCACCGAAATCAACGGTCTTGGCCTTGATCTGCTGCTGACCGCCGCCCGAACCGATCGATTGATAGTTCACTGCGGTATTGGTCGCGGCCTTGTATTCCGACGCCCACTTGGCGTAGACCGGGTACGGGAACGAAGCACCAGCGCCGGTGATATCAGCAGCCTGCACAGCAAAAACGGCGCCGCTCAGCGCAACACCGATGGTAATTTGTTTGAATACGCGGTTGAACATTCGAATTCCTTCTGTGTTCGTTTAGGAGGTCGCGGCGGGCTGTTTCCGCCCGTCCGATCATCGACGTAACGAATCTTAGAATCCCAACATGACAAGACCATGACAGTCACATACACGAAATGTGTCAGGCTGGGTATGGGGCCTTATTTCAGGCGTTCCATCAGGAATTCGTGCATATTGAACGCCGCACGGCGGTTGCGCACGCGGCTATAGGTGCCGTCGGGCTGCTGGTCCCAGGCGAGCTGATTGTCGCGCCAGGCATAGGTGAAAGCCTCGTCTATGACCCTTTTTTTCAGATCCTTGTCCCGTACCGGGAACGCTATTTCGACGCGGCGGAAGAAATTCCGGTCCATCCAGTCGGCCGAGGACAAATACACGGGCTCGTCGCCATCGGCATAGAAATAAAACACGCGGGAATGCTCCAGGAACCGCCCCACGATGGACCGTACCCGGATGTTTTCCGAGAGGCCCGGCACCCCGGCCCGCAGCGCGCATACGCCTCGCACCACCAGGTCGATCTTGACCCCCGCCTGGCTGGCTTTGTAGAGCTCGGCGATGATCTGTTCCTCGAGCAGAGAATTCATTTTGGCCATGATTTTGGCCTTGCGTCCCTCTTTCGCGGCACGGATTTCGGCCTGGATCAGAGACATCATGGTCTCGTGCATGGTAAACGGCGATTGCAGCAACGACTTCAGCGTCCGGCGGGCGCCCAACCCCGTCAGCTGGGCAAAGACCTTGTCCATGTCCTCGCAGAGGTCGGGATCCGAAGTCAGCAGGCCAAAATCGGTGTACAGGCGCGCCGTGCGCGGATGGTAGTTGCCGGTGCCCAGGTGAGCATACCGGCGCAGCCGCCCTTTTTCGCGGCGCAGCACCAATGCCATCTTGGCGTGCGTCTTGTGCGCCACCACGCCATACACCACGTGTGCTCCCACCTCCTCCAGGCGAGCAGCCCAATTGATATTGGTCTGCTCGTCGAAACGGGCCATGAGCTCCACCACGACAGTCACTTCCTTACCGGCGCGCGCCGCAGCCAGCAGGATTTTCATCAACTCGGAATCTTCGCCAGTGCGATAGATGGTCTGCTTGATCGCCATCACGTCCGGATCCACTGCCGCTGCCGTCAGGAAATCGATCACGGGTTGGAACGACTGATAGGGGTGATGCAGCAACTGGTCGGCACGGGCGACGGCCGCAAACAACTCTGCGGGTTTGTCCGCAACCCGGTCCAGCGGCGCAGGGACAGAGCCGTGGTGAGGCGTAAACAACAGATCCGGACGGTTGTCGACGTTGCACAACTGCATCAGCCTGGACAGGTTGACGGGGCCATTCACGCGATAGGTATCATCGGCCGTCAGCGAGAATTCCCGTTGCAGATAGGTTTCCAGATCATCGGGCGTCAACCGGTCGATCTCCAGACGTACGGCCGCACCGAAGTTGCGCTGCGACAGTTCGCCCTGCAGAGCGTGGCGCAGGTTGGTGACTTCTTCTTCGTCGACGAACAGGTCGCTGTTGCGCGTCACACGCCATTGATAGCAACCCAGCATTTCCAGCCCCGGGAACAACTCGCCGACGAAGGCGCGCAGCAACGAGGTCAGCAGGATATAGCCGTCGGGTTTGCCCGAGAGCTCGGGCGGCATCTTGATCAATCGCGGCAGGGCCCGAGGCGCCTGCACGATGGCAATCGAGGCCTGGCGGCCAAACGCGTCAGCGCCTGACAAGGCCACAATGAAGTTGAGGCTCTTGTTATAGACCCGCGGAAAGGGGTGAGCCGGGTCCAGACCGATCGGCGTGAGCAAAGGCATCACGTCGCGATTGAATACCTCGTGCGCCCATTGCTGTTGCTCGGCATTCCATTCCGAAGCATGCAACAGCGCGATTCCCTCGGCATCCAGGCAGGGAAAAATCTCATCGTTGAGCAGGCTGTATTGGCGGTCCACCAGAACGTGGACCTTTTCCTGGACACGCGCAAAAGCCTCTGCCGGCGTCAGGCCGTCAGCGCCGACCAAGGCAGGATTCTGACGCAGTTGCTCTTTGAGGCTGGAAATACGGATCTCGAAGAATTCGTCCAGATTCGAGCTGACGATACAGACATAGCGCAAGCGCTCGAGCAGCGGCACCTGAGGATTTTCCGCCATCGCCAGCACCCGTTCATTGAACTTCAGCAAGGACAGTTCACGGTTCAAAAACGGAGGCTCAACCAGCGACGTAGACATACCGGGTTCCAATTCTAGAGACAAAGGCTGCGGTTTTACTGCAATTGTGTGACTATTCCATGACAGTCTGAAATATATGCCTAGCCTACGCCAAAACGATGACATCCGGTGGCGATTGTGGGGCGCTGTCACATCGGTTCCTTATAATTGGCGCTCTTACAGCCTTATCGACATCCCGCATGGACCACCTCCTGGCCGCCGTAGACCTCGGTTCCAATAGTTTTCGCCTGTCTATCGGACGCGTCGTCCAACAAGAAGGCGGTCCCCAGATCTATCAGATCGACCGCCTCAAAGAAACGGTGCGGCTGGCCGCGGGACTGGATCAGGACAAACAGCTCAGCGACGAGGCGGTGGACCGCGCAGTGTCTGTCCTGGAGCGTTTTGGGGAGCGCCTGCGCAGCTTTCATCCCAGCCGGGTGCGCGCTGTAGCGACCAACACGTTTCGCGTCGCTCGTAATACCCAGGAATTTCTGCCCCGCGCCGAGGCGGCGCTGGGTTTTCCGATCGAGGTGATTGCGGGGCGCGAAGAAGCCCGGCTCATCTATCTGGGCGTGGTGCATTCCCTGCCTCCGTCGGCCAACAAGCGGCTGGTGATCGACATCGGCGGCGGCTCGACAGAGGTCATCATCGGCAAGGGCTTTGAGCCGGGCCTGATGTCATCGCTCTATATGGGCTGCGTCAGCTACAGCCGGCAGTTTTTCCCGGACGGCGTGGTCGACGCCCATCAGATGAAGCAAGCCGAACTCATGGCACGCCGGGAAATCGAAGTCATCGCCAAGCAATACCGCAAGACCGGCTGGAAAGAGGCCTACGGGTCCTCGGGTACGGCCAAGGCACTGTATGCGATCCTGACAGAGTGCGGTTTTTCCGAAGACGCCATCACGCGCGCGGGCCTGAACAAACTGAAAGAACGCATCATCCGCTCGGGCCAGGTTATTCCCGAGGAGCTCCCCGGCATCAAGCTGGAACGCGCCGACGTATTGCCCGGCGGCTTGGCGATCATGAGCGCCCTCTTTGATGAATTGGGCATCGATCGGATGCACACTGGCGAAGGCGCTCTGCGCGTCGGCGTGCTGTATGACCTGCTGGGCCGCGACGCCGCACACGACAAGCGCGACGAGTCCGTTCACCAGTTCATGAAGCGTTATCACATTGATAGCAGTCAGGCCCAACGTGTACGCCAGGCGGCGCTCACGTTCTTCGACTCGATTTATCCCGCTGAGGAGGGCCACAGCGAGCTGCGCAACGCATTGGGCTGGGCCGCCGATCTGCACGAAGTCGGGCTGTCAATCGCCCATAATGCCTATTACAAGCACACAGCCTACGTGCTAGACAACGCGGACATGCCCGGCTTTTCGCGGGCCGACCAGCAACTGCTGGCGTTGTTGGCATTGGGGCATCAAGGCAAGCTGGCAAAACTCGAAATGCTGGTCCGAGACCGCAGCCAGTGGGTTGCCATCCTGTGCCTGCGCCTGGCGGTGCTGCTGATGCGCCGCCGCACCGACATTCCGCAACTGCCGCTCAGCGTGTCGGTGCGAGGCGAGTCGATCGTGGTGCGAGTCAAGCAAGAATGGCTGACCAAGCATCCGCTCAGCGACTTTACGTTGCGTGCCGAAGAATCAGAATGGCGAAAAGTCGGTTTCTCTTTCGAGCTGCTTGAGTTCTAACCGGAACGGACGCGTGGCCCGCCGAATGAGCCGGATGCGCAGTCTTCTGAGGGCCCTCTGAACGGGGCTGCGCCCACTCCGCCCTCCTCGGGCAGAAAGGGATTTGGGGGCAACTCCGCGTTTCCTTGAGAGCAGCCCTCGCATGATCAAATCACCTCGACAGGGGCGGAATCCAACCCGAAATGGCGCCGATAACGGCTGTCCATCTGGGTCATATCCAACAGCACCGGGAAATCCGCGGCATTGAAATCCGGGTCCCAGGCGGGCTCACCGCAAATACGCGCGCCCAGCTTCATATAGCCCTTGATGAGCGGCGGCACGCGTGCGGGCAACGTGCTGTTCAGCAACTCGACGGGATAACGATGCAGCGGCTTGACGCGCGGAGCGTCGAGGTCTTTCAGGTGGGTGGCGACATTGCGCCACACCTCGGCAGCCGTCACACCGTCATCGCGCAGACTGACGCTGGCACAACCCAGCATATAGCGATAGCCGCCGCGACGCATGAACTCTGCCAGACCCGACCACAGCAACATGATTGCAGCGCCACTACGGTGTGCCGCATGCGTGCAAGAACGGCCGACTTCGACCAATTCCCCGCGCAGCGCGCCCAACCCGGATAGATCGAATTCGGACTCGGAGTAATACCCGCCCGCTGCGAGGGCCTTTTCGGGGGTCAGGATACGATAGGTGCCCACTACCCGGCCGGTCTCGAGCTCCCGCACCATGAGGTGTTCACACCAGGGATCGAAGCGGTCTTGCTCGATGCCGTCATGCGCATCAGGGAATACCGCCCCCATGTCCTCGGTGAAAACGGAGTACCGCAGGCGCTGAATCTGCTCGACCTCATCGGCCGTGCTCGCCAAGCCAACGACCAGGACGTGCGCCGCAGAACCCGTCCAGGGTTCGGCGTTGTCACGCCGGGCATCGATACGTGCTAATTCGAGCATTGCACAGGACTCCTTGAGGTATGCACAGTGTGGAGGCCGGATATGTCAGGCTTCTGACAAAAATATGACATGACTATGAAGTTTACGCCCATCCGAATAGTCTCGAATTAAAGCAATATAAATCAAAATAAATCAAACAAACCCGTTTGACGAATAAAGGGCCGGCTCCACCAGGACCCGGCCCCCCTTTAGTACTCATGACAGTGAATCAGTTGAGACTGGCCGCCAATTTTTCAGCGCTAGCCTCAGCCAAAGCAGCGTCTTCTGCTTCGACCATCAATCGCAATTTAGGTTCGGTGCCAGACGCTCGAATGAGCACACGGCCACGCCCTGCCAATTCGGCTTCGACGGCTTGCGCTGCCGCTACGAGGCCCGGATGCGATTTCCAGTCAGTCCCAGGTGTCCAGGCGACATTGATCATTTTCTGTGGATACATGCGCAGGTCACCCAGCCATTGGGCCAAGCTTTCGCCACTGCGGCGCAAAGCCGTCAGCACTTGCAAGGCGGCAATGATGCCGTCGCCGGTGGTATGGCAATCCAGGCATAACAGGTGCCCGGAGCTCTCGCCGCCGAACAACCAGCCGCGTGCCTGCATTTGCTCCAGCACATAGCGATCGCCGACCTTGGCGCGCTCGAACCCGACACCCAGGCGTTGCATTTCCCGCTCGAAACCATAGTTGGTCATCAAGGTCCCGACCACACCGGCGACCGGCCCCTGCATCATGCGTTCGCGCACGATGGCGTACAGCAGCTCGTCACCGTTATAGATGCGGCCCTCGCCATCGACCATCTGCAGCCGGTCGGCGTCGCCATCCAGGGCGATGCCCAAGTCTGCGCCCCGCGCCTGGACGACTTTCACCAACGACTCGGGATGCAGCGCCCCCACGCCTTTGTTGATGTTGAAACCGTCAGGCGAAACGCCAATGGCGTGCACATCGGCGCCCAGCTCGCGAAATACGTGCGGTGCGACGTTATACGCGGCGCCATGCGCGGCATCGACAACGATCTTCAGACCATTCAAATCCAGCTCGTTGGGAAACGTGCTTTTGCAAAACTCGATATAGCGACCCTGTGCATCTTGCATCCGGCGGGCGCGGCCCAGTGCTTCAGACCCCAGGCAACCCAAGGGCTCGTCCAGCGCAGCTTCTATTTCGGCCTCGACTTCATCGGGCAGCTTCATGCCCTGCGTCGAGAAAAACTTGATGCCGTTGTCCTGGTAAGGATTGTGCGACGCGCTGATCACGATGCCCGCCGCCAAGCGGAACGTGCGGGTCAGGTACGCCACGGCCGGCGTCGGCAAAGGACCGGCCAGCAACACGTCGATGCCAGCGGCGGACAGGCCCGCCTCCAGTGCCGACTCAAGCATGTAACCGGAAATACGCGTGTCCTTGCCGATTACTACTTGCGGGCGGCCGTGGCCGCGCACGCTGTACTGCCGCGCCAACACACGTCCTGCCGCGTATCCTAGACGCAAAGCGAAAGCCGCATTGATCACCTCGCCGCCAACCTCGCCGCGCACCCCGTCAGTCCCGAAATACTTGCGTTGCGTCATGCTCGAATAGCTCCTTGTTCAGATGCGTACCAGACCTTCAGGGCATCTACCGTCTCGGCCACGTCGTGCACGCGCACGATCGAGGATCCGTGCGCCACGCAGGCCAGCGCACCGGCAATGCTGCCGGCCAGGCGATCGGCCACGGGCTTGCCGGTAGCGTCGCCAATCATGGTTTTGCGTGACAACCCTGTCAGCAATGGATAACTGGATACGCGCAGACTGGAGAGCCTGCGTAATAGTTGATAGTTGTGATCCGCCGTCTTGCCAAAGCCAAATCCCGGATCCAGGACGATACGCCGCGGATCGACCCAGGCGGCACGCAGACGCTGCGCACGAGCCCCCAGGAATACGCCGATCTCGCCGAGCAGATCGATGTATTCCGGCGCCTGCTGCATCGTGCCGGGCTCACCCTTCATGTGCATGATGCACAGCCCGCAACGCGACTGCGCCACGGCTTCGATGGCCCCAGGCTGGCGAAAGCCGTAGATGTCGTTAATCATGTCGGCGCCCGCATCCAGCACAGCGCGCATGACCTCTGGTTTGAAAGTGTCGATGGATAACGGGACGCCACAATCGCGCAGCGCCTCGATGACAGGCAGCAAACGCGCCAGCTCGTCCTGAACCGGCACTGGATCGGCTCCCGGCCGGGTGGACTCGCCGCCCAGATCCAGAATCTGCGCGCCCTCATCAATCAAACGCCGCGCGTGGCTCACTGCAGAATCGGTATCTGCGTGCTGGCCCCCGTCGGAAAACGAATCGGGCGTGATATTGACGATGCCCATGACGAGCGGGCGCTCGAGATCAAACTCGAAGCGCCCGCACAAAAAGGTGTTGGCCATAGAAAACGATAAAAACTCGAAAGCAGCTTAGACCGCGGCTGGCGTACCACTGCCACCCGGCGCCAACCCGGAGGGAGGCGTATCGGTACTGTCTGCCGGGCCTTGCGGCGTCTTGGGTGGACGCGGCGGACGGCCCGAGGTGATGTCCTCGATTTGATCCGCGTCGATGGTTTCCCATTCGAGCAGCGCGCGGGTCATTGCCTCGACCATATCGCGGTGATCCTCGAGGATCTTGCGCGCCACACCGTATTGCTCGTCGATGATGCGACGGATCTCGAAATCCACTTTTTGCATGGTGGCTTCGGACATATGGGTGGTCTTGGTCACGCTGCGGCCCAGGAACACCTCGCCTTCGTTTTCGGCATAAACCATGGGGCCCAGTTCGCTCGTCATTCCGTAGCGGGTGACGATATCGCGGGCAATGGCGGTGGCGCGCTCAAAGTCATTCGAAGCGCCCGTCGTCATCTGGTTCATGAAAATTTCTTCGGCAATACGGCCACCGAACAAGACGGCGATCGTGTTCAGCAGGCGGTCCTTGTCCATGCTGTAGCGGTCGCCTTCAGGCAACTGCATTGTCACGCCCAGGGCACGGCCGCGCGGGATGATGGTGACCTTGTGCACGGGATCGGTCTTGGGCAGCATGCGGGCCACGATGGCATGGCCGGACTCGTGGTACGCCGTGTTCTTGCGTTCCTCTTCGGGCATGACGATCGAGCGGCGCTCGGCGCCCATGATGATCTTATCTTTGGCCTTTTCGAAGTCGGTCATGTCGACGGTGCGGCCATTACGGCGCGCCGCAAACAAGGCGGCCTCGTTGACCAGGTTGGCCAGGTCAGCGCCCGAGAAACCCGGAGTACCGCGCGCCAGGATGCTGGCATCGACGTTGGTCGACAGCGGAACCTTGCGCATATGCACGCGCAGGATCTGTTCGCGGCCACGGATGTCGGGCAGCGGCACCACGACTTGGCGGTCGAAACGACCCGGACGCAGCAAAGCAGGATCCAGCACATCGGGACGGTTGGTCGCGGCAATCACGATCACGCCCTGGCCCGACTCAAAGCCGTCCATTTCGACCAGCATCTGGTTCAGCGTCTGTTCGCGCTCGTCGTTACCGCCGCCCAGGCCAGCACCACGCTGGCGCCCCACGGCGTCGATTTCATCGATAAAGATAATGCAAGGCGCCTGTTTTTTCGCGTTCTCGAACATGTCGCGCACGCGGGCAGCGCCCACGCCGACGAACATTTCGACGAAATCAGAACCTGAAATACTGAAGAACGGGACCTTGGCCTCGCCAGCGATGGCCTTGGCCAGCAGGGTTTTACCAGTACCGGGCGAACCGACCATCAGCACGCCGCGCGGAATACGCCCGCCGAGTTTCTGGAATTTGGTGGGATCGCGCAGGAAATCGACCAGTTCCTGGACGTCTTCTTTGGCCTCGTCGCAGCCAGCCACGTCAGCAAACGTGATCTGGTTGGTGTTCTCGTCCAGCATACGGGCACGCGATTTGCCGAAGCTGAACGCCCCGCCCTTGCCACCGCCCTGCATCTGTCGCATGAAAAATACCCAGACGCCAATCAACAGCAGCATGGGGAACCACGATACGAAGATGCTCATCAGCAGGGACGGCTCCTCGCGGGCCTTGCCCGAGACGTCCACGCCGTACTTCAGCAGATCGGACACCATCCAGATGTCGCCCGGCGACGTCAGGGTGTACGAACGGCCCGTATCAGGGGTGACATACAGAACATCCGCCTGCACGTCTACCTTGCGAATACGGCCTGCCTTGGCATCCTCCATGAACTGGGTGTAACTCACGCCGTCTTGCGATTGCGCACGCCCATCGAACTGTTTGAATACCGTGAACAGGACCAGTGCGATCACCATCCAGACCGCGACTTTAGAAAATGAGTTGTTCAAGGTCGATCTCCTGCTTTTGATTCCGACCGGTGACCGCGCCCCCGCGCATATGGCACAGTCACAAGTATGTCAATAGTTCATTCTACCCTGTCGGGAGGGGTTCCGTCTGAAAGCCCGATAGGCGCCTGATACATCATTGTCAAAAAACCTAAAGTTTCAGGTCACGCGCCACTAGAAATGTCTCCGAGGACTTGTCCCGGGAGGCTTTGGGCTTGCGTTCCACCACACGCTTGAAGCGCTGTTTGAAGCTTTGCACGATCTGCGAAAAACCGCTGCCGTGAAAAGCCTTGACGATCAGCGCGCCGTCGGGCTTGAGGTGGTTGCAGGCAAATTCCAGCGCCAGGTCGCAAACATGCTGAATGCGAGCCGAATCGGCGACACCAACTCCTGACAAGTTGGGGGCCATGTCCGAAATAACAAGGTCTACCGGTTGACCACCCACCAATTCTTGCAACTGTTGCAAAACGTCGTCATCGCGAAAATCACCCTGGATGAATTCGACGCCGGCGACAGGTTCCATAGGCAGGAGATCCAGCGCGATAATGCGGCCATCGACTGCGCCGCCGGGACCGGCCAGACGCTCGCGCGCCACCTGGGACCAACTGCCTGGCGCCGAGCCGAGATCGACCACGATGTTGCCCCGGCGCATCAGTTTTTCGGCATCGAGGATCTCGATCAATTTGAAGGCAGCACGCGCCCGATAGCCCTTTTGTTGCGCCATCTTCACATATGGGTCGTTGATGTGCTGGTGGATCCAGTCTTTAGAGAATTTCTTTTTGGCCATTACCGTACAATTCCACGCATGCCTATATTAGAACTCACCTCACGCGAGCGCAGCGAATTGCGCTCGGCCGCCCATCCCCTCAATCCGGTCGTCCTGATCGGAGACAACGGGCTGACCGACGCGGTCTTGAAAGAAATCGACCGCGCCTTGACATCCCACGGGCTGATCAAGGTACGCGCAGGCGGCGCCGACCGCGACGAGCGCGAGGCCATGCTGGCGACCATTTGCGACACGCTGTCGTGCGCACCGGTGCATCATTTGGGCAAGATGTTGATCTTGTTCCGCCCGCTGTCCGGTAATGTAGCCTCTGCCCCGGCAGAAGGCACCCCCGCACGTCGCAAGGCATCCGACCCTCATACCCCCAAGAAAATGGCGGCCGAGGGCAAAACCGTGTCCAAATCAGCGCCCGCTCGCAAACGAGCCACGCCCGAAGCGCCGGCCAAAAAGTCCTTTGTCGGACGCGATGACCTCAATAGCGCTGGCCGCCCGATGCGCCCGTCGACCAAGAAAAAATCCAGCACCACAGCGCATGGCATTCCGCGCCGTTCGGGCAGCGCGCTCAGCCTGCGAGCCGGCGCCCGCAGCGGGCTGCGCGCCTCGGCAGGACGCAAGACCACCAAAAAATAAAACAGTGAAGCAAGCTGGCCTGGCAGCAGGCCAGCCCCAACTCAATGCCAACACCCGCTCTGGCCTGGCATCGCTTGGGGCGGATACCCATCACATTACAGGTAGCGAACGCTCAGGACTTCGTATTCGCGAATGCCCGAGGGGGCCTTTACTTCGACGACATCGCCTTCGGACTTGCCGATCAACGCACGAGCGACCGGACTGGACACCGAAATCAGGTTGGATTTGATGTCAGCCTCGAGATCCCCCACGATTTGATAGGACAGGCGATCGCCCGAATCCAGGTCTTCGATATCCACCGTTGCGCCAAATACCGCACGGCCCTCTGCATTCAATGCAGCCGGATCAATCACATGCGCGTTGGAAAGCGTGCCCTCGAGCTCTGAAATGCGGCCTTCGATGAAGCCTTGGCGCTCGCGCGCAGCATCGTACTCGGCATTTTCCGACAGATCACCCTGGGCACGGGCCTCGGCAATAGCATTGATCACGGAGGGGCGCTCAACGGTTTTCAACCTGTGCAATTCGGCTTGCAAACGCTCGGCTCCGCGCGCGGTCAGAGGAATGGCAGACATGTCGTTTCCCAACAAAAAGTAGAAAACGCCCCGAATGGGAGCGTTTCGGTAAAAAAAGGCAATCAGACTTAAGCCCTGCGCCACGACGGCGGGACAAGTCAATGATACAAACTAAAGATCGAACAGGCAGGAACGATATCGGGCCCGATTATTAGTAGGGTTCCTGGCCTCTCGTCCCGGTCAGCCCATAGGCACAAATACGTATGCCGGCGACCAAAACAAAACCCCGGCTCGGATTTGGAACCGGGGCAAGCAAGACATCATTGTGGTCAAAATCCGCCAGAATTGCAAGCCGTCCAGGAACCCCTTATTCCAGGCAGTTCAGCGCAAAAAGCCTCTAGGGCTTTACACCACCTGGCGGCCGCTGCGTTGCAACAAAGCGTACAAAATGATCGCGCCGAACGTGGCAGTACCGATTCCCCCCAGGGTGAAATCCCCGAGTTTGATCGTGAAATCGCCGGCTCCCAGCACCAAGGTCACGGCAGCCACGATCAAATTGCGGTTATCGCTGAAATCGACCTGATTCACCACCCAGATCCGCGCGCCCGCGACGGCAATCAGCCCGAACACCACGACTGACATACCGCCCAATACCGGCCCCGGAATCGTCTGAATCAACGCGCCGAATTTAGGCGAAAACCCCAGCAGGATCGCAATCACCGCCGCCACCACGAACACCAGCGTCGAATAGATGCGCGTCACGGCCATCACGCCGATGTTTTCCGCATAGGTGGTCACGCCCGTTCCACCGACCGCGCCGGACACCATCGTGGCGACCCCATCGCCGATGAAGGCACGTCCCATGTAACGGTCCAGATTCTGCCCGGTCATGGCGCTGACGGCCTTGATATGCCCCAGGTTCTCGGCCACCAGGATGATCGCAACCGGTACGATCAAGCCCATGGCGTCGGCCTTGAATACGGGCGCGGTGAAGTGAGGCAAACCGAACCACGCCGCCGCGGCAACCCCCGAAAAATCGATGGGTTTGCCCAAGCCCAGGCCATTGGCGCACACCGCATAAATCACGCAGGCCAAGAGCAGCCCCACCAGGATCAATAGACGCTGAATCGTGCCACGCGTATAGACGGCAATCCCGCCCACGCACAACACGGTCACGATCGCCATCCCCGTTTCAAACCCCGAACTGCCCATCGCGCCCTTGGCTGCGATAGGCGCCAGGTTCAGTCCGATCACGGCAACGACCGCGCCCGTCACGACCGGCGGCATCAGACGTTCGATCCAGGCAGCGCCGCCATCGCCCCGCGCATTGGCCGCGGCCACGATGATCCCGATCAGGGTATAGGCCAGGCCGCACGCAATAATGGCGCCTAGCGCTATGCCTATATTGGCGTTCGGGCCCGATCCCGCATAGCCAGTGACGGCCACCACGCCGCCGATAAAAGCAAAGCTGGATCCGAGATAGCTCGGCACCCTACCGCCCACAAACAGGAAAAAGATCAGCGTGCCGATCCCCGACATCAGGATGGCGACATTAGGATCAAAGCCCATGATCAACGGCGCCAGTACGGTCGAGCCGAACATGGCCACCACGTGTTGAGCACCCATGGCAATGTTTTTGGGCCCGGACAGGCGCTCATCGGGCGCAATGACGACGCCAGGCACGGTATCGTCGGCCAGTTTCCAACGCGGAAAATAAGAATTGGGCATGGAATCCCCTGTATTCAGACAGGAATAATTGGTCGGCGGGCGGAAGTGTAGGGGCCAGCGCGTTTGCCGGCAATCCGGTTAAGCCCGTGAACGGGAAAGACGCTGATCATATTGAGTAAATAAGCCCGCTATCGACGAACCGATGCACATTCAAATGCATTGCAGCAAACCACGCTGACTAATGGGCCGCATCAAAATTTGTGATTGGACGCTAGGCACCTCCGTCGCTACCTTGTTCCAACAATTTCAAAACACTACGGAGACAAATCATGCCCATCATGCGCACTGTCCTCGCGTCAGCCCTGCTGGCTGCCTGCGCGCCCGTGCTGGCCGGCACCGTCACGGTCATCACGTCTTTTCCCAAGGACCTGACCCAGGCGTATAAATCAGCATTCGAAAAAGCCAACCCCGGCATCACGCTGGAAATCCTGAACAAAAACACGGTGTCAGGCATTGCCTACGTACGCGAGACGCCAGCAGGCCAACGGCCCGAGGTGTTCTGGGCCAGCGCCCCCGATGCCTTTGAAGTGCTGGGCCGCGAAAAACTGTTGAGCCCCGCGCCCGACGCCGCCAATGCCGAGGTCCCGGACAAAATCGGCAGCTATCCCATCAATGATCCGGGCGGCTTGTACATGGGTCAGGCCCTGGCCGGCTACGGCATCATGTACAACACCCGGTACATCAAAGCCCACAAGCTCACGCCGCCGGTCGAATGGAAAGATCTGCTGGCGCCGCAATGGTTTGGCCACCTGGGCATGACCGCGCCGTCACGCTCGGGCACCATGCACTTGACCGTCGAGACCATACTGCAAGGCGAAGGCTGGGCCGATGGATGGCAAACGCTGCTGCGCATGTCGGGTAACGCCAGCCAGATGACAGAGCGATCATTTGGTGTCCCCGATGGAGTGAACAACGGCCAATTCGGAGCCGGCCCTGTCATCGATTTCTTTGGCTTGTCCAGCAAATATTCCAAGTTCCCGGTCGAGTTCGTCTATCCGTCTGAAACTTCGGTCGTGCCCGCAAATATTGCGTTGATTGCGGGCGCCAAGAATACCGAAGAAGGCAAAAAATTCATCGCATTCACGCTCAGCAAAGCCGGGCAGGAACTGCTGCTGGAGCCCAAGATTTCGCGGCTGCCGGTATTGCCCTACAAGGATTTGGCCGGAAAGATTCCGCAGGGTTATCCGGATCCCGCTGAAATTGCCCAGCGCAGCAAGGTGCATTTCGATGCCGACTTGTCCCAGACGCGCTATTACGTCGTCCAAGCGCTGTTCGACCAGACCATCACGTTTCGCTTAAGCGATCTGCAGGCCGCCACCAAAGCCATTTACGAAGCCGAGCAAAAACTCGGCGACAAGGCCAAGACAGGCCAGGCTGCCGAGCTGCTGGACCAAGCCCGCAAGCTGGCATGGTCGCCGCTGATCGATCCCAAAACCGCCGCGGATCCGGAGTTCCTGAAAGTCTTTACCCGCGACAAGAAGGACGCCTCGACCAACAAGCAGATCACCCAACTCGAAGGCGAGTGGAGCGGCAAAGCCAAGGCGAACTACGAGCAAGCGGTCAAACTGGCTCGGCAAGCCGCCGCGCTGTAATGGCCGCACAAACTGTTGCGATGATGTTTTGACATCCTGCCCCGCGTGAACTCGCGGGGCTTTCTCGGAGCCATTGATGACGTTCGCGAGCCGCTCGCGCCTGCCCGCCGGTCCGCTGCTGACGGCGCTACTGGTACTGGCCTTTCTGGGCCTGTTCTTGGTGGTACCGGTGGGCACGGTGTTCTACACCGCTTTTGTCAACGCCGACGGCAGCTTCACGCTCGGGCATTTTGGCGCTTTTTTCGCCCAGCCGCTGATGCAAGAGGCTTTTTTCAATAGCCTCTATGTCGCGGGCTGGTCGGCGCTATTGGCGTCGCTCATCGCCGTGCCGTTGGCGTATTTCACTGTGCGCTTTGAGTTTCGCGGCGCCTTGCTGATTCAGACGCTCGGCGTGCTGCCTCTGATCATGCCGCCCTTTGTCGGCGCAGTGGCGATGCAATTGATCTTTGGCCGATCAGGCACAGTCAATCTATTGCTGGATGATTGGTTCGGATTCACCATCCCGTTCATGGAGGGCCTGAACGGGGTCATCTTTGTCGAGTCATTGCACTACTTTCCGTTCATCCTGATGAACCTGGTCGTCGCGTTGCGCAACATCGATGGGTCCATGGAAGAAGCCGCTTTCAACTTGGGCTCCCGTGGCTTTCGGCTGTTTCGCCGCGTGATTTTTCCACTGGCCCTGCCCGGCTACGTCGCGGGCACCTCGCTCGTGTTTGTGAAAGTCTTTGATGATCTGGGCACGCCGCTGGTGTTGGGCACCACCAATATGCTGGCGCCTCAAGCCTATTTGCGTATTACCCAAGTCGGCCTGGAAGACCCGCTGGGTTATGTGATCAGCGTCATCATGATCGGTTTTTCCATTCTGGCGCTATGGCTATCGGCGCGCGTCCTCAAAGGCAAGGACTACTCCACGCTGCAAAAAGGCGGCAGCTCGATCCAGAAACGCAAACTCAACACGGGAGAAAGCATCCTCGCCTATGGCTGGATCGCGCTGGTCCTGCTGTTGGTGCTGTCACCTCATTTCGGGGTGCTGCTGCTATCGCTCGCTACGGTATGGAGCTATGCCCCGCTGCCTGATGGCTACACCCTGGAACACTACGCCGCGATTTTTACCGAATCACACGGCATGATCACCAACACGCTGCTGTATTGCGGTCTGGCGGCAGGGGTAGACGTGATCCTGGGAACAGCGATTGCGTATCTCATGCTGCGTACGCGTCTGCCGGCCCGGCAATGGCTGGATTTTCTCGCATCTGCCGCGCTGGCTATCCCGGGCATTGTGTTGGCGATCGGCATGCTGCGTACTTTCCGCGGGCTCGAGTTTCCGTTGACGGGGACCTTGATCACATCGTCGTGGCTGCTCATCATGATCGCGTATTCGGTGCGGCGGCTGCCGTACGCGTTGCGATCATGCGTGGCGGCGCTGCAGCAAATCAATGTCTCGCTCGAGGAGGCCGCTGAGTCGCTGGGGGCAAACCGGATGAGCACCATCCGGCGTGTCGTCATACCGCTCATGGCCGGCGGCATGCTGGCGGGTTTTGTGACCAGTTTCGTCACGGCGGCGGTGGAGTTATCGGCGACCATCATGCTGGTGACCCGCGACAGCCAGGCCCCCATGAGCTATGGCATTTATCTCTACATGCAAAGCGCTGCCGGACGCGGTCCCGGCGCTGCGCTAGGCGTACTGGCCGTCATCGCGGTTGGCATCGGCACATACGTATCGCATTTGTTGGTCGAGCGCGCGTCGGCGCGCCAACGCCCTGTGCGCAATGAGGAATAACGATGAAAAAAGTCAGCGTCGAATGCCGCAATATCCGGCTGTCCTATGGCAAAACCGAAGTCCTGAAAGACGTCAATATTCACATCGAGCCGGGCGAGTTTTTCGCCTTGCTCGGTCCTTCTGGTTCAGGAAAGTCCACCCTGCTGCGCTTGATTGCCGGCTTCAATCAACAAAGCCATGGCCAACTGCTGATCGACGGCAAGGACATTGGCAACACGCCGCCGTGGGGACGCAATATCGGCATGGTGTTCCAGAACTATGCCTTGTGGCCGCACATGACCGTATGGGACAACGTCGCGTTTGGTCTGGTCGAGCGCCGCCTGCCGCGTGCCGAGATACGCAATAAAGTCGAGGCCGCACTGGAATTGGTCGGCTTGTCGCAGTACGGCAACCGCAGGCCGAATCAACTATCCGGAGGACAACAACAACGCGTCGCGCTGGCCCGCACGATAGTCATTGAGCCCCAGGTGCTGTTGCTGGACGAGCCGCTATCCAATCTGGATAAAAAGCTCCGCGTACAGATGCGCCAGGACTTGCTCAATCTGCAACGCCGCCTGGGCATCACGACCATTTTCGTGACTCATGACCAGGAAGAAGCCATGACCACAGCCGATCGCATGGCTGTTCTGGATCACGGCATCGTCCAGCAGATCGGTGCGCCAACCACATTGTTCGACTTCCCCGTCAATCGCTTCGTCGCCAACTTTGTCGGCACGATGAACGTCCTGGAGGGCACGGTGCGCGAACGCAGTCGCAGCAATCTGATACTGGCCGTACCCGGCGTCGGCGACCTGCATCTGCCTCTGACAAACGAAGCTCCCGATTCCGACAAACTCGCCGCGAGTTTTCGCCCGCACACGGTCCAGATCGACATGGCCGATGGACTGGGAGATGCACGCTACGTCTGGCTGCCAGGTGTGGTGGAAACCAGCGAATTCCTGGGCGAATTCACCCGCTATCAGGTACAGGTGGGCGATCATCGCGTTACTGCCGATCAGTCCCATCTGGCGGGCCTATCGCCCTTTCCCGTTGGGTCGCCGGTCTCGATCGGACTGGAGCCCTCTCAGATTCGCCTACTGGCGGCATAATCGCCGTCATGGAGATCTATCAAATTCGCGCCTTTGTCACGGTAGCCCGCCTGGGCAACCTGACCAAGGCTGCGGATGCCCTCTCGCTCACACAGCCCGCCGTCACAGCCCAGATCAAAGCCCTGGAGCAGAGCCTCGGCGTCGCACTGTTCGAGCGCGCCGCAGGCCGCTTGACCTTGGCCAAAGCCGGCGAGGTGTTGTTGCCGACCGCAGAATCTTTGCTGGTCCTGGGTGCTCAGCTCAAAGCCGAGGCGCAACAACTGCAAGGCAGCCTGCACGGCGCCATCGAACTGGGCGTTCCCAGCGAACAACCGGATTTTCTGCGGCTAGGTGAGCTCGCCTCGGCGGTGCGGGAACAACTGCCGCTCATCGAACTCAAGACCCTGACACTGCCCACCTCGGTCCTGCACGAACACATCAGCACCGGCCGGCTGCATGCGGCGCTCACCATCGCCGCCAATCCGCCTCGCGCCGTGCATTGGATGCCGTTACGCAGCGTCCGCTACCGGATCGCGCTCCCGTTACCGCTGGCCAACGCGCTCAAGCGCGGCGGCTGGCGCGAAGTCGCGCAGCTTCCCTGGCTGGATGGCCCGGCGGGCAGTCACGCCCATTTATTGCTGCGCGACATGTTCGAACGGCATGGTCTGGCCCCGCGCATCGTCATGCAGCACGACGACCAGGCCAACCTGGATGCACTGGTCCGAGCCGGTGCCGGCTGCGCCCTGCTCCGGGAGGAAACCGCCCTCGCGGGTGCTGCCGGCGGAGATTTCATCGTCTGGGGGCAGGCTCGCGCCGACGCCACATTGGGATTCATGATGCCCCACGAACGCGCCAGCGAACCCGTCCTGGTCGCGTTGAGCTCCCTCATGCAGAAAATCTGGAAATCGCGGCGACTGCCTATGGAACCCGAGGCTACGGCCGAGCAAACCACCAACCGGGTTACCCTATAGCCTACCGCCCATTCCGGGCCTATCCTTCACCACCACTCGCATGACTGAAATCTGGTTTATTCGCCACGGCGAAACCTCCTGGAACCGCGAAGGCCGCCTGCAAGGCTGGCAAGACATCGAACTCAACCCTAGCGGGCGCGAACAGGCAGCCCAATTGGCCGCACGCATCGCTACTGTCGAACAGACCTTCGACGCGCTCTACAGCAGCGATTTGCAGCGCGCCTACGCCACCGCCGAGCCCATCTCCGCCGGCTTGGGCCTGCGCATACGCACAGAACCCGGCATCCGCGAACGCGGCTTTGGCGTCCTGGAAGGCCTAGACCTGGGACGCATCGACGAACTCGCGCCCGAAGCCGCGGCCGCCCGCAAAAGCCGCGACCCGCACCGCCCCATCGAAGGCGGCGAATCCCTGGGCCAATTCCAAGCCCGCGTCATCGCCACCGTCAACGATCTCGCGCAACGCCACGCCAACGAACGCATCCTCGCCGTCACACACGGCGGCGTGCTGGACATCATCTGGCGCCACGCCTCCAGCGTGGCCCTGGACGGCCCGCGTCCCGTGCCATTACTCAACGCCAGCATCAACCGCATCGGCATCGAGGGACGCCAATGGCACGTCCTGGAATGGGCAGACATCGCCCACCTGGACATGGAATCAACAAGCGACATCGTGCCATAACGGCCACCACCCCAGCGATCGGCAACGATTGACACCCTTGATGCGCAACGTTTGATACCCGTAATGCGCAACCTTTGATACCCGTAACACGCAACGTTTGACACTCGCGCGGACCGCTTGACCCGTAACGCGCGGCTTNCAGGCACCCGCCAGGGACGTCCCCCAAAGCGCTGATCTCCGCCAGCAAACGACCAATAGCGCCCAACATCAATCAGCGCCGGGGCTTCCGCGGCGCATTGCGCGCCGCGCGATCGTAGATCCAATTCGGCAGCAGGCGCATTAGCTTTGACACAACGCCCATTTGCCAAGGGATGACGGTATACGACACCCCGCGTTCGATAGCCACTTGAGCACGAGCGGCAAACGCATCGGCTTCCATCAAGAACGGCATACCGTATGGGTTCTTCTCGGTCATGGCGGTTTTTACGTAGCCTGGCGCAATCGTGACCACATCGACCCCAGCACTCGCGAGCTCCAGCCGCAGGCTTTCACAATAGGTGATCACCGCGGCTTTAGATGAACTGTAGGCACCCGCGCCAGGCAAGCCTCGAATCCCCGCTACGCTGGCAATACCGACAAGCCGGCCGTTCTGCGCCCGCTTCATCGATTCGATAAACGGCTCGAACGTAGCGACAGTAGCCAGCAGATTCGTATCGACGATGGCTTTGAAAACGTCGAAGTCTTCCGTGTACTCAGTCAGTGTCCCCGCGCTGATTCCCGCACTGGCAATGACGACATCGACTCGCCCCTCATTCGCCGCCAAAAAATCCTGGGCGGCAGCATGCAAAGCATCGCGGTCGCGCACATCCAGCGCATAGCAAAGGTGTTCTCCCGGTAACTCATCGGCCAACTCACGCAGCGCCTGGCCACGTCGCGCGACCAAGCCGAGCCGTGCGCCCGAACGGGCATAACGCCACGCCAAGGCCCGGCCTAGACCACTGGAAGCACCCGTAATAAAAACCGCTGTCATGGCAACTCGCAAGATCGACCCAAACACGGGCCAGGAGGATATTCGTCAATGATAGTAGAGCCAGAAATAAAAACAGGCCCATACAGGGCCTGTTTTTACCGCAGCGCGACGGATGAGCTTATTGCTGAGGCAAACTGGCGTGCAGTTCCTGCAGCGGATACACCTGCAGGCCGAGGCCTTGGCGCAGGTATTGCATACCCTCGACCGCGGCACGAGCACCGGCGATCGTCGTAAAGAACGTCACGCGAGCGGCCAGCGACTGCGTACGGATCGTACGAGAGTCGGCGATCGCATTGCGGCGTTCTTCGACGGTATTGATCACCAGCGAGATCTCGCCGTTCTTGACCATATCCACGATATGCGGACGGCCTTCGGTGACCTTGTTGACCATTTGCACCGGAATGCCGGCAGCGGAAATCTGCGCGGCAGTTCCGCGGGTCGCCACGAGCTTGAAGCCCAAGTTGTGCAAACCACGCGCGACTTCGACGGCGCGGGCTTTGTCCTGGTCTTTCACGCTGATAAAGACAGTGCCGTTTTCGGGCAAACGCACACCGGCTGCAAGCTGCGATTTGACGAAAGCCTCGCCAAAGCTCATGCCCACACCCATGACCTCGCCGGTCGATTTCATTTCCGGTCCCAGAATGGTGTCCACACCCGGGAATTTCACGAACGGGAACACAGCTTCTTTGACGGAGTAATACGGCGGCACGACTTCGCGCGTGATGCCTTGGTCGGCCAGCGTACGCCCTGCCATGGCGCGAGCCGCGATCTTGGCAAGCTGCAGGCCGGTGGCCTTGGACACGTAAGGCACCGTACGCGATGCGCGCGGGTTGACTTCGAGCACGTAGACGTCGCCGCCCTGGATCGCAAACTGCACATTCATCAGGCCGCTGACGTTCAGCGCACGCGCCATCATCGAGGTCTGGCGCTTGATCTCGGCAATGATCTCAGGCGATAGCGAGTACGGCGGCAGGCTGCAGGCGGAGTCGCCCGAGTGCACGCCGGCTTGCTCGATGTGTTCCATGACGCCGCCGATGAACACGGTTTCGCCGTCGGCCAGGCAGTCCACGTCGACTTCGGTCGCATCGTTCAGGAAGCGATCGAGCAGCACGGGTGAATCGTTGCTGACCTTGACCGCCTCGCGCATATAGCGCTCGAGATCCTGCTGCTCGTGCACGATTTCCATGGCGCGGCCGCCCAGCACATAGCTGGGACGCACCACCAAGGGATAACCGATCTCGGCGGCATGGGCGAGCGCCTCGCCTTCGGTACGAGCGGTACGGTTGGGCGGCTGACGCAGGCCGAGCTTGTTCAGCAGCTTCTGGAAACGCTCGCGGTCCTCGGCGACGTCGATGGACTCGGGGCTGGTGCCGATGATGGGCACGCCATTGGCCTCGAGCGCACGCGCGAGTTTCAACGGGGTCTGACCGCCATACTGCACGATCATGCCGACAGGGTTTTCCTTGTGCACGATTTCCAATACGTCTTCGAGCGTCAACGGCTCGAAATACAGACGATCGGACGTGTCGTAGTCAGTGGACACGGTTTCAGGGTTGCAGTTGACCATGATGGTTTCGTAACCATCTTCGCGCAACGCCAATGCCGCATGCACGCAGCAATAGTCGAACTCGATACCCTGACCGATACGGTTCGGGCCGCCACCCAGCACGATGATCTTTTTGCGATCGGTCGGCTGCGCCTCGCACTCGTCTTCGTACGTGGAGTACATGTAGGCAGTACGCGTGGCGAACTCGGCAGCGCAGGTGTCTACGCGCTTGTAGACCGGGCGCACATTCAACTGATGACGCAGTTTGCGGATCTCGGACTCAACGGAATCCAACAGGAACGCCAGGCGGCGATCCGAGAAACCCATGCGCTTGAGGTGCCACAGCGTGTCGTAGTCCAGATCGGCCAGCGTCTTTTGCTCGAGCGCGAGCTCGATGTCGACGATTTCCTTGATCTGCGACAGGAACCACGGATCGATGTGCGTGATCTGGTGGACTTCTTCCAGGGTGAAGCCTTGTGCGAACGCATCGCCCACGTACCAAATACGCTCGGGGCCCGGCTCGCCCAACTCGATCTGCAGTTTTTCGCGATCGGTGGTTTTCTGGTTCAGGCCGTCGACACCGACCTCCAGGCCGCGCAGAGCCTTTTGGAAGGACTCTTTGAACGTGCGGCCGATGGCCATGACTTCGCCCACAGACTTCATCTGGGTGGTCAAGCGGGAATCGGCCTGCGGGAATTTTTCGAACGCGAAACGCGGCACCTTGGTGACGACGTAGTCGATGGACGGTTCGAACGAAGCCGGCGTAGCGCCGCCGGTGATTTCGTTGCGCAACTCATCCAGGGTATAGCCCACGGCCAGGCGCGCGGCGACCTTGGCGATAGGGAAACCGGTGGCCTTCGAGGCCAGTGCCGACGAACGCGATACGCGCGGGTTCATCTCGATGACAATCATCCGGCCATTGTCCGGATTGACCGCAAACTGCACATTCGAACCGCCGGTATCCACACCGATCTCGCGCAGCACCGCGATGGATGCGTTACGCATGATCTGGTATTCCTTGTCGGTCAGCGTCTGAGCAGGCGCCACCGTGATGGAATCACCGGTGTGTACCCCCATGGGGTCCAGGTTTTCGATCGAGCAAACGATGATGCAGTTGTCGGCTTTGTCGCGCACGACTTCCATCTCGAACTCTTTCCATCCCAGCAGGGATTCTTCGATCAGGAGTTCGCTGGTCGGCGAGGCCTCAAGGCCGCGACGGCAGATGGTTTCGAATTCTTCGGCGTTGTAGGCGATACCGCCGCCCGAGCCGCCCATGGTGAAGCTAGGGCGAATCACGGCCGGGAAACCCGACGTGCCGGTTTCGCTGGCGATGCGGCGCTGGACTTCCCAGGCCTCATCCATGCTGTGCGCCACGCCCGATTTGGCCGACTCCAGACCGATATCGGTCATGGCCTGCTTGAATTTCTGGCGGTCTTCGGCCTTTTCGATGGCGTGTTCGTTGGCGCCGATCAGCTCGACGTTGTGCTTTTGCAGCACGCCCTGACGGGCCAGATCCAACGCGCAGTTCAATGCAGTCTGACCGCCCATCGTGGGCAGCAGCGCATCGGGTTTTTCGCGTTCGATGATTTTTTCCACGGCCTGCCAGGTGATGGGCTCGATGTAGGTCACATCGGCCGTTTCCGGGTCGGTCATGATGGTGGCGGGGTTACTGTTCACCAAAATGGTGCGGTAACCCTCGGCCTTGAGCGCCTTGCACGCCTGGGCGCCGGAATAGTCGAACTCGCATGCCTGCCCGATGATGATGGGGCCGGCACCGATGATGAGAATGCTTTTTAGGTCTGTACGCTTGGGCATAATGCGGTATTTATTTCTTCTGGCCGGCCATCAGGCTGATGAATTTGTCGAACAGCACGATAATGTCGTGCGGGCCCGGGCTGGCCTCGGGGTGGCCCTGGAAGCAGAAAGCAGGACGATCGGTCAGCTCAAAACCCTGCAAGGTGCCATCAAACAACGACACGTGCGTCGTGCGGGTATTGGCCGGCAAGGTCGCCGCATCCACACCAAAGCCGTGGTTTTGGCTGGTGATGAACACGCGCTTGGATTGCAGGTCCTGCACGGGGTGGTTCGCGCCATGGTGGCCGGTCTTCATCTTGACTGTCTTGCCGCCAACAGCCAGGCCCATGATCTGGTGGCCCAGGCAGATACCGAACGTCGGGATCTTGCGTTCGAGGAACACACGGGTCGCCTCGATTGCATAGTCGCAAGGCTCTGGGTCGCCAGGGCCGTTGGCCAGGAACACGCCGTCCGGATTGAGTTTGAGCACGTCTTCGGCAGACGTCTGGGCCGGCACCAGCGTAATACGGCAGCCACGGTCGGCCATCAGGCGCAAGATGTTGTATTTCACGCCGAAGTCGTACGCGACCACGTGAAAGCGGTCTTGGGCGGGCGACGTGAAGCTCTCGCCCAATTGCCAGGTACCTTGTTTCCAGTCGAGCGAGT
This sequence comes from Bordetella tumbae, assembly GCF_965139195.1. Taxonomy (GTDB): domain Bacteria; phylum Pseudomonadota; class Gammaproteobacteria; order Burkholderiales; family Burkholderiaceae_B; genus Bordetella_A; species Bordetella_A tumbae. The sequence continues at coordinate 9,536 of NZ_CBCSJH010000042.1, read as the reverse complement.
CTTTGACGGAAACGACCTTGGCCAGGTCTTGGCCGGCCATGCCGGGAAAGCCTCGAGCCAATTCGACGGCGCGATCGGCATCGTCGCCGACCAGGATACAAGCACCCTGAGCGCCGCCGTCACGCAAAATACGCGTGAGTTTGCGCGTGTCCACACCGGAAATCGCAACCACTCCCTGGGCAGCCAGGTAGTCGGGCAACGATTGCGTCGCACGGAAATTCGAGACGCGCGACGGGCAGTCACGCACCACCAGGCCAGACGCCAGGACGCGAGAGGTTTCGACGTCCTCGGCATTGACGCCGGTATTGCCTATATGCGGATAAGTCAGTGTGACGATCTGGCCGTTGTAGCTAGGATCGGTCAAAATTTCCTGGTAGCCTGTCATGGCCGTGTTGAACACGACCTCGGCGACTGTGTGACCCGGCGCGCCGATGGACACGCCTCGGAAAATGGTACCGTCCGCCAAAGCTAGAATTGCAGGAGGGAAGCGATCAGCGCCCTCGGGAAAAAGTTGCGGCAGCACAGTAAACCCCGGTTTCAGAATCGATAATCAAACCTTGTAATTATACCCTCTCGGGCCATTTTTCCCCGAAAACCGCGCCAATTAAGGCCGGGAGCCGTATTTTCGGCTGAGGAACCTCCACAAAATGTAATAAATGCTCCGTCAGGGCGGAGAGCCGAAAACGCAGCTTGGCGGTACTTTTTGTCAAAAAAAGGGGCTGCGCGTAGTGATACCCTAGGCCTTTATCGTCAACCTTTGCCTACGCCGACCCGTCCCATGTCTAGCCAGCTTGAAGCTTTACGCAGTCACACCACGGTTGTTGCCGATACCGGCGATTTCGAAGCCATGCGGGCATTACGCCCGACTGATGCCACGACCAATCCTTCGCTGATCCTGAAGGCCGTCCAGAAAGACGCCTATCGGCCGTTGTTGCAACAGGTTGTCCAAGAACATCGAGGCGCGTCTGCGGCCGAACAGACGGATCGATTGCTGGTCGCCTTTGGCCGTGAGATTCTGAAAATCGTACCGGGCCGGGTATCGACCGAAGTCGACGCCCGCTTGTCGTTCGACACCCGCGCCACGATCGAGCGGGGCCGTGGCCTGATCGCGCTCTATGAGGCGGCCGGCATTGCGCGCGAACGCGTGCTGATCAAGATCGCCTCCACCTGGGAAGGCATCCAGGCCGCCCGCGCGCTGCAAGCCGACGGCATCCGCTGCAACCTGACGCTGTTGTTCTCTCTGCCGCAAGCCATGGCATGCGCCGACGCAGGCGCGCAATTGATCTCGCCGTTTGTGGGCCGTATCTACGACTGGTACAAGAAATCCGCCGGCGCCGACTGGGTCGAGTCCGAACGTGCCGGGGAAAATGATCCCGGCGTGCAGTCCGTCACCGAGATCTACCGTTATTACAAGCGTCACGGCATCGCGACCGAGATCATGGGAGCGAGCTTTCGCAATGCCGGCCAGATCCGGGCCTTGGCCGGTTGCGATCTGCTGACCATCAGTCCGGAATTGCTCACCGAGTTGGATCAGACCGAAGGCGATGTGCCCGCGCGCTTGAGCATCGACAATATAGGTACGGACGTCCCCGCGCACCGTACGGCTGACGAGATCTGGTTCCGCACCGAGTTGAACGCAAATGCGATGGCGACGGAAAAACTGGCCGAGGGGATTCGTTTGTTCTCGGCCGATGCGGTCAAACTCGACGCTTTGCTCGCCGCTGCCAATTAGTCGGGTCTGAATCGACCCTGTTTTGATCGTTCAGGTTTGCAGTTGTGGGCAGGGCGGGGATCGAGTTCTATTGGGCGTCGAAGCGGGGCAGTGACCGTGTTGGTGCTTCACGGAGTCGGTCGGCCGCCTTCGCGTCCGACTGCCGCATCGCTCGTCTCGTACGGCCCCTTCGGGCCTTCCTNCGACTTCCGCTCGCGCGACTCCGAGGCGCGCCAACACGGTCACTGCCCCGCTTCGACTCGCATCGTCTCTGATTCCCTCGTGGCTGGCACGAGCGGTCTACGTAGGCTTCGTAGGATCGGATTTTTGCAAGGATGAATATTTTGCAGGGCGGCTATGCATAGGCGCCTACGGGCGCGCCTATGCATAGCGTTCGTGATCTGCATGCGACGGCTTTGGCGTTGGCGATGAACAGAAGATCTCTCGATCGACGATTTTTCATAGGCCAGCAGAAGATCTTTCGAACAACGTTTTCTCATAAATCAGCAGACGATTGTCCGCCCCACAGTTTCGCGATATCCAAAAATGTGCGACGCTTCTTCGCATGCAACAACTCTAGCCANGCAGATCTTCCAACCAAGCACCACGCCACCCCGTTGCATGCCCGGACCGATAGCGATTCGCGTGTGTGCAGTGAACTGACCCCCAGAAGTTGGACAGTTTAGAACACTAAACACCCAAGGCCTGGGCCCGATATTGCACCGGGCTCATGCCTTGTAGTTTGAGCCGGATGCGTTGGTGATTGTAGTAGTGGATGAACTGGCCAATGGCTTTCTTTAACTGGTCGATGCTGTCGTAGCGGTTTAGGTAGAAGCACTCGGTCTTGAGTGTGGCGAACCAGCTCTCCATGGCGGCGTTGTCCAGGCAGTTGGCCTTGCGCGACATGCTCTGCACCAAGCCGTGCTCGGCCAGCATGCGTCGGTAACTGGATTGTTGATACTGCCAGCCTTGGTCCGAGTGCAAGAGCGGCTGCTCGCCCGGTGACAGGCGGCGTATGGCCTTCTGGAACATGCTCCGCACCAGCCCACCGAACAACGGGCTCGTGCTGGTCTCGTAGGCCACGATCTCGCCGTTGTACAAGTCCATCACCGGCGACAGATACAGCTTCCGGCCACGTACATTGAACTCGGTCACGTCGGTGACCCATTTCTGGTTGGGCCGCTCGGCCTCGAACTGGCGTGCCAGCAGGTTCGGCGCCACACGGCCCTCCTCACCCCGGTACGAACGATATTTCTTCGGGCGTACCAAAGATTTCAGCCCCATCGTCTGCATCAGCTTCTGCACCGTCTTGTGGTTCACGCACTCACCGGCCTGGCGCAGCGTAGCCGTGATGCGCCGGTAGCCGTAGCGGCCCTTGTGGCGTGCATAGACGGCATTGATCCTGGCCTTGAGCCCAGCAAACTTGTCTGCCACGCCCTGCGCCTTCAAGTGGTAGTAGAACGTGCTGCGCGAGAGCCCTGCAACGGCTAACAGCACACCTACGCGATGTTCTTGCCTCAACCCAGCGATCAACTGCGCTTTTTCTGCGCTGCCGCTCTCTTTTGCTGGATCAAGGCATCGAGCTTTTTTAGATACGCGTTCTCCGCTCGGAGGTACTCATTTTCTTTGAGCACCTCCTCAAGCGTTTTCTGTTCTTGGACTGCGGGCTCTAACGGCTTCTGTTTCGGTGGGTGATCTGACATGGCTTTACATCCGCTCCGACGGCGCTCAAGGGCTTGGTTTCCACCCTCATGATACTGCCGCTCCCACCGACCAATGCGGCACTCCGAACGAATATCAAATGCTATTGCTGTCTGCGTCTGAGACCAGCCCTCACGCCACATCCGCTTGAGCACCTTCAGCTTGAACGCGGCGTCGTAGCTCTCTCTCTTGTACCGCAACCCTGACATGCCGTGCGCTTGATAGCGCATGACCCATCTGCGCACGGCGGAATGGTATAAACCATACTCAGCGGCCAACGACTTGATCCCGCCTGAACCTGATAGATACCGCTTGACTACCTTGAGCTTGAATCGCTCATCGTACTGCGCCATATAAAAACCCCCGAAGGTTGGATTTTTGTCCAACTTCTGGGGGTCAGTTCACAGGGCACNCGCGAATCGCAGCCCTGCAAGATCTTTCTCTTTACNATCAGNGCANCANAAAAACGCCAAGCAAGAGACTCGTGCCAGCGGTGTGATGAGCTTGANTTACTGCGAGTCGAGCCGAGGCAATCGGCCCGGCCGGGCGCCTCAAAGTCGAGCGAGCAGCCACCGNAGGTAGCGCGAAGGCGCGGACNNNGCGCCGGACCGACTTTGTGAAGCCCGGCCGGGCCGATTGCCTCGGCTCGACGACCAACAGAACACTGAACACCGATCAACAAAAAAATGCCAAGCACTTCACATGCCTGGCATTTCTCCAGCTAACAACAGCGACAACCCATCGACAATCAGGCAGCCCGTTCCTCGAGGATAGCCACAGCCGGCAAGGATTTGCCTTCCAGGAATTCCAGGAACGCACCACCACCGGTGGAGATATACCCGACCTTGTCAGCGATCGCATATTTGGCGATGGCTGCCAGCGTGTCACCGCCACCTGCGATCGAAAACGCCGGTGATTCGGCAATCGCTTTGGCGAGGACTTCGGTGCCGTTGGCAAACGCATCGAACTCGAACACACCCACGGGGCCGTTCCAGACAATGGTGCCTGCCTGCTGCAGAATGCCAGCCAGACGCTGTGCAGTCTGCGGGCCGATGTCCAGAATCAGATCATCGTCCTCAACCGCATCAGCTGCCTTGACGGTGGCTTCGGCATCGGCAGAAAACGACTTGGCGCACACCACATCCGTCGGGATGGGGACTTCCGCGCCGCGCTTTTTCATGATGTCGATCACGGCACGGGCCTGTTCGACCTGATCGGGTTCGGCCAAAGATTTACCAATGGACAAACCAGCCGCCAGCATGAAGGTATTGGCGATACCACCGCCCACCACCAACTGGTCGACCTTGTCGGCCAGCGATTGCAGGATGGAGAGCTTGGTAGAGACTTTGGAACCGCCGACGATGGCCACCAGCGGACGCTTGGGATCGTGCAGCGCACGGCCCAGGGCGTCCAGCTCAGCCTCGAGCAACGGCCCCGCGCATGCGATCGGCGCAAAGCGCGCGATACCGTGCGTGGTGGCCTCGGCACGGTGTGCTGTCCCGAAAGCATCGTTGACGTAGACATCGCACAATGCCGCCATCTTGCGCGACAAGGTTTCGTCGTTTTTCTTTTCGCCGGGATTGACGCGGCAGTTTTCCAGCAGCACGACCTGGCCCGGATTGACGGTCACGCCGTCGACCCAGTCTTTGACCAACTGCACGGGCATGCCCAGCAGTTGCGACAAACGCTGGCCCACACGGGCCAGCGAGTCGGCGTCGGTCAGTACACCCTCGGTGGGGCGCCCCAGGTGCGAGGTCACCATGACAGCGGCACCGCTATCGAGTGCCAGGCGGATGCCCGGCACCGAAGCGCGGATGCGCGTGTCTTCGCTGATCTGGCCCGCGTCGTCAAACGGCACGTTCAGATCGGCACGGATGAACACCCGCTTGCCATGCAGCGCGCCAGCCTTGGCCAGCGCGGACAGGGTATTGACCTTGGCCATGGCGGATTACTTGGCCGACATCAGCGCGACAGTGGTGTCGAGCATGCGGTTCGAGAAGCCCCACTCGTTGTCGTACCACGACGAGACCTTGACCAGCTTGCCCGAGACCTTGGTCAACGTGGAATCGTAGGTGCTGGAAGCCGGGTTGTGGTTGAAGTCGACCGAGACGAGAGGCTCGGTGTTGTAGTTCAGGATGCCTTTGAGCTCGCCTTCGGAGGCAGCCTTGAGGATGCTGTTGACTTCGTCAACGGTAGTGTCGCGCTTGGCTACGAACGACAAGTCAACGAGGGATACGTTGATGGTCGGCACGCGAATAGCGAAGCCGTCGAGCTTGCCATTCAACTCGGGCAATACCAGGCCCACAGCAGCAGCAGCGCCGGTCTTGGTGGGGATCATGCTCATGGTGGCCGAACGGGCGCGGCGCAGGTCTTCGTGATAGACGTCGGTCAGGACTTGATCGTTGGTGTACGAGTGCACCGTGGTCATCAGGCCGCTTTCCAGGCCCAGGGCGTCGTGCAGCGGCTTGACCAGCGGGGCTAGGCAGTTGGTGGTGCACGAAGCGTTCGAGATGACGGTGTCGGTGGCTTTCAGCACGCCGTGGTTCACGCCATACACAATGGTCGCGTCCACGTCTTTGCCGCCGGGGGCCGAGATGATGACTTTCTTGGCGCCGCCTTTCAGGTGCGCACTGGCTTTTTCTTTCGAGGTGAAAAAGCCCGTGCATTCCATCACGACGTCGACTTTCAGCTCGCCCCAGGGCAATTCGGCCGGGTTGCGATTAGCCAAGACGCGGATCTTGTCGCCATTGACGATCATGTAATCGCCTTCGACCTCGACGGTGCCGGGGAACTTGCCGTGGGCGGTGTCGTAGCGCGTCAGGTGCGCGTTGGTCTTGGGGTCACCCAGGTCGTTGATGGCAACGATCTCGATGTCGTGTTTTTTACCGCCCTCGTAGTGGGCACGCAGGACGTTGCGGCCGATGCGGCCGTATCCGTTAATGGCGACGCGAATGGTCATGACTAAGAGCTCCTTTTACAAAACTTGCTTGACAGTCTCGGCTACCTTGTCGGCAGTCAGACCGAAGAACTTGAACAAGGCTCCCGCAGGTGCGGATTCGCCGTAACGGTCGATACCGACCACGGCGCCCTCCAGACCCACGTATTTGTGCCACAGCGCCGTGGTGCCCGCCTCGACGGCGACGCGCGGCAATCCCGGCGGCAATACGCTGCGTTTCCACTCGGCATCCTGACGGTCGAACACGTCAGTGCTGGGCATGGACACCACACGTACCGCGATCCCCTGTGCGGCCAACTGCTCTTGTGCAGCCAGCGCGATAGCGACCTCGGAGCCCGTGGCGATGATAACGGCACGCGCGCCCTCTGCGTCTCGCAGAACGTAACCACCGCGGACAATCGCTTTCAGCGTGTCAGCGTCGCGCGGGACGAAAGGCAGGTTTTGGCGCGACAGCAGCAATGCGGTCGGACCGCCATCGTGCACGTCCATGCCGATGCTGGCCGGACTCGACACGGCAGTAGCCCAGGCCACGGCCGTCTCGACGGTATCGCAGGGACGCCATACCGATAGATTCGGTATCAAACGCAGGCTGGAGGCGTGCTCGATGGATTGGTGCGTGGGGCCGTCTTCGCCCAGGCCGATGGAGTCGTGCGTGAACACGTGCACCACACGTTGTTTCATCAACGCGGCCATGCGGATGGCATTGCGCGAGTAATCGGAGAAGGTCAGGAACGTGCCGCCGAACGGCAGGTAACCGCCATGCAGCGCAATACCGTTCATGATGGCGGACATGCCGAACTCACGCACGCCGTAGTTGATGTGACGGCCAAACTGAATGCCCTGCTCGCCGGCACGCACCGGTGCAACGCCCTTCCAGTCGGTGTAGTTCGAGCCCGTCAGGTCGGCCGAGCCGCCCAGCAGTTCGGGCAATGCAGCAGCCAGTGCCGCGATTGCGAACTGAGAGGCTTTGCGGGTAGCGACCGTCTCGGCTTTTTCGTCGGTGGCCTGGATGAAGGCCTGAAGTTTTTCGGTGATGTCTGCGGGGAGCTCGCCCTTCATGCGGCGGGTGAACTCAGCCGCCTCTGCGGGGTATTTTGCCGCGTAGGCATCAAAGCCGGTTTGCCACGCAGTTTGCGCCTCGGCGCCAGCCTGGCGGGCATCCCAGCCCTCGCGCACGGCCTGCGGCAGCTCGAACGGCGCAGCCGTCCAGCCCAACGCCGCACGCGTCGCTGCGATTTCTTCGGCGCCCAACGGTGCGCCATGCACATTGTGCGTGCCCGCCATCGTGGGCGCGCCCTTGCCGATGATGGTGCGGCAAATGATCAGCGAGGGCTTGTCAGACTGTGCGCGCGCCTGGGCAATCGCGGCATCGACGGCAGCCACATCATGGCCATCGACGCCACGGATGACGTTCCAGCCATAGCCCTCGAAACGCTTGCCGGTATCGTCGCCAAACCAGTGTTCGACATGACCGTCGATGGAAATGCCATTGTCGTCGTACAGCACGACGAGCTTGGAGAGCTTCAGTGTGCCGGCCAAGGAACAAGCCTCGTGCGAAATGCCTTCCATCAGGCAACCGTCGCCCACGAATGCGTAGGTGTAGTGATCTACGATCGGCAGGCCGGGCTTGTTGAACTCGGCGGCCAGCAGCGCCTCGGCCAGCGCCATGCCCACGGCATTGGCCACGCCCTGGCCCAAGGGACCGGTGGTGGTCTCGACGCCCGGGGTGATACCGACCTCGGGGTGGCCCGGCGTGCGGGAATGCAATTGACGGAATTGTTTCAATTCCTCGATCGGCAGATCGTAGCCGCTCAGATGCAGCAGCGCGTAGATCAACATCGAGCCGTGGCCATTGGACAGCACGAAGCGGTCGCGGTTGGCCCATGCCGGATCGGCCGGATTGTGCCGCAAATGGCCCAGCCACAGCGCCTGGGCTATTTCTGCCATCCCCATCGGTGCGCCGGGGTGTCCCGAATTTGCTTGTTGGACAGCATCCATGGCTAGAACGCGAATGGCGTCGGCCAGGGCCAAGGGTTGGGCAGTGGATGGGCTCATGCGGAAAAGGCTCGTAGGCTCTGGCCAGTCAAAAAATGGGGCCAGGTGACAGGAATTGTGAAGCTTACGATTTTAGCATCCGGGGATACCCCGATGTGGAGCCGAGCCGAACCCTGGATTTCGCCTGGCCGTCGAGCGGCTGGACAGAGCCCCCAACCATCGCGTGATCAGAGTGGTAGGCTACACACTTGCTCGCTCGTCCGTGCCTTACGCGCCTTTTTACCTCTACCGCCATGCCGTTGCCGCGCTTTTTCTGCGATACCCCGCTTTCCCCGGGCGTCCGCCTGACTCTGCCCGATGCGTTGGCGCATCACGCCGTACGCGTGCTGCGTCTGCGAGATGGCGAGCCTATTGTGCTCTTTAACGGCCAGGGCGGAGAGTATCCCGCGACGCTCGGCGTCGACGGCAAATCGGCCTGGGCGCAATTGGGCGATCATGACCCTCGCGAGGCCGAGTTGGCGGGCAGCATCACGCTGGTGCAGGGCTTGCCTTCAGGCGACAAAATGGACTGGGTGATAGAAAAAGCCGTCGAACTCGGCGCAAGCCGTGTCATACCCATTGCCGCGCAACGCAGCGTGTTGCAACTCAGCGGTGCTCGGCTGGAAAAGCGTGTGGCACATTGGACTCGCATCGCTCAATCCGCCGCGGAACAGTGTGGGCGCAATCGGCTCATGGCCGTCGATGCTCCGATGGGATTACGTGAATGGCTGGAACAACCAGGCACTGGCTTGCGTGTGCTCTGCCATCCGGATGCTATTGCGACATTGGCCGATGTCCTCACCGCGTCGGCTGAGCGCGAACCGCTGCAATCGCTCAGCCTGCTCGTTGGGCCGGAAGGCGGGTGGTCAGAGGCCGAACTGGCTCTGGCTGCTCAATGTGGCGTCCAGTCTGTGCGTTTCGGGCCACGTGTGTTGCGTACCGAAACGGCAGGGCTCGCCTTGATCTCGGCGGTGACGGCGATGCTCGGTTGGTAATGCGGCGGGGAGTGTTGGAATTATTCGTCGTAGGAGTTCTTTAGCGCCAGGGGCCATCATGCCACTACTGTGAGTCCCAGCCGGGTGCCTGNAAGCCGCACCGGGCCGTTGAGCNGCGATTNAGCCCGCGAAGCGGGCC
>NZ_CBCSJH010000041.1:0-46394 GCF_965139195.1 Bordetella tumbae | reverse complement strand
CTGCACGGACTCGGCAGCTNCCAACAGGCCCACCCGCCCCCTCCTGCCCGGCTGCGGCAAACTCGCGTTAGAGGGCTCGCGGAGAGGCCTGCGGGCTCGTGTTGGCAATGGGAGGGCCGGTGGCTAATAGTGGCTCAGCGCATTGAGATGGTGGTGTTTACTGTTCTTCCGTGTGCTGACCAACGGGCTGTGACTGTTTTGGTTTGGGTCCAGAACTGTACTGCCTGCTTTCCGTTCGGGCCCAGGTCGCCTAGTTTTGAGCCGCGAGAGCCTGTGAAACTGAACCATGCCACGGGCACGGGAATGGGGATGTTGATCCCGACTTGGCCTACGTCGATATTGTTTTGGAAGTAACGGGCGGCGCCGCCGTCTTGGGTGAATAGCGCTACACCGTTGCCGTTGGGGTTGCGGTTGATGAACGCTACGGCGTCCTCTAGGGTTTCGACACCGACCACGCACAGCACGGGGCCAAAGATTTCCTCGGTGTAGATGGTCATGTTTTCGGTCACGCCGTCGAACACGGTCGGGCCGACAAAGTTGCCTTGTTCAAAGCCGGAAACTTTCAGGTTACGGCCATCGAGCAGCAGCTTGGCGCCTTCGTCGACGCCTTTTTGGATCAGGCTCTCGACACGCTTTTTGGCATTGGGCGACACCAGTGGGCCCAGATCCGCCTCGCGGTCGGTGCCGGCATTGACTTTCAGACGCTTGGCACGCTCGACGAAGTCAGGCAGCCAATTGCGGGCCTCGCCCACCAGCACGGCGACCGATGCGGCCATGCAGCGCTGACCGGCTGCACCGAACGCGGCGCCGATCAGTTGATTGAGCGCGACTTCGGGATCGGCGTCCGGCAAGATCACGCAGTGATTCTTGGCGCCCATCATGGCCTGGCAACGCTTGCCGGCATTGGAGGCGCGTTGATAAATCTCGGAACCTACGCGGGTCGAACCGATGAACGATACGGCCTTGATGTCGGGGTGTTCGCACAGGCCGTTGGCAATCTCGGGGCCGCCGTGGACCACGTTCAGTACGCCGGGCGGCAAGCCTGCCTCCAGGGCCAATTGGGCGAGGAACAACGATGACGTGGGGTCTTGTTCCGAGGGTTTGAGCACAAAGGTATTGCCGCACGCTATCGCAATCGGGAACATGAAGCATGGCAACATCACGGGGAAGTTGAACGCGGTTATGCCCGCGCACACGCCCAGGGGTTGAATCAAGGTATAGACGTCGATGCCGCCCGCGGCATTCTCGGCGTATTCGCCCAGTTGCAGGTTGGCGATCGAGCATGCGTGCTCTACGACCTCCAGGCCGCGCCCTACTTCGCCCTCGGCGTCAGGCAAGGTCTTGCCGTGTTCGCGCGTGATCATTTCGGCGAGTTTGCCTGTGTTTTCGCGCAGCAGTTGTTGCAGCTTCAGCATGACGCGCATGCGCGCGCCCTGCCCGGCATTACGCCAGGTCTGAAAGGCCTCTTTGGCATTGGCTACCGCCAGATCCAATTCTTCCCGGGTCGCAAAGGGGACACGGGCGACGACCTGCTGCGTGGCGGGGTCGATGACATCGCGCCATTCTGTCGTCTTGGACTGCACGAGCTTGCCGCCGATCAGTAGCGGGACGTTGGGAACTTCACTCATGATGACTCCTTATTCCGAAAAAAACCGCTGCGCTGTTGCGCAGCCCGTGATTTAAAAAGGCTCCACGCCCGCCGCTACGTTGGAATACTGCCTCTGCAATGGCATTTTTCCTGCATGGCGGGCCTGGGATAAAAATGAAATCTACTTCTTGAGCAGCGGGCAGCTGGAGTCCGCCAACGGCTGAAAGGCTTCGTCGGCCGGGATCGTGGCGATCAATTTGGAATAGTCCCAACCGCCTTTGGATTCGTCCGGTTTTTTGACTTCATACAAATACATGTCATGAATCACGCGGCCGTCGGGCCGGATGCTGGCATTGCGCATGATCGGATCTTTGATAGGCAGCTCACGCATTTTGTCGGCCACCGCACGGCCTTCGGTACTGCCTGTAGCGGCGACTGCGCGCAGATAATGCAAGACGCTGGAGTACACGCCGGCCTGCGTCATCGTCGGTTTTAGGCCGCGAAACGCTTTTTCGAATCGAGCTGACCATTCGCGTGTCGTGTCGTCGTAGTCCCAATAAAAGCCGTCGACGTAGGACAGGCCTTGTGCGTTATCCAACCCCAAGGCACGCAGGTCCGACAGGAATATCAACAACGACACCAGCCGTTGGCCACCCGCGACGATGCCGAATTCACGAGCCTGTTTGACGGCATTGACGGTGTCCTGGCCGCCATTGGCCAAGGCCACGACTTGGGCTTTGGAGCTCTGCGCCTGCAATAGATAGGAGGCGAAATCGGGGGCGTTCAAAGGATGACGGACCGAGCCTGCCACGGTGCCGCCCAGGGCTTTCACGGCCTTGGCGGTGTCGGCCTCGAGCGAATGGCCGAAGGCATAGTCCACGGTGATGAAATACCAGGACTTGCCGCCCGCTCGTACCGTGGCTTTGGCGCCGCCGGCCGATTGCGAATAGGTGTCGAACATCCAGTGGAAACCGACCGGCGAGCATTCTTTATTGGTCAACGCCGTCGTGGCCGGCCCGGAGAACATTACGACCTTGTCTTTTTCTCGGGCAATGCCCTGTACGGCCAGGGCCACGGCGGAATTGGTCAGGTCGGCGATCGCGGTGACGCCTTCGCGGTCGAACCATTCACGGGCACGAGCGGCGCCGACGTCGGCCTTGTTCTGATTATCGGCCGACACCAGTTCGATCTTCATGCCTTTGCATTCGGCAGCCAGGCAGTCGTCGATCGCCATCTGAGCCGCGGCTACCGAGCCTGCGCCACCCATCGCGGCATAGGTGCCCGACATATCTGTCAGCACTCCGATTTTGACGGGCGGCTTGTCCGCAGCCCAGGCTGGGGCGGTCAAGATAGCGCCCAGGCACAAACTTGCGGCCACGCCGCGCGCATGCAGTGTCATGATGATTGTCTCCGGTGATTATTTATCTTGTTCGCGGTCCGCTGCACCGTTCGGACCTGCCGGTCTAGTGTAGATGTGTAAAAATCATCCAGCAACAGCACAAATTGCACATTCATTGTGCATAAATACACAAGGAAGCCACGATGCTGGATTGGGACAGTCTGCGCTATTTCCTGGAGGTCGCCCGCACGCAGCGCGTCAGCGCGGCCGCACGCAAACTGGGCGTGGAGCACACAACGGTGTCACGGCGCATTCGAGCGCTGGAGGCGGAGCTCGATTCACTGCTGTTCGAAAAATCGCGCAATACCGGATTTCTGTTGACCGAAGACGGTCATCGGCTGTTCGTCTACGCCGAGCAAATGGAAAGCGCAGTGCACACGGCGCGAGAAAATCTGTCTGGAATCGGACAAGCCCTGTCGGGCCATTTGCGCATCGGAGCGACTGAGGGATTCGGCAGTTATGTATTGACCCCACTGGCGGCGGACTTTCAGCGGCGCTATCCTCATATCACGCTGGATATCCTACCAGTGCCGCGTTTTGTCAGCCTGTCGAAACGTGAGGCGGATCTGGCCATCACCATTGAACGGCCTCAACGCGGGCCTTATGTGTGCACCAAACTGTGTGATTACACCTTGCGGTTATATGGCACGCCCGGCTATCTGGCGGATCATGCGCCCATCACGCGCCGCACGGATCTGACCGAGCATACGTTCATCGGCTATGTGGATGAATTGCTGTTCAGCGAGCGCCTGCGCTATCTGGAAGACCTGCTGCCCGAAAGCCGGGTCGTCTTGCGCAGCACGAGCGTGATTGCCCAATATCACGCCGCGCTGCAAGGACGATCGCTGGCCATTTTGCCGTGTTTTATCGCCGCCCAGGATCCGCGGCTGGTGCCTGTGCTGGAAAATGAAATCACCATCACGCGCAGCTTTTGGATGTACTGCCATGAAGACCTGCACAAGCTCAAACGGATGGCGATTCTGTGGGACTTCATGCGCAAATCCGTGATGCGCAATGCGAAGCTATTAGCGGGCAAACAAGGCGTCATGCGTTATCTGCCCTGAGGGTTGGCAGCCTCACGCGCCTTTTGGCGCCTTGACCCGTAAGCGCCGCATCAGCAGGTAGATCGCCAGCCCGGCGACGACGGCGTGAATCACCCACACCCCGACACCGAATGGCAATTTGCCGCTGCTGATCCAGGCTCGCGACAGGTTGATCAGGTTCATGTAGAGCAAACCGACCAGGCCCGCGATCAACAGATCGCCCGAACGGCCCAGACGCGGATTGACCGCGCCCAGCGGAATTGCCAACAGCGCCAGATTCAAGGCGGCGATGGGCAGAGAAACCCGCCACATGATCTGTGACCAGGAACTATCCGTATCATCGGCCACCAACTGCAATGTCGGGCGTGCCTTGCTCGAGCGCTCGGCGGCAGCTCGCGCCTCGGCAATAGGATCGCCGGACTTGCTCTCTAAGCGAAAGCCGTATCCCTCAAAGTCCACCAAGCGAATTTCGGGCGTGCCCGGCTTCAAGTCATAACGATGGCCTTTGCCCAAGACCAGAAAGCGATCGCCGTTCGGCTCGGTCTCGATATGTGCGCTGCTGGCGGTCATGACGCTGTGCCATTCAGGGCCGGTTTCGCGGGCGAAGACGCTACCCAGCTCATCACCGGCGTGAGCGGGCTCTTCGGCGAAAAAGACCCGCTCGCCGCCATTGGATTCGACAAACTGGCCAGCGGCGACTTTAGACAGATCCGATCGCTGCTCGAAGCGCTCACGATATTCTGCAATCTGGCGATACGCCCACGGCGACGCCCCTAAAGTCAGCACGGCGACAAGGACCGACACCGGTATCGCCACGCGCAAGACCGGGCGCAACCAATCCGCCAGCGACAGTCCGCTGGCAAACCACACGACCATTTCGGATTCGCGATAATTGCGGGTCACCGTCGTCAACACCGCGATGAACAGGGATACCGCCAACACGGTAGGCAGCGCGGTGATGGTGGAAAACGCAGCCAGCCCCAGCACGACATCCGCGCCGATAGTTCCGCCCGCGGCTTCGCCCAGCAGGCGTACCAAGAGGACGCTAAGCCACACCACGACCAACGTGGAAAACACGACCCCAGCATGGCTGGTGATCTCAGCAACGACAGACCGTTTGAATAGAGACATGTGAGAATATGCGGGATAATCAACCGCACTGCACCACGCACACGGGAATCCTCCATGGAATTTAGCACACAGACCACCGCCTCTTTGCACCAAATCAAGACAGCCGCACTGGCGATAGGCGTCTATGCTGACGGCGAGCTCAGTCCCGCCGCCGATGTCATCGACCGCGCAAGCAATCACGCCGTGCGTAATGTCGTCAAAACCGAGTTCCGTGGCCGTGCTGGCGCTACGCTGGTCTTGCGCGCCTTGCCGGGGGTCAGCGCGCAACGCGTCGTGCTGGTCGGCCTGGGCAAACAAAGCGAATACAACGCCCGCGCCCATGCATCGGCCGAGCAGGGTTTTGCAGCGGCCTGCGTCGCTGCCCGCCTGGCCGAGGGGGTATCCACCCTGGCCGCCAACCCGATCGCCGACGTCGATCTGCGTAGCCGTGCGCGTGCCGCAGCCATTGCCGCCGGCGCCGCGACCTATCACTATGACACCACGTTCGGCTCGCCTGATCGTGACAGCCGTCCAAAACTGAAAAAAATCGTGCAGGTCGTCGAGCGCGCCGACGCTGCAGCAGCCCAGCAAGGCCTGCGCGAAGGCGCCGCCATTGCCCACGGGATGGAATTGACCCGCACGCTGGGCAATCTGCCTGGTAACGTCTGCACACCAACTTACTTGGGCGACACCGCCAAAAAACTGGCGCGCGAGTTTCAATCGCTCAAGGCCGAAGTCCTGGATCGCAAACAGGTCGAGGCACTGGGCATGGGCTCGTTCCTGTCGGTCGCGCGTGGATCCGAGGAACCGCTGCGCTTCATCGTGCTGCGCCACCAGATCAAGAACGCCAAGAAATCCAAATCCGGCCCGGTCGTGCTGGTCGGCAAGGGCATCACGTTCGACGCGGGCGGCATCTCGCTCAAGCCGGCGGCCACCATGGACGAAATGAAATACGACATGTGCGGCGCGGCCAGCGTACTCGGGACGTTCCGCGCCCTGGCCGAACTGGAGCTGCCGGTCGAGGTCGTGGGCCTGATTCCCGCATGCGAAAACCTGCCCAGCGGCAAAGCCAACAAGCCTGGCGACGTTGTAACCAGCATGTCCGGCCAGACCATCGAAATCCTGAATACCGATGCCGAAGGCCGCCTGGTGCTGTGCGACGCCTTGACCTATGCCGAACGCTTCAAACCCTCGGCAGTCATCGATATTGCCACCTTGACCGGTGCGTGCGTCGTCGCGCTGGGCCACGTCAACACGGGGCTGTTCTCGCCTGACGAAAGCCTGGCCGATGCCTTGTTGTCGGCAGGCAAACAGTCGCTCGATACGGCATGGCGCATGCCGATGGATGACGCCTACCAAGACCAGTTGAAATCAAACTTCGCTGACATTGCCAACATCGGCGGCCCACCGGCTGGTTCGGTCACGGCGGCGTGCTTCCTGTCGCGCTTTACCAAGGCCTATCGCTGGGCGCACTTGGATATCGCCGGCACCGCATGGCGCAGCGGCAAGGACAAGGGAGCCACCGGCCGCCCCGTGCCCCTGCTGATGCAGTACTTGCTGGATCAGGCCTGAGTCCGTTGCATGCTTATTAACGTTACCGCGCCAGGAAAGACCGGCCATTATCCAGCCGGCTTGCCTCTCGTAGAGGGGAAACAGGGCCATGCCCTGTCCTGGTGCAGACCTCAGAGCGGCGTTGGTTTATGACGCGCATCGATTTTGCTTTTGGGGCCAACGACAGATTGCGCGCCGCCTGCCAAGTGGCGCGCAAGCGTTATCTGGCAGGCCAGCGGCTGGTGGTGTACTGCGCCAATGGATCTCGCCTGTCCGCGTTTGATCGTTTGCTCTGGGCATTTGACGACATTTCTTTTGTGCCGCACGTGCTGGCGAGCGATCCGTTGGCTGCCAGTACGCCGGTGATCCTGACGGCAGCTCCGCCGGCCGCGCCCCCCTCGGATGATGCCGAGGGGCCGTGGCTGATGAATCTCGATGATGACTGCCCCCCGGGCTACGAGGCGTTCACCCGAATCCTGGAAATCGTGTCGGGAGAGCCCGATGATCGTCAGGCAGCGCGCCAGCGCTGGCGGACTTATCAGGCTGCCGGGCACGATCTGCACGGCCACGATCTCGCCGGTCGTTTAGCATAAGGGCTGATTCAGGAGCCCTTATGCCCCAATATTCAGACCCTGGCATCCCTACGCTGACGCAACGCGTCGAGCCGACTTTGGCGCCGGCCCAGCCGGACAAGGAACAAACCGCGCAAGATCATCACGATGATTTGCCGGTCTTGACCGATGTCGCCGACCCGGCACCGTCCCGTACAACGCCGGCTGAACGGCAGGATGAGAACGAGCTGCCGGTCTTGACTGACATTGCCGATGCGACACCCGTGCCGGCCAGACCCCGTTCACCCGCGTCCGAACAGCAGGATCGAGACGAGCTCCCTGTGTTGACCGAAATCGCAGGCGATCAGGATGCACGGTATGCCTCATCGGAAGCTTCCTCTGGTGCTGCAGGTGGCGTTGGCTTGCCGCAGGCAGCTTTCAGCACCACGGCCGGCGGTACAGATGCCAATACGGCGGTCCTCAGAGCGGCCCTGCAGGCCGAGCTCGAACAAGCCCTGCAGCAGGCCATGGACGATGCCACGACCGGTGTGCGCGCCCGTCTGGAAGCAGAACTGCCGACATTGATCGCGCGTGCGCTGAGCAAAGTCCGGCCAGGCTGAGGCCAGAATGCCATTCGAGCGGGACAAACCGTATCCCGGCCACGATAAAGTCCATCCGGGCTAGATCCAGCGCGCTTAAACTCAGATACTTACCTCTTGTTTCGCATCATATGACCCCCATATTGGGTTCAAGGCAAACCGGAACCCAGCAAATTCTGCCTGCCAGTAGATTTTTCAGGGAACTGTAAGGTATCCTATCCCTCTAATACGTTGGGCAACCCCCGTTTGCCGTACACAGGAGCCGTCCATGAACGATTACCGTCCTTCCCCTTTTAACCGCTCTGGCGCCTATGCTGGCGCGCCGGGCGAAGTCGTCCGCAATAAAGTCCTGCGCAACACCTATTGGCTGCTGGCGCTATCGCTGATCCCCACCGTGCTAGGCGCGGCAGTCGGCCTGTATAGCGGCATCAACCAAGTCATGATGGCCAGCCCGGGCCTGTCGGCCATCATCTTTCTGGTCGGCGCCTTTGGCCTGATGTTCGCCATCGAAAAGAACAAAAACAGCTCGCTGGGCGTCGTCCTGCTGCTGGCCTTTACGTTCTTTATGGGTGTGATGCTGTCGCGCCTGCTGGGCTTTGTGCTCGGCATGGGTAACGGCGCCCAGTTGGTCATGACCGCCTTCGGTGGTACGGCGGTGGTGTTCGGCACCATGGCAACGCTGGCCACGACCATCAAGCGTGACCTGTCCAGCATGCAGAAATGGCTGTTTACCGGCGCGGTGGTCATCCTGGTCGCCGCACTGGCCAACATCTTCCTGCAGATGCCCGCCCTGATGCTGACCATCTCGGTCCTGGCCATCGTGATTTTCTCGGCCTTTATGCTGGTGGACCTGCAGCGTGTGGTCAATGGCGGCGAAACGAATTACGTGTCCGCCACGCTGGCCATCTATCTGGACGTCTACAACGTCTTCTCGAACCTGTTGATGCTGTTGGGTATTTTTGGCGGTAATCGCGAATAAACCGTCCGCAGCTCGGCATCCTGGGGCCCGCCTTGTGCGGGCCTTTTTCATTCTTAACGCTTGAGTGAATCAGTGTGATGATCGCCGTAGGCAGCGTTGACACGAGCCCTGTCCGCATCAATGCGCGCATTCATTTCCGCGAGCTCTGCCTTGGCCTGGTCTCGAAACGCCTGCATGTCGGCGTGCAGGTCATCATGATGCATCTTCAATTCGTTATACGCGTCGCGCGCGGACTGGGCATCGGTCTGCCCGTCCTCAATCATGCGGTGTGTCATGTCCAGAAACTGGGACGACTCGCGACTGATGATGTTTGAGACACAGGTGTTGGCGTGATTTGACGCGTGTAGCGCTTGCTGCGTATTTTCGTTTTTCACCTGCAGGGCCGCCGTTTCGTAGGCGGCCTTTTTTTCCCGGTTGGCATAACTGACACGCAGGTGTTGCTCCAGCTCTCGTTGATTCGCGGCATGAACAAATACCCCCCCGCCCGCGTGGGCGACCTGTTCGAGCGTGGGGCGATCCTTTTTGGGGACGTCAAAGCCGATGATGTTTACCACGGCTTTCACGTTCGAGTCATGCAGCGCCTGCGCAGCGGCGACCGGATCTCCGTCACAGGTTTCCAGCCCGTCTGACACGACAAAGAGGACCCTATGATCTTTTTTCTTATCCGTCTCTGGTTTGAACGCAGCCCCTGCCTGGGTAATCGCGGCAGCCAACGGCGTCCAGCCTTTGGCTTGCAAGCCATCCAACGCCTTGTTGAGTTTCCGCTCATCCACGCGGGCTGGATCAGAAAGCATCTCGACTGCCGCGCACGACATCGCCTTGTCTCGTTCGTCATTGCTACCGCGATGGCCGAACGCTAACAAACCCACTTCGGCATCGCTGGGGACGGTTTGCAGAAACGCGCGCGTGGCGGTTTTAGCAGCGTCCAATTTGCGCTTGCCACCCGCGCGGCCTCGCATCGAGCCCGAGGCGTCAATGGCAATCACGGCCTTGTTCCACCGTTGTCCCAGTGTCTCGGGCGCATCCGGCAGGGGCGGCCCCGCATGGAGACGATAGTCTGAGTAGCAGGCGTCGGCAGACTCGCCAAACTCGGAGAGAAAGTCCGTATATAGATCCTCTGCCGTCCAGAAGTCTCGTTTTGCCGACAATGTTGGGACATCGGCGCTCATCACAGTGATGGGCAAAAGCCAGACGCAGCCCACGGCGAACCCTAGCCATCGGCGTATCGCCAAGCGGGTTTTATGCGTCGATGCTGCGCCGTCCAAAATTCGCCTCCGTCAGAGGGGGCGAGGCTCATCGCCCCCAAGATTCCGGGGCCAACGATACCACCGGCGACAGCACCATAGGGACGAAAAACCTTGGCAAAGCCGTTACAAGCGCTACGGCCTATAACCGCTGCGGGCTCGACGATCGTCTTTTAACCAGCGCGGTCTCTCAACTCGGGCGCGCCCATTGCCCCTGCACAGTGCGCGCAGCAGAACATTTTTCCCTCTTTTTCAAGGCCGTGCCCAATAATTCGGACGCCACAATGTTCGCAGGTGGGAGCGAGCGTTTTAATGGCGCATTCAAAGCTATCAAACGTATATGACTTTCCCTGGATAGCTATTTCAAAAGATTTGTCATATTCATTTCCACACGAATCACATTTCGCCATATCGGCCTCCTCGATTAAGTCGTACTGAATGAGCAAAATTTGCTGTCCGGCTGATGACGGGTAGTCAGCGCGCGCGTCGTTCCGGCTTTATTGGTGCTGCGCCCAGACGCTGGCCCCTGGGTGATCCATTAACGGGGCGGATAAGGCGAGGCACGCAGCATAGTCGCCAAATGGGCGCAGTTGAGCGCCAGCTCCCTCGTCGCTTGAGCCGTCTTTTCAGGCGTAGCAGGCAACTGGTCAAAATTCGTTTTTTGCATGGCTTCGCCGACCCAATAGGTCACAGCACCGGCCGGTAATGTAAAGCCCACGTCATTCAACGCCTGAAACAGTTCGGCGCTGACATGGTGTGCGCCGTCCTCGTTGCCGACCACCGCAACCCCGGCCACCCGGCCGTAAGTGACCATGCGCCCGGCGTCATCCAGCTCGCCTAGGAACGCGTCCATACGCTCCAGAATGCGCTGGCATACGCTGGAAGGATGGCCCAGCCAGATGGGCGTTCCCAGTATCAGAATGTCGGCGGCCAGGATTCGCCGCCGCAGGTCCGGCCATTGGTCGCCGGCGCCCTCGTCCGACGTCACGCCGGGTGAAATGGCCAAGTCGACTGCGCGCACCATTTCATCACATTGAACACCCTGCGTGCGAAGCGCCTCAGCGACTTGGCCAAGCAGCTTTTCACATGATGAGGCGGCAGGGGATTTTTTGAGTGTGCAATTAATCGCGATCGCTGAAAGAGCCATGACGTGCCCTCCGTGAGACAGACGCTTTCATTGCGCAAGGAGCATGCCTGCAGGGGGAGCCGGTGGTAACGCGCCGCGTGGCCCGCGCAGACATCGGATCGATCTATCCAAGCCGCTTAACGAATCGCCGACAACCTCGCAATGATTACAAGCGCTGCAAGTCCAGCAACACGCGTCGGGTGGACAAAGGACGGCCGACTAAATTAGCGGCCAAGCGCTCACGGAGATCTCGTCGTAATGCAGGCTCAATCGCCGGATCATCGAAATCCGGCGCGGCCTCGTCGATGCCATAGCCGGTTTCACTGAGCAAGGTCCATTCAAAGCGCCGCAACGCACCGGCTGCCCGCGTCCCACCGGCCAATTGTTGCAATGCCGTGTCGTAGGCATCAAACAAGGCAGGATGCGCATCCTCACGCGGCAGCAAGCGCAACAGCAGCTCGTTCATGTACCAGGCGGACATGAGTGCCGTGCCTTTCAACGGCCTCAGGCCGACGACCTCGGCACGAGTCAAGGTTTTGACTTCGCCCGCACCGCTCCACGACAACAACAGTGGTTGAAACGCGGACAACACCGGCCGCAACACCGAATAGGGTCGCTTTGCCCCTTTGGCGACCAGGGCCACACAGCCGTGATCGCGGGAGAAACTCTGGACGATCAGAGAGGTTTCGCGCCACGGCGTGGCGTGGAGCATAAAGGCGGGGCAATCCTGGACGCGATGCGCCCTTTTACTCATAGCCTAAGTCGCGCAACGCACTTTCACGGTCGGACCAGCCCTTGCGCACCTTGATATAGACCTCGAGATGCACGGGCTTGTCGACCAGCTTGGCGATGTCTTGGCGTGCCTCGGTCGCGATGCGTTTCATGTGCTCGCCGCCGGCACCCAGCAAGATAGGCCGATGGCTCTCGCGTTCGACCACCACGCAGGCCGCCACACGCAGCGCCTGATCGTTTTCTTCCCATTGTTCGATGACGACGGTGCACGCGTAGGGCAACTCATCGCCGACCAGGCGGAAGATCTTTTCGCGGAGCAATTCGGCCGCGATGAAACGCACGGGCCGGTCGGTGAGCGTGTCTTCCTCGAACATGGGCTCGCCCTCGGGCAAGCGCACCGCGATTTCCTGCAGCAACTGATCGAGTTGCTGCGACTTGAGCGCGCTGACCGGCACCACCGCATCATAGGGATGCAGGGCCACGATCTTGGAGACGAAGGCAAACAGGTCATCGCGCCGCTTGATCGCGTCGATTTTGCTCACGACCAGGATGGTGCGCTTGGCATCGGGCAACAATGGCAGCAGCTTGGCATCGCCGTCGGTCCATTTGCCAGCCTCGACCACATGCACCACGACGTCCACGTCAGCCAGTGCCTGCGTCACGACGCGATTCATCATGCGGTTCATGGCACCGCCATGGCGCGTCTGAAAACCGGGGGTATCGACAAAAACGAATTGCTCGTGCTCGCGCGTGAGCACGCCGTGAATACGGTGACGTGTCGTCTGCGCCTTGCGCGAGACGATGGAGATTTTCGAGCCGATCAAGGCATTGGTCAGGGTGGACTTGCCCACGTTGGGGCGGCCCACCACGGCCACGAAACCGGTTCGGAAAGGGGTATCGCTCATTTGACCTCTTGAGCCACTGCCACGGGCAGTGACAATTGCGCTGTTTTACGGGCTTTGCCCGATTTACGGGCGGGGCGTCCTGGCGGACTCGCGACCTGGGCGGCCTCCAGGGCCAGCTTGGCGGCTGATTGTTCGGCAGCACGCCGGCTGGCACCAGGAGCTACGATCTTGATCTCCAGGGCCGGGATGGAACACTCGACCTCGAATTGCTGGCTGTGCGCCGCACCATGCGTCGCGACAACCGTATAGAGCGGCAGGGCCAGTTTCCGGCCCTGCAGGAACTCTTGCAGCAGGGTTTTGGCGTCTTTGCCCAGGGTTTTGGGATCCACGCTGGCCAACACCGGCTGATACTGCCGTGCGATGACCTTGCGAGCCACCTCAAAACCGCCGTCCAAAAAAGCTGCGCCAAAAATGGCCTCGACCGCGTCAGCCAGAATGGACGGACGGCGAAAGCCGCCGCTCTTGAGCTCGCCCTCGCCCAAACGCAGATACTGGGACAGCTCGAGACGCTGGCCGATCTCGGCCAGTGAGGCTTGCTTGACCAAATTGGCGCGCAAACGTGACAAATCGCCCTCGTCCAGCTTCGGAAACCGCTCGAACAGCAGTGCCGCCACGACAAAATTCAACACCGAGTCCCCGAGAAACTCCAGTCGCTCGTTGTGCCGTGCGCTATGGCTGCGATGCGTCAGCGCCTGCTCAAGCAGGCCCGCATCGCCGAAGCGATGATCGAGGCGGGTTTCCAGCGTGGCGAGAGACATGTCAGTGAAAGCTGCCGATACGGCCTAGGTCGCTGAAGTTCATCCAGATAAAGAATGCCTTTCCGACGATATTGGCATCCGGGACAAACCCCCAGTAACGGCTATCGGCGCTGTTATCCCGGTTGTCGCCCATGGCGAAATATTGCCCTTCCGGCACCTTGCAGCGTACTCCATTACGGGCGTACTGGCAGTTACCCATGTTGGGAAACTGCCAAATTGGGCCGTACATCTGTGTTTTACCCTCATCCAGCAGGATCTGGTGCTCAACGTTGCCCAATTTTTCCTTGTATTGGGCAATATACGACACCCGGTCCGGCTCGAAATACTCACCGTCCTGGGCATGAGGCACCAATTGGCCATTGATGTAGAGTTTTTTGTCCAGATAGGCGACCTCGTCACCCGGCAAACCAACGATACGCTTGATGTAGTCCACGCTGGGATCCACGGGATAGCGAAAAACGACCACATCCCCGCGCTGGGGCGAGCCGGTATCGACGACTTTTTTGTCAACGATAGGCAGACGCACGCCGTAGCTGAACTTGTTCACCAGGATCAAATCGCCCGATTGCAGCGTCGGCAGCATGGAACCCGACGGAATGCGAAATGGTTCGACCACAAAAGAACGCAGTACGAACACGAACAAAATGACGGGAAAGAAGCTGACGGCATACTCGATCCACCATGGCACACGGGTCGCCGACTCGAGCGCGGCCTGGCGCATGCGAGTGGCTTCCTGGGGATCCGTCACATAACTGGTATCGACGGCGTCGGCGGCCTCCCGGCCGCGTTGCGCACGTTTGCGACGCAGCATCGACACGTCCAGCGCCCAAACAATACCGGTCACCACCAACAGCACAAAAAGTATCAGTGCAAAATTCCAACTCATAGGGTTGCCGCCTTTTTCTTACTACTTGTCTTCGACCTGCAAAATAGCCAGGAACGCCTCTTGGGGGATTTCCACGCTACCCACTTGCTTCATACGCTTTTTGCCCGCTTTCTGCTTTTCAAGCAGTTTTTTCTTGCGGGTGATGTCGCCGCCGTAGCACTTGGCCAGCACGTTCTTGCGCAAGGCCTTGACGTTTTCGCGGGCAATCACCTCTGCGCCGATGGCCGCCTGAATCGCGACATCGAACATCTGGCGAGGGATCAGGCCACGCATTCGCGTCACGACGTCACGCGCCCGATAGCGCGCATTGGCCCGGTGCACAATCATGGCCAGGGCATCGACACGATCACCGTTGATGAGCAGATCGACCTTGACCACGTCTGCCGAGCGGTATTCGAGGAACTCGTAATCCATCGACGCATAGCCGCGCGACACGGACTTCAGTTTGTCGAAGAAGTCGAGCACGATCTCAGCCAAGGGGATCTCGTACGTCAAGTGGACCTGACGCCCGTGGTAGCTCATGTTGATCTGCGCGCCGCGTTTTTGATTACACAGCGTCATGACCGGCCCCACGTATTCCTGGGGCATGAACAGAGTCACTTTAACGACCGGCTCGCGAATATCGACGATATGGCCGACTTCCGGCATGCGCGCCGGGCTGTCGATCACGGCCAGAGTGCCATCGCGCTGCTCGACCTCGTACACCACCGACGGCGCGGTGGTGATGATGTCCATATCGAACTCGCGCTCCAGGCGCTCTTGCACGATTTCCATGTGCAACAGGCCCAAAAAGCCACAGCGGAAACCAAAGCCCAGCGCCTGAGAGACCTCGGGTTCGAACATCAGCGCGGCATCGTTGAGCTTGAGCTTTTCGAGCGAGTCGCGCAGTTGATCATATTCAGAGCTTTCGACCGGGTACAAGCCAGCAAACACCTGCGGCTTGACCTCTTTGAAGCCAGGCAGCGGCGCAGGCGCGGGCTTGCCGGCGAGCGTGATGGTATCGCCGACTTTGGCATTGGCGAGCTCTTTGATGCCCGCGATGATAAAGCCCACCTCGCCTGCCGATAGCTTGGTGCGGGGTTGGGACTTGGGGGTAAACACCCCTAATTGCTCACACAAATGCGTGGCGCCGGACGCCATCAGCAGGATTTTGTCTTTGGGATTGAGCGTACCGTTGACGATGCGCACCAGCATCACGACGCCTACGTAGTTGTCGAACCAGGAGTCGATGATCAGCGCCTGCAACGGGGCGTCCGGATCGCCGACAGGAGGCGGCACACGCGCCACGACAGTCTCGAGAATCTCGTCGATCCCCATCCCGGTCTTGGCGCTGGCCAAGACAGCCTGACTGGCATCGATGCCGATCACATCCTCGACCTCTTGACGAGCGGCATCGGGATCCGCCTGCGGCAGATCCATTTTGTTGAGCACAGGCAGGACTTCGACGCCCAGTTCGATCGCGGTATAGCAGTTGGCGACGGTTTGCGCCTCGACGCCCTGCGAGGCATCAACGACCAGCAATGCACCCTCGCAGGCTGACAGCGAACGGCTGACTTCGTACGAAAAATCGACGTGGCCCGGGGTGTCGATCAGGTTCAGGTTGTAGACCTTTCCGTCCTGGGCATGGTATTCCAGCGCGGCGGTCTGGGCTTTGATGGTGATGCCCCGCTCGCGTTCGATGTCCATCGAATCCAGCACCTGAGCGGACATCTCGCGCGCTGCCAGCCCGCCGCAACGTTGGATCAGGCGATCGGCCAGGGTCGATTTGCCGTGATCGATGTGGGCGATGATGGAAAAATTGCGAATATGCTGCATAGAGTGGATTTATTAGGGACAAAACGCACGCAAACCCGGTGCGCGACAGAGACACAAAACGCAAGCCATACACGACTGCGGTCACCATACCGAGCCCCGATGTCACTCGGGTCACGAGAAAAGAACCAGCCAAAAACGAGGGGGCGCATCGCGCCCCCTGCTGTGCCGTCTAGCCGCTCCCGGGGTTTGTACTCCCCCTATGGGAGCAACAAGCCTGAGGAAACGGCGTGACGGCCATTTTTGTGGCAACCAGGCATTTTAGCCGGTCTTGGCGTTTATTTGGACGGCTCGACCGCCACCCACTGCGCTTGGTCGCCACGACGGACCAATAAACCAGCCGCTTTACCCTTGGGCAGCTTGCTGACCAGGCTGTTGAACTGATTCGCATCCGTCACATCGGTGTTATTGACCGCCAGGACGATATCCCCGGGCTGCAGGCCGGCAGCGTCCGCCGCGCCGGTCGCCGTGCGCACTTGAACGCCGCCTTTGATGCCCAGTTTGCGCTGAACATCATTGGGAACATTCACCACGCCCAATCCCAGGGCATTGCCGGCCGGCTGGGCCTCTTCCTGAGGGGCTGCCTCGGAATCATCGGCCTTGGCGGTGAGCTCGCCCACTTTGACCGACAGCGTCACGGTTTTGCCACGGCGCCAGACTTCCATGTCGGCACGAGTGCCCGGCTTGGTTTCCCCGACGATACGAGGCAAATCGGACCAGCGTTTGATGGTTTCGCCGTTGAACGAGGTAATCACGTCGCCCGCCTTGACGCCGGCATCCCCAGCGGGGCCGTCGGCCTCGACATTGCTGACCAGGGCGCCTTCGGCCTTGGGCAGGCCAATGGCGCTGGCAACGTCCTTGCCAACCTCACCGATCTGTACGCCGATACGGCCGCGAGTCACCTTGCCGCTGGCACGCAGTTGGTCGGCAACGCGCATGGCCTCATCAATCGGAATGGCCAGGGAAATACCCATGAAACCGCCGCTACGCGAGACGATCTGCGAGTTGATCCCAACGACCTCGCCTTTCAGGTTGATCAGCGGGCCACCCGAGTTGCCGGGGTTGACCGCCACATCGGTCTGAATGAAAGGCAGGTATTCACCCGTATCGCGGCTCATGGCGCTGACGATGCCCGCCGTAGCGGTGGAGTCCAGGCCAAATGGCGAGCCGATTGCGAGCACCCACTGGCCCTTTTTGAGCTGTTTGGGGTCGCCGATCGACAGCGGAGTCATATCCTTGGCCTCGATCTTGATCAGCGCCACGTCGGTGCGCTCGTCTGTTCCGATGACCTTGGCCTTGAACTCGCGCCCGTCGGTCAGCGTGACATAGATATCAGCCGCGTCGCTGACAACGTGATTGTTGGTCAGGATGTAGCCATCAGCCGAGATAAAGAACCCTGAACCGACACCACGGGGGACTTTACGCTCTTCGGGTGCCTGGCGGGGCGTAGGATGCGGTTGCTGCGGGACGCCCGGACCTTGGAAATCCGGACCGAAGAACCAGCGGAATAATTCGTAGGGGTCGCCGCTGCCGCCTGGAGAGCGCACCGGCACGTTCGCCGTCGTGCGGATATTGACCACGGCAGGATCGGCTTTGGCAATGACGTCGCTGAAATCAGGCAGCACTACCGCGGGACTGGCCGCGGCGGGTGCTTGCGTCTGTGCTTGTGCAACAGGCCCGTAGGCGCCGGCCAGCAAGACGGCTGACATGACTGCAGGGGCAAAGCGCCGGATAAAAGGTTTCGACACTGAAAGTGATTCCATGAGAGAACTCCGAAAACTCCCCATACCTTTTGCAGGCTTTATTGTTATTGAGAAGATACAGGCACGTATTCAGTAGAAGTAGCAAGCTGCTCCAGCGTCTCGGCGGGGACCTCGCCCAGCGCCGTCAGCCAGAAATCAGCGATGCGTGTGCTATAGATATTGATCGCACCGCGCCGCACCGCCCCATTGGACATGGGGTGGTCGCGTTGATCATCATAGGGCTCGATAAAGACGGAAATGGCAGCCAGGCCATCAGAGAGCACGAGCTGGCTGACATTGCTGCGCCCCATCGAACGTACGACCTGCATGACCGAGACAAAGCCGGCCGGGGCAGGAATACGCCATCCTTGGGCAGCCAGATCGATGGTTTCGATTTTGGGCTGCAGGACTTTCCAGTCTCGCGTGTTCCACGGCGACGTCAACTCGTTTGCATCGACCTTGTCGCCCAAACGGATGGAACTGAACGAGACCTGCTCGACCACGCTCTGGTCGCTGTCTACCGTCTGCGCGCGGAGCAATAAATTAGTGGCCACATCTGCGCACAGCCGATAGCCGTAGCGCTGCCCGTCGCGCGGCTGAATCGTGATGATCCGGCATTGGCGGTCCGCAACACGGTGCAGCTTGTCTTGCACCCGAATGTCGTAATGTTGCGCCAACTCGGTCGGATTACCCAACAGCAAGCCCGGGAAGCGGTCACCGCGGCGCGGCTCCATCAACACGGTCTTGCGCTCGGGAATAAGACATTGAATTTCGTCGTTGTGGCGCAGGTATTCGCGGGGCTGGCCATCGAGGATTTCCAGACGCTCACGTTCACCGGTACCGTCGATCACATGAACAAGCCGGGACGACTGAATGGCCTCGCCCTGCTGGTACATGAATACGCCGGCGTAGTCTTGCTTGCGTGCAGCCTGCTGAATATCGTAGAGCAGTTGTACTGCCGCTTCGGGCGCTGCAGCCCCGGCGGCGCGGGCAGTGTCATGCAGCGACGAAAACGCAACCAGAAAAACGGCCGTCAACGCCCACCCTGCCCCTTGTATCGGCCTGCGGATCAAGCCAGCACGATGCCATGCGGGGCGACAGAAATGTTGTAACTGCGCGATCAACGTCCGGCTCCGGCATCAAACGACACCTGGCGTACCGCACTGGGCCCCGCCATTTGGCGATGAGCCTCGAGGTAGTCCCGTAGCGCTGGGGTTTCGTTGACGGACGCGTCCGCCAACGTACGAGTCTCGGCCGGACGGCTGCTGCCGCCCATGATGTACGGCTGGGCGACCCATGCCACCGTCGCGACGGCAGCGGCAACAGCCAGACTGGATAATCCGAAACGCAACGGAGAGCGGCGTCGCTGCGGTGCAACAATAGGAAGCTCGGCATCCAGCGCACGTGACAGACGTGCATGAAAATTTGCACTGGGGCTGACGGCCAGATCGGCATTGCGCAAGGCATCGCCTATCAAATGATAGGTGTCCCAGGTTCGGCGGCCTTGCTCAGTGGAAAGGTCGGGGAAATTGAAATCGGATGGCTCACCGTCCATCCAGGCCGACACCGACTCCTCGAGGGAAACTTCGGTCTCTACCACTGATTTTGCTGTTGACTGCATGACTGCCGCTCCTTACCAACGACGCTCGGCATCGGTGTCCAGCAACGGACGCAACCGGGTGGCGATGGCTTCGCGCGCACGAAAAATGCGCGAACGTACCGTGCCAATGGGGCAGTCCATGCTTTGGGCGATGTCTTCGTAACTCATACCTTCGATTTCACGCAGCACGATAGCGGTCCGGAGCTCTTCGGGCAAATCCTCGATGACGGCGTTCACTGTCTCGGCGATTTCCCGGCTAGCCACCATGGATTCCGGTGTGCTGATATCGGTTAGGTTGTCTGTTTCGTTAAAAGTTTCACCGTCTTCGGTTTCAATTGCATTTGGCGCGCTGGGACGACGCCCGGCAGAGGCCAGCCAATTGCGGGCCGTATTGACGGCAATGCGGTAAAGCCAGGTATAAAAGGCGCTCTCGCCGCGAAATTGGGGCAGCGCCCGGTAGGCCTTGATAAAGGCTTCCTGAGCGACGTCTTCGATTTCGGCGGGATCACGGATCATGCGGCCCAGTAGCCGCAGGATTTTGCGCTGGTATTTGAGCACCAGCAGGTCAAAGGCTTTTTTGTCGCCCCGTTGTACGCGGGCGACTAATTCGGCGTCGACATCGCGCTCGCTCATGATGCCCCCTGTCCGGGTGACGCTTGCAGGCGCTGGGCGGCCCCAGCCAGCAGGCAAAGCCGACGCCAGACGGCTGCGGGAACGCCCGGTTGCCAGATGGACACGCGATAGAGGGTACGAGGGCCGGCAGCAGACGCATCGGCCTGCAGACGCAGGCTCAGCCAACACGGGCCGCGATGGCCGTCTTGCAAGACGGCGTGAACCCAGTGCCGCCCCTGGCGGATCTGCCAGCGGCGGCTGCCCGCAACCGCGCGGATTGCGCGCACGGCCGCGTGACGCGTCGCGCGCACCGGAACGCACAGCGTCCGCAGGCCGGGTTCCCAGAGGACGGTCAAATTAAACCCGGCGAACGGCCATGGAGCCGTTGGTGCCGCCAAAACCAAAGGAATTGGAAAGCCCCACGTCGATCTTCATGTCCCGTGCCTCGTTGGCGCAGTAATCCAGGTCACACTCGGGATCCTGGTTGAAGATATTGATGGTGGGAGGCGATTTCTGGTGGTACACCGCGAGCGTCGTGAACACGGCCTCGATACCGCCGGCGGCCCCGAGCAAGTGACCCGTCATCGATTTGGTGGAATTCACCACCAGCTTTTTGGCGTGATCACCAAAGGCCAGTTTCAGCGCATCGGATTCGTTTTTGTCGCCCAGCGGCGTCGAGGTGCCATGGGCGTTGACGTAATCCACCTCGTCGAGGTTGATGCCGCCATTACGCAAGGCGTTGACCACGCCACGGCGCGGACCGTCCTTGTCGGGGGCGGTGATGTGATGCGCATCCGAGCTCATCCCGTAGCCCGCAAACTCGCCGTAAATACGAGCGCCACGCTTTTTGGCGTGCTCGTATTCCTCGAGAACCAGGACGCCAGCGCCCTCGCCCAGCACGAAACCATCGCGATCGCGGTCCCAGGGACGTGACGCCGTCGTCGGATCGTCGTTACGGGTCGACAGGGCACGCATGGCAGCAAAACCGCCGATACCCAGGGGCGATACGGTGGACTCGGCACCGCCTGCCAGCATGACGTCGGCATCGCCGTATTCGATCAAGCGCGCAGCATCACCGATGCAGTGCAAACCCGTCGTACATGCGGACACCACGGCATAGCTCGGGCCTTTCATGCCGAATCGAATCGACAACTGGCCTGAAATCAGGTTGATCAGGGAGCCAGGCACGAAAAAGGGGGAAATACGCCGCGGACCTTTAGCGAGCAGCTCGGTCTGCGTTTCTTCGATACGGGGAAGACCGCCAATGCCGGACCCCACGATCACACCAATGCGGTCGGCATTGGCTTCGGTAACGTCCAACCCGCTGTCTTGCCAGGCCTGGATGCCCGCAGCCATGCCGTAATGGATGAAAGTATCCATCTGGCGGGCTTCTTTGACGGGCATGTACTGCGTGACGTCGAAATCCTTGACCTCACCGGCGATATGCGTGGTGATGGCAGAAGGATCGAAACGGGAGATGCGGCTGATGCCAGAACGTCCGTTGACGATATTGTCCCAGGCGCTGGAGATATCGTTGCCCACGGGCGAGATGATACCCAGGCCGGTAATGACGACTCGTCGCTTCACGGAGGACTCCTAAAAGACAAAAGAAAGGCGGCTTTCGGATGCGCCGTGCGAACGGCAGACATGCAAGAGCATCGTAACAATACTCTCGCATGCGAACCGCACGACACCTCTGAAACCGCCCCGACTCCCGATCGCCACCCCTGTGTGGGATAACGCCGGGAACAATATAGGCTGCGCTTACTGCTTACCGTGCGAATTGATGTAATCAATCGCCTGCTGCACGGTGGTGATCTTTTCGGCCTCTTCGTCGGGGATCTCGGTCTCGAATTCGTCTTCGAGCGCCATGACCAGTTCAACCATGTCGAGCGAATCGGCACCGAGGTCGTCAAGGAAGGAGGACTCGTTTTTGATCTCGGCTTCGTTAACGCCAAGTTGTTCAGCGACGATCTTCTTGACGCGCTGTTCGATGCTTTCCATGCAGATCTCCAAGTGGGAAAAATCCCGCGAATTATAGCCAAGCGTAGAGGAATGCAAACGCCTGGCCGTGATAAAAGTAACTGTACGCCCTGAGACGCACCCCAAAATCGCCCTTTTTCAGGCCGACTTTACATGTACATTCCGCCGTTTACGTGCAGCGTTGTTCCCGTAATGTAACCTGCCTGCGGGCCGGACAAAAAGGCCACGGCATGAGCAATGTCCGTCGGCGAGCCTAAACGGCCCAGCGGAATCTGCTGCAACAGTGCCGCCGTCTGGGTTTCACCCAGAGCGCGAGTCATGTCCGTATCGATGAAGCCGGGCGCCACGCAATTGACGGTCACGTTGCGGCTGCCGAGCTCGCGCGCCAATGCACGCGACATCCCGGCGACGCCGGCCTTGGCCGCCGCGTAGTTGGCCTGACCGGGGTTGCCGCTGGAGCCAACCACCGAGGTCACATTGATGATGCGGCCCCAACGGGCCTTCATCATGCCACGCAATACGGCACGGGACAGGCGGAACACCGAAGCCAGGTTGGTATCGATCACCGCAGACCACTCCTCGTCCTTCATCCGCATGGCGAGGTTGTCGCGCGTAATGCCGGCGTTATTGACCAGGATGTGGGGGCCACCCTCGGGAGCCTTGCTCAAGGTGTCGATCAGCGCATCACAAGCCTGCGCGTCGGTGACATCCAGCACGACACCGCGCCCGCCCAGAGGAGCAAGCGCTTCGCCGATCGCTTGCGCGCCAGACTCGCTGGTGGCCGTGCCGACAACGATGGCGCCGCGCTGTGCGAGCTCTAGGGCAATGGCCTTGCCGATGCCACGTGTGGCGCCGGTGACCAATGCCACCTTGCCTTGCAATTCTGCTGATTGTTTATCCATATCCGTTTCCGTAATGACTGGCGATTGGTGCGCAGAACGGCCTCAGGCCTGTCCTAACGTCGCCAGAGCGGCCTCGAGAGAAGCCGGATCGGTGATTGAAAGCCCGATGAGCTCACTGTCGATACGCTTGGTCAAGCCTGCCAGGACCTTGCCGGGACCGCATTCGACAACGTGGGTCACGCCTTGGGCCTTCATGGCGCGCAAGGTTTCTACCCAGCGCACAGGATGCCATGCCTGACGCACCAGTGCGTCCCGGATAGCGTCCGGCTCGGCAGGTGCTGCAACATCGACGTTATTGATGACAGGCACCTGAGGTGCCAGTACGGAGGCTTGCGCCAACGCGCCGGCCAGCACATCGGCAGCGGGCTTGAGCAAGCTGGAGTGAAATGGCGCCGATACAGACAAGGGCAAGGCGCGCTTGGCGCCTGCGGCCTTGGCCGCCTCGCAGGCACGCTCGACGGCGGCCTTGTGGCCGGCGATCACGACTTGCGCGGGCGCGTTGAAATTCACAGCCTCGACGACTTCGCCCTGAGCGGCCTGGGCACAAGCTGCACGCACGACATCGTCATCCAGTCCCAGGATCGCTGCCATGCCTCCCGTGCCAACGGGCACAGCGGCTTGCATCGCATCGGCCCGCACACGCACCAGGCGCACGGCTTCCTCGAGAGTCAACACACCGGCAGCCATCAAGGCGGCATATTCGCCCAGACTGTGGCCAGCCATCAGCGCCGGCAGCGGGCCGCCGGCAGCACGCCAGGCGGCGAATACGGCAACGCCTGCCGTCAACATGGCGGGCTGGGTATTGGTAGTGAGATTGAGCTGATCCGCAGGGCCTTGCGCGATCAAGGCGCCGAGATCCTGGCCGAGCGCCTGATCCGCGCGGGCAATGACATCGGCCACGGCAGCGTTACCGGCCCAGACATCGAGCATGCCAACCGACTGCGAACCCTGGCCTGGAAAGACAAACGCGATTTTCATGATGGAAGTATCAACTGATTTCAGATTTGGGAGAATACCCGACATCGGGCGATCACTGAGGTTGCCACCGCCCTCGCGGCGCTGGCAACGCCTGAACGTGCCGCACTACATGCGCGCCAGCACCGAGCCCCAGGTAAAACCGCCTCCCACGCCCTGCATCAACACCAGTTGGCCCGGTTTGACCCGCCCATCTCGGCGCGCAGCGTCCAGTGCCAACGGGACACTGGCAGCAGAGGTATTGGCATGGGAATCGACCGTAATCACGACTTTTTCAGTCGGAACGTGCAATTTACGGGCCAGGAAATTCAAAATGCGGACATTCGCCTGATGAGGAATGAGCCAATCGACGTCTGATACGTCCACGCCCGCCTCTGCACACACGTCCCGCGCGGAGCGATCAAGCACCGTCACGGCCTGCTTGAACACAGCCTGACCGTCCATGCGCAGGAATGGATCTCCCACGACGTTGCCATAGGCGACGTTACCCGCGGCGCACAGGATTTTGGTTTGTGAGCCGTCCGCATGCAGCTGGGCCGCCAGGATACCGGGCTGGTCCGAGGCCTTGAGGACCACTGCCCCTGCCCCATCACCGAACAATACGCAGGTACCGCGGTCGTTCCAGTCAAGGATGCTGGAAAACACCTCGGCGCCAATCACGAGCGCGCAGCGTGCCCGCCCGGCCCGCATAAAGGCATCGGCCGTACTGAGCGCATAGACGAATCCGCTGCAAACGGCCTGCACATCAAATGCGGCCCCGCCTTTGGCGCCCAGATTTGCCTGAACCAGACAGGCGGTGCTGGGGAAGACGAAGTCCGGCGTCGAGGTCGCAACGATGATCAGATCGACATCCGCTGCCTGGACTCCGGCATCTGCCAACGCGCGCTTGGCGGCCTCGGTTGCCAACTGGCTGGTGGTCACCCCACGCTCGGCTAAGTGACGTTGGCGTATCCCTGTCCGCTCGACGATCCACTCGTCGGACGTGGAAATATTACGCGTAGCCAGCTCGGCAGCCAGCTCATCATTGGACACGACCCGCTCGGGCAGAAAACTGCCAGAGCCCGCGATCACGGCATATGTCATTGCATTACCCATCAGACGGTATCCCCGGCCGTTTCGGACGCGCCGGAGGCTGCTTCGCCCATCTGAACGCGCTGAGTGATCAGCGCCACGGTCTGGGCGGTACGTTCTTGCAGTTTACTCACCACGGCCTCGCGTGCACGCTGCAGGGCGAACCCATAAGCATACACATCAGCCGAGCCGTGGCTTTTGATCACCACGCCACGCAAGCCCAACAACGCAGCGCCGTTGTAACGGCGATTGTCGACGCGGCCGCGCAGGCGATTGAGTACGGGTTTGGCGATGGCGCCGGCCAGCAACGTGACCAAATTGCGCTTGAATTCCTCGCGGATCACGCTGGAGAGCATTTTTGCCAGCCCCTCAACGGACTTGAGCACGACATTGCCAACGAAACCGTCGCATACCACTACATCGACGGTACCCTTGAAAATATCGTTGCCCTCGACGTTCCCGTAGAAGTTCAGCGGGCTGCGCCGCAAGAGCTCGGCAGCCTCTTTGACGACCTCGTTGCCCTTGATGACTTCTTCGCCGATATTGAGCAAACCCACCGACGGGTTGTCCCGATGATCGACAGCCTGGGTCAACGCCGCACCCATGATCGCAAACTGCAACAGATGTTGCGCCGAGCAATCGACGTTGGCCCCCAGATCGAGCACAGTGGTGGCCCGGCCGGTCTGGTTGGGAATGGACGTGGCAATCGCTGGACGATCGATGCCATCCAGGGTCTTTAGCACGTAGCGCGAGATCGCCATCCATGCGCCGGTATTGCCTGCCGACACGCAAGCGTCGGCACGCCCGTCCTTGACGGCCTGAGCCGCCAGGCGCATGGAGGAATCTTTTTTACGGCGAAGCGCGACCTCGACCGGATCGTCCATCGTGACGACCTCGGTCGCGGGAACGATTTCCAGACGATCGCGGGGGGCGGCCTTGTGTTCGTTCAAGGCCGCTTCGATAGCGTCAGGCAGCCCGACCAGCAATAGCTTGGAATCGGGAAACTGCCGGGCGAACTCGATCGCGGCCGGAATCGTAACGGGCAGACCGAAGTCGCCGCCCATGCAGTCAATGGCGATACGTATCACAGGTGCAGTACAGCTGCTGCCGTGAGTGCGAAAGCGCTTTTACAGCGACTTATTCGTCAGCTTTGGTCTTGAGAACCTTGCGGCCACGATAAAAGCCGTTGGGGCTGATGTGGTGACGCAGATGGTTTTCGCCAGTGGTGGGCTCGATCGCGGTCGGCGGGTTGACCAGAAAATCGTGCGAGCGATGCATGCCACGCTTGGACGGGGACTTTTTGTTTTGTTGAACAGCCATGATGACTCCTAGAAACGGGGCGCATTGTACGCGATGCACGCCCGATGTTGACCTAATCTTTACGCTTTAATTGTTCGAGCACCGCGAACGGCGACGGACGCTGGGTGGCGGGCGCCTGCTGCGCGTCGCCGTCTTTGGCCTGTGCGCCCGGGCATACAGGATGCTTGGGCACATATGGAATACTCAAAATGAGCTCGTCTTCGACCTGGGCCAACAGATCAAAACGATGCGAACCCACGACCTTTTCGGGTAGCGAATCTGCAACATCCGGGTCTTGCGCATCAAAGGACAGATCGTCGTCGAGCTCGTCCTCGGACTTGACCAACTGCAATACTGCCTGGGAATCTACTGCAAAAGCAAACGGGGCATTGCACCGCTGACAAATCAGCACGGGGTGCGCCTGCACACGCAAGTGCAAGAGCGGCTGACCAGACGCAAAGCCCGTCCCAACCACACCCTTGCCGATTTCGCCCTGGACTGACCAGCGGACTAATCCCGCCTCGCCACCCGGCTGCTCGGGCAACCCCTCGACAGCCCGGGCCAAGCGTACCAGTGGTATCTCGCCCTGAACAAAATCGCCTTGCCTGGCCAGCGCAAACGCGTCGATCACAGCATCCGCGGACACGGACGCGCGCGGCGATGCCGCTCCTGCCCGTTGATTGTCACTCATGCGAACTCCGTAACCCTATCGTTTAGCTGTACTGCACGCATCGAAAAACATATTCTCGCGACGCGAGCGCAGACATCCCGCAGCACCCAAAACCCAGGCGCCGTGCAAAAATCCCGCAAAACGTTAGATAATACCGTGACTTACGCCTAACCGTCAAACAACGCATGCCCATTTCCACACCCCGCCTGATCCTGGCCTCGAGCTCGCCATACCGCCGTGAACTGCTGTCACGGTTGCGCCTGCCCTTTGAGGCGATTTCCCCCAATGTGGACGAAACGCCCCGCGACAACGAACCACCTGCGGCGCTGGCATTGCGCCTATCCGTCGACAAAGCCATGGCCATAGCGACCCAGCAACCGGGCTGCATCGTCATCGGCTCCGATCAGGTCGCCACCATCGATGGCAATCCTATCGGAAAACCGGGTGATTTTAGCCGCGCCCAAGCCCAACTGCGGATGCTGGCCGGACAAACGGTAGAGTTTCATAGCGCACTGGCGGTCACCGATGGCCAACGCGTAGAAAAAGCCGATGTCGTCACGCAATGCCGGTTTCGCCCACTTTCGGAGGTGGCCATCGACGCGTATCTGCGCGCCGAAGCCCCCTTTGACACGGCAGGCAGCGCCAAAGCTGAAAGCCTGGGAATTG
This sequence comes from Bordetella tumbae, assembly GCF_965139195.1. Lineage (GTDB taxonomy): Bacteria > Pseudomonadota > Gammaproteobacteria > Burkholderiales > Burkholderiaceae_B > Bordetella_A > Bordetella_A tumbae. The sequence goes on along the minus strand of NZ_CBCSJH010000041.1, from coordinate 18,591 downwards.
CCCTGATGGAATATATCCGCAGCGATGACCCTACTGCCATCATCGGCCTGCCCCTGATCACGCTGACCCGCATGCTGGCCACTTTTGGCCTGGACCCGCTGACGCACGCCCAGCCCGCGGGACAAGCGACATGAGCGGCACGTTACACCTCATCCCCGTGGGCCTCGGACCGGCGCAACCCGAGCGCTGGTTACCCGCGGATGCCCGAGCCCTGGCCGGCAGCCTGAACACCTATATCGCCGAGAACGCAAAAACCGCGCGAGCGTTTCTCAAACAGATCGGCACGGCACGCCCGCTGCAGGAAATCACCATCCACACGCTCAGCCCCAAAACGGATGCCAGCCAGATACAACAATGGCTGGCTCCTGTGCGCCAGGGGCAGGACATCGGCCTCGTANCCGNGGCCGGCTGCCCTGCCGTGGCCGATCCCGGCGCCACGGTTGTCGCGGCGGCGCATCGGCTCGGCATTCATGTGCGCCCCTGGGTCGGCCCCTCGTCGATTTTGCTGGGATTGATGGCGAGCGGCCTGGATGGACAGCGCTTTGCATTCCATGGCTACGCTCCTGTCGACCCAGGCGAACGCGCCAAGCAATTGAAAGCCTGGGAGCAGCACTCTGCCCGCCACCACCAGACCCAGTTACTGATCGAAACTCCCTATCGCAACGCCGCCATGTTCGCGACTCTGCTCTCGGCACTGCGCGGTGACACGCGGCTATGCGTAGCACGATCCCTCACGACAGACGAGGAATGGGTGCGCACCTATAGCGTCGCCGAGTGGAAAAAACAGCCTGCACCAGAACTGGATAAGCAACCGACGCTATTCCTGTATCTCGCTCAGCGCGCGTAAACTCGTCCTGCGCCGACGACCAACGGCCCTGCCAACTGTAATCATCACTGCTGCTCACGCCCCCAAGTCCGCCCCATGCCGATAACCCTAAGCCCCCGCCTCTCTTTTCCCCGACTCCACGCGGGGCTGATGTGGGCGGTTGCCGTGTTGGCGCTGGCGGGCTGCGCAGGGCCCCAGGCCGTGCCTACCAGCCTGGACATCGACGACTCGATCAAGGCCGTCAGTCACGACAGCCGCGTGCGGTATATCGTGCTGCACTACACCTCCACCGACACCAAAGAGTCGCTGAGGCTCTTGGCACAGGGCAGAGTCAGTACCCACTACTTGATCACAGACGACGCACGCCCTCGCATCTATCGCCTGGTCGAGGAGACTCAGAGCGCCTGGCACGCAGGAGAGAGCCGCTGGTACAACCAGGTGTCGCTGAACCCGGTTTCCATCGGCATCGAGTTGGTCAATATCGGCCGCACCGACCTGGCACACGGCCAGGTCAGTTGGGAGCCCTATTCCAAGCCGCAGATCCAGACCTTGATTCTGCTATTAAAAGACTTGACCAAGCGGTACGGCATCCGCGCCGAAAACGTGGTGGGGCACAGCGATATCGCCCCTCAACGCAAGACCGATCCTGGCCCGCTATTTCCTTGGAAACAACTGGCCGAGGCTGGCATCGGGCGTTGGTACAACGAGGCACAGGCGGCGACGAACTGGGTCACCCTGCAACGTCAAGGCACGCCTGACGTTGCCTGGTTTCAGGAACGGCTGGCGAAATTAGGCTATGCCTGCCCCCAGCACGGGCAATTGGATCGCGAGACCCAAAATGTGCTGTCAGCCTTTCAAATGCACTATCGGCCCAGCAACTACGACGGCAAGCCCGACGCCGAGACCGGGGCCATCATCATGGCACTACTTGAGCCGCAGCGCTAAACGCCAGCCGAGCAACACCGTCAGAATGACGCCATAGACCAGAGGCTGCTCAAAATCGTTCTTGCCCGCCTTGTGCCACCACAAGTGCACCACGGCCAGGATGCCGATCAGATAAACCAGGCGATGTAGCGTCTGCCATCGCCGCCCTAGTCTGCGGATGGCCCATTGGGTCGAGGTGAGAGCCAACGCCGTCATGCATACGAACGCCACAAAACCGGCAGTGATGAAGGGCCGTTCCCAGACATCTTGCAGCATCGCTCCCACGTCCAAGCCCCGATCCCACCAGACCCAGGCAGTAAAGTGCAGCGCGCCATAGAAAAACGCGAACAATCCACAGGGACGGCGCAAGCGCACCAGCGCTGGCTGCCGTAGCAAACGGCGCAGAGGCGTAATCGATAGCGTGACCAACAAGCACACCAGCGCCCATGTCCCTGACGAACGCGTCAAAAACTCAATGGGATTGGCAGTCAGATCATCGTTGAATCCGAGCCAGAACCAGCGTGCGAATGGCAATAACCCTGCAATAAATAGCAGAGGCTTGAATCGGCTCACCGCAGCGGCGGACCATTGCGCCCTAGGTGCGGCGACTGTATTAACCATGAACGCGACGACCCGTCAGTAATTCGCTGCCAAATCCATCCCCTGATACAGCGAGGCGACCTGGTCGGCATAACCATTAAATAACAGCGTCTTGCGCTTGGGCGTGAAAAAACCACCCTCGCCGATCCGCCGCTCGGTCGCCTGGCTCCAGCGAGGGTGAGGCACATCGGGGTTCACGTTGGCATAAAACCCATACTCGTTGGCAGCCGCCTGCATCCATGAGCTCGTCGGCTGACGCTCGACCAGACGAATACGCACAATCGACTTGGCCGACTTGAAGCCATATTTCCAGGGCACAGCCAAACGCAGCGGCGCACCATTTTGATTCGGCAGGACTTTTCCGTATAAGCCAAAGACCAGCAACGCCAGCGGATGCATGGCCTCGTCCAGTCTCAGCGCCTCGACATAGGGCCATTCGAGCACGGGATAACGCAATCCGGGCATATTTTCCCGCTGCTCGACCGTCGTGAACTCTACATACTTGGCATTGCCTGTAGGCTCGACCTGCTTGAGCAAGGCCGACAGCGAATACCCCACCCATGGAATCACCATGGACCATCCCTCGACACAGCGCAGGCGATAGACCCGGTCCTCGAGAGGGGCCAGTTTCAGCAGGGTATCGATATCAAAGGTTTGCGGACGCAGCACCTCGCCCTCGACCGAGACCGTCCAGGGACGGGTCTGCAGCTTGTCCGCGTATTTTGCGGGCGCGTCTTTATCGACCCCGAACTCGTAGTAGTTGTTGTAGGTGGTGACGTCTTTCCATTCGGTCGGCTTGTCCATGACCGAATAGGCGGGGCTCGGCTGGCCGGGCAACTCGGCGCCGCTCTGGGCGAATGCACTGCGCGACGCCCAGGCCGGCAAACCCGCGGCCGCTGCGGCCATGGCGGCGCGTGCCATCCATTCGCGACGCGACTGCCAAACAGCCTCGGGCGTAATTTCGGACGATGCGGGCTCGTGACGGGGCTTACGTATCAACATGACCAGTTCTCCTGGCGTCTACCCAGGGGATGAGACGCGACAGATGACAACAGACTAACCACTGCAAGCAAACAACGCCAGGATGCGCATCAGACGCCGATCAAACCCCGACGCGAGACAAGAGCCACTCTCGCAAAGCGGGCACGGTATCGACTACAGCCTGGGGCGTGCACCCCAGCAATTCTTGTGGGCTATGAGCACCATAGGCGACCCCCAGACCATGTACGCCGGCGTTGGCCGCCATATTCAGGTCATGCGAGGTGTCGCCCACCATGATCACGCGTTCGGGTTCGACATCCAATTCCTGCATGAGTTCATGCAACATGGCCGGATGCGGCTTGCTGAACGTTTCGTCGGCCGTGCGCGTAGCGTCAAAGATATCGCGCAAGCCCGTAGCGGCCAACACACGATTGAGCCCGACGCGGCTTTTCCCGGTCGCGACTGCCAAGCGGATTTTCTGGCCGGCCAGTTCGCCCAGCAGCGGCTCTATTCCCTCGAATAACTGCAAATCGGGGTCGCGCAACAAATAATGAATGCGATAACGCTCGAGGAATCGCGGCAACATGGCCTGGGTCAACTCGGGCACCGCCCGGCGCAAGGCGCTCTCCAGCGACAAGCCAATCACCCAACTGGCCTCGGAGGCGGACGGCACGGGCAACTCCAGGTCGCGGCACGCGCCCTGAATGGCGGAAACAATGCCGTTGGTGGAATCCATCAAGGTTCCGTCCCAGTCGAACACCACCAGCGAATACGACGACATGGTTATTGATTCTCCAACTGCTGCAATAGCTTACGGCAGGCTGGCGGCAACTCGGCCGTCAACCTGAGGATCTCGCCGGTCAAGGGATGCGGCAAGGTCAATTGATGGGCATGCAGAAACATGCGATTGAAGCCCTGACGGGCAAATTGTGCCCTCGTTTCATCCGTCCCGTATTTATCGTCACCGATGATCGGAAAACCGCTGGCCGCCAAATGCACACGGATTTGATGCGTACGCCCACTGCGCAGTTCCGCGTCGACCAGACTGTAACGGCCAAAGCGTTGCCGCAGCGTGACGATGGTATGGGCCGATTGTCCGTCAGGATCGGGACGCACGCGGCGCTCGCCGGACTGTGTGGTCCATTTAGTCAGCGCCAGCCGGATATGCTGGCGATCATTGACCCAGTCTCCCTCGACCAAGGCGAGGTAATGCTTGTCGCCTTTGCCTTCGCGCAGCATGGCGTGCAACGCCAATAGCGCGCTGCGCTTTTTGGCCACCATCAGCAAGCCCGAGGTTTCACGGTCCAGGCGATGCACCAGTTCCAGGAAACGGGCCTCCGGCCGCGCCGCCCGCAATTGCTCGATGACGCCGAATGAGACGCCGCTGCCCCCATGAACTGCCACCCCGGCAGGCTTGTCGATGACGAGCAAAGCGTCGTCCTCGAACACGATAGGGAACTCAGCCCCCGGCACTGGCCTGGCCTCACCCGCCGCCGGCAACCGCAGCGGCGGTACGCGGACCATATCTCCGGCTACGACACGATAGTCCGCCTGAATGCGTCCCTTATTTACCCGCACCTCACCGCCACGGATTGCCTTGTAGATATGGCTCTTGGGCACGCCCTTGCACAGGCGAAGCAGAAAATTGTCGATACGCTGGCCGTCGTGTTCCACGTCCACCTCGACGAGGCGGACAGCAGGTGCAGACGAAGTCGAGATAGGGGTTTCTTTGCGCATTACGGAAAGCGACATATAATCGGGACAGCCTTGAGGGGCTGAACATCGGGGGCTGAACAACGAGGCTGAAAAGCCGCCCGGCGTAGAGATGCAACAACGCGTCTCCGTCGAGCGCGCGGGCCGCCATTGTACCGCTGCCTGCTGGTTCAGCTCCGGGGCCTCTCGGTCGCCGGCGCAACCGCGCTCTGCCGGACGGTGGTGTGGCACTTTTTGCCCGCTGTCCTGGCTGAGTCGTTGCATGCCGCAAGCGGCTCTGAAGCACTGCAAGAATCATCGCGTAATTTAAAGCACCAGGTGCGCGCAGGCTGATCGTTCGCCGCATCTGTCGTTCACAGCAACCCTTTCCGTCAACCACTTAGTGAAACTGACTCTCCTGCTGACAGAACCCCGTGCCCTCTGGCACGATGTGCCCGCCTAACCGGCGGCGGCTCTGCCTGGGCGCAGCCCGGCGGCCGTTTGACGTTTGATTTTCTTGCCCTGCTTCAGTCCGCAGCCCGAGNGGCCCGGGGTCACGCGCCGATATCGGCGCGTCATGACAACGGAGAACACCACTCATGAAGCGCATGCTGTTCAATGCAACGCACCAGGAAGAACTGCGCGTTGCCATCGTCGATGGGCAAAAACTCATCGACCTCGACATCGAAACCGCCGGCCGCGAGCAGCGCAAAGGCAACATCTATAAAGGCGTCATCACCCGCATCGAGCCCGGCCTTGAGGCCTGCTTCGTCAACTACGGCGAAGACCGCCACGGCTTTTTGCCCTTCAAGGAAGTCGCCCGTAGTTACTTCAAAGAAGGCGTCGACGTCCGCAGCGCCCGCATCCAGGACGCCCTGCGCGAAGGCCAGGAACTGATCGTTCAGGTCGAAAAAGAAGAACGCGGCAACAAGGGCGCCGCCCTGACCACATTCATCTCGCTGGCGGGCCGCTATCTGGTCCTGATGCCCAACAATCCGCGTGGCGGCGGTGTCTCACGCCGCGTCGAAGGCGAAGACCGCCAAGAACTGCGCGATACGATGGAGCAGTTGCAAGTGCCACAAGGCATGAGCATCATTGCCCGCACCGCTGGCATCGGCCGCAATGTCGACGAGCTCCAATGGGACCTGTCCTATTTGATGCAGCTCTGGACGGCCATTGACTCAGCCGCCCGCGACAACGCCGCCCCCATTCTGATTTATCTCGAGTCCAGCCTGGTCATCCGGGCCATCCGCGACTATTTCTCGCCCGAAATTGGCGAGATCCTGATCGATACTGACGAGATCGCCGACCAGGCCACCGCCTTTATGAGCGTGGTGATGCCGGACAACGTCCAGCGCGTCAAACGCTACCGCGATGACATCCCGCTGTTCTCGCGTTTCCAGATCGAACACCAGATCGAAACCGCCTACTCGCGTACGGTGCAATTGCCCTCGGGCGGCGCCGTCGTGATCGACCACACCGAGGCGCTGGTTGCAGTGGACGTCAACTCGGCGCGCTCGACCCGTGGTGCAGACATCGAAGAAACCGCGCTGCGCACCAACGTGGAAGCCGCCGACGAAGTCGCCCGCCAGTTGCGCCTGCGTGACTTGGGTGGCCTGATCGTCATCGACTTTATCGATATGGAGGACAGCAAAAACCAGCGCGCCGTCGAACAGCGCCTGCGTGATGCCCTGCATTTCGACCGTGCCCGCGTGCAAATGGGCAAGATCTCGCGCTTTGGCTTGATGGAGCTGTCGCGCCAACGCCTGCGCCCCGCCCTGAACGAAGGCTCGCACATCACCTGCCCGCGCTGCAACGGCACCGGTGTGATCCGCGACGCAGAGTCCAGCGCCCTGCATGTACTGCGCCTGCTGCAAGAAGAAGCCATGAAGGAAAACACCGCGGCGGTTCACGCCCAGGTGCCGGTCGACGTGGCCACCTTCCTGCTCAACGAAAAGCGTTCCGACATCACCAAGATAGAGGCCCGCCTCAAGGTCAATCTGGTGCTGATCCCCAACAAGCACCTGGAAACACCTCACCATCACATCGAGCGCCTGCGTCACGACGACCCGCGCCTCGAAGAAGTCAAAACCAGTTTCGAGCTGACCGAGGCCCCGTCGACCGACGTAACGTGGGCCCCGAAAGACCAAGAAATCAAGGCGCGCCCCGAAGCTCTGGTCAAGGGCATCACCCCCTCGCAGCCCGCTCCCGTGTCGACGCCTGCCGCGGCGCCTGCTGCAGCATCGTCCGGTTTCAGCCTGGGCAATCTGTTCAAACGCCTGTTTGGCTGGTTGAGCGGCAGCCCGACCCCGGCTCCGACCGAAACAAAAGACGAACCGAAACGTGGCAACCAGGCTCGCGGCAAACGCGGCCAGGACGGCCAGGAACGCCGTGGCGACCGCCAGGGTTCGGATCGCAACCGCCAGCGCCGTAACAATGACGCTCGCCAAGCCACCGACGCCAGTGATCCGTCCGAAGGCGCGGCCCGTCATCACGTGCGCGGCAATCGCCGCCACGAAGAACGTGCAGACCGCCCCGCACGTGCCGACCGTGACAATGCTCGCGCAGAAGCCGACTCCACGGCACGCGCTGATCGTGACAACGCCCGTCAAGACCGCGCTCAAGGCGCTGACGCCTCGGCAGACGAGGCACCTCGCGGCAATCGCAATCGCCGCGGCCGTGGCCGCAATCGTCGCGACGACAGCAACCAGCAAGACGTCTCCTTGAACGATCAGGACAACGCGCTGGCAGCCGGCGCAGCCGTTGCAACGGCTGCCGTCTCGGCCGCTGACTACGCTGTTGCAGCCAACACGCAACGCGTGGCCGACGCAGCTCCAGCGCCGAAAGCAATCGTCCCCGAAAATGCAACGGACGCCGCCGTGACGGACAGCCAAGGGATTGAGGCCGCCACCGAAGGTAGCGATACCGAAGGCACGGGCGATCCGGAACGCAAACGCCGCCGCCGCCGCAGCCGTCGTGGCCGTCGCAGCCAAGAGGATCAGGCCCTGCAGGGTGCCGACGATCAAGCCGATGCCGTTGAATCCACGGACACACTGGCTGTGCAAGCCTCGTCTGCGGCTGAAGCCGGCGCCACTCAGGCCCCGACTGCAGCACAAGACATGCCATCGGCCATTGAACCGGCTCCCCAGGCTACGACTCCGTCGGAATCCGCCGCGCAACCGCTGGCCGCAGTGACAGCGGCTGCGGCAACGGCAGCCGCCGCGGCAACGACCGCGGCAGCCGCTGCTGCCGTACGCAACGCCGCCGCCGAGACAGCCAAACCCGCTGACACCGCCTCCGTATCCGCAGAGCCCGCGGTGGCTGCGGAGCAACCGGCGACGACCGAACCTGCCACGGCGAGCGCAGCACCGGCTCAACCAGCATCGGCCGGCGAAGCCGCGGTTGTCGCAGCAGTTGACCAAGCCAGAACGACCGAAGCGCCCGTCGAAACAGCGCCGGTCAAGGCAGAGCCCACTGCCGCCACGCCATCGACTGAGTCGGACGCGACCACGACGGAGACCACCGCTCCTGTGGCAAGCGTATCGACAGCGACCGAAGCAGTTGTAGCCTCGGCGCCTTCGGCACCGGCTCCGGTCCGGGAGCTTTCGGCCCCTGAGGCAGCTCCTGCTGCGCCAGAGCCTGCCACCCCGGTAACGGTCCCCGCTGCCATCGCGGACGCGACCGCAACAGAGGTTCTCGCCAGCGCTGCAGTACCCCAGGCACCGGCAGCCACCTCGGCAGCCGCAGCCGGCGAAACCGCAGCAACGCCCGCTCCGGCAGCCGCTGCGCCCGTTGCTCAAGCCCCTGCTACGGCCCCTGCCGCAGCGTCTGTGGCTTCGCAGCCCATCGTCGTACCGGCAGCACCGGCCACGTCGACCCAAGCCTTGCACGACGTCGTGGATGCAGCGGGCCTGAAGTGGGTAGAAACCGATCCGGAACGCCATGCGCAAACGCAGCAACGCATCGCAGCCGGCCATGTCCCGTCCCGTCTGGGCCGCGAACGCAAGCCAGTCGCGCCGGTCTCGAACGCCCCCTTGGTGCAAGTAGAAACTCAGCGCCAATAAACCAGCGTCACGCGAGGCCCAGAACGCCGGCAGCAATGCCGGCGTTTTTTATTGCTGATCGCATCTGCTCAATCTGCTCACTCAGGAATAACGAAAAAAAACCCCCACGCTGCGCCTTCGGCTGGCTGCCCCCCCAAGGGGGTATTTTTGTTTTGGGACGGCCCGGCAACAAAAAAAGCCCCCACGCTGCGCCTTCGGCTTGCTGCCCCCCAAGGGGGCATTTTTGTTTTGGGACGGCCCGGCAACAAAAAAACAAAACCCCGGCCGAAGCCGGGGTCGCGTTATCAGGTCCGCTGCGACAACATCCGCACAGACGGCGGAAAGCGCATTGAACGAGGCAGGGAACTACCCTGCTTCAACAAACATTAGAACTGATACGTGTACGTCAACTGCAACACATCCAGACCCGGGTTCGGGCGTTTGATGCTGGCATTGGAAAAGTGCGAATAACGCAGGCCCAAGCGGTTGTTCGGCGTGACCAGGAAACCCAAGCCAACGTGATCGCCGAATTGGTATGCGGTACTGATATTCTCGTCGGCAAACCTGGTGTGCGTGAATAATGTCGCGCCGATACCAGCCTCGACATAGAAACGATCGCTCATCCACCAGCGGAACATCGGAATCGCATTGAATTGCCAGACGTGGCTCGGATCACGCGAACCATTGGCAGACCAATAGGCTGCGCCAAACTCGCCGTTCAGATCAATGTGACCCCAATTACCGCCAAATCGATACAGCTCGAGGGACGGGGTTTCATACACCAACTCGGTGCGCGAATAATGGTCGCCCACGCCATAATGCAGGCCAATGCCGCCCTGGCTTTGAGCCTGGGCCGAGCAAGCCAGGCCAGCTAACGACAAGGCAGCCGCAGCTGCCAGCATGTTTTTATTATTGAAACTCAGCATGAAAGCTCCTGAATTGGGTGCGCCAATTAAGTTATCAGAAATTCGGCAATTGTCTGCAACCTATGTATGACCCAGACAACAGTTCTCTAGGAAAATCCGACATCTCGTGGTGAATACTGGGAGCATTCCTGTTCAATATGGAAATATCGCCCAGGTATTTCACGCCACCAGCATCACCTATCTCGCACAACAAAGCGTCAAGCGGCAACGACGTCTGCGGGCTGATCCGTGAGCAGCGCCAGCAGACGGGCAATTTCCTCGCGCAGCTGGCGCCGGTCGACCACCATGTCGATGGCGCCCTTTTGCAGCAGGAATTCGGCTCGCTGAAAACCCTCGGGCAACTTCTCGCGAACGGTCTGTTCGATGACGCGAGGACCGGCAAAACCGATCAGCGCCTTGGGTTCTGCAATCACCACGTCGCCCATAAAGGCGAAACTGGCCGATACGCCACCCATGGTCGGGTCAGTCAAGACGCTGATGAATGGCAGTCCCGCTGCCGACAGACGCGTCAACATGGCGTTGGTCTTGGCCATCTGCATCAGGGACAGCAAGCTTTCCTGCATCCGTGCGCCACCCGAGGCCGCCACACAAATAAACGGGGTCTTGTTGTCCAGCGCCGCCTGAGCACCGCGCGCAAAGCGCTCTCCCACGACCGAGCCCATCGAGCCGCCCATGAACTCGAACTCAAAGCAGGCCACCACCGCCGGCACGCCGCGAATGGCGCCGCTCATGACTACCAGCGCGTCAGTTTCGCCGGTTTGCTTCATGGCCTCTTGGACACGCTCAGGATACTTGCGCGTGTCTTTGAATTTGAGCGAATCCACCGACCGCGTGGTCTGGCCGATCTCGACCCGCCCCTCGACGTCCAGCAACGAATCGATGCGTGCACGCGAACCAATGCGCATGTGATGATCGCATTTGGGGCACACATGCAAGTTGGCAGCCAGGTCTTCGCTGTAGAGCACCGACTCGCAAGACGGACACTTGACCCAGAGGCCTTCGGGTACGCGGCGTGCACCGCTGTCATTCGTCTTGTTGATACGAGGAGGCAGGAGTTTATCAATCCAGCTCATTGTCTTTTTCCATGAGGAAACCGCGCACCGGCCTCAGGCCGAGGCGCCGTCTCGTTTGACTTGGTCGAGTGCCTGACGGATACCGGCCAGCCATTGGCTGGCGGCGGTAACGGCAGACTCGGTCTGTTGGCCGGCGGGCGCAGAGGCAACCGCCTGTTCCAGGGTTTCGATCAGTTTGGAGCCGATGACCACGGCGTCGGCCTTGCGGGCAATACGCTGGGCGCTCTCCGCGTCGCGAATACCAAAGCCCACACCGACGGGAATGTGGACATGCTGCTTGATCAGCGCCACGCGTTCGGCCACGTCATCCGTGTTCAGACTGCCCGCCCCCGTCACGCCCTTGAGCGAAACGTAGTAAACATAGCCACGCGCCACACGTGCCACTGCTTTGATGCGTTCCTCGGTCGAGGTCGGCGCCAGCAGGAAAATCGGCGCAACGCTGCAGGCCTCCAGTTGGCCGGCAAAGGCATCGACTTCTTCGGGCGGATAATCGACGACCAGCACGCCATCGACACCGGCGGCCTGAGCGGCTTGGGCAAAGGTCTCCTGGCCCATGCGTTCGATCGGGTTGGCGTAGCCCATCAACACCACTGGCGTCTCGGCATCATCGCGCCGAAACTCGGCTACCAGCTCCAGTGTCCGGCGCAGCCCCACCCCTTGGGCAATGGCGCGCTCGGCGGCACGTTGGATCACCGGTCCATCAGCCATGGGATCGGAAAACGGTACTCCCAATTCGATGATGTCGGCGCCCGCTTTCGTCAGGGCATGCATCAGAGGCACCGTGGCCCCAGGCGAGGGGTCGCCCGCAGCAATGTAGGGAATTAACGCAGCGGCACGGCCGGATTCGGCCACACGGGAAAACGCTGCTGCGATACGGTCGGTTCGGCTAGTCATGGTGTCAGAACTGAATGCCCGCGCGCTCGGCGACGGTGTGCATGTCTTTGTCGCCACGGCCCGACAAATTGACCAGAATGATTTTGTCTTTCGAGAGTGTAGGCGCCATTTTCACGGCCTGAGCAATCGCGTGCGAGGACTCCAGCGCGGGCATGATGCCCTCGATGCGGCAGCAATCATGGAACGCCGCCAAGGCCTCGTCGTCGGTGATCCCTACGTATTCGGCACGGCCGCTGTCTTTCAGCCAGGCGTGCTCGGGGCCGACACCCGGATAGTCCAGGCCTGCCGAGACAGAATGCGTGTCCAGGATCTGGCCGTCCTCGTTTTGAATAATGTACGTGCGATTGCCGTGCAACACGCCGACCTGCCCTGCAGCCAGCGATGCCGCATGACGGCCCGTTTCCATGCCGTCACCGGCCGCCTCGACGCCAATCAGCCTGACGTCTTCGTAGGGGATATAGGGATGGAAAATACCCATGGCATTCGAACCACCGCCCACCGAGGCCACCACATAGTCGGGCTGGCGGCCGGCGTCCTGAGGCATCTGCTCCAGGCACTCGTTGCCGATCACCGTCTGGAAATCACGCACCATGCGCGGATAGGGATCGGGTCCCGCCACCGTACCGATGATGTAGAACGTGTTTTCGATGTTGGTCACCCAGTCGCGCATGGCTTCGTTCAGGGCGTCTTTCAGTGTGCGCGACCCCGACTCGACCGGCACGACGGTCGCGCCCAGGAGCTTCATGCGATAGACGTTGGACGCCTGGCGCCGGACGTCCTCGCTGCCCATGTACACCACGCACTCCATGCCGTAGCGGGCGGCGACGGTGGCCGTCGCTACGCCGTGCTGGCCAGCACCGGTCTCGGCGATGACGCGCGGCTTGCCCATGCGACGAGCCAGGAGCGCCTGGCCAATGCAATTGTTGACCTTGTGGGCGCCGGTATGGTTGAGATCCTCGCGTTTGAACCAGATCTGAGCGCCGCCCAGCTCGCGTGACCAGCGCTCGGCATGGTAGACCGGGCTGGGGCGTCCGACAAAGTGCTTGAGCTCGTAGTTGAACGCCTCAATGAACGCGGGATCGACGCGGCAGCGGTCGTACGCGGCACGCAACTCGTCGAGCGCATGCATCAGCGTTTCAGCTACGAACACGCCACCATAGGGGCCAAAATGACCCTGGGCATCCGGAAGATCGTAAGAATTCACCAAGTTTCTCCTGGGCAGGAGGCGAACACCGCATTCGCCGCTCAACCCGCTTCGCAACCCATTATTTTACCCGAGCGCGCCATAGACGCCGAAACGATAGGGACCAGTCCGCCCGCAAGGGCGCAATAGGACCCACACGCAGGGTACGGTCTCATCAGAATCGGCAAGCCACAGCGTCGGGCCAACAATGGCCCCCAGCGCGCGGAAATCGTCAACCAGCGCCTGCTGGCGGCCAGGCCAAGCGGATCAGGCCCCATGCCAGACGGACCCGCTACCCGCACTCGCTCTGAACAATCACCGCTGCGCAGGCTACGCCAGCGATTGTCCCAAACGGCGCAGAAAGCTCTCGCAGGCGGCCAACTGGTCCAACGCCACGAATTCATCCGGCTTGTGAGCCTGCTCGATATGTCCGGGACCGCAGACTACCGTCGGAATCCCCAGCCCCTGAAACAGGCCGGCCTCGGTGCCATAGGCAACCTTGCGCGTGGCACGGTCATCGGTGAGCGCACGCACCAGTTGCGTAATCGCTGCCGCCTCGGAGGCATCCAGCCCGGGAGCCTGGGCCCCCGTCCGAATATCGATGCGCGCCCCGTCAAACTCCGCTCGCATGGCGGGCAGGAGCGTTTCCTGCACATAGCGTTCGATTTCCGCCTGAATCTCATCAGCCGGGGTCCCGGGCAAATTGCGAAACTCATAGGAAAATTCGCAGCGTTCCGGAATCGTGTTCACGGCGATCCCGCCCTGAATCAGATTGGTCGTCAACGTGGAATACGGCACATCGTAAAACTCGTCGTACGGGCCTTTGGCCTTGAAGGCGTCGGCCACCTCGCGAATCCGGCAAATCAACCGGGCCGCGTATTCGATGGCGTTGCAACCGCGCGGGGTCAACGAAGAATGCGCGGCCTTGCCCTGAACACAACAGCGGAACAGATTGATCCCCTTGTGCGCCACCACGACCTGCATCCCGGTGGGTTCGCCCACCACACACCCATCGGGCCGAATACCGCGATCGCGCAATTCGGCCAACATGACGGGTGCGCCTACGCAGCCGACCTCCTCGTCGTAGGAAAATGCCAAATGAATGGGCTTTTTGCGCGGCATGGCCAAGAACTCGGGCACCAGCGCCAGCGACGCCGCGATAAAGCCTTTCATATCGCAGGTGCCGCGGCCGTACACCAGGCCATTCGATTCGGAGAGCGTAAACGGATCGGTAGACCAATTCTGTCCATCGACCGGCACCACATCGGTATGCCCCGATAGCACAATCCCCCCCTGCTCGCCGCCATCACTGGCCGGTAAAGTGGCAAAGAGATTAGCCTTGCTGCCATCGCTGTTATGCGCCAACCACGCTTGCACCCCTTGCGCCTTGAGGTGGTCCCTCACGGTTTCGATCAATCCCAGATTCGAATTGCGGCTGGTGGTATCGATCCCCACCAAGGTTTCAAGCCAGGTGCGCGTATCCATGTGATGGCCCTTTAGGTATAAAGCATCAGTGTAGGCGAGAAATCGGAGATTTCCAGCCAGCGGTCCGGCCCCCGCCTAATATCGAACCGCAGAACTCACGCCAGGCACCTCGGACAGGGCTGCCAATGCCTTGTTCAGCGACTCGCCGCCGCGCACCTCGACCGTAAAAATCATGTGCGCCAACGACTGGCGGCTTTGAGTATTCACGCCCACCACATTCAACCTGAGACGCGCAAACACCTCGGACAAATCCCTCAAAAGTCCCGACCGATCGCGGGCGTGCACGCTGACAGCCACGGGGTAAAACGTTTCGGCGGTGTCGCCCCAGGCGACATCAATGATCCGCTCTGGTTCGCGCTCAGCCAAGGCCTGATAACTATGGCACCCCTTGCGGTGGATCGACACCCCGCGCCCACGGGTCACGAACCCGGCGATCTCGTCCGGTGGCGCCGGGCGGCAGCAGCGCGCCAACTGCGTGAGCAGTGATCCCACGCCTACGACCAGCACCCCGCTTTTTCCACTACGGGCCGCGCTGTCCGCGCTATGCGCGTGGGCCAGATCCGCGGCCTCGGGCTCTGCCTCAGGCGCGGGCTCCTGGAACACCGCATCGATCTGGCGCAGGCTGAATTCGTCTTTTGCAGCAGCCACATACAAATCGTCGGCCCGCGCAAACCCCAGATTCTGCGCCAGCTGCTCCAGATTGACCGCAGTCTTGCCCAGGCGCTGCAATTCCTTTTCCACCAACGCTTGGCCGGTATTGATGCGCTGCTGCAGTTCGATCGCGTTGAACCACATGCGCACCTTGGCACGCGAACGCGGACTGGCCAAAAAGCCCAACTGCGGATTCAGCCAATCGCGTGATGGGCCGCCCGATTTGGCAGAAATAATCTCAACCGTCTGGCCCGTCGACAAATGCGTCTGCAACGGCACCATCTGGCCATCGACGCGTGCGCCCCGGCAACGATGCCCCAGATCCGTGTGCAAATGATAGGCAAAGTCCACCGGCGTCGCGCCCTCGGGCAATTCGATCACGCGAGCCTGCGGCGTCAATACATAAATGCGCTCGTCCCGCCCTTGATTGGCCGGGCCCGGCGCCTGGACATCACGTGCACCGCGCGCCTTGCCGCCCGCCGCCTGCGGCGCCTCTGTGGCGGAACCTGGGTTGGCATCGCCGGCCTCGACATCGGTATTCCAGGCCAACAACTGCCGCATCCACGACAACTGACGGTCATAATCGCTGGACGCCGAGACTTGGCCGCCCTTGGCTCCCGCTTCCTTGTAGCGCCAGTGCGCCGCCATCCCATACTCGGCAAACTGATGCATCTCGCGAGTGCGAATCTGCACCTCGAACGGCCGGCCATCGTCGTCCGTCACCACCGTATGCAGTGAACGATAACCGTTAGGCTTGGGGCGCGAAATGTAGTCGTCGAACTCCTCTGACAGCGGTGTCCACATATCGTGGATCATGCCCAGTGCCGTATAGCAATCGCGCACATCGTCCACGATCACACGCAACGCCCGCAGGTCATAGAGTTGTGAAAACTCCAGCCCTTTCAGGCGCATCTTGTTCCAGATACTGTAAATATGCTTGGGCCGCCCGCTCACCTCGGCGGTGATCCCAGCCTTGGCCAACGCCGTCTGCAAACGCTCGATCGCCGCCTCGATAAAAGCCTCGCGTTCGACCCGTTTTTCTTCCAGGAGCTTTGCGATCTGCTTATAACGATCGGGCTCGAGAAAACGGAACGACAAATCCTCCATTTCCCATTTGACCTGCCAAATGCCCAGGCGATTGGCCAGCGGCGCATACAGATCCATGGTTTCTCGGGCGAACGCCACCGAGCAGGGTTCTTTCGAAGCAGCATGCCACCGTAAGGTCTGCAAACGCGAAGCCAGGCGCATCAGCACAATGCGCAGGTCGGCCGCCATGGCCAACAGCATTTTGCGCTGCATTTCTTTTTGGTCGCCGGTGTCGGCTTCGCTGTCGCTCGCGTGCCGTGCTACCAGTCCCAGGCGCAACAGCGCACGCGCCCCTTGCACCAGGCGAGCGATCTCGGAGCCGAACTCGGCCGCCAAGGGATCATTGCGCAAGGGCGGGGCCGGCGCCGACAAATCCGCCGGCAACGCAGCCAACAACGCCGCGATACGCGTTGCCACATCCGTTTGCAGCCCTGCCAAAATACGCACCACACCCGCCCCGTGAGCAGCCGAAGGCTCACCGGACACAGCGCGCTGATCAGCGAACTGGGGCAACGCCCAAGCGACAGCATGCTCTATGCGCGCGGACGCATCGGCATCCAGGCCGGCCCCAGCCATCTGGTGCCACGCGTCGTCAAAGGGCGAGAACGCATCAGAATCAGGAATTACGGACATCGCAAACGAAACGGACCAGCAGGCTAAGAAGCGAAATTTCCTACACTCTACACTAAGCCCGGGCGTGGTGACGGCTCTCCCACGCGGTTGATAAGGAATTTTGACTCATGTTGCGATGGCTCAAAGGCCGAGGCGCAGCCGCCTCGGCAGTCGCTCAAATGCAAGCTCGCATTACACCGGAACTCTGGCGCGACGTTCTGCAGGCCTATCCCTTCCTGGCAACCCTCGGCGCCGATGAAGCCGAACAGCTGCAAGCTCGCGCCGCCTGGCTTCTGGCCAGCAAAACCATGAACGGGGCACGCGGCCAGGTACTCAGCGACTTCATGCGCTTGTCTATTGCCGCCCAGGCCGCCCTGCCTATTTTGAATCTATCCCCCACCCTATACGAAGGCTGGGAAGAAATCATCGTTTACCCCGAAGGCTTCAGCATCCCTCGCACCCATCAGGACGACGCCGGCGTTGTCCACGAATACGACGAAGAAGCCGCGGGCGAGGCGTGGGAGGGAGGCCCCGTCATCCTTTCCTGGGCGGACACCCTGCCTGGCGACACCGCCTTTAATGTCATCATCCACGAGTTCGCCCATAAACTGGACCTGTCCTCGGGCGACGCTGACGGCATTCCGGACCTGAGCGCCCATCCCGGCCTGTCGCCACGCACCTGGCACCGCATCCTGAATAGCAGCCTGGACCAATTCACCGCAGCCCTGGACACGATCGAAGCCGCCATCCCCGGCGACATCGACCCTGAAAGCGACGCCGCCGCCCCCTGGTACAGCCAACTCCCCCTGGACCCCTACGCCGCCACCGACGAGGCTGAATTCTTCGCCGTCAGTTCCGAACACTTTTTTGTCGAGCCAGAACCACTGGCACAGGCGCTGCCCGACTGGTACGAGCTCCTACGTACCTACTACCGCCAAGACCCTCTGGCACGTGCAATGCGGGGAACGCACCGATGAAACAACTGCTCATCATTTGGCATTCTCGCACTGGCTACGCCGAGCAAATGGCCCAGGCATTGGCACGCGGCGCCGCCGACACGGCCCGAGCGCTCGAACAAACTGCGAGCATGCAAGTCCACCTTCAACGCGCACAGGATACATCGCCTGCCGACCTGCTCAATGCCGACGGGTACCTATTCTGCGCCCCTGAAAACCTCGCCAGCCTCACTGGCGAAATGAAAGAATGCCTGGACCGCTGCTACTACGGGGTCCTCGACCACATCCAGGGCCGTCCCTACGCCGGGGCCATCAGCGCCGGCACAGACGGCACAGGAGCGGCGCGCCAACTGGAACGCATCTGCACCGGCTGGCGCCTGCGAGCCATCGCACCACCCCTGATAGAACGCAACGGCGCCCAGACCCCGGCAGCCATCCTAGCCCCCAAGACCGCGCCTCAGGACACCCTCTCCCGCTGCGAAGAACTCGGCGGCCTGCTCGCGGCTACTTTGCTGGCGGGCGAACCTTGATTGGCATGCTGGGTGTCAAGAGGTGCAGGTGAGGGTTTGCAGTCGTGGGACAGAGTTGAGTACTTATGGACGTCGATGCGGGGCAGTGGCCGCGTGGGGGCTTCACGTGGCCGGTCCGGCGCCCTGCGC
>NZ_CBCSJH010000040.1:4726-47531 GCF_965139195.1 Bordetella tumbae | reverse complement strand
CCGGGCCGTTGAGCACGGATTTAGTCCGCGCAGCGGACCGAGGCCCCTGGTCACGGGCCGAGTCCGTGCGATAGGCCCGGCGCCACGCCCAGGCACGCGGCAGGGACGCCTCCATAGAGACAATCAAGAGCAGCAGACGCCGCCAACACCAACAGCGATAAAAAAAGCCCCCACGCTGCGCCTTCGGCCTGCTGGGCCCCGAGGGGGGGGCGTTTTTATCTTGGGGCGGCCCGGCGATAAAAAAATGCCACTCAGAGTTTGACTGACTGGCATTGCCCCTTGGGGGAAGCAAGCCTGAAGGCGCGGCGTTGCGGGATTTCCCCGGACGGGATATCGGCCGGTAACAGCCCAGACATATTGGTAATAGTAAGTCGGACTTCTCTGATCCGTAGCACCGCAGATCAGTTAGACTAAGCGCCACAGGAAATTACAGATGCCACGCCCGATACACGCCACCGTTTCCGTTTCTGCGCTCAGCCATAACCTGGACGTCGTACGCCGTCGTCTCGATCAGGCCGCGCAGACCGTTGGCGGCCGAGCGCCGTCGATCTGGGCGGTGATCAAAGCCAACGCCTATGGCCACGGCATCGATGCGGCCTTGGCCGGGTTTTCTGCCGCCCAAGGCTTGGCCATGCTGGACCTGGCCGAGGCGGTGCGTTGCCGCGAGGCGGGGTGGGGCGGCCCGATTTTGCTGCTTGAGGGTTTTTTCCAGCCCGCCGATCTCGAACTGGTCGATCGTTATCACCTGACCACGACCGTGCATACGCGCGAGCAGCTCGACATGCTGGCGCAGGCCCGATTGTCGCGGCGGGTCGATATCATGCTCAAGCTCAACAGCGGCATGAACCGCCTGGGGTTTGCGCCCGATGCGTACAGCAGCGCTTATATGCGGGCGAAGCAGTTACGCGAGCAAGGCGTGCTGGGCAGCATCGGCAAAATGATGCATTTCGCGTGCGCGGATGGCCCACAGGGTGTGGCGGGTCCGTTGCAGGTTTTTGAGGCTGTCACGCAAGGGCTGGGCAACGGCCCCGTCAGTCTCTGCAATTCAGCCGCGACGCTACGATATCCCGAGATTGCCGTGACGCGTGGTGACGAAGCCCATTGGGTCCGTCCCGGTATCTGTCTGTACGGTGCCTCTCCGTTTGACGACCAAAGCGCAGAGGCGCTTGGCCTGCTGCCTGCGATGTCGTTGCGCTCGGAGATCATCGGAATACAGGATTTGTCCGTCGGCGACGAGGTCGGATACGGTGCGACCTTTCGCGCCGATCGGCCGATGCGTATCGGCGTCGTCGCTTGTGGTTATGCGGATGGCTATCCCCGGCATGCCGGTACGGGTACGCCTATTGTGGTCGGCGGAGCGCGCACGCGTCTGGTCGGGCGCGTATCGATGGATATGCTGGCGGTCGATCTGACCAGTGTCCCGGCTGTCGGGGTCGGCACGCCCGTGTCGCTGTGGGGCCAGGATGGTCCGCACGTCGACGAGGTTGCCCAGGCGGCTGGCACCATCGGGTACGAATTATTGTGTGCGTTGGCACCGCGCGTGCCTGTCAAACGCACTCCTTGATCATTGTTTAGCGAGGCTTCCCATGAAAGATAAATGCGTGCTGGTTACCGGCGCCACGAAAGGTATTGGCTGGGCGTTGACCCAACGGCTGGCTGATCAGGGATGTCATGTCGTGGGGATCGCGCGTAACACGGATCACATTGATTTTCCAGGTTATCTCTACGCCTGCGACCTCGCTGACGCCGGTCGTACCGAGGAGGTCCTGCGCGAGATCCGCGAGAAATTTCCTGTCGATGCCATCGTCAACAATGTCGGCGTCGTACGGCCCCAGCCTTTGGGCGAGATTGACCTGGCGTCGCTGTACAGCGTGATGGATTTGAACGTTCGCGTGGCCGTGCAGGTCACGCAGACCTTTGTCGAGTCGATGAAGGTGCGCCGCACCGGACGTATCGTCAACGTGACGAGCCGAGCCATTCATGGATCTCTGGACCGCACCAGCTATTCGGCCGCCAAGAGCGCGTTGATCGGCTGCACCCGTACCTGGGCACTCGAATTGGCCGAGTACGGCGTAACCGTCAATGCCGTGGCTCCGGGGCCGGTCGAGACGGAGCTGTTCCGTCTCGCGCAACCCGCGGGCAGCGAAGGCGAGCGGCGCGCGTTGGCATCCATTCCGATGAAACGGCTGGGCACGCCTTCCGAGGTGGCTGCAGCCATCGCATTCCTGCTGTCGGATGATGCGGGATTCATCACCGGTCAGGTTCTGGGCGTGGACGGCGGCGGCAGTCTGGCAGGACGTTGAAGCGGCTACGGCTGTTTAGGCAATAGCCGCTGCAAATCGGCCGGTAACGTTACATCGGGCATATCGCGCCGCAGGTCTCGCAAGGCCTGTAGCGCTTTTTCGCGCTCGCCTTGTTGCAGCAGCGCTCTGATATGCGCGATACGCGGCGCGGCGTCGTCCGGCGCTGCCGTGACCTCGGCCGCAGCAGATTGATCGGCTGACGGCGCAGGAGCAGGCGCCACGGCCATCGGTGCCGATCTCTGTTTCAGTGTTGCCGCCTCCGGGTTGGCCGGTGTCCTGCGGTCTATTTGATTTGTGAACGCTGCGGATTCGTGAGGGCGTGAGGGAGCTGGCGGGGCGGACGCTGGCGCGCTGCGTTGCAGGGTTTCCGGTGGGGTTGCCAGCTGCTTATCGACCGGCGGCACCTCGGACAGACGAGCCCTATCCGGATGATTCAGATCCGTCAAAAAAAACAGGCCTGTGACCAGCACGACTGTCGCCGCGACGCCCCAGCCCGGATGCCAGCGGCGGCGCGGCTGTTGCACGTTGCGGTCGGCTGCCGCGGCGCGAGCCGCCACCTGTCGCACGGCTGCATCCAGCTTTTCGCTGGGCTCCGTGCTCGGCAGCGAGCGATAGAGCGCGCGCAGATCCTGATCGTCGTCTTCGTCGTGTGGGGGCAGGGGATGTGACGTCATGCGTCTAACTCCTCGCGAATACGTTGCGTGGCATAACGTATTCGCGATTTCACCGTCTCGCGCGGCGCGCCGGTCACGTCGGCGATTTCGTCCAGGCTGAGATCGTGTTCCAGTCGTAGCAGTATGGCATGGCGCTGCTCGTCGGGCAGGCGCTCGATCGCCAGTTGCAGTCGCCGCCGCATCTGAAAGTCGGACAATTGACGCTCCGGTTGCTCGTGCTCGTTGGCGGCCAGCGTCGCTAGCGCGGCGTCGCTTTCCTCTGGGCTGGCGTGCACAGGTTGTCGGCGATGCGTATCGACGGCCAGGTTGTGCGCGATTTGCAGCAGCCACGTGGTGAACTTGGCGCGGGGTTGCCACCGTGCCCGGGCGTCTACCACCCGGCTCCAGGTCTCCTGAAACAGGTCGTCCGCTGTATGCGGGTTGCGCGTGCTGCGCAGCAAATAACGATATAGGCCCGCCCGGTGACGGGCATACAAGGTCTCGAACGCCGACAAGTCGCCGGCGCCGTAGGCCTGCATCAAGGTTTCGTCATCCGCGCCCGAGGTGTCCATGGCGGGCGAGTGTATCCGTTTGGCCGCTTGCGGCCAACTTGGGACGCGAGGCCGGTCTGGTTGCAGGCAGCACGCGGGGTTTATCTGCATGGCTCATGTTCCAGCTTGGCGGCGGGTCCGAGGCCCGCTGCGACGGCAGGTCCGAATGCGGGTGACCTGCCGCCGCACAGACCGGCGGATGGCGAGTCCGTCGTGTTCCTCACGGCGTCGCCGGTGTACCCAGGCCCGACGCCAACTCGACCAGCGCGGCCAATTCAGCATTCAATCCGTAAGGATCGTCACCGCGTGCGCTGCGCGCGAGTGCGGCGATTTGCGTCGTGGTATAGCCGTCCAGATACTTGCCGCCTCGCAACCATTGCGCAAAGGCCGCCGCCGCAGCAGCCCGGCGCATGCCCTCCGAGCCGAAGGCATTTGCGCCACTCGGTGATTCTGTCGAAGGCGCGCTGGCGATCTTGATATCGTCACGTTTGACTGCCTGTTCGATCAATTTGCTGTCCGAGGCGCCCGGCAATTTATAGCGCACTCGCACAAAAGCCAACTCTTGACTCGAGTCCGACGCAGGCGTGGGTTTGCCGTAGCGCAAGGGGTCCAGCCTGGCTCCTTCAGCGCCAACCGGGGTGATCTCGTATAGCGCGGTCACGTTCGCACCTGCCCCGATATCGCCGGCATCGACACGATCGTTATTGAAGTCCTCTCGCGCCAATGCGCGTTTCTCATAGCCGATCAACCGGTATTCGGCTACCACGGCAGGATTGAATTCCACCTGGATTTTGACGTCCTGGGCGATGGTGAGCAGCGTGGATGACAATTCCGTCGCCAGGACCTTGCGCGCCTCGCGCAGGCTATCCAGGTAGTGATAGCTGCCGTTGCCGGCGTCGGCCAATTGCACGGCCAGCGCATCGTTGAAATTGCCGCCGCCTACCCCCAGCGTCGTCAGGGCGATCCCGCTTTGGCGCTGGCGCGAGATTTTTTCTTTCAGCGTTTCCAGATCGACCGTGCCGACATTGAAGTCCCCATCACTGGCCAGCAGAATGCGATTGACGCCACCTTTGACAAAGCCCTTTGCCGCTTGGGCATAAGCCAAGTCCAACCCCTCGCCGCCATTCGTCGATCCGGACGCTTGCAGTCCGTCGATGGCTGCGCGAATGCGGGCCTTTTGATCACCGGGTGTCGAGTCCAGGGTCATCGACGCCTGGCCTGCATAGGTGACGATTGCCACGCGATCCTGAGGGCGCAGTTCCGCTACGAGCTGTTTGAGCGCCCCCTTCAATAGCGGCAATTTGTCGCGAGAGCTCATCGAGCCGGAGGTATCGATCAGGAACACCAGATTGGCCGCGGGGATGTCCGCAGGGGCTACTTGATAACCCTGGACGCCGATTTTCAATAGCTGACGTTTCGGATTCCACGGCGCCGCAGCGACTTCGGTGGCAATGTTGAACGGCGTCTCCTTGTTCGTTGGCGCTGCGTAGTCATAGTCAAAATAATTGATGAATTCTTCCGCGCGCACTACGGCGGCCGGCGGCAGCTGTCCGCCATTCAACAAGCGCCGGACATTTGTATAGGCCCCTGTATCGACATCGACGCCAAATGTGGAAATGGGTTGTTCCTGAGCCGCGATGACCGGGTTGTCCTGGTAACGCGCATAGTTTTCACGATCCTCGATCTGCTGGGGATACGGTTCGTGTGCGGTGAAAAATGCCTGGTCCACCTTGCGCGAACCCAAGTAGGCCGGGGCGGCCGATTCGCTTTGGAGCGCTGAGGTTGGGGCCGGGCGAGCCCGCCGTGCATCCTCTGTATGGCGCGATAGTGTGGAGTTGCCCGTGTCCTGCTGCATTTTTGTCGGTGCAGTGGCCGGTGTCGCTGGCCGATTGGTAGAGGCTGTAGATGCAGTCGTGGCACTCGGCGCGCCAGTCGAGTTCGCGCTATAGGAGCCCGGCCGATTCGTGGCCGACACGCTGCCTTCGTTCGTCGTAGGAGAGCACGCGGCCAGCAACGCCGCCATCAGAGCCGTGCAGATAAAGCGCGTCGGTGTGTTGTGCAGGGTCATGGTTCCGATCCTTGTGTTGTTTGATGAGCGCTCCCAGGGATGGGCGGTGCGGTCCGGCGTTTCCTTGGCGAGTACTACGGTTAAACGCGCGAGTGGTGGGAACGGGGTTAAAACGCCGCCGCGACTTTGCAAACAAACGTATCCGTGTCGAAATAGCGCCTCCCGCCTGCGAGGCATATGCCGTTGCCGAGTAAACTTGCGCCATGGCCAAGTCTCGAACCGTATATGTCTGCGCCGAATGTGGCGGCACCAGTCCCAAATGGCAGGGCAAATGCCCGCATTGCGCTGCCTGGAACACTCTCGAAGAAACCATCGAATCCTCGGGGCCGGCAGCTGCCGCGCATCGCTATGCGCCGCTCGCCTCATCGAGCCCCGTACGCAGCCTGGCCGATATCGAGCCTCGCGAAACCCCGCGCCAGCCCACCGGGCTGGACGAGTTCGATCGTGTCTTGGGCGGTGGCCTGGTCGCTGGCGCCGTCGTCCTGATTGGCGGCGATCCGGGCATTGGTAAATCGACCTTGCTGTTGCAGGCACTGGCCGCCATGTCGGCCAGCACGCGGGTGCTGTATGTCACAGGCGAAGAATCCGCGGAGCAAGTCGCATTGCGAGCCCGCCGCCTGGGGCTGCAAACCGGCAACGTCAGCCTGCTGGCGGAAATCCGTCTCGAGTCCATCCAGGCTGCCGTCTCCGAACAGCAGCCTACCGTTGCCGTCATCGATTCGATTCAGACCTTATACAGCGGCGAGTTGACTGCCGCGCCTGGTTCGGTTTCCCAGGTTCGCGAATGCGCAGCCCAATTGACCCGCTTGGCCAAGCAGACCGGCATCGCTATCGTGATGATCGGCCACGTCACCAAGGACGGCGCCTTGGCCGGGCCTCGCGTGTTGGAACACATCGTTGACACCGTGCTGTACTTCGAAGGCGACACCCATTCGTCGTTCCGATTGGTGCGAGCCTTCAAAAATCGTTTCGGCGCGGTCAACGAGCTAGGCGTATTCGCCATGACCGATCGTGGCCTGCGAGGTGTGGCCAATCCTTCCGCGTTGTTTTTGTCTCAACACGAACAACAAGTGTCGGGCTCTTGCGTGATGGCGACCCAAGAGGGAACGCGGCCGTTGCTGGTCGAGATCCAGGCGCTGGTCGACAGCTCCCACGCGCCCAATCCCCGGCGCCTGACAGTTGGCCTGGAGGGCAATCGCCTGGCGATGTTGCTGGCCGTGTTGCACCGTCATGCAGGCGTATCCACATTTGACCAGGATGTCTTTGTCAATGCGGTGGGCGGCGTGCGCATTACCGAACCGGCGGCAGACTTGCCCGTATTGCTGGCCATCATGTCCTCGCTGCGTGATCGTCCCTTGCCGCGTGGACTGATCGCCTTTGGCGAAGTCGGCCTGGCAGGTGAAATTCGCCCCGCGCCGCGCGGGCAAGAGCGTTTGCGCGAAGCAGCCAAACTGGGATTCAGCATCGCCTTGATCCCCAAAGCCAATGCGCCGCGCCAACCTGTCGAGGGATTGGAAATCTGGGCAGTCGATCGCCTGGATGCCGCGCTGGACAAGCTTCGTTAAGCCATGAGTCTCTGGGTGATAGGCGTTTGCCTGATCTGCGGCGCGTTGATCGGCTTTCTGGGTGGCGTGTTGGGGATCGGCGGCGGCCTTATCGCTATCCCGGCGCTGGTCTTGCTGATGGATATGTCTCAGCAATTGGCTCAGGGCACGGCCTTGATCATGGTGTTGCCCACGATCGTCATGGCCGTACGCAAATATAACCAGAAGGCGCGTATCGATCGCCGAGTCGCCGGGGCAGGGGCGATAGGGGCGGTGCTGTTCACCTGGGTTGGTGCGCAACTGGCGTTGGGAATCTCATCCAGTACGTTGAGGATCAGTTTCGCAGTCTTCTTGTTTTTTGTCGCCGCGTTCTACGTCTATCGAATCGTGAAGCCGCCGCGCGCGGCCGTGGTGAAAAGCGAGACACCGGGCCGCCTTGTCCCGCAACTGACGCCGGGACGTTCGGCTGCTCTGGGTGTGGTGTGCGGCACCTTGGGAGGCTTTTTCGGTGTAGGAGGCGCGGTGTTGGCTGTGCCCATTTTGACTGCCGTCTTCCGCCTGCCGCAGACCTCTGCGCAGGCATTGGCGCTCACCATGATCATTCCCGGCTCCACGATTGCGCTGATGACGTACAGTTGGGCCGGGCAAGCAAATTGGTGGATTGGTTTGCCATTGGCGGCCGGGAGCTTGTTGTTCGTGCCGGTGGGCGTGCGTCTGGCTTATCGATTACCCGAACGCAAATTGCGCGCATGCTTCGCCGCCATGTTATTTGCGACGGTGGTGCTATTGATCTTTGAGGCATGACGCCGTGTCACGCATTATTTCGGTAGTTATGACTATTCGTGAGCGGGCGCAAAATTTGCGAAAGACGGCGAACCAATTTCCCCCAGGTCCCTCCAACGAACACGAGCTATTGGCTCGGTTTGCTTAGGAGTACCTTTATGACAACGCCTACTCGTATTGCCACTTTTCTGTTCCAGTCCGCACTGTGCCTGGGACTGGCCGCTGGCCCGGCTTTTGCCAGCCAGAAAGACGTCAAGACGCAGAGTGATGCTCACACGCTGACGCGAGACAGAGGAACGGCTGAACACGTTTCGTCGACGCAGCCTGCTGCCAAGGCATCCGCGTCGCACGCGGCAAAGACCGGTTCACATGTCGCTCATGCCAAGGCATCGAAGTCCGTCGCTTCCAAGGAAACGGCAACCAAGACTCAGGCATCAAAGACCAGCGCTGCAAAGACCGAGTCGTCGGCGAAAGCACATGCTAGCGCACACCAAACCTCCAGCGGTACATCGACGACTCACGGCAACAGCATGTAGACAACGGATTCGCCCGCCGGTCCAGGTTTGTTCCCCAGAGGAATCAGGCAGGTCCCGGCTCGGAAATCACCCGAAAATTGCGCACGACTCTCCAATACCACGCGTGTAGCAGCATCGCCGACAGTGCCAGACCCATCATGGCCATTAGCCACATGGTGCCGGCGCCCGTCGGCGAGCCGGGCAGCAGTAGCGTACGCAGCCAGTCCAGGCCACCGCGTCCCGGCCCGAAACCCAACCACCATCCGCCCAACAGGCCCACGCCCGCCAGAGCGACAACCTGCAGCAACAGTGGTACGACCGCGACCTTGTAGGCGCGCAGCACATACGAGTTGATGCATTGCATCGAGTCGCATAAATGGAATAGCGGAATGATCGTCAATAGTGTGCCCGCCACCGCGGCCACCTGCGGGTCATCCGTATAAGCCGCCAAAATCAACGGCCGTCCTACCAACAGCACGGTGGCAGTCAGCAACGCACCCAGCAATCCCAGCGCCATGCCGGCGAGGCTGTTGCGCTGCGCCTGCCCCAGGTCTCCTGCGCCGATGGATTGCGCGGTCAGCGCAGCGGTGGCAACCCCCAGTGCCATGGGCATCATGTAGCATAGGGCAGCGAGATTTGACATGATCTGGTGGCCACCACTGACATAAGTCCCCTCGCGAGCAACCAGCAGCGCCATGAACGTAAAGGCCGACACCTCGACGAGATACGACCCGCCCATAGGCAGTCCCAGGCGCAGGAGTTCTTTCTGTGCAAGCCAGGCAGGACGGCCCAACGTCAGCGCAAAGCGGCTGAAGTACCGGTCGTGCGTAATGACCCACAGGCCAACACTCAGGCTCAACCAGGATGTGAGTGCCGTCGCCATGCCAGCGCCCGTCGCACCCATTGCAGGCAGTCCCAGGTTACCGTAGATCAAGACCCAATTCAGGAACGCCTTGACTCCTACGGCAGACAGGTTGATCACCATGACGATCTTGGGGCGAGAGACCGCCGTCCCCAATGCATAAATCGTGCGAAACACCAGTGCGGCCGGCAGTGCGAGCGCCAAGGCGCGCAAGTATCCGGCCACGCGTTCGCGCACCTCGGGTGCAACGTCACCCGACAGGGACAGCCAGACATCCGGAAACATCATCAGCACGGCGCCGACAAAGGCCAGCCCCAGTGCGAGCCAGACACCTTGACCCCAACTGCGTCCGACTTCGTGATAGCGTCCTGCCCCAAATTGCTGGGCCTGGATCGGAATCAGCGCATGCACCACGCCCATCAAGCCCACGAAAACCGTGATGTAGACCGAGATCGACAGTGACATCGCCGCCAGGTCGGCGGCGCTGGCGTGTCCGGTCATGGCGGTATCCAGTACGCCAAACGCAATGCCCGCCCATTGGCTGATCAGGACGGGCCAGGCCTGCCGGACGATGCGCAGCATGGAGGCGCCAAACCCTCCGGTGATCGGGACAACGGCAGTCATTGTGAGCGATTCACGCGCAGTAGGCGGAAAATCTCGTGGCGATCTGCCTGTCGGCCCCCGCGCCAGAGCTCCGTCGCGCCGTCGCTGTAGGCGGCATTACCGTCTCGCAGGCGTTCACGCGTCGTTTGTTGCAACACGAGCGGGCATTTTGAGTCGTAGCTCAGCGTCAGATTATCGAAAATCAATAACGAGGCACGCTGACCGCTACCCACACTCAGTCCACGGACGCATTCGTCCGGTTTGCGATGTTGCGCCAGGGCGGTATTCAATTCGGCCGACATGTCACGGTAACTGCGCGCGTAGTCCACCGCGGGTTGCCACAACAGCACCAGCAAAATCCACGTCGCCGTCAGGCCGCTGGCCGACAGGACGGTGCCGCGCCACAGGGCTGACGGATGCGAACGCAAGCGCCACACCACCAAGGCCGCCCAGGCCAACGTGATGACCAGGGCGATGGCGAACGCCACCCACGAAATCGACGGTTCATACCCCGTGGTTTGCCGTGCGATATTGCGGGAAATCTGGGCGGGCCAGCCGAAATGCAATGCTACCCATCCCAGCCAGGCCGTCGCGAGCGTGAGTGAAAAACACATCACGGCAAACCAGTCCAGGGTATTGACCACGCCGCGGCGCAATGTCGGCAGCGAGAATGCTCCCAGCACGGCGCAGGGCACTGCCAGCATGATGAATTCGGCGTCGGTGGGTTCTTCCAGGAATACCAGTTCCAGCGCGGCAAACGCCGCGAGTCCCAGCGCGAACCAGATGTGCGGCGCGTAGAGCCATTCGCGCCAGCGCCATACCGCCAGCAGGGCGAGCGGCCATGTCGGCCACAAATACCAGGGCAGATCGCGCACCGTCCGGCCGAAATCCGACAGACTGGGCCAGCTAAAGGAAGAAAGATTCCAGGTTTTCCAGTTGCTGATCCAATATTCGCTGCCTTGCGACGCGGGGATCCACCAGGCCAGTGTCAGGACTGCGGTGACCCCTATCGCCAATGGCAGCCATTGACGCCGTGCCCACAGCGCGCCGCGAGGGTGAAAGGCTACCAGCGCGGCCAACATAATGGGCAAGGCGCCTACCCAGCCTCGGGTCAGAAACGCCGCAGCCAGGGACACACCCAGGGTGATCGCGCCCGATGTGGGGCGATCCAGCGTCCGTGCCAGGGCATAAAAGGCCAGCGCCTGCCATGCCATGATCGCCGGAACCACCGAGGTCTCATGGGTGCGTTGCAGAATTCCCACCGTGGCCAGCAGCAGCAGCAATGCCGCGTCGGCCAACATGCGCCCGTAGTCGCGAGACGAGGGCTCGCCACCAAAAGGCAGCGCCAGCGGCTGCGCCTCTGTGCGGCGTCCAACCAGATAGGTTCCGTACCAGACACTGCCGGTCGTGATGGCAAACCACAGCAAATTGGGCAGCCTGCCGGCCGTGATGTCGCCCAGCCAAGGGCCGAACAACTGCATGCATATCGCGCCAGCCCAGGTGATGAGCGGACCTTCTTCTGCGTAGGCCAGTTGGCCGACCTGCGGCCACAACCAGGTCGTGCCACCTTCGCGCAGGGCGGTGATCATGGTGGCCAAGCCGACAGCATCGTCCGTTTTCCAGGGGTCGCGCATGAACAAGCCGGCCAGAATATAGGCCAGCGAGAGTCCCAACAGCACTAACCGAGGTAATTTGGCGGTGGCCGAGGCAGTGAGTCGGGCTGGAGTCGAACGCGTTATCGGAGACACGGAGCTAATGTAACTGAGCAGTCCGGGCCTGTGGCCCTGAAATGGGGATGGATCGGATCAATATGGAAAAAAAAGCAGCCCGAAGGCTGCTTTTTTGAGCATCTTGGGAGACGCCAGTTTACGACGCGGATTTGACCGTGCCAGCCGTACGGGCGAAACGGGCGCGGAATTTTTCAACGCGGCCGGTTTCGACGATACGGGTTTGCGCACCCGTGTAGAAGGGGTGGGACTCGGACGTCACGTCGCACTTGAAGAGCGGGTAGGTCTTGCCGTCGAGTTCGATGGTTTCGCGGCTGTTGAGCGTCGAGCGCGTGATGAATTTGTTGCCCGTTTGCAGGTCAACGAACACCACGTCACGGTATTCGGGGTGAATGCCTTCTTTCATGATTAATTCCGGTTCTTCCGGTCTTGCCGGGGGGTTAGCGGGTCGCCAGCCTCGCGGGGGAATGCGCACTCAGGGCAGTAAATCCCTGGCGCAGCCAACCCATTCGCAGGCCACGTATCCAAAAAGCAACTTCGTATTCTAACACGCCCTAGAGGTTCGTGCGCAATGTCCAGATTTCGGGAAAGAGCACGACGTCCAGCATTTTGCGCAAATAGCCTACGCCCGAGGTGCCGCCGGTCCCTCGTTTGAACCCGATCACCCGTTCGACCGTGGTTACGTGTCGAAAACGCCACAAACGAAAGGCATCCTCCAGATCGGTGAGCTTTTCCCCTAATTGATACAGATCCCAATATTGGTCGGGCTGGCGATACACCGTCAGCCACGCCGCCTCAACGCTCGGGTCGGCCTGGTAGGGCTGTGTCCAGTCGCGCTCCAGGTGGTTTTGCGCAATGTGCAGGCCATTGCGGGCCAGCAGGCGCAGCGACTCGTCATAGAGAGACGGGGCTTGATAGGCCGATTGGACCTGCGCGAGCAGATCCGAGCGATGGGCATGTGGTTTGAGCATGGCGCCGTTCTTGTTGCCCAGCAAAAACTCGATTTGTCGATATTGATAGCTTTGAAAACCGCTGGAGCGGGCCAGATAGGGGCGCAACGCAGAGTATTCCGGCGGCGTCATCGTCGCCAGTACGTCCCAGGCATGTACCAGTTGCTCCATGATTTTGCTGACGCGGGCCAGCATCTTGAAGGCTGGCGGTAAATGATCCTGGGCGACATGAGTGATTGCCGCTCGCAGTTCGTGCAGCATCAGCTTCATCCAGAGTTCGCTGGTCTGGTGTTGCACGATGAACAGCATTTCGTTGTGCTCGGGTGAGAGCGGATGCTGAGCGCCCAGCAACTCGTCTAAATGGAGGTACTCGCCATAGGTCATGTCCTTGGAGAAATCGAGTTGCGCGTGTTCGTCGCGAACAATGTTCTCGGGGGTTTCAGACGGATTCATAGTGCCTGACCTGAAAGGAAGCCGTTGCTGGATGGGGCAACGGGCTTGAATGGGAAATCAGCCCAGTTCGCGCAGAACGGCACGCACCGGACTGGCATCAGCCTGGATCAGTGCCAACGGCAGGGCGATCAATTCGTAATCGCCAGGCTCTACATCATCGAGCAGCAGGTTTTCAAGGACCCGTATGTCGCGCCGCAGGATGACGTGATGGCTGTCCAGGGTCTTGCTGGAGGCGGGGTCTATGCTGGGCGTGTCCAGCCCGATCAACATGACGCCGCGCTCGGCCAGCCATTCAATCGTATGCGGCGCATAGGCCGTGAAATCGTCCGTCCACCATTCGAGCGAGGCATGACGCGCCGTACGCACCAGTACTCGTGGCGGCAGATCGTCGATCGCGTGCATCAGGTGTTCAGGCAGGATGAGCGGCCCGCAGTCAAACGCGTGGATCACGCGACAGGGGCCCAGGAACGGCTCGAGTGGTACCTTGCCGATGGCCGGCGCATCATTGCCATAATGCAGCGGCGCGTCGGCATGGGCGCCGATATGCGGCGACAACGTGATTTCGCTGACATTGACCGGACAATCAGGCGTCAGCGTCCATTTCCATTGCTGGCGATATGGCGTATCACCGGGGAAAACCGGTGAATTGGCCGAGACCGGCGGCGAAATATCCCAAAGACGCTTCATGGGGCGGCAGATATGGAAAAGGTGTCACGTAATAGGAGAGAGCATACCGCAACCGGGCGTGGTATTTATCCGCGCCGACACTACAACAGTCCCAGCTCCGCCATGGACACAACGCTGTTGCCGGCGACGATCAGGTGATCGATCAATCGGATATCGACCAGGGCGAGCGCCTGTTTCAGCCGATGGTTGAATGCCCGATCGGCTTCGCTGGGCTGGGCGGAACCCGACGGGTGATTGTGGGCCAGGATCAGCGCGGCGGCGTGATGGCGCAGTGCCTCGCGCACGACTTCGCGCGGATAGACCGATGCCTGGTTGAGTGTGCCGCGCGCCAACTCACCGGTAGCGATGAGATTGAGCTGATTATCCAGGTAGAGGGCCAAGCAGTGCTCTACGGTGCGATGCGTCAGCGCCATCTGGAAATATTGTTTGACGTTTGACGGCTGCGACAGCGCGTGTTTGCGGGTCAATTGCTCTTTCGTGACACGCTGCGCCAGCTCCAGGATGGCGGCCAGGGAGCCTGCCTTGGCTGAGCCGAGTCCCGGCAGCGACATCAATTCCTGTGGCGAGGCAGCAAACAGGCCCCGCAGTCCGCCATATTGGCGTATCAATAGATTACCCATCTCGATGGCCGTGTGGCCTCGCGTACCGGTGCGCAGCGCGAGCGCCAGCAGTTCCGCGTCACGCAATGCACAGGCGCCATGGCGCAGCAGGCGTTCGCGAGGGCGTTCGTGTTCAGGCAGATCGTGAGGCAGACTCATGGCAAGGCGGGCAAAAATCATAGAACTCTCAGCATGCCAGGCAAGCCGCTGCTCCGGGGCGGGAGTGAACGTTTTTGCCCACTCGTATAAGTACGCACGGGTCGAGTGGGGGACAGTGCCAGCCCGATCAGGCTAACTCGTTCTAAAATCGGGGCTTACCGTTACTATTTTTGGTGATCCATTTTGACCGCCACGACTGCCGACCAGACGACCCCTGTCGTCCGCCCTGATTCGTACTTGACGCTGCACTATCGCATTGTGTTGGCATCCGGCCCCGCCGAGGGCTCCATATTTGCCGATACCTTCGACGGGCGTCCGGCCACGTTGCAGATGGGCAGCGGCCAATGGGCGCCAGGTCTCGAGACGGCCTTGCTGGGCCACGCCGAGGGTGAAAAATTCAGCATCACGCTAACGCCCGCCGAGGCTTATGGTGATCGCAACCCCGATTTGATCCAAAAGGTCACGCGCACCATGCTGGCCGAGCATGCCGGGGCCGATGCCACCTTCGAGCCCGGCGATCTGGTTGAATTCACCGCCCCCAATGGCGGGCGTTACTCCGGCGTGCTAAAGCAGCTCGAGCCCGATTACGCCTTGTTCGACTTTAATCACCCCCTGGCGGGAACATCGCTGCGTGTCGATGTCGATATTTTAGGAGTGCTGTAATGACTCATCCGGTCACTGACGCCAACGCCGAGGTTGTGCTGGCTCAGCCGCGTGGCTTCTGTGCGGGGGTTGATCGGGCCATCGATATCGTCGAACGCGCCATTGAATTGCACGGCGCGCCTATCTATGTGCGTCACGAAATCGTGCACAACCGCTACGTCGTCGAGGATTTGCGGACCAAGGGGGCGATCTTCATCGACGAGCTTGATCAGGCGCCTGCGGGATCGATTGTGGTGTTTTCTGCGCATGGCGTGTCCCAGGCCGTGCGCCGAGAGGCCGAAGCACGTGGTTTGCAGGTATTCGATGCGACCTGCCCCCTGGTAACCAAGGTGCATATCGAAGTCTCGCGCATGCGCGCCGCTGGCCGGGAAATCATCATGATCGGTCACAAAGGCCATCCCGAAGTCGAGGGCACCCTGGGCCAGGCCCAGGGCGGGATGTATCTGGTCGAGACCGCCGAAGACGTGGCAAACCTGCAAGTCACCGATCCATCGAACCTCGCGTTCGTGACGCAGACCACCTTGTCAGTGGACGATGCCGCGACGGTGTCGGCGGCCTTGCGCACCCGCTTTCCGGATATCGTCGAGCCCAAGAAAAGCGACATTTGCTACGCCACGCAAAATCGCCAGGACGCCGTCAAGATCCTGGCGCCCGAATGCGACCTGATGTTGGTGGTGGGCAGCCCCAATAGCTCCAATTCCAATCGTTTGCGCGAGGTGGCCGAGCGTATTGGCATCGACGCCTACCTCGTGGACGGCGCCGACTCTATCGATCCCTCATGGTTGGCGGGGCGCCGGCGTATTGGCATCTCTGCGGGGGCTTCCGCCCCAGAGGTCCTGGTGCAAGAAGTCGTACAACGCTTGAAAGAACTGGGCGCGCTGTCGGTGCGCACAATGCCCGGTCTGGAGGAAAACATTGCGTTCCCGCTGCCCAAGGGCTTGTCGCGCAAAGCCGCGCCCGCGGCGGACGCGGCATCAGCCACCTGAGTTTGCGTGTATGAGGAGACAACATGCAGTTGTATAGCTATTTTCGCAGTTCGGCCGCGTACCGTGTGCGGATCGCATTGAACCTGAAAGGCCTGTCGTACGAATACCTGGGCGTGCACTTGCTGAAAAACGGGGGAGAGCAGCTCTCCGAATCGTATCGCGAGCTGAACCCGACCGCCTTGGTGCCTACGCTGATCGACGGCGATGTGGTGCTGGGGCAGTCGATGGCCATCATCGAATACCTGGACGAGACTCACCCGGATCCCGCGCTATTGCCCGCTGATCCAGTGGGCCGTGCCCGCGTCCGCGCCATTGCCCAGACCATTGCATGCGACACGCATCCGCTGAACAATCTGCGCGTGCTCAAATACCTGAAGCGCGAATTGAAAGTCGACGATGCGGCAAAGGATGCCTGGTACAGGCACTGGGTCGATCTGGGTTTGGGGGCGGTAGAGACCATGTTGGCCAACTCGCCTGCGACAGGCAAGTTCTGCCATGGGGATACCCCCGGCTTGGCCGACCTGTGCCTGGTGCCTCAGGTTTACAACGCACGCCGTCTGCAATGTGATCTATCTGCGATGCCGAACGTCGTGCGCATCGATGCCGCCTGCCGCGAGTTACAGGCTTTCGATCTGGCTGGGCCGGACAAACAGCCAGATACCGAATAACAAACCGTCTCGCGAGGATTGACCCGCCTACTGCAGGCGGGCAAAAATCCGAACGGTCTTGGACAGTATGTCCGATGCCGTCTGCCGGTCGAATTTGAGAAAGTGCTCGGTCTTCAGATGAAGCTGAAAGGCGGCTTCATCGTCATAGACCTCATACAGCAAAAATTGCGCTTCATCATCGGGTGCCTGGCATACATCGAATACCTGGCACCCGGATTCCTGCCGCAGTGATGCCGTCGCATTTTCCAGTATGAGAGGCAAGAATTCCGCTACCCGTTCTGGTTTGATCACGATCTCGACTGAGACGACATAGGGTGGGTTTGGCATAGTGTTTTGATTCAATCCAGTTCCAGGTTGATTTTCTTGGCGAGCGCGGAAAAGCGCTGAATTTCCGCGTCAATCTGACTGCCCATCTGCTCGGATGTGCTGCCCACGGGCTCGGCCCCCGCGTTGCTGAGTTGCTGCCGTATTTCCGGCACCGCAAGTATGCGCGCAATCTCGGTCTGCAGTTGTGCAATGATTGCTTTAGGCGTGCCTGCCGGTGCCATCAGGCCAAACCAGGTGGCGATGTCGAATCCGGTCAAGCCCGATTCCGAAAGCGTAGGCACATCAGGCAAAGCAATCGATCGTTTGCCCGAGGTGACGGCCAGCGCGCGGACTTTTCCCGACGTGATGTAAGGCAAGCACGACGACGCCGTGTCGAACATTGCATGAATCTGCCCGCCCATCAAGTCCGTGATTGCTGGCGCGCTGCCTTTATAAGGAACGTGCAGCAACTGTGTGCCCGCCATGTCATTGAATTGCTCGCCGATCAAGTGGTGTGCGGTGCCGTAGCCGGTGCTGCCATACGAGATTTTGCCCAGCTGGGATTTGGCCAGCGCAATAAATTCCTGCACATTCTTCACCGGCAGTGACGCGGATACGATCAGCACATTCGGAACGTTAGCGATGATGCTGATGGGGACGAGATCCTTTTGCAGATCGTAGCTATTCTTTTTATATACCGCCTGAGCGATCGAGTGATGAACGGCTGCCATCAGCAGCGTATAGCCATCCGGGGCAGACTTGGCCACATAGTCGGCGCCCAGACGCAAGCCCGCTCCTGGCTTGTTCTCTACCAGTACCGGCTGCGTCCACGCGGCCTGCAACTGGTTGGCGATGAGGCGGCCAATCAAATCCGTCGTGCCGCCAGGCGGCGAGGGGACGACGATTTTGATCGGACGCGATGGGTAATTCTGCGCAAAAGCACTTACAGAGGGCAGCATCAGGCATGCAGCGGCGGCCGGCAGCGCCACAAACTGTCGGCGTGACATGCGAGGGTCGGTCATGGGTGTTCCTCCTTGGGGCACCTCGAGGGTGCGTTGTCTCCAGAATGGGAGTGGCCTCCCATTTATTCTTTGAACAGACTGCCGCGTGGTAATGCGGCCTTATAGATGGCGCAACACGGCATTGGCGATATCCGCCGTCGTGCTTTTGCCGCCAAAATCAAACGGCAAGACTTCTTTATTGGCGAACGATGTTCGCAGGGCTTTTTCTATGGCTTGTGCCCCATCGGCCAGGGCGGCATCCGCATGGCGGTCTGCCAGCCATTCCAGCATCATGGCCGCCGAGAGCAGCATGGCGCTCGGGTTGGCTATGCCTTGGCCCGCAATATCTGGCGCCGTGCCATGAGCAGGTTGAAAGACGGCGTGGTGATCACCGATATCCGCCGAGGGCGCCATGCCCATGCCGCCCACGAGCGCTGCGATCAGATCGGACAGAATGTCGCCGAACATGTTTTCGGTCACCAGTACGTCGTATTGCCAGGGCTTCATGATCAAGTTCAGCGCCATCGCATCGACATAGGCATTTTCTGTCGTGATGCCTGGAAAGGCTTGAGCGCGCTGTTCGAAAATCTGCCGCCAGTACGCCATGGACGTAAAGACGTTCGCCTTGTCCACATTAGTGACGTGGCCCCGCTTGCCCGCGGCTTTTCTTTGCTCGGCGAGCCGCAGCGAAAAATCGCACACTCGCGCGGTTCCCTGGTGCGTGATTTTCATCGTATCCAGGGCGTGGGCCTGTTCGCCGGTGCCTTCAATCGTTCCGCGCCCACGCGCATAAAACAAGCCTTCGGTACTTTCGCGGACCAGCACCAGATCGATTTGCGCAGCACGCGGATCGCGCAGCGGGACGGGCAGGCCGGGCCAGGTCTTGATGGGACGTACGCCCGCATACAAGTCCAGCGCAAAGCGCAGATCGAGTTGCGGAATGACTTCAGTGCCGTCCTTTGCGCGCACATGAGGCAAGCCCATTGCACCAAACAGAATGGCATGTGCATCGCGGCATGCCTTCAGCGTGGAGTCCGGCAAGGCATTGCCCGTATCGGCATACAGTTGCGCGCCGGCCGGGTGCACCGTCAAGGTGAATTTGCGGCCGATGCGCGGCTCGAGCGCCCGCAGGATCTCCAGCGCGGCGTTCATGACTTCCACGCCAATTCCATCACCCGGCAATACTGCAATATCGTAACTAGTCACTTGTGCCTCACATCTGTGCGAGTTTGAATTGATCGAAAATGGCTAACAGCTCACGGCTGGCGCGTTCGCGATGCGCGCGGTTTTCCCGGGAGGCGCCTTCGGCGTCGCCCTCGCGCAAGCGGGCTACCAGTGCGCGATGCTCGCGCGTCGAATTAACTGGCTTGGGACGCAAGCGCAGAGAAAACATGCGCGCGCGATGGGCGCGATCCCAATGCTTCATGACGCCATCCGCCAGCAATTGATTGCCGGCCAATTCCACCAGCGCCATGTGAAATGTTTCGTCCGCTTGCGCCCATGCATCGAGATCATTGCGTTCCAGCGCGATCTCCATGTCATCCGTCGCTTTGCTCAGCGGTGCGAGCATGTCGTCTGTCGGCTTTTTGCGTGCCAGCAATTCCGCCGCCATGCATTCCAGCGCAGTCAGCACCTCATAAATTTCGCGCATGTCGTTCGGGGACACCGGCAATACCAGCATGCCGTGACGCGGCACCAGGTCGATCAGGCGCTCGGCATGCAGGCGAATCAGTGCCTCATGCACAGGCGTGCGGCTCATGCCGAGTGCGAGGGCGACCTCCTGTTCCAGAGCGCGATGCCCGGGCGGCCAGGCGTTATCGAGAATGCGTTGGCGAATCTGTTCGTACGCGGCATCGGCGAGTGATGTGGTGGGCTGGGGTTTGGCGTTCATAGGGGTAAAGAAAATTCAGTTTTGCGCATGCGTTAATTAATACGTTAATGTATACGTTGTTTGTCGGGATAGCTGGGGAAAACCCGCGGGCGAAATAAGTCATCGCGGCAATCACGCCGCGTCTGCAGCACCCCATCTCCATCGGCTGCATCTCGCGATGCTATATAGTCACCGCTCACTACCCGACCGGAGGCAGAGCATGGTGAAGCAGGGGTGGCAATGGTTGACGGCTTGCGCGATTGCGTTCGGGCTGGCCGCGCCAGGCGCGACCGAGGTGCTATACGACCGGGATGGTTTGCGCGGTGAGCGCGTCCCCTACGGCCAAACCAATCCTGCTACGGGTCAACGCCAGAGCGGCTACACCTATCAGGTCACGTTCAACGGTGCCAAACTTTGTGGTGACGACGTGAGCCTTCTGCTGTTTCCCGGCCGCGATTTCAAGCGCTTTTACTGTGCCGGCCCGATTCAGCCTCTGCCTGACGGTATGTTGGTGTTCTTTACCGGCGGCGAGACGGCTTTGGCGCGTGTGCGCGTGATGCAGGGCCGATTACAGGTGCAACGTATTTCCATGTCGAGTGACGCCAAGCGCGACAGCTTGCATGAGACCCGTTTCCTGGATGCAGGCATGGCTGGTTGGACGCGCATTCAGACGGCCTGGGAAGACACGGTGATGATTCAGCATATGCCGTTTCAGGTGGTCTATCTGGGCGAAGGGCGTCTACTCGATATTTCTGATGGCGTAGCCTATTTGGCACGTGCGCGCCGTACGCAGTACGTCCAGATCGAGCCCGATAAATGGGTCGACTTGCCCAATATCGGCAGAGTTTTCAGCCGCGGTCGCGAACAGAGCTATCAGGTAGGACCGACATTTCGTGCCGTGCGCTGGCCAGAGGGGCGCGAGTTGGCCAGGCTTGACCTGGACAGTTGCACCGATTTGCCCAAGCTCGAGTTCAGTCCTGGCGATGGGCCGTCGGATGCGTTGGTGAAATATGCAGATCTCTCTGCGTGGCGCGCGCAGACGCTGGTCTATGCTGCGGCCGGCAAGGGCAGTACCTTGCGTCTTGCGGCGAGCACCGATGTGCCTCGACGCGCTGGTTGTACACCAGACAAGCCACCCAAGCACGCCAAATAAATCAGGCTCAGAAAAGAAAAAAGGCCGACGCAAGGTCAGCCTTTTTTGAATCCTGGTGCCGGCAAGAGGAGTCGAACCCCCGACCTTCGCATTACGAATGCGCTGCTCTACCAACTGAGCTATGCCGGCGTGCATTAGCGCTAATGCGCCTTTGCCAGTAGCGCCTACGCCCGTGGCGCAGCACCAAAGACCGAAATCATATCAGAAATTTTTGGCTCCTGTCGAGACGAACGACGAATTTGTTCTTGCGTCGCGCGAACGGTTGCAGTATTTGTCAGTCAATCTATGAACGCCGCATCCGCCGGTTCATTAATCAGGAGTCCATATGCACACAGTCAGAGCCCTTACGTTCGCTTGCACCATTGCGCTGAGCGCTGCGGCGGCCGCCGAGCCGGTCACCTACGACCTGGACCCGGACCATACGTATCCCAGCTTTGAGGCCGACCATATGGGTGGGTTATCGACCTGGCGCGGCAAGTTCAACCGCTCCAGCGGCACCGTCGTGTTGGATCGCGCCGCGCGCACCGGCAGCATCGATGTCACCGTGGATATGAAATCCGTTGATTTCGGGCATGACGAAATGAACAAGCACGCGATGGCGGCCGATATCCTCGATGTAGAGCGTTATCCCACCGCCGTCTTCAAAGGGAAGTTCACCGAGTTTGACGGCGACGTGCCGGACAAGGCCCACGGTGAGCTGACTATGCATGGCGTGACCCGGCCCATTACGCTAGACATTGATGACTTCAAGTGCATCATGCACCCCATGACCAAGCGCGAGGCCTGCGGTGCCGATGTGTCGGCCGAGTTAAATCGTGCGGATTACGGGATCGATTTTGCGTTGAATATGGGATTCAAGCCGGAGGTAGAGTTAAAAATCCAAGTGGAAGCCCAACGTCGGCAATAGCTTTGCGCGGGTTTCGGCCAATACGCTCCCACCTTGCACAACAGCGGTCCGATCGAATTTTTTCACGGGCTGCTGGCTTGATTGTTGATCGTGGATAAAACCCGCCGACCGGCCCTTTAAGGATCGATAAACTCAGCGCGAAAAGCGCGGAGCAAAAAATATAAACTTTCTTGCCCCTCGACTTGCACACTTCCAAAAATTCGTTCATAATCTCGTTTCTTTAGCAGTTCCCCGATAGCTCAGTCGGTAGAGCGACGGACTGTTAATCCGCAGGTCGCTGGTTCGAGCCCAGCTCGGGGAGCCAAAAACGCTAAAGAGAAGTACCGACACAGCAAATTCGACGCCGCCTTTCAGGTGGCGTTTTGCTTTTCCGGTTTTCGTTTTTTTGCGTTGAGTCCAGCGCATAGGCTCCAACTCTCTCATGGTTGCTCCTGTCTTCAGTGGGCAGCACATATGAGGTACCATTCCCTACATGAACGCGGCTGCTCGATTTGCCTTCGCTATCGTTGCTTTTGCGCGCACTGGACGCCGGTGCGCCGTTGGCGCGCGCTCGTTCAACAGGGCTCATAACACCGACGCAGACTCCTAAGCCCGGCAGCAGATCAGAACTCCATCCTCAGGAGTTTGCTGCCGGGCCAAGCCAGACATCCCTATTTTTTTCTGTCTGTCAGGAGTCCATGATGACCGCTGTTTCTAATACCGAACGTATTTTCTCTGAGCTCGATCGCGTCCGCGTCGAGCGTCTTGCCGCACGATTCCCCACGCCGGATGGTCTGGCCCACACGGTGCTGGAAGGCTTTGACGAAGGCGACTTCATGATGCCTAGCGATATTCCCGATGATGTCGTCACCGTGAATTCGCGTTTGCGCGTCCGTGATCAGGATGGCAATGTCCGCGAGATCACGATTTGCTACCCAGGCGAGGCCGATGCCACCAAGGGATTTTTATCAGTGCTGTCCCCGGTCGGCGGTCAGTTGCTGGGTCATCGCGCGGGTGCGACGGTGTCCTGGGCCGATCCGAGTGGCGCCACGTCGAGCCTGCACATCGAGGCTCTGCTGTTTCAGCCTGAGGCCAGCGGCGAGCTCGCGCTTTGAGGCACGTCGCTAGCGTGACGGATTGCCGGCTGCCAGCGCGAGCAACCGTTGCGCGCTCCAACCCGCGCCGCATAGTAATAGCCGGGTGTGCAGGTCTTCGAATGTTCTCCATTCGATAGATCTGCCCAGGTCGATCAGGCGTCTGTCCTGCAGTTGCACGTGATGCAATGGGTAGTGCTCGCTCAATGATCGCCAGAGCTCCAACGCGCCTGGTGATTGACGGGCGCCGCTCAGCAGGCACAGGCCGGCGTCCAATGCTTCTAAATAGAGGCGCTTGGCGAGTCCTCTGCGTTGATAAGGCTCTCGGTAACGAGAATGTGGGGATCGTATGTATTGATCCAGTCTACGATCCAGCCCTGTCACGCGATTGAAAGTGGTGCTGCCGGCCAGCCAGCGTTTTGCCGGATCTTCTACATACAAAAAGGTTTCACCCGATGCGGTGCGGCGATAGCGGGGCAGGGGCTTGTCGCGCAGATTGGGTAAAAATATTGTCCCGTCTACTGCTGCGTTTCGCAGGCAATGGGGGTACAGCGAGTCCAGCTCAGCCTCCAGCCGGGTGCCTCCGCGGGCTACATCGATTCTCATGTCGCCTCTACCTTTGCGTATCGTCAACCGAGGTCCAATGGCCGCTGCGCAGGCTCCCGGGCCGGCGGCACGCGTGAACGTTCGCGCTGCTTTCCCATGCGTGTTCGGGCACCTGCAGGCCAGCATAGATGCCGTAGCCTTCGCCCGCGCAAATCTCGCCTTCGGTATACAGGCTTTCTCCGGCGCTGATGGCGTTGGCTGCCGATATTTCCGTTAGCGCCTTGATGCCCCAGCCTGCATAGAGGTGTCCGCCGCATTGCAGCGATCCGCCGCATTCGACACCTTGGCGCGTGACAATATCTGCCTCGCTGGTAACGTTCCCGGCCACGCGAATGCTTTTTTCGCAATGCAGGGTGTTGACCTGCAGGTCCTGACCGGCGTGCACTGCGCCCCGCACTCGAGCGGGGCCGGTGCATGTCAGGTCCCAGCCTGCGCGAATGCTTTCGCAGTCGACCTCACCCTGGACAAGGATATTCCACGCAGCGTGAACACGGCCGTTCACGTGCAGCGTGTCGCCGCAAAATATCGCGCCGGAGCAATGAATATCGTCGCCTGCCTGCAAGCGATCTTGAACCCGCATTCCGCCGCCCACGCGAATGCCTCGTCCAGTACGCAACGTGCCGGTGACCTCCAGCGTGCCTCGGACTTCTATGGCGCCTGCAAAGACAAAGTCTTCTGCATCCAGGTGATCCAGTTTCAATACTGCGTCCGTTGGGCCAAATTGATCCAGCAGCCAGCACGCATCCTTTGTGCGGCCATCGGCAACGAGCGCGTCCAGCAATTGTTGGTAGGTGCCTTGCGGTGGCGCATGGCGCAGATACCAGCGAAAGCCGTCAGCGCAGGGCTGTTTGAGTTTGATGAAGTCCTTGGTGATGTCCATGCGAGTCCCTGGGCTGGCCTATGCCGTGTGGTGGCTGGCCATAGGGGTGTGCTCGTGCGGCCTGTACGCCGGTGCATACCGCAACGTTGCGGCAACGCCATCCGCGTTGGGATGGCCGTGGTTTCCAGAGCAGTATCGTAAAAACGAGCAACACCTATTCGCGCGGCTGATGCCCGACGACCTAGGAATTGCGCAAAAAAGATAAGTGGGAGGTCGCCGGGCTAGTCAAGTGCGGCGAAAGCCGCGGCTGGGCCGGCGCTTGTGGGTAGTGGATGTC
Source organism: Bordetella tumbae (assembly GCF_965139195.1). Lineage (GTDB taxonomy): Bacteria > Pseudomonadota > Gammaproteobacteria > Burkholderiales > Burkholderiaceae_B > Bordetella_A > Bordetella_A tumbae. The sequence goes on along the minus strand of NZ_CBCSJH010000040.1, from coordinate 22,684 downwards.
GAGCACGCCAGATCGGCCACCGGGCGGTGGCTGTCGCACGCAGCAGAGTGCGTGAATAGGTGAGGCGGCTATGCATGGAGCCGAATTGTAGGCCAACGCCAGCAGGTTTGCACATCCGCTGGCGTTTGCGCCTGTTCTGCCGGTGCGACGGGGAGCCGGCCCCGCCGCGTTGCTTCCGGGTCAGTTGGTCTGCGACAGGTCAATGTCATAGACCGCACGTCCCTCGCCAGATCCATCATCCGCGTTGATCAGCGCGATTCCTGTCAGGCCAGCTGCTTGGGCGACACTCAATGAGTCTTTGCCGGATTTGAACAATACGGCGCCGGCGGTTTTTACGGGAGTAAATCGCCAGCTGCGCGCCGAGCCATTTGCGCTGCGGGTGATTTGCGGATTGCTCTTGATGTAGTTGATCACCACATCGCGATTCGCATCGGGTGATGCGTAGACAATGTCGAACGCCTTGCCTTCACCCAGGATGTAGCGAGCGCTGCTTTCGGCACGATAGTTATTGGTGGCGACGATGAAATCCTTGCCATCTGCCGGTGCATCGAGATACGTCAGATTTTTGATGCGGCTGCCCTGGGGCTGGGTGACGTCGATCTCATATCGCAGATCTGGTGTGGTGAACATATCAAAGTTATAGCCGGCGAAAGCGGATTGTCCCGAAGGCACTTGCCCGGTTTTGGTGTCTTTGATCAACCACTGATCTTGTGTCGATGACGGGTCAATCCGGTTAAAGCGCAAAGCGGCATTTTCCAGCCAGAGTTTGAGCTCTGCGCCTGTGACCTTCACGGCATACACCGTGTTGGGGTACAGATACAGATCCGCAGCGTGATAAATGGCGAGCGCGCCTGGCGCGACATCGGTGTAGTCGCCGCCGCCCTGAAATCCCGCCTTGAATGGCGCGCTGATCGACAGGATGGGCAGGTCGGCATACTGTGGCAGATTGGCGGTCACATAGTCGCTGACATAGGCCTGCTGTGCCTGATTGACCAACTGAATCGCCCCCGGATCTCCGACATCAGCAAACAGTGTGCTCATGCGGAAGTTCGAGTTGCCTATGGGTGTTTTGACATATTCCACCGCGGCTTCGTGTTGTGTCTGCACGGATGCTGCGACAGCTGAGTCGGCTGCGACATATTGCGTGCCGCCATTGGCGTCGGTGCTTTGAATGGTGCGTATTTCAGCGGTGGTTTTCGAGGTGTCGATGCTCCACGCCTGGCCATCCCATTGCAGGGCGTAGTCAATCACGCCCAGGCCCTTGCCCCAGGAGCTGGCCATGACGGCCGGCACGCCGTATACCGTGCCGACGGCATTGTCCACGCCGGGATAGGTATAGGCGGGGTTCGTGCCGCGATCGGGGAATGTGCTGTGCTGATGCCCCATGATCAGGCCGTCGATGCCGGCGACCTGTGCGATGTACAGGCCGGGATTTTCCATGTCCGCGGAATAATTCGCATCGCTCATGCCGCCGTGCAGCAGTACGAAAACGAGATCGGCGCCCTCGGCGCGTGCTTGGGTAACTTGGGCTTGAACGGCGGCGCGGCCGTCGCTGATCGTGACCTTGTTTTCCAGATAGCGTTTGTCCCAGTTCATGATGCCAGGGGTGGTCAGGCCGATCACGCCGATCTTGATGGGTAGCTTGACGGGGTCGCCGTCCTCCTGCGTGGCGTTGACTTCGCGTTCCAGAATGACATGGGGCGGCAGCAGTTCCTTGCCGCTTGCGACGCTTTGCACGTTGGCCAGCGTCATCGGGAATCCCGGGCCCGTGCATGACAGGCTGGCGTCTACGCCTTCCACGTTCAGCCCGCCGCCCAGCACTTGATTCAGATAGGGCAGCCCGTAGTTGAATTCATGATTGCCCAGCGTGCCGGCATCGTATTGCAATACCGCCATGGCCTTGTACATCGAGGATTGCTGGCTGCACGTGATGGGCGAGACCTGGGCCTCGTAATCGGCCAGCGCCGTTCCTTGAATCGTGTCGCCGTTGTCCACGAGCAACGTATTCGGGAATTCCTGGCGGGCGGCTCGGATCAATGTGGCCGTACGTTCAAAGCCGTAGGTAGGGTCTTCCGCGAGCTTGAAATAGTCGTAGCTGCGAACATTGAAATGCAGATCGGTCGTCGCCAGCAGGGCCAGATTTGCCGAGGCTTTTTCTTGGACCTCTGGTGGCGATGCATTATCGTCGTCAGAGTCGTCACTGTTGCTGCAAGCGGAAAGGGAACCCGCCAAAACCAGCGCAAGCATCGCTCGCGGGAGGGCTCGGCGAGGGTTCAGGAACGGCACGCGCACAGACATCGGAAACTCCTGATGTAGTTATAAATAGAGTCGCCGAGTATTGCGGGTGTTGCTGACCGGGTTGTGACCAATGGATGTCTGGGAGATGACAGTATGTCGTATGGTGTCGCTGCTTTTCTCTTTCTTTTATGGCGCTGAGCCGTCAGAATTTCGTCATGTCCGCCTCTGAGCAATCTCCTCATGACGCCGCCGATCATCGCATCGGCGTGACGGTGCTGACCGGCTTTCTGGGTAGCGGCAAAACCACGCTGCTCAATCGCCTGGTGCGCGAGCCTGCGTATGCGGACGCGGCCATCATCGTCAACGAGGTGGGCGATATCGGTGTCGATCATCATTTGTTGCGCCATGCGGATGGCCGTATCGCTCTCATCGAAGGCGGCTGTATATGTTGTTCCGTCAATGGGGACCTGGTGAACACGTTGCGCGAACTCTTCATGTCGGCATTGCGCCGGCAGATTCCGCGCTTTCGCCGGGTGGTGATTGAAACGACGGGGTTGGCTGCGCCTGCAGCGATTTTGTTCACGCTGCGTCATGAACACTTTGTCGCTGAGCGCTATGTTTACCGCGGCACCATCACGGTCGTAGACGCGAAACACATTCGAACCCAGTTGCTGGAGCAGCCCGAGGCAGCGCAGCAGGTGGCCGCGGCGGATGTGATCGTGTGCACGAAAGCCGATCTTGTCGAGTCCGTGGTGGTGGAGGGGGCTATACAGTCGGTCCGGCAGGTCAACCCTGGCGTGCCCGTCCTGGTGCAGCAGGCTGATATGCCCTTGGATGGGCTCCTGACAGCCCCCGAGCTCCAGCGCCCGCAGACGGATCCGGTTGAATCGAATCGCTGGCTATTGGGTTTTTTGTCGATGGGCGGCGTCCGCCATCCTCAAATCAGGCATGCCGTATTGCAATGGTCAGCGTCAGTCAGCCGGGCCGTATTTCTGACAGGCATGGCGCAACTTCAAGAATCCCATCATCGCGGCCTGTTGCGCATCAAGGGCGTGGTCGGATTCGAGGGTGAACCTTTGCCTTGCGCCATTCATGGTGTGCATCGCGACCTTTATCCCTTTGAGCCGTTGGCGGCCTGGCCTGACGGCGGGCATCGTTCTTGGTTGGTGTTGATCGTCCGCGAATTGGATCCTGAAATCCTGATCCGACAGCTGCGTACCTCGCTGCGGTTGCCCGTGTTTTGAAGACTGGTTGCTAAAGTTGTCTCGAGTTTTGGGAATTTTGCGAAAGGAGCGTTTCCGTGGATAGATTGATCAGGCCTGCCGGCGAAGGCTGGGAAGCAGGAGAAACTGTAGCTTCGACGATCTCTAGTTGGGAACAGACGACCGGTCGCGCCTTGTCAGCCGATTATCGCGTCTTCTTGATCAAATATAATGGCGGCCGACCATATCCGAATATGTTCAGACATACTGCGCTGCTCCCCGAGGAAGGGAGCGCGAATCCGACCGAGCATTTTGTTGATCCTTTCTATTCTTGGGATCGGGCTGTGGACTGGAGCCATGAACTAGGGGACCGATTGCCCGCCGGGTGCCTCACAATCGGAGCTGATCCCGGTCTTCTCGAAATCGTTCTTTCGCTACGCGCCGACGACTTTGGGGCGGTCTATAGCTGGGTGCGAAATTGGGCGAGTTGGGGAAGCGCCGAAAACAACTATCTGTGTCCTCAGGCATCGTCCTTCGGTGCGTTCATCGCTGCGCTTTTCGATGACGATGAGCAAAATGGCTATGACTATTGGCACACGCCGGGCCAAGATAGTTTGAAACTCGTGTTCAATATCTAGCCTAGAAAACTGTCACGCAATTCCTGGAGGCTGTCTCAAAACCCAAGCCGTGATCGTGCGCTCTCGTGATCTACTTCAAACCCAGGCCGTCAATGGGATCGGCCCGACCGATGTGAACCAGAGCCGAAAGGTAGACCTCAAACCTCCACGATCAGCAAATGCCGGTCTCGATCAAAACCTGCCCGGGTCCGAAGGATTCGCCGCACAATCGTAGTGGCCGATTGTCGCGCTATGCTTTGTCTGCGAGGGCATTGTGGGTATAATTGTGGAACTGTCTTCATGTAGACCAACGTCACTCCAGCTGCCAGCCTCATGGGCCGGCAATGTGCTCCGGTATAACCGTGTTGCCTAGCTGGGGGTGCAGGCAAAGTCGCGGCGGGTATTTCCGCGGCGGGCCGTCCGACAGCCGGTGCCGTTACAACGGTTCCAGCGCTGGTCGTGGGGTCGCCGGATGAGTTGGCAGGCCGCCCGTGCTGGCCGGTCATGCAGACAGATGGTCGTCCCATATGTCTAAAAATCGTCGGCTTAGTATCGCTGTCAGACGAGTTCGTCCTGTGCATGGTCACAGGGTGTCATCGGTCTGATATGTGTATCGCTCCGGGGTGGGGGTGTCCTGTGTCTCCGTCCTGTGCTTTGGGGCCAGGCGATTCAGGTTCATTTTTTCAGCAAATGCCGCTGGTGCGGCGCTGCGCACTGATACGCGCGGCATGGTGCGAGCCCAAGGCGCTTTTCGGTGCAGGGCGGCACGGTGCCACGTCTAACAGGAACGTCGTGAACATTACGCAAGTCCACGCTACATTGGTTTTTCCGCTACAGGGGCTGTATAGCCCCTGCGGGCGGGCGGGCGCCGATCTTGGCGCTGCCGCCGGAGCCTGTTTTGCCGAGCGAGCTTGTGACGATCATCACAACAAACAAAAAGGCCCGGCGGTAAGCCAGGCCTTTATGAAATTTGGTTGCGGGGGCAGGATTTGAACCTACGACCTTCGGGTTATGAGCCCGACGAGCTGCCAGACTGCTCCACCCCGCGTCTGAGAGAACGAAATCATAGCGTCTTTTCAGACTCGATGCAAATTTGCCCTTTTTATGTAGGTAGACAGAAGCTCAATGGACAATAGCGAGGCAACTTATGTGCTGGAAGCTGCGCTGCTTTGCGCCAGCCAGCCCATGCCATTGACCGAAATGCGCAAGCTGTTCGGCGAAGACCCCGATTTCGATAACGATCGGCTGCGGGCGATGCTGCAGGAACTGCAGGAGCACTGGGCGAATCGCGGAATGGATCTGGCGCAGTTGGCGACGGGATGGCGTTTTCAGAGCCGTCCGCAAATGCAGCGCTATCTGGAACGCCTGAATCCCGAGCGGCCGCCCAAGTATTCTCGCGCCGTGATGGAAACGCTGGCGATCGTGGCCTGGCGCCAGCCGGTGACGCGGGGTGACATCGAAGACATTCGTGGCGTGACGGTCTCGTCTCAAATCGTCAAGACTCTCGAGGATCGTGGCTGGATCGAGGTCATCGGTCATCGCGACGCGCCGGGGCGGCCGGCATTGTTCGGAACGACGCGGCAATTTCTCGATGATCTGGGGCTGCGTGCGCTGGATGAGTTGCCGCCATTGGATAGTGCGCAGGCCGCCGCGGCGTTGCATGGGCTGGATCTGGGGGGCTCTGAGGTCACCCTTGAGGTCAGTGATCCTCAGGCGCCGGAGTCCGGCGCGGACAATCCCGAGTCGCTGGGCGCTGAGGCAGATAATGCCAGCGCAGGTGCTGCCGAAGGCGACGCTGCTGTTCAGGCTGAGACTGCGGAGCCAGTCGAGAGTGCATCTGTCGATGAGTCTTCTGGTTCTGCGTCAGTGTCCGGCGAGGAGGCGAATGCCGAGCTGGACGCAGTGTCTGTATCCGATACAGAGGGCGCGGCAGTTGTCGACGACAATGCCATTGATGCCGAGGTGGCGCTTGAGCCTGCCGCGGTAGAGGCGCAAGCCGATGTGGCGTTTGCGTCAGCCCAGGAGCAGGCGGAAACCGAAGCCGTCCGCGATGATGTGGCGGTGCTGGATGCAGATCCCGCCGTGGCGGATGAGACGGGGCTGGAGACGCCTCGCGTCGATGCTGAATCAATAACTACCGAAACTACCGAAGCGGAATCGCAAGAGTCTGCGCCCGAGACCGAAGTCTCCGAGGCTGACGATTCGCCATCCGCTGATGATGAAGACCAATCCGCGCAAGGCGGATTGGCGAAAGCTTAAAGAATTCTGGAGCTGTCTCCGTGACAACCGAAATGACGCGTAAAAAAATGCAAGACGATTCCCCTGTTTCTGATTCGCTGGCCGGCGAGTCGCCTGTTGCGACGAAAACCCGAGCGACCAAAAGCGCTGCCAGTAAGTCTGCGGCGGCCAAGTCGACGGTAAAAGTGCCCGCCAAGAAGGCGACGGCAACGAAGACCGCGGCCAAGTCTGCGGCGACCAAAGCGGCGACGAAGACGGCAACGAAAACGGCTGCAGCCAAATCCGCCGCCAAATCGGCAGAGGGCAAGCCGGCATCGTCCAGGGCTAAAGCCAAGCCGGCAGAAGACAAGCCCGCAGTGGTCAAGACGGCGGCGGCTAAACCGGCGGCAAAGACTGCAGCCAGAAAAACGGCAGCAGCCAAGTCGGCGGCCGATAAAGCGGTGGCAGACAGTTCGACGGCAGGCTCAGCACCCGAATCCGCCACGCAGGCTAAAGTTGCTGCCACCAAATCGGCGGCAAGCAAGTCGGCCAAACCCAAGGCGGCAGCCAGCGGCTCGGCCGAGGCAGTTGCAGCAGAACCGGCCGCCAAGCGCACGCGTACCCGCAAAGCCGCCGCAGGCGCGGCATCGGCTGATACGGTGACGCCTGCGGTGGCAGAAAGCGCCATCTCGTCTGGTGTTGCGGCGCCTGTCGCCAAGGCAGTGCCGAGCGTGTCCGCAGCGGCAGTTGAGCGTAACGCGCCTGTTGTTGCAACTGAACGGGCTGCCTCGCATGAGGCGGCGGCTGGATCTTCCTCTGCCGGCTCTACGCCATCTGAGGCGCCCTTCGTGCCCGCTCGACCAGTTGTGAGAGAAACTCGCACATCTACGCAGGCGGATCTGTTTGAATCGGCCGGGCCTGCTGCTCAGTCGGCGGCCGAGTCTTTTGCGTCGAGCGGGTCTGCGGGTGCGGCGTCGGCAGGGCCCGTCGTGACCGAGGGCCGTCCGAATCGCCGGCGCGGCGGAAACGCCATGGCAAATCAGCGGCCGGCGTCGGAGTCTGGCGAGGCATCGCCCGCTACCGCCGAATTTGCGCAGGCCGCGGCAGCTCAGGCCAATGAAGGGGATCCCAATGCGGCGCGTGGTGGCCGTGGCCGTAAGCTGCGCACCCCGTTCCGTCGCCGTCGTGGTGATGCGACGGGTGTCGCGGGGGCACCGGGATCGGTGGAGGGCGCGCCGGCCGCGCCGTCGGGCGAGGCGGTTGGCGGTCGCGGCGCTGAGCGCGAGGCCGAGCAAATGCTCTCTTATTTAGAGCATGCCGATCGCAGCGAGCAGCGCCTGGGCAAATATCTGAATAGCGATGCAGCGATGCCCAAGCTGCACAAAGTCCTGGCGGACGCGGGCGTTGGTTCGCGCCGCGAAATGGAAGAATTGATCACTGCCGGCCGCGTGTCGGTCAACGGTGAGCCCGCGCACATCGGTCAGCGCGTCTCGCCCTCGGACCTGGTCCGGGTCAACGGCAAGCCGGTTGCTCGCACCAATACGCGAAAACCGCCTCGTGTCATCCTGTATCACAAGCCTGCAGGCGAAATCGTGAGCCACGACGATCCTGGTGGCCGCGCCAATGTGTTCGCGCGTTTGCCCAAGCTGCGTACTGGCAAATGGCTGTCGGTCGGCCGTCTGGATTTGAACACCGAAGGGCTGCTGATTTTCACCACGTCAGGCGACATGGCCAATCGCATCATGCATCCCCGTTACGGTACCGAGCGTGAGTACGCGGTGCGTGTATTGGGGGAAATGGACGACGCCACCCGCAAGTCCCTGGTCGAGGGTATTCAGCTCGACGACGGCATGGCTGCCTTTGGCTCGCTGGATTATCTGGGCGGCGACGGCAGCAACCGGTGGTATCGCGTTACGCTCCAAGAAGGGCGCAACCGCGAAGTCCGCCGGATGTTCGAGGCGGTAGGCGTGACGGTCAGCCGTCTGATCCGCACTCGCTTTGGTGATTTGGTGTTGCCGCGTAATTTGCGCCGCGGTCGTTGGGATGAGTTGGACTCCTCCTTGGTGACGGCGTTGATGGTGCAGCTGGGTCTGTTGCGCGAAGACGACGATGCCGACGGTGGTCGTCATGCGCGTCAACCGCGTTCGCATGACAGTGCTTTGCCTCCCGGGTTTGGCACGATGGACCGCAACGGCATGAATGGTGCGCGCATCGGTCGCCGCGGCAAATTGCAGGGCGGACGTCCGGGCAGTGCCGGCCAGGTGGCGTCCTCGCCGTCCGACCCTTTTGGTACTGGCTTGATGTTCACGGGTGGATATGCCAATGGACATCCGCTGGGTAAAGACGGCGGGCGTGGCGGCAAGGGCGGCAAACCCGGTGGCAAGCCGGCAGGTATGCAGGGTGGTCACAAGCCAGGCGGACGGCGCGGCGGCAAGGGGCCGAGCGCCCAGTTCGGCGGTGGCCACGGCAACGTGGGCGGCAATCCGGCAGGCGGGCAGGGCGGTAGCGGTGGCTATGGCAATGCCGGGCAGGGCGGCAATAGTGAAGGCGGCTATCAGGGCGGCAACAAGCGTGGCGATGGCAAGTTTGCAAAGCACGGCAAGCCGCGTCGCCCCACGGGGCCGGCCGGCGAGGGGGCTGCATCGGCACCGGGCGCTCCCGGCGTTGCCGGCAATCAGCGCAAAGGCCCGAATCGGCCCAATGGAAAACCTGGCGGCGGCCAGGGTGGGCCGCGTGGTAATCAGGCGGTCCGCAACGGCAAGCCGCAAGGCAACAGCGGTGGTGGCAAAGGCCGTCCGCAGCGCGGCCCCAAAGGCGACGATTGGCAGCCCAAGGGTGCCTCGGCGCACGAGTCTCGCCTGGGCTTTCTAGGCGGTGGCCGTGGGCGTGGCGACCGTTGAGTTGTGCCGGCGCGACGTCAAGGGCACCGTCCTGGTGCCCTTGACGTAAACCCGCGACATAGCAGGCAATTTTCGCAATTATCTGGTAAAATCATTGGTTTTCATGGCGCGCATGGACCTGCGGGTGACCCACGGGTGCGTCTTTGCCGTGTGCCGCAGCATATGCTGTCGCCTGGATAGGTATTCGGGTGTGCTTCTTTTGGGCTTGGGTTCGGTATTACGTGCTGGTGGGGTGTCCCATCATCAGATGATCCGAGGGCCGGGCGATACAGTGGGCTGGGTTTGCAGCCCATTTTTTTTGAGTGTATGGCAGATATTTACGCATTGACCCAACAGGCATTGGCCGGCATGGACGTCGAATTGGTCGACGTCGAACGTGCTGCGCTGGGCCTATTGCGCGTCACCATCGATAGGGTCGGCGGCGTGCGCATCGAGGACTGCGAGCAGGTCTCGCGCCAGTTGTCGCGCGTCTACGAAGTCGAAAACATCGACTACAAGCGGCTCGAAGTCGGCTCGCCGGGCACGGATCGCCCGTTGCGCACCGAGGCCGAGCTGCGCCGTTTCGTGGGCGAACGTATCGAGATCAAACTGCGCGAGCCGCTGGATGGACGAAAGGTGTTTTCCGGCATTCTGTCTCTGCCTGAGGCAGAGCAGGGCGCAGCGGGCGACGCGGCGGCCACTGCGCAGCAGGCCGTATTCGGTCTCGAATTTGAGGCAAAAAAGAACGACATTCAGGTATTGAGTTTCACGTTCGGTGATATCGAGCGTGCCAAACTGGATCCCGTTCTGGATTTCAAGGGCAAAAAGCGATGAGTCGCGAAATTCTTCTGTTGGTCGATGCCTTGGCGCGTGAGAAAAACGTCACGCGTGAAGTCGTATTCGGAGCGCTCGAGAGCGCGCTGGCTTCGGCCATGAAAAAGCGTTTCAAGGACGACGCCGAAATCCGCGTCTCCATCGATCGCGAGACTGGCAGCCACGAGGGTTTCCGCCGGTGGCTGGTGGTGCCTGACGAGGCCGGCCTCCAAGAACCGGACAAACAGGAAATGCTGTCCGACGCCATCGAACTCCTGCCCAATATTCAGGTCGGCGAATACATCGAAGAACCGCTCGAGCCGATCGAATTCGGCCGTATCGGCGCCCAGGCTGCCAAGCAGGCCATCCTGCAAAAAATCCGTGACGCCGAGCGCGAGCAGGTCCTCAACGACTTTCTGGATCGTGGCGAGACCATCATCTCCGGCACGATCAAGCGCATGGACAAGGGCGACATCATCGTCGAAACCGGCAAGATCGAAGCCCGCCTGCCACGCTCCGAGATGATCCCGAAGGAAAACTTCCGCGTCGGTGATCGTCTGCGCGCCTATGTGCTAAAGGTCGATCACGCTGCGCGTGGCCAACAGGTCATCCTGTCGCGTACCTCGCCTGATTTCATTCGCCAGTTGTTCGAAAACGAAGTCCCCGAAATCGAACAAGGCTTGCTCGAGATCAAGGCCGCCGCTCGCGACCCGGGTGTACGCGCCAAGATCGCCGTGATCGCCTACGACAAGCGCATTGATCCCATCGGGACATGCGTCGGGATGCGCGGCTCGCGCGTGACCGCTGTGCGTAACGAGCTGGGTGGCGAACAGGTCGATATCGTGCTTTGGTCCGAAGACCCTGCGCAATTCGTCATCGGCGCTCTGGCGCCGGCCAATGTCGAATCGATCCTGGTCGACGAAGACAAACACGCAATGGACGTGGTGGTCGACGAGGAAAACCTGCCCAAGGCCATTGGCGCCAAAGGCCAAAACGTGCGCCTGGCTTCCGAGCTGACCGGCTGGCAGATCAACATCATGACGCCAGAAGAAAGCCTCAGCCGCCAGGAATCCGAGCGCGCCGGCCTGCGTACTACATTCATGGACAAGCTGGACGTCGACGAGGAAGTCGCCGACATCCTGATTGATGAAGGGTTTACCGGTATCGAGGAAATCGCTTACGTGCCCCTGCCTGAGTTGCTGGAAATCGAAGCGTTTGACGAAGACACCATCAACGAGTTGCGCGCCCGTGCCCGCAATGCGCTCTTGACCGAGGCCATCGCCCAGGAAGAACGCCTTGAAACGGCTCAGGACCTGCTCGAGCTCGAAGGCGTGACGCCCGAGCTGGCTGCCAAGCTGGCCGAGCGACAAGTGCTGACCCGTGACGATCTGGCAGAGCTGGCTACTGACGAGCTGGCGGAAATTGCCGGGATCGACGAGCAACAGGCCAGCGACTTGATCATGCGTGCCCGGGCTCATTGGTTCAACGAGGAATAACCGGCGGCATCCTGCCGAGCGTTTGATTCAAAACCCATTCATCGTTGTTGTAATCGCTGCATATAGAGGGAAGATAGCCTAATGTCGAGTAATACTGTCGCCCAGTTCGCTACCGAGCTGAAAATGCCAGCCAACGTGCTGCTCGAGCAGCTGCGTTCGGCCGGTGTTGACCTCAACTCGGTGGACGACGCGGTAACCGACAGCGACAAGGCGAAGCTGCTCGACTCTCTGCGCCGCGCTCATGGCGCGACCGAGGGCAAGAAGATCACCTTGACGCGTCGCCAGACCTCCGAGATCCGCCAGGCAGATGCCACTGGCCGTTCTCGTACCATCCAGGTCGAAGTCCGCAAAAAACGCGTGTTCGTCAAGCGGGATCCGTCCGAGATCGCTCAGGAACAGGCTGCTGCACAACAGGCCGAGGCCGCCGAGTCGTCGGTATCGACGACTGCGCCTGCGCCCGTTGCGCCCACGCCTGCGCCTGTTCAAGAATCGAACGAAACCGTGACGGCAACCGCCGTTCCCGCCGCTGAGCCCGTTGTTGCTGAGCCTGTGGCTGAGCCAACGGTATCTGCCGAGGAACAAACGAGCCAGACGGCCAACCCCGTGGTCGAGCCGGCGTCTGCGCCCGCATCCGACGAAACCCAGGTCGAGGCACCGGCCGCCAAGCCTGCAGCGGAAACGCCTGACGTGGCTGCCGAATCTGGCGCCGAGAGCGTCTCCGAACCCGAGGCTGAGCCGAGCGTTGAGCCTCAACCTGCTACCCCCGTGGCCCAGGCCGAGCCTGAGTCCCAACCCGAACCGGCACCCGTGCCGGCAGAACAGCCGGTTGCCTCGGCTGAGCCTGCCGCTGGACAAGCCGCTCCCGAGCGCGAGGCCCCGTCGGCCCCGCCGGAACCTGTTGTGCAAGCTGAAATCGATACTGTTGCCAAATCTCCCGCCGAGTCTGCCAAACTGACTCCGCCTGCTTCTTCGTCCAAGTCCAACGCTGCTGCGCCTCGTATGACGCGCGCCGAGCGCCGTGCGCCGCCGCCATTGGCTCAATCTGCTGGCGATAACGCTTCGCGCGAAGACGCGCGTCGTGCCGCCGAGGCCGAGGCCGCTGCCTTGCGCGAGATGTTGAATCGTCCTCGCAAAGTCCTGCGTGCGCCCGAGCCGGAAGCCCCCGCTCCCTTGTCGGGTACATTGCACAAGCCCAGCGGCAAGGCTGCGGCGGGCGCGAAAAAAGACGCCAACAAGCCGAGCGCCGGCGCGGGCTCGAAGAAAACTATCAAGACGGCAGAGGTATCGTCGTCCTGGAATGATGATGCGTCGCGCAAGAAACCTGCCGACACCAAGTCTGCTGCCCCCAGCCGTGACGGCTGGCGCGCCGGTGGCAAGGGTGGCAAAGGTGGCAAGGGCGGTCGCAATCAACAAAACGATCAGCGTCGCCAAGAGCCCGTGCAACAAGAGTTCATCGCTCGCGAAGTGCACGTTCCCGAGACCATCAGCGTGGCCGACCTGGCACACAAGATGTCCGTCAAGGCCGCAGAAGTCATCAAGCAATTGATGAAGCTCGGCCAGATGGTCACCATCAATCAGGTGCTGGACCAGGAAACCGCCATGATCGTGGTCGAGGAACTGGGCCACGTGGCGATCGCCGCCAAGCTCGACGATCCGGAAGCCTTCCTCGACGAAACTCCGGGTGCCGTCGAAGCCGAGGCACTGCCTCGTGCACCGGTCGTCACCGTGATGGGTCACGTCGATCATGGCAAGACCTCGTTGCTGGATTACATCCGCCGTGCCAAGGTCGCTTCTGGCGAAGCCGGTGGCATCACCCAGCATATCGGCGCCTATCACGTGCAAACCGATCGCGGCATGGTGACCTTCCTGGATACCCCGGGCCACGAGGCGTTTACCGCCATGCGTGCCCGTGGCGCCAAGGCCACCGATATCGTGATTCTGGTGGTCGCCGCCGACGACGGCGTCATGCCGCAGACTCGCGAGGCCATTCACCACGCCAAGGCTGCCGGTGTGCCGCTGGTCGTGGCCGTCAACAAGATCGACAAGCCCGAAGCCAACCCCGACCGCGTCAAGCAAGAGCTGGTCGCCGAGGAAGTCGTGCCCGAAGAATACGGCGGTGACGTTCCGTTCGTCCCTGTGTCGGCCAAAACTGGTGCCGGCATCGACGATCTGCTCGAAAACGTGTTGCTGCAAGCCGAAATCCTGGAACTGACCGCGCCCGTGGACGCGCCAGCCAAGGGGCTCGTCATCGAAGCCCGTCTCGACAAGGGGCGTGGTCCGGTTGCCACCATCCTGGTGCAGAGCGGTACGCTCAAGCGCGGCGATGTGGTTCTGGCGGGTGCCAGCTTCGGCCGCGTTCGCGCCATGCTGGATGAAAACGGCAAGCAGATCCAAGAAGCTGGTCCGTCCATTCCGGTCGAGATCCAGGGCCTGACGGATGTGCCGGCTGCTGGTGACGAGTTGATGGCGCTGGCCGACGAACGCAAGGCCCGCGAAATCGCGCTGTTCCGCCAAGGCAAGTTCCGCGACGTCAAACTCGCGCGTCAACAGGCTGCCAAGCTCGAGTCCATGTTCGACAACCTAGGCGAGGGTACGCAAACCTTGGCGTTGATCGTCAAGACCGACGTCCAAGGCTCTCAAGAGGCCCTGGTGTCTTCGCTGACCAAACTCTCGACCGACGAAGTCCGTGTCCAGGTTGTGCATGCGGCCGTGGGCGGTATCTCGGAAAGCGACATCAACCTGGCTATCGCTTCGAACGCCGTGGTGATCGGCTTTAACGTCCGTGCCGAGCAAAGCGCCAAGAAATTGGCCGAGAACAACGGCATCGACCTGCGCTACTACAACATCATCTACGACGCTGTGGATGACGTAAAGGCAGCCATGTCGGGCATGTTGGCGCCCGAGAAAAAAGAAGAGATCATCGGCTTGGTCGAGATCCGCGAGGTCTACTCGATTTCCCGTATCGGCAACATCGCTGGTTGTATGGTGCTCGACGGTGTGGTGCGCCGCGATTCGCAGGTCCGTCTCTTGCGCAACAATGTGGTTCACTGGAACGGTCAGCTGGATTCGTTGCGCCGCTTCAAGGACGACGTCAAAGAGGTCAAATCCGGCTTTGATTGCGGTCTGACGCTGCGTGGCACCAACGACATCCAAGTGGGCGACCAACTGGAAGTCTTCGAAATCAAGGAAATTGCGCGTACGCTGTAAAAAGCGATCGTGAATTTCATACGTGTTACATGAGCCGTCACAAATCTAAATCCATCCCCGGCCGCAATTTGCGGCTGGCCGACCAGATCCAAAAGGATCTGGCTGGCCTCATTCAGCGCGAGATCGACGTATCCCGCGCTGGATTGATCACGCTGTCCGGTGTGGAGCTGTCGGCTGATTATGCGCATGCCAAGGTCTATTTCACGGTGATGGGCGCCGAGCCCGACACCGCGGCGGCGCTGCTCAACGAAAAAGCCGGCTGGCTGCACTCCCTGCTGTACAAGCTCCTGCACATCCACACCGTGCCCCGATTGCGCTTCGTCCATGACGAGCAAATCGCGCGTGGCATCGAAATGTCGGCATTGATCGACCGCGCAAACCGGCCTGGCCCGGTCGCGGAAGAGCCCGACGAACCTGAAGACCAGCGCTGATCGGCTGTCGTCTACTGCTGCTTTTTTCCCGGATTCGACGATGGCTAAACGACGCGGGCTTGCGCTCGACGGTGTCCTGTTGCTAGACAAACCTGTGGGTTTGTCCAGTAATCACGCCTTGCAGCGCGCCAAACGCACCATGGATGCCGCCAAGGCAGGGCATACGGGTACACTGGATCCTTTCGCCACTGGTTTGCTGGTGTGCTGTATGGGGCGTGCGACCAAGATCTCCGGCGCGATGCTTAACGCCGACAAATCCTATCGGGCGACGCTGCAGTTTGGCGAGGAAACCGATTCCGGCGATTTGACCGGCATCGTGACAGCACGTGCGACGGACGCGGTGAGTGTGACCGAGTCTGCCTTGCTCGACGTGTTGTCACGCTTTCAGGGCATCATCGAGCAAATCCCGCCGATGTATTCAGCGCTGAAGCGGGACGGCAAGCCGTTGTACGAATACGCACGCCAGGGTATCGAGTTGGACCGCCCCGCGCGTCAAGTCAAGATTTACCGCATCGACCTGTTATCGCTGAATGGCAGCCAGGCCGAGATCGATGTGGCGTGCAGCAAGGGGACGTACATACGAACCCTGGCTCAGGATATCGGCCGGGCACTGGGGTGTTATGCCCACCTGGCGGCGCTGCGGCGCACGCACGTCGGGCCGTTTTCGCTGGATCGCGCCATTACGCTCGAGGCCTTGCAGGCCATGACTGATCCCAAGCAGGCTTTGCTTGCATTGAATGAATTGCCGGCGGGCCTGCTGCCCGCCACACCGACCTTAAAGGACCCGCTATGACTCGCGCCTTGCGCAACGTCGCCATTATTGCCCACGTTGACCACGGTAAAACTACCCTGGTCGACCAGTTGCTGCGCCAATCCGGTACCTTCCGCGAAAACCAGGCGGTTTCGGAACGGGTCATGGATTCGAACGACCTCGAAAAAGAACGCGGCATTACGATTCTGGCGAAAAACTGTGCTGTTGAATACGAAGGCACGCACATCAATATCGTCGATACCCCGGGACACGCGGACTTCGGTGGCGAAGTCGAGCGCGTGCTGTCCATGGTGGACGGCGTGTTGCTGCTGGTCGATGCGGTCGAAGGCCCGATGCCGCAGACCATTTTCGTGACGCGCAAGGCCCTGGCGCTGGGGCTGAAGCCCATCGTCGTGGTCAACAAGATTGATCGCCCGGGCGCTCGTCCGGATTTCGTGATCAACGCGACGTTCGATTTGTTCGACAAGCTTGGTGCGACCGAAGAGCAACTGGATTTCCCCGTGGTGTACGCCTCGGGTCTGTCGGGTTACGCCGGTTTGACGCCGGACGTGCGCGAAGGCGACATGCGCCCGTTGTTCGAAGCCATCCTGCAGCACGTGCCGCAGCGTGACGACGATCCCAATGGTCCGCTGCAAATGCAGATCATCTCGCTGGACTACAACAACTACGTGGGCAAGATCGGCGTGGGTCGCATCAACCGTGGACGTATCCGTCCTGGCATGGATGTGGCTTTCCAATTCGGTCCCGAAGGCTCGATCTCGAAAGGCCGCATCAACCAGGTGCTGAAATTCAAGGGCCTGGAGCGTGAGGTGGTCGAGGAAGCCGAAGCCGGCGACATCGTCCTGATCAACGGTATCGAAGACATCGGTATTGGCTGCACGCTCATGGATCCGGCGAACCCCGAAGCATTCCCCATGCTGCGCATTGACGAGCCGACGCTGACGATGAACTTCATGGTGAATACGTCGCCTTTGGCTGGCCGTGAAGGCAAGTTCGTCACCAGCCGTCAGCTGCGTGACCGTCTGGACCGCGAGCTGAAGTCCAACGTGGCGCTGCGTGTGCGCGATACCGGCGACGATACCGTGTTCGAAGTATCGGGCCGTGGCGAATTGCACTTGACCATTTTGTTGGAAACGATGCGTCGCGAAGGCTACGAATTGGCCGTGTCGCGTCCGCGTGTGGTGTTCAAGGAAGTCGACGGCGTCAAATGCGAGCCGTTCGAGTCGCTGACCGTCGACGTCGAAGACGCTCACCAAGGTGGCGTCATGGAAGAACTCGGCCGCCGCAAGGGCGACTTGCAAGACATGCAGCCTGATGGGCGCGGCCGTACCCGTCTGGAATATCTGATCCCGGCCCGTGGCCTGATCGGTTTCCAGAACGAGTTCCTGACCTTGACGCGTGGCACGGGCTTGATGAGCCACATTTTCCACGAATACGCACCCTTGCGCGAAGGCAGCATCGGCGAGCGTCGCAATGGCGTGCTGATCAGCCAGGACAACGGCGACGCGGTGGCTTATGCGCTGTGGAAATTGCAGGATCGTGGCCGCATGTTCGTCAACCCGGGCGAGGCCTTGTACGAAGGCATGATCATCGGTATCCATAGCCGCGATAACGACTTGGTCGTCAACCCGATCAAGGGTAAGCAACTCACCAACGTGCGTGCATCGGGTACGGATGAGGCGGTGCGTCTGGTGCCGCCGATTCAGATGTCGCTCGAGTATGCGGTTGAGTTCATCGATGATGATGAACTGGTGGAAATTACGCCGAAGTCGATCCGGCTGCGTAAGCGCTATCTGCAAGAGCACGAGCGTCGTCGTGCGGCGCGTGAAAGTGCTTGATAGCCTAGCTTATCCTAGCTAGTTAGTGTGAAGAACGGGCGCCTGAGGTTGGGCGCCTGTTTTGTTTTGGATCGGTGATTGTTTTTGCTTTGGTGTGGGTGATGTTGGGCGAGATGGGGGCTCTTGTGCTGGCGCAGAGATTCTCTATTGAGCCGTCCCTTGCGGGTGCCGGGACGCCANGCCAGCCCGTNGAGCGGCGGGCAGTCCCCGAAGGGGACCTCGGCGCCTGGTCTTGCGCCGAGCCGCTG
>NZ_CBCSJH010000040.1:0-4716 GCF_965139195.1 Bordetella tumbae | reverse complement strand
GGGACTCACNGCAGTAGNAGCCTNGNGCCTCGGCCTCGCTGCGCGAGGCTGAATCGCGGCTCTACGGGCCGGCGCGGCACTCGGCTCCCGGCGCAGACTCACAGTGTCTCCGTGCGTGAAGCGGTGGTCGCGCGCGGAGAGTTGTGCTTATTCCTGCAAAGTTGCGTCGTGCGCTCGAATATGCGGGCTGCGGCTCTGCGGGTTAGCTTGGCAGCGACGGTGCGTATTGGGCGTCGGTCTGGTGCATGTGGTGAAATTCACGTATGTGCTGCACGACTTTTTGTGGATCGTCTTCGATGATGAAGAGTTCCAGATCGTGAGCGCTGATCATTCCGTTGGCCAGCATTTGGTCGCGTAGCCAGCCTACCAGGCCTTGCCAGTATTCCTTGCCGACCAGGATGACGGGGGCAGGGGGCACTTTGCCGGTCTGGATTAGTGTCAGGGCCTCGAATAGCTCGTCCATGGTGCCGAAGCCGCCGGGCAGCGAGATGTAAGCAAAGCTATGCATGAAAAACGTCGCTTTGCGAGAATAAAAATACTCAAATGACAAACTGATCGTCTGGTATTTGTTATTGTGAGTCTCGTGCGGCAGGCTGATGTTCAGCCCGACGCTGGTGCCTCCTGCTTCGAATGCGCCTTTATTGGCGGCTTCCATGATGCCGGGACCACCGCCTGCGATGACGGCAAAGCCGGCCTTGGCCAGTGCGCGTGCGATGGCTTCGCTGGTTTCATAGTGTGGCGAGCCGCGGCTGGTGCGCGCGCTGCCAAACAAGCTGACGGCGGGGCCTAAATCGGCCAGTTGTTCTGCCGCCGTCCGTATCTCTGACATAATCACCGGTATTTGCTTGCCGGCGGGCGTTTCTAAATCTGCCTTTGTAACCATGAAGAAAACCTTATTGCTGGTAGACGGTTCGAGTTATTTGTACCGCGCCTTTCACGCTATGCCCGATTTGCGCAATGCGCAAGGCGAACCTACGGGCGCACTCTATGGTGTCGTGAATATGTTGCGTAAGCTCGTGTCTGATCATAAGGCAGACTACGCAGCTTGTATTTTTGATGCGCGCGGCAAGACCTTCCGTGACGATCTCTACCCCGACTATAAATCGCATCGGCCGCCAATGCCTGAGGATCTGGCTGCGCAGATCGAGCCGATCCATCAGGCCGTCAAGGCGTTAGGCTGGCCAGTCCTGGCCATCGAGGGCGTCGAGGCGGACGATGTGATCGGTACGTTGGCCTGCCATGCGACGAAGCAGGATATTCACACCATTGTGTCGACTGGCGATAAAGACTTGGCGCAGCTGGTGGACTCGCATGTGACGCTGGTCAACACCATGAGCGGCGAGGTCCTGGATGAACCGGGTGTGCAGAACAAATTCGGCGTCTCGCCCGAGCGTATTGTTGATTACCTCATGCTGATCGGTGATGCCGTGGACAATGTGCCGGGCGTGACCAAGGTCGGCCCCAAAACCGCGGTCAAGTGGCTGAGCGAGTTTGGCTCCATTGAGGGCTTGGTCGAACAGGCAGAGGCCATCAAAGGGGTGGCGGGCAGCAATCTGCGCGAGGCGATCCCACAATTCCCGTTGACGCGTGAGTTGTTGACGGTGAAGTGCGATTGCGATCTGACTGGCCATGTCAATGCGATGGCTGATCTGGAGCCTCGCCAACCCGATACCGGGACGCTGCAAGCGCTCTACGAGAAATACGGTTTTCGTAGCTGGCTGCGCGAGCTCACGGGCGACGCTGAACGGGTGCCGCAAGGCGATGCGCGTGTCATCGCCGAGGCGCCTGCTGCACCAGCAGAACTCCGTTATCAGGTCATTGCCGGCTGGCCGGCGTTTGACGAATGGATGGCCTTGATCGCGGAGGCGCCGCTCGTGGCGCTGGACACCGAAACCACCTCGCTGAATGAAATGCAGGCCAGCCTCGTGGGGATTTCCATGTCGGTCGAGCCGGGCGTGGCCTGCTATATCCCTGTGGCGCATCGTGGTCCGGATCATCCCGAGCAACTACCCAAAGCCGAAGTCCTCGAGCGCCTGCGTGCTTGGCTGCAAGATCCCGCGCGGCCCAAACTGCTGCATCACGCCAAATACGACACCCATGTGTTTGCCAACGAAGGTATCGCGCTGGCAGGCATCCAGGACGACACCATGTTGCAGGCGTATGTGCTGGAATCACACCGCGGTGTTGGTCTGGCGGATTTGTCGCAACGTTATTTGGGGCGCAGCGGCATCAACTACGAGGATTTGTGCGGCAAGGGCGCCAAGCAAATCGGCTTTGACGAAGTCGCCGTCGAAAAGGCCGGCCACTATGCCTGCGAAGACGCCGATTTCACGTTGCAATTGCATCAAGCCTTGCGCCCGCGCGTGGCCGCTGACGCGGGGCTCGAACGCATTTATCAACTGGAAATCGAGGTCTCTC
Source organism: Bordetella tumbae (assembly GCF_965139195.1). Classification (GTDB taxonomy): domain Bacteria; phylum Pseudomonadota; class Gammaproteobacteria; order Burkholderiales; family Burkholderiaceae_B; genus Bordetella_A; species Bordetella_A tumbae. Next base: position 2,298 of record NZ_CBCSJH010000040.1, on the reverse strand, counting down.
GCGTATTGACCGTGATCGAACGCAATGGCGTCAAGGTCGATGCGGCCGAACTGGGCCAGCAAAGCCATCGCCTGGGCCAGGAGATGCTGACGTTAGAGCAGCGAGCCTACGACCTGGCAGGCCAGCCGTTCAATCTGAATTCACCCAAGCAACTGGGCGAAATCCTGTTTGGCCGCATGCAACTGCCTGTCGTGCGCAAGACCGCCAGCGGAGCCCCGTCAACCGACGAAGAAGTCCTGACCAAGCTCGCGCAGGATTATCCCTTGCCGCAAGTCTTGTTGGAATATCGTGGCCTGTCGAAACTGAAATCGACCTACACGGACAAGCTGCCTCGCATGATCAATGCGCGCACGGGCAGGGTGCATACGCATTATTCGCAGGCTGCGGTGATCACGGGCCGCTTGGCGTCGTCCGATCCCAATTTGCAGAACATCCCCGTACGCACCGAGGCCGGCCGCCGTGTACGTGAAGCCTTCATTGCGGAAAACGGGGTATTGCTGTCGGCCGACTATTCCCAGATCGAGTTGCGCATCATGGCGCACGTCTCCGATGATGAGAATTTGCAGCGGGCCTTTGCCGCTGGCGAAGACATCCACCGCGCCACCGCGTCCGAGATCTTTGGTGTTGCTCTTGCTGATGTGACGTCCGAGCAGCGCCGGGCTGCCAAAGCCATCAATTTTGGCCTGATTTACGGTATGGGCGTATTCGGCTTGGCGTCCAACCTGGGAATTACGCGCGATGCGGCTCAGGCATACATCGACCGTTATTTCGCTCGTTATCCTGGCGTGGCGCAGTACATGGAACAGACGCGCCAATTGGCGCGTCAACAAGGCTATGTCGAAACCGTCTTTGGCCGCCGCCTGCAGATGCCCGATATCCGCGCGGCATCCGGGCCTCGCCGCCAGGGCGCAGAGCGCGCCGCCATCAATGCCCCCATGCAGGGCACCGCAGCCGATCTGATCAAAATGGCCATGGTGGCAGTGCAAGACTGGCTGGATGCCGACCAATTGGCGACTCGCATGATCATGCAGGTACATGACGAACTGGTGCTCGAGGTGCCCGACAGCGAACTCGAGGTCGTGCGTGCGCGCGTACCTGAGCTCATGTGCAGCGTTGCGACGCTGCGCGTGCCATTGGTAGCCGAGGTAGGGGTCGGTCCCAATTGGGAGCAGGCGCACTGAGGTGCGGGTTTGCCGGCTCTAGAAACGGTGTCCAGACTGGATGCCGTAAATAGACTGCCGCAAACTCCGCTGGCCTATATCCGGGCCATCGGCGAAAGGAAGCCTGTAACGATATAATATTACTTTACGCTTCCTTTCTGCCTCATTCCCCATGCTGCTTCTCTGGATCTTGCTGGCCACCGTCGCCGGCGGCCTGATCGCTGTGTCTATCGCCAGTTGGCTGGCGTACCGCGTTTTCAGCAAGTACCTGCATCACATGGTCAGCCTGTCGGTTGGGGTATTGCTGTCCGTTGCGCTGCTGCATTTGCTGCCCGAGGCATTCGAGGGGGCAGATGCCGATGCTCACACTTTATTTGCGTTGCTCTTGGCGGGGTTGCTGGGATTTTTCGTCCTGGAAAAAATCGCCTTGCTGCGGCATAGCCACCACCATGAGGGTGATGGCCATCATCATCACAAGGGACACGACCGGCACGAGGCTGGGCGCGGGGGCGTGCTGATCCTGGTCGGCAGTTCTTTGCACAATTTGTGCGATGGCGTATTGGTTGCGGCGGCGTTTCTCACCGATCCTATCCTGGGCGTACTCACAGCCTCGTCGATCATCGTGCACGAGGTGCCGCACAAATTGGGCGACTTCGTGGTGCTGCTCAATGCGGGTTTGGCGCGGCGCAAGGCGTTTATATTGATCTTGTTTACCAGCCTATGTACTGCGCTGGGCGGGGTGATCGGCTATTTCCTTTTGCAGCAGGCGCAGGATCTGGTTCCTTATGTTCTGGTCATCGCTGCGAGCAGTTTCCTCTATATCTCCGTGTCGGATCTGATTCCGCAAATGCATGAACGAGGTGCGTTGTCTGATGCGATTCCTCAGTTGGTGCTTGTTGGGGTCGGTGTTGCGGTCATATACGGTGTGACGTCGTTCATGCACCATGGGCATGAGCATGGTGGGCACAATCATACGGTCGTGCACGAGGAACATCATGAGGCTGGGCACGCGCATTGATGCGGATGTTCAGTGTGGCGCTTTTGGGTGTCTCGATAGTCAGCGGTCAGAGTTCTTAAGACGCCGGTATGCCGCGTGCGCAAGCCGCACCGGCCCTATCGCAACGGCTCGGCGCAAGAC
>NZ_CBCSJH010000039.1:0-47908 GCF_965139195.1 Bordetella tumbae | reverse complement strand
GTCTGAGGCGGCCAGACCGGGCNANNGGGCCAGCGCCGCCTCAGACACGCCGCCGGTACGTCTAAATAGAGATAATCTGAACGCTCAACACCCCCAGAATTCACCCACCCCTGCGCAAATTTTCACCACGCGTTAAAATACTCAGCTTTGCCTGCCCAGCAGTGGCAGGTTTCCAGCCAGAGTACGAGATGTCCCTGATCGTTCACAAATACGGCGGTACCTCGATGGGCTCAGTCGAGCGCATCCGCAACGTCGCCCGCCGCGTTGCCAAATGGCATGCCGCTGGCCACCAAGTGGTCGTCGTGCCGTCGGCCATGGCCGGCGAAACCAACCGCCTGCTGGGCCTGGCCCGCGAAATCGCGCCCCAGCCCGACCCCCGCGAACTCGATATGATTGCCGCCACTGGCGAACAAGCCAGCAGCGGCCTGCTCGCCATCGCCCTGCAAGCCGAAGGCGTCGCCGCCCGTAGTTATACAGGTTGGCAGGTGCCGGTCCGCACCGACTCGTCCTTCAGCAAGGCGCGCATCACCTCCATCGAAGACGCCCGCATCCGTGCTGACCTCGATGCTGGCCGTGTCGTCATTGTGACGGGGTTCCAGGGCATCGATCCCGAGGGGCATATCACCACGCTCGGCCGTGGTGGCTCGGACACCTCGGCCGTGGCCGTCGCTGCTGCCCTCAAGGCAGACGAATGCCTGATCTACACCGATGTCGATGGCGTCTACACCACCGACCCGCGCGTCGTCCCGCAGGCACGCCGCATGTCCGTCGTGTCCTTCGAAGAAATGCTCGAAATGGCCTCGCTGGGCTCCAAGGTACTGCAGATCCGCTCGGTGGAATTCGCCGGCAAGTACCGCGTCCCCACCCGAGTGCTGTCCTCGCTGACCGACCCGCTTATCCCGCTCGAAGAAGAAATGACTTCGGGCACGCTGATTACTTTTGAGGAAGACGAAAAAATGGAAGCCGCCGTTGTCTCCGGCATCGCCTTCAGCCGCGACGAAGCCAAGATCACCCTGTTGGCCGTGCCCGACACCCCGGGCGTAGCCTTCTCCATCCTGGGCCCTGTCGCCGCTGCCAACATCGACGTCGACATGATCGTGCAAAACCAGTCCGTCGCTGGCACGACCGATTTCTCGTTCACAGTCAACCGTAACGAGTTCCAACGCACCATCGAACTGCTCCAGCGCGAAGTCGTACCCGCGGTCAAGGCACGCGAGCTGGTCACCGATGACAAAGTCGCCAAAGTCTCCATCGTCGGTATCGGCATGCGTTCGCACGTCGGCGTTGCCAGCCTGATGTTCCAGACCCTGTCGCAAGAGGGCATCAACATCCAGATGATCAGCACCAGCGAAATCAAGACCTCGGTGGTCATCGATGACAAATACATGGAGCTGGCCGTCCGTTCGCTGCACAAGGCCTTTGGCCTGGACCAAGTGCCTGCGGAAAAAGTCTGAGTCCGCGCAGATTTTTGGCGTGCGCCATTGGCGTACGTCAAAAAAATCGTGCTAGAATTGCAAGTTCTGCGGAGACGTGGCCGAGTGGTTGAAGGTACTCCCCTGCTAAGGGAGCATGTGGCTTAAAACTGCATCGAGGGTTCGAATCCCTCCGTCTCCGCCAAAAGCATCATGAGAAAAGCCCTGCTAATGCAGGGCTTTTCTCATGATGCTTTTTTGTTTCTTGCGATTAGATTCGGTCTTATGCACTAACACGACTGCGTTCGTGCTCGACTATCCTTCTTCTCATGACGAAACCTTCGCAACCCGTTGATCATCTTCCCTTGGCTGACGGCCATACCGTACCTGTCTATCGTTGGGTGCCCAATCGTCCCAACGCCTCAAATTTTGGCGATGAGCTCGGACCGATGATCGTGCGTGCCTTGCTGGCGCAGCATGGGAAACACCATCTTCAGGTTATCGATGCGCCCGCGGCAGGACGTTCCAAACTATTGTCGGTCGGTTCAATCATTCACAACGCGCGCAAAGGCGATGTGATCTGGGGCGCGGGCATCAATGGCAAGGTCTGGCCCATACACGTGAACGGCAAAATCGGCATTGTCGCCACCGCGGTGCGTGGACCGCTGACACGAGAGGTCCTCAAGACACGCGGGATCACATGTCCCGAAGTCTATGGCGACCCTGGCCTATTGTTTCCTCGCCTGTTTGCTGCCGAGCTCGAGCAGGCCATCGAAAAGCGCCGCAGTGCCGGCCCCACTGGGGGCATTGTGTACATTCCGAACTTGAACGATGAGCGCCTCATGTCGACGGGGCATCTCGCCCTGACTGCCGATATTCGCAGCGTGAGTCCGGGAATGACACCCTGGGATGTGGCGGCAGAGATCGCCGTCGCGGATCTCGTACTGGCGAGTTCACTTCACGGCATTGTCCTGGCCGAGGCGCTCGGCACGCCGGTCCGCCCGATTGCGAGCCTGTTTGAGCCGGCATTCAAGTACATGGATTATTTCCTGGGCACAGGCAGGCCGTCTGCGGCGTTTTCGACTTCCATTCCGCAAGCGCTGCAATCTCCCGATCTGCCTGCTCCAGTCTTTGATGCAGACGCGCTGATGACCGCTTTTCCGCTGGCAATGCTGGATCTGGCTTAGCGTTCAGTCTTCTGAGTCAGTTTGCACCGCGGTTCCCTGACGGCGGGAAAGCGTGCTTGCTCCCCCGAGCATCACGCTGGCATGCTCAATGGCTTTGAATTCAGATAGCTTGCGTTAGATAAACCGCCTCCCGTCCAACGATGGGCAATCGCGTAGGCATGAAAATCGTGCATTCATCGCAGGGCGAATGAATAGGTTCAGTGCCGTTCATCGCGATCAATTCGCCCTTGTCAAAGGTCTCAAATCCGATAACGGGGCGAGTGAAACTAAAATCCTCTGACTTTACGACGTGCGTTTCCAATAAGCGATACCGTCGCGGCACAGGCGGAGGTGGTGCATCTGGGCGAGCCTCGATCAATCCCAGATGGGTGAGAAACCGCAGCGATACATCGGTAGCCAGCTCGGCGGCTGCGCGGGAGAAATGCTGGCCGCATTCGACTACCAACGAGCCGCCATTTGTTGCGGTTGGATCACCGTGGCGACCGTAGCCGATCACGGGTGTGCCCGGGAATTTGGCTGGAGACATCACCAGGTGCACGATCGGCGCACCCACTGCCGAGGCCAACGCCGTATTGCGGTCTGCCTCGTTATAAACCCAGAACGGCTGCACGGGCGTGCTTGTTGAATGGATATCGAGGACGAAATCAGCAGCATCCAGCACCGGGCGCAACTCGCGCGCGCGACGAACCTCGGGGCTGCCATCGTCCGCATCCAACATATTCGCCGTCCAGATGCGGTTCAAATTGTGAACCAGCTGCCGGTTGGCATAGGGGTCTTCGATATCGAAGGCCTCGTAGGCCTCGATATGTGCAAAGCTGATCGTCAGTGTGCCGATTTTTGGCCGGATATGGTTATCCAGCAGGTGCGTCGCGGCCACCATGCCGCAGATCTCGTTGCCATGAGTAATGGCGTTGATCAACACGTGCGGGCCAGGCTGGCCAGACTCAAACCGGTGAACGTAGGGAATGCCTATGTTGCCTTCCCGATAAGCGGACAGATCGCGCGGCAATATTTCCAAGGGCGGATCGGCAGGGGCGAGCGTGGAGATATTCAACTAGGGCTCCAAGAAAACACCGGCATTCAAGTGATGTCGGGGAGAGCGGAGCTCCTCGGTGCCAAGGCTGCGGGATTGCTCTGCTCTCGGGCTGCGGGTGAATTGATTCTACTCAATGCGGGGCGAGGTGACGAAACCTGCAGGCACCATACAAGGGTTTTCTCGTTATAGGGGGAGAGCTTGAGTGCCGGCTAGGCAATTAGTTGGGCCACATGAGAAGGAAGGGTGAAATACCTTTAAGGTATAGATGTGATCCATAAAGTATTGGACGTTGAAAGTGCGCGGATCTTATAAAGCAGGCTGTGACTCAACTCCACAGCCTCAAAAATGTCCGTAGCAACAATCGAACGCGTCGAAACATCTCTGGTGGATCTGCCTACCATCAGGCCGCATAAGCTGTCGGTGGCCACAATGTATGGCCAGACCTTGATGTTAGTGAAAATCTACTGCAGTGATGGCGTCGTGGGCGTTGGCGAAGGCACGACCATTGCCGGTATGGCCTACGGCCCCGAAAGCCCGGAAGCCATGAAACTGTCCATCGATACCTATTTTGCGCCTGCCATGATAGGCCAGGACGCCTCGTGCATTCAGGCGTTGATGGCGCATTTGGGAAAACTGGTCAAGGTCAATCACTTTGCCAAGAGTGCATTGGAGACGGCTTTGCTCGATGCTCAAGGCAAGCGCCTGGGCGTGCCTGTCAGCGAACTGCTCGGCGGCCGGCGCCGTGACCGTCTGCCCGTCGCATGGACATTGGCGTCGGGCGATACGGCGCGCGATATCGCCGAAGCCGAGGAGATGCTCGATAGACGCCGTCATCGGATTTTCAAATTGAAGATTGGCGCGAAGGCCCCCGACGTCGATATCAAACACGTTGCCGAGATCAAAAAGGTATTAGGCGATCGCGGCTCGGTGCGTGTGGACGTCAACATGGCCTGGAGCGAAACGCAGGCCAGCTGGGCCATTCCGGCGTTGGCCGATGCAGGTTGCGAATTGGTGGAGCAGCCCGTCGCCAGCGTTGCTGCCCTGGCGCGTTTGATGCGCCGTTTTCCCGTTGCCTTGATGGCCGATGAGGTCTTGCAAGGGCCAGAAAGCGCTTTTGAGATTGCCAAACAACATGGCGCGGATGTCTTTGCCATCAAGATCGAGCAGAACGGCGGCTTGTTTGCCGCTCAACGGGTAGCCGCCATTGCGGATGCGGCCGGCATCGAACTGTATGGCGGCACCATGCTGGAAGGCGCGGTCAGCACCATTGCTTCGGCGCATCTATTTGCCAGTTTTGCCCATCTGCAATGGGGCACCGAGCTGTTCGGCCCATTGCTCATTACCGAAGAAATTTTGACCCAACCTTTGGACTATAGCGATTTCGCGTTGACGGTTCCTCGTGGTCCCGGCTTGGGGATAGCGCTGGATGAAGCGAAGATAAAGCGGTTCACGCGTGACGGACTGACCAAGATCACTGATACGCAGCACTGAACGGACATCCGTTCACGCTGACTGATTATTTATTGGAGAGACAGAACCATGAGTGCAGACGTATTCAACACCAAAGAAGTCCAGGATCTGCTGACTGCGGCAACGAATATTGCAGGTCAAGACGGCAATGCCCGTTTTAAGCAGGTGCTGCATCGCCTGTTGAGCGATTTGTTCAAGGCCATCGACGACCTGGACATCACTCCTGATGAGGTCTGGGCGGGGGTGAACTACATCAACCAGCTCGGGCGTGATGGCGAAGCCGCCCTGCTGGCAGCGGGTCTGGGTCTGGAAAAATACCTCGATATCCGCATGGACCATGCAGACAAGCAGGCCGGTATCGAGGGCGGCACGCCCCGCACCATCGAAGGACCGTTGTACGTGGCAGGCGCGCCGGTACGCGACGGGATGTCAAAAATCGACCTCGATCCTGATCAGGACGCAGGCCCGCTTGTGATTCGCGGCGTAGTGACGGACACGGACGGCAAGCCCCTCGCAGACGCGATCGTCGAATGCTGGCATGCCAATTCGAAAGGTTTTTACTCGCACTTCGATCCGACGGGTGCGCAAACCGAATTCAACCTGCGCGGCGCAGTCAAGACCGGGGCAGATGGCCAATATGAGTTCCGTACCCTGATGCCCGTAGGCTACGGCTGTCCGCCGCAGGGGGCGACGCAGCAGCTGCTGGATGAAATCGGCCGGCATGGCAATCGTCCTGCACACGTGCACTTCTTTGTCAGTGCCGACGGCCATCGCAAACTGACCACACAGTTCAACATCGAGGGCGATCCCTTGATTTGGGACGACTTTGCTTATGCGACGCGCGAAGAACTGATTCCTCCTGTCGTGGAGAAAACTGGTGGCGCAGCGCTGGGCTTGAAAGATAACGCGTACAAGGAAATCGAATTCAACTTTGCGTTGACCAACCTCGTGCAGGGTCAGGACAACCAGCTTGTTCATCGCCTGCGCGCAGCCGTTACGGCATAAACCCGTCCGACGGCAACCTCACTACATTACATCCATAACACTCGCGCATATTGCGCGAGGAGACACTCATGGCCGCAACGCTTTCCATTCCCGCCCTGATAGATCAGGAGCGAGTCAGCGCCTTTCAATGGCGCGTGCTGATCCTCTGCTTTCTCATCGCTTTGTTCGATGGTTTTGATACGCAGGCGATGGCATTCACTGGGCCCGCTATCCTGGCCGCCTTTAATCTGCAGTCCGGGGAGCTCGCTCCGATTCTGACGGCGGGCATTGTGGGTATGGCTATCGGCGCGATGTCGCTGGGGCTGATCGGCGATCGTATCGGCCGCCGTCCTGCCGCCATGCTCGGTGTTGCGGTCTTTGCGATTGCGACTCTCTTGACTGCCGCGGCGACTGAAACATGGCACATTCTGGCCTTGCGCTTTATTGCCGGCCTGGGAATGGGGGGGTGTACGCCTATCGTGTTGGCGCTGGCGGCCGAATATGTGCCGGCCCGTCTGCGTGGGACCGTGATTACCGGTGTGCTGTTGGGGTTGCCCGCAGGCGCCATGTTGGGTGGCTTGTTGGCTGCCCGCATGCTGCCCGTCATTGGTTGGGAAGGCATTTTCATTGTGGGCGGTGTCGCGCCGCTGATCTTGCTGGTGGCGCTGGTGGCGCTATTGCCTGAGTCGCTGCAGTTCAAGGCAATGCGTGGCGATGCTGCCGGGCAGGATTATGTGGGCCGCATTCTGGCGAAAATCACAAGGCAACCTTTGGTGTCCGGCGCCAAGTTTTCCGTGCCGGAAGACGCCAAGGTCCGCGCCAGCGTCAAGGCGCTGTTCTCGAACGGCTACGCACGCAAGACACTGGCCATCTGGACGGTATATCTGCTGAACTGGGTGGCATGGTTCATGTTGCTGTCGTGGTTGCCCACCGTGCTGAAGGCGGCGGGATTGCCGGCGGACCAGGCCCCCATGGGCACGTTTGCCGTGAACCTGGTGTTTATCATTTGCGCGATTCCGTTGTCGGCGGTGATGCCGCGCGTATCGACCCGCTCGCTGCTGATTGTGTTGTTCGTCCTGGGTATCGTGGTCGCCTTGGGCCTGGGTTACGCGGGAACGAACTGGACGCTGGTTTTCATCCTGGTGGGTGCTGCCGGTCTCGGTATCGGAGGCCAGCAATTGGCGCTGAACTATCTCGTCATCGGTGCTTATCCTACGGCGCTGCGCGCCACTGCAACAGGCTGGTCCATCGGTATTGGCCGTGCGGGGGCCATCATCGGCTCGGCAATCGGCGGCAGTATCCTGACGTTGCTCGGCCCGTCTGGCTTTTTCATGGCGCTGGCTATTCCCTTGTTGGGCGCGTTGCTGGCGGTGTTGGCCGTAGAGATCAAATCGCCGGAGCCGGCAGCCGGCAACCTGTCGAGTGCGCACTGAGGTAGAGAGGATTCCTATGAATCGTTTTGAAAAACAGATAGCCCTCGTCACCGGCGCTGCGCAAGGGGTGGGCCGTGCTGCGGCCAAACGCTTGGCCGCAGAAGGGGCCACGCTGGTCCTGGTGGACCGCGCGGTCGAGCAAGGCCTGTCGGTCGTCGAGGAAATTTGTGCGCAAGGCGGGCAGGCGTCGTTCATCGACGCCGATCTGGAAACGCATGCCGGCGCACAGCGGATGGTGCAGTATGCGTTGGACACTCACGGCCGCATCGACGTGTCGGTGCATAACGTCGGTGGCACTATCTGGATGAAACCGTTCTGGGAATACACCCCCGAGCAGATGCAACGGGAGATCAATCGCTCGTTGTGGCCGACGCTATGGTCTTGCCGAGAGGTTATTCCTGTCATGCGCAAACAGGGCCGTGGCGCGATCGTCAACGTAGGGTCCAATGCGACACGAGGCATCTACCGCGTGCCGTATTCGGCTTCTAAAGGCGGCGTGCATGCAGCAACTGTATGTATGGCGTTGGAACTGGCTGGCAGCGGCGTGCGGGTGAACTGCGTTTCGCCGGGTGCCCTGGATAACGGCGTGCGAGCCATTCCGCGTAATACTGAGCAGCCCTCCGATCAGGACCTGGCCTGGACTCGCGAGATGTACGAAGACTGCCTGGCAGGAACGCCGATGCATCGCGTGGGAACGGCGGACGAGGTGGCTGCCGCTATTTGCTTTATGGCAGCGCCAGAGGCGTCCTACATTACGGGTCAAGTGATGTACGTCGCAGGCGGGCATCAGGGCTGATGCGCGAGCGCTCGCGCGCTGGTGCGCGTGCGACGTCGGAACATCACTCGTACCGCGTATGGCCGGCAGGTGGTGCACGATAGCGCGCCGCCTGCTAGCGCGACACGCGCGCCAAAGAAAAGCCATCCCATCCTTTGATCCCCACCGTCTGGATCGCAGTCGATGTCAACCGCAGATCGTGGCCTAATGTTTCTAGAAAACGGCGAGCGCCCAGGACATCAGGCTGGTCGGCAGCTTCAGGATCGGCGATACGTCCGCCACGGACGATGTTGTCGCCCACAATGATGGTGCCATCGCGAGCCAGGCGCAACGCCAGCTCCAGATAGCGCGGATTGTCGGCCTTGTCGGCATCGAGAAAAATCATGTCAAAGGGCTCAATATCCGAAACCGCCCACTGCTGCAGAATGTCGCGTGCATCGCCCACGACGATTTCTGTGCAGTCTGCGAGCCCGGTGGCAACCAGATTGGCGCGCGCCACATCGGCATAGGCCGCATTGCGCTCCAGTGAGATCAGCTTGCCCGATGGAGGCAAGGCGCGGGCCAGCCAGATCGTGCTATAGCCGCCGAGCGTGCCGATTTCCAGGATGCGCCTGGCTTGGACCATCTGTGCAAAAATTTGCAGTAAACGGCCTTGATTCGGCGCTACATCATGAGGTGGCAATCCAGCTTCGCGAGCGCAGTTTAGCGCATGTTCCAGGGCTGGGTCATTGAGGTGCAATACCTCTTCAAAATAATTGTCTACAGTATTCCAGAGTGCTTGTTTCATGACGGTCTGCTTGCCAGCAATGAGTGAGAATGTCTGAAATCGTACGCACTCGTCCGGCCTGCGGATATCGAATTATTCTTTGCAGTACGTCAGTTTTTCTCACATACTCGGAGGATGAGATCGCTTCCTCCTTTATCGGCCCTGAAGGTCTTTGAGGCCATTGCCCGCACCGGCTCGGTGACAGCCGCCGCCGGCGAGCTGCATCGTACGCACGGTGCGGTGAGCCGTCAGCTGCGGATGTTGCAAGAGCACGCAGGGATCGCGCTATTTGATAAACAAGGCAATGGTTTGCGCCTGAACGCCCATGGTGCTGAGCTATATGCTCTGATCCGCCCCTTGTTCGATCAACTGGAAACAGGTTACGAGGGCCTATTGCGCCGTGCCCGTCATCCCGGCCTGCATGTGGCGTGCAGCGCGACGTTCGCCATGCGCTGGCTGGTGCCGCATCTGCCGGATTTTTACCGCCAGCATCCCGATATACGCATTCGGCTGTCCATGACGTCGGCGCGCGAGCTGCGCAGCGAGGGTGCGGATCTGCTGATTGCCTGGGATCTCAGCAGCACGGCCTATTCGCAGGCCGATCTGGCCGCAGCGGTACCACTGGCCCCGGTGGCGTTCGGCCCGGTACACGCGCCAGGCCGCAAGGGCGCGCGCAAACCCACGGTCCGCATCGCCCACGATTTCACCACCAGCGCCTGGACTCAGTGGCACCGATTGTCTGGACGAGACCTGAAACTGACGAGCGAGATCACGTTTCCCCATACGCACCTGTGTATTGAGGCGGCGGTGTCGCGTTTGGGGGTGGCCCTGGTCGAGCAGCGGCTGGTGCGCCAGGAGCTGGACGACGCGGCATTGGTCGCCCCATACGGTTTTGTGACCTTTCTGGAACCGTTGATGGCTTTGCCGGCCCAGGGGCGAGCACTCGGCTCAGAGGCGAGCGTGTTCATGGACTGGTTGCGCGCCGCGTTGTGACTGTTGTGTTGCGCAGTCATTGAAAAACGTGCTATAGTCTTTTTCTTGCAGCGCCCGTAGCTCAGTTGGATAGAGTACTTGGCTACGAACCAAGGGGTCGTGGGTTCGAATCCTGCCGGGCGCGCCAAATTTAAAAAGGGTCTCCATTGCGGAGACCCTTTTTTCTTTGCGCAGAGTCTGGGCTTGGGATTGAGCCAACCCCGTTTCGCTGACTCCCTTGCGCCAGCCCCCGTCGTTTCAGACATCTAGTATGGGGGCAAATCCACCGAAAATCATGCGCATGCCGTCGAACGGCATCGTGTCGCCCATGCCTTTCATGCGCGGGTCGCTCATCATTTTTTCATTGGCCGCATCGCGTACTTCTTTAGACGGATATTCGAACCACGAAAACACGACGACTTCGTCGTCTTTGGCCATGACGGCTTTGCGAAAGTCGGTGAGTTTGCCATCGGGGACATCGTCTCCCCAACATTCCACCATACGCGTGACGCCAAACTCTTTGAAAAGCGGGGCGGCCTCGGCGGCATGTTTCAGATAGGACTCTTTGTTGGCAGCGGGGACTGCCAATAGAAAACCTTCCACGTACTTCATCGTCTGCTCCTTGAGTGGGACAGGGCGAGCTCCTGTCATGAGTGAGGCGAGAATCGTTGTGAGGTGAGGGTTCGGTTTGATAGTACCGAGGTGGATATCGTAAACGCTCGATGTTGCGGCATGTAGGCTGTCGACAAACTCTTACATGTATAAAGAGGGTTTGATTAACCCCGGCGAGCCGTGATGGACAGGATTCGCCACTCCTGAGGAGCACCAGCAAGGTGGAGACGCAGGTCTATTCGGTACACGATATCTATCCACACATCCGTATTGTGATGGGGATGGTGATTGGTCTGGGTGTGACTCGATTGTTGTCGGGCGTCGCACGCATTGTCCAGCATCCCACGCAATACAGGCTGTATGCGATTCATTTGGCGTGGGTCGCGTCAGTCCTGCTGATGCTGGTTCATTTCTGGTGGTGGGAGTTCGGCCTGTATGAGGTATCGCACTGGACGTTCGGCAAGTATCTCTTCATCATCGGCTACGCCATCGTCTTGTTTCTCCTGAGTGCGTTGTTGTTTCCCGATTCGATGCACGGCTACGAGAGTTACAGGGATTTTTTCTACGCGCGCCGGGCCTGGTTTTTTGGATTGTTGGCGGCGACGTATGTATTCGATGTGGTCGATACCCTGCTAAAGGGGGAGGCGCATTTTGCGCGGTTCGGCAACGAGTACATGATTCGTACGCCGATTTTCGTCATTGCCTGCCTGCTGGCAATTGTCGTGAAGAGTCCCCGCTATCACGCGAGTCTGGTGGTGCTGACGTTGGTGTACCAGGTATGGTGGATTCTCAGGTTGTTTGACACGCTCGAGTGAGTGGCATGCGGAGCTGGCATTTGCCAGCCAGCTCCGGGCCCATCAGATCGCAGCGTGGTCTGATCCTGTGTTTTTCCCGGTCAGAGTCAAGCCAGCACGGGGTAGTCGATATATCCTTTGGCGCTGCCGCCATAGAACGTCGTATTGTCCGGCGTGTTCAGCGCCGCGCCTTCGCGCAGGCGGCGTACCAGGTCGGGATTGGCGATGAACGGCTTGCCAAAGGCGATCAGGTCCGCCTGCCCCGATTCGACAACGTCTTCCGCGAGTTTGCCGTCGTATCCATTATTGGCCATCCAGGCGGCTTGGCCGCCGGCTTGTTCATATGTCTGGCGCAGCGCCGCGTAATCAAACGGTGCATCGCCCTGTTGGAACTGGCGGTCGCCGCCGGTGGCGCCTTCGATGACGTGCACGTAGGCCAGTTTGTAGCCAGCCAGAATGCGCACGACGTGGTCGAACAGCGGCTGCGGGTTGGGATCGCTGGCGTCGTTGGCGGGCGTGACGGGAGAAATACGGATGCCGGTGCGGCCGGCGCCGATTTCCTCGGTGATCGCCTGGACGACCTGGCTGAGCAAGCGGGCGCGGTTTTCGATGCTGCCGCCGTACTCGTCAGTACGCAGGTTGCTGCCGCTGCGCAGGAATTGATCCAGCAGGTAGCCGTTGGCGGCATGGATTTCCACACCGTCAAAGCCGGCCTCGATCGCTGCGCGGGCTGCGCGGCGGTAGTCTTCGACAATGCCCGGCAGTTCGCTCAGTTCCAGGGCGCGCGGCTCAGAGGTCGGGACGAATTCGCCCGTGCCGTCATCGTGCACCAGATAGGTTTTGGATTTGGCTTGTACGGCCGAAGGGGCGACGGGCGCGCCGTGGTTCGGCTGCAGCACGTTGTGCGAAATACGGCCTACGTGCCACAACTGCACGACAATTTTGCCGCCTGCTTGATGGACGGAGTCCGTGACGCGTTTCCAGCCGGCGATCTGTTCGGCCGAGTAGAGGCCGGGGACCTGCGCGTAGCCTTGGCCCTGATGGGTGATCGCAGTGGCTTCGGTGATGATGAGGCCGGCGGTGGCGCGCTGCGTGTAATACGTCACCATGTCAGCGGTCGGGACGGCGCCGGGCGCGCGGTTGCGGGTGAGGGGCGCCATGGCGATGCGATTGGACAGTTGCAGGTCGCCAGCGGCGATGGGGTCGAAAAGAGTAGGCATGGTTCGGGTCGTGTAATGAGTGGCGGGGTGAGGGAAGTCGTACGTCAATAGGGGCGAGGGCCCTAAAGGTCCTGGCCTAGTTCACGTAAAAAGGCCGAGATCGTGTCCTCGTTGCGTTTGTAGAAAATCCACTGGCCGATGCGGCGCGTCGTAACCAGGTCGGCGCGCTGCAAAACAGCCAGGTGCGTGGACATGGTGGATTGAGACAGCCCGCAGCGCTCGAATTGGCCCGCACATACCCCGATATCCAGGGGGTGTTCCTGGGCAGAGAAATGCTTTTCGGGCGTTTTGAGCCACTGCAGAATTTCGCGGCGCACCGGATTGGCCAGCGCTTTGATGATGAGATCAATGTCCATGTCGTATGGATTCAGTATATCGGGTTTTTTCGAATTATAAATCCGTAAATCTAGATATATCAATATGCTGAAAATTGGGGGCGGCAGATCTCCGTGCCAGGGATTCCGAATAGCGCGCTCAGGCCTCGCGCAGATAGGCTTGCGGGGGCGCACCCAGCGCCCGGCGGAACATGGCGCTGAACGCGCTGGGGCTGTGATAGCCGAGTTCGGCGGCCACGCGTGTGACTGGCTGGCCGAGCGACAGGCGATGCAAGGCATCGGCCAACCGTACCTGCTGTACCCATTGTCGATAATTCAGTCCCAGCTCCGCCTGAAACAGCCGGATCAAGGTGCGGCCGCTGGCGCCGACCTCGTCGCCCCAATCGTCCACAGTGCGGTTCAGGCTGGGTTGAGCCAGAATGGCTCGGCAGACAGTCTGCAGGCGCCGGTCTTTGGGCCAGGGGATCTGGATAGGGATCGTGGGTGCGGTTTGCAATTCGGTCAGCAGTAATGCGGCGATCTGCCCGCCCCGGCCCTCCAGCGCATATTCGATCGGCTCGGCCGCCAAGGCCAGGATCAATTCGCGCAACAGGGCGGATACTTCGATGACCTGGCAGTGTTTCGAGAGAACGTCGGCGGCGTCGGCACGCACATACAAGGTACGCATTTGCACCGTGCCCACCATCTCGATGCCATGGGTGATGCCGGGCGGCACCCACAGGGCGCGCAGCGGCGGCAGTGTCCAGAAACCGTCGGGCGTGCTGACGCGCATGGCCCCCTCGATTGCGTACACCAATTGGCCGCGCGGGTGACTGTGCGGTCCCGTGGTCGCGTTGGGCACAAAGGACTTGGCCAGGGCGGTGATCAGGCGCGGGACGTGCTGATAGTCGTCGGCGTTGCGGCTGCGGGTAGGGTCCAGTGGCGGGATGGAACGCGCGGGCATGATGACTCTGTCACTTTCGCGATAAAAATTGGCATGTTTGTGTGTTAGGGACTTTATACACTGTTTGTTTGCGGTAATCGCCCTCGCGTTTCGGGCGGGTGGACGATTTGTTGTCTGGCCCCGAAATCCCTGGTGAGCTGCCGTCCGGTCTCTGATTTCCTACGCGATTTGCTGACATCTATGACTTCTTCACAACCCGCCAATTCCGGCTCCGTCTCCGCCATGCCTGCGCCAGCGGGGGCGGGCTTGGCTGAACCTGCTTTTACCGCTGCAACGACGGGCCATGGCGTGCCGGCGTCTTCGGTACCTGCCACGCCCGTGACGCAATCTTCGACCTCGTTCAAGGTCCTGGGCGCGATCAGCGTGGCCCACATGATGAACGACATGATCCAATCGATCCTGTTGGCCATTTATCCCATGCTGAAAGATTCGTTCAATCTGAGTTTTTCGGACATCGGGTTGATCACGCTGACCTATCAGATCGCGGCATCGTTGCTGCAGCCTGGTATTGGTCTGTACACCGACAAACGACCGACGACGTATTCCCTGCCGATCGGCATGGGATTTACGCTGGTGGGGTTGTTGTTGCTGGCCTATGCCCCGTCATTGCCTTATTTGTTGGTCGCCGCGGCCCTGGTCGGAACGGGGTCATCGATATTTCACCCGGAGTCATCGCGCGTGGCGCGCATGGCATCGGGCGGGCGGCATGGTCTGGCGCAATCGTTGTTTCAAGTCGGAGGCAACGTGGGATCGGCGCTGGGGCCCTTGTTGGCCGCGCTGGTCATCATCCCTCATGGCCAGACCAGCGTCGCGTGGTTTTCCCTGGCCGCGTTGTTCGGCATGATCGTGCTGGTGGGAATAGGGCGCTGGTACGGCGCCAACCGAGCGCTGCTCAAGCCCAAGGCAAAGGCGGCTAGCGGCGGCACGACGTTGACCCGCAATCAGGTGCTGGGGGCGTTAGGCGTGCTGGGCCTGCTGATTTTCTCGAAATACTTCTACATGGCCAGCTTGAACAGCTATTTCACCTTCTATTTGATGGACAAGTTCGATATGCCCGTGCGCACGGCGCAGTTGTATTTGTTCCTGTTTCTGGCCGCTGTGGCATTCGGTACCGTGGCAGGCGGCCCAGTGGGCGACCGCATTGGCCGCAAGATTGTGATATGGGTATCCATCCTGGGGGTGGCGCCGTTCACGTTGATGTTGCCGTATGCCAATCTGTTCTGGACCGGCGTGCTCGTCGTGATCATCGGCGTGATCCTGGCCTCTGCGTTTTCCGCCATCGTCGTGTATGCCCAGGAACTGGTTCCGGGCAAGGTAGGCATGATTGCCGGGCTGTTCTTCGGATTCGCGTTCGGAATGGGGGGGCTGGGGGCTGCTGCACTGGGCTCGTTGGCGGATGCGACCAGTATTACCTACGTGTATGAGGTCTGCGCGTATTTGCCATTGCTCGGGGTGGTGGCGTTCTTGCTGCCGGATATCGAGGGCAAAAAACGGCGCGCCGCATAGCGGCTGGACAACTCAAAAATATCAGTTATAATTTCGCCTCTTTATCAGCGCCCGTAGCTCAGTTGGATAGAGTACTTGGCTACGAACCAAGGGGTCGTGGGTTCGAATCCTGCCGGGCGCGCCAAATTTAAAAAGGGTCTCCATTGCGGAGACCCTTTTTTGCTACTTGGTCCGAACAATAGCGGCTACGGCGTTAGTCAGGTGCCGCGGACGGGCCGGCAATTGACTCGCCCTGCAGGGCAGGCGCGGGGTGTTTTATAAAGACTCCCCCGTTGCCGATTGCGCGGCCTGTGCGGTGGGCTTGGGTCGTGGACTGCCGCCCATTGCATGGAACAGTGTGGCCGTGTCCGCCAACCGGGTGGAGGCGTAGTTCAGCTCGCGCAGGAGCGCCTGGATATAGTGCTGCTCGGCGGCGCGCCCTTGGTAGCCAGGCAAGGCCCCCAGCTCCACCCGGCGCATGGTGTTGCTGAACGATTGCTCAGCCGCCAGCCGTGCCGCTTCGGCTGCGGCCAAGGCTTCGTTGTCGGCTTCCAATGCGGCCAGGCTGTCGGCTACGTTGCGAAAGGCAGCGAGCACGGTCTGACGATAGGTCTCCACCGCCCCTTCATAGGTTTCGATCGCGGCGCGCCGTTGTGCGCGCAACGCGCCGCCATGGAAGATCGGCTGTGTAAGTCCCGCGCCGATACTCCAGATCAGTCCGCCCGACCCCGAGAGCGCGGTCGGCCAGTCAAAGCCGCCGCGTCCCATGGAGGCCGATAGCGACAGGCTGGGCAGCATCTGAGCCGTGCGAGCACCCACGTCGGCGGCTGTGCCCTCGAGAGCGGCCGCGGCTGCCTGCACGTCCATTCGGTTGGCTAGCAATTGTGACGGCACGCTCACCGGCACGTGGGGCGGCACCGAGATACGGTTGATTTCCAGATCAGGCGGAGCCTGATCTGGCGTGCGGCCCAGCAGCACCGCCAGTGCGTGACGCGTGGCCTGCCATTGGCTGCGCAGACCGGGCAGCGAGGCGGCCAGATCGCTGGCATTCTGGTCGGCGTCGAGCGCTTCTTGCTGTGAGGTCGAGCCGAGCTCGAAGCGGCGCCGCGCATCCTGCGCCACCTGGCGCGACAGTTCCACTTGGCGCGCAGTGAGCTCGACCTGCCGCGCTAGCGCGGCCGAGCGAATCGCGCCGGTCACGATATTGGCGGCGAGCGCGCGGCGCGAGGCCTCCAGGCGATGCGTCTGCTGGTCCACACGTGCAGCCAGGGCTGCGTTGGCGTAGCGCGCCGCACCGAATAGATCGAAGGTGTACTGCGCGCGTAGCTGGCCCACGAAGGTGTTGTAGAGCATAGTGGGCGGCTGCGCCGTCGGCATGATGAGCGCATCTTGCCGGTCGACTTGAGTGCCCGCGTCGATGCTGGGTAGCAGCGACTCACCGATTTGTGAGCGTAATTGCTCGCGCGCGGCGGCAAGGTTGCGGTCGGCTGCGGCCAGGTCCGGACTGTTGGAGAGGCCTTCGCGCACCAGCGCATCGAGTTCAGGCGAGCCGAACAGGGTCCACCAATCCGCGGCGGGCACGGCCGCGGCGTCAAAGGCCTGCGCCACGCCGAGTGCGGTTGCGCTCTGGGCCGGCATCGGCGTCACGCCGTAATGCACGGGTGCCGGCATGTCAGGTGCCTTGCCTTCGGGGCTCAGCGCGCAGCCGGCCAGGCTCAGGGCCAGCAGGCTCAGACTCAGCGTGCGGCGCGTGCGATGCGCCGAAACAAAGGAGGATAGATGCGTCTTCACGTAGCGTTGCTCGCGGCGTGGGGGTGGATCTGCTGGCTGGCATCTGCGCCCGGCGGCACACTGGGCGATTCGTTGCGCTCGTTGTTGCGCACGCGGAACCAAGCTGCATACAACGCAGGCAGGAAGAACACGGTGAGTACGGTGGCGCTGGTGATGCCACCCATTAGCGCGGTGGCCATGGGGCCGAAGAAATTGCTGCGCAACAGTGGGATCAGCGCGAGCACCGCGGCGGCGGCAGTGAGTGCGATGGGTCGGAAACGCCGCACGGTGGCGTTAACGATGGCGTCGACGCGCGCATGACCGGCGGCGATGTCCTGTTCGATCTGGTCCACCAAGATCACCGAGTTTCGCATGATGATGCCGAACATCGCGATCACGCCGAGCATGGCGACGAAGCCGAAGGGCTTGGCGAGCAGCAGCAGTGCTATCACTACGCCGATCAGGCCGAGCGGCGCGGTAAGCACCACCATCATCACGCGTGAGAAGCTCTGCAACTGGATCATGAGTAAAGTGAGTACCACGACCGCCATGAGCGGCATCTGCGCCATGATCGAGCGCTGGCCTTTTACGCTTTCCTCGACCGAGCCGCCAATCTGAATACGATAGCCCACCGGCAGTTCGGCACGCAGTTCGTTGAACTGGGCATCGAGCTGATGGGTCACGTCGATGCCCTGCGCGGTGCCCACGACGTCGGATTGCACAGTGATGGTGGGCTGGCGGTCGCGCTCCCAAATCACGCCGTATTCGAGTGCATAGTGCACGCGGCCCAGGCTGCCCAGAGGCACAGGGCCATTGGGTGTGGGCATCGACAGCGTTTCGAGCTGCGACGGATCGATGCGTTCGTTGGCGGGCGCACGCAGGTCCACGGCGATCAGCTTATCGCGCTCGCGGTATTGTGTGACGGTGGTGCCCGACAGCGTCATGGCGAGAAACGCCGACACGTCGGAGGAGGTCACACCTACCTCGCGTGCCTTGTTTTGGTCTACCTCGAAGCGCACTGATCGTTCCGACGGTTCGTCCCAATCGAACTGCACATTGGTTGTGCGGGCATCGGCGCGCATTACTCCGGCCAGTTTTTCGGCAATACCGCGCACGGTTTCGATGTTGTCGCCCGACACTCGGAACTGCACCGGAAAGCCCACCGGTGGACCATTTTCCAGGCGCGAGAGACGTGTCCGCACTGCCGGGTACTGCTCCCGCAGGATTGGTGTCAGCCATTTTGACAGCTCTTCGCGCTCTTGTACGGAATGCGCTGTGACGATGAACTGGGCGAAGTTGGGTTGCGATAGCTTCTGGTCGAGCGGCAGATAGAAGCGCGGCGCGCCGGTGCCCACAAAGCTCACCATGTGGGCGACCTCGGGCCGGTCTTTCAAGGTTTCTTCGAGGCGCAGCACTTGGCGTTTGGTGGCTTCAAACGAGGCGCCTTCGACCAGGCTCACGTCGATCAGCAACTCGGGCCGGTCGGAGCTGGGGAAGAACTGCTGAGGCACCAGTGAAAAAGCGGCCATGGCGCCCACGAATAGCAGCACGGTGCTACCCAGCACCCAGAACCGTCTCTCCACGCAGCGCGCTACCCAGCCGCGTAGCCGCCGGTAAAAGCGCGTGTCGTAGATGTCGTGTTCGTGATCGTCGGACAGGCTGGCGTCCTTCTTGCGCTCGGGCAGAAGCCGGTAGCCCAGCAGCGGGATCAGCACCACGGCGGCGAACCACGACGCGATCAGCGCGATGGCCGATACCTGGAATATCGAGCGCGTGTATTCGCCGGTGCCGGATTCGGCAAGCGCGATCGGCAGAAAGCCTGCCACCGTGACCAGCGTCCCGGTCAACATCGGAAAGGCGGTGCTGGTGTAGGCGAACGCGGCCGCGCGGGTGCGATTCCAACCCTGCTCCAGCTTTACTGCCATCATCTCGGCCGCGATGATGGCGTCGTCGACCAGCAACCCCAGTGCCAGCACCAGCGTGCCGAGCGAGACCTTGTGCAGGCCTATGCCGAACAGATACATGAAGAGCGCGGTAATGGCCAGTACGATGGGGATCGAGATCACCACCACCATGCCGTTGCGCATGCCCAACGACACCAAGCTCACCAGCAGCACGATTACGACCGCCTCGGCAACGGAACGCAGGAATTCGTCGACCGAATGCGAGACCGCGTGTGGCATGCTTGAGACCTGCGTGAGTGTGAGTCCGGCGGGCAGGAACTCGCTCAGCTGGGCGGTCTGAATATCGAGGGCTTGGCCCAGTTTGATCACGTTGCCGTTGGGCTGCATGGTGATGCCAATGCCGAGTACGCGTTTGCCGCCAGCGCGCATTTCGGTCACGGGAGGATCGATATAGCCTCGCCGGATCGTCGCGATGTCGCCTAGCCGCACGGTGCTGCCGTTCACGCGGAGCAGGGTCTCGGCCAGTGCGCGCATGTCCTGGATCTGGCCGGATGGCCGCACGAAGATGCGGTCGTCGGCGGTGGTGAGCGTGCCGGCAGCATTGACGCCGTTCTGCGCATCGATGGCACGCCCGATCACTTCGGGCGAGATGCCCAGCCGCGTGAGCTGCGCATTGGGAATCTCAACATAGATGCGTTCTTCTTGCTCGCCGAAATAATCGACCTTGGCCACTCCCGGCACGCGCAGTAGCACGGTGCGCATCGCATCGGCATAATCACGCAGGGTGGCGGGCGAGAAACCGTCGCCTTCGAGTGTATAGATGTTGGTGTAGACGTCGCCGAACTCGTCATTGAAGAATGGGCCTTGCACACCGCGCGGCAACGTGGCCTGGATGTCGCCCACCTTCTTGCGTACCTGGTACCACTCCTCGGGCACGTCCTTGGCCGGTGCGGAATCCTTCATGGTGAAGAACACCAGCGACTCGCCGGGCCGCGAATAGCTGCGTATGAAGTCGGTGTAAGGCGTCTCCTGCAGTTTCTTGGCGATGCGGTCGGTGACCTGTTCGCGTATCTGGTCTGCGGTGGCGCCGGGCCAGAAGGTCCTGATTACCATCACACGGAATGTGAACGGTGGATCCTCGGATTGCGCCAACTGCGAATACGACA
This sequence comes from Bordetella tumbae, assembly GCF_965139195.1. Lineage (GTDB taxonomy): Bacteria > Pseudomonadota > Gammaproteobacteria > Burkholderiales > Burkholderiaceae_B > Bordetella_A > Bordetella_A tumbae. The sequence continues at coordinate 27,644 of NZ_CBCSJH010000039.1, read as the reverse complement.
GCACGCCGAGCAGCGTGGCCAGCGAGATCAGGAACACCACCAGGGCCTGATGGCGTAGAGCCCAGGCAGACAGATTGAAACGCCCCTCTTCGTGGCGATGCGTGTCGTTGGTGCGGGGGGCGGGCGCGCTCACGAGGCGAAGTCCTCGGGATGCAGCGGTGCCACGGGTTTGACCTTCTGGCCAGCAGATACAGTGTGCACGCCCTGCCAGACCACCCGCTCGCCCGCCTTGATACCGGCCGACAGTACCACGTGGCGGTCGGTGTAGCGCGCGATTTCCACGCGCCGTAACTCCAGCACGTTGTCGCTGGGCTTGACCACCCAGACAGCGGGTGCCGGGCCATCATGGAATAGGGCGGTAGCAGGCAGAGTGAAGGTAGTGTCTGGACCGCTCATGGTATCGAAGGCGATGTTGGCGGTCATGCCAAGCCGGGCGTGCTCGGCGCCCTGCACGGTGAGCTTGATATGGAAGGTGCGGCGCTGCGGGTCGGCGGCTGGCGCCAGCTCGCGCACGGTGGCGTCGAAGGCTTCGCCAGGCGCGGCGGGTAGCGTCACAATGGCCTGCTGACCCACCTTGAGGCGGGCCAGCAGGCTTTCGGGTATATCGGCCACGGCATCGATGTCGCCCGACCAAGCCAGGCTATAGACGGCCTGGCCCGCGGACACGTTTTGCCCGGTATCAGCCTGTTCAGCGGTGATCACGCCTGCATGGTCGGCGACCAGCGTGGTGTAGTTGAGCTGGTCGGCCGCCAGTGCCGCTTGCTGCGCGGCACTATCGCGCTGGGCCAGCGCGGCGGCATACGTATTCTGCGATTGTTCGAGCTGGCTGGCAGCGATCAATTGCTCGCGCGCCTGGGCACGATCACGGGTGAGCTGCTGGCGGGCATAGTCGAGCTGGTGTTGCGCGGCGGTCAGTTGCGACTTTGCTCTGGCTGCGTTTTTTGCGGTCTCGGACGGATCGAGCCGGGCCACCGTCTGGCCTGCTGTCACCATGTCGCCCAGCCGCACCTTGCGCTCGATGATCTTGCCGCTCACTCGGAACGACAGCGGCGTGGTGTAGCGCGCGTCGATACGGCCCGGCACGCTCAGACGCGGGGCGCTGTGATCAGACTGGGCTGGCATGGCCACGACGGTGCGCGGCGGCGCGGCAGTTTCGTCCTTGCCACCGCAACCGGCCAGCATGGCCAGGCACAGCGGCGTGGCTATCAGAACGGCACGCCGCAGGCCGGCGGAGAAAGGGCGGCGAGCGACAGCGCGGGCGGAGGTTCGGAACACGGCATATCTCGATGCGGTTCGGGCGGCGGTCAACCGGATTTGGCTGGTGTCGCACGAAAACAAGGTCGAATTCTAATTCATAAATGTATTTAAATACAATAATGAATCTGAAATTAGGCGCCGATGCTACACTCCACAGCATGGTAAAAGTCCGATTGACACGCGAGCAAAGCCGGGAGCAGACGCGCCAGCGCTTGCTGGACGCGGCACAGACCTTGTTCCTCGCCAAGGGATACCTGGCCAGCAGTGTGGAGGACATCGCAGAGGAGGCGGGCTACTCGCGCGGCGCCTTCTATTCGAACTTCGCCTCCAAGGCGGAAATGTTCCTCGAACTGCTGCGGCGTGATCACGAAACTGTCATGAGCGAGATGGCTGCCCTGTTCGACGACCGGGCCAGCCGCGCCGAGATGGAGGCGCGCGTCGTGGCCTTCTACAGTCAGAAGCACCGCGACAACAAATGCTTCCTGCTTTGGATCGAGGCCAAGCTGCAGTCGGCGCGAGATCCGGTGTTCCGGAACGGATTTTTGTCATTCCTGCGCGAGCAGCGCGCCACCATTGCCGAATTCGCCCGGCAATTCTCAGCCCGTGTGGGCACGCCCCTGACGATGCCGCCAGAGCAGCTCGCGCTGGGCCTGCTGGCGCTTTCCGAAGGTATGCAGTTCAGCTATGCCTTCGATCCCCAGGAGGTGTCGGCCGAGCTGGCCCAGGTCGTACTCGCGGGCTTTTTTGAACGCGTGGTATTCGACCGTCCGCCTGCGACGGGGCCGTCCGCTTGTTCTTTGCCCGACGCGCCATAGGTTCTTCGCCGCAGCCGCATGACATGCGAGAGTTTGCCTATCCTCTCTGACAAGTACCGGCGAAGGGAGTCATGCGATTTGCTTCGTCATTCCATTAATTACAGCGCATTGACCTAGCTGTTGATGCCGGCAAGACGCTGTGCGATTCCTGCCATCATCATTGCCGAAATCTCGTCGTTCAGCTTGCCGAGAAAACGCATGGCCTGGTGATAGTCTCCTTTTACGGCCAGCTTGTCGGCCGCCATGATCAACGCCATGTCGCGGCGTGGCTCATCAATCTTCATCACCAAGTCATAGGCGATGTCTGATTTGCCCAGCAATGCGAATTGCGCTGGCACAGCGCTCATATAGTGCCTCAGGGCCGCGCCTTGCGGGCCGGGTCCGGGGCGAAGCGCCAGGATCTCGTTCAGCAGCTTTTCCGATTTGGTGATTTCTTCTGCGCGGGTAAGCGCCTCTGCGACGATCAGCAGGGTCTGCGCTTTGTCGAGCGGTGCAGAGAGCGCAGACGCTTGCGCGGCAGTGTCGTCCAGCAGGGTTTGTGCCTCGTCCGCCTTGCCATTCTGTCGCAGAGCTCCGGCAAGCTTTGGCGCAAGCCGAAGCACGGCGGCGCGCTCCGGCGCTTGCGCCATGGATCGGCGGGCGCTCGCGATGGCAGCTGTGCGATCTTCGGAGGCGGGCAGGCCAACGGACAGGCCCGTCCAGATCGCGAACTCGAATGCCGAGGGGCCGCCCTCTGCGATCACCTTGACCAAATCCGTGGCAACCGTTGCTGCTGCCTTCGGGTCGATCGATGCCCACGTCTCGAAGATCTGGAAGATTTGTTCGGGCTCCAACGACAATCCCTGGTCCAGGGCCTTGTCCATCGATTCACTGAGATACTGCGCGGCTTCATCCTTGAATCCGATCGCAGCCTGTGATTTTGCAACCTGGACCATCAGCGCAAGCAGCATGGGATTCATCGGAATGCGATGACGGTAATCGGCGATCTCCGCAAGGATAGCGCGCCCCTCGTTCGGTGACCCTGCATCCGCAAAGGCCTGCGCGATCGATTCACTCTGTCTTGTGGTGTCCAGGCGGGTGAGTGTGCCCTTTTTATCGGTCAGTAGCGCATCGGCCTCGCGCAGCGTCTCCAGCGCCCGCGCCTTGTCACCCTGAAGCATCAGGATTTTGGCGTAGGAGGTGAGGAATTCGGCCTTTCCTGTGGCGGTGGGCAGCTCGCGATAGGAGGTCATCGCTTGATCGATCTTGCCATCGAAAAGCTGTGCACTGGCCAGCGCCAGCATGATCCGTTGACGACGAAACTGATCCTGTTCCGGCGCAAGAAAGGTCTGGATGGTGTCGACCAGACAGGTCGTTGTGACGGTCTTGGAGCAATGCTCCACCACCGCTGCGCGTGCATTGGCCGGTTCGGAAGACGACGCCTGCCCCCACGAGGGAGAGGAAAGAAAAAGTGAAGCTGCAAAGAGAGTCAGATATTTGTTCATGGCAAGAGTCTAGGCGATTTGCGTCAGTACCATCATGACGTTTTGGCCTGTGCGTCCCAGGTGCCGGGCGAGTATTTCAGCGGCGCGCACGTCATCGCGGGCAATGGCGGCTTCGAATAGTGCCTGATGTTCTCCAGGCACATTTGCGTCCGGGGCGTGTCGAGTGAGGAAAAGGCGTCGATAACGATCGCTCAGATCGTGCAGGCTGCCGCAGAAACGCAGGAGCAACGGCATATCGCAGGCAGAGACCAGCGCCAGATGAAAGGCCCGGTGCGCTTTTTCCCATCCTTCGGGGCGCTGCCCCCCGTCTTCCAGGCGATGCAGCCGGTGATAGGCGGCAACCAATGCGTCTTCCCAAGCCTCGTCGCCTCGTTTCAACGACTCTTTCAGTGCCGTGATTTCCAGTTGCGTGCGCAGCACGGTGACTTCCCGCAGGTTTTCGGCGGACACCGGGGTGACCTGGTAACCGCGCTGGTCGGTGATTTGGACCAGGTCTTCGGCAGCCAGGCGAGTCAGGGCTTCGCGCAAGGGGCTCAGACTGACGTCGTATGTCTGGCGCAGTTCGTCCAGGCGCAGTCGCATGCCGGGCGGATAGGTGCCGTCCAGGATAGCGGCCCGAATCTGGATAGCGACTGAGGCCGTCAGGGATGTGCTGGCCTGAAGCTTTGGGGGGACAGGAGGAACCTGAGCTTTTTTCATGCCGCATATTGTAGCGCTGAGGCTAAAAAATCGATTTTAAAAATAAAATCGATTTTTTATTGACTTTGCCGACGGCTTCGTCAACCATAAAAAAGAGGCACGGCATGTTGCCGACCTGATACGTCTTGACGAAGGAGTCCGGTATGTCTGCATCTCGCATAGATGCTTCGGTCGTTGTTCAAGCCATGGGCGCGCCGCGCGATCCGGCCGCCCTGGAACGCCAAGCAGATAGTTATCGAGAATTGCTTGGTTATTTGCCGCCGCGAGTTGAGGCGCGTTTGCAGGTGACGGGTGCTCTGGATCCGGTCTTGGTCGACATGCAGGAGCAAATTCGAGCGCACGCCATGAATCCCCCGTGCTTCGACGGCAAGACGGCGCAACTGATGATCTTTGGCATGTTGATGGCGGAATTAAGTGATGCGGCGGTGATTCACGGTATTGCCGCACGCCGTGCGGGCGCGAGTTGGGAAGAGCTGCAGGCAGTGGTGAGCATGGCGTATTTGTTCCGCGGTGTGTCCGCGGCGAATCGGGGAGCGGATGTGCTGGCCCGCATTGCCGAACGCGAAGCACAAGCCCGTTGACGTTGTCATGGTTCAAAGGAGACATACATGAACAGCTCGAACGAGGCACGAGAACCCACGCGTTGTGCTGGCCCTGACCGTCATACTCGACAACCCCGTTTTCAGATGCCTGCGGGGGCATGTGATTGTCACGCCCATATTTTTGGTCCACAGGCGCAGTTTCCTTATTCGCCGCAGCGTAGCTATACGCCGGAGGACTGCACCGTTGATGACTACATCAAACTACTGGCGACGTTAGGCATCGATCGAGCCGTCATCGTGCATGGCGGTGCGCATGGAACGGATAACGCCGCCACGCTGAATGCGTTGGAACGCATGGGGTCCCGCGCGCGCGGCGTTGCAGTGATGCCGCCGGGTTGCCCATTGCCTGAACGTGAGCGCATGCATGCGTTAGGAATGCGTGGCTATCGTTTGTCTACCGTCGTGGGCGGGGGCGTAGGCTTCGATCAATTGGAGGCTTTGGCTGACGAGGCGCAACAGCTGGGTTGGCATCTGGTGCTGCATTTCAAGCATGCCGATGAATTGGTCGCGCTATTGCCACGGTTGCAGGCTTTGCGAGTCGACATTGTGTTGGATCACATGGCGCGTATACGCGGTGACGAAGGCGTGGACAGTCCCGCTTTTGAGGCGCTAGCAAGCTTGATGGACACGGGGCGTGCCTGGGTCAAGCTGGCGAGCTTATATCGACTGTCGTCGCAACCGTATCCTCATGCCGATATGTTGCCGATGATTCATCGTGTGGCAAAACACTGGCCTGACCGCATTATCTGGGGCAGCAATTGGCCGCACCCGATCTGCAATGTGTCTATGCCAAACGACGGCGATCTGGTCGACCTGATTCCCTTGTGGGTGCCCGATACGGCAGTTCAGCAAAAACTATTGGTGGACAACCCGGCCGCGTTGTACGGGTTTTGATTCGAAAAACGGTTTGACGGGGATGCTGCATAACGTTGCACCCGGTCGCAGCCATAAAAAAAGCTCAATATAAAAATGACGGAGACAAGTTATGTTCAAGCAAGTCCGGCGTATGCTGGCGAGCGCCGCTGTAGTGGCATCGCTGTGTGCCAACGCAGCGTTGGCGGCGAGTTATCCCGAGCGCGCAGTGACCATTGTTGTGCCGTTCCCGGCGGGGGGGACCACGGACGTGGTAGCACGTGTCCTCGCTGAAAAACTATCGGGCATTCTCAAGCAGCCGGTGATCGTTGAGAACAAGCAAGGAGCCGGAGGAAATATCGGTGCAGCCTATGTGGCGCGTGCCAAAGCGGACGGCTATACCTTGATGGTGTCCAGCGCAGGTCCATTGAGTATTAATCAGCAGCTATATGCGAATCCTGGGTATGACCCTATTCGCGATTTTGCACCGGTGTCTCTGTTGGCATCGGTACCGATCATGTTGGCGGCGAATCCCAAGGCGCCGTTCCATTCAGTGGCAGAGCTGATCGCCTACGCTAAACAACATCCGGGGCGAGTGGCATATGGATCGCAAGGCAGCGGTACAACGAGTCATTTGACGATGGAGCTGCTCAAGTTGGAAACCGGCATCGACTTGCAGCACATTCCCTATCGCGGCAGCGCGCCCGCAGCTACGGATTTGATGGGCGGGCAAATTCAAGTGATGTTTGATAATTCACCCACGACCTATCCGCAAGTGCAGGCCGGCAAGATGCGGGCGCTGGGCGTGGCTTCGGCAAAACGGCTCGACAGCATGAAAGATATCCCCGCGATCGCAGAAACCGTGCCCAGCTTTGAATCGGAGGCGTGGTTTGGTTTAGTCGCCCCTGCGGGAACGCCGGAGGATGTCGTCGATAGTCTGAATCGCGCGGTGAGGCAAGTGCTGTCGAATACCGAGGTGATCAAGCGTTTCGACGAGGTCGGGGTACGGCTGGTGGGAGATACTCCTCAGGCGTTCGGTCAATTCATTCGCGCTGAGAAGGACAAGTGGGGAAAGATCATCAAGGCGACAGGTATGCAATTGGGCTAAGCATGATCTGAGCGCTGCACCGATGGATAAATCGCCGTAGGCAGGGGAAAGGCTCCTCTGTGCTACGGCGATTTTGTTCTTGCCGTCGTCCGATCAGAACCGATAGGTCGCGCTCATCGTGACCGTACGCCGTTGCCCATAGAAGCAATCGCCGCGGTTCAGGCATGTGACCTCGTAGGTTTTGTCGGCAATGTTGTTCACGTTGAGCGCGTAGCGCCATGCGCCGCTGTCATAGGCCAACATCGCGTCGAACAAGGTGACCGATGGGGTTTCTGGTGCGGCGCCATCGGTGAACGAACCCAGGTAGCGTACGCCCGCACCCGCCGAAAAGCCGGGCATGCTGGCCACAGCAAAGCGATATTTACCCCACAGCGACGCCATGTGTTTGGGCACGGGCTCCAGATCGGAGTCTATGTCGGTGTAGATATAGTTGGCGATGACGTCCAGTTGTTTGGTCACGCGGCCGCGCAGTTCCAGTTCTATGCCTCGTGTCTTGGTCTTGCCTGCCTGAATCTGGTTGTTTGGGTTGGATGGGTCGGGAGCCTGGCGGTTTTTCTCGCGCAGGTCGTAGGCTGCTGCGGTGAACTCCAGATCGGAGTCCGGCGGCATGTATTTCAAGCCGAGTTCCCATTGTTTGCCGCGCATCGGCTTCCATCGATTGCCATAGATGTCCGTGCCGCCGATCGGGGTGAATGACTCGCTGTAGCTGATGTATGGCGACAGGCCGTTGTCTGCAGCGTAGAGCAAACCGAATCGTTTGGTCGTCGCGTTGTCGACTTCGCGGTCGTTGCCTTCGATATCGGTCTGGGCACGGTCGTGGCGGATCCCTGCGACAAAGATCCAGTTTTGATAACGCATCTGGTCTTGCGCGTAAAAACCGAGTTGCTGTTGTTTCGTCTTGGGCGTATCGCTGAGATCGTATTCCGGGATGTTGCCGTAAACAGGATGGTAGACGTTCAACGGGCTGCCGAGGCCCGTGGCTTCTTGTCCCGTTTCGCGATAGCGGCTGTAGTCAGCACCAAACAACAAGGTATGCTGGGTCGAGCCCCAATCCACCTTGCCTTCTACGTTTTGATCGACCAACAACGTACGCATGCGTGGCTTGTGCACGTAATAGTAGCGGTTGAGCGTCATTTGCTCGGGGTCGATGTAGGGGGCTTCGGGATTCGAATACGAGTCCGGATACATCGACTTGTAGTCGACTTTGCTGATCGTATTGCGGAAACTCTGCCGCACGGTCCAGCGATCATTGAACTTGTGTTCAAACAGCCAGCCTACGCTGAATTGCTCGGTGTCATAGGCATCGAAACCCGGTTCGCTGGCAAAGCGGCGCGTGGGAATTTGACCGTTGGGGTTATGGCTGACGCTGCCGCTCCAGGGCAGGAACGATTGCGTGGTGCCGGTTTTGTCTTTTTGGAAATAACCTTGCAGCGTCAGCGAGGTGGCGGCGCTGGGTTGCCACGTGAGCGAGGGGGCAAGCATCAGCCGGTCGTCGCCGACGTGTTGCACTTGCGTGTCGCTGTCACGAGCGACCGCGACGACACGATAGAGCCATTGGCCGTCCTCGGTGACCGGGCCGGTCAGGTCGGCCTGGATTTCTTTGCGATTGTGATTGCCCAGGATGACGCCGATTTCGTGCTGGGCCTCGGCTAAGGGACGTTTGCTGACCAGGTTCAACACGCCGCCGGTGCTGCCTTGGCCGTACAACATGGACGATGGGCCGCGCAGGACTTCGAGCCGTTCCAGCGCGTAAATATCGGTGCGCGGGTTGTTGTAGCTGAAGAACTGGCGCAGGCCATCCAGATACTGCACGGGCTCGACGCCGCGTACGCGAACGTAGTCGGCGCGATTGTCGACGCCGTAGGCGTTGGGGCGCACGCCGGCGGCGTAATTCAGCGCGTCCTGGACATTTTGCGCGCCCTGGTCGACGAATTGTTCACGCGGGATCACCGTGATGGCTTGCGGTGTTTCCAGCAACGGGGTGTCTGTCTTTGTGCCTGTGGCGCTGCGCGTCGCCACATAACCCTCGACGGGGCTGGTGGCGGTTTCCTGGGCGCCAGTGACGCGTACCGTTGGCAGTGTCGCGGCTTCCGTGTCGGTGCCTTGAGCTTGGGCAAAAAACGGGGCCAGGCTGGCGGTCAATAGGGCCAAGGTAAAGGCGGGCGTCTTGCGGACGGGTGTCGCAGGCAAATAACGGTTCAACAGAATCCCCAGATTAGAAAAATGTATCCGATAGTGATAATGATTTGTATTAATTTTATCGAATTATAGTGGGGCTTTGGGAAACTGCAGAGATGGGCTGACCTCGGTATGTCAGATGAGTGGTTTTTACGAGCGAGAGCCGGGTTTCAGTTCGCGGCGCAAGATTTTCCCGACGGCGCTGCGCGGCAACTCATCGCGGAATTCGACGTGGCGAGGGACCTTGTAGCCGGTCAGGTGCTGGCGGCAGTGAGCGATCAGGGTGGCGGCATCCAGTGAAGGGTCGCGGCGGATGACGAACAGTTTGACCGCTTCGCCCGAGCGCTCGTCGGGTACGCCGATGGCGGCGACCTCGCGTACGCCGGGGTGCAGGGCGGCGGCGTCTTCGACTTCGTTGGGATAGACGTTAAAGCCTGATACCAGGATCAGATCTTTCTTACGATCGACCAGATAGACGTAGCCGCGTTCATCGACATAGCCCATGTCTCCTGTGCGCAGAAAACCATCGGGATGAAAGACCAGGGCAGTTTCGGCGGGTTGTTTCCAGTAGCCCGACATGACTTGCGGGCCGCGTACGCAGAGTTCGCCGGTTTCGCCTGGCGGCAGTTCACGGCCGTCATCGTCGCGGATGGATATCTCGGTAGAGGGGACCGGCAGGCCGATGGAGCCGGTAAAGGTGCTGACATCCAGGGGATTCAAGGTGACCGCGGGCGAGGTCTCCGTGAGACCGTAGGCTTGGCATAGCGAGACGCCGGTCACCTCGCGCCAGCGTTGGGCTACTGCGCGTTGGATGGCCATGCCGCCGCCGAGTGTGATGCGCAGCCGGGAAAAATCCAGCTTGGCAAAGTCGGGATGATTCAGCAATGCGCAAAACAGGGTATTGACGCCGGTGAGCGCACTAAAGGGTGTTTTGCGCAGGGCCTTGATGAAGGCAGGCAGATCGCGTGGGTCGGGAATCAGCAGGTTGCGTGCGCCCAGTTTGATGAAGGTCAGGCAATTGGCTGTGAGGGCGAACACGTGATAAAGCGGCAGGGCAGTGACGATGCATTCCTCGCCCTCGCGCAGATGTCCGCGTATCCACGCATGGGCCTGACACAGATTGGCCAGCATGTTGCCGTGGCTGAGCACGGCGGCCTTGGCGACACCGGTGGTGCCGCCCGTGTATTGCAGAAACGCAGGGTCGGCGCGCGTCAGAGTGGGTGGGCGCAGCGACAGGCCACGCCCGGCAGCCAGTGCGGTACGCAGGCGCACGGTGCCGGGCAGTGACCATGCCGGAACTTTGCGTTTGATGTGGCGCACGGCCAGATCGACCACGCGGCCTTTGATGGGGCCCAGCAATTCGCCTATGGAGGTGACGACGATGTGGCGCAGGGCGGTATGCGGCAATGCCTTTTGCAGGGTATGGGCAAAGTTCTCGGCGATGATGATGGCCTGCGCGCCGGCATCGCCCAATTGGTGTGCCAGCTCATGGGCGGTATAGAGCGGATTGCAGTTCACGACGACGCAGCCTGCACGCAATGCCCCGAACAGGCAGATGGGATATTGCAGCAGATTGGGCAGCATCAGCGCGACACGGTCGCCTTGGCGCAGACCGCGTGATTGCAGCCATGCGGCAAAATCGCGCGACAGACGATCGAACTCGGCGTAGGTGATCGTGGTGCCAAGACTCGTGTACGCAGGGTTGCCGGCAAAACGCCGACAACTATCGTCGAGTATCGTCAGCAGCGATTCGTAGGGCGCAGTGTCAATGTCGGCAGGGACGCCGGGCGGGTAATGATCGAGCCAGATGCGTTCCATATGTCGAGTCGATGCGAGCTACAGTGCCTCGAATATACCGGCTGCACCCATACCGGTGCCAACACACATCGTGACCATGCCGTATTTGCCGCCGGTGCGCCGCAGGCCGTGCACGACGGTGGCGGTGCGGATCGCACCTGTCGCGCCCAAGGGGTGGCCCAACGCAATCGCGCCGCCCAGCGGATTGACCTTGGTTGGGTCCAACTGCAGGTCGCGCATGACGGCCAATGATTGCGCGGCGAACGCCTCGTTGAGTTCGATCCAGTCCAGATCCTGTTGTGCGATGCCGGTTTGTGCGAGGGCTTTGGGAATGGCCATTTTGGGGCCGATGCCCATGATTTCGGGGGGAACTCCCGCGACCGAGAAACCCACCACGCGCGCCAGAGGAGCGAGATTGAGTTCACGCAGAATACGCTCGGACACGAGCACGACGGCGGCGGCGCCATCGGACATCTGCGAGCTGTTGCCTGCGGTCACGGAGCCGCGCGCGGCAAACACGGGACGCAGTTTGGCGAGCGCCTCGGCGTTGGTGTCTGGGCGTGGGCCTTCGTCGTGTTCCGCCAGTTTCTCAACCGTACGTACGGTCCCTGCCTCGCCGGGCAGGTGCGTGACGGTCTGATAGGGCGTGATCTCGTCGTCGAAGTGTCCTGCGGCGATCGCGGCGCAGGCTTTTTGATGAGAGGCCAAGGCAAAGGCATCCTGGTCCTCGCGCGAGATCTTCCATTGGGCGGCGACTTTTTCTCCAGTCAGGCCCATGCCGTAGGCCATGCCCAGGTTTTCATCGTGCGCAAAAATCTCGGGATTGATGGCGACTTTATTTCCCATGATTTGCGGCATGGCGCTCATCGATTCGGTGCCGGCGGCAATCATGACGTCGGCCATGCCCAACCGGATTCGCGCGGCAGCATCGGCAACGGCCTGTAAGCCAGAGGCGCAAAAACGATTGACCGTAACGCCCGGTACATTGTCCGGCAGACCGGCGAGCAGCAGGCTCATGCGGGCGACGTTCATACCTTGTTCGGCTTCGGGCATGGCGCAGCCCGCGATGACGTCTTCGACGCGGGCGGGATCTAAAGCAGGGACCTGGGCCAGCGCGGCGCGCAGGGCGGCCGCCAGCATATCGTCGGGGCGGGTCGTAGCATAAAGGCCATTGCGCTTGCCCACGGGCAGGCGGGTGGCGGCGACGATATAGGCGTCTTGAATTTGTTTGCTCATCGGGAATCCTTGTCGGGTGTCAGTTGCGCAGCGGCTTGCCGGTTTCCAGTGTGTGCTGGATACGTGCTTGCGTTTCCTTGGTACGCAACAAGGCCACGAATTCGCGGCGTTCGACGGCCAGCAGCCAGTCTTCGTTCACGCGTGTGCCGGCTTCGACTTCGCCGCCGCACAGGGCGACAGCGGCACTGCGGGCAACCTGGTAATCATGGGCGCTGATCATGCCCCCTTCGCGCATGTTGACCAGCACCATTTCAAAGTTCGCGATACCGGTGCGGCCAGCAACGGGAATGTTGGTCACGGGCAGGGGCGGGGTGTGGCCGGCATCAGCGGCGGCGCGTGCTTGCTTGATCGCGACCCACAGCAATTCGTCGGGATGAANCACGACCTGGTCGTGCGCTTGCGCATAGCCCATGTCGATGGCCTGCAGTGCGCTCTTTGAGACTTGTGCGGTGGCAATGTTCTGGAATACCGGCTGCAGATACGGAAACACCTCGGCGGGCGTTGCCGTCATCGCGGCCAATGCAGCGGCGCGTGCGGCGAGGGCTTTACTGCCGCCTCCTGCCGGCACCAGGCCCACACCGGCCTCTACCAGGCCGATATAGCTTTCCAACGCCAGGACCCGATGGCTGCAATGCATGAGAAATTCGCAGCCGCCTCCCAGCGCCATTCCCTGTACCGCCGCGACGGTCGGCACACGTGCATAACGCAACGATAGCGAGGCGCGCTGGAATTTTTCTACGGTAGCCTCCAACATGTCGAATTGACCGGCGACGCATGCCTGCACGACTTGCGACAGATTCGCGCCCACGGCAAACGGAGCATCATGCCAGACGACCAACGCCTCCAATTGCTGTTCGCTATGCGCCACCGCATGCAGCACGCCGTCGAGGACTTCGTCACCGATGGCGTGCATTTTCGAGGTGAATGACAGGATGCCGACGCCTGGGTCCAATTCGGGCAGATGCCATAGACGCACCCCTGCGTTTTCCCAAAGCGTGGTGCCTCGTGTGACGGAGGCTTCGCCAACCAGACGCTCGGGGAACAACTGGCGTGCATAGACGGGCAGCGCGGAGCGGGGTTGTTGTTTGCCGTCGCGCGCGGAATAGGAGCCCTGCGCGTTGTGTACACCTTCGCGGCCGTTTTCTTGTACCCAGTCCGGTAGAGGAGCCGTGCTCATCGCCGCACCGGCGGCGATATCAGCTGCGATGGCATCGGCAATGCCGCGCCAACCGGCCGCTTGCCAGGTGTCAAAGGGCCCTTGCGCCCAGCCGAATCCCCAACGCATTGCCAGATCGAGATCACGAGCGTTATCGGCGATATGTTCGAGCTGGGTGGCGCTGTAGTGAAAAATGTCGCGGAACAGGCTCCACAGGAATTGCGCCTGAGGATGTTTGCTCGCGCGCAATGCTGCAAAGCGTTGCGCCGGATCGCGTTGTTTCAGGATCGCATCGACTTCGTCGGCAATGACACCCGCCGAGGGGCGATAGTCGCCCGCCGCGGGATCCAGTACCTGGATCTCTTTGCCGACTTTGCGATAGACGCCGATGCCGCTTTTCTGGCCCAACGCGCCGCGCTCGATGAGGGCATTGAGCCACGCAGGCAATTGAAAATGCGGATGCCAGGGATCCGATGGCAGCTTGTCGCGCATGGTGGCCACGACGTGGGCGAGCGTGTCCAGGCCCACGACGTCGGCGGTTCGATAGGTGGCACTCTTGGGGCGGCCGATCTTGGGGCCGGTCAAGGCATCGACCTCGTCAAAGCCCAGGCCGAGCCGTTCGGTGTGGTGCAGCGCGGCCAAAATCGAAAACACGCCGATGCGATTGGCGATGAAGTTGGGCGTATCCAGCGCGCGGATGACGCCTTTGCCCAACTGACTGGTCAACCAGCTTTCCAGATGATCGACGACCTCGCCTTGTGTGTGGCGGGTGGCGATGATTTCGACCAGACGCATGTAGCGCGGTGGATTGAAAAAATGCACGCCGCAGAATCGGGCGCGCAGATTTTCAGGCAGGGCGTCGGCCAATTCGCCGATAGACAAGCCGGATGTGTTCGAGGCCAGGATTGCGTCGGGAGAGACATGCGGGGCGATACGCTCGTACAGCGCCGTTTTCCAGTCCATGCGTTCCGCAATGGCTTCGATGACCAGATCGCAGTGAGGGAGCTGATCGAGGTGGTCATCGTAGTTCGCGGGCGTGATCAACGCGAGGCGCGACGGGCTCGCAAGCGGCGCGGGCTCGAGTTTTTTCAGGCCTGCCAGGGCTTTGTTCGCGATGGCATTGCGATCGCCGTCTTTGGCGGTCAGGTCGAACAAGGTAACGGGAACGCCGGCGTTGGCGAGATGGGCGGCGATTTGTGCGCCCATGACACCCGCTCCCAGTACGGCGGCGTGTTTGACAATGAACTTGCTGCTCAAAGCGGTCTCCTGTTTGGGCAGCGCCAGGCGCTGCCTGATAGCGAACGGGACAACATGATGACGATCAGAACCGGGTGGACACCTGGATCCCCAGGATGTTCCCTTTGCTGCGATAGTCGCCCGCGACGCGGCCCTTGGTCAGCGCATTGCCCGAGGTGGTATCGATGTCGGCATCACGCAGGTACAGATAGGTATAGCCGACGTCGATTTGCGTGTCTTTGCTCACTGCATACTGTACTCCGGTTGAGAACCACCAGCGATCCGTGTCGGGCAGCGACGTGGGGCGATCGCTCGGGTTGTGCACGGGGGACTGATCCCAGGCGACACCAAAGCGCCATTTCCATTTCGGTGCAAGCTGATAATTGGCGCCCAGCGCGACGCGCCAGGTGTCGCGGAAATCCAGCGGCAGCGTGTCGGTCGGTCCGCCGTCGTTTTTGATCTTCAGTTGGGGCAGGCTGCTCCAGCCGGTCCAGGAAATATCGGCCAGCAATTCCCACCGTTCATTCAATTGATGCACGGCGCTCAAGATCAACGAGTCGGGCAGGTCGACCCTGGTGCTGGCGTCGTAGGACAAGGATTGCCCTGGCGCAAAGCCGTCGATCTTGGTGTCGCCTTTGGCGTTGTGGCGAATCTTAGACCGGTAAGATAGCCCGATGCGGGTGTCCTCGGTGGGTTGCAGCATGAAGCCGATGTTCCAGCCCCAGGCATCGCCGTCCAGATTCAAATCGGCATCGCCAGGCAGAAAAGGGCCAGCAGGCGTCACTGGAACCACCACTTTCTTTTTGTATTGCGCGTCGATGTGTTGCCAGTTCACGCCGAAGCCCATCGAAAATTGGTCATTGACCTTGTAGGCAATCGACGGGTTGATGTTGATGGTCTTGATGTCGAATTTATTGGAGTGATACTGGCCGACCCAATCGTCGTTGTATTCGGTCATCAATCCAAACGGTGCACCGACGCCCAGGCCGACAAACCATTTTTCGTTCAGCTGCCACGAGAAATAGGCATTGGGCACGACCCCGAGGTTGCCCGCATCGCCGCCATTGCCTCCCATGGGTGCACCGCCGCCTAGCGCGGTGGGATTGCGGCTATTGCCGTTGTCGCGAAACTTGAAAGACGGTTGTATGGCGTTTACGCCGGCGGAAATATTGAAGCCGGGCAGATAGGTCATCCCGGCGGGATTGTAATAAATGGTGCTGGCGTTTTCCGCGATGGCGGCCGAGCCGGCGTAGGCGTTGCCGAGGCCGCTGGCATTTTGCTCCAACAACTGGAAGCCGGCGGCGTGTACGTTACTGGCACTGCCGATCGCCGTGATAGCAACGGACAAAGTAGCCAAGGCCAACGATTTTTTATGCATAGTGTGTCTCCTCTCGTCAGGCGTGAACATGGGTGTTGCATGGGCCTGTGCGTTGGCGTTTTTTATGTCGTACTTGTTTTATGCAGCTTGTTGTTCCGGTAGTGCAGCGGCCCGCCCGTGAACGGGGCAAAGCCTGTGCCAAAAATCACGCCCGCATCAGCCAGGTCGGCGTCGGCGACGACGCGTTGATCGACCTGCTGTTGCGTGCGTTCGATAAGGGGGGCGATTAATTGTTCTGCCAGGCCCGCGGGCGAGGTCCCTGGTTCACGCTTGCGGGCTTTGCCGTCGTGCCAGGTGTAAAAACCCTGGCCGCTTTTACGGCCCAGATCCCCGCGGGCGATGCGATCGGCGAGGCAGCGCGGCGGCTCGGCCTGTTGTGTGAGTTGCTGGCCGGCCGCCAGGGCAATATCCAGGCCCACCGTGTCGGCTAATTCCAGCGGTCCCATGGGCATGCCAAAGTCTGTCATGGCGCGATCGACGGTTTCAGGCGAAACGCCATCATCGACCTGTCGCATGGCGGCCAACATATATGGCGCCAGCACTGCATTGACCAGAAATCCAGGCGCATCGCTGACGGGCAGGGGCAGCTTGCCGAGCTGGCCGACAAATGCGCAGGCACGAGCTTGTATCCCTTGTTCGTCGGGGCCTGCCTGGACGACCTCAACCAATGGCATTTGCGCGACAGGATTGAAAAAGTGGACGCCGATCAGCCGATGCGGCTGGGTCAGCCCGGCACGCAAGGTGCCCAGCGACAGACTGGACGTGTTCGTGGCCAGGATCGCATCGGGTTTGAGGCGGGATTCGATCGCACGGTACAGGGCTTGTTTGGCCTCGATCTGTTCCGTGATGGCTTCGATCACCAGGTCGGCGCGAGCGACACCGTCGCCCGCAGGGTCCGGGATCAGGCGATCGGCGGCCGCTCGCGCAGCATAGGGATCTTTGAGTTTGCGTGCGTAGAGTGCCGCGGCTCGGCCGATAGCCGGCGCGATGCGTGCGGCGTCCTGGTCCTGCAGCGTGACGGTCATGCCTTTCAGTGCGCACCACGCCGCGATGTCGCCGCCCATGGTGCCGGCACCGACGACGTGTACGTGCTGTACAGGTGAAACCCCATCGCGCGCCTTGCCGCAGGATTTCAGGCGTTCTTGCAAACGGAAAACACGCAGCAGATTGCGCGCCGTATCAGAGGTCAGGATGCGGTCGATGACCTGTGGTGCGGCGAGGGCATTGCCGTCGTATTGCGACCATAGGGTGACGATGGCAGGGGCGGCAGGATAGTGGCCCAGAGGGTCTTTGGCGTTGACTTGCTTCAGGACGCGTTTGGCCACCAGCGATTTGAATGGCGCATGGTTCAACCACGCGGCGATGCCGCGCGCTCGACGAGCCGGTTTGCCGGACAGCACCTGGCGGCGCGCAGCCGTGTCCGATAGCCTCGGCGGCACGCGTGCGTCGACCAGGCCCAGCGTGGCGGCCTTGCGCGCATCGGCCGGGCGCCCCGTCAACATCATGTCCAGTGCGGCGACGGGGCCGATCAGTGCGGGCAACCGGCGCATGCCGCCCCAACCGGGAAAAATACCCAGCATGACTTCCGGCAGCGCGAGCGAGGTGCCCGGCACCTCCACTGCCAACCGATAGCGGCACGCGAGCGCCAGCTCCAGGCCGCCGCCCAGGCAATGCCCCTGGATCAAGGCAAGGGTGGGATAGGGCACGCTGGCCAAGCGGTTGAACAAATGCCAGCCTCGTTCCACCAGCGCGTGTGCTTGTTGCGGCGTGGCGAGCCCGGCGAATTCTTCCACGTCCGCGCCGGCGATAAAGCCTGCAGCTTTTCCTGAACGAATGATGAGGCCTGCAGGCGGGGTGGACTGCAAGGTGTCCAACACCTGGGCAAGCTCAGTCATGACCTCGGCTGACAAGGCGTTGACGGCGCTATCGGCGCGGTCAATCGTCAACCATGCCAAGCCATCGGCTTCGCGCTCCAGGCGCCAGTGCCGCCATTGCGATGGCGAGAGCTCTGTCGTGGACGTCATTGTGCAGCCTCCGTTTCCAGCAGCATGGCGCCGCCTTGTCCGCCACCGATGCAGATCGCTGCCATGCCGCGTTGCAAGCCACGTGCACGCAGCAGTTGCAGCAGATGCAGCACAATACGTGCGCCCGAGGCGCCGACGGGATGGCCGAGCGCAATGGCGCCGCCTTCGATGTTCAAGCGTGCCTGGTCCAGCACACCCCAGGGTTCAGTGCCAAGCTCCTCCCGGCAATAGACGGTATCGTTCCAGGCCGCGAGGCACGCCAGCACTTGCGCGGCAAAGGCCTCGTTGATTTCCCACAGGTCCAGGTCGTTCAGGCCCAGGTGATGCCGCTGCAGGATCGAGGTGGCCGCGTGTACCGGCCCCAGCCCCATTTGCGCAGGATCCAGGCCTGCCCATTGCGAATCGACGATACGTCCCAGCGGTTGCAGGTTCCAGCGTTTGACCGCGTCCTCGGAGGCCAATAGCAGCAATGCCGCGCCGTCGGTGACCTGCGAGCTATTGCCCGCAGTGATGTTGCCCCAGGGCTTGTCGAATACCGGACGCAGTTTGCCCAGCCGCTCGATGGTGGAATCATCCCGTACGCCGTCATCGATGGGATAGAGCGTGCCGCGGGCATCGATCAGCGGCGCGATCTCGTGAGCGGCGGCCGCTCTAGCTGCCAGGGCGCGTGTATGGCTGCGTGCTGCATACTCATCCATCGCGTGGCGGCTGATACCAAAGCGTGTGGCAAGGTTTTCTGCAGTCTGTCCCATGGATAGCCCCACCACGGGATCGGTGAGTCCTTTGACCAAGCCGATCACCGGGGCGATGCTGCGCCAGGGAAACCCGCGTAGTGCGGCGAAACGATTGCCCACGCCGCGTGCCGAGTTCCAGCGAGCGAGCCAGCGCGTCATCTCGTCGGAGACAAGCAAAGGCGCACGTGACAGCGCATCGACACCGCCGGCCAGGACCAGAGAGGAACGGCCGGTATGAATGTTTGCGATGGCGCTGTCGAGCGCCTGCATGCCGGAGGCGCAGTTGCGCATGACGGTCCAGCCGGGCACGCGATGGCCGCAGCCCAGCCGCAGTGCAATGACGCGGCCGATGTTGACCTCATCTGCCGACGGCGCTGCACAACCTACGATGACTTCGTCCAAGTCCTCAGGGGTGAAGGGTTGCCGCAGCAACAGCGCGCGTCCGGCCTGTACCGCCAGATCCGCGGCGGAAAACGGGCCCGGCGCGTTGCGCGCCTTCAGGAAAGGAGTGCGCGCACCGTCCACGACATAGATAGGGGCGTGTGGCATAAGGTTTTCCTTCGCGTATGTGTCCTAGGCGGCTTTACGTTGAGCGCCTGGCTGCATGGCGCCCGTCATACCGAAGTCGAACGGAAAATCGTCGACCCGGATGACTTGATCGCGCAACGTATCTCGGCGCTTGATGCATTCATAATCACGCTGGTCCAATCCACCCCGGGCGTGCGCTGCCTCGGCCAGATCGCGGACGTTGGCGCGCGGATCACCTGTCAGCGCGCCGGTTTTTTCATAGGCGCGCAGGCGCGCGTCGGCAGCCTCTGCATTCAGCGTGGCAACGAGGGCTTGTTCCAAGGCACCGACAGGCTCGTGCTCGGTGTCCGGCACATGGCAGTTGGCGGTCAATCGTTCTCGTGTGGTGCCAGGCTCAGTCAACAGGCGGGCAACATGTTGGCTTAACTCGTCGGATGGTGTGTGCTGCATGAGTCCCCAGGGAAACACCAGTCGGCGTAGCATCCAGCCTACCGAACGTTGTGGCAGGTTGTCCAGTACGCCGACAAATGCAGCCTGTAAACGTTGCAGCGCATCCTGCAGCGCCCAATGGGCCAGCGGCGCGTCTGCCGATTGCCGTCCCTCATCTTCGAATCGCTTGAGTACGGCAGAGGCCAAATACATCTGCGACAGGATATCGCCCAACCGTGCCGACAGGCGCTCGCGACGTTTGAGGCTGCCGCCCAGCAGCGCCATCGACACGTCGGCAAGCAGTGCAAAGCTGCAGGCGTAGCGCGTTAGCTGGCGGTAATAGCGGTGCATCTCAGGCGCTGCCGAGGCCGGCGCGTGTGCCAGGCGTGCTCCGGTCAAGGCGTGACCCATTGCGCGTAAACCGTTACCCATCACAAATCGGACGTGACGCCAGAATGCACGATCAAAGGCTTTCAAGCCCTCTCGGGTATCGCTGTTTCCCGCGGCCTGCATTTCTGTCAGGACATAGGGATGGCAACGGATCGCGCCTTGGCCAAAGATAATCAGGCTGCGTGTCAGGATGTTTGCGCCTTCTACGGTGATGCCTACAGGGACCTGCTGATAAGCCCGTCCCAGAAAATTGGAAGGCCCCAGGCAGATGCCTTTGCCACCGATCACGTCCATGCCATCGTTGACGACTTGGCGTGCGCGTTCTGTGATGTGGTATTTCACGATGGCGGAAACTACCGAGGGCTTTTCGCCGAGATCGATGGCGCCGGCAGTCATCACTCGCGCTGCATCCATCAAATAGGTATGCCCGCCAATACGCGCCAAGGCTTCTTCTACGCCCTCAAAGCGGCCGACCGGCGTACGGAATTGGCTGCGTACTCGCGCATAGGCGCCGACAGTGCGTGCTGTGAGCTGTGACATCCCCGTATTCGAGGCTGGCAACGAGATCGATCGGCCCGCGGCCAGGCATTCCATCAGCATCCGCCAGCCTTGGCCCGCTCTCGCAGGGCCGCCGATGATGAAATCCAGCGGCATGAATACATCGGTGCCACGCGTGGGGCCATTCATGAACATGGCATTCAACGGGAAATGACGCCGTCCCGTCTCGACGCCGGGATGATCGTGCGGAACGAGTGCGCAGGTGATGCCGACATCAGCGGGGCCGCCCAGCAATCCATCCGGGTCATAGAGCCGGAATGCCAATCCCAACAACGTGCATACCGGGGCGAGCGTGATATAGCGTTTGTCCCAGGTCACGCGCATGCCCAGCACTTCCTCGCCTTGCCACATGCCTTTGCAGACGATGCCGGAATCAGGAATCGCGGCGGCATCGGAGCCGGCCCAGGGGCTCGTCAGCGCGAATGCGGGGACTTCGTCGCCGCGCGCCAAGCGCGGCAGGTAGTGATTTTTCTGGGCTTCAGTCCCGTAATGCAGGAGTAATTCGGCCGGTCCCAGCGAGTTGGGCACCATGACCGATACGGCCAGCGCAGAAGAGCGCGTCGACAGTTTGGTGATGATCTGCGAATGCGCGTAGGCGGAAAAACCCAGGCCGCCGTATTCGCGCGGGATGATCATGCCCAGAAAGCCATTGTGCTTGAGATAGTCCCAGGTCTCGGCAGACAGGTCGTATTGTTTTTGCGTGACCTGCCAGTCATCCACCATGCGACAAGCGTGTTCGGCCTGATTGTCCAGAAATTGTTGTTCGTCCGCAGTCAACACCGGCTTGGGCAGATCGAGCAATCGCTGCCAATCGGGCCGTCCGCGAAACAGTTCGCCTTCCCACCAGACCGTGCCCGCCTCCAGCGCATCGCGTTCTGTGTCGGACATGGGCGGCAGGACTTTGCGGTACGCCTGAAACAAGGGGCGCGACAACAGTGTGCGCCGGATCGGTGGCACGGCCACTACGATGACGATCAGGGCTATCAAGATGCAGCCAATCGCAAATAGTCCATTCATCTCTGGTGTCTCCGTCATTGTTGTTATTGCCTGTGCCCGTTGCGAGTCTTGACCGCTGCATACGGGCGAATGTTCGGTTCGCGTTGTCAGGACGTGGCCGGTGACGCTGGCGGCAACGGCGCGCGCAAACCGCCCAATAAAAAGCTCATCAGCCGTTGTAAGGTGCGCTCGGGATCGTGCGTCGGATCGCTGTCTTCCAGGGACCAGCCCATGGCCAGCCTCAAGACGTCGGTGCCGACGATGGCGTACGAGGTGGCGCCCAGCATGAATTGAAAGCGCCAGATAATCTCGGTGCGAGGCACATCGGGCAGCGCTTTGAAAAAAGCGTTCTGATAGCGTTCCATGACACTGGCATATTCCTCGGCCACGATGGCGCGGATAAAGCCGGTGGGATCCGTCATGGTGCGTTCGAGCAGCGGCAGGAAATTCTTGCCTACGTGTTCGGGGCGCGATGCCAGCCGCAGCAGGGTGCCGAAGAACGCATCCACGATGTGCGAAGGCTTGAGCGGCCGTCCTTCTGCCTGACCCTCCAGCTCGTCCAGCAGGCGCAGACGTTCCTGGTTGAGCACGGCCAACCGGCGCTTCAGCACGGCCTGTACCAGTGATTCTTTGGAGCCGAAGTGGTAGTTCACGGCAGCCAGATTGACGCCAGCCTCGCTTGTGATCTGCCGCATCGAGGTGCCATCGTGCCCTTGCTGTGCAAAGAGCCGTTCTGCGGTGTCCAGGATGATGTCGCGAGTCGACTGCCCCAGGGACTGAGTGTCGTCAGGCCCGTTCGCCGTTGAACTTGACTCGGCCTGAGCAGACCCGGTGTTTCCTGCTGCGTCGGTACTCGGCTTGTTCATGATGAATTTCATTCAAACGTTCGTTTGAATGAAATATAAAGGTAGATAGGTTTCTAATCGAGTCAGCATTAACCCGTAGGCGCATCAAGGTGGGGCGATGCAGGGTTTTTGCCGCATGAACCGAAACGCATGCTCGCGCAATGTGGCGCCAAAACCCCATTGTGAGACGGGTCGCGAGAGGCAAAATCCGCGCTAGCGGTTACAGTTCATGAATATTGCGCTGCAGAATGCGCGGCGCAGGCTTTTCTCAGAGGTTTTCATGTTTGAATGCACGCCGGCTGTGGTAGCCGCAGGACTGTTGTCATGAACGATTCGTCTCAAGCTCACTGGAATCTGGACCATATCGTTTCCGGGCTGCGAGCGGCCCGTGTCGACTGGCGCGGCCCGCGCGGGCGCCTGCGCGAGGATTCGGGCGATCGCGAGTTCCCCTCGCAGGAAAGCCTGCGCACGATCATTCGGCAATTGTGCGGAGCGTTGTTTCCGATGCGGCTAGGCCCCATCGATCTGCGCGCCGAGGTCGAGGACTTTTACGTCGGGCATACCATCGGCGCGGCGTTGGACGCATTGTTGCATCAGGTCTGCCTGGAGCTGCACCACATGGGCCGCAACGCGGGCGAGGCGGAATCAGACGATACCTTGCATGCCCGCGCAGTGCAGATCGTACGGCAGTTTGGCGCCGCGTTACCGCAGGTGCGGCGCGCATTGGATCTGGACGTGACAGCAGCCTATCAAGGCGACCCCGCTGCACATAGCGTCGACGAGGTGCTGCTGTGCTATCCCGGTGTGTCCGCGATGATTCATCATCGCCTGGCCAGTGTGCTCTACAAGCTGGGCGTACCGATGCTGGCCCGCATTGTGGCCGAGATCGCGCATGCCGATACGGGGATCGATATCCATCCGGGCGCCACCATCGGCAAGAGCTTTTTTATCGACCACGGCACAGGCGTCGTGATCGGCGAGACGGCAATCATTGGCGACCGTGTACGGCTCTATCAGATGGTGACCTTGGGTGCGAAGCGTTTTCCGCCTGGCGAAAATGGCGAACTCAAAAAAGGCCTGCCGCGTCACCCGATTATCGAGGACGACGTGGTGATCTATTCCGGCGCGACGATCCTGGGGCGCGTGACGATCGGCCGCGGTTCGGTCATCGGCGGGAACGTCTGGCTCACGCGCAGCGTGCCGGCCGAGAGCAACGTGACGCAGGCCAGCCTGGTCAATAACATGCCTAATTGCGGGCTGGACAGCTTATAAGGCATCACCGCAACATGCCAGACTTCCATGCGCTGGGTGAGTTCATCGATGGGCACAGACACCTGTTTGTGCTGACGGGCGCAGGCTGCAGCACGGGTTCAGGTATTCCGGATTATCGCGATGCCGATGGCCAATGGAAACGCAGCCCGCCGATCGATTTTCAGGCCTTCATGGGCAGCGATGCCGCGCGGGCGCGTTATTGGGCGCGCAGCACCGTAGGATGGCGCCGTTTTGGCCATGTGCAGCCCAATGCAGCGCATCGCGCACTCGCATTGCTCGAAACGCGAGGCCACATACGCCTGTTGGTGACGCAGAACGTCGATGGTTTGCATCAGGCGGCCGGCAGCCGTAGTGTGCTCGATTTGCACGGCCGTCTGGACGAGGTGCGCTGCATGCGTTGCGATTGGAGGGGTCCACGCGCTGCCTGGCAAGCCGAGTTGAATGCTCGGAATCCGGATTGGGCCGAACTGGATGCCGCCGATGCGCCCGATGGCGATGCGGATCTGGAGGGTGTGGATTTCGCCAGTTTTACCGTGCCGGCCTGTCCTCGCTGTGGCGGTATCGTCAAACCCGATGTGGTGTTTTTCGGTGAAAGCATTCCGCCGGAACGCGGGGTGCAGGCACGTACTGCGCTAGAGCATGCGGATGCGGTGCTGGTGGTCGGATCGTCATTGATGGTGCACTCGGGCTATCGCTACGTGCGAGCCGCCTCTGAGGCCGGACTGCCGATCGCTGCGTTGAATCTGGGGCGCACACGGGCCGACGAGTTATTCACCTTGAAGGTGTCGGCCTCCTGTGCGGAAACCCTGGACGCGTTATATGGGCCTTTTTCCCCGTTGACGGGGGCTGCCGTGGGGGCTGATGCGGTGGGTCCTGATGCGGCTGACCCGGCTGCCTGACAGGTACCGGATGGCCGTGTGCAGCGATGGCGCTGATCAGTCCTGAACGAAATTTCTAAGTGCTTGGCCCCGTTGGATTTTTTGCCAAAGACCCCAGGCTGTCCATAGGGTTGTCCACAAAATCTGGGGATAAGTCTCCAGAGGGTAATGGCGGTATGTCTCCAGGGCCGGGCGATGGCTGCGTGCCGCAACGACGCGCGCCGTCTCTACATCGGAGGAAAATCCTCGCCCATCAACGCGCGACGCGTCGCATGCCAACTGCCGACATCCGGCGCATAAAGCAGACCACCCGTGCGATGCGTCGGTTTGTACGGGCTCGTATCAAAGTGCGCAGAGAATCCGCCAGCCTCACGATGCAATAACCAACCCGCCGCGTGATCCCAAGGATCGAGCTTGTTGTAGAGCATGACGTGGCAGTGCCCGCTGGCCGCCAGACGATATTCATGGGCGGCACAGCGTAGCGACGCAGTCGAGCCCAGCGTGCCCAGGTTTCCATTGACGGTGCTGCGCAGCGGCTCAGGCAGAAACCCCGTGGAAATCATGCCGTCCATGTCGTGAGGCGGCGCCGGCTGTGCCACTTTCAGTGGCGTCTGTGTGCCATCGGCCGCCTCGGACCAGGCGCCTTCGCCCCGTACCGCCATGGCCCAATCATGCGCGACCGGGTCGTATATGACGCCCGCCAATACGTCGCCGCGATGGCACACGGCCACCATCATGCCAAACAACGGCAGACCCGCCACGAAATTGCGTGTGCCGTCGATCGGATCGATCAAAAAAGCCAGGTCCGCATCGACCAGCATATTCAGCAAGGCAGGATTACGAGCCGAGGCTTCTTCGCCCACCATGATCGCGCCGGGATAGAGCTTGGCGAGCTTGGTAGTGATAAAGCGTTCCGCCGCCTCGTCGGCATCGGTGACCAGATCGCGCGGCGAGCTCTTGGTGTGCACGGCGTCGGCGGTGAGCCGGCGAAAACGCGGCATCACTTCGACCTGTGCGGCTTCGGCCAGGATAGC
Organism: Bordetella tumbae; assembly: GCF_965139195.1. Taxonomy (GTDB): domain Bacteria; phylum Pseudomonadota; class Gammaproteobacteria; order Burkholderiales; family Burkholderiaceae_B; genus Bordetella_A; species Bordetella_A tumbae. Next base: position 2,158 of record NZ_CBCSJH010000039.1, on the reverse strand, counting down.
CGCAATGCGGCGGGTGTCTTCTCGGGTAAAGGTGCGAGTCATGCGAGGCTCTAGGGAACGGTGCACAAATCTAGCACGTTTGCAGGGCAGGGTGTTTACGCCGAGCAGATAGATTTCTTAGTCAGCTTAGATGGCTTTCTTACCGGGAACTTACGTTCATGCAACTGTCAGGAACTCGCTGGTTACATGCGCTGGCTAGACCTGTGATTGGCAGTTATCTGAACAACAAACGTGCGTTCCCGTGGGGGCGCTTACGACTTACTAGGTTGAACCGGAGACGACAGCATGACTTGGCAGCAGATCTATGACCCCTTTGGAAATATGTTTATTTCCACACTACTGGCAGCGTTACCCGTGGTGGTGATGCTGGCGGCGCTCGGGGTTTTTCATATCAAGGCGCACATCGCCGCGGGCATGGGGCTCATCACGGCCTTGCTCGTCGCGATCTTTGCCTACGGCATGCCGGCCGAGATGGCGGGGCGTGCGGCGGTGTTCGGGGGCTTTACCGGTCTGCTGCCCATCGGCTGGATTGTGCTCAACATTATTTTCCTGCACCAACTGACCGAGCAGAACGGCAGTTTCAAGGTCTTGCAGGACTCGCTCTCGGGCATTACTGAGGACCGCCGCATTCAATTGCTGCTGATTGCCTTTAGCTTTGGGGCCTTTTTTGAAGGGGCGGCAGGGTTCGGTACGCCGGTGGCCGTGACTGCAGCCATCTTGATCGGCTTGGGTTTTTCGCCGCTGGCGGCCTCGGGGCTGTCGTTGATCGCGAATACGGCGCCGGTGGCATTCGGCGCGCTGGGTACGCCCGTGATCACGCTGGCCAAGGTGCACGGCTACGATCTGGAGCAAGTCACTGCCATGATTGGGCGGCAATTGCCGTTCTTTTCCTTGTTGGTGCCGTTCTGGCTGATCTGGGCTTTTGCGGGGCGCAAGGGCATGTGGGAAATCTGGCCCGCGATTCTCGTGACCGGGGTTTCGTTCGCGGTGCCGCAGTTCCTGGTCTCGAACTTCATGGGCCCTGAGCTGGTGGACATCATCGCGGCGCTGGTATCGATGGCGACCCTGGTAGCATTCCTGCGCGTATGGCGGCCCAAAAACATCTGGACCTCGGCGTCGTTGCGAGGCAAAGACATCAGTGCTGCAGAAGCCAAACCTATGCAGGCGGTGGTGAGTCATAGCCGCGAGCAACTGATTGCCGCGTGGACGCCGTGGGTCATTCTGTCTGTTTTTGTTTTCCTGTGGGGCTTGCCTCCGGTAAAGGCCTGGCTCAATGGTCTCTTTGCACCGGCCTTTCCGATGCCCGGCCTGCATAACCTGATTTTCAAAGTTCCCCCGGTCGTGCCGGCGCCGCATGCCGAGACTGCGGTGTATTCGTTGAACCTGTTGTCCGCGACGGGGACGGCGATTTTGCTGGCGGCTGTGGTCAGCGCTTTCGTCATGAAATACAACCCGATCGCGATTGTGCGCACGTTCTTTAAAACGATATGGCTGGTGAAGTACTCGCTGCTGACCATTGTGCTGATGCTGGCGTTGGGCACGCTGACGCGTTATTCCGGCACCGACACCACTCTGGGTCTGGCCTTTGCCAATACGGGTGTGTTGTATCCCTTCTTCGGGACCTTGATGGGATGGTTGGGCGTCGCATTGACGGGGTCCGATACGGCGTCGAACGTGCTCTTTGGCGGTATGCAAAAAGTCGCCGCCGAGCAGTTGGGGTTGTCGGCTAACCTGATGGGCGCGGCCAACAGCTCGGGCGGGGTGATGGGCAAGATGATCGATGCCCAATCGATCGTGGTTGCGTCGACGGCTACACGTTGGTTCCATCACGAAGGCGATATCTTGCGCTATGTGTTTTTCCACTCGATTGCGTTGGCGTGCCTGGTCGGGTTGTATGTGACGTTGCAGGCCTACGTGTGGCCATTTTCGGCTATGGTGGTGCAATAAATGGTCGACTATTGAATAGTCTTGCTTCTCTCATGTCGTCAGGGTTTCGATGGTGTGAGGGGGGCGTGCTTATTGGACGTCGAGCCGAGGCAATCGGGCCGTGAGGGCTTCACAAAGCCGGTCCGGCCCGCGGGGGCCGGACACCGTGTTCGCTCGCTTCGTCCGGCCCCTACGGGCCTACCTTCAGCATCCGCTCCACTCGGCTTTGAGG
>NZ_CBCSJH010000038.1:0-53613 GCF_965139195.1 Bordetella tumbae | reverse complement strand
GCGCAGGCGGCCGACCGACTCCGTGAAGCGCCAACACGGTCACTGCCCCGCTTCGACGTCCAATAGCACTCATGATTCCCGGCCAGAGGATGTCTAAACCGTATAGTCCACCGCCGCCCATTCGAAATAGGGCTTTAAGTCTGCGACTAAAGCCTGATGCAACGGATGGAATAGATAGGCGTCGAGAGCCTCAGCATCTGCGACTTCCGATTCGAGCACGTAGTCCCAGCTGATGGGGCGTTCGAATTCGTTGGCCGCGACGCGCCAGAACTGAATGGCAGGAATGTCTGCACCGAGAGCCGTCATGCGTGCCGCCAGTTCGGCTTCGCGTTGCGCGTCTGGAGCGACGTCGGTGCGGCGGCGAAAGAGTACGATGTGACGGATCATTCGCCTGCCCTCGTTGCACTTTTCAGGTGATAGCCTCGGCCCGAATAATCGAAATCCACGAGTTCGTTAATGGGGGTTTTGGGATCGGCAGGCGAGGCATAGTAGGCGCGAATTTCAGAGATCTTGCCTGTCTGCGGATCGAAGTCATACCACTCCGCGCCTCTCAAGGCCGTGCCCTGCTTGTTTTTCCAGTGCGTCCACTCGATCATAGCCTCGGGCGTATCATGGCTGACGATGATGCGTTCGATGGTCCATTGCGAGCCCAATGTCTCGACGCACCATACCCATTTGCGGGCAATCGTGTCAGCGCTGCGCCAAGGGACTTCCGGTAATCCGGCGGGGAAGTAGTGCACGGCATCCGGCGTGAAGCAATCCACGAGCGCATCGTAGTCTGCTGCGTTGCAGGCGTCAAAGTAGCGTCGAATGAGTGCGGCGTAGTATTCGGGAGTGAAGGATTCGGACATGATGGTTCCTCGGTGCAATCAGCGACGTGCAGGCTGGGCGGGGGCGATTGCTGGGCGGCCTGCGGCAATCCATTGCTTGTACTGTTCGCGTGTGGCGTCACCAGGCGGATACAGTCCCCATAGTGGTTCACCGGCCTGTACTCTGAGCGCGAGATACGCTTCGATGTCGTCACGCTTTTCGCAGAGGTCCGCCATTTCCTCGGCCATGTGAGCGGGGATGACTGTGATGTTGTCACCATCGCCGTGGATAACGTCGCCAGGGTAGATGGCCACGCCTGCGCACCCGATCGGGACTTGCAGGTCCGCGACATGGTGATAGCTCAATCGTGTCGTGGCGGTGACGCCTGTGCTCCAGATCGGGAAATCCATGTTGCTCAGCTCGGTGCCATCGCGAAAGGTGCCATCAGTGACGACACCGCGCGCGCCGCGCATCATCATGCGGGTGATCAGCATATTTCCCATGGATGCCGCACGGCCGTCCTGATTGCTGTCGATGACTAGTACATGGCCGGGCTCGACTTGTTCTACGCCTACCCATTGCAGGTTGTCGGCATTGGGAGAGGTCGTCAGATTGCCGTAGAAATCCACGTCTTCGCGAGCGGGAATGAAACGCATCGTGTAGGCGCGGCCCGCAAAGGGTTTGATCTTTTTATTCAAGGGGCGCAAGCCATGCAATACCGGTTGCCGGATGCCTTTGATATAGAGCTGAGTGGTCAATGAACCGCTGGTTGCCTTGGCCAGACGATCGAGCACCGAATCGGGCACATACGGGGCCGGAGCGCGTTGAGGAATGTTAGTCAAGGGCGCTGGCACGTCTTTCATGATGTCTGTCTCACATGGTGGGATTGAAGGGGTGCATGGTGTTGAGGGTGCACATGGGTTCATCCTAGTGAGCTTTGAGGTGAAATAGAATGGCTTGACCGATACCCGCTGGCGGCGATGGCGGGTCCAGTACCACCATTTGAGACAAACCATGGCCACCTCTACAGGCGAGGGCACCGGCGCCCTCGAGAAAGCGCTGGATGTGTTGGATGCAGTAGGCACGGCACCAGAGGGATTGGGGCAAAGCGAGTTGGCCGACCGCCTGGCATTGCCGCGTACGACGGTGTATCGCTTGCTGGCGACGCTGGTCGCGCGCGGTCTATTGCGGCGGGACCCATTGCGCAAGGTGTATTGCCTGGGGTTCCGTTGTTTTGAAATGGCGCGTCAGGCCTATGCCATGCCGGACCTGGTGGCAGCTGCCGCGTATGAATTGCGGCTGTTGCGCGATTTGACGGGAGAAACTACCTATCTGGCCGCGCTGGACGGGCGGGAAGTGATTTCGCTGGAGCGCTGCGATGGCGCGCATAGCCAGCGCTCTGCGGCAGCGCTGGGTGAGCGCAAGCCTGTGCACTGCACGAGCCAGGGCAAAGCGATTCTGTCGGCGATGCCGGATGCGGAACGTGAGAGTTTCGTTCGGGATGCCGTACTCAAAGCGTTGACGCCGTTGACGATTACCGATCGCCGTCGACTGCATGCGGAGTTAGGTATTACCCGTGCGCGTGGATATGCCATCGATGATGAGGAAATCGTGCTCGGTGTGCGCTGCGTGGGTGCGCCGGTCATCGACAGTGCAGGTCAGGTGCGGGGTGCGATCAGTGTCGCGGGGCCGGCGTATCGTTTGACCCGGGAACGTCTGGAACTGCTGGGCCCTGAGGTGGCGGAGGCAGCACGGCGAGTGGGCGCGCAATTACAGACGCAGGCGGCTGACACGAACGCGGATGCCGAAGCGTCTGTCACCGCGGTGCCGGGTAGATGGGCGTTTCATGGAGCACATCCGATTTCATCGGATGACGGACGGAAGCTGTGGTGGGCAGATGTGCTCGCCCCATCGCTACGCTTGTATGAGAACGGCGAGGATCGGGAAATCTGCCGCGTGGAGGCCCCCATCATTGGTTTGGTCCATGATGGGGATGGTGTCACCGTCGTGCATGGGTCTGGGGTGCAGCGGGTCGGTGCTGATGGAACGGCGGCGGCATTAGTGTCATGGGTCAATGGTTCGGTGCTGGCACTGTGCAATGGCGAAGAGCAGGCTATTTGGGTTGCATGCGGTCTGCCGGAATCAGGGGCGGCGATAGGATTATTGCGTGCCGATGGTACGTTGGACGTGCGCTGGCGGATTGGTGAGCCTGTACAAAGCTTGGCTTGGCATGCCGGCGAGAAAACGTTGTATGCGGCCTTGCAGGGCTCTGGATCGATTGTGATGCTGCGGCCCGGCGAGAACGCCGTTCGCCGGTTGACGAGTTTGCCGCGAGGGTCAGGCCGAGTCAGTGGGCTGGCATTCGATGCGCAAGGCGGCATCTGGACTGCACTGGCTGATGGCTGGTCAGTGATTCGCTTGACGCGGGATGGCCAGCTGGATCGCGTGGTGGGTCTGCCTGTGCCATGTCCGACCGACTTGGCCATGATTCAACGTCCGGACGGCGCGGCACAATTGGCGATCACGACCGAACGGCATCGCGTGTCTATTGATGCTTTGGGCACTGCGCCCTTGTCGGGGCGATTGCTGTTGCTGGATTTGTGAAGATCAAAGGCTTGTGAACGACTGGCAATCGCACGGGGCGGTGTCGTCACCATCCCGTGCTGAATCGAACATCGAAGATATCCAGGGGCTCACCGACGCCAGCCTCGGCCACCTCCGAATCCCCCGAAACGTCCTTCACCAAAACGGTCACCTCCGCCAAAGCGTCCTGCGAAGTCTGAGTCGCCGCGCATGGCGTTGAATCGGTCATCGCTCCAGTCGCGAGCCTGGCGCTGGTCATTCAGATAGTTCGACACATTGCCGGACGAAAAATCGCTGCGCTGGACCGGTTGCCAGCCTGACGAGGTGTGTGTCTGCCAGCCACCGTCAGCGGAATGCTGGTAGACATGGCCGTTGGCATCGCCGTAGACGTGACCGTTGTTCCATGCGACGGAGTTGCCGGTGTGGCTGTCATGCGCGACGCCGCGGCGATCCACGTTGTCTGCGCCATCGCCGGCCTGGCCGTTGGCCGTGGTGCTGGAGACAACGGTGCGTCCGGTATTGGCATTGTTGCGCACGCTTTGCCGGCCGGCGCGCCACTGGCCATCGTCGTTTTCGACGACACCCGAGCGGCTGGCGCCTGAGACGCCGGTCGAGTTGTTCCTGTAGGCGTCGCGCTGTCCCGCGGCGGCATTGCCGGTGTAGGCGTTGTAATCGGCACCGCGTGATCCCTCAAAGTGGCTGCCGGTGGCGGCGTTATAGCCGTCGGCATGCGCAGTGCGCCATTCGTTGCCGGTCCAGTTGTTATAGCCCACGCTGCGGGTGACGGTGCCGTGTCCCCAGCCGCCGTACACGTTGACCGTATTGATGTCCACGCCGCGAGAGTACGGGAAACCGCCGTACGGTCCCCAATAGGGTTCGGGCCCCCACATGTCGGCCATGGCGAAGCCGAAGGCAAACCCCGCGGCAGTGCCCAGTGCGGCGTCATAGCCATAGGTGGGCGGATAGCCGACCCAGCTGTTGTTCACAATGACGGGAGGATAGGTGTAGCCCGTGCCATAGACCACCGTGCCATCGGGGCCGGCGATCATGCCCAAGTAACCGGGGGTATAGCCGACGACGACAGTGTCCGGCGTGGAACCATAGATGTGCACGTATGTGACGTAATGCAGAGGCGATTCAGGAGGGATGGTGTAGACCGCCGCCGGTACGGAAGCCGCGACGCGCCAGGGACCTTGCGGTGAACTGGAGGTGAACCATACCGCTTGGGACAAGGCGTAGTACTCGTTGCTGGTGACTTGAATCACCGGCACAGACGTGTTGACGGCATAACGCAATTGCGTGCCGGCGACGCGGTCGAAATTCGGTGTGCCACCGACGTAGTCCACATGCAGCGTGGCCTTGGTGCGCGATACGGTCGCGGTCTGAGGGATGGTCGAGGCAATGAGGGCTTCTTTGGCTTGCGGTGTGCCGGGCACCGAGGCGAGCACGCCAGCCTGTGGATCATGTACGTCGATACGCGCAAAGTCGGCGCTCAGTTTGTTGCCGGGAACATAGCTCCACGTGCCGTTCAATGTCGAGGCGCTGAACCAGCGTCCCGACACGAGCAGGTAATAGCGGTTGTCTGCCGGCTGCATGAACAAAGCATGATCGGCGTTGTTGACGGACAGCAGGTTGGTGCCCTGCACGGGGCGCATCTGTGCCTGGCCCCGGATCAGGACCAGTTCTGCAGGTTTGGAAGACACGATCAAACCAGGCGCGGCGGGAGGGCGTGCCGCGCCTTTTGCGAGCATGGGATCGACGGGTGCCTGTTGTGCAGCGGTTGCGGCGACGGTGAGCAGGCCTTGCGATGGGGGTTCGCTGCGCCAGCCATCGGATAATGAACGCGAGGTGTACCAATAGCCCGCTGCGTTGACGTGATAGTCGCCATTTGTGGCACGCAAAATCAAGGCCCGGCTATTGACGACGCGTTGCCAGCCATCGGCGTGCGCGACGGGTTTCAGGACGGGGTCGCCATCGACCAGTATCAATACGGTGGGCGCGTTTTCGACGAAGATGCGCGGTGGCGTATTTTTGACCGGCATGGCCTTCAGGCTCGATAGCTGCTTGGAGGCGGCATAGCTCAGTTGCAGTTCGCTCAGGCGCAGCGTCAACTCAACCGGCAGGCGCGAGCTGAACTGGTCCCGTATGGCTTGTGCTTTGTCCGGCGCGGTAGGGACCTGGACACGCGTGATCTGCAATTGCGTCAGGTGGACTTCGTCGTTGGCTTTGTCGGTATTGGCGTCGGCACTGAAATCCGCTACCCCGTATGTTGGTTGGCCATTACTCGGGCCCATCGCGATGGCCATGCGGCCTGTGATGCGATTGCCGGTCCAGGTATCGATTTGGGGTTGGTAGACCTCGTAGCGCGTGCCATGAAATTCCAGCGTGCGGGGCCACTGGGGGGCTGCGCTCTGGGGTTGCGGTGCAGCGGCTTGTTGTGGTGCAGGTTGCGCAAAGACGCTGACGCTGCTGGCGGCTAACGGAGTAGTGAATAAAGCCGCGACGATGGCCGCGGTACGCACGCTTTTTGTTGTTTGAAACATGAAGCTTTCCTCGGGAGGGGCTTTCGTTTTATAGGGGAGCGTGGCTTCGCTACGTCAGGGAAGCCAAAGGGCAAGGCAGGACATCCACATCTAACGTTCACCTCTGAGTCAGCGGAGCCGGCAAAAGTTCCACTTTGACCGCATTCTCTATAGTCGCAAATTGTGCGCTACGGATATCAGTGCGTGCAAAAGATCAGAAGGCTGTCGTATTTAATGGTACTTATCAGGGAGTGTCCAGCGTTGATTGGTCGTGTTTTTTCGCGGCGGTTTAATCGGGGTGCCGCATCGAGGCTGACAACTCAGCCGCGCCACGTTCCTGCAGGGCATCGACGGCGCCCAGTCGATCGCGGATGTCTTTGTTTTGGCTGAGTTTACGCTTGCCGACTAGCGATGTGATCTCGATTTCTATGCCTACGATGTGTTGCAGCATTTCATTGATGAATGCAGGCTCGGAGTCGCCCATTTTCCATGGCTTGGGTTCGGACGCCTCGTGTGTTTTGGTCAGACGCGCAACGATGCGGCGCACGAAGCGTTCGTCGTCGTGGATGGTGAGAATGCCATGAGCGTGTACGACCTCGTAATTCCAGGTGGGGACTTGGCGGTGCGCCTCGTGCTTGCTGGGGTACCAGTTCGGCGAGATGTAGCCCTCGGCGCCCCGAAAGACGACTAGGACTTCGGACCCGGCCGGACAGGTTTGCCAGACCGGATTTGCGCGTGCGACGTGGGCGGACAGTCGCCCGTTTGTGCCGGAAGCAGGGTCCAGTTCGAAGGGAATGTGATTGGCATCCAGTCCATTGTTCCCATGCGTGATCAGGATGCCCAGCGGATGTTCGCGAATGATGCGATGCAGGGTTTCCGGGCGGGTTTCAGCAAAATGGGAGGGGATATACATGGCGATTTGACAGGTGCATAGCATGGTTGGCAGGAGATGACGCTATTCTGCGTGAAACTGGCACAATAAGAAGATCCAGTTTTTGGTAATTTAAATGAGCCAGTTTGATGCTGTTTCTAGTACGGGAGCGGGGCCTACAGGAGCGGGACGGCGTCTCTATGCGTGGTTGCGGGCTCAAATCGTGGACGGTGCGTTTGTGCCGGGAGCCCGGCTGCCGTCTACGCGTGCGTTGGCGATAGAGCAGGGGGTGTCACGTACGACGGTGACGGCGGCCTACGAGCAGCTCGCGGCGGAGGGGTTTCTGGTGACGGCGGCCGGCCGCGCTGCCCGGGTCGCCGTACCATTGGCCCAGGCCGCTTCCTTGCCTCGAGGGCGCGCACAGCCCGCATCGCCCGAGGCGGTGTTGTCGGATTTTGGGCGCCGGGTGGCCATGGCCGACTTGCAGCGTCCGGTGTCCGCACCGGCGATTGATTTTCGATATGGCGCGTTGGCGTCGAGGGATTTTCCGGCATTGGCCTGGCGTCGGGCTTATTTGGCGGAATTGCTGCGGCAGCAGGACAGCCTGTGCTACATCGCCCCCGAGGGGGATGCGGCATTGAGGCATGCCATTCAAGGATATTTGAGGCGTGCGCGCGGGCTGGCCTGTGACGTCGAGCAGATCATGATGGTGCATGGTTCCCAGCAGGCTATTGATCTCTGTGCGCGGTTGCTGTTGAATCCCGGAGATAAATTCGTATTTGAGGACCCAGGCTATTTGATGGCACGGCGCTGTTTTGAGGCGACAGGGGCCAAGCCTTTGGCGATACCGGTGGATGAGCACGGGCTGGATACGGCTCGGTTGCCTATGGATGATCGCGTGCGGCTGGCATATGTGACGCCGTCGCATCAGTTTCCGCTAGGAGGCGTGTTGCCTGTGGGCCGGCGTATGGAGCTGTTGCAATGGGCACAACAGCATCAGGCCTGGCTGATCGAAGACGACTACGATGGTGAGTTTCGTTATGGCCAGCGTCCGATCGATGCGTTGCACGCCATGGATCCTGATGGCCGAGTGATTTACGTCGGTACGTTTTCCAAGGCTTTGTCGCCGCAGTTGCGGCTGGGCTACTTGGTGTTGCCTGCTGAGTTGGTGCATGTTTTTCGTCAAGCCAAGCAATTGGTTGATCGTCATGCTCCTGTGCTGGAACAACGTGTGCTGGCGTCGTTGATAGAGAGCGGCGCATACGAGCGTCACGTGCGCCGCATGCGCCGTGCAAACGAACGCCGAAGGTCGGCATTGCTGGATGCGGTGGGGACGTGTTTGCCGCCTGATGTGCAGGTAGTGGGAACAGCGGCAGGGCTGCATGTGGTGTTATGGCTGCCGTCTTTGCGCTGTCAGGATGAAGCCGCTTTGGTGGCTGCAGCGCGCGACAAGGGGTTGGGTGTTTATCCGGTTTCCCCGTTATATGCCGCGCGCGCGTCACCGAAGGCCTCTCGGCCTGCGGGGTTGATCATGGGCTATGCGAGCTTGGACTTGAATGCTATTGGCGAGGGCGTGCGCGTCCTGGCGGCGGTGATTGCGTCGCTGGCAGTATTGGCGCCTCAATAATAGATATCGACGTAATCAGTCAGGTGATCGCAGGTCTGCATTTGCTGCAAGCGCCAGTAGCGGCGTTTGCCTGTGGCTTTGAATTCAAAATCGCCGGTGCGCTCGCAACGGCGTCCTTGATCCGGTGCGTCCACGATCAGGATGGTGCCGCGAAAGAGAAAGCGGTCTTTGTCGATCGAGACGATATCGCCTGTAATGTCGAGCGCGCCTTCGGCGTTTTCTTGTGTGCCTGCGATGCTGACGACATCGTTTTTATCCGTTGCGACCAGATGACCCCGTTCGTCGGACCAGAGCCATTGCAGGGTGACGCCGCTGTTGTGCATCAGGCGTTCATAGGCAGTCTGGTCGCGGATTTCGGTTTTTTGCACGGGAGCGAGTGCAGTAGCGCTGGCTGCGGCAGCCGTTGCGGCCGGTGCAGGTTCTTTTTGTTGTGTGGTGTCGGGCGCCGCCATGACGGCAGAGGCACTCAGGGCGAGGCCGAGCGTAAGAAAAACCAGACGCTGCATTCTTTTTTTTCCAATGCAAAAGTGAAAAGAGATCGTGTGCATGGCGGGTCTTGTCGATTCAACCTGGATGGATTTGCCGGATTCTAAACGCCGATCATGTCAGCGGCGATCAGTCCATGTAATTGCGAGCCTCTTTCTCACCGGCCCATTTGCGCAATGCCGAGATGAATTCGGGGCATACGTTGCCTTGTACGCTGGTATCGACAATGACGCTGTCTTGCATGCGTAGCAGGACCGTGCATTCGTAGACCGATGTGCGGTTTTCGTAGTGGCCGTAGTTGGTCTGTTGGAAAACAGGTGTCGCGGCTCCGCCCCTGGAGCCGGGGATCATGCCGACCACTTGCTGGCTGCTGCCGTCAGAGACCCATGCTTGATAGGGCTGAGCCTGGTAATCCGACCACTCCAATTCCATGGTGTTGCCGACGGGGCGCTGTTTGGATGGCTCGCCCAAGGCGGCAATCGCGTCATCGATAGAGCGGCCTTTCATATTTCGGGCAATGTTCACGCTGGGGGATAGGGAAAAATCGCCTTGTAGCAATCCGCTCAGCGAGGGCAGCGAAGAGCTGCCGCCAGACGGCATAGGGGCGCAAGCGCTCAGGCCCAGCGTGGCCAGCAGTGCGGCAAAAATGCCCAGTCGGGAACAGCGGGACATGTGCAGACCTAAATGATGTTGTGATGTCTGGATGTGACGTATCGGGGTTCCGCGCACAATGCCACAGCGTTTGCCGTTATGGGGCGGAATACGAATTTTGGGGTGGCGCATTTTGTTTCGTTTCGTGACGTTCAGCTTGTTTCGTTTACGTCGTCTTTTTTCTGCAGGGTGCAGAAACGCCGATATTTTTACCGAAGATGGAAATCGTTTTCCCTCGTATTAAATAAAAATTGTTACGTAATATGCAGACCTGCGTGACATCTCGTGTCAGAAAGTCTGAGGGGCTTTGCTAAGATCGTGCCGATTTGTGACAGAGCCATGGTGTGCCAGTGACTGCTTGCCTGCATGCCGCCATGGCGTAGTACGCCTTGATACCTGAACCCCTGAAGATGCCTATCCATTTGCTCTCCCGTTGCTTGCCCCTCATACGCGCTGCCGGCACCGTGCTTGCGCTGTTCTCGGTATTGGCGCTCTCGCCGGTTCATGGGGAAACTGAAAGGTTCTACGGTGCGACGTCCACGGACGAGAAATTCGAAAAGCTGTATTGGGCATTGCCCGAGACAAGCTCTGAGGAGGCGCAGGCTGCCGCGGTGGCCGAATGCAAGCGTGCCGGCGGCAAAAAATGCCAGGCGCTGAATTGGTTTGCCGACAGTTGTTCGACATGGGCACGCGATACGGGAGGACGGCTGTTTCCGGGTTATAGCGCGTCTCCTGAAATCGCCGCCAAACAGGCCATCCGCCGTTGTACCGCCGAGAGTCCGCCGGGCAAGTGCAAGCTGGCTATGCTGCCTGTTTGCGTAGGGCCGGGCTATAGCCCTGAGCATAATCAGGCAGCGGCAAAGGCGACGTCGGCTCAGCTGGAGGCCTTGTCAGCCAAGCTGGATCAGCGCGGCTATTGGGGCGCCATTACGGAAACAGAAACCGGTGGTTTGCAATATGCAGACGACTATCCCAGCGAAGAGGAAGCCGTTAAAACGCTGCTCGAATGGGAGGAGTGCAAAGGCTGCACGAAACTGCTGACCTACACCGATAGCTGCGTTGGATTGGCCTGGGAGAAGGGCGTCAAGGGCCGTGGGACGAGTTTCACGCTGCTTAACCCCGATCCCGTCGTTGCACGAAACGAAGCCCGTGCGACGTGCAATACCAAGCGGGGCACTTCCAGTTGTGTCGCCATGGTTCGTTGTTCGGGGCGTGCTTATATCGACGGCTATCCGGGATTTGACGAAAAACCGAATTGATTCCACGGCCAGGCTCTGGCCGTGGAACTGCAACGCAATGATCGCATTGGGGTGCGTCGTGTTGTACGCATCGCTTCTCAACGCGCGTTGCGTGCGTTATCAGGCTTCGTATTTACGCCCCAGCTCCAATAGCTCGGGTGTACCTATCAGGCCATTGAGCGCGTCGAAATTATTCATCTCGTCCCACAAGGGGCGGGTTGTCCCGTGGGTTTTCAGGCTGGCCATGTAGCGCTGCAATTGGCGCGACACAAAACGCGCCGTGCCACCGGGATAGATCACGATGCGATAGCCGCGTGCAGACAATTCGTCCACGCTGCCCACCGGCGTTTTTCCGCCTTCGACCATGTTGGCCAGCAGGGGGATACGAGTGGCGTACTTGCCGCAGACCCGGTCCATATCGTCAGCGGAGACAACGGCCTCGATAAATAGCGCATCGACACCGCATGCCAGATAGGCATCGGCACGCTCCATTGCGGCATCCAGGCCCTCGACGGCCACGGCGTCGGTACGGGCCAGAATGAGTGTGTCGGATGAATGGCGCGCATCCAGGGCCGCGCGCAGTTTGCCGCACATTTCCTGCGTGGAAACCAAAGTTTTGTTTTCCAGGTGGCCGCAACGCTTTGGAAATGTCTGGTCTTCCAGTTGAATCATGGCGGCACCGGCACGCTCGAAAACGCGGACGGTGCGCTGCGTATTGAGCGCATTGCCGTAACCGGTATCACCGTCGACGATGACGGGCAGTTGCACGCGGTCGGTGATGCGCGCCAGGACATCGGCGGTTTCCGTGGCGGTGGTCAAGCCGACATCGGATCGGCCCAGCTGAGTATAGGCGACGGCTCCGCCTGACAAATACAGGGCGTCGAAACCGGCTTGTTCGGCGATCAGCGCGGTCAATGGATCGTAGACGCCGGGGGCCAAGATCGCGGGGCCTTGTACGAGGCGTTCGCGCAAGTTGATCTGGTTCATGCGGCGTTCCCTGCAGTAACGGTGTCGTTGGATTGAGCAGCCAAATCGGCGACGATGGTTTCCATTTGTTCTTTGGTGATCTTGGGACGCCATGTTTCGAAGGGCATGTTCAACGCTGCGGCCTGGCGCTTTTCGTAGGCGAGGAACTCTTCAGTAATGGAGCTGCCGCGGACGCCACCGCGTACTGCACCCGCACGAACGTCGCCGTAGTACGTCGCCCAGTCCTCAGGCAGGGGTTGCGAGCCGGGGACGGCCAGCCACAAACGCAGCAGATGACGCTTGAGGTCGGGTTCTTCGTAATCCTCGAACGGCGTGCGTGAATGCAGCGTCACGTAGTTGTTCAGCAACTGCATGTCGCCACGCTCAAGTTCCATCGAGTAGCAGAAGCGCTCGCTGGGCATGAGTTCATCCAGCAGGTCCAGGGCCTCGGTCTGTGCGGTGGTCAGGCGCGGGATCTCCGGGAAATCGCGTTGCGCGGCAACGATGTTTTTGCGATTGGTGCGCGCGGAGAAATATTCCGGTTGCGAGCCGAGAATGGGCAACTGATAGTAGGGCGGTTGGGTGGGGTCTTGAGTGCCCTGATAGCTGTGGAAATACGGGGTTTGCAGCGCGGCAATCAGGTCGGGGCGGCGTTTGAGGACCTCATCGCGCAGCGCAATTGAGTTGACGACTTTGCTGGTGCCACCCGATTTGGCGGTGCGGCGGCAAAGCAGTGCTACGACGTCGCAGGAATCTTGGTGAAAATCCAGGCCCGCATTGGTGTTGTAGCCACGGCCGCCTTTGACCTTGTATTCGCCGCCGGCGTCACGTACATCGTTGATGAACTGGCTGGCGCGGTTCTGCGTGCGGCCCACGCCCATGTATAACGCCAGGCCCCAATAGGCCAGGCGCGTGTCGTCCTCGCTCCAGTCATTGACGGGAAAACCTTTCAGCAAGCACATGCCCCAACGGCGCTGCGTCATATCGATGGCTTGGTGCAGGGCAGCCTGAGCGGCGGCCGATAGCGGGAAATCGGCCTGTTCCATCGCGAGCAGGGGTTTGTCCAGGCGTTTGGCATGTGCCAATGCTGCCTGGACGCCGTCGACTTGCTCGTCGGTCAGGCGCAAAATCCAGGAGTCGTCCTGGCGTACTTGTTCAGCTGTCCAAGGCTGTGGGCGCATGGCGGAATCGATGGCGTGCATGTACGTCTCCGTAATGGATAAGAATGTCAGAGGACCACTAACCGCCAGTGTAAGGACGCCGCTTCGTTTAGAATAGCGATGTTATTTGAAGAATTTCATAAGAGAATTTGATGAAGATCGAGACCTTTGCCACGCTGGAAGCCGTGCTGCAGACAGGCACCTTTGTGGGGGGCGCGAGACTGATGAATATCACGCCCAGTGCGGTGAGCATGCAGATGAAGCAGCTCGAGGGTTACCTGGGCAAGCCGCTTTTTGATCGTTCGGGGTTGCAGGTACGGCCTACCCAGTTGGCGCATGAGGTCGCCGATACCGTGCGTGACGCACTAAAGGGGCTGGATGCATTGCGCTCTGGTACGGTGCTCGCCATCGAGGGCGTTGTGCGAGTGGGCGTTATCGAGTCCATGCAGCCCATCGTGTTGCCAGGCATGTTGCGCTTTATACGTGCCCGGCATCCCAAGCTGGACGTTGTGCCTATCCGGGGCCGCAGCAGCGGTTTGACAGCGGCAGTCAAGGCGGGCGAGATTGATGCCGCCTTGGTGGCCGAGCCCTCCGGCGCCAAAGCGGGCCGTATGTCGTGGACGCCGATGTTGCGCCGGGAATTGGTGCTGATTACGCCGCCCGATACCCCTGACACGCCGATTCCCACACTGTTTCGCCAATTGGAGTGGATACGTTACGACCGCAAGACCGTGTCTGGCACCATGGCGGCACAGTACGTCAATACTCAGATCGGTGACGTGCGCAGTACGCTGGAATTCGATAACGCGGCGGCGATTGTGGCGATGGTGAGTTCTGGCTTGGGCATATCGGTGGTGCAGAGGCCCGATTCCGCCGTCTTGCATAGTTATCCCGCGCGCGTATTCCGTTTGGGTAAGGCCGCCCCGGTATTGCAGCTTTCCATGGTGAGCCGCAAGGCGGATGACGATAGCCGGCCGTTGGCGGTGGTACGCGAGGCGATGGCCATGGCCTGTACGGAATATCAGAAGTTGATCAAAAACTCTTAGCAAACAAGTCAAATAACTTCGCTATTCTGAATCTACCGTCTATAGCTAGACTACGGGCAGACACCAAATAGGATGGACGGAGACATCTATGCAAAGAAGAACATTCATGGGAATGTTCGGCGCCTGTGCGTTGGCAGCATCAGGAATGGCCAAGGCGCAAACACCCACTACTCGCGTCATTGTCGGCGCCACCCCAGGCGGTGGCACCGATACGGTCGCACGTGTATTGGCGGCAGAGCTGGGACGCGTATTAGGCGAAACGTTTGTGGTGGAAAACCGCCCGGGCGCAGGCGGTAATATCGCGGCGCAAGAGATCGCACGATCCGCCCCTGATGGCCGTTCGCTGCTGATGTGCTACACCAGCCATGCGATCAACGCGACGTTGTATCCCAATTTGCCGTTCGATCCGATCAAAGATTTCACGCCGGTATCTCATGTTGCCGATGCGCCATCGATCTTGCTGGCGCATCCTTCTATTGCGGCGAATAATGTTGCTGAACTGATCGCGCTGGCAAAAGCCGAGCCGGGAAAATTGAGTATGGCATTGCCGGGAATCGGCTCTGCAGGTCATCTTGGGGCCGAGGTAATCAAGATGCAAGCGGAGATAGATCTGCTGCTGGTGCCCTATAAAGGCACGGCGCCGGCGATGACCGATGTGTTGGGCGGTCAAGTCAGCATGATGTTTGCCGGAGCGGCCTTGGCTAAAGGCCAGTTGACATCAAAGGCACTAAAGCCTTTGGGTATCAGCAGTGCTCAGCGTATGAGCGAATACCCCGATATTCCGCCTATTGCCGATACTTTGCCGGGTTATGACTTCAGTGCCTGGTATGGTTTGCTGGGGCCGGCGGGGGTGGATGCGGCTCGTACTGAACAGTTGTCGAAAGCCGTCGCGCAGATCATGAATGACGCAGCGATCAAACGTCGTTTGCTGGATGAGGGCCTGGTGGCCCAGGGCGGCACGCCAGCCGAGTTTCAGGGCTTTTTGCAGACTGAAATCGATCGCTGGGGCAAGGTCGTGAAAGCGTCGGGCGCCAGCGCAGGTTGATGGCAGCACGCCGCTGCGCATTGCGCAGCGGCTGCAGCTCGCCATGGATTACTTGCGATCGAACCACACAGTCTGTGCGTTGCAGAACTCTCTCACGCCAAAGTGGGACAGTTCCCGGCCAAAGCCGCTTTTCTTGACGCCGCCGAATCCGACGCGGACATCGCTGGCGCTGTAGCCATTGATGAATACGCCGCCGACTTCCAGATCGGCCGCGATCTGCTGTGCCGCTGCGAGATCCTTGGTAAAGACGCTGGCGGTCAGGCCGAATTGGCTGTTGTTGGCCAGTTCCAGGGCATTGCGGGCATCGGCGGCGCGAATGATGGATGCCACGGGACCGAAGATTTCTTCACGGAACGAGGTCATGCCAGGGACGATATCTGCCAACACAGTTGGTTGATAGTAGTTGCCCGGGCCATCGATCTTCTGTCCGCCCACAAGCAGTTTCGCGCCCTCTGACAGTGTGCGTTGTACTTGCGCATCGAGTTCGTTCCGCAGATCGTAACGGGCCATGGGGCCGATATAGGTCGACGGGTCAGTGGGGTCGCCGATGACCAGTGCTTTGGTGCCGGCGACAACGCCTTCTGTAAAGGCGTCCGCAACACTGTCTTCGACGATGAAACGTTTGGCGGCTGCACAAACTTGTCCCGTGTTTTGAAAGCGGCCGACGACGGCGGCGCGGATGGCTTCGTCCAGATCGGCATCGGCCAAGACGATGAATGCATCCGAACCACCTAGTTCAAGCACGCATTTTTTCAGGGCAGAGCCGGCTTGCGAGCCGATCGCCGAGCCAGCCCGGACGCTGCCGGTCAACGTGATGGCGGCGATGCGGTCGTCGGCAATCGCCTGTGAGACGAGGTCGTTCTGCACGTTGACGACTTCGAACACGCCTTGCGGGAAATCCGCACGGCCGAACGCTTCGCGCAGCAAATACGCGCTGCCCATGACGTTGGGGGCATGCTTCAGGATGTAGGTGTTACCCGCCAGCAGTGCAGGTACGACGCTGCGAATCACCTGCCAAATCGGGAAGTTCCACGGCATTACGGCCAGAATCGGGCCCAGCGGGCGATATTCAATCCTGGCCTTGTCGTTTTCAATCTGGGTGGGCTCGCTGGCCAGCATGGCGGGGCCGTGCTCTGCATACCAGTCGCATAACCCGGCGCATTTGGTGATTTCGCCGCGTGCCTGGGTAATAGGCTTGCCCATTTCGGCAGTGATCATGCCTGCCAAACGATCAGTGTCCGCACGCAAGGCCTGTCCTAGCCGGGCCAGCGCGGCGCTGCGCACATCCAGAGGCGTGCGGCGCCAGCTGGTATAGGCCTTGGCGCTTTGGGAAAGCACCGTTTCCAGGTCGGCAGCGGATCCAAAGGCGTAGGCGCCGATTTGTTCGCCGGTAGCCGGGTTCAGGGATATTGCGTGCGTGTTGCTGGCCATGAGAGCGGTCTCCAAGGAATTCGACTTCCGGCAGAATACGCGGCGGATGGAGTTTATAAAACTGAATATTTATAATCGTTTCTTTCTCGAATCGAGAATGTCTGCGGAGAGGGGAAACCGATGGATTTGGTTCAGCTGGAGATTTTCTGTGCCGTTGCGGCGCACAAGAGCATTGCCGCGGCGTCTGAGGCGGTGCACCGTGTGCCCTCTAACCTGACCACCCGGCTCAAACAACTGGAGTCGGACTTGGGGGTGGACCTGTTCATCCGCGAGAACAATCGGCTGCGTTTGTCGGCCACGGGGCATAATTTTCTGGACTATGCACAGCGAATTCTCGGCTTGGTCGAGGAGGCGCGTACGGCGGTTTCCGGCACGGAGCCTGCGGGCTGGTTTCCTATCGGTGCATTGGAAAGCACGGCGGCGGTTCGTATCCCTGCTGTGCTGGCTGAGTTCAATGGCCGTTATCCCAAGGTGGAGCTGGATCTGGCTACCGGGCCGTCTGGGCCGATGATCGATGGGGTGTTGGACGGCCGTCTGGTGGCGGCGCTTGTCGATGGTCCGATCAATCATCCTGCGCTCAGAGGTGTCCCCGTCTTTGAGGAGGAAATGGTCGTCATTGCGCCCATTCAGCACGCACCGATTCGCCGTGGCCGCGATGCGGCTGGCGAGGCGATCTATGTGTTTCGTCAAAACTGCTCATATCGCCATCATTTCGAAAAATGGTTCGCAGCTGACAAAGCCATTCCCGGTAAAGTGCGGGAGCTGGAGTCGTATCACAGTATGTTGGCGTGTGTCAGTGCGGGTGGCGGCCTTGCGATCATGCCCCGAGCGATGCTGGAAAGCATGCCGGGGTATACGTCGGTGACTGCCTGGCCTATGCATGGCGCGTTTTCGGTGTTGCCGACGTGGTTGGTTTGGCGCAGCGATACGGTTTCGCGGGCGCTGGATGCGTTTGCGGCGTTATTGCAGGAACATGCGCCGGTAGCCGCTGCCGCCTAGGGCTGGCCGAGCTTTTCCAGGCTGTTTCGCAGGATATGCGCTACCTCGCGGCAAGCCAGCGTCATCGGGCGCACCTCCGACATGGCCAGCGTAATGCTGCGCGTCAACGAGGGCTTTACGATCAGCGAGCCCTGCAGTTCGCCGTTCGCGCATTCGCGCGTGACCGCATGTTCGGCCAGCACGGCGTACAGTCCGTTGCGCAGCACCATGTGTTTCTGGATCTGCAGTGAATCGCATTCCAGCGCTATGTTCAGCGTCACGCCCATGCGGCGGGCCATTTGATCCATCTGCCGCCGGAAGGCGCTGGGCGCCCCGGCCAGTATCAGCGGCAGCCCCTGCAGGCTGGCGAAAGGCACCGTTGTGCTGCGAGTCGCCGGATCGCCCGGCGCGCCCACCAGCAGATGCCGCGCGGTGAACAGGATGCTTTCACGACGGCGGTTGTCGCGGCCGCTGCGCATCAGGATGCCGATGTCGATGTCGCCATTGTCCAGCCATTCGCCTACTGCGCTGCCCACCCCGTCGCGGATGCGCAGCCGTATGTGCGGATGCAGGCGACGGACCTGGTCGTAGGCGTGCGAGAGGCATTCGTGGCTGATGGATGACAGCACGCCTACCCGCACCAGGCCGGCAGGCTGGTCCACTGCGCGAGCGGCGTCGCTGCCCAGAGCGTCGGCCTCTTCGAGCCAGGCCAGCACGCGCGGATACAGTTGCTGGCCGGACTCCGTCAGCGCGACGCCGCGTCCGGTGCGGTGGAACAAGCGGCCACCGCATTGCCTTTCCATGGCCGATAGCTGCCGGCTGATCGCAGATTGCGCGACGCCGCGCATGGTGGCCACTTTGGTCAGGCTGCCATGGTCCGCGATCTGGACGAACAGACGCCATTGATCGATCGAAAGCGCCATCGCCACTCCTGGCTGATATAACTAAAAAAGTATATCTGATCTTCCTGGCATACCCCTTGTGGACGGAAGAACGGCCACCTAGACTAGGCCATTCACATGCTCCCGCGGGATTCGCCGGCCATCCAGAGGCCCGGCCTCGCGGTGGCATGCCGCATCCAGGAAACATATGCCTCGTCCAAACGTATTACTCGTCATGGTGGACCAGTGGCCCGGCGCTTTGCTGGGCAGCGCCGGCCATCCTGTCATTCAGACTCCTACGCTCGACCAACTGGCGCGCCTGGGCACGCGATACCCGCGTGCGTATTCGGAGTGTCCCATCTGCATCCCCGCGCGCCGCACGATCATGACCGGCACGTCGCCCCGCAAGCACGGCGACCGCAACTTCGCTCCCGCGCAGGAAATGCCCGCACTGCCCACGCTTGCACAGTCGTTTCGCGATGGAGGCTATCAGGCTTATGCCGTGGGCAAGATGCACCTGTACCCGCAGCGCGACCGGATCGGCTTTGACGACATCCTGCTAGCCGAGGAAGGGCGGCCGCAACTGGGTGCGGTGGATGACTATGACATGTTCCTGGCCGAGCAGGGCGCCGCTGGCGAGCAATACCTGCACGGCATGAACAACAACGATTACATATACCGGCCCTGGCATCTTGCCGAGAAACTGCATGTCACCAACTGGACCACGCGCGAAGCCGCCAAAATGATCAAGCGGCGTGACCCGCGCCGCCCGGGCTTCTGGCACGTGTCTTACACGCATCCCCATCCGCCGCTGGTTCCGCTGGCCGGCTATCTGGACCTGTACGAGCGCGAACGTATCGATCTGCCTCCGCAAGCCGACTGGGACCAGGGCGCGTTGCCCCCCGCGCTGCAAAGCATCCGCGACCACTGGCCCATCCGCAGCTCCGACCCGGACCTGCAGGCCATAAGGCGCGCGTTCTATGCGCTCTGTACGCACATCGATCACCAGTTGCGGGTGCTGATCGGCACGCTGCGCGAAGAGAACCTGCTGGACGACACCATCATCATGGTCACCGGCGACCATGGCGACATGCTGGGTGCGTTCGGGCTATGGGCCAAACGCCTGTTCTACGAAGGTTCGGCGCAAGTGCCGATGATCCTGGTCGATACCGCCCGCGACGCGCGCGTGGCGGCGGGACACGTCGATCACCGCTTGGTGGGCCTGCAGGATGTGATGCCCACGCTGTTGTCGCTGGCCGGCTTGCCCGTACCCGAAACGGTCGAAGGCATCCCGATGGTGGGCGCGCAGCGGCGCGACTTTCTGTACGGCGAGTGCAAGGAAAACGTACTCGCGACCCGCATGGCGCATGACGGGCGTCACAAGCTGATCTGGTATCCCGCGGGCAACGTGCTGCAGTTGTTCGACCTCCAGGAAGACCCGTACGAATGCCGCGACCTGGCGGGCGTATCCGGCTACGCCGAGGTGCGGCGGCGCCTGGAGCAGGTGCTGGTGCGCGAGGCATGGGGCGTGGACGACACATGGATCAGGGACGGACGCCTGGTGGGCGTTGCGGCGGACCCGGCACGCGGCAGCGCCGACCGCGCGTTTGGCGGCCAGCGCGGCCTGCATTATCCGCAGCCGCCGCTAAGCGACCCGACGCGAACGGTAGGTTCGCCGGGATAGCGGTGCCCGCTGCGGCGGTACGGCCAAAATAATGACAATGGAGACAGACATCATGAATCGATTAAAAGCGGTGGCTGCCGGCATGCTGGCGATCTGCTCGGCCTTGGCGATGGCATCGAGTTTCGCGCGCGCCGCGCAGTGGCCGACGGACAAGCCGATACGACTGGTCGTGCCGTACCCCGCCGGCGGCAACTCGGACGTGATCGGGCGGATCTTTGCACGCAAGCTGGGCGATGCCCTGCACCAGTCCGTCATCGTGGACAACCGGCCGGGCGCGGGCGGATCCATCGGCGCGGCACTGGCGGCCAAGGCCGACCCCGACGGCTACACGCTGCTGCTGGGCGACATCGCCACGCATGCCATCAACCATCTGTCGATGCCCAACCTTTCCTACGACGCGCAGGCAGATTTCGCGCCCGTATCGCGCCTGACCAGCATTTCGTTGCTGCTGGTCATCAACCCGAAATACAAGTTCAAGTCGGTCCAGGATTTCATCGCGCATGCCAAGGCGCATCCCGGCCAGATGGCATACGCCACGGGCGGCAACGGTACGCCCAGCCAACTGGCCATGGAAATGCTGCGCGGTGCCACGGGGCTGGACATGCTGCCGATTCCGTACAAAGGCAGCGCGCCCGCGCTGACGGATGTGGTGTCGGGGCAGGTGGACGCAATGATCGACGGAGCAGCCACGCCGCTGGTGAAGTCCGGGAAGCTGGACCTGCTCGCGGTGACGGCGGACCGCTCGCCGGCTTTCCCCGATACGCCCACGCTGTCCGAAGCCGGCGTGCCGGGCTATCGCTTCGTGTCATGGCATGGCGTGTTCGCACCAAAGGGCACGCCGCAGCCTATCGTGGACAGGCTGGCGCAGGAACTGCAGCGCGCTGCGCAAGATCCGGAAGTGCAGAAACAACTACAGGGGCTGGGTATCGGGCTGAACACGCAAAACGGCCCCGCGTTCGCATCGTTCATCGCGGACCAGCGGCAATCCATCGAGGCTATGGTGAAGGAGCGCGGGCTCAAGCTGGCACAGTAGCGCGCAAGCCGGCCAGGGCCTCGCCGGGCCTTGGGCGAGCAGACGCGCCTGGCTTATGGGGCAAGTGAAGAGTTCAACCCCGTCAGGGCGCCGGTTTGGCGTCCGGGCGGGCTGAAGGCACCTCGCCCCTGCGACGTGGATGCAAAGAAATAGTCGCAGCAGGCGGAGGAGAGCTGCTGCAACCAGAGCAGCAACCGCATGCCGAGCTTTGTTTTACAACCAGATGTCGTGCGGCGTACTGCTGTGCGGCTTTGGGCATGTACGTCTGGCTCAGCAAATTTCCCAGCCCATTGCGTATACGCCCTTTCAGGCTGGGCACGAAGTGCAGGATGAGCCCGATGATGCTGGCGGCGAGCACGATCAGCATTACGAGGGTTTGCCAGAGCGGACTATTGGGATTCATGGCCAACTCGGATAAAGATAAAGCGCGCGGTTCATGCGAATACGGCGATCCAATGCGTGTTTTGCAGTCATTATCACAACCAGGCCATCGCCAAACGATAAGTCACAAAGGCCGCGATATAGGCCAGCACGAACATATACGCAAAAGACAGTACGACGATGCGCCAGTTCCCGGTTTCGCGTTTGATGATGGCTAACGTAGACATGCATTGCGGCGCGAAAGCGAACCACACCATGAGAGAGAGCGCCGATGCGACAGAGAAATTACCGGCGAGCATGCTGCCCAACATCGCGTCCTGGCCCTCGGCGACGCTGTACACCGTCGCCAAGGTCGCGACGGCGGATTCACGCGCGGCAAATGCAGGAATGAGGGCCAGTGTGATTTGCCAATTAAATCCCAGCGGCGCGAATAGCGGCTGTATCCATTGGCCCAATATCCCGGCGAGGCTGTATTCAATGGCCGGATTCGTGGCATCGGCAGGGGCGCTGGGAAAACTGGCAATGAACCACATCACAATGGTCAGTGCCAGCATGACGCCCGTGAGCCGTTTGAGGAATATCCAGATGCGTTCCCAGAGACCGATGCCGATATCGCGCCATTTGGGCAGGCGATAGGGTGGCAGTTCCATGAGCAGGGCCGTTTCTTGATTACGCCGCCGCAGCAGTTTGCCAACGTAGGCGACAGCTAGCGCGGCGAGAATCCCGCCCGCATAGAGTGCGAATAGGACGGCGCCCTGCAGGTTAAAGACACCGAACAACAGGCGATGCGGGATGAATGCGCTGATCAGCAGGGCATAGACCGGCAGCCGTGCGGAGCACGTCATGAGAGGCGCGACCAGGATGGTGACGAGGCGGTCCCTGCGATCAGGGATGCTGCGTGTACCGATGATGCTGGGAATGGCGCAGGCAAAGCTGGATAACAACGGAATAAAAGAGCGGCCGCTCAGGCCGACGGCCAGCATGGCGCGATCCAGCAGAAAGGCGGCACGCGGCAGGTAGCCGGATTCCTCCAGGACCAAAATGAAAAAGAACAGCGTCAAGATCTGCGGCAGGAACCCGAGCAGGCTGCCCAACCCGCCAAAGATGCCTTCCTGGAGCAGCCCTTTGAGCGGGCCGTCGCCCATTGAGGCTGTCAACGTCTGGCCCAGCCATTCCATACTGTCGGCAATGGCGTCGGTCATCGGCTTGCCTATCGCATACACGGCCTGGAAAGTCAGGAACATGACTAACGCGAGAATCAGCAAGCCGCATACCGGGTGCAGCGTCCAGCGGTCGATATGGTCGTCCAGTGTCTTGGTGTCCGTCGGCAGGCGCACGACGTCGGCCATGATGGCGCGTACATCCGCGTGCAGATCACCGGAGTCGCGATGAGGCGAGACGGGTGGAATGCCGAGCTCCAATTGCGCGATCAAGGCCTGGGTGCCGTCTCGGCGTACCGCTACGGTTTCAACAACTGGCATTCCCAGGCGCTGCGACAACTGCGGGACATCGATACTGATGCCCAGGCGTTTGGCCTGGTCGACCATGTTGAGCGCGACAATGGTGGGTAATCCCAAGCGGCGGACTTCGAGCAACAGGCGCAAGTGCAGCCGCAGGTTGGTGGCGTCCATCACGAATACGATTGCTTCGGGCACAGCCTCACCGCGATAGCGTCCGCTGAGCACGGCCAGCGTGATGGCCTCGTCGGCGCTGGCAGATTCAAAGCTATACGTGCCGGGCAGATCGAGTACGCGTACGGCGCGGCCGCCAGGCGTGGACAGACGGCCTTCTTTGCGATCCACCGTGACGCCTGCATAGTTGGCAACTTTCTGACGTGCGCCGGTCAGGCGGTTGAATAGTGCGGTTTTGCCGGCATTCGGGTTGCCGACCAGCGCGATGCGCATTGCGGAGTCAGTCATGTGCCGCCTCGCGACGAACAATGACACGCTCGGCTTCGTTACGGCGCAAGGCAAATCGCGTCGTGCCGATGGCAATGAGCAGCGGGTTGCCGCCAAACGGGCCCTTTGCGGTCAATCGTAAAGGCTCGCCGCTTACAAACCCCAGATCGCGTAATCGTGCCGAAATGGGGTCAGAGGGACAGGTGTCGAGAACTTGCTCGACGACGGCACGGTCGTGCAAGGCAAGATCGGACAAACGCAGGGAATTCATGCGAAGAGAAAATTTGGAATGAGAATAAGTCGCAAAATATACTCTCGATTAGGAATTCTCTCCATGCCAAGTTGACGCACCTGTCGGGTCTGACAGGTGGCTGAACGCAAACTCGTCGGGCCGATGCCTTTATTTATTCAATCAATGAGAGTTCGCCGTCTTGATACAGGACTTTTCGGCCCAACCACGTCATGTCTACCTGCGGCAGGACTGCCGAGGGTTTGCGCAGTTCGCGCAAGAGCGTCGAGCCGTGAGACAGGCGCCCGCCCATGCGGGCAATGACGGCTTGGGCTGCCTGGTAGTCGGCGTGTCGGCCGGGGTCCAGCGTTTCTTCGAGCAGGATGTCTTGACCGAGTATGCCCTGGGCGCGTCCTGGGTAGATCATGAAACCCACGGCTTGTTCCGTGCCGTCGCTGCCGTTCTGCCA
Organism: Bordetella tumbae; assembly: GCF_965139195.1. Classification (GTDB taxonomy): domain Bacteria; phylum Pseudomonadota; class Gammaproteobacteria; order Burkholderiales; family Burkholderiaceae_B; genus Bordetella_A; species Bordetella_A tumbae. The sequence continues at coordinate 29,624 of NZ_CBCSJH010000038.1, read as the reverse complement.
GAAACTCCCGTTGCGGGTACGGATGTCGGGATGTGCCGCGAACCAGTATGCGCCGTCGGCTGCGGGCATCGTATGATGCAGCTTGAAAAACAGGCGCATCAGGTTGTCGCGGTACCACTCGCGGACCTGCAGGTAATAACCTCGCAGGCCGGGTAGACCCATCGAATGAGCGAGTGAAATGCTGGCGGACCAATGGGGAAAGGCCTGCAACGGTAAATCAATAGCAGGGGGGCGCGGCGTTGCGGGGTCGGTTTCCCACGGCAGCCGGTGCGGGCTGTTGTCGAGGTTGTCGTAGGCGGTCGGTGGACGTCCCAGCATGCTGCCGCCGCTGCTGGCCAAAGCTGTTGCGATACACAGATTGCCTTGGACGACAAACACGTAAAACCGCGTGAACCAGTCAGCCAATTGTTGGCCATTCGCGTCTTGAGCCATCAGCATCGAGAGCTCTTGGTCAAAGCGCCGCAATCCATTTTCCAGCGTCAATAAATGCCGGCGGGCGATGCGTTGCATGCGCAGGAACAGGGGCAAGGAACGCAGTAACCGCAGTGGCCGCCAGGGCAGGATGGGTGTGGCGCCGCCGACTTCGTCAGCATAGTTCTGGGAGGAAACGCCCCAATCTGCCAAGCGGGCCAAAAAAAGGTCGTTGTTGATGTAAGACGCACCGCCATACACCGAGGTGAACGGTTCGTTGTCTTGCAGGACGCGTGGGTCCCAGCGCGCCATGATGGCGGGGATACTCGCTGCCGCACGGCGTTGGGCGTACTCGACGAATCGACTGGGCTGCGGTGGCAGAATTTCGGCAATGTTGGCCGAAGTCAAGTGCCGTCGCCAGCCATAGTCGCTGATCGGGCGGTATTGCAATAACCAGAGTTCAGTGCCATCCCATGCCCACTCGACGTCGCCCGCGACGTAATGAAAAGTTCGCAGTACCTTTTGCAGGAATGCCCACAGCATGTCGGCCGTCAGACCATGCGATGGCGCAAATTCACCTTCGCGCCACGATGCCGTCATGCGAGAAAGAATCGCGCGATGCGGCGTGACGCGGCCATCGGCCAGAGATTCCAGATGTCCTTCTACCCATTCCAGTTCCACGGATAGGTGGCGTACAAACGCGATGCCGGATATGACAGGCGTGATGAAGCGTTGGACGACGACCTCTTCAATGCCTGAGGCGGTGAGCTCTGCGATACGCGCAGGCACATCGCCGGCGCGTTCGCGTAGAAAGGTGTGATGCATCCCCGCATTGGCCGCATCGGCTTGATCCTCTCCATAACTGGAGGAACGCACTGCCCAGGCCGCGTCGGGCTGACTCAACAGGAATGGCTGCAGTCGTTCGTCGTATGGATCATTGAGTGATAGCGCTGGCGGCACAGCTTGTCCTGCCAGCGCTGCCAAACGCAGGCGTCCGCCCTTGGTATGCGCGACAAAACCGCGTTCGCCGGATTCCAACCACGATACGAATTCTGCAGGCGCATCGATCCAGGGATAATGACCCCAGCCAGGCTTCAGGCTGATGGTCAGATCTGCACGAGCCAGGATCGCAGACCATGCGGCAGCCTGTGCAATGCCCAATACATTGTCTTGATCGCCCCAGATCAGTTCGATCGGATCGGTAATCCATTCCAGCAAAGGCAGCGCCGTGTCGGCGCGCACCAAATCCCAATACGGGATAAAGGCGCGGCAGCGTGCGTATCCGCGGCCCATGCGTGCGTATTGCTGGGGAGTCCACCTCTGATTGGAAAATTTCTTTGCGAACAGCGTGGGTTTGTTCGACAACAACCAATGGATGGCTTTGCGTAGTGGCCGTGGGGACATGAGCGCAGGCAGCCGCCGTTGCCACAAAAACGCGCCGACGGGTGCGAGCAATACGCTGCGGCTGAAATGGCCCGGTTGCCGTTGCAAGGCATGCAGCACCAGCAGCGCGTTGACGCCGACGGCCATGATGGCGCTGCCTCGCTCTGTTGCGTCGAGCAAGGCTCGGGCGTATGCCGCCAGGTCATCGCAGGGAGGCGCTGGGTTGTCGCCAAAACCCGGCAGCTCCAACGGCACGGCTTGGTACTGCGTGAAGTGAGGCAGCGCATCATCCCACCAGTCCGCCGCGCCGCCATTGCCCGCTAACAAATACAGGATCGGTTTGCTGCTCATGAGCGGGCGATGCTAGGCGACGTCGCGCAGTGCGCTATCCACTGTCGGATAACGGAAGGTATATCCCGCCTGCGTGAGCCGGACGGGAACGACGCGCTGGCCATCAAAGAACAGCTGAGCCATTTCGCCTGCTGCTGCCCGTACGGGGGCGGCAGGCACATGCAGCCAAACGGGGCGCTTGAGGATCTTGCCGGCCTTGGCCGCGAACTCTGCCTGGGGCAGGGCATCGGGGGCTACGACGTTGTAGGTGCCACTCAGAGTTGTATCGTTAAAGGCGCGGGCCATGATCTGGATAACATCCTCGCGGTGGACCCAGCTCATGATCTGTTTTCCGTCGCCCATGCGGCCGCCGAATCCCAGCCGGAACGGCAACAGCAGCGGCAGCAAGGCCCCGCCCGGGCCGAATACGACGCCCAGGCGCATGACGACCTGCCGAATGCCGAGCGCCTGAACAGGCTGCGCGGACTCTTCCCAGCGCACGCATAGTTCGGCCATGAAACCTTGGCCCGCCGTGGCGTTTTCATCAAGGCTTTCATTGGCATCGCGGACGCCGTAAAACCCGATGGCCGATGCTTGTATCCAGAGTCCGGGTTTGTGCAGTGCCTTGTTCAACCAGGCGATCAAGGCCTCGGTAGTGTTGACCCGGCTAGCCAGCAATTTCGCTTTGCGCCTGGCGCTCCAGGGGCCGCCGGCAATGGGGGCGCCCGCCAGGTTGATGATGACGTCAAAGACTTCCTTGTGGCTCAAGGCGTTAATGGTGCGCACGCAGCGTGCGCGGCCATCGAATAAGTATGCAGCCTTTAATGGATCACGCGTGAACACGGTGACGGCATGGCCGGCGTCGAGTAATTGATTGACCAGGTATTCTCCGATGAACCCCGTGCCGCCGGTGATCAAGACGTTTCGATGTGAGATACCGATGAATGGATTGGGCGGTGCGCCTTTGCGTTGCAGGCGAAATGCCGCGATGCCGTCGCGGATGCCGGAGGCCGTGACGCCTATCGCGAAAAGCGTCAGTATCCAGCCTCGCCAGCCGTAATCGGCCGCCGCCAGTGCAGTGGGCAGTTGATACCACTGCATCAGCTGTGCCCCGTACAGGGCAAAAAATGCCCCCGCGTTAATCGCCAGCACGGTATGCATGATGCGTTCGATCGCGGGCAGTTTTCGAGTGCGATCCTCGACCACGAAATCCCACAGCGTCAGGCAGATTTCGAGGAAGAACAGCAATGCAATCGCGACGGCCCACGTGCCCTGAAACGCGAAATGCGCCATGCCTAGAAACAGGACGCCGTAAAAACAAGAGCGCATGGCATGAATCGATAGCTCCAGCCGCGCGCCGTACCGATAGGGCAGCGCCACCGTCAATTCGTGATGGTAAACGGTGTCCAGGGCGCCGAGAATCGCTTGTGCGATCAGCAGCGTGAGGGCCCAGTCTAGTGGCGAGAATTCAAGCATGATCAGATGAAATGCAGTTGATGTGCGATTGCTGTTTGAGGCGGGACGTCAGGTTGGTGCCGGACATCAGGAGGGACCGCCAGCCGGTGTCACATCAAGGGCGCCGGTAGTCAGTTCTGCACGTTTATCCAGCCTGTACAGCCAAAACAATGGGGGCAGCAACACCAATAGCGCAAAACTGTCGACCCACAGGTGCGACCAGATGCCCGCCTGCAGCGATATCCAGATATCCTGAGGAGCCCAGACCGCGATGCCTATCATCATCCAGCCCCAGATCGCTGGGATCTTGTAGCGGTTGCCGATATGAACCAGTCCCAGCATATAAAGCGAATAGCTTTGCAGTGTCGCGCCGAACAAGGCCAGCCACCAGATTTGCTGCGTATACGCGGGTGCGGGTGGTGCGGCATCCCAGAACGCATGTCCGATATGGTGGACATATTCATCAAGCAGCCCAGTGTGGCCTGCCCATGTCAGGGTGAGACCGGCGAGCAAGTGCACCAGGGCCGCTGCATAAAGCCAGGCAACCAGCATACGCCGAAGGTCATGGGGAGGAAACATCGTATTCGGATCCGCGAGCGTTCTTTTAATAACGCAAGTGTACCGATTACATGCTGCTCAGTGCTTGATCAGACGGAGCGGACCGACCCAGGGCGTGCAACACCGAGCGGCACCCCATTCATGCTGGCTGCGCGGAGTGGACTTACTTCACTTCGCGCAAAGGCAAGCTCACCCGCGATCCATGGTTCCCGCCAGTTCCGATTTTCAGCAAAGGCGGCCTGCCATGAGGGACTTGTCCGCAATGATCTTTGTCTGCGCCTGCGATCGACAGGCGGATACGGCTGCCTGCGGAAAAACGCCATGCCGTTGGCAACAGAGGCAGGGCGATTTGTTCGAACTGACCTGGGATTACGGGCGAGGCATCGTCCTTGCGGAAAGATCGGAACGGCCATGTCGTCCGGTAGCCGGCCGGGCAGGGCGATACTTTGCGATGCAGCAGGCGCAAAATGCCTTCCGTGACATAGCGTTCTGTTCCATCGGCTTCGATCTCGGTCAGGTAAACAAAAAGTGCTGCGTCAGGTTCGCTGCTACTGATCCAGAGGTCCGCTACGACATGGCCTGCCAACTCAGTCTGCACCGCCAACGGTTCAGACGTAAAGCTGCACATCGCGTCTGTGCGGCCTTGCCAGTCGGGGTAGTACTCGGTGCTATTGATCGCTGCGATGCGCTCGTAGCGTGTGCCCGCGCCTGTGCCGATCGAAAAATCGACTTGGTAGTCACGGTGCGAGGGTGTGGCCAGCGCAGTAGCGTCCAGGGTGTTGTTCGGGCGCAGGTAGCTCGTGCGCGTTTCCGACTCCTGGTACGGAGGCCATTCTGCTGCGCCACGCCACTGTTCTGCATGCAGTGCGTAGTAGTGAATAGGATCCTCGCTTTCCTGGCCAGTCTGCATACCGAGCAGGTAATGGTCAAAGAACCGCAAGATTTCCGCGAGCCACGGGAAATCCGCCATCTGGGTGGTGCGCCACGGAGAAATGTCGATACGGGCTCCGTGGTCCCAAGGACCCAGCAACAGATGCCGGGGATTCTTTGACAGGGTCAGGTAGCGGGAAATCGCGCCATTCATATAGCCGCCTCCATCCATCCAACCCGAGACGGAGAGCACCGCCACGTCCTCGGGAATCTGTGCCGCCAGGCTGTAGGGGCTGAAGGTGGCAGAACTGAACGTAGGGTCGTAGGGCAGGGGGTCTTCGCGAAAACGGAATTCGGGCATGAATTCAGTCTGGCGGAAATTGCCCAAATGCTGATGGATCGCTTCCTGCAACAACACGCCGTCTGGGTCTTCATCAACTGGTTGCGGTCCTTCAAAATCGGGGTTCGCATAGTAGACGAACCGATGCAGCATATCGCGGCGATCGTGGTCGAGCGCCACCATCAAGTCGTCATAGCTCTGCGTCAGGGCTTTGAGTTGAATCCCACCGGGGAAATAATTGTCGGTGTAGGTATCCCAGACAGAAAACAACGGCGCTATGGCTTTTACCGACGGATGGCGAGTGCTGGCGAGAAAGTCCGACGCCGCGCCTAGGTACGAAATCCCCGTGGCGCCGACCACGCCATTGGACCACGGCTGGACAGCAATCCAGTCGACGACTTCGTAGCTGTCATCGCGTTCGCGCGGCGATCGAAAGCTATCGCGTGTCCCAAAACTGGCACCCGTGCCTCGTACGTCAATGACGACGACGGCATAGCCGCGCGGCACGAAGTAATCCCGAAATTTAGCGGTATTCGGTGCGCATTCGCCGCTGCCGCCGGCTTTTAGCTTGAAGCGTCGATAGTAGGGCGTGAAAAGCACGATGGTCGGAAAACGCGCCGGCGCTCGATCGTCAGGAGCTGCTGAGTTGTTTTCCGGAATATAGATATCGACAGCCAAGCGGCAGCCATCGCGCATGGTCAGATAACGAGACTGAGGCGTGGACAGCCGGTAATCGGCGGGCCGTGCATCGGCATAGGCTTGGGGAGGGACGACCCAGGCGAGGTCTTCGTTCTTGGTGTAGGGCTGCATCGAATATCCTGTTGGCTGCTCGTGAAACGAGGCCGCAATGACGAGCCGGCCATCGCGGCTTTGCCCTCATATTAGGCAGGGCTCTTTTGTGACGCCAATATGCAATCTCGATGCTGGCATAGGAAAAAATGATGTTTGCTGCTGATCGGGTAACTGCATGATATAGAGGGCGAATCTTCGAAAACGGTGATTGGGGGCGTCATCGTTGAGTATGATGGGATCCTGAAATAGGAAATTCCGATGGATCTGCGACAACTCAGATATTTCACGCGCATTGTTGAACTGGAGAGCATCACCGCAGCGGCTGAAACCTTGCATATCGCGCAGCCGTCGTTGAGCCAGCATGTGGCCAATTTGGAGAATGAGCTCGAAACACAGTTGTTGTTGCGAGGGCCGGCAGGCGTGCGCGCTACGGATGCGGGCAAACTGCTGTACCGGCACGCCAAAATGGTGCTGCGGCAGGTCGAAGAGGCCAAGTCCGCGCTCAAACACGGCAGGGATACGCCCGCCGGGCATGTCACTATCGGGTTGCCCACCAGCACATCGCGTGTACTGGCGTTGCCGCTGATCGAGGCGGTAGCAGAGCATTATCCGGAAGTGTTGCTTGAAATCATCGAGGGCAGCAGCGCCGATTTGGCTGTGGCAGTGTCTCTGCACCGGATGGATATTGCCGTGGCAATGGACGTGCAACCGCAGCCCACCCGGATGACGACAACGCCGTTGTTGATGGAGAGCCTCTATCTCGTCGGCCCGGATTTGGGTGTCGAGGCGATTACGCTGCAGCAAATGGCGGAATTGCCGCTGGTGTTGCCGAGTTTTCCCAACTCGATACGTGTGCTGGCAGCTCGTGCCTTTGCCGAACAGGCGCTCTCTGCGAATCTGGTAGCTGAAACCAGTGCAGTATCCGTGCTGCTCGCGCTGGCTCGTGCAGGCCGGGGATGGACAGTGTTACCGGCATCGGCCGCGGTCGGACCCGAGGCCGACGCCGGTCAGGTGGCGTTCACTCCGATCGCTGATCAGGGCTTTAATCGCAGGGTTTCGGTATGCATGTCCTTGTCAGCTGAGAAAAGCGGTGTTTGCACGCATATTCATCGGATGCTCATCGAGGTCGCACGCAATCTGGTGCAGACCAAACGTTGGGCGGGTGTGGCCTGGCTGGCGGATGCCGGTCATCGCGCAGCCCGGACGTAATCCGCAGAGTGCCACCGAGCGCCAACTCTGCAATGCAGAAGTGGTTCACTCAACTTGAATGCCGGTACGAGAGATGAAGTCCCCCCACACCTTGGCATCGGCCTGAGCCTGTTTTCGGATGTCGTCGGCCGTGCCGGACAGCGGAATAAAGTACAGATCCTTCAGCTTCTTGTTGATCACGGGATCGGCAATAGCGGCTTGAATGGCGGCATTCAATTTGTCGACCACGGCTTGATCCAGTCCTACCGGGCCGACGATCGCGAACCAGCCGGGCATGGGGGGGACTTCAATCCCGGCTTCTTTGAGGGTGGGAACGTCAGGCAAGTCGCTGGCGCGTTGCCCGGCCAGCACGGCTAGAGGAATGACATTGCCGCCCTGAATTTGCGGCAAGGCCGAGCCGACTACGCTGGTCATGAGGTCCACTTGACCGCCAATTACGGCGTTCAATGCCGGACCCGATCCCTTATAGGGAATATGTTTGAGTTTGATACCCGCACCTGCAGCAATCATCTCCGTGGACAAGTGCGTCGAGTTGCCCGCACCGGCACTGGCAAATGTCACGGTGTCGGGGGCAGCCTTGGCTGCGGACAGCAGTTGTGAAAGCGTCTTGTACGGGCTGTTTTTCCCTGCTACCAGGACAAATGGGGTATCGACGACCGGCGAGATATAGGTGAAGTCCTTGTACGGGTCGTAGGGCAGCGACTTATACAGCGCGGGATTGAAGCTCATCTGCGATACGCCCGTCAGCAGCAGCGTGTAGCCGTCAGCAGGGGATTTCGCGACGTAAGACATGGCGACGATGCCGTTGGCGCCGGGCTTGTTTTCGACCACGATGGACGCGCCGAGCTGGGCTCCCAGTTTTTCTCCAAGCAGACGTGCCACGACATCGCCACCTGAGCCCGCTGATTGGGGCACGACCAATCTGACGGGATGATCGGGATACGCCTGTTGGGCGGCCTGTGCAGCCGACCCGAGAAAGGGCGCAGCCGCGGCCAAGAAGGAGCAGAGGAGACGGGCCCGGCGGGCTGAGCGGAACTTGAACATCGGTTTCCCTTGAGTCAATGCATTTATGCGTTTTTGTATAAAGCAGGTTTACGCAGATGCTAGAGACGGGATGATGTCAATTCAAATACCGCTTTCCTATGCGCGTATAGGTTTTTCCTTTGGCTTGGCGAGCGCGGGGAAATGACCGGCGAGCTATCCGGGAATGTTCGCCGTTTGCAGCCAGTCGCGAATGATCGCTATCACGGCTTGCGGTTTGTCCCGGTGGGGCAGGTGCCCGCACCCTTGCATAATCGCGGTCGTGGATCCCGTCAGCGCGTGAATACGGTGCATATGTTCCAGTGAGCCGTATTCGTCATTGTCGCCGTGCAGGCTCAATACGGGGCAGCGCACTTTGCTCAGATGGTTGTCCAGACTCCAGTCGGCAAAGGCAGGCGATAGCCATGTTTCTGTCCAGGCGCCCAGCACCCAGGCTGCTTTGTCGCCATGGTATTTCTTTAACCGTTCCAATTGCCCTGGCTCTGCAAACGCGATCTTGGCTTGCCGGATGCCTTCCAAGGTATGGGCTTCGGCATAGACCTGCGCGGATTCCGTAATCAAGGCAGCACAAGCGTCGGGATACAAGGCAGCACAGGCAATGCTCATCCCGCCGCCTATGCTGTGGCCAAAGGTAATGAATCGGTCAACGCCCAAGGCGTCGAGCACCGTACGAAAATCTCCGTGTGCTTCCTCGTCGACCAAGTCAACACCTACCGTACCCGGATGCGGATCCGAGCGACCAAAGCCCAGGCGGTCATAGGCAATGACCGGACGGCCGGTGGCGATGGCCAGTTGTTCGGGGAAGTCCCGCCACAGCTCCACACATCCCAGTGAGTCATGCTGCAAGACAATCGGCGTGTGACCGTCGCCAGATATGCCGGGTATCCAGTTGCGGGCGAACAGACGGCCGCCAGGGGTAGGGATAAACGTATCGTGGGTGCTGACGGTCTGCATGGGCGCTTTTCACAGAACAGATCTGTGCAGCATATCAGTTCTGGGTGCTGCCGCTTTTCATACAGCGCGGGCTCGGTTCCAGAGGCCGATTTCGCATCCAATTTTGTTATGATATAACATATCGTTTTTTCGAATCGGCCGTGATCGGTATTCATCAAAGCCCAAACGCTGGGCTGGCAGACGCGGCGCAATGAAATCCAATACCGATGTGCAAATTGAATGCAGGCCGCGACGTCGCAGCCAGTTGTTTGATCGTCCTGGCCACCGTGAGCGGGGCGGCATGGGCGGAAGACGAGGATGCCGAGCGGCGTCAACCAGGTCAGGCGGCGCATCCGTCTACGCTGTCACCAGTCGTGGTGACGGCAACCGCGTGGGAACGCAGTGAGGCAGAGGCGCCAGCGAGCGTGACCGTGATCGACGGCCAGGCGTTGCGCAGACAGCCCGTCCTGGATCTGGCTGACGCCGTGCAAGATACTGTCGGAGTGGGATTGGAAGACGCCGGCCTGGGGCGCCGGGGCATCTCGATTCGTGGCATGAGCGCAGAACACACACTGATGCTGGTCGATGGACAGCGTATCAACGCCTCGGCTTCAGCCATCTCTCATTCCGATTTCGAGCTCGGCTGGGTGCCGACCGAGGCGATCGAACGGGTGGAGGTGGTGCGAGGCCCCATGTCCTCGTTGTACGGTTCCGAGGCGTTGGGGGGCGTGGTCAATGTCATTACCCGCAAAGCTACCGACGAATGGCAGGGCTCGTTCAGCAGTTACGCGGTCTTGAATGACCATGGTCTGGATGGCAATCAGTACAAGAGCGGCTTCTATCTGGGCGGTCCCATCGTGCCGGGAACGCTGGGGTTGAATCTGTGGGGTGAATTCAATCGCCGAGCACCGCTGCACGATGCCGGCAATACGGCGTTGACGGCATTGGACGAACGGCGCGCGACGTCCGGGCATGTGGGCCTGAGCTGGACGCCCGATTCCCGGCAACGCATTGATGTGTCGGTTGATGCGGGGCACGAAGACCTGGAGGCCTATCGCAGCAATACCGACAACTCGATCTACGAGTCGGAGAATAAAGTCAATCGTCGTCGATATGCGATCTCTCATACGGGCGACTGGAGCTGGGGCGATAGCCAGATCCGGTTGTATCGTTCGACGCTCGATCGCCACGCATGGCGCAGCGACGGTGGCGATGCGACAGGTCCCAATCGTTTCACCGATACGGTGTTGGATGGGCGCGTGGGTTTTGCGCTAGGCCAGATGCACAAGCTGACCATCGGCGCCGAAACGCGGCGCGAACGATTGGAGGACCCATCTGTCAATCAGCGCGGCGTGGCGTCCTTGGATCATTACGCGTTTTTTGCCCAAGACGAAATCCTCTTCAGTGAACAATGGGAATTGGTGCTGAGCAGCCGTTTTGACCACCACGAGGACTTTGGTTGGGAGTCCAGCCCTCGGGCCTACTTGATGTTTCGCCCGACCTCGGCATGGACGGTAAAAGCAGGTTTTGGCCAAGGGTTCAAGGCGCCTACGCTCAAGCAATTGTCACCGGACTACGAGTCCCGGGCGGCCATGGGCGGACGAGGAGTCGTTCGCGGCAACCCGCAGCTGCAACCGGAAACCAACCGTTCGTATGAGCTTGGGCTGTCATATGAGCAGCCGCGCTGGTCTGCCGGCGTGACGCTGTTTCATAACGACGTGCGAAACTTGATCGAGACGGTACGGCAGCCGACTTGCTACGTACCAGGACGAGTGTGTCTCGAGTACGAGAACGTTTCTAAAGCGAGACTGCAGGGGCTGGAGTTGACTGCCGGGGTCGACGTGCTGCGCAACGTACGCCTGGATGCCAACTATACGTACCTCGATGCCCAGGATCGCACGACCGGCGAACGTTTGGCAGATCGTTCCAGGCATCGCGCCAACGCGACGTTGACCTGGGCGGTGACGGACAGGCTGGATACACGGGTGCGGACGGAATATATCGGTTCGCAATATCGCTCTGCGACGGAAAGCGATCGCCCGGGCTATACCTTGTTGCATTGGTACGTGGATTATGACGTCAATAGCCATCTGAGCCTGCATGCAGGTATTGAAAACCTGACCGATGAGCGGCTCGCCAATGACGATGCCGACATCTACGGCCGTGCCGATGAGGGACGGCGCTACTTTGCCGGTCTGACGGCGAGATTCTGATGGCCTGCTTATATCATCGCGCCTGGTGGCGTTGGCTGACTTTGGTGGTGTGTGCGGCAATGTTGCCGACGCTGTCCGTCGCGCAAGACAAGACCGTAATACAGGTGCTGCATACGGGGTTTGTTTCCGCAGAGAAGTTTCAGCGTTTGCAGCCGCTCGCTACACAGCAATCCTTGACGTTGCAGCATCTGAATGTCGAGCAGACTCCCCTCGACGTGCTTAAGCGTGCCATTGAACAGGCAACATTGCTGATATGGGATGTTCCCAGGCCCAATGACCGAGATGCCGTACAGCGGCACTTGCAAGCACTGCCGCCAAGCGCCGTTCGCCCTCGTCTGATCATCGGCGCAGGCAAGCCTGTCTGGGAGCAACTTCCGCCGCAGTACGGCAAGGCGATGGCAGCGCTTTATGCGGCTGGCGGAGCAGAGAATTTCGGTCATTTCTTTGCGTTGGCCAAGGCGCTGAGCGAGAGCGCCGAGCCGTCGTTGCCGCTGTTGGATCCCCCCGTGCGCCTACCTGCTACTGGGTTTTATCACCCGGATGCGCCGCACGTGTTCGACAATATCGATGCATACCTGCACTGGTACACCTCCGTCAGGCAGGCCGCGATGTCCAAGCCTGTTGGCGACTTGTCTTCCAGGGGGCGCATTGCCTTCCTCATTCATCAAGGGGTAGTCGCCGATCTGCTTACCCGCGAGGTGGACCAGTTGATACGGCGCAGCGAGGCCGAGGGCATGCTGCCGATGGTCTTTTGGTTCGATAGTCAGAACCCGGCCGGGTTGGCCGGGGCATTGAAAAAGGGCAACATCGATGCCCTGGTCAATCTGACTCATCTGCAAAATGGCGCGGCGCGCAGCCGGGATTTTCTGGCTCTCGATGTGCCTGTTCTACAGACGCTGCGATTTCGCGAAGGGGAGGCGAGCGCGTGGCCAGATGCGGCTAGCGGTATCGGTTCGCGCACGACGGCGGTGTTTTTGGCTGGTCCCGAGGGCTGGGGAATCAGCGACCCGCTCGTATTGTCCGCGAGCACCGCAGGGGTCAGTGATCTGCTGCCTGCACAAGTCGATGCCTTGATGGGCAAGTTGCATAGCCTTGTCGCGTTGCGCCGCACACCAGAACCACAGAAAAAACTGGCGTTGATGTTCTGGAACTATCCCGTTGGTGAAAAGAATCTGGGCGCTTCGCATTTGAATATTCCCAGAAGCATTGTGTCTATCCAGGCGGCGTTGGCTGCACGAGGGTATGCCCTGGGAAAACCGGTTGTTGAAACCGAAGTCATTGAAACGGCGCAGCGCATGCTGGGCGCGTTATATGGCACGGTGCCGCTAGAGTCGCTGCTGGATGACAATCTGGCAGCGCTCTACCCATTGGAGGATTATGAACAGTGGCTGTCGGCGTTGCCGGTTGCGCGCCAAGACGAGTTGCGGCGAGCAGGCGTTCCCGCACAGCATCAGGCGGTGAGGGAAATAAAGGGCAAGCGCTATTTTGTGATTCCGCGGTGGGAGCTCGGGCATTTGGTGGTGATGCCGCAAATGCCGCGGGCCTTTGGCGCAGGGGATCACTATCATGACCTGAGCAGTGCCCCTGACCATCTCTATATGGCAGCCTATCTGTATTTGCAGCAGCAGTATGCCGCACATGCACTGATTCATCTGGGCACGCATGGCACACAGGAATGGTTGCCCGGCAAGGATCGAGGATTGGCAGCGACTGATTATCCGTGGCTCAGTGTGGGCAGTCTGCCTGTGTTTTATCCATACATCCAGGACAACGTGAGCGAGGCTATTCAGGCTAAACGCCGCGGACGTGCTGTCATTGTCAGTCATCAGACGCCGCCTTTTGCACCTGCGGGCTTGTACGATCAATTGCGTGATTTGCATCAATGGATTCACGAGTACCAGCAACTCGACGACGGGGCGGTGCGTGAGCAAGTCAGCCACCAGATTCGCAGTGCAGCGGTTGCGGACCATCTGAACGACGATCTGGGATGGACTGCGCAACAGGCCGAACAGGACTTCGGTGGCTTTCTGCAGCAGTTGCATGATCATCTGCATGAACTGGCCCGCCGTGCCGTGCCCTTGGGGTTGCACACGTTCGGCCAGGCACCACAGGCCGAGCATCGTGTCAGCACGGTGATGCAGCAATTGGGCCGGCCGTTGTACGACGCCCTGGATATCGACCAGAACGAACAATTTGCAGGTGCACCACAAGGCTTGCAGAATAGTCCCGCTTATCGCGCTGTGGCACAGATGCTGAGCCCCGCTGGAGATGGGGTGCCATCCTCGTTGGTGGCATTCGAGCAGCGCGCTCGCGAGCTGGATGCGCATCTGCAAGACACGCAAGAGAACGACATGTTATTGGCCGGTCTGGCAGGCCGCTTTGTTGTTCCGGGTGCGGGGGGTGATCCCATACGTAATCCCGACGTACGCAGTGGTCGAAATTTGTACGCTTTCGAGGCCGACAAGATACCAACACAGGCCGCCTATGAAGCAGCGGCCACTGCCTTTGAACAACTGGTCCAGGCTTTTCAACATGAACATGCGGGGGCCTGGCCGCAAAAGCTCGCGTTCAGTCTATGGGCGTCCGAGGCGACTCGGCATCTGGGTGTGACCGAGGCGCAGGTTTTGCATGCACTGGGCTTGCGGCCGGTTTGGGATAGTGGTGGAAGGGTTGTTTCATTGGACATCATCCCCGCAGCCGAGTTGGGCCGTCCCAGGGTTGACGTGGTGGTGCAGGTCACAGGGGTGTATCGCGATCAGTTCGACAGTTTCATGCGCCTGCTGGATGACGCAATGACAAGGCTGGCCGCGTTGAACGAGCCCGGTAATCCGATTGCACTCAACAATCAGCGTACTGCCGCCGCGCTGAACGAGGCGGGCCTGTCTGCTGATGCAGCAGCCGTGGCAGCCCGTTATCGCATTTTCAGCAATGCGCCCGGCGAGTACGGAACGGGTGTGCCGCATCTGGCGCTGGACTCGACTCAATGGGACGATGACGCGGCGCTGGGGAAACAGTTCTTGCTCAGCAGCCAATATGCCTATGGCGCCAAGGGTTGGGGCGAGAGTCCGGCACAAGCCAATGTGTTTGCCGCACAGTTGCGAGGCACACAGGCAGTCATCATGTCACGTTCGTCGACCGTGCATGGCGTGCTGTCCACGGATCACCCGTTCGAGTTTCTGGGGGGACTATCGGCTGCGATCCGTCATCTCGACGGGCAGGCGCCTCAATTGATGATCTCCGACCTGCGCGATGGTCAGATCCGGACGACGGGGCTCGCCCGCTTTTTGTCTGCCGAGTTGCGCGAGCGTTACTTGAACCCGCTATGGATAGAGGCCATGCAGAAAGAGGGATATTCCGGCACGTTGCAGGTACTGAACGTGACGAACAACCTCTTTGGCTGGCAGGCAGCGGATGCCAGTACGGTGCGTGACGATCAGTGGCAGGCGCTGTTCGATACCTACGTCAGCGATACGCGAGCGCTGGGAACCCGGGAATGGTTCGAACAACACAATCCGACGGCACAGGCCCAGGTGCTGGAGCGTATGGCAGAAGCGATTCGAAAAGGGTACTGGGACGCTTCGGAGCAGACGCGCCGGGCGTTGGCAGAACGTTGGCAGGAGTTGGCGCAGCAGTTTGAGGTCGATACCGGCGCCGCGGTGACACGACAGTACATTGCGGATATGGCCCAGGGGTTCGGTCTGGACGCACGCGCTGCATCGAATGCTGTTCCCGAGACAACACCGAGCCAGCCCGACTCGCCAGCTGCAGAGTCGCCGCAGCCTGTTCAGGGGCAAGTCCTGGAGCCCGTCGAGCCCGCTGCGGTTTCCGAGGACGTTTCGTCCCGGTGGGTATTGATGCTGATGCTGATTTTGCTCGGTAGCGGTGCATTGCGTCAGGGATTGCGTAGCCGGCATCTCAGCCGCGCTATGCGATAACACATCGTCTCAGAGGGTTTATGTCTTTTTTTGCAGAAATCGAAACGCTGCTATATGCCGTGTCGCGTGTTTTTTTGGCCCCGGTGATGCTGTTGATCGCTGTGGCTTTGGGTTATGCCTTGTTCATGTTGGGAGCGTTTGCCGTCGAGGCCTGGCAGCGGCGGCGGTCCTCTTATCCTCGTGCGTTGTTTGTGTTTGCCGCTAGGGCAACACACGGGAAGGGCGGTGGGATGACCAGCGACGACATTGAGCTGTGGATCATGAGGCAACTGGAATGGCTGCGGATTGTGTCACGCTCTGCGCCGATGCTGGGACTGATTGCCACCATGATTCCCATGGGGCCGGCATTGCTGGCGCTGGGCAATAACGACGGCGCAACCGTGGGCCGCAATATGGTCGCTGCGTTCTCCGCTGTCATCCTGGCGTTGTTGGCAGCGAGTATCTGCTTCTTTATCCTGACGATACGCCGGCGTTGGTTATTGCAGGATCTACGCGACCTCGAGCGCCAGCGCCAAGACAAGGGAGGGTTGTGATGCGCTTCCTGGATGATGACGAAGCCAATGATCCCATGTTGTCAGTCGTCAATCTGATTGACTTGTTCCTGGTGATCATTGGCGTGCTGATGGTGGTGATTGCCGAGAACCCATTGAGCCCGTTTTCACAAGACAAGGTCGTCGTGGTCGAAAATCCTGGTCAGTCGGATATGCGTATCACAATCAAAGAAGGTCAGGAGTTGACTCGATATGAGTCAAGCGGCGAAGTCGGACAAGGGCAGGGAGCGCGGGCGGGCGTTACGTACCGTCTAGATGATGGGCGCATGATCTATGTGCCGGAGCGCTGACTTGCTGACGAGATGGTGATCCGGTTGAGACGGGCTTGGCACATGTTTCATGGAAAATCTCGATTTCGGGACGCCTGTATGCCGCGCATTGGCGTGCTCGATCAGCGCATCGATGAAAACCCGGACACGGGCGGGCGGCGTGCGGCTCGAATACATGGCATATAGCGTGATCGGAGCAAGCCGCCACGTGGGCAGAACTGGTATCAATGATTCGTCGATCTTTGTCGAGAGTGGCAAGGCCACAATACCTGCGCCTTCGCATGCGAGGCGATGTGCCAGGTTCATGTCGCTGAGACCGAGACGGCTTTGGGGCTCGATGACGAGCGGCTGTCCAGCGCTGCGAAAGGCCCAACTGACGAGCTCTTTACATAGGTCCGCATAAACGCAGTCATGCAGCGTCAATTCACTGGGATGTTTGGGCATCCCTCGTTTTTTGAGATAGTGTTCAGACGCATAAAGGCCAAAGTCGATCTGAGCGACGCTGCGTGCGACGAGATCGCTATTGATCTGTGTCCCCCAGCGCAAGGCGACGTCGAAATCGCGATGCTGTTCCCATTGGAGGCCGTGGTGATAGTCATAGCGAAACTGCAATTCAGGCCAGGCGCGCGCAAACTGTGGAATGAACGCGGGCAGTTCAATGGCGTCCAGCATGTCCGGCAACAATACCTTGAGAGTGCCGCGTGGCTGCGCGCCATGGTCCAGCAATAGGTCTTGTGCGTCCTGCGCCTGCTCAATGAGCTGATGGCAGTGTTCGTAATAGAGTTTTCCCGCCTCCGTCAGCAGGATACGCCTTGTGGTGCGCGACAGGAGCTGTACGCCCAGGCGTTCCTCCAGCATGCTCAGACGGCGTGATACGGTCGATGCGGGCATGCCTGTCTGCTCCGCGGTGCGGGAGATGCTGCGTTGTTTCGCAACTTGTACGAAGACCGCAATGTCGTTGAAGTTAAAGTCGAGACCTGATCCGGTTCGTTCCATGACATTAGCCCTTTTTGAGGTCGATGACGGATATACGCAATGAAATTGCGCGGCAGCATTGATGTAAGCAACGATCAAGGGCCACAGCCCAGTTGCCGATGGGTGTCACTGTAGAGCGGCGCCGCTGTCAGAGCGGTGACATCAAACTGACGATTCATGGTCAGAAAGCTGACAGAGATGTCAAGAAAATCGATATCGAGTTGATTCCCGGCGGGGGGCCATACCAGGTCGGCACCACGCTGTGCTCCCGCGATGGGGACTTTGGGCTTTTCTGACAAAACTGTCAGTCGCCGGTCAGTCGAGCGACTGAGATTGTCTTGTAGACTCGCCTGCCTCGGGCAGTTCGGCTCTTGGATTGCTCACTTTTCTACGGGATAGACGCAAGTGTTCCTATTGGCAGCGGGTCTGATCGGTTTTTACGTGGCGTGGCGTTATGTATGGCAACTGAGGCTAGGCCTCATGGCAAAGGCCGTGTTGACAATGGCGGTCTTGATCGTGGCTGAACATCAATGGTTGGTCAGCCAGTTCGCCGGAACCATGGCGTCGCCGGAAAGTCCGCGTTGGCTCATCATCGGGTTGGGTGTCGGTTATGGTGCGTTGATCCTGCTGGCATGTTTCCTGCTGATCAAGGATGTGCTTGGCGGGGTGCTGTATCTGGTTTCCAGGCCTGTCGGAAAGCGTTTGCTGGCTGGACGCAGACTGCCCCATTTCATGGCGGTATCGGCTCTGGCGCTAGGTGCGTGGGGGACATCGCAGGCCGTCCGCGTGCCGGATGTGCGCAAATTTGAACTATCCGTCGCAGGATTGGCGTCGGAGTTTGATGGCTATCGTATTGTCCATCTGACCGATTTGCACATCAGCCGTCTTCTGCATCGTCCCTGGGTGGATGCTGTGGTGGATGAGGCGAATGCATTGAATCCCGATCTTATCTTGATTTCCGGGGATCTGGTGGATGGCACGCCGCAGACGCGTCGCAATGATGTTCCGCCCTTGGGGCGCTTGTCCGCCAGAGACGGTGTGTACGCCGTCGCGGGGAATCACGAATACTACGCCGCCTTTTCGCAGTGGATCGGGACCTTTCGTGAGTTGGGAATTACGGTCCTGGAAAATGAGCACACATTGATCCGTGCGGGGGCCGGCGAGCTGGTCATCGCGGGCGTGCCTGATCTGGTCGGTCCGCGTCATGGCCAGATCGGCCCCGATGTGGTCAAGGCTTTGGTGGGCAGACCGCAAGGCGCGCCTGTCATTCTGATGGATCATCGCCCCGGCAATGCCAGAAATAATCGCGCACAAGGTGTGGACCTGCAACTGTCAGGCCACACCCACGGCGGCCATATTCGTGGTTTCGATTTGCTCGTGGCGCGTTTTAATGCCGGATTCGTGTCAGGTCTTTACGATGTCGATGGCATGTCGTTGTATGTGAGCAATGGCGCTGGCCTGTGGCCCGGCTTTCCGCAGCGTATCGGGCGCCCCTCGGAAATCACGGAAATTACGTTGCGGCGGCGGTCGTAGCGGATACTGGCGTGGTGTCAGTGCGGTGCTGGCTCGGCAATTCCCGGGACGCCTTTTCGAATTTCCTGCGAGAAATTCGCGATGTCCTGGTTGGCCAGCGCGCGCTGAGTGTAGTGACCGGCGCGTCGATAGGCCTCGACACTATCGGCCCCGGACAGCGCGTCCAGTTCGTACATGTATTCGGGGAGATAACCGGATAGCAATAGCCGGCGATCCAGGGGCAGGCCAGGTACGATCTGTTTGGCCAGCTGATAGATGATGGTGGTGCAGTTGGCCGTGACGGTATTGTAGAAACGAGGGTGGTCTTGCAGTTGGTTGGCCGTGTCCAGGTACGACAGGAACAGCGCCCGGGCGGCATCCGGGGGCATTTGTATTCGATATAGGTAGCCTTCCTCGCCGCGTACGTTGGTGCGCACGCGCAGGCTGTCTTCTTCGGTAGAGGCGAGTACCGCCAATTCATATTGACGGAAAAATCCTCCGATTTCTGAGAATTTATCGCCCTGCTTGCGGCGGATCTCGACAGAGAAGATCACATATTGCCCATCAGAGAAGCCAAACGACACCATGGTGTGGGCAATGGCCGGGCGGCCCCAGTATGACAACGCCATATCGACGGATTGCAGCTTGCTCAGGTCATAGGTGCGTGTTTCCCAACGCGGGTCGTAGTCGGTCCTGGAGCGCCATTCGAAATTGCGTACGTTGTGCAGCGTGGCCAGATTGCCGTTGACGGATCCGTGAGTTTGCTCGGCGACCTCTGGCATCCATTCCCGCGTATTCGATGGGCGCACGCCCAGCCACCACCATGCCTGCATCACAATCCATGCGGCTGCGAACAGGGCGAGGGGGAGATAGGTTCCCCGTATTACGCCCACGATCGCAGCGATCGCCAGCACGGTCCATACAGCAACGAAAATAATGCGCACGGGTGCCTGAAACCACAGCGCAAGCGCTCCCCAGAATGCTACGGCCAACACCGCGAGCACAATCACTGTGTGTAAGAGCATGGTTTTTGTTTTCCGTTTCACGGCAGGATTTTTGTGTGAGGCGCCGAGCGGTCAGCGGGCGCCGAGGTGGCCATGGATGCTCACGGCGTCTCGCGAGAGGCTGGTGTTTCTGTATGGTGCGAGGTGGCTTCGCGATCCTGGGCGCGCCAGCCGGCTCGCATGGCAGCGATCTTTCGAATTGCTGACTGCGAGACTTTCCACCATCCAAACGGGCGCGGGTCGGCCAGCATGCTCACGGCTCGCGCGTAGTCCAGTATCAGGCCTGGCGTCCAGGCCATCGTCACCGCGCGCTTGCGGATCTGGGCTGCTACCCAGAGTTCCGGGGTGATCAGCAGGCGCAGCAGGACGGGCCATCCGGCGTTGGGACCATGCAAGTACCCCACGGCCCCGTCTACTGCAGCCTCCAGCGCTCTCGCAACGGAAGTCGAGCAATTACGGTATGTCAGGTTATAGGTGGTGTTTTGCCGGTACTCGTCCCAGAACGCCTGCAGCTTGGCGGGATCGTAGTTACGTATGCGGACTTGAACGGTGGATGGGCACCAGGCCTTGGATTCGGTGGCATAGTCCGGCTGGAACGTGCCAGGAACGTTGTTGGCGTCTGTTGCGCGCAGCAGATTGCCGAATTGCTCGGGAGAGTGATCGATTTCCTGAGCGGGATAGAGACTGACGTATACGCCTTCGGGAGATTCCAGCGCCGCATGGCCGGTGGATACCACGCCGTTGACGTCAACGGCGGCGATATAGCGATTTACCAAAAGATAGTTCCGGGTTTCCGACTTCGCGGATCCGGAGGGAGTCCAAATGTGCACCGTCAGGGCATGGTCCGAGTCTGCCGGCGGGCCGTCATAGGTAGTGGGCCTGGGATTGGCGACCTTGGTCGGCATGAAATCGGGGTGGGCGTTTGTCGCCAGAGCCGGATTGGATTTCAGGCTGCGGACACGGCGAGCCAAGGCCACGAGTTTCAAACCGGCAAAGATCAGGAACAGCGCGATGCAGTACGGAACAGTGCCTACATAATGCGTGGGATAGGGCTGGAAAAAGAAAATCGCAAGCAGGATTTCGGCAATGCCCGAGGCGAGCACATAACGCCATCGGCGATATCGCACGACATAGGCAGAGATGCTCTGCATCAGCCCGTCCGCCAGGAACAGCAGGCCGAAAATCATCGACAGGACAAAATGGCCGTGATGATGGCCAGCCAATACCAAGATGCCGGCTAATAATACGAAAATGCCCTTGGCGTAGCGCAACACACGTTGGCCGCCCACGCCGGATTGCGCAATGAGCAGAGTGGAGACGCCGTCGATGATGAACAATAGGGCAAAGAGCTCTAGCGGGAAGTAGGCGACACCATCCGTGGCATCGATCAGGACGACCACCCCCACCAATACCAATAGATAACCGGTGATGACAAGGGCTCTTGCGCGTTTGTGCAAATAGTCCAAACCCAACAGCAATAGAACCAGCTTACCCATGGTCTTCAGCGCCCCAGTGTGAAAATATTTGGGGAAATCTTACATGCTAATGGGCAGGTGTCATAGGCGAAGACGGGCGAGCGTGTCGCAGTGCGGAAACATTCATCCCTCGCCCGTATGCCAGCGCTCTCTACGCCTTATGAGCTCGATAGCTTGCCTTGTACGCGTTGCGCGACGTCAGCCGGCACCCATTTTGTCCAGATATCCGGGTAGGTCTGCAAGAAATAGAGAGAGGCTTCTTCGAGTTCCAGGCCCTCGTTCTCCATGTGTCCCAATGTGGCCGTCAGCTTTTCTTCGGGTACGTTGACCTTGGCGAGAAAGGCGGTCAATTGCGGTGCGCGCTGCGCAAATTGGCTGTTGACCGCTGTCACGACGGGATACTCGGCCAGGCCCGTGGGTTGAGGGCTTTCGCATTTCGGGTCGGTGATGCATGCCAAGGCTTTCTCATCCACAGGCGGCATTTTCAGCTTGACGAGATCCAGCGAGCCGACGAGCGAGGTGGGTGTCCAGTAATAGAACACAATGTCTTTCTTGCGTTTATAGGCCGAGGTGATCGCGGCGCGCTGCGCGGCAGCGTTGCCGGGTGAGTACACCAGGTATTCGTCTTGCAGGTTGAAGGCCTTCAGCAGATTGGCATTGATGGTGCCGCAGGTCCAGCCCGCCGCGCAGCCGTAGATGCGCCCTTTACCGGGATCCTCATTGTCGATGAAGGCCTCATGCAGGCCCTTGAGGTCGGTGGCGTTGCGCAGCTGCGGGAATTTTTCGGCCGTGTAGCGAGGCACGTACCAGCCATCGGTCCCGGTAAAGACAGTGCCGACGGCTTTGATTTTGCCTGCGGCGATGGCTTCGTCCCAGGGCTCTTGCATCTGGGTGATCCAGATTTCGCTATTGATATCGACATCACCGCGTTGTAGCGCGGCAAACATGGGCAAGGTGTCGCCCTGTTCGACTTGGGTCTGGCAGCCATAGCCGTGTTCGACAATGTAGCGTTCGACGTTGACCAATATCTGATTCGATTCCCAATTCATTCCGCCGAATTTCATCGGTCTGTCGAGTTCGCAGGTGGGAGACTGTGCATGAGCACTGACGCTCATTACTGTCCCGATCGCGACGCCGACAGCGGCCAAAATGGGTTTGATGCGTAGATATTGAGTCATTAATCGATGTTCCCTGTCTTCCGTGGCAAAGGGGGCGATGGTAGCAGATGCCGATTTTTCGCTCGCATTTCACGCGCAATGCGGACAACAGGAGACAGCAAATACATGTGCTATTTCACATATTTTTGCAGCAGCTTCGTCATCGTTTCGAGTCGCGCTGCGAGCATCGCATGCAGGTCCCGTACTGCAGGGGAAAATTGCCTGCGATGCGGGCAAATCAGGCTGAGCGGCGCGGCCTCGCCAGGTTGATCGGGAACCAGGATCTTGAGCCGGCCAGCTGTGACGTCGTTGCAGACATCAAGCCATGATTTGTAGGCAATACCATGTCCTTCAACGGCCCAGCGCCGTGCGATATCCCCATCGTCGCAAAGCAAGTCTCCCTTGACGGTGATCTGCCGCCGCACGCCAGCCGCGGGGAATATCCATCTGTCATAGGCCTTGCTGTTCAAAAAGTAGGTCAGGCATTTGTGTTGCATCACATCGTCCAGTGTCGTTGGACGGCCATGACGAGCGATATACGAGGGGGAGGCGACCAGCACGCGTCGATTGTTGCTGGCCAGGGGCAAGGCGACATAACTGGCGTTGTCGGGTTGTCCATAGCGGATGGCAATGTCGATGGGGTCGCGAAAAATGTCTGCTACATGATCGGACAGGAATAGCTTGAGAACCAGTTTGGGATGGGCTTGCCGAAACTCGGTGATCCAGGGCAGCAGCACATTTCGTCCCAGGTCCGAGGGCAGCGCCAGGCGTAGCGTGCCTTGTAATGTCTGGCGTTCCCCGTGCAGCCGTTCATGCCCTTCGCGTAACATCGACAGGGCCTCTTCCGCGTAGGGCAGGTACTTGGCGCCTTCGTCTGTGAGTTTCAGGCTGCGCGTCGAGCGGGCGAACAGGCGTATTTCCAGTTCGTCTTCCAGGCGCTGGATCGCGGTGCTGACTTGGTTAGGCGTCAGAGACGATTCGCGCGCGGCACTGGAAAAGCTGCCCAGTGCGGCCGATCTCACAAATAGCTCGAGATCATCGATTTTGATCATTTTCTTGAAAATATTAAAAGTCCTGTTGGATTTTCCTACTTTTTCGGGAAATGAAAATGGTGGAATATCCCTTCATGCGCTGACGGTGGTTTCCCCGCCGCCGGCTTGATTTGACTTCTGATCCGGAACAATCATCATGAAAGCTATTGTGTATACCCAGCACGGTTTGCCGGCCAGCGATCCGAAATCCCTGTTCGAAACGGATCTGCCTCAGCCCACACCGGGCCCTCGTGATTTGCTGGTCAAGATCCGGGCGATTGCGGTCAACCCGGTCGATACCAAAGTGCGTGCCGGCGCGCCGACCGATCAGCCGCGTATTCTGGGCTGGGATGCCGTGGGCGTGGTCGAAGCCATCGGGAGCGAGGTGTCTTTGTTTCAGCCGGGTGACGAAGTCTATTACGCGGGCTCTATCGCACGGCCTGGCTCGTACGCCGAATATGGCTTGGTTGACGAGCGTATCGCTGCCGAAAAACCTCGCACTCTCGCGGACGACGCTGCGGCAGCACTGCCACTGACCTCGTTGACGGCCTGGGAGCTATTGTTCGACCGGCTGGGTGTCGAGGAAGGCGGCGGTGACGGCGATGCGTTATTGATCGTGGGCGCAGCAGGCGGCGTTGGCTCGATATTGACGCAGCTCGCCGCGAAGTTGACCCGATTGCGGGTCATCGGCACCGCTTCGAGGCCAGAGACAACCCAATGGATCCGTGATCTGGGTGCGCATGATGTGATTGATCATACGCAGCCGCTGTTAGAGGGGTTGCGAGCCATCGGTGTGCCTCAAGTGCGTTACGTGGCGAGTCTGACGCACACGGGCAGCCATTATCCGCAATTGATCGAAGCCTTGGCGCCGCAGGGCAAGCTGGGCGTGATCGACGACCCAGAGACGCTGGATGTCATGCCGCTCAAACGCAAGGCCATCTCGTTTCACTGGGAGCTGATGTTCACGCGCGCCCTGTTCGAAACGCCGGACATGGTGCGTCAACACGAGATCCTGACCAACGTGGCGAGACTGATCGATGAAGGCACATTGCGTACTACGCTCGGGGGGCATCTGGGTCAGATCAACGCAGAGAATCTGCGCCGGGCACATACGTTGATCGAGAGCGGCCGCTCTCGCGGAAAGATCGTGCTGGAGGGCTTCTGAACGCCCGACGCAACGGGCGTCGATGAGGCTTCGTCCAGAGGCTGCGCGATGAGCGCCTGCAGCAATGTCTCGCGGCTGGCGCTCATTGTGCCCGGTTCAATCGGCTTGAATCCCGGCTGCCTTGATGACTTTGCCCCATTTATCCAGGTCCGACTGGATCAGGTTGGCGTAGTCTTGCGGCGTGCCGCCTTGGACCTCGATACCTGCGGCTGCGAGTTTGGCGCGTACGTCAGGCATTTTGAGCGCGTCATTGATGGCGGTGTTGAGCTTGTTGATGATCTCTTTGGGCGTGCCGGCTGGAGCAAGAAAGCCTCCGTTGGTGTTGGCGTTATAGCCCTTGAAACCTTGCTCATCCGCCGTCGGTACGTCCGGCAAGGCTTTGCTGCGTTGTAGCGTCGAGATGCCTACGGCGCGGACTTTGCCGGATTTCACTTGTTCCTGAATGGCGCTGAGCGTGTCGATGTACAGCGCGGTGCGGCCGGCCAGCAAATCGGGATGCGCGGCCGACGAACCCTTGTAGGGTACGAGCAGCATGGGCGCACCGCTGGCCATTTTGAACATTTCCGCCGCCATTTCCTGTGCGCTGCCACGGCCGGAGGTCGCGACTTTGGCTTCGTCGGGATTGGCTTTCATCCATGCCACGAGCTCAGGCAAGGTCTTGGCGGGCAGCTTGGGGTAGATCGCGAAGACCAGTGGAATGACGTGAGAGTAAACAATGGGCTCGAAGCTCTTTTGCGGATCCCAGCCCAGGTCTTTGAACAGGAACTTGTTGATATTGTGGCTGCCGCCCACGATGCCGATGGTGTAGCCATCAGGCTTGGAGTTTGCCAGCAATTCCGTGCCCAGGTTGTTCGAGGCACCGGGACGGTTGTCGACGACGACGGCTTGTCCCAGCGATGCAGTGAGCTTTTCACCGACGACGCGAGCGATCAGATCGATGCCGCCGCCGGGAGGCGCGGGAACGATGATCTTGATGGGATGGTTGGGATATGCAGCCTGCGCGGAAACGAGGCTGGGTGCGATGGCCAAGCTGGCTGAGATTGCCAGCGCTTTGAACATATTGGTGAACTGCATGGTGTCTCCTCGGGTTGTTACTCAACTCTCATAAAGCACGTGAGGCATGCAACGGCCTACGCGCGGGATGTGCCTCAGCCGCGGCCGACGTAAGGCATATTGCTGGCCATGACGGTCAGGGTCAGGATATTGGCGTCCAACGGCAGGGCGGCTACGTGACGGACCGCATTGGCTACATGGGTGGCGTCCATCATTGGTTCCGGTGCGGTGGTGCCATTGGCTTGCAGCACGCCGCGCGTCATGCGTTCGGATAATTCGGTCAGCGCGTTGCCGATATCGATCTGGCTCGCGACGATGTTGTAGGCACGGCCATCCAGCGCCAGGGCTTTGGTCAGGCCGGTCACGGCGTGTTTGCTGGCGGTGTAGGGGGCGGTGAACGGACGCGGTGTGTGTGCCGAGATCGAGCCGTTGTTGATGATGCGTCCGCCTTGCGGGGATTGGCGGCGCATCAGCCCAAAAGCGGCGCGGGCGCAGAGAAACACGCCCGTGACGTTGGTGTTGATGCAACTGAACCATTTTTCTAAAGGCAGCTCGTCCATCGGCACCGCGGGGGCATTGACGCCGGCGTTGTTGAACACCATGTCCAGACGGCCGTAGGTTTTTTCGATGGTGTCGAACAGTGCCTGGACACTGTCGGGGTCCGTGACGTCGGCGGGAACGGCCAGCGCCGTTTGTCCCTTGGAGGCGGCTTCGTCGACGAGTTTGTGCAGCGGTTCAGGCCGACGGCCTGTTACGACGACTGTCCAACCGTCCTCAAGCAAGCCCAACGCCGTGACGCGGCCAATACCGCTGCCTGCGCCAGTGACCAGAGCGATTTTTGGGGTAGTGCTGGTGTTCAAGGGGACTGCTCCTGAGTTCAAGGGTTATTGAGCGAAATAAAAGAAATCACGATTCGGCGGGGCCAACGGTCATGGCGAGCTCGCCGATGCCCGTAATGCCCGCGGTAATCCGGTCGCCGGGTTGCAGCGTGCTCACGCCCACGGGGGTGCCGGTATAAATCAGGTCGCCCGGCATGAGTTCGACAGATCGGGACAACATGGCGATAAGTGCCGGGACGGACCATGACAGGCCGGATATATCTGCGCGCTGACGCTCTACGCCGTTGACGGCCAGCCACAGCGCGCCCTGTCGAGGGTGACCACAGACGGATGCCGGAACGATGGGCGTGCAGGGGGCCGAATGATCAAAGGCCTTGGAGGGCTCCCACGGGCCGCCGACGCGTTTGGCCTGCTGCTGCAGGTCCCGCCGTGTCATGTCCAGGCCGACGGCATAGCCCCAGACATGCTGTGATTCCGCGTCTGCCGGGTCGATGTTCCGGCCGCCTTTGCCGATGGCGGCGACCAATTCGATTTCGTGGCAGAACGCTGTCGTCTCGGGCGGGTAAGGCAGGACCCCATGCGCGGGCATGACGGCGGTTGCAGGTTTCATGAACCAGGCTGGCATCTCGGTGGGGGCCGGTTCATCTGCCGTCCAGCGATAGTTGCGGCCGATACAGAACACGCGGGACACGGGAAAGCGAGCATCATTGCCTGATACCGATACGGTCGTCGGCATCATCGCTGGAAAAACGAGTTCCATCATCACCGGCTCCGGTTCACGCTCAAGTCGTCAAACTCATCGCGGGGCGTTCGCCAGCGAGTGCCTGAGCCACACTGGCGAGCACCATGTCGGCCATGGCGCGCCGTGTTTCCCAGGTCGCGCTGGCGCGATGCGCCTGCAATGTCGCACGATCAGATTGACGCAATGTCAGGGGAACGCGCGGCTCATCCACAAACACATCCAGGCCGACGCCTGCTATGCGGCCGGCGGCCAGCGCTGCGGTCAGGTCGGTTTCGTTGACGAGGCGTCCACGGGCCACGTTAACGAGAAAGCCTTGCGGGCCGAGGGCTTCGAGAACCGGCGCGTTGACAATGCCTTCTGCTTTATCGGCTGCCGCGCAGAGCACGAGCGCATCTACCTCGCGTGCGAGGTCGACGAGGTCTGGCACAAATTGATGGGCGACGTCGTCCATGGGGCGCAGGTCGGTATAAAAAATAGGGCAGCCAAAGGCCGCCACGCGCGTAGCGACCGCGCGTCCCACTCGGCCCATGCCCACGATGCCGACGTGCATGCCGCTGAATCGGCGGGCGAGCGGGATAGCACTAGGTTGGGGATGTTGTTCCCATTGTCCATCGCGAACGAATCGATCTACCGCGCACAGATTGCGGCATGCCGCAATCAGCAAGCCGATTGCGAGGTCGGCGACATCTTCGGTCAGTGCGCCCAGCGTGGCGGTAACTGCCAGGCCTCGGCCGCGACAGTAAGCCAGATCAACTGCATCTGTGCCCACGCCGTTGATCGCCACGACCTTGACGTCAGGCAACTGCTCGAGCATCTCGCGGGAAATCCCGGTGTGTCCCCCAGTGATCACTGCCTGGATCGCCGATCCGTGTTGTTGCAACCATACCTTCTGGTCCGCGATTTCGAAATATCTGTGCATCTCGTATAGCGAATCGAGTTGCTCGTTGATTTCAGGGATCAGGATCGGATTCAGTTGCAGGACCTGCGGCTTCATGTGGAGTCTCTTCAAAAAGGGGCCTGGTTCACGCGGGATTAAGCGAAGGATGTATGCATCGTATTTAATGATTGATTAATAAGGCAATATTGATATATAAAATCAACATATATATTCGTTTCAAAGTGGATCATGGGTTCCTGGATTTCGATGGACGAGGCGTGCAATCTGCTCGGCGTGCGCCCACAGACCATCTATGCCTACGTCAGCCGAGGCAAGATTGAGGTCATGACCGACCCGGTTGATACGCGCCGCAGCCTGTATCGTGCTGAGGACGTTGCTGCCTTGGTCAAACGCAAGCAGGCGGGGCGCAAACACGAGACATTGGCGACGAATACCTTGTTTGGGGCAGAGCCCAGTATTCCGACGGCGATATCGACGTTTTTGCGTCAGCGCTTGTATTACCGGGGCAAGGATGCGATCGAGTTGGCGCGCTCGGCGACTCTGGAAGAAACCGCCAAGTTGCTATGGGATGCGGCGCAGCCTGTCGATTTTTCGTCTGCGCTCCGCCCTCCCACTGGCAAGCCCGGACGGGCGGCGGCCTTTGGTCTGCTGGCCAACTTGGCCGCGACAGGGCATTCGACTCACGGGCGCCTGATTCATATCCTGCAAAACGAAGGGCAACAGTTGGTTGGGCTCTTGGCCAATGCGTTTGGTGCGCAGTCCGGCCGAGATCCGATCCATCTGCGTTTTGCGCAGGCGTGGGATCAGCCTGCTCATGTCGCTGATCTGCTGCGGAAGGCGATGGTGTTGATCGCCGATCACGAATTGACGAGTTCAGCATTTGCCACGCGCATTGCCGCCTCGGCGGGTGCCTCGCTACCTGCGTGTCTGCTGGCCGGGTTAATGACGCTGTCAGGCCCGTTGCATGGCGATGCGTCGGGGCGTGTGCAGGCCTTGTTCAACGAAGTAGAACGGGTCGGCGAGGACAGTGTCATCGCTCATTATCTATCCACGGGGTTGCCTTTGGCGGGATTCGGTCATCATCTCTATCCTGATGGCGATCCACGCGCAACGGCGCTGCTGGCTGCATTTGAACCGCCGGAGCAGATCTCGCGATTCATTGAAAAGGTGACTGCGCTCACGGGCCTGCATCCCAATATCGATGCAGCCTTGGCGGTGCTGGTGTCGCACCATCGTCTGCCTGCGGATGCGGCTTTTGGCTTGTATGCCACGTCGCGCAGTGTGGGGCTGTTGGCGCACTGCATGGAACAATTGAGCGTGGCACAAGTGATACGCCCGCGTGGGCGATATGTGGGGCCGGTGCCTGATGTGGTGTAGGTTGCGTCGTTTGGGCGGCTAAGTAGTTCGGGGGGGAATGATGTTGTTTTGTGACGGGGTATGAGTGCTATTGGACGTNGAANCGGGGCAGTGACCGTATTGGCGC
>NZ_CBCSJH010000037.1:0-54163 GCF_965139195.1 Bordetella tumbae | reverse complement strand
GGCCGAGGCCCCTGCTCATGGGCCGAGTCGCGGCGATAGGCCCGGCGGGGCTTTTACACGCCGACCTCCTGCGCCAAAAGAACTCCACACTACGCATGCCACAGACAGCAACCGAGGCATAAAAAAAGCCCCCACGCCGCGCCTTCGGCTTGCTGCCTCAGTCAACTCAACGTACCTTGCCTTCTTTCCAGGCTTGCAGCAGTTGATCGTATGGAATGGTCTGGCCTTGTGGTTTTTCGTTGGCCAGTTTTTTCCACGGCGCATGCTCGTCCGACAGCCACTTCGACGGATCGCTCTTCTTGTTCAGTTTCGGTGCGCACTGCGCCATCCCTGCACGTTCCAGGCGTGCCATCACCTTGTCCATCTCATCCGCCAGGTTGTCCATGGCTTTTTGCGGCGTCTGCTCGCCCGTGACGGCCGTGGCGACGTTTTTCCACCAGAGTTGGGCCAGTTTGGGATAGTCGGGCACGTTATTCCCGGTAGGCGTCCATGCCACCCGTGCCGGGCTGCGATAGAACTCGATCAGGCCGCCATAGTTGGCTGCATTTTTCGTGAAATAGTCGCTGTGTATATCGCTGTCACGCGTAAAGGTCAGCCCGGTGATGGACTTTTTCAACGATACCGTTTTGGCGTTCACGAATTGTGCATAGAGCCATGCGGCAGCCAGGCGATTCGGATCGGTGGACTTGAAGAACGTCCACGAGCCCACGTCCTGATAGCCGTTTTGCATCCCCTCTTTCCAATACGGACCATAAGGCGATGGCGCCATCCGCCATTTCGGCGTGCCGTCCTCGTTCACCACAGGCAGGCCCTTTTTGGTCATATCCGCGGTAAAGGCCGTGTACCAGAAGATCTGCTGCGCAATATGCCCCTGCGCCGGGACCGGGCCCGATTCAGAGAACGTCATGCCCATCGCCTGCGGCGGCGCGTATTTTTTCATCCAATCGATGTATTTGGTCAGCGCATAGACCGCGGCCGGACTGTTGGTCGCCCCGCCCCGTTCGACCGATGCGCCAACCGGCGTGCATTTATCGTCAGCGACACGAATACCCCATTCATCGACCGGCATCCCGTTTGGCAGGCCCTTGTCAGCGGCGCCCGCCATCGACAACCACGCATCGGTAAAGCGCCAGCCCAGCGACGGATCTTTTTTGCCATAGTCCATGTGGCCATAGACCTTCTTGCCGTCGAGTTCTTTCACGTCATTGGTAAAGAAATCGGCGATATCCTCATAGGCCGACCAGTTTGTGGGCACGCCTAATTCGTAGCCGTATTTGGCTTTGAATTTCTCGCGCAGGTCCGGCCGCGCAAACCAGTCTGCACGGAACCAATACACGTTGGCAAACTGCTGATCGGGCAATTGATAGAGCTTGCCGTCAGGCGCAGTCGTGAAACTCGTGCCGATAAAGTCCTTGATATCCAGATCTGGATTGGTCCACTGCTTGCCGTCTCCGCTCATATAGTCGGACAGCGGCAAAATCGCACCATAGCGATAATGCGTGCCGATCAAATCGGAATCGGAAATCCAGCCGTCGTAAATCGACTTGCCCGACTGCATCGAGGTCTGCAGTTTCTCGACCACGTCGCCTTCCTGAATCAGATCGTGATTGACCTTGATACCGGTGATTTCGGTAAAGGCGCGCGCCAGGGTTTTCGACTCATATTCATGAGTCGTGATCGTTTCGGACACCACATTGATTTCGTTGACGCCCTGGGCCTTGAGTTTGGCTGCCGCGTCGATGAACCACTGCATTTCGGCCATTTGCTTGTCCTTGGACAAGGTCGATGGCTGGAACTCTGAATTCACCCATTTTTCTGCCTCGGGAACGCCGGCCCAGGCCGCCGTGCTCCCGATCAACGCGATGGCCACGGCCATCGTCCGCATACGCAATTTCATGACCCATCTCCTCGAAAGACCTTCCCGTTATGCTGCGGACCTGGGCCTGGGAAGAATTCGGCCGACGGTCGTTTCCCTGCTGTTTTTTATTCAACCCTTGCGCATGACCCAGGCCAACACCACGAGCGACACCGCAAAGCTGATCCATAAGCTCGGGGGATCGTCCAATGCCAGCCAATCCATCATTTTTTCGCCGAACCCTACATAGGCCAGATTGATCCAGGCCATGATCATCAGGCCGATAAAGAGCCGGTCGCCGCGCGTCGTGGCCATAGGCAAAAAACCTTTACGCAATCGCGTTGGCGATTTCAATTCCCACACCGTCATACCGGCCAGCATGAGCACGATGCAAATGAAGAACACCGCAACCGGCGTGGTCCATACCATCCACTGAAACATGGTGCGCGCTCCTTTAGACCCGGCCCATCGCAAAGCCCTTTGCGATGTAATGCCGCACGAACCAGATCACAATGCCGCCCGGCACGATCGTCAGTACGCCTGCGGCCGCCAACACCCCCCAGTCCATGCCGGAGGCCGACACCGTCCGCGTCATCGTCGCCACAATGGGTTTGGCATTGACCGAGGTCAGCGTGCGCGCCAACAGCAGCTCTACCCAGCTGAACATAAAGCAGAAGAACGCCGCCACCCCGACGCCCGATTTGATCAGCGGCAAGAAAATCGTCAGGAAAAACCGCGGAAACGAATAGCCATCGACATAGGCCGTCTCGTCGATCTCACGCGGCACGCCGGACATGAAGCCCTCCAGGATCCACACGGCGAGCGGGACGTTGAACACCAGATGCGCCAACGCGACCGCCAGATGCGTGTCCATCAAACCCAGCGAGCTATACAGCTGAAAGAACGGCAACAGGAACACCGCCGGCGGCGTCATGCGATTGGTCAGCAGCCAGAAAAACACATGCTTGTCGCCAATAAAGCGATAACGCGAAAACGCGTAGGCAGCCGGCAACGCCACCGCCAGCGAAATCAGCGTATTGATCACCACATAAATCAGCGAATTGATATAGCCCGAATACCAGGCCGAGTCCGTGAAAATAGTGAGATAGTGTTCAAAGGTGAAATCGCGCGGCCACAAGGTCAGCGAGCCGACGATCTCGGTATTGGTCTTGAACGACATATTCAACATCCAATACAGCGGCAGGATGGCGAACACCAGATACAACACCAGAAAGCCTGTGCGCCAGGCCCAGCCTCGCTTATCCATGAGACTCCTCCTGCGTGGCCGTACCGGCGCGCTGCATCCAGTTATACAGAACAAAGCACAGCAGCAAAATAATCAGGAAATACACAATGGAAAATGCCGCCGCCGGCCCCAGATCAAATTGGCCCACCGCTTTCTGTGTCAGGTATTGCGACAGGAACGTCGTCGCATTGCCCGGCCCGCCACCGGTCAAGACAAAGGGCTCGGTATAAATCATGAAGCTGTCCATGAAACGCAGCAGCACCGCGATCATCAACACACCGCGCAGCTTGGGCAGCTGGATATAGCGAAACACCGCCCACCGCGTTGCGCCATCGATGCGGGCAGCCTGGTAGTACGCTTCGGGAATCGCGCGCAGCCCGGCATAACAGAGCAGCGCCACCAACGGCGTCCAATGCCAGACATCCATGACCAACACCGTCAGCCACGCATCCAGCGGATCGCCCGTGTATTGATACTGCACGCCCAGCCACGTCAGTCCTGCGCCCATCAAGCCAATATCGGTGCGCCCGAATACCTGCCAGATCGTGCCGACCACGTTCCACGGGATCAGCAGCGACAGCGCGATGATCACCAGCACCGCCGATGCCCGCCACCCCGAGGCGGGCATGCATAGGGCCAACAGAATGCCCAACGGGATTTCAATGGCCAGCACCGCCAAGGAAAAACCGATCTGCCGCAGCAAGGCACTGTGCAGTTCCTCGTCCTGCAGCACCGCCGCATACCACTCCGTGCCGACAAACACGCGCCGATCGGGCGACAGAATGTCCTGCACCGAGTAATTGACGATCGTCATCAGCGGCAAAATCGCCGAAAACGCCACGCATATCACCACCGGCAACACCAATAGCCAGGCACGCTGATTAATCGGTTTCACGTCAGCAGCTCCTCGTTCCGGTAGAAGCACGTATGCGTATTCAACAAAGGCAGCCACACCGTATCACCCACCGCGACCGCACTGCCGGCACGCGCACGGGCGCGCAAGAGCGAGCCCTCGAACTCGCCACTCAACAGCAGATAGGTCCCCAGGTCCTGCACTCGCGATACTTGTACAGGCACTGCGCCCGGTGTATTGGCCGCGCAAGGCTGCAAATATTCTGGCCTCACGCCCAATCGCACGTCGCCAGCATCTGCCAGCGATGCCGCCCTGTGCGGTGGCCAATCGGCGGATGGGTGGCGGCTGGACGTCGCGTCTGCGGCGTGATGGACAGAACCAGTATCAACGGGCGCATTGACATCCGGCATCGAAGCCGAGCCCACGCCTCCTCCGGTGGCAGCCGATACCGCCGCGGAATCAGACGGCGAATGCGCGGGTGCCTGCGACGCCCGGCCGTCCCATAAGCGACTCGTCCCGACCGTCAAGACACCGCCCTGCCATTGCGCCGGCAAAAAATTCATCCCCGGCGAGCCAATGAAATTCCCTACAAACGTATGCGCGGGACGCTCGAACAGATCTTCGGGTGTGCCGATCTGCACGGCCTTGCCACGCGACATGACAACGACCTCTTCGGCAAACGTCAGTGCTTCGGTTTGATCGTGCGTGACATAGATCAGCGTCAGATTCAGTTCTTGATGAATCTCTTTGAGCTTGCGCCGCAGTTGCCATTTCAGGTGTGGGTCAATCACGGTCAAGGGCTCGTCGAACAGCACGGCTGATACATCGCTGCGCACCAACCCGCGGCCTAGCGAGATTTTTTGCTTGGCATCGGCGCTCAAGCCGCTAGCCCGGCGATTCAGCTGCGCCGACATGTCCAGCATCTCGGCAATGCGCCCGACGCGGCCCTGGATATGGGCCTCGGGCATGCCACGATTGCGCAACGGAAAGGCCAGATTGTCCGCCACCGTCATCGTGTCGTACACCACCGGAAACTGAAACACCTGGGCGATATTCCGCTGCTGCGGCGTCAACCCCGTCACATCGCGGCCGTCAAACAAAATACGTCCCTGCGACGGTTTCAGCAGACCGGAAATGCAATTAAGCAGCGTCGTCTTGCCGCAGCCCGATGGCCCGAGCAAGGCATAGGCGCCCCCGTCGCGAAACGTAAAGCGCAAGGGCAACAACGCATAATCGTCATCCGATTGAGGATGACTGACATACGCATGAGCCAAATCCAGTTCAATGGCGGCCATCAGGCAACCCCCGCCGGATTACCGGCCGCCAGCAGCCGGCCCGCCGCGTCAAAGGTGTACAAACTCGCCGGATCGAAATACAGGGTCAACGGGTCCTCCAATTGATAGCGGTGTACACCCGCCAATTGGGCGACCACGGGCCCCGCCGCCGTTTCGGCATGCACATAGGTATCCGAGCCGGAAATCTCCGCGAGTTTTACCGTGCCCTGCAGCGCCACCCGGCCCGCTGCCGGCTCGACACTGAATGCGCCCGCTCGCAGCCCCGCCGTCATTTCGGACTGACCCGTGCCGGCATGTGGCTGCGCGGCTGGCGCAGACCGGCCAGCGCCGGCATGCAGCCCTGGCACGAACTCACGCGCGTCTGGACCTGCGTCGGCCGGCGCGCCTGCCGCTAGCGCAGCCTGCCCCCTGCTTTCCGGCACGCGCCCCGCCGCAATGCCTCCCTGCAACACGATGCCACCGTCCTGACGCTGTGCAGCAAATAAATTCATCGGCGGGTCGCTGAACACCTGCGCCACCCGCAAGGACGCCGGCTGGTGAAACACCTCTGCCGCAGGGCCGTATTGCAGCAACTCGCCCGCATCCATCACCGCGGTATAGCCCCCCAGCAGCAAGGCCTCGGCCGGCTCGGTCGTGGCGTACACCACAGTCGATTCCCCCTCAGCAAAGAGGCTGCCGAGCTCGTCGCGCAACTCTTCGCGCAGCTTGTAGTCCAGATTGACCAGCGGCTCGTCCAGCAAAATCAGCGGCGCCTGCTTGGCCAGCGCCCGCGCCAACGCCACACGCTGCTGTTGGCCACCCGACAATTCGGCCGGATAGCGCTGCAGCAAATGTTCGATATGCAGGCGCTCCGCCATCGCATGAACCCGAGCCCGGATGTCTGTAGCGCCTCGCAGCTTCAGCGGCGAGGCGATGTTGTCGTACACCGACATCGACGGATAGTTGATGAACTGCTGGTACACCATGGCCACGTTGCGGCGGCGTACCGGCACCCCGGTGACATCCACCCCGTCGACCAGCACCCGCCCCGAGGTCGGCCGGTCCAGCCCGGCCATGAGGCGCATCAGCGAGGTCTTGCCGGCCAGGGTCACCCCCAGCAATACCGTCATTGCCCCGGGAATCGGCGCCAAACTCATCGGATACAGATGCGTTTGTGCCCCCTCCTGCAGAGCGACCTGGTCCAGCGTCAACTGCATTGCTCTCCTCCGGATCACGGATTCGCTGCGTTTTCGTTGTATTTTTGGTTTTTTGCGTTTTAACCAACAAACGAAAGAAAAACAATCTTGCAGTGCGTCATTATTTTTCGCTTTTGTTGTTTTAATATACAGAAATGATCCTGAATCCTCGCCAAAGCGCACTGGTAGAACTGGTCCGTTCCCACGGATCGGCCAGCATCGAGTCCCTGGCTCGGCATTTTGACGTCACGCTGCAGACCGTGCGGCGCGATGTCAATCTGCTGGCCGAGGCCGGCCTCCTGTCACGTTTTCATGGTGGCGTACGCATCGAGTCGTCCACCATCGAAAACATCGCCTATCGCAAGCGTCAGGGCCTGCATGCCGAGGCCAAGCAACGCATCGCCCAGGCCGTCGCGAAAGCCGTCCCCGATGGCTGTTCGCTGATTCTGAACATAGGCACGACGACCGAGGCCATTGCTCGCGCGCTGTTGCATCATCGAGGCCTGCGCGTCATCACCAATAACCTGCACGTGGCCGATATCCTGTCCGACAATCCGGACTGCGAAATCATCATCGCGGGCGGTGTCGTGCGCTCGCGCGACCGGGGCATTGTCGGTGAAGCCACCATCGACTTCATCCGCCAGTTCAAGGTCGATATCGGTCTCATCGGCATCTCCGGCATCGAGGCCGACGGTACCTTGCGTGACTACGATTTCCGCGAGGTGCGTGTTGCACGCAGCATCATCGACCAGTCGCGCGAGGTCTGGCTGGCGGCTGACAGCAGCAAATTCCAACGGCAAGCCATGGTCGAGCTGGCGCATATTTCGCAGATCGACAGGTTCTTTACCGATGCCTATCCTCAGCCCCCTCTGGCGCAGGTGTTGCAGGAATCCGGCGTGCGCTGCGTGATCGCCGAAGCGGACGCCAATGCCTTGGAGGCAGATCCCTTGAATACGGACAGTACGGGCACGGCCGATGCCCCCACAGCCTCTCGTTCCCACCGCGCGCGGCCATAGCGCTTTACGCACGATTTTCCCATCTCTGCCCAAACCGATAAAAACACCATGAACACCGCCCCCGTTCCCAAAGCCATTCCCAGTCGCGATGCCCTGCTGGGCGTACTGAATGACAACGCGACCTGGGATGTGGTCGTGATCGGCGGCGGCGCCACCGGCCTGGGGACGGCAGTTGATGCCGCGGCACGCGGCTACCGGACCTTGCTGGTCGAGGGACAGGATTTCGCCAAAGGGACCTCCAGCAAAGCCACCAAGCTCGTTCATGGTGGTGTGCGCTATCTGGCACAAGGCAATATCAGCCTGGTGCGCGAGGCCCTGCACGAGCGTGGATTGCTCAATCGCAATGCGCCGCACCTGGTCTGGCCGTTAGGGTTCGTCGTGCCGGCCTACGGCATGTTCGATCAGCCGTTCTACGGCATCGGGCTCAAGATGTACGACATGCTGGCCGGCAAACTCAATCTGTCGCCCAGCCGCTGGCTCTCGAAGAAAGAAACCCTGGCCGAGGCCAGCACCATCGCACCGTCCGTGGGCGGCCGCCATCTGCGCGGCGGAGTGCTGTATTACGACGGTCAATTCGACGACGCGCGGTTGGCGATGGCGCTGATGCGCACCTTGTTCGACCTGGGTGGCACGGCCATCAATTACGTGCGTGCCGCCGGCCTGGTGCGCAGCGGCGATGCCCATAACAGCAAAGGCGCCATCGAAGGCGTGATCGTCCAAGACGCCTTCAGCGGCACGGAATACACGGTACGCGCGCGTTGCGTGGTGAATGCCACCGGCGTGTGGGTCGATAGCGTGCGCCGCATGGACGATCCGCAGGCACAGACCATGGTGGCGCCCAGCCAGGGCGTGCATCTGACACTGCCGCGCGACTTTTTGCCGGGCGACAAGGCCATCCTCATCCCCAAGACCGATGATGGCCGCGTGCTTTTTGTCGTGCCCTGGAACGGCCACACCATCGTCGGCACGACCGATGCCCCGCGCGACGATCTGCCGTTGGACCCGATCGCCTCAAACGCCGACATCGATTTCATTCTGCAGACAGCGGCCCGCTATCTCAGCCGCAAACCCACGCGCGCCGATGTGACGAGCGTCTGGGCAGGCCTGCGTCCGCTGGTCAAGGCGACCGGCGAGGCCGCGACGAAAACGCTCTCGCGCGAACACACGATCCTGGTGTCGCGCAACGGCCTGGTCACCGTGACTGGCGGGAAATGGACGACATACCGCCGGATGGCCCAGGACGTCATCGACACCGCCATTCAACATCAGCTGTTGCCTCAGGCGCATTGCCGCACTGCGGATTTGCCCCTGCATGGCGCAAGCCCAGTGGGAGCACAGCCTGGCCGAGCCGGTACGGGGGCGACATTGCCTACGGGCTCGAGCACCGGCTCCCACACCAACGCGACGCGCAACGCCACGGCCTCGCCGTCCGCGCATCAACCGGCCCATGGCACGCCGGACAGCTACTACGGCACGGATCTGCCGCTGCTGCGTGCCCTGCCCGGCATCGATCATGTGCTCGTCAACGCCAGCGGCCTGACAGAGGCCCACGTGCGCTTTGCCGCGCGACACGAGCTGGCGCGCACCGCCGAAGACGTCCTCGCCCGGCGCAACCGCGCCTTGTTCCTGGATAGCGAAGCCGCCATCCTCGCCGCCCCCGAAGTCGCGCGCATTCTGGCTGAAGAACTGGGCCACGACGCTGCCTGGCAACGCGCTACGTTAGAGGCTTTTATGCACACGGCGGCGCATTATCGTCTGAGCAAATAGCACGTAGATCCTCCGCGTACGAGCGATGAAATAGTGCGGACAATGACAAACGGCGCCGTTTCCCGCGCCGTTTGTCAGTCCATCTCAATGTCGTCGAGGCCAGCCAGCCGCATGAGTGATGCTCATGCGTGGGCTCACCCGCGGGTCCATGTCTTACAGCTTATCCAGATCGAGATACCGGCTGGTTTGAACGATCTGCTCGCGTTCCTTGAAACTCGTCAGTTGCGCAGCCAACGCGCTGCTGTCGCCAGTGCGCTTGATTTCCTGCAAGGTGGTTTGCATGGCATGGATGGCAGCACGCTGCAAATCAGACGGAATGATGGCGATCTGATAGCCCAGGGCCGACAATTCATCGACAGGCACCAGCGGCGTCTTGCCCCCGTAAAACATGT
Source organism: Bordetella tumbae (assembly GCF_965139195.1). Classification (GTDB taxonomy): domain Bacteria; phylum Pseudomonadota; class Gammaproteobacteria; order Burkholderiales; family Burkholderiaceae_B; genus Bordetella_A; species Bordetella_A tumbae. The sequence continues at coordinate 44,564 of NZ_CBCSJH010000037.1, read as the reverse complement.
TGATCAGCTTTGGGCCGGGAATCCGGCGCGCGATCTCGCGGATCTGCTCGATGGTCTCGGGCGCCTCGACAAACAACATGTCCGCGCCAGCGGCGGCGTACCGCTCGGCACGCACGAGCGCCGATTCAAAGCCTTCGACAGCGATGGCGTCAGTACGCGCAATCACCAGGCAATCCGGGTCACTGAGCGTTTGCCGGGCGATCTTGATCTTGCGCACCATTTCGTCCGTGTCGACCAGACTCTTGTCGTCCAGATGGCCACAACGTTTGGGGAATGACTGGTCCTCCAGATGGAAAGCCGCCACGCCCGCACGCTCCATGACGCGCACGGTACGCTCGACGTTCGCCGATCCGCCAAAGCCAGTATCGGCATCCGCGATCACAGGCAGGCCGCTGGCCTCGACGATTTTCTCGACCCGGTCCATGACCTCGGTAAAACTCAACAACCCGAGATCGGGCACCCCGGCAGCGCGGGCGATCGCTCCGCCACTGGCATAGACGGCATCAAAACCTGCCATCGCGACCAAACGCGCCGAAAGACCATCAAAAGCGCCTGGCGCTACCAAAGTCTTGCCCGTCGTCAATGCCTGCCGCAATTGCTGCGTCGCTTTCATTCTTTGCTCCTTGTCGTTTGGCTCGGAATGGCGAACTCGCGCCTATCTCGCAAGGCAGGCCATCTCGATCAGGGCGCAAATTATGGCGCGGCGAAATCATTACGTCTAATATATGAAAAATACATAATTAATACTTTTTAAATACCGATATGGAACTACGCCATCTGCGTTACTTCGTTGCCACCGCGCAGGCTGAACACTTCACGCGTGCCGCTCAGCAACTCGGTATTGCTCAACCGCCCCTGAGCCAGCAGATACGCGAACTGGAAAAGGAAATCGGCGCCCCGCTGTTTGACCGTGTCGGCCGTGGCGTAGTGCTCAACAGCGTCGGCAAAGTCTTCCTCGAACGCGCCTCGGATATCTTGTCGCGCGTGGATGATGCCCTGCACACGGCACAGCGCGCCGCACGCGGCGAGGCCGGTGTACTGCGCGTCGGATTCACCGAATCCGCCTCCTTCAACGACCTGGTGACGCACACGCTCAGCCTGTACCAACACCGGCATCCCGAGGTCGAAGTCAGTCTGGAGGAAAGCAACAGCGAATCACTCATCGCCTGCCTCGGTGACAAGACAATTGACGCCGTCTTTGTACGGCCGCCCTTTTCCGTAGCCAGCGGCATTCACTTTGTGAAACTCGCCGAAGAATCGCTGGTCGTTGCGCTGCCAGACAAGCACCCACTCGCCACGCAAGCCAGCCTGCACCTGCAGGACCTGCACGCCGAACGCTTCATCATCTATGCCCGCAAATCCGGCTATGGCCTGAGCGCCGACATCGTCTCGGCCTGCCGCCAACACGGTTTCAGTCCGAGTATCGGGCAGCGCGCACCGCAGCTGTCGTCCGCCGTCAACCTGGTCGCTGCCGGCATGGGCATCGCCGTTGTTCCAGCGTCCATGCGCTGCATGCAACCAGCGGGTGTCACCTATCGTCCTTTGGACTCGTCCTGGCCCAAAGCCGTACTGGGCTTGGCCACGCGCCGCGATGAAACGTCCAGTGTGGTGTCGAATCTGCTGCAACTGGTGAGCGAGGGCAGCGATGGCCGAGCCGGTGCGCTCGATAGCCCGCCCCATTGAGAGGGCGTATTATCTCGGGGTTGACTACCGCACCGCTCACTTGCCATGGATGTATTTCAGCAACTGCAGACCCTGCTGACCGATCACCAGATTTCCTATCGCCTGCTACGCCATGAGCCCGCAGGCAAATCCGAAGAAGTCGCCGTCATCCGCGGCACCACCGTCAGTCAAGGCGCCAAGGCGCTAGTGTGCCGCGTCAAGATCACCTCTAACCAGCGCAAAAATGTCTTGGCGGTTTTTCCGGCCGATAAACAAGCCGATCTGGCCGCCATCGCATTAGCCGCTGGCGGCAAGAAAGCCTCGTTGGCCTCACAAGACCTCGCACGCGAACTCACCGGCTGCGAAATCGGTGCCATTCCCCCCTTCTCGTTCAACGAGGAACTATCGCTATTGGTAGATCCCTCGCTGCGCGAACGGCATGACGAAATTGTTTTCAACGCCGGGCGATTGGACGCATCCATCGTCATGCGCACAGAAGACTATTTTCGTCTGGCCCAGCCTGTACAAGCGGTGTTTGTGCATGCTTGACCAGACATACTGACTCGCTCACCAGACTAAAAACATTCCATGTGTCTCGCCGTACTCGCCCTGCACCATCTCACCGGCATTCCCGTCCTCATTGCCGCCAATCGCGATGAGTTTCACGAGCGCCCGACGCAAGCGGCGTCAATGTGGCCCGGCGAGTCCCGCATCTATGCGGGTCGCGATCTGCGCGCAGGCGGCACCTGGATGGGCGTGAACGAACACGGCCGTTACGCCATCGTCACCAATTTTCGCGACCCGCAGCATCTGCTGAACGACGCGCCGTCGCGTGGCGCATTGGTCGAGGACTTTCTACGCGGCGACGCCAGCCCAGCGGACTATCTCGCCGCGGTGCATGAGCACGCGGCGCGCTACAACGGATTCAACCTGATCGTCGGCGACATCGCCGGCGCCTGTTATCTCAGTAATCGCGACGGCGCACCGCGTGCGCTGCCGCCAGGGGTCTATGCCCTCTCGAATCATCTGCTGGATACGCCCTGGCCCAAGCTCACCCGTACCAAAACCGGTTTTGAACGCATATTAGAGGCCACGCCGCAACCCGACGTGCCCGCGCTCTACGCCAATCTCTTTGACCGCACGCCAGCCGACGACGCAGACCTGCCGGCCACCGGCATTCCGTTGGATCGCGAACGCTTGCTCAGCAGCCCCTTTATCGTCAGCCCCAACTACGGCACCCGCGCCTCCAGCGTGCTGGCTCTGCATGCTGATGGCCGCGGCGAACTGCACGAACGCCGCTACGGGCCAGATGGCGTGCCGGTCGGTGATAGCGATTTGACGTTCAATTGGCAGGCTTGAGCCGATATCCGGCAATCAGCCTCTCAACTATCGTTGACTTTTCCGCGTAACCGCTTGACCTCGCCATGCAATACCTTGCGCTGCACCCTGCGGCGCTGCGATGCCCGTGTCGGTCGCGTCGGCCGCCGGGCCTTTACGGGCTGAGCCACCGCGCGCACCATCTCTGCCAGACGCTCCAGCGCCTCGGCGCGATTTTTTTCCTGGCTGCGATAGGCCTGCGCTTTGATCACGATGACGCCGTCTTTCGACACGCGTCGATCCGGTAATTCGCACAGCGCGTCCTTGATGTGATCGGGCAAACCCGATGCCCGCACATCAAATCGCAGATGCACTGCGCTGGATACCTTGTTGACGTTCTGGCCGCCCGCCCCCTGGGCGCGGATCATGCCGAACTCGATATCGCGCTCGTCGAGGTATAGGTCGTCTTGAATGTGATACATGAATAGAAAATCAGCGCGGCGATGGGAAAACCCCTCGCCGCCCTCGATCAAAATGAGAACTACAGATCACATTTCATCGTTATTTTCCGTTTTTGTGAAGTACAGATCGCATTCTGGTGCCCATCGGGTCGAGCACGGTACCAGAACGCATCAATGGATGGGGGGCTCCGGTGTGGGGTCATTGCCCGACAGACTGGCAAAGTCGCAGCCCAGATGAGCCTGCGTCACCTCGTTTTGATAGATGCGCGTAAAGCCACGCGTATAGGGCTGCGGCGGCGGAGACCATTGGCGGCGGCGTGCCTCCAGTTCCTCATCGGACACCAGCATATCCAGACTACGCGCGCCGATATCCAGTCGCACCCTATCGCCCGTACGCAGCAATGCCAGCGGCCCGCCGATGGCTGATTCGGGCGAGACGTGCAACACACAAGTACCGTAATGCGTGCCGCTCATGCGTGAGTCGGAAATGCGCAGCATGTCGCGTACGCCCTTTTGCAGGAGCTTCTTTGGAATCGGCAGATTGCCCCACTCCGGCATGCCAGGCCCACCGATGGGTCCACCGTTACGCAGCACCAAGACCGTGTTCTCGTCCACATCCAGATCGGGGTCCGCCATCGCCTCGAACATCTCGGCGTTCGAGTCGAATACCAGCGCCGGGCCGGTATGGCGCAGCAGATGCGGACTCGCCGCCGAAGGCTTGATGACCGCGCCGTTAGGAGCAAGGTTGCCGCGTACCACGGCCATCGCCAGACCGGCCTCGGCGCAATCCCCTACACCTTGTTTGAGCGGGGCGGCGGGGTCCAGGATCGTGCCGTCCTCCTCGACCTCAGGCCAGTCCGCGAGGTTTTCTCCCAAGGTGCGGCCGGTACAGGTCAGCGTGGATAGATCCAGATGAGCGGCCACCTTGCGCAGCACCGTCGGCAATCCACCCGCATAGAAAAAATCCTCCATCAGGCGCGTGCCCGATGGGTACAGATTTGCGATCACCGGCACGTCTCGCGCAATCGCATCGATCTCATCCAGATTCAACTCGATCCCAGCCCTGCCCGCCATGGCGGGTAAATGGACGGCGGCGTTGGTCGAGCCGCCCAGGGCGACATACGTCACCACGGCATTGCGAAATGCCGCTGCCGTGCAAATCCGCGAGGGTTTCAAGTCCTCCCACACCATTTCAACCGCACGATGACCGCATTGCCACGCCATGCGAGTATGTGCGGCATCCACGGCCGGGATCGCCATCGAACCCGGCAACGATAGTCCCAGGGCCTCGACGATGGCGGTCATGGTGCTGGCCGTTCCCATGGTATTGCACGTGCCTACACTGCGCGTCATGCGCGACTCCATCGCCATCCATTGCGATTTGTCGATGGCGCCGATGGTGTACTCGGCAAAGAATTTTTTGGTATGCGTGCCGGCGCCGACGGCTTCGCCGCGATAGCGGTCGTTCAGCATCGGCCCCGCCGGCATGAAAATGACGGGCAAATCCATCGACAGCGCACCCATGACCAACGCAGGCGGCGTCTTGTCGCAGCCTCCCATCAGCACTGCACCGTCTATAGGCAAGCTGCGCAACAACTCCTCGCACTCTACCGACAGCAGGTTGCGATACAGCATCGTGGTGGGCTTGACCATGACTTCGCCCAGACTGAGCGCGGGCAGCTCCAGGGGATAGCCGCCTGCCTGCAATACGCCGCGTTTGACGGCCTCGGCCCGCTCGCGCAAATGCGCATGGCACGGCGATAAATCGCTCCAGGTGTTGATGATCCCGATCACCGGCCGTCCCATGAATTCCTCACGGTTCAGGCCCTGCTGTTGCATACGCTGGCGGTGCGCGAAGCCGCGAATATCATCGCTGGCAAACCAACGGTGGCTACGCAGCGTTTCTGGTGTCTTGCGTTTAGGTGTGGTCATGGGCGAACAGGTTAATAGGTGGCAGGCGTCACATCGGCGCCGCGTTTCGCAAACCGGGCAGCCGTCTCATCGCAGGCCTTGCGCAGCAGCACTTGATCCGTCGCCACGGCGACAAACAAGGCGCCCAGATCCAGGCACTCGCGCGCCCGAGGCTCGTCCAGCATCAATATACCCGGCGCTTTTCCGCACGCGAGGATCCGGGCGATGGCGCTATCAATGGCGGCGCGCAACTTGGGATGATGCAGCTCCCCAGGAATGCCCATACTGGCCGACAAATCTGCTGGACCGATGAACACCCCATCGATGCCGTCCACCGACGCGATCTGCTCCAGTTGATCCAACGCCTCCATGGTTTCGATCTGCACCAACACACAAAGCTCGCGTTCGGCCTCTTGCACGTAATTCGTGTCGCGCCCAAAACGCGAACCTCGCATGGAGCCACCCATGCCGCGCACGCCCCGTGGCGGATAACGTGTCGCCGCCACCGCCGCCTCGGCCTCATCGCGGTTTTGCACAAAAGGCAATAACAGCGACTGCGCCCCCACATCCAGGTGACGCTTGATCAGCACCGTGTCGTTCCACGCAGGCCGCACGACGGCGGATGCGGGCCGATCATGTTCCGCGGCGACCGCCTGCAATAGCTGCTGAACCACAATGGGATCGCTGGGCGTGTGCTCGGTATCGATCAGCAGCCAATCAAACCCGGCACCCGCGATCAGCTCGGACACCATGGGAAAGGGCAGCGTCGACCACAGGCCGATCTGTGCTTGCTGCGCCTGCAAGGCACGTTTGAAAAGATTAGGACTAGGCATAGGAAAATAGAAAGTTCAATCGATGTGTACGTTGCCGGCCTTGATGACCTCGGCCATGCGTTGGGAATCAGTTTTCAAGCGCGCCTCAAATTCCTGGGGCGTGGACGACAGGATTTCACTGCCTTGCGACTCTTGCGGTTTACGAAACTCTGGCGTGGCGAGAATGGCAGCCATTTCTTTATGCAGCCGCTCGACGATAGGCGCCGGCGTGCCGCTGCGAACCAACATGCCGCTCCACGCGATCTGTACAGTGCCTGGCGCACCGGCCTCTGCCATCGTCGGTACGTCAGGGGCCAGCGGCGAACGCTTTTCATCGGCCACCGCCAGAATACGTATCTTGCCCGCTTGCGCCACCGGCAATACCGCCGACAAATTGTGGAACATCATCGGGATCTGCCCGCCCATGACATCGGTCAGGGCTGCTGGCCCACCCTTGTACGGCACATGCACCAATTGAGTCCCGGTACTCGCCTCGAATTGCAACCCGGTCAAATGCATGGTGTTGCCGTTACCCGCTGAACCAAACGCCAGTTGGCCGGGCGCGGCCTTTGCCGCCTTGACCACATCGGCCACGGATTTGTACGGCGTCTGCGCGCCTACCACCAGTACGTTCGGCGTCTGGTTCGTCAGCGTGATGGGCTGAAAATCCTTGAACGGATCAAAGCCCGGTGACTTGTAGAGATGCGGATTGACCGCCAGCGTACTGATCGAGCCATAAAAAATGGTGTAGCCATCGGCGGGACGCTGCGCCACATAGGCCGCAGCGATGTTGCCGTTGGCCCCTGCCCGATTCTCCACCACCACGGGCTGGCCCAGCCGGGCGGCCAAGGCCTGCGCGAACGGCCGGGCAACCGCGTCGGCGGCGCCACCCGGCGGCTGGGGCACCACCAACGTGACGGGTTTCTGCGGATAGTCCGCCGCGTGGGCAAGCGGCACGGCGGCCAACGCCACCACGGAAAAAACAGCGCGGCCTAGGCGCGAAATCATCATCGTTTGTCTCCTGTCTGCGAAATTCAGGGGTTGTCGTTATCTGCTGGCCGGTCAAATGATACCGGTTTCATTCACTATGGTACCGGTATCATTTTGCACATGCAAGAGGTATAGTTCCGTCCTATGACGCATGTACCCTCGCCCCCTCCGGACTCTGATCACGCGGCCGATTCCCCTGCTGAATCTCAGCCACGGTCTCGTACTCGTCCCAAACTGGGTCATTACACGATCCATGACGTAGCCGCCCTGGCTGGTGTATCGTCTGTCACCGCGTCCCGCTATTTCAATGCGCCCCACAAAGTCTCGCAAAAGCTGCGCGAGCGCATCGATGCCGTCATCGCCCAGACCGGCTATGCCCCCAATCAGATCGCCCGGCGCCTAGCCTCGACCCATGGCGGCCCTGTCGGTGCGATCATGCAGAACGTCAGCAGCCCTACGTTCGCGCAAATGGTGCGTGGGATGACCGATGGGCTGGAGGCCCAAGGGCTGCAATTGCTATTGGCCAATACCGAGTACTCGGTGGACACCGAATCCCGCGCGATACGTGCCTTTGTGGGGTGGCATCCCAGCGGCCTCATATTGACCCGCGGCGATCACTCCCCTGCCATCGACAGCCTGCTGCAGACCTTGCAGATTCCCATCGTTGAGGCCTGGGAAATCCTGGAAGGCCGCCCGTATCACCAAGTCGGTTTTTCTCAGCACGCTGTCGGGCTGATGCTGGCCGAGCATTTCCTGCAGCAAGGCGCGCGGCGCGTTCGCTTTGCCATGGCACAGGGAGCGCACGGCGCACAGGACACACGTGCCGAACGGCGGGCGCAAGGCTATTCGCAGGCCATGCAGCAGGCGGGACTCAGCAGCGACATCGTGCGCGTCGCTGCCGACGATGACTACGCGGCAGGCTTGGCTCACGTGACGCGATTAGCCCAGGAACCCGCAGAGCAACGCCCCGAGGCCGTGATATTTGCGCACGATCATCTGGCGCTCACAGCGCTCTTGCGCGCGCCGACATTGGGTCTATCCATTCCGCGCGATTGCGCGATCGCAGGCTTTGGCGACGTCCCGCTGGCCAGCATTGTCGAACCCGGCCTGACCACCGTACGCACGCAACCCTACAAAATCGGCGAACAAGCCGCTGCCACGCTAGTGGCTGCTCTGCAAAATTCAGCCCAGGAAATCACGGCGCCCACCATCCACCACGTGCCTTGCGAACTGGTCGCACGGGGCAGCAGCCAAGTCCAGGCCTAGAACCTCTCATTGACATCGTCGACGGCCTGGATCAGGCCGGGTTGGAGCGCTTGGCCGGCCTGCCAATCAGCGACGCAATCTGAATTGCTGTTAATGCCGCTTGCGCTTCGGCGCCGGCATGCCGCGCATGCGCGATGCCAGCGTCTTTGCAATGCACGCAAAGGAGTTTGCTGCACAGCGAGTGATTTATCCGGGATCAAAACCTTTAAGCTGAAACACGCTAAGAAATTGAAGCCGCAACACAACGGAGCTTCAACTTCTAATCTAAAAATACGGAGACAATCATGATCAAACGTAGGCTATTCGCCAGCGCGCTGTCATGCCTGGTATTTTTCAGCACGCCTGCGCCGGCCCAATCATTTCCGTCTAAGCCGATAAGGCTGATTCTGGGCTTTGGGCCAGGTGGAGGCGCCGACGCCATCGCCCGTCTGTATGCCTCAGAATTGCAAAATATCCTGGATACGCCAGTGATCGTGGAGAACAAAGCCGGTGCATATGAACAGCTAGGCGGCCGTGCGACTCAGTCAGCCGATGCGGACGGACATACACTCTGGATCGCCACGACCGGCGGCGTCATCCAAGCTCCACTAATACGGGACATGCCCTATGATCCCGCTCGAGATTTCACGCACGTCGGTGTCATTGCCGAAGCCGACGCCGTGATCGCAGTCAAAAACGACCTGCCGATAAAGAGTATGGATGAGCTGATTGCATACGCACGTGCTCATCCTGGCAAGCTCAACTACGGGTCTGCCGGCACAGGTGCGCCCAGCCATTTGCTCGTGGAATACATTCAGTCCGTTACCGGCATCACGACCACACATATTCCGTACAAGAGCGCCGCTGATGTGGCTAGTGCTCTGATGTCGGGCAACGTAGACTTCGCAGTTATCGTGCCAGGCGTATCGGCGCCGTTGATCAATGCAGGGCGAATCCGTGGAATTGCCATCACCGCTAAACAGCGGGCCCCTGCTCTGCCTGATGTGCCGACGCTCGAAGAAGGTTCCATTGCGGAACTGAAGAATATGAGCGTCTATGCTTTTTACGCTGTCCTGGGTCCCAAAGGGATACCTCCCGACATCACTAAAAAGCTGAATAACGCGTTCAATCAGGCCTCCATGTCGCGGGAGGTGCAAGAACTTTCGGTAGGAATGAATTTCCGCCCGGTTGTCAGCACCCCTCAGGAGTTCACAGACCGAATTGCCCTTGACACGGCAATATGGCGCAAAGTTGTACAGAAACCAAAATAGCCTGAACTCCGACCGCGACATTCAAGTATGAAAAAGACAGCAATCATCACCGGCGGCGCATCCGGAATCGGCCAGGCAACCGCACAAACCCTGCATACCCGAGGATGGGATATATGGTGTCTTGATATCAACATACCCAAATCCGCATCGGGTGCCCTACCCGATCCGTTGGGCATTACTTATCTCCAATGCGATGTTTCCGACACCGCAAGCGTGCAGTCGGCACTGTTAAAGATCGCGGAAAGCACTGATAAAGTCGACGCATTGATCTGTTCGGCCGGAGTACTGCGCACCGGCAACCTGATGGACCAAACGCCCGGAGAAATTGACCTGATGATGCAAGTCAATATTAAAGCGCCATGGTTAATTGCCAGGGAGACACTCCCTCTGCTAAAGAGGGCCTCGCGTCCAGACGACCCGGCCCGTGTGGTCTTTGTAGGATCTATAAGTGGCATTCGGCCCAAAGTGGGAGCCGGGTTCTACGGCGCGAGTAAAGCGGCATTACATGTACTGACCGGAGTACTGGCAGTGGAACTGGCAGCCAGTGGCATATTGGTGAATGCCGTCGCCCCTGGAACCGTTGACACACCGATGATAACGGCAGCATCCCAGCCCTCTAAAACCTCTCAGTACAAGCCTTCAGGCGAGTCGCCTTTGGGCAGAATCGCGAACCCTGGTGATATTGTGCAGGTCATTCTTTTCTTTCTCAGCAACGCCGCCCAGTACGTCACAGGCACAGTCCTCCCCGTGGATGGGGGAACACGAGCAGCATTCCAGCCCAGGTAAAGCCCTGGCCCATCGATGATGAAAACAGAGACGCGGCCTAGCTGCCCAACTATGAATTTGCAAGGCGCACTCTTATACTGAGGTCCGCAGATGCATCGGGAATACGAGCCTCGAATGGACGAACTTGCAGCAATTCGTGTCTTTATCAGTGTCGCTGAATCAGGCAGCTTTTCCGAGGCGGGACGCCGGCTGGGCATGTCGACGAGTTCAGTTTCCCGGCAAGTGGGTGCCCTGGAGGAATGGGTTGACATTCGTCTATTCAAACGCACCACACGCAATCTGTCGCTTACCGAAGCGGGTGAAAACTATCTGGCCTCGGTGGCTCCCGCGCTGCGGGAACTCGAACTGGCGCGGCGCAATGCTCACTCCTATCAGCACAAGGTCAGCGGCGCCATTCGGGTCCATGTACGTGCGTCGGCAGGCACCGAGGTTATCGTGCCGGCCCTCTCATCGTTTTTCGCTCTTTACCCGGATATCGAGATTGACCTTACGCTCACAGACGAGCGCATTGATCTTTTGAAGAACGGCGTGGACGTCGCCGTGTGGTTGGGAAAACTCGATGATTCCAACATGGTTGCACGAGAGCTCAGCGGCAGTAAACGCGTCGTATGTGCAAGCCCAGCCTACCTGCAGCGCAGTGGAGTGCCGAAAAAGCCCGAAGACCTGATACACCACAGTTGCCTCGTCTATCTGAAGCACAACTACTCCAAAGAATGGCACTTCAAGAAAGGCGATGAATCCTACAGCATCCCCGTTTCCGGGGCTTTGCGTACCCCCGACAGTGCGGTTCTGATGGCGGCCGCACGGCAAGGGCTGGGGCTTGTGCTGCTTCAAGATTGGATGGTGCGCAAGGCCGTCGAGCTGGGTCAACTACAGGCGGTGCTGACCGACTACGAAGCGTCGCCCACAGGGCAGCACACCTCGCTCTATGTCGTGTATCCACACCGGCACCGTATCCCCCAGAAAGTGCGAGTCTTCATCGATTTTCTCGTGCGACTCTTCGACTCCAGATCAAGCGTAGCGAGATAACACCTCTTTTTCACCTGGGCCTCAAACCAGACCGCAGTCCGCCGTCGACTCAGCAGGGTGCTTCGGCAAGGTGTATGCGGAGTCTGCCAACTCAGCAGCGGTGTTGTCGGGCAAACCGAGTTCGAATGCATTGAGCGTCAGGGATACCAGGCAGTAATAGCCCAATATGGCAACCAGCTCGACCATTGCACGCGTACCGAGCCCGTTTGTTCCCTTCTCGTAACTGGCTTGAGAGAGTTTCCCGGTCTTCAACAGCTCTGACGAAAGCTGATACACCAGTTCCTCATCAGCCTCACGGAACACAGGTGATCCATGGCTGGCGATGGTCGAAATAATCCCGGGGTCAAGCCCGGCATCCAATGCAATTTTCTTGTGTGCCGTCCACTCATGATGAGAAGTCCAGTGACGTGCGCAGACCAGGATTGCCAGCTCGCTGAGCCGGGGGCTCAGCNACGTCTGGAATCGCAACAATGCCCCTAGATGCTGCGCTCGACGAGCGAGCTCGGCATTCTGCAGCCAGGCAATCATGGGAGCGGGTATTTTTCCGCGAGGCCCGGCCTTGGCCTCTTCACACACGCAAGCCTGTTCGGGAGACATGGTTTGCAAATCGGGTAACTCAATGCGGGACATCGGAGCCTCCAGACGGTCAAATAGCGGGACGTGCAGCCGTTAGGCCACCGTCCACGACCAGCTGGGTTGCAGTGATATAACCGGCCTCATTGCTCGCCAGAAACAACACGGCGTTCGCCACATCCCAAGCATCGCCCATGCGGCCAATCGGAACGCTTGCATGGCGGCGTGCAACGAAAGCCTCGGTATCCGTGACGCCCAACTGTTTGACCAGCCGGCTTTCAACCAAGGGCGTGTGCATCGTTCCTGGAACCACGGTGTTGACTCGAATCCCCTTGCGAGCATAGGCGATACCCAGTGAGCGGCTGAACGCCATGATGCCGGCCTTTGACGCTGCATAGCCCACGCTCACTCGCCCCCCCATCTGGAATGTCATGCAGCCGATGCTGGAAACGTTGACAACGGCGCCTACACTGCCATCTTGCTCAAACTGCCGCTCCATGACCGGAAGAACATGCTTGCAGCCGAGAAATGCGGTTTTCAAGTTGAGATCCATCTGGGCATCCCAGGCTTGCTCTGACATCGTCACGGGGTCGCCCGGAGCACTGCCGCCCACATTATTGACCAGCACGTCGATGCGTCCCATTTTGTCGAGACATTCCTGAACCGCGCTGGCAACCTGTTCACTATCGGTCATATCACATTTGCGAAACGACCAGTCCGTGAGGTTCCCCGCAAGCATCGCAGTGCGCGTCCCCTCAATGGCGGCCTCGTCTCGATCAACGCCAAAAACACGTGCGCCCTGGCGAGCCATGAGGACGGCAGTGGCTTTTCCGTTACCCCAGCCCTCCCCTATGGATCCGGCTCCCGCAATGAAAACGACTTTACCCGACATATTGAGCATATTGCCTGTTCCCTTAGAGCACTTGATGAAGCCCCATGTAAAGATTCTACGTACGGAGAGCGAGGGAGAAACAGCACAGAAACCGGAAAGCAACCTTGCTCCACATGCAAAGATCAGGCCATGCGCGGCCCTCAGTTCTGGAATGTCCCGGCGTCTGCAACACACCTTTCCATAATCAGTACATGCATAAACTGCGGAATCCAAGAACAATGAAGCTCCTGCTCCTTCGCACGGAGCAAGGCTCAGATAACAACATGGGACAAATCAATGAAAATCACGAGAAGATCTCTTCTGATAGCCAGTGCCGCACTGCCGCTTGCGGGCTGGGGCAAGCTCGCGCATGCGCAGCGTTATCCTTCACGGCCAATACATATCGTGATACCTGCTGCCGCATCGACCTCGATTGATGTCACGGCCCGGTTTTTCACTGAGCCTCTAGCTCAGCGTCTTGGCGGTTCTACCGTCATTGAGAACAAGCCAGGCACAGGCGGACTCATTGCGTACGCTGGCGTAGCCAAAGCGGCCGCAGACGGCTACACCTTGATGATGGCAGGAATACCAATGTATCTGCTGCCTTTGCTCTCCCAGGGCACCGCCACCTTCGATCCATTGGCGGCTTTCTCGCCTATTGCCCGCGTCGCGAGGGTGTCTTTCGGATTGGTGGTGAACTCAAGCTCGCCTTACCACACCCTGCAGGACTTGATCCGAGCGATGCGCGACAAGCCCAATGAGTTGACCTACTCGTCTCAGGGAGTCGGCAGTGCAGCTCACTTGTGCGGCGCCCTTCTGACCCATATGAGCAATACAAAAGCACAACACGTTCCGTACAAATCAACGGCGACGGCAACGACAGACGTAGCGGCCGGCCTGGTCAGTTTCACCATGCAGCCCGGCCCGTCCGTCCTCGGTTTGCTGCAGACCGGGAAACTGCGCCTGCTGGCTGTATCAGGAGCTCAACGCTGGGAAGCTTTCCCGGATGTCCCCACCGTCGCACAGGCGGGCATCCCAGACTACGAGCTTTCTTCATGGTTAGACTTCGTCGCGCCAAAGGGCACGCCCGATACAGTCATGACGCTCTTGGACGGGCAGCTCAGAGAGATTGCACGCACGCCGGAATACAAGGACTTCTGCAGCCAAAAAATGATCTTTGCAGAAGAGGTCGGCCATCAGGAGCTCGCACGACAAATGCAACACGAGGCCAGGAGATGGAAGGAGATCGTCGAGTTGATTTAGGCGTCAAAAGGCTGGCGGAACGTTGAGAGGCAGGTTCCCCGGTATCAGCCCGATACCGGAGAGTCCTGCCTATTGAGTCAATCCCAGCTCGCGCGCCTTGATCTGTATCGCAACGTAGTGCGTATACACCCGGTTCTGGGATAACCCGCCCCCCACAAACCACAAACCCCGCTGCGGCGTCGGGCCAAACATGTTGCGCAACTCCCCGTTTTCTGCCAGCCCCCAGATGGGGCCCACTTTCTCGGCAATCTCTTCACCGAGCAAATTTTTCACTACCTCTTCCTGCGGATAATAGCCAGTAGCCGCAATCAGGAGATCGGCCTTCTCTATGGTGCCATCCTTCATCAACAAGCCTTCGGCAACGAACCTTTCGGCATCCTGCCATTGCAGCAGACCGATGTCACCGCTCGCGATCAACTCGGCGCATCCACAATTCAGGTAATAGCCGCCATGGCGCGTACGCAGCTTCATCTGGTGACCTGCCTCATCAGGGCCGAAATCCAGCTTGAAACCACGCGCCCGCAGGCCATTCAACAGCTCTTTGTCGTGCTCTTTCATCCTCTTTACGTTGAGCTGATATCCACGGCGCAGCAATGGCATGGTCGGCGCGGTGCCGATGAGATCGGCATCTTCCAGAGGGATGTTCTCTTGGTAGTGCACCGTGTTGTTAAACGCGGCGGCCTCCACACTCACCACAGTCGTTGAACCGCGCTGTATGAGTCTGACGTTCGCACCATGCTCGTGTAGATCTTGAGCGCAATCGTGCCCGCTCGTACCCGTACCCAGTACGAGCACGTCCTTGCCCTTATACGAGGCACCGGAGTAGTAGTCTTCGGTGTGCAGCACTTCGCCCTTGAAATCGGACAGACCGGGTAACTCGGGGATTCTTTTTCCGCCGGCGATTCCGTTGGCGAAAACAATATGTGTTGGGTGCAGCGTTCGCTCTGAACCGTCCTCGACCCGTACGGTCGCATTCCATCGCCCGGACTTTTCATCGTAGTCGCCATGTATGAACGTCGTGCTCGTCCAGACATTGCACTGCATCGCCCACGCGTAGAACTCCAGGAAACCCGCAAGCATGTCCTTTGGAAGGTACTTGGGCCAGTTCGGCGGAAACGGTATGTAGGGAAAATGGTTGATAGCCACTTCGTTGTGCAGTGCCAGCGAATGATAGCGATCACGCCACGTCTGACCAACACGTGCGCCCCTCTCGACCACCAATGCGTCCACGCCCAGCAAGCGCAATCGAGCCGCCAATGAAACGCCACCCTGGCTTCCGCCAATGATCAGAACCACGGGTTCGCGATCTTCGAAACGTTGTTCTTGCGTGCGCAAATCCGACCAGTTTGCACCTCCAAAGTTGCGCGAAATCGCTGAGCCTGCAGGCCGGCGCTGCAGAATCGGTTCTTCGTGCCCCTTAAGCTCCGTCATCGAACTGGAAAACACCCACGCCCTGTCCGGCGCAGTGACAGGCAGCCGAAGCACACCATGGCAACGCGCGACGTCGGTTTCAAAGCTGAAGATCGCTTCGATGACATCCTCTCCCGTCCGTTTCACACGCCGGGGGGGAGTCCGTCCTTGCGCCACGCGGAAATTGCGAGCGTTGACTTGAGGCTGATGGCATATCAGAGCATCTACCACGGACAAGCAATCATCGTGCGGCGAAATGTTCCAGGTGAATGCCAGCATGTCACGCCAGTGACATTCCCCTGCAAAGCACTCGAGCAAGGCTTCGCGATCACATGCTCGCAGCGCTTTTTCGAACGCAGTCAGCCACCTGCTGGCTTGCGCATATTCGGAGCGTTGCTCCATCGCAGTGCAATTTTCTTGTGTTCCTGTGTCGACCAACATTCTTGCCCCTGATAAGACTGGGCTCCCTGCCATTAGGGCCCCACGCATGCAGTCGATTCTAGAGTGGGCGCGGGCCTCCACTAAGTAGCTGGCGCGGCAAAGAACATTGCAGAAACCGCAAAACTCCTGAAGCGAAGTTTCCTTTCCAAATGCCTTTGCCGGGGATGCAAAGCACCTTTTCGGTCTTCAAGTATCTATTGCGCAAGCCAGTCCCTAAAATTTACGCAACACGCCTCCGAGTTCGGCGCTTGTAAATAATCCTTAAAGGGAAACGCCATAGTGCCAGACGAATTCATACTGAAGGCATTGGGAGCAGACATCCCCCAATCATGGCCAACTCAATACCTGCGAGCCGCCTCCAAAGGCGCCAGCGTGCTCACCTCCCTTGAAGACTAATCCACCAACCACAGCCGAACAGACATGAGACTAAAGAACAAAATTGCCATCATCACCGGTGCAGCAAACGGCATGGGCGAAGCAGAGGCGCGCCTCTTTGCCCAAGAAGGCGCCACCGTCGTACTTTCCGACATCGACGACGTTCGTGGCGAGCTGGTTGCCGGGCAGATTCGCCTGGACGGCGGCCAAGCCACATTCTTCAAAGCGGACGTATCGCGAACAGATGATTGGAAGGCCCTGCTCGATCATGCCGTGTCTACACACAGTCGACTCGATATCCTGATCAATAATGCCGGCATATCATCCAGCTCGTTCGGTATCGACGACCTGGATGCTTGGGACACGCTAATGGATGTCAATTCCAAAAGTGTTTATATCGGCTCGCAACTGGCTGCGGAAATCATGAAAAAGGCCGGCAGGGGTTCAATCGTGAATATCTCGTCAATATTTGGAATCGTGGGCGGCGAGACCGGGCATCCGGCGTACCATGCATCAAAAGCTGCAGTACGAAACGTCAGCAAAGCGCTGGCGGTACGGCTGGCCTCGCATGGCGTGCGGGTCAATTCGGTGCACCCCGGCTATATGACGCCGATGGTGTCGTCCAATGCCGCGGGGGTGGACCGGGCCTCAAAATCCCCAATGATGCGCCTGGGACAACCGATAGAGGTTGCTTACGGTGTGCTCTTTCTCGCTTCGGATGAGGCATCTTTTGTCACCGGAGCCGAACTGGCGATTGATGGCGGTTTTTTAGCGCGGTAGTAACAGGCAGGCTAGGCGGCGCTGCAGATCACGAAACGGTACTTCCGTGCCAGTTGGTCGCGCGCGGCGGCAACAAGGCCGCATAACCCGGTAAAATACTGGATTACCCTAGATCGGCCCTGCCGTTCTCGCATGACTTATTCCGCCAAAGAAATCTTCAAAACCCTGCAAGGCGAAGGCGCCCAGGCGGGGCGTGCTGCTGTGTTCTGCCGGTTCGCCGGATGCAATCTGTGGTCGGGCCGCGAGGCCGACCGGGCCAGTGCCGCCTGTACGTTCTGTGACACGGATTTTGTCGGCATCAATGGCGAGGGTGGCGGCAAATTCGCCACGGCGACCCTGCTCGCCGATACCATCGCGGCGACATGGGGCCCGGATACCAAAGACCGCTATGTCGTCTTCACCGGCGGCGAACCGCTGTTACAGCTCGACGAGGCCTTGCTCGAGGCGGTGCACGCGCACGGTTTTACCGTCGCCATCGAAACCAACGGCACGCTGCCACCGCCCCCCGGTATCGACTGGATCTGCGTCAGCCCCAAGGGCACCGCACCCGTCGTCATCGAACGCGGCCACGAGCTGAAGCTGGTCTACCCGCAAGCCAATGCATTGCCCGAAACCTACGCCCACCTGGATTTCGAGCACTTTTTCCTGCAGCCCATGGACGGGCCGGCGCGCGTCGCGAACACCGAACAGGCCGTTCAGTACTGTTTGCAGCACCCGCAATGGCGGCTCAGCCTGCAAACCCATAAATACATAGGCATTCCTTAATGATGACCCCTCACGCCCAGCGAGGCTTGCGATGATCTCAGTGACTCGCAAGCTGGAATTCGATGCCGGGCACCGCATCCCCGATCACCGCAGCCAATGCCGCAACCTCCATGGCCATCGTTATGTCCTCGAGGTCACCCTCACCGGCGATATCGTCGACGCGCCGGGGGAATCCGATAACGGCATGGTGATGGATTTTTCGGAAATCAAATCCATCGCCAAGCAACATATCGTCGACCCCTGGGATCATGCCTTTCTGGTGTATCGCGGCGATGAGGCGGTGCGGGGGTTTCTCGATACCTTGCCTGGCCACAAGACCGTGGTGCTCGACTGCATCCCCACGGTCGAAAACCTGGCCAGCATTGTTTTTCGCACCCTGGCGCCGCACTACCATGGGCACTATGGCGCACAACTGCGCCTGAGCCGCGTGCGCCTGTACGAGACGCCCAATTGCTGGGCGGATTGCGAGGGCTGAAACGCCCTCATCACAGGCCTTTCTCTCGCGTTGCCATCAGATAGTTTTCCGCCGCGCCATCGTTCACGCTGTTCCACAGCAGTTGATCCGCACGAAACTCGCGCCACGATGTAAAGACTTTGGCGAACTGCGGGCTCTTTGCTGCGTAGTCGTCCAGGACCTGCTTGGTCGCGCTCTGCATCGCTTGCATGACCTCGCGCGGCCAGGACTTTAGCTTGACGCCCTGCCCCACCAGGCGCTTGAGCGCCACGATATTGTTGGCGTCATACTTGGCCAGCAAATCATCGGCTGCCATGGCGCTGGCGGCACGCAATGCCTCTTGGTAACGGGGCGGCAGCTTGGCCCAGCTATCGCGATTGATCGCCAGGCATAGGTTCGCCCCCAGTTCCATGACGCCAGGACCGTAGTAGTAGCTCGCGACCTTGGCAAAACCCAGTTTTTCGTCGTCGTACGGCCCCACAAACTCCACTGCGTCCAGCGCCCCCTTTTCCATCGCGGGATAAATATCGCTGCCCGCGACCTGCTGCGGGATGGCGCCGAGTTTTTCGTACACCATGCTCAGCATGCCAGGCGTACGTATCCGCAGTCCCTTCAGATCGTCGACTGTCTTGATCTCTTTGCGAAACCAGCCGCCCATCTGCGCGCCCGTATTGCCGCAAGGAATCGCCAAGGCATTGAAGCGAGCGTACAACTCGTCCATCAATGCACCGCCGCCGCCATGCAATAGCCATGCCGTCTGCTGACGCGGCGTCAGTCCGAACGGCACGCCTGTATCAAACGACAAGGCAGGCTCTTTACCGAGGTAATAAAAACCTGCAGTGTGCCCACACTCGGTCGTGCCGTTCTGCACGGCGTCCAGCACCTGCAAGGGCGGCACGATCTCGCCCGCAGAAAATCCCCGGATGGTGAATTTTCCATCCGTCAGATCGGAAACGCGCTTGGTCAGGTATTCCGCGGCTCCCCAGACGGTGTCCAGGGACCGTGGAAAACTGCTGGGCATACGCCAATTGATGGTGGGAGCCTCTTGCGCCACGACCGGCGCGGACAACAGGGCCCCACCCGCCCCTGCCAAAGTTAGGAAACGGCGGCGTTGCATGGCAAAGCTCCTCTCAATCGAGACAGTCAGGCGCCTCGCGCAACGCGCGACGGGCGAAATAGGCGAAAGTCAGCTCCAGGATCTTGGGCTTGACCAGAAAATCGTGGGACTCGCGTGCGCGGTCGGCAGGCACGGGATTGACCGGCCCGATCGCGCGGGCACGCAATTGCAATGCCGCGACCTGCTCGAGCCAAATAGCCATCACCGTGGCTTCCTCGACCGATTTGCCGGCCGTGAGCAGGCCGTGATTCGCCAAGAGGATGGCACGTTTGTTACCCAACGCCTTGGAGATGATTTCGCCTTCGTCGTCACCGATAGGCAAACCCGGCCACTCGGGCAGATAGGCACAATCGTCAAAAAACGGCGTGGCGTCCATGTGCGCCACAACGAGCGGCTCACCCACCATCGACAGCGCCGACACGGACGGGGGATGCGTGTGCACAATGCACTGGACTTCCGGGCGATGCCGGTAGATCCAGGCGTGGAAACGATTGGCCGGATTCGGCAGCGATTTGCCATCCAGAGGATTGATGTCTTCATCGATCAGAATCAATTCGCTGGCACGTGCCTCGTCGGCGCCGATCCCGAAAGGCAAGGTCCAAATCGTGCCAGGCTCATCGCCCCGCGAGGTGATCTGTCCGGCCAGGCCGCCATGCCAATGGCCTTGCGCGGCCAGCATCCGGCAAGCCAGGGCCATTTTTTGCGCTGAAGTCCAATTCGCCGAGGGCGTCGCCCGTGCCTCGATCTCGCGATCGACACGGCTGCGCAGGGCTTCTTTATCTTGAAAAGCGTAATCCGACATCTTGATATCCGTTCATTCCAGGGAGAGACAACACGTACCGGTTATCTCGTCTGCTTTGCCCTATAGGCAACATGTTGTCCAAAGTACAAATTATTGCCCATATAGACAACAAGGGGAAACCCTCAATGTCGCGCTGTGCGCCACGCCCAAAAGTGGCATCATCGCGTTTTCGCCCGAGATAGCCGCCGTCTTGCCATGCCAGCCAAACGTCCACCTTTAGCCGCCGCGCCCCCTGATGCTCAGCAAGTGGGTCTACGTATCCGGGCAACGCGACGCCAGCGCAAATTGACGCTGACAGCACTGGCGGCGCAAACCGGCTTGGACAAGGGATTTCTGTCGCGCCTCGAACGCGGGGAAAAATTCGGATCGGTCGGCACGCTGCATACGGTGGCAACCGTGTTGGGAACGCCGCTGTCCGCCCTGCTGGGCGAGGCCGATCCCAAAGACGAAATCCATATCGTGCGCGCAGGCGAACGGCACCGATTGAGCTCGTCAGACACGGAGCCAGGTGAACACACTTATGAAGCCATCACCATGGGAGCCAGCAACAGCGGCCTGTCCGTCATGGTGGTAGAGGTCGGAACGCATGGCGAGCGCACCGTGGCTCACCACGGCGGCGATGAATTGATCTTTGTGCTGGAAGGCCGCGTCCGCGTGCATTTCGGCGAACACACGGTGCTGCTGGAGCGCGACGATAGCGTGCGTTTTCCGGGCTATCTGCCACACAGCTTGTGCGCCGAAGGCCGCAAGACCGCACGAGCGCTCATCATTATCGCCAGCGATCAGGCTTGAGAGCAGGTTGCCTGGTCGGTACCCTGCCGTCATAAAGCAAGACGCCCTCACCCCATGCAATGAAAAGCATGGCATGCAGTAGAGAGGTCTTCAGCCAGCCACGTCGGCCGCCCCCATGGATACGGCCGTTTCGTTCATGAAACGGGCCATGCGGACATCCAACTCGGTCACGCCGTCAGCCGAATGGGTGGACAGCACCACGTCGACGCGGTTGTACACGTTGAACCATTCGGGGTGGTGATCGAGCTTCTCGGCGTACATGGCCACGCGCGCCATGAAACCAAAGGCAGCGTTGAAGTCTTTGAACTGGAAGCTTTTCTGGATAGCGTCACGCTCGGCATGCGCCCGCCAGCCGGCAAGGCCGGACAGGACGTTCTGCGCGCCCAGCCGGGGCAAGGATGGTTTAGTCAAAGTCGCTCTCCTGAACGGTCAATGTGCCCTAAAGGAAAATTCTCGCCCAAATATATTGTTAGGATGCTAATAAATAGCATACAATACAAATATGACGAACCCACACACCGACTCCTGCCTTATGGCCACCACCGCCAGCCTGATGGTGCTATCGCGTGCTTATCGCAGCGTAGCCGATAGCGCCCTGTCTGCCTATGGCCTGTCACAGGCAACTGCCTGGCCTGTCATTTTGACGGGCCGGCTGGGCGATGGCGTGCGCCAGGGTGCGCTCGCCGAGGCGCTCGGTGTCGAGGGACCATCGTTGGTTCGTGTCTTGGATCAGTTGGTTTCGGCCGGTCTGATCGAACGCCGCGAGGATCCGCACGATCGCCGTGCGCGCACGATACATCTGACGCCTGATGGCCATGCCCTGCGCGAACAAGTCGAAGGCGTCCTCGTCAAGCTGCGCCGCGAGATTTTCAAAGACGTCAGTCACGAAGACCTGCAAGCATGCATGCGTGTTTTTGACACATTGAAATCGGCACTAGGCCGAGACGATGCGGTTCCCATGCCCAAGGAGCCCCGGCCATGAAACTGCCCGACGGCGATGAAATACTGTTTTCGATCAAGTGCTACATAGGCGCCATTACGGCGCTTTATCTTTCGTACTCCATCGGATTGTCCCGCCCGTTCTGGGCGATGACGACGGCCTATGTTGTGGCTCAACCGTGGGCCGGCGCAGTGCGATCCAAGGCGGTTTTCCGGCTTGGTGGTACTTTTTTTGGCAGCGCCGTGGTGGTGTATCTCGTGCCGCGCCTCGCCAGCCAGCCAGTGCTGATGGTGCTGGTCATGTCGCTCTGGATCGGTCTGTGCCTGTATATCTCGGTTCTCGACCGCACTCCCCGCTCGTATTTGTTCATGTTGGCGGGTTATACCGCCGCCATGATCGGCTTTCCGAGCGTGACCGATCCCACGACGGTGTTCGATACGGCTTTAGCACGGGTCGAGGAAATTTCTCTAGGCATTGTTTGTGCAACGCTAGCGCATAGTTTGATTTTCCCGCACGGAATTGCCGGCCCCTTGATGGCGCGACTGGATGCGACGATGCGCGATGCGCGCAACTGGGTTCACGATATCCTGACCAATCGCGAGACCGTGCTGCGCGGCAAAGAGCGTCGCGTCTTGGCCGAGGATCTATCCCAACTGCGTATACTGGCCACTCACGTGCCGTTCGATACGGGCAATATCCGTTGGACGGCGGGTGCGGTACGCGCAATGCAAGACCAGATCTCTGCCTTGACACCATTGGTGTCGGCTGTCGATGATCGTTTGAACGCACTGCAAAAAGACGGGCGTGCACTGCCCGATACCGTCAATAGCATTTTGCGGGACATTGCGGCTTGGGTCGATATGGGTCCCAAGGCCGACCGCGCACAAGCCCACACACTGCGTACGGCGTTGACGGCGCTGACCCCCGAGATCGGTCCTGCTGCCGATTGGCATGATGTGTTGATGATCAGCCTGGTCAATCGTTTACGTGAGTTGGTCGACGGTTTTGATCGCTGTCTGGCATTGCGACATGATATTCGTGATGGTCTGGCGGGTACGCCGCGCAAGTCCGGCCGCCCCGCCCGTCTGGAGTTCGGTGCCGTGATGCACCGTGACCATGGCTTGGCATTGTGGTCGGCGCTGGCCGCTGGCCTGGCCGTGTCAATCTGCAGCATTTTCTGGATTCAAACGTCGTGGACTAACGGCTCGACGGCAGTCATGATGGCTGCGATTTTCAGCTGTTTCTTTGCCGCGCAGGATAACCCCGTGCCCGGCATCATGATGTTCCTGAGGTACACGATTTACTCGATTCCCATCTCAGCACTGTATTTATTGGGGATCTTGCCAGCGGTGCATTCGTTCGAAATGCTGGCGTTTGTCATGGCGCCTGTCCCCCTGATGCTCGGTGTATTGATTGCCCGTCCGGCTTATACCCTCAAGGCCATGGCCTTGCTATTCGGCTTTCTGGGGACACTCGCGCTGCACGATACGAACACAGCCGATCTGGTGTCGTTTATCGACACGATGACCGCACAAATCATCGGTGTGACGACGGCGGCTATCACTGCCGCGATCTTCCGTACCATGAGTGCAGACCGCAGCGCACGTCGAATTCAAGCCGCGAACTGGAAAGAACTGGCGGCGTTGGCGAGCGCCAGCCAGGCTCCCTCGCGTTCGGCCTATGCCTCTCGGATGTTGGACCGTATCGGCATGCTGCAACCTCGCCTGTCTCTCGCTAAACGCGCCGATGACCATTTGGCCGATGATGCGTTGAAAGATCTGCGCGTCGGTAACGATATTGCCGAGCTGCAGCGTGCACGCCGTATTCTGCCTGCCATCGACGCCACGGTACGCCCGGTATTGAAAGGCTTGGCGGATTTTTTTCGGCAACGCTCGACCCAACACCGCAAGTCATCCGATTACCCCAACTTGCTCGACAACATTGACCGGGCCTTGGCTCGCGTTACGGCATCTCCTGGGGCGCTGGTGGCGCGCGAACGCGCCGTCGTGGCGCTGGTCGGCATCCGGCGTGCCTTGTTTCCTGAAGCCCCTGACTATCAATCCGGTATTTTGCTGCCGGCCCATGCATCATGATCGGCGAATTTAATTTGTACGGCATTTATTTCCCTTGGCCATTGGTGCTGGGGGTGATCACGCTAGGGGTCGCCTGGGTCGTGCGCCGGGTGTTGGCCCGAGTCGGTTTTTATCGGCTGGTATGGCACCCCGCCTTGTTCGATATGGCGCTATATGTGGTCCTGCTCTATGGCGTGTACCTGATTTCACCTTATATATTCAAGAAGTAGCATCATGAACATCCTCAATTCGCCGCGCTTTCGCCGTGTAGGCAAATTTGTCGTGACGGTACTGACCGTATGCGCGGCGGTCTATGCCGGCTGGCAGTTATGGATCCATTACGAAATCGATCCCTGGACACGCGATGGGCGCGTCAAGGCCTACGTCGTGCAGGTCGCGCCCGATGTATCCGGCCTGGTCACTGCCGTCCCTGTGAACGACAACCAAGACATCAAGAAAGGCAATGTCCTGTTTGAAATCGATCGCGCACGGTTCCAATTAGCCCTGGACCAGGCCCAGGCCGCCGTACGCTCACAACAAGTGGCTCGTGACCAGGCGACACGAGACGTCAAACGCAACCGTTCGCTCGGTTCGTTGGTCGCGACCGAAGCCGTCGAACAAAGCCAGGCACGCTTGCAACAAGCCGAGGCCGCTTTGGCCGAAGCCGAAGTCCAACTCAATACCGCCAAGCTGAATCTGGAGCGTAGCCGCGTGGTGGCGCCGGTTGATGGGCGCGTCACGAATTTGGATTTGCGCGCGGGCTCCTATGCGACAGCCGGCCGCGGCGTCATGGCTCTCGTTGATGCCAACTCGTTTTACATCGAAGGTTATTTCGAAGAAAACAAACTGGTGCACATCCACGAAGGCGATGCCGCCACGGTCACGCTGATGGGTGAATCCCGTCAAATCAGCGGCCACGTGGAAAGCATCTCGATGGGGATTGCGGACCGCGATCGCAGCTTGGGTGAAAACTTGCTCCCCAACGTGAACCCCAACTTTAACTGGGTACGCCTGGCGCAGCGTATCCCCGTGCGTATCCGCATTGATAAGGTACCCGAGGGTGTCCGTTTGGTAGCGGGTCAGACTGCAACGGTGGAGGTTCATTCAAAATGATTGCCTCTCGCGCTCTAACCCCGCTGGCGCTAGCCATCATCCTCGCGGTGGCGGGCTGCGCCGCGGTCGGCCCGGACTATCAAGTCCCCACAGACGCCGCCGTGAATCGCCCTGCCGCTGCAGGCGAGTTTCAAGAGTCCCACGAAGCGGTCTTTCAGCAAAATAGCGTGCCCGGTACGTGGTGGCGCTTGTACGAAGACCCGACGTTAGACAAACTCATCGGTCAGGCACTGCAGGCCAATACCAGTTTGCGTATGGCGGCGGCTAATCTGGAACGCGCTCAGGCCGTGACCGAAGAGGCCCGTGGTGCTCAACAACCGACCATCGGCGTGAATGCTTCGCCCACCTATGGGCATGCGTCCGGGGTCTCCGTGCTGTCGCCAGACACACGGCCCATGAACCGCTGGTCGTATTCCGGTGGCATCAGCATCGGCTACCAAGTCGATTTATTTGGCAAAATCCGTCGTGCCATCGAGGCTGCCGAGGGCGACGAACAGTCTGCTCAGGCCGCCTACGATGCCACACGCGTGACCGTCGCCGCGGAAACAGCGCGTGCCTATGCGGATATCTGCTCGGCCGGTATGCAACTGGCCTCGGCCCGCCATTCGGTGAACGTGCAGCGCGACTCGCTGGACGCGGTGCAACGCCTGCAACAAGCCGGTCGCGGCACCGCACTGGATGTCACGCGTGCACGTAGCCAGTTGCAGCAATTGCAAGCCAACCTGCCGCCCTTTGAGGCGAGTCAACGCACAGCACTCTATCGCTTGGCTGCGCTGACCGGCCAGACGCCCGCCGAAATGTCCACGACGCTATTAGAGTGCCACCAACCACCCCGCCTGACGCAGGCGATCCCGGTCGGAGATGGCGCCGCCCTGCTGCGCCGCCGGCCCGATATACGTCAGGCCGAGCGCAGCTTGGCCGCCGCGACCGCGCGTATTGGCGTCGCCACGGCGTCGTTGTACCCGTCCATCTCGCTGGGCTTGTCGGGAGGGTCTGCTGGGCCTGCCACCATGTTTGGCGAACGCGGCACCTTTAGCTGGAGCGTCGGCCCACTGATTTCCTGGACAGTCCCTAACACGGGTGTGGCGCAGGCGCAGATCGCGCAAGCCAAGGCCGTCGCGAGCTCCGCCCTGGCCAACTTTGACCAAACGGTATTGGGTGCACTGCGCGAAACTGAAAGCGCACTGGTCTCATATGCCCGACAGCTCGATAGAAATGCCGCCTTGGCAGAGGCGCGCAACCAAAGCGCGATCGCAGCCAAGCAAGCCGAGCAACTATTTCACGCAGGTAAAACCGATTATCTGAACGTGTTGGATGCACAACGCACGTTGGCCAGCGATGAAAGCGCATTCGCAGCATCGCAGGCGGCATTAAGCAGCGATCAGATCGATTTATTCCTGGCGTTGGGTGGAGGTTGGCAGGATACGCCGGTGGCTCAAGATACGTCCGCGTCGGATCAAACCACATCGCATACTCGATCCCAGAACCGGCCAAGCGACAGGTAAAGTGCCTGTCGCTCAAGCTGTCCGCCCCTAAAGCCGCAGCTCAGACCTGGTTTTAAGCACTACGGATCAATGCAGCGTCTCGCCCTTTGACGGCGCCTGATCCAGCCCCAGCGCGGCTTCCCAACTGCGCAGCGGGACGCAGGTTTGCAGGCGTTCGATGGCGCGCTGGATCAAGGCCGGATGCAGCTCGTGGCCGACGCGGCTGGCCACGTCGATGGTGCAATCACCATGTAGAGAATCCAGCCATGCCTGCGCCGTTTGGGCATACGACACGTTCATCACGTGATCATCGGCCCCGTGCAACAAGTGGATGGTCGTATATTGCGGCGGGACTTTAGGCAACTGGGCATAGCGGCCGGAAAATGCCAGCACGCGCCCGGCCAGACCATCATGTGCCTGCACGGCCTCGAGCGACATGATCGCTCCCTGCGAAAAACCGGCCAGCGCGGTATCGGACTGCAATAGGCCAAATCGAGCCTGTGCGGCGCGGACATAATCCACCAACGGCGGCAAAGCACGGGCCACGCGTTCCGCGCGGTTGTCCTCGTCAATCCCGCGCACCGAAAACCATTGGCGCCCCTCGCCCCCGCCGTCATAGGGCTCAAATCCGGCCGGTGCCAAAATCGCCGCCGCCGGAAATGCCGTGCGTACAGCCTGGATCAAGGCTGCAAGACTGTGCGGCGTACTGCCCACACCGTGCAGCAGGATAAAAAGCTGTTTGATCTCGGTATCGGCGTCAGGCAGGAATTCAAGGGAGGCAGGCTCTGTCATGGGGGGCTCCAGCATGTCGGGGCATGGTGGATCTGGCCCCAATACGTCATTGTAAATCCCTCCCGAAAATACTGTATATTTATACAGCAAAAGAGATTAACCATGATGTCCCCAGAACATATCCATCCCGCCTTATGGCGAGCTACCCAATTGGCTCACGGCGCCCAGCGCGGCGTTGCCACCGGCTATGCCACGCTGTCGGCCCAACTGCCTGGCGGAGGCTGGCCCTCGGGCGCGCTCATCGAGCTCCTGACACCGCATGCCGGGATCGGTGAAATCCGACTGCTGCAGCCGGCATTGGCGCAGCTTGATCGCCATCATCCGATTGCCTTGGTCCAGCCCCCGCATGTGCCACACCAGGCTTGCTGGCAAGGCTGGCGCTTGAATCCCGAGCAGTTGCTCTGGATTGCCCCCGAGCGTCCGCTGGATGCACTCTGGGCGGCCGAGCAAATCCTGAAACACGGCAGTTGCGGGGCACTGTTGTGCTGGCTGCCTCGGGTCCGTCCAGAATCCTTGCGCCGCCTGCATCTGGCGGCTCAGATGGCAGATACGCTGTGCTTTGTGTTGCGTCCGGCCACCGCTGCACAACAGGCATCACCCGCGCCATTACGACTGGCCCTGGCGCCTGCCCCCGGCGGGCTGTCTGTGCATATTCTGAAACGCCGCGGTCCGAGTTGCACAGAGCCGTTGTCGTTGGTTTTCGAATCCCCGATGCATACGGGGGTGGAGACTGGCGTAGGTACGGTGCCATCCGTGGAATCGACCGAGGATACGGTCGCCACACCGATGCTCACATCAGGAACCCTGTCTCCTGACTCGTTAAAAACAATGCTTTCATCAGGAACCCTATCCCCCGGCGCGCTTAATACCCTTTTCACATCCGGAGCCCACGCCACCGACGCGTTAAAAAGCTTGTCTTCTGATCATGTCTCTTTGGATCGCCACCTTTCTGCGCAGCCTGCCGCTCGACGCCGTTCATCCACGATGGTCCCCTGAGTCGGCGTTTGCGGTGTTGGAGCAAGCTCGTGTTGCGGCGCTGACGCCAGCGGCTGCGGCGACGGGCATCCATATCGGCATGCGTCGCGCTGGCGCTGCCGCGATCGCGCCAGATGTTCCGCTCTTGACACGTGATCCCTTGGCCGAAGAGCACTTGCTGCACGAAACCGCGCTCGCTTTGCTGCAATACACGCCCGACCTTGCCATCGCAGCGCCGGATACGTTGCTCTTACAAGTCAGCGCCAGTCTGATGTATTTTGGCGGCCCTCGCCGCCTGCATCAACGCATTGCCACTACGCTGCAGGGCATGGGTCTGCACACGTCTTTAGGCATGGCTCCCACGGCACAAGGCGCCTGGTTGTTAGCGCATCAATCCTCGGACCGAACACCGAGACGCACGCTGCAAACTCACACCTTGGCACGTCGGCTCGATACCTTGTCCCATACGTTATTGCCTAGTGCTGAGCCTCGTCGGGAATGGTTGCACAGTATTGGCTGCCGCACCCTCGGCGACCTGCGTCGATTACCTCGTGCCGGGCTGCAACGTCGTTGCGGCACCGAGTTGCTCCATACGTTGGATGCGGCTTATGGCGACGCGCCCGAGTGCCACGTCTGGATGCAGCCACCCGCCCGTTTTTTTCAACGTCTGGAATTACCCGATTACATCGAGCATGCCGAGGCGGTTTTGTCCTGGGCGCAACGGCTCATCGAGCCTCTCTGTGGCTGGCTCGTCGCCAGACGTCGCGCGGTTCAACATTTCACGCTGGCGCTGGAGCACGAGCGCGGCCGACATGCTCGCCCGCCGACCACCTTGCCGATCAGTCTGGCACAGCCCGCGTGGCAGACCTCGCATCTGCGAAATCTGCTGCGTGAAAAACTTGGACGTTTACCACTGGAGGCCCCAGCCATCGCATTGAGTCTGCGTGTGGATGACACCGTAGAACAACCTACCGCCAGCACCAGTTTGTTTCCCGATCCCGGTGGCTCGCCAGCGGAGCACGCCCGTTTGCTGGACCTGCTCAGCGCACGCTTGGGACGCGAACGCGTGTTGCAGGCGCAACCGGTTGCGGACCATCGCCCCGAGACAGCGAATCGCTGGTGTGCGGCTCAAGACGCCAAAAAGAGTCCTGACTCTGTCCAGCGCTCATCGAGTCACCCCGATCCGCTATCACGGCCCCCGTTCGCCCTCATGGATCGTCCCTTTTGGTTGCTCGACCCTCCGATTCCGTTGCAGGTCCAGCAACATCGTCCGGTCTATTCCGGCCAACCTTTGCGGCTCGTGCGCGGACCCGAGCGTATCGAAAGCGGCTGGTGGGATGCTGCGTTGACGGTGCGCGATTATTTTGTCGCCGAGGACGCGGCATCCGCACGCTATTGGATTTACCGCGAGCGCGATACCGAACACGCACGGTGGTTTTTACATGGACGGTATGCCTGATATTCCGGCCCTGCCGGGCTTGCCCGCTTATGCGGAATTGCAATGCCTGTCGAACTTCTCGTTTCTACAAGGGGCCTCGCATCCCGAGGAACTCGTCACGCAAGCTGCGCTATTGGGATACAGCGCGATTGCCATCACGGATGAGTGTTCGTTGGCCGGTGTGGTGCGTGCATTGGCTGAGGTGGAAAAACTGGCTAAAGAGGAAGAACGGAAGATTCACCTCATTATCGGCAGTACGCTGCGGCTACATACCGCCTCTGCGTCGCCACAGACATACCCTCTGTCACTCGTGTTGCTGGCACAAACACGCGAAGGCTATGGCAACTTATCCGAGTTGATTACGCTGGGTCGGTCGCGCGCTGAAAAAGGCGCGTATCAGCTCTATCTGGATGATATTTCTGCCCCCACACCTGCGTATACGCATCTGCGTCATATGCCCGAGTGCCTGGCAATTTTGTCACCCCCACAGGGTACACCGGCAGAGGTCATCGCGAAACAAGCACAATGGCTGGCGCACACCTTTCCTGGCCGGGCCTGGATCGGCCTGACATTACTGCATCATGCGCGCGATGATATACATCGCAACGCTATCCAGCATGCCGCCCGTCTAACGGGGCTGCCCGTCACCGCGCTCGGGGATGTGCATATGCACGTGCGCTCGCGCAAACCCCTGCATGACACATTGACTGCCATCCGCAGCAAGCGCACTGTCTCGCAGTGTGGCTACGATCTGCAATCCAACGCTGAACAGCATCTGCGCAGCCGCTTGCGCCTGTCATCACTCTATTCGCTCGAAATATTGGCTGAAACGGTAGCCATCGCACAGCGTTGCACGTTTTCGCTGCGGACCTTGCGCTATGAATATCCTGATGAAATCGTGCCCGAGGGAGAAACGCCCACCAGCTATTTGAGACGAGAGGTCTATGCCGGTGNGGCAAAGCGCTTTGCCGCAGGCATCCCTTCCTCTGTTCGCGAGACAATCGAAAAAGAACTTTCGCTCATCGCCGAATTGCAATACGAGCCGTATTTCCTGACGGTCTACGACATTGTGCAAGAGGCAGATCGCCTAAAGATTCTCTGTCAGGGACGCGGCTCGGCCGCCAACTCCGTCGTGTGCTACTGCCTGGGTATTACTGCCGTCGATCCGCAATGCAGTCAGACATTGTTCGAACGCTTTATCAGCAAGGAACGTGGCGAGCCGCCCGACATCGATGTCGATTTCGAGCATCAACGTCGCGAAGAAATCATTCAGTATATCTATGAAAAATACGGCCGGCATCGTGCTGCGCTGACTGGCGTTGTCATTTCCTATCGGCCCCGCAGCGTGTTGCGCGATACTGGCCGCGCGCTGGGCATCGACCCAGGAGTCATTGATGCGGTGGCTCGTGCGCATCAATGGTGGGATGGCAAACGCGCCATGCTGCGTACGTTAGGTGGCTGTGGTTTGGATCCTAATTCGACCGTCGCTAAACACTGGGCCATTCTGGCCGAAACCTTGATCAATTTTCCGCGCCATTTGTCTCAGCATCCTGGCGGATTTGTTATTTCACAGGGAAATCTGGCCCGTCTGGTGCCCATCGAAAACGCAGCCATGCCGGATCGCAGCGTTGTGCAATGGGACAAAGATGATCTCGATACGTTGGGCCTATTAAAGGTCGATGTGTTGGCGTTGGGTATGTTGTCTGTTCTGCGTCGGGCATTGAATTTTGTTAATCAACGACGAGGGATATCGTGGGCTTTGCACGATATTCCCAAAGAGGAATCCGATACCTACGACATGATCTGCAAGGCCGACACGATAGGCGTATTCCAGATCGAGTCTCGCGCGCAGATGAGCATGTTGCCTCGTCTACGACCTCGCAAGTATTACGATCTGGTCGTGCAAGTCGCCATCGTGCGGCCGGGGCCGATTCAGGGAGGGATGGTGCATCCGTATCTGAAGCGGCGACAAAATCCTGCGGAAATCACCTATCCCAGCAAGAAGGTAGAGGCCGTTTTAGAGCGCACCATGGGCGTACCCATATTCCAAGAACAAGTCATGCAAATCGCCATGGTCGCTGCCGATTTTTCAGCTGGCGAAGCCGATCAACTGCGACGCTCCATGGCTGCTTGGAAACGCAAAGGCGGCATCGACAAATTCAATGACAAACTCGTCACAGGTTTACTCAAAAACGGCTATACCGAGGAATTCGCTGACGCCATCATCCGGCAGATCCAAGGCTTCGGTGAATATGGTTTCCCGGAAAGCCATGCCGCCAGCTTTGCCCTGCTGGCCTATGCGAGCGCTTGGATAAAGTGCAATGAACCGGAAGCCTTTCTGGCAGCGCTATTGAATTCCCAACCCATGGGCTTCTATGCGCCCGCGCAATTGATCCAAGACGCGCAACGCCATGGCGTGCGTGTGTTACCGACCGATGTCACTATCAGCAATTGGGAAGCTACATTGGAGCCCTTGCCAATAGAAGCCTTGCCTGTGGAAACATCATCTATCGCTACACCACTGGCCTCGTTGACACAGCCTCCCGCAGCATCAGGCAGTGCACATCGCGACGCATCACTCCCGAACGATTCATCCGACCAGCCACGTCTCGCCGTCCGCCTGGGCCTGAACCAAATCCAAGGCCTCTCAGAAGCCGCCGCGCTACGCATCGAACACGTTCGCGCCATACAGCCTTTCATTCACACCCAAGACCTCGCGCGTCGTGCAGAGCTCACCCGGCATGACCTTGATGCATTAGCGGCGGCCGATGCGCTGCATCGTTTGGTCGGCCATCGCCGGCTCGCCAGTTGGGAAGCCAGCGCCAGCGTAGCCAGCCGCGATCTGCTGCGCGAGGCAGATCTCACAGAGACCGAAACGCCATCCTTACCTGTCCCCACCGAAGGCCAATCGATTATCGAAGACTATCGCAGCTTGCGAATGACCTTGCGACGCCATCCGCTGGCGTTGCTGCGTCCTCGCCTGCAAAGCATGCGTTTTGAGTCTGCAGCGATACTCAACGAGTATCCCGACCGCCGCCTGGCCCGCGCCTGCGGACTCGTCACCATGCGCCAACGCCCCCAAACCGCCAAGGGCGTCATATTCCTCACCCTGGAGGACGAAACCGGCCCCGTGAACGTCGTCGTACGGCCGGAGCTCATGGAGCGCCAGCGACGAGAGCTGCTCGGCTCCACGCTATTAGGGGTGTATGGCACGTGGCAAAACGTCCAGGGCATCCACCATCTCATCGCGAAACGGTTGATCGATCTGTCGTCATTACTCGGTGGACTGACGGCACGCAGCCGGGATTTTCATTGAGGCCGGCTGCCCAGCAATCCCCCCCACGCCGCGCCTTCGGCTTGCTGCCCCGTCAAAGGGGGTTCTTTTGTTTTTTATGTGGCCGATGAGTTAGCCCCCAATAGAGAAAATATCGCGGGCTCCACCACCCTCTTTTCCGCCATAGCCGATTGCATCGCAAGAGTGATGTCCACGTTCAGACGGATCAGGTTGTCAGCCGCCAGCAACTGAGAACCGGCAAGCGCCTGCCCTAACGTCCCAGCTCCATCGACCCCCACCCCCAACAATGCCCGGGCCAAGCCGATATTACCGTTACTAGCCGCCTGCATCAGCGCAGCACGCCCCTCGTCAGGCTGGGCCCGCACGAACATCTGCAATTGATCAGTTAGACCATTTTCGAACAGACTCTCACATACCTCGACATCATGCAGACCGCAGATCTCGATCCAATTGATCGCCTCACGCACATAGCCTTGCTCGATGAAACGGGTCAGCCCCTCGGTGACGTCCAGCCCTGCCCCAACCAGCGTGTTGACCGCTCTCCAACGTCCACTTTGCAAGGCGTAATTCACCACAGCGGTAATATCGACACCAGCAGCCACCAATAGTATCGCCGCGTTGACATCGGTTTCGTCCACCGCATTTTTGAGCGCCTCAGTACCATCGACCGTTCCGTCTGCGATCAAACGTTTGATCGCCGGCCAATCGCCGCGCTCGACGGCGAGCCACAGCTCAGCAGATCGGTGAAATCCACTCGCCGCCAATGCATTTGCTGCGGTTTTCCAACTGCTTTCCGGTATATCCCCCATATTGCTGAGTGCCTCATACCGTCTCTTTGCAAGCAGAGATGCGCCGATCACGCGATCATCGTCCACATCCACATACGGCGCGACCTCGGATACCTTGGTTTTTACCAAATCAACGAAGCTTCGGATTTTTGTGTACGTCGGCCCCGAGCCATTCCCGTTAAAGTGCGGTTTGAGCTCAGCAAAGTCCGCGCCAGCGATCATCAACAAGGCCGCCATCGGGATACGATTCAGGCTCATCGCATTCCGCACGGCAAATGTGCTGTCTGCGTTCGCGTCAATGAGGCTGCGCGTCTGTGCCAGATTTCCTGCATCTGCCACTTCGATCAAGAGCGCGCTGATAGCATTTTTATAGCGGTCGTAACCGTCCGGGCTCGATGGCACGTGACCACATAAAACCATTTCCCCCGCCTCCAGCATTGTTTGGAACGCGTCGTCATCCTCCGGTTTTTTCGCTAGCGCCTGCAACGCCCGTAATACGTGATCGCCCCCTTCACCAATGAGAACCGCCACTGCCCTGACATTGTTATCTCTGGCCAGATCCATCAGCACGTCAAAGGCGTTGGCCCCATTGGACAACAAGGTTTTCATCGTTTTCAGATCACCGACATCGGCGGCTTGTTCCAATAGCTCGGAGGGATCCACGCCAATATCCAACAATCGTCTCACCGCGTGCATCTCTCCGCGATCGATAGCCGACGTCAGCTCCCCAATACCATCGGCACCACAAACTAACAACACGGTGGCGACGTCCATTAAATTGCGTCGGACGGCCCGTTCGAATGCCTCGGACACGTCGGCCCCCGAGGCGATCAATTCGTCAGCCATCTCTTTCCAGCCTCTGCTCATGGCATTCACCAAGAGCTTCGATGGATTTGCCCCGGCGGCGGCCAAGACTTTCATCATCGCAATACCTTGTGCTTTGTCCGCGGACATCAGCGGCGTGTATCCCAACCGATCCGGCGTATTAATGATGCGAGGATCATCACCACATCGCAGCAACAAGGCATCAAAAATCTGCGCATGACCCATTTCAATGGCGACATGCAGTGGTGTCTGCCCAGCGGTGTTGATCGATCTCAGGTCGACCTCGGGATGCTGCAGCAGATCCTTGACGGCACCAAGATCGCCCGCGGCGATAGCGTCGAAAAAGATCTCATTGGAAAAGGGGCGTTGTGTTGAATCGCGGTCGGCGACGACATGCTGGACGTTGGCTGAGGCGGCAGCGCCATTGGACGGGCTTTGATTGACTTGCATAGAGTGGGCTCCGTAAGCGAAAAAAAGCGCTGCCTCGTGTGGATCACGCCGATATAACGCGCCCCCCAGAGACAACGAACGCCTCAATGAGTAACTCAAGCCCAGATATTGTTCCGCCAGTCACACGGCTCTCGCCAAATTAGCCATACACCGCGCTAAGTATCGATCACCCTGCGCGTAAACAGTTCTAAATAATCCATCAGGCGATTCGCGCCGACCACGGCCTCGGCGGCCTGGCCGCTGACAATCGCCTCGACCATAGCGAGATGCGCAGCCGCCCCCTCGCTGATCTCGCCCTCGTGCTGGTAGGCATACCAGAACCTGCGGCACTGCACCACCAGAGGGATGACTGCCTTGACGGCGGATTTATTACGGCAAGCTGCGTGACAGATGTGATCCAGTTCTTGATCAGCGGTCATGTAATCATCGAGATTGCCCCGATCGGCCGCCTTGACCATCTTGTGCGCACATGCCAGCAACGCCTTGCGCTGACTGTCTGTCGCCCGCCGCGCCGCGCTGGTGCAGATCAGTTGCTCCAGCACGCGCCGCGTGGCCAGGACATCCAGGTGCTCCATCACATCGATCGTCGACACCAAGAGCCCGCGCCGCGGTTGTTGCACGACCAGGCCGATTGAGACCATGCGCATCAGCGCCTCGCGTACAGGCGTGCGCCCCAGCCCTGTCATCTCAGCCAATTCGGCTTCGATGACGGGACTGCCAGGGGCAATCTCCAGTTTGGAGATCAATGTCTCGATCTTGTCGTACGCAAGGTCGGCGGCTCGCCGTTTAGGCAGACGGGCCGACGATGAAGCGGATGTTTTTGTCATGAACGAAAGCGTACCGGAATCCTGCCGGGCTCACAGTCCCGGCGTGCGCACGAATTTACAGGGTCGCGCCGATTTTGCGCAACTCGGCAATTTGCGGCGCCTTCGGCAACCAGATCTTGTCGAACTCCGCGATGACGGGCTGCGGATCGTAGCCGGCATCGCTTTTGAAGGCGATCGGCGTCTCTTTCAATTTCTCGATCAAGCCTTTTTCTGTGGTCACGATGTCTGCGATCTGGGCATCAAGCGACTGCGCCACCAGGCCGCGGATCAGGTCCTTGTCCTTGGCATCGAGGTCCTTCCAGACACGTCCGGATACCAATGGCGCAAACGGCATGAACAGCGCATTCATCGGCAAAAGCGCTTTGGAAACCTTGTCAAAACGCTGGTTCCACGATAGCTCGATATCGGCCTCCAATCCGTCTACCTGGCCATTGGTCATGGCATCAAACACCGCCGGAGTCGGAATCGGCGTCGGCGCCACACCAAAGAGCTGGTAAAAATCACGATAAACCGGCGTAGGGTTAATACGCAGCTTCATGCCCTTCAGATCGGTTGGCGCATTAACGTCGCGCGTGGCAAACACCACCCGCATTCCCGTAATCCCCCACCCCAAGCCTATCGTCCCGGTCTCTCGCGGCAACACCTCCAGCAACTTGAGCGCCTGTGGTGTCTTGACCAATTTGGCGACGCTCTCCGTCGAACGCACCAAATACGGCGCATTGATCGCCGCCACACTATCGACGCGCGATCCCAGTTCGGCTGCCTGAATCCAGCCCATATCCAAGGCCCCGGTTTGCAACTGCTGCATCATGACTGACTCATTACCCAATTGGCCCGAGTGAAAAACCGTCACACTCAGCCGGCCATCGGTTTCTTTCTTCAGCGCTTCGCCAAACGCCACGGCTGCACGATTCCAGGAGTGCCCTGCGGGAGTAATCAGCCCCACGCGAAACTCTCGCGATGACGCGGCCCGCACAGCAGGCGTCCAGATCATCGGCGCCGCAGTCGCGGCCAAAGCAGTTTGCATAAAACGGCGGCGGGAATAAATAGTCATGACGCGATCCTGTGATGGATTATCAAAGAGAGAAAACAACAGACAGCGTAAGAAGACCTGCGCGGCCTACCTGAGCAGAGCCAAAGACAGCGACGGGAAAAAAGACAGCAAGATCAGTGCGACGCAACACACCAGAAAAAACGGCAAGGTGACGACAAACATCTTGCCCGGCTTGGCCCCAGTCACGGCTGCCGCGACAAAAAAGCACAACCCGACAGGCGGTGACATCAACCCCAGCACCAGATTGATCACCACCACCACACCAAAATGAACGGGATCAATGCCATAAATCCCCGTCGCCACGGGCAACAGAATGGGAACGGTCATGATCAAACCCGGAATGCCGTCGATCACCGTACCGATCACCAGCAGAATCAAATTGGCCAGCAGCAAAAAAGCCAGAGGCGTCGTGGCCACGGACTGAATCCATTGCGCCACCATCTGCGGCACCTTGCCGTAGATCAGCAGCCAGGAAAACACCGCCGCGGCGGCCACGAGAAACAAAACAATGGCCGCGTAAATCGCCGACCGCAACATGATGTCGGGCAACATGCGCCAGCGAAATTCACCAGTGATATGACGGCCCACCAATGCCGCTGCCAGCGCCCCTACCCCCGCCGCCTCGGTCGGGTTGGCCAGACCGCTTGTGATCGACCCCACAATAATCACGGGAATGGACAGCGTCGGGCTGGCCCGCACAACAATCGCAACGCGCTCACGCCAGCTGCGCCGCTCGCTGCGGGGATAGGCATACACCATTCCCATCATCGCAATGATGATAAAGAACAGCACCGTCAACAGCAGCCCCGGCAAGATGCCGGCAATCAGCATATCGCCCACCGCCACCTGCGCGAGCACGCTATACACCACGAACATCACTGACGGCGGGATGATGGAGCCCAGCATCCCGCCATACACCGTCAAGCCCGCCGAGAACGTCTTGTCGTAACCCTGGCGTTCCATTTCAGGCACCATGGTTTGCGACATCACCGCTACCTGTGCAGTCGCCGACCCGATGATCGACGACACCAAGGCATTGGCCAACACATTCACATAGGCCAATCCGCCTTTGACCGAGCCGATGAACGCCATGGCCAGCTCGACCAGCCGGCGGGTAATGCCACCGTTGTTCATGATCTCGCCGATCAAGATGAACAGCGGAATCGCAATCAGCCCGTAGCTATCCACCCCTGCAAACATCTGCATGGGAAACGATTGCAGCAGCACGGTATTTCCCGTGCCGAAAATATAGGCCAGGCCAGACAGGCACAGACAGATACCGATCGGCACGCCTGCCAGCAACACCACCAGGAAAAAAATGGATGTCAGCATCTCAGTTCACCATGTCCGGACTGCTCACAGGGAAATTGCGGCGTGACTGACGCGGTGTCCAGGACAGGTCCTCAAACAAATTGGCCAGCGCATGCAAGGTCAGGGATATGGCGAACAGAGGCATTACCATCCTCAATATCCAGACGGGCCAGTTCAGCGTCTGCGTGCGCTCGGTATAGAGAAAATTGAACGATTCTCCGGCGTAGGCGTGCGCATCAAAGCCATAACTGGCAATGCCGATGGGGTCCAGCCACGTCCAGCACATCCAGACCATTGCCAATGCAAAACTCAGCACACAAGCGGTCGCGACGATGCGTGCGATCCGCACACCACGCGGGCTGAGTTTCTCGGTCAGCATGCCTACTGAAAAATCCAACCGCAGCCGCGTCATGATCGACGCGCCGACAAAGGTCAACCACACCATCGTGTACACGGACGCCTCGTCGATCCAGTAAATCGGCACACCGGCATAACGCGTCACCACGTTGATCAATACCAAAATCACCAACAGCGCCATCAGCCCGCTGAGCACACGCCGCTCAATACGCAAGACGCACTCCGAGGCGCCCACAATCCCACGCACAGGCCATGATGCCGCCGAGACGATAGGCGGATCGCTCTTCAGATCAGACATTTTTCACCCTTGGTATTTCTATTGAATATTTGAAATATATTTAATTTTGAACAAAAGCCTGGCGTGTCGGCATTGGTTGTTTCCCTTATCTGGTTGAACACGAGCGCCCCGTAGAGCGGGGCCAACAGTTGGGTATCCCCCAAACTGTTGGGTCCTTCATCACGGAGACTAGGCGATGAGCTACATCACCGAACGATATTGTTCCGGACGTTCGGCTAACGCCTTTTTCACGACACCTTCGACATAGGCGCGCTCGTCGCCCGTCAACGGCAAACGAGGACGGCGTACATGCTCGGTGCCTACACCGACCAGCGCATCAATCAGCTTCAAATTCTGGACCAGCTTGGTAGACACGTCCAAGTGCAGCAGCGGCGTCATCCACCGATATAGCGCCAATGCCTCTGCGAATTTTCCAGCCTTCATTAAATCGAACAGCGCGACCGTCTCACGCGGAAACGCGCACCCCACCCCCGCCAACAAGCCGTCGCAGCCCAGCGCCAGCCCTTCGTACGCCAGGTCGTCCACGCCCATGAAAATCTGGAACCGATCGCCCAGCGCATTGCGCAGATCAGTCACACGGCGAATATCACCTGTGCTTTCCTTGATCGCCCCGACCCATTTGCAATCGGCGAGTTCGGCCATGTGCTCCGGTTTCAGATCGACGCGATACGCGACCGGATTGTTGTAGACCATCACAGGCTTTTGCGCCGCCTCCGCCATCGTACGCACGTTCAGGATGGCTTCACGCGCATCCGCCACATAAATCACCGACGGCATCACCATAAAACCCGCAACGCCCAGTTTGTTCGCGCCATCAATATATTTCAACGCGTCGCGGGTACTGGTCTCCGACACGTTCGCCAGCACTGGGATCCGCCCATCGGCAGCCTCCAGCGCAATGCGCGTCACTTCCAGTTTTTCATCCAGCGACAACGTGCTGGCCTCACCCAGAGAACCGCAGGTCACTAGACCGTGTATGCCATTGCGGATCTGAAAATCGATGTGCTTGATCGTACCTGCCGCATCAATGCTCTCGTCGGCGTGGAATTTGGTCGTAATGGCCGGAAAAATACCGGTCCAGCGGGTGGCGTTCATGCGCGCTCCTTATGCACGGGGTTGAACTGAAAAAGTGGCATTGATATTTCATTAATATATTTACGATATCTTATGAAATTAGCCGCCCGCCATTAAGGTTTTCCATGAGATCGACCACGCTTTTTGTTTTGGGGCGGCCCGGCAACAAAAAAGGCCCCCACGCTGCGCCTCCGGCTTGCTGCCCCCCAAGGGGGCGTTTTTGTTTTGGGGCGGCCCGGCAACAAAAAAGCCCCCACGCTGCGCCTCCGGCTTGCTGCCCCCCAAGGGGACGTTTCTTGTTTTGGGGCGGCCCGGCAACAAAAAAAATCCCCCGCGTTATAGCGGGGGAAACGTCATCTCGTATCCGTTATCAGCGCGCCCATCAAGGCCTGAACGGCACCGCGTCAATCGGCAATTCCAATCCTGACATCTGCGCCGTCAATAGCGCCGCGCTGCCGCAGGCAAGCGTAAAGCCCAAAGCCCCCTGCCCCAGGTTCAGCCACAGGTTATCGGCCACACGGCTCTCGCCAATCAAGGGCTTGCCGGTAGGGGTTGCCGGGCGCTGCCCTGCCCACGATACGGCCTGGCTCAGATCCAATTGAGGAAAGGCCTCGCGCACCTGCCGTTTCAGCAAAGCGATACGTGCCGGATCAATATCGGCATTGGGGCTGCCGATATCCACCATGGCAGCAATGCGCAACACGCGTCCGATGCGCGCATACACAATGCGCCGCTCGTAATCGGTCACGCTGATTTCGGGGGCTGTCCCATCGCCGGGCTCCATTGGCACACTCAGGCTATAGCCTTTCAGCGGATACAGCGGCAAATCCCGGCCCAAGGGCTTGATCAGACTGCGCGATGCAACCCCTGCTGCCAACACGACAGCATCGGCCGTAATATCCCCATTTGCCGTTTCCACCGCCACAATCCTGCGGCCCTCGCGACGCAACGATTGCACGGGAGTCGCCATGCGGCATTCGACATTGCCCAAGTCTTTCAGGCGCCGGAACAAACCCTCGGTAAATTGACGGCAATCGCCGGCCTCTTCGCTGGGGGTGTAGACAGCTCCAGCCAGATTCCCGCCCAATCCCGCCAAGGCGGGCTCCAGCGCAACGGTTTCGGCTGCGCTCAATACGCGCTGCTCGGCCCCCAATGCCGCTTGATAGTCCACCAGCCGACGCGCTTTTTCCAACAATTCGGGGCTGCGATAAGCAATCAGTTTGCCATTGCGCACGTGACCAAAATCGAGATTTTCTTGTTCGAGCAGACGATGCAATACATCGCGGCTGAGGTACGACAGGGACTGTAATTGCGCCGTCGACGCCTGGGCCACGGACGCACGGCAGGCCAATGCGAATTGCAGGCACCATAGCCATTGATGAGGGTCCAGGCGCGGCTGGAACCGCAGCGGCGAATCGGACCGCAACAGCCAGCCCGGCACGCTGGGCAGCACGCCCGGCCCCGCCAGCGGGGCCACATAGCTATAGCTCAGTTGCCCGCCGTTGGCGTAACTGGACACCGTCGCCGGACGCGCCCGGCTATCCACCAGCACGACGTCATGACCTTGACGCGCCAGAAAATAAGCCGACGTCACACCAATGACGCCGGCACCGATTACACAGACTTTCATCGAAACCTTGGCTGATAAGAGACATTCTCGCTGTCTCTTATTCTGAGAGCTTGGCCCCGTTCCCACCAATGCCAATCTGACAGGTAGTCATAACCTAAGGTTTACCCTAGGTCCATCAAGCCACCAATTGCAGCCTCACGATAGCCTCGCCCGTGGGCGCACGCACCAGATCGGCCAAGGTGTGCCGATTCAATTCGTCGTAAAACGTCTTCAAGCTGTCTGCCAATACGCCTGAGAGCAGGCAAAACCCCTGCAGTGCGCAAACCGGCTCCCCGCAATTCACCAATGCTTTTTGGTTTTCCAGGGCATAAACCAGATCGCCGAGCCGGTATTCGGCCGGCGCACGTGCCAGCCGAATACCGCCGCCCTTGCCCCGGGCGGTCGTCACCCAGCCCTGCTGGGCCAGGAAATGCGCGACCTTGACCAAATGATTGCGCGACACGTCGAACCGCTCGGCGATCTCGGGGATCGTCACCGGCGTATCGCGGCCGTTGCCCTGCGTCAGATACATCATGACGCGCAGGCCAAAATCAGTGTATTTGGTCAGTTGCATGCGGTCGCACTATACCGGTTAAGCGCCCGGGCCGCCCGTGCCGAATAATTCGGCATGGATGCGCTCTGGCGCCACACCCAACGCGGTCAGCGCTTGACGCTGCGCGCTCATAAAGGGCAAAGGACCGCACAAGTAGTAGTCCGCGTCCGGCAGCACTGCAACATCGCGAATGGACTCCAGGTTCATACGGCCCGCGTAGTCATAATCCTGGCCTTGCTGGTCCTCCGGGGAGACGCTTTCGTAATAGACCACTTTGCGCACATTGGGCCGCGAATTCGCAATGTCGTTTACATGCGATTTCATGGCATGCACGGAACGGTCACGGCAAGCGTGCACGAATCGAATCTGACGGCCGTCATCGCGCGCGACCAGGTGATTCAGCATCGACACCATCGGCGTCAAACCTACGCCGCCGCTCAACAGCACGACTGGCGCAGCGCCTTGATCGTTCAAGGTGAACTCCCCTTGCGGAGGAGCCAGGTCCACCACGTCACCTTCTTTTACGTTGGCGTGCAATACATTGGAAACGCTGCCCGCAGGCGTGTTGTCGGTGCCCGCCTCACGTTTGACCGAGATACGCAGACGGCCTTTGCCTGGCGCATCCGACAGGCTGTACTGACGCGGCTGCATGAGGCCTAATTGAGGCACATAGACGCGCAGGGAAATGTATTGCCCGGGCAGATAATCCGGCACAGAGCCGCCGTCTGCGGGGACCAGATAGAACGACGTGATTTCGGCGCTTTCCGGGACTTTGCTATCCACACGGAAACCACGCCAGCCAGTCCAACCGCCGTCCTTGCCAGCGGACTGTGCGTAAAGCTTGGCTTCTTCGGCGATGAGCAGATCGGCCAACTGACCATAAGCCGCAGCCCAGGCTGCAATCAACTCATCAGTCGCGGCCTCCTCGCCCAGGACTTCTCTGATCGAAGCCAGCAGATGCTTGCCGACAATCGCGTAATGCTCGGGCCGTATCCCCAAGCTGACGTGCTTATGCACGATGCGAGTCACTACCGGCATTAACACCGAAGGATCATCAATATGCTCGGCATACGCGGCAACAGCCGCAGCCAAGGCCTGCTGCTGTTGCCCGCCATCCTGGTGGCCTTGATTGAACACCTGCTTCAGTTCCGGGTTGTGGCGGAACATGCGGGCATAGAAGTGACAGGTGAGCGTTTCACCGTGGACTTTCAATACCGGCGCAGTGGCTTTTACCAGATCGCGGACTTCCTGGCTCAACATGATGCTAGCTCCTTCGGCTACTAGAAAACTTTAAACATGTATTTATTATACATATTTAAGATGCTTATGAGGTGACGAGGGGTGGTGCGTGACTATGTGTGTGTTTTTTTTAGGGTGCTTGGGATGGGAAGCGAGAGTGATTTTTCGTGGCGTGAGGTAGAGGTTCTGTTGGTCGTCGAGCCGAGGCAATCGGCCCGGCCGGGCTTCACAAAGTCGAGTGGAGCGGACGCTGAAGGGAGGCCCNNNAGNGNCCGCTCCACTCGACTTTGAGGCGCCCGGCCGGGCCGATTGCCTCGGCTCGACTGGCAGCAACTAGAATTCTCTGCATCGCTGGCACGACTTTCTTGCTTGGCGTTTTTCTGCAGCCGCATTGGTAGAGAGAAAGATCTTTCGGTGCT
Source organism: Bordetella tumbae (assembly GCF_965139195.1). Lineage (GTDB taxonomy): Bacteria > Pseudomonadota > Gammaproteobacteria > Burkholderiales > Burkholderiaceae_B > Bordetella_A > Bordetella_A tumbae. The sequence continues at coordinate 524 of NZ_CBCSJH010000037.1, read as the reverse complement.
ACTTTCGGCGGACGCCCAGCGCGTCCCCCTCAAGCGATCGGTCCGGGCATACGGGAGGGGTGGCGTGGTACCTGGTTGGAAGATCTGCTTGGCAGCGTTTAATGCTTGCGGCGATGATGCACAGGGCACTTTTTTCGGCAGCGTATCCGTAGCATGTCCGTGCTCTGGATCAGAGTTCATCGCCGCGGACGTGATTTACGCTCACCATGATGGCGCTATAACGGGTGCCATGCGTGGCATTACGTCAATGTGACTCGAGAGATCTTTTGTCCCGCAACGGTGCTACAGCCTNTGCATGCNGATCCCGAACGCGATTTTCGGGGGTGCAGGGCACCCGAAAATCNCAGCCCTGCAAGATCTTTCTCTTCACCAGGCTGATGCAGAAGAATGCCAAGCAAGAAAGCCGTGCCAGCGATGTGATGAGCTTGAGTTACTGCGAGTCGATGCGGGGCAGTGGCNGCGTGGGGGCGCCTCGTTGGCGAGCGGAGTGGATGTCGAAGGGAGCGCGAAGGCGCGGACGAGAC
>NZ_CBCSJH010000036.1:0-58004 GCF_965139195.1 Bordetella tumbae | reverse complement strand
TGGGCCGAGTCCGTGCGATAGGCCCGGCGCCACGCCCAGGCACGCGGCAGGGACGCCTTCAGAGAGACAATCAAGAGCAGCAAACGCCCACAACACCAACAGCGATAAAAAAAGCCCCCACGCTGCGCCTTCGGCTTGCTGCCCCCCAAGGGGGCGTTTTTATCTTGGGGCGGCCAGGCGGTAAAAAAATCGAGCGCCCGAGAGGCGCCCGATATAGACCTGTGGCAGGGCCGCGTATCAACGTACGAGCAGCCCCGGTGCCTCGGGTTTATTTCTTCATCATGTCGAAGAACTCGGCGTTGGTCTTGGTGGCGCGCATCTTGTCCAGGATGAATTCCATCGATTGGATTTCGTCCATGTCGTGGATGAATTTGCGCAATACCCAGACCTTTTGCAGCAGGTCGGGCTTGATCAGCAGTTCTTCGCGGCGGGTGCCGGATTTGTTCAGATTGATCGCGGGATAGACGCGTTTTTCGGCCAGACGGCGCTCGAGGTGGACTTCGGAGTTACCGGTGCCCTTGAATTCCTCGTAGATGACTTCGTCCATGCGGCTGCCGGTTTCGATCAGTGCCGTACCCAGGATCGTCAGCGAGCCACCTTCTTCGAGGTTGCGGGCAGCGCCGAAGAAACGTTTGGGGCGTTGCAGGGCGTTGGCATCGACACCGCCGGTCAGGACCTTGCCCGAAGCGGGCACCACGGTGTTGTAGGCACGTGCCAGACGGGTAATGGAGTCCAGCAGGATCACCACGTCTTTTTTCATTTCGACCAGGCGCTTGGCCTTTTCGATGACCATTTCCGCGACTTGCACGTGGCGGGTGGCGGGCTCGTCAAAGGTCGAGGCGACGACTTCGCCGCGCACTGTGCGCTGCATCTCGGTGACTTCCTCGGGCCGTTCGTCGACCAGCAGGACGATCATGACGGCTTCGGGGTAGTTCGTGGTGATGGCGTGCGCGATGTGCTGCATCATCACCGTCTTGCCCGACTTGGGGCTGGCGACGATCAGACCGCGTTGGCCTTTGCCGATCGGGGCAAAGATGTCCATGATCCGGCCGGTCAGGTTTTCTTCGCTCTTGATGTCGCGTTCCAGACGCATCGGCTGATTCGGGTGCAGCGGCGTCAGGTTTTCGAACATGATGCGATGCTTGATCGCTTCGGGAGCCGAGCCGTTGACCTTGTCGACCTTGACCAGGGCAAAGTAGCGCTCGCCGTCTTTCGGGGTGCGGACCTCGCCCTCGATGGAGTCGCCGGTGTGCAGGTTGAAACGGCGGATCTGCGACGGCGAAATGTAGATGTCGTCGGTACTGGCCAGGTAGGAGGTCTCGGGAGAACGCAGAAAGCCAAAGCCGTCGGGCAGGACTTCCAGTACGCCGTCGCCGAAGATCTGCTCGCCTTGTTTGGCCCGCCGTTTCATGATGGCGAACATCAGCTCTTGCTTGCGCAAGCGGTTGGCGTTTTCGATTTCCAGGCCGGCGGCCATTTCCAGCAACTGCGAAACGTGCAGCGCCTTCAGTTCATTGAGGTGCATCGCGGTGAAAGGGGGATAGTAGAGAAGGGTCTTGGCGGCAGGCCACGGACGGGCCCGCGCGGTAATCTCAGACGGGGCGCCGACCAGGCCGGCGCACGGATTTACAACACGTAGTGTATTACAACGCGCCGTCCAGGAAAGCAGTTAATTGCGATTTCGACAGGGCGCCGACTTTCGTGGCGGCGGCTTGACCGTCCTTGAACAGCATCAACGTGGGAATGCCACGGATGCCGTATTTGGCGGCGGTGTCCTGGTTTTCGTCGACGTTCAGCTTGGCGACCGTCAGGCGGCCGGCGTACTCGGAGGCGACTTCCTCCAGGAGAGGGGCGATCATCTTGCAGGGGCCACACCAGGCCGCCCAGTAATCGACCAGCACCGGCTGACCGGATTTGATCACATCGGCATCGAAGCTTGCATCGCTGACGTTCTTGATTTGCTCGCTCATGGTGATTCTCGGTTCCGCGGCATGATGGGCGTCAGACGCCCCTGCCATTTTTGTTCTACTAAAAGGTAGGTGAGGCATTAAGCATACCACTGTTGAAAACAACAGGGTTTGCCAGTTTTGTGTAGCATGTTGCGTCGTGGTCGACGGAATTCAGAAACTGGCAAACTGCCATTCTGTCATTCTTTGACCTGCAAACTACTTATCCTACCGAATTCGGACTGGTCAGGACGTGCGCATCCTACCTAAGGCCGCGCAAAATCTAGACTTATCCGTAAAATGTCGGTTTTTTTCCACAGATCTTGGGGATAACTTGGCTACACCACGTTACACCGAAGCCTCCATCCGAGTCCTGAAGGGACTGGAGCCGGTGCGTCAGCGTCCGGGTATGTACACCCGCACCGAAAATCCCCTGCACGTCGTGCAGGAGGTCATCGACAACGCCGCTGATGAGGCGCTCGCCGGCTATGGCAAGCAGATCCAGGTCACCCTGCATGCCGACGGCAGCGTGTCGGTCGAGGACGATGGACGCGGTATTCCCGTCGGCCTGCACCCCGAAGAAAACGCGCCGGTGGTCGAATTGGTCTTTACCCGGCTGCACGCCGGGGGCAAATTCGACAAGCAGGGCGGGGGCGCTTATGCCTTTTCCGGCGGCCTGCATGGCGTCGGGGTGTCCGTCACCAACGCACTGGCGACGCGGCTCGAAGTCGTCGTCTGGCGCGATGGCGCGACCAACCGTCTGGTTTTCCAGGGCGGCGATGTGACCGAGCCCTTGGCGCCGTATCCGGAAGCAGGACGCAAAAAGTCCGGCACCCGCGTGCGTGTCTGGCCCGACGGCAAATATTTCGACAGCCCCCAGATCCCGCTGGGCGAGCTGAATCACCTGCTGCGCAGCAAGGCTGTACTGCTGCCGGGCGTGAAAGTCACGCTGATCAACGAAAAAACCGGCGACACCAAAGTCTGGCAATACACCGATGGTCTGCGTGGTTACTTGGCCGAGGCGCTGTCCGGTTCGGAACTGATGGTGCCGTTTTTCGAGGGCCAGCAGTATGCCGGGGCCGATCACGAGAGCTTTGCCGATGGCGAGGGCGCACAGTGGGTCGTGGCCTGGACCGAGGACGGCAATGCGGTGCGCGAGTCCTACGTCAACCTGATTCCGACGCCAGCAGGCGGCACGCACGAGTCCGGTCTGCGCGAGGGCCTGTTCTCGGCGGTCAAGGGGTTTGCCGAGCTGCACAGTCTGCTGCCCAAGGGCGTCAAGCTGTTGCCGGAGGATGTGTTCTCGCGCGCCAGCTTCGTGCTGTCGGCCAAGGTCCTCGATCCACAATTCCAGGGCCAGATCAAAGAACGCCTGAACAGCCGCGACGCGGTGCGATTGGTTGGCGGCTTTGCAAAAAGCGCGCTCGACCTCTGGCTGCACAGCAATGTCGAATACGGCAAAAAATTGGCCGAGTTGGCGATCCGTCAGGCCCAGGCTCGGGCGCGTTCGGCGCAGAAAGTCGAAAAGCGCAAGAGCTCGGGCGTGGCGGTGTTGCCGGGCAAGCTGACCGATTGCGAGTCTTCTGATGCTACTCGTACCGAGGTGTTCCTGGTCGAGGGCGACTCGGCTGGCGGCTCGGCCAAAATGGGGCGCGACAAGGAATTCCAGGCCATCCTGCCGCTGCGCGGCAAGGTCCTGAATTCCTGGGAAGTCGACCGCGACCGGCTGTTCGCCAATAACGAGATCCACGATATTTCCGTGGCGATCGGGGTGGATCCGCACGGCCCGAATGACTCGCCGGATTTGTCGGGGCTGCGTTATGGCCGCATCTGCATCTTGTCAGATGCCGACGTGGACGGCTCGCACATTCAGGTGCTGCTGTTAACCCTGTTCTATCGCCATTTTCCCAAGCTGGTCGAGGCGGGGCACGTGTACGTAGCCAAGCCGCCTTTGTTCCGTCTGGACGTTCCCGCTCAAGGCAAGCGCCCCGCGCGCAAGATCTATTGCCTGGATCAGGGCGAGCTCGAGGCAGCACAAGACAAGCTCCTCAAAGAAGGCGTGCGCGAGGGTGCATGGAGCATCAGCCGATTCAAGGGGCTGGGTGAAATGAATCCGGAGCAGTTGTGGGAAACCACGATGAATCCCGATACGCGACGCCTGTTGCCTGTGGGCTATGGTGCGCTGACCCCCGAGGACACCACCAGCATGTTCGACATGCTGATGGGTAAAGGCGAGTCATCGCAACGCCGTGCCTGGATCGAGGAAAAGGGTAATCTCGCTGAGCTCGATATTTGATTCTGGCCTGATCAGGCAGCCAGACCAACATGGATCAACACTGCCTTGGCCGACCCGGTAAGAACGCCTCCTGGACTGTGCTCTGCACAGTCCGCCCTGCAAAGGGCAGCCAGTGCGTAAGCGCAGCGGAGGCTTTTCCTGACAGCAATTTCGACGACACATGACTGACAGCAATCAACCTGGCTTGTTTGATGAAGCCGCCGGCGGGGCCGATGAGGCCATCACGCTGGGCCGCTATGCCGAGCAGGCCTATCTGGACTACGCCGTTTCCGTGGTGCGGGGCCGCGCCTTGCCCGATGTGGGTGATGGGCAAAAGCCGGTACAGCGCCGTATCCTTTTCGCCATGCAGGACATGGGCTTGGGCCCAGGCGCCAAGCCCGTCAAATCCGCGCGCGTGGTGGGCGATGTGCTGGGTAAATATCACCCGCACGGCGACCAGGCGGCGTATGACGCCATGGTGCGCATGGCGCAGGACTTTTCGCTGCGCTATCCGCTGATCGATGGCCATGGCAACTTTGGTTCGCGCGACGGCGACAATGCCGCCGCGATGCGTTATACCGAAGCGCGTTTGACGCCGTTTTCGCGTCTGCTGCTCGACGAGCTCGACGAGGGCACCGTCGATTTCGCGCCGAACTATGACGGCAGCCAGCAAGAGCCGCAAATGTTGCCGGCACGTTTGCCGGTGATGCTGCTCAATGGCGCTTCGGGCATTGCCGTGGGGATGGCCACGGAAATCCCGTCGCACAATCTGCGCGAGGTGGCGCAGGCTTGTGTCGCGTTGATCAAGCAGCCGAGCCTGCCCGACACCGAGCTGCACGCGATGGTGCCGGGCCCCGATTTCGCCGGTGGCGGTCAAATCATCACGCCGGCGGCCGACATCGCGCAGATCTATCAGGGTGGCCGTGGCTCGCTCAAGGCGCGCGCGCGCTGGCAATTCGAGGAAATGGCGCGCGGTCAGTGGCAACTGGTCGTGCATGAGCTGCCTCCCGGCACGTCCTGCCAGAAGGTCCTCGAGGAAATCGAAGAGCTCACGAACCCGAAGGTCAAGTCCGGCAAAAAGAGCCTGACGGCCGACCAGCAGCAGTCCAAGGCTGTCATGCTGAACTTGCTGGACGCCGTGCGCGACGAGTCCGGCAAGGACGCCGCCGTACGTCTGGTGTTCGAACCCAAGACCTCGCGCGTGGATCGCGATGAGTTCGTCAATACGCTGCTCGCGCAGACCAGCATGGAAAGCAGTGTGCCGATCAACCTGGTGTGCATCGGCACCGATGGCCGGCCGCGTCAAAAGGGACTGCGCGACATTTTGACCGAGTGGGTGGCGTTCCGCACCGACACGGTCGTGCGTCGTACCCGCCATCGCTTGGACAAGGTCACCGATCGCATCCATGTGCTCGAAGGCCGCATGGTCGTGTACCTGAACGTCGATGAGGTCATTCAGACGATCCGCGAATCCGACGAGCCCAAGGCGGCGTTGATGCAGCGTTTCTCGTTGTCCGAACGCCAGGCTGAAGACATCCTCGAAATGCGCTTGCGGCAATTGGCGCGTCTGGAGGGCTTCAAAATCGAGCAGGAGCTGACTGACAAACGCGCCGAACAGGCAAAGCTGCAAGAATTGTTGGATAACCCATCCTCGCTCAAGCGCCTGCTGATCAAGGAAATCGAGGCCGACGCGAAGCAATACGGCGACGATCGCCGCACCTTGATCGAAACCGCCGAGCGCGCCGTACTGGAAACCAAGGTGCTGGACGAGCCCGTCACGGTCGTTGTGTCGCAAAAAGGCTGGCTGCGCGCGCGTCAGGGGCATGGCCATGATGCCTCGCAGTTTGGTTTCAAACAGGGCGATGATCTGTATGGCGCCTTTGAGTGCCGCACCACGGATATGCTGATCGCGGTGGGCGACAACGGCCGGGTATATACCGTCGCAGTTTCCGGTTTGCCCTCGGCGAGAGGCGACGGGCAGCCCGTCACCACGATGATCGATCTGTCGCCGGGTACGCGCATCGTCCATAGCATCGCGGCGGCCTCAGATAGCCGCTGGCTGCTGGCCACGCAACGCGGTTTTGGTTTCGCAGCCAAGCTCAGCGATATGACCTCGCGTCAGCGTGCGGGCAAGCAATTCATCACGCTCGAAGACGGTGATGCGTTGTTGCGGCCGGTCCCGTTGTTTGCCGGGGCTCAGCAACTGGCATTGTTGTCGGCCAAAGGCAAGTGCCTGGTGTTTGGGTTGGACGAGGTCAAGTCCCTGTCGGGTGGTGGCCGCGGCACCATCTTGATGGGCCTGGACGCAGCAGACAAACTCGAACAAGCTGTACCTGTCGGGGTAGGCGGGTTGCGCGCAACAGGCGTGTATCGCAACAAGCAAACCGAAGACATCCTGGTTGGCCCGACGCTCGCGCCGTACATCGGCAAGCGCGCTCGCAAAGGCCGGGCGCTGGATGTGCGGCCCAAGCTGCCGGTGTTGCTGTCGCCAGTGCTCTAGCCGACGTCAGCCATCAGGGGATACGCGTCCTCGGTCATTTGGGCTGCGATCTGTTTCGGATTGCAGCCCAAATTTTTTGTCGCTGGCCGGCCCTGACGGTGCGGCGTACAAAAAATCACTGGACGACTATCGCTGCGGCTGTGTGCTTTCCTCCAGCAGCCAATCCCGAAACGCCGCCACTGCCGGAGTGGCGAGTTTGTCCGGCGAAGCTAAAAAATAATAGCCCGCCCCCGTGTTGAATTCCTCGTCCAGGGCCGGCGCCAACACGCCTTGTTCCAGCTCGTCCTGAACCAGAAACGTTGGCAGCAATCCAACGCCAATGCCGGATGCCACCGCCTGGATCAAATGAGTCGTGAGTTCGAATTGCGCGCCCATGCGCATCGTGCGGATGGGCAAGCCGTGCGCTTCGAACCATCGGCGCCAGATCGCGGGGCGGGCAGCGACCTGCAGGAGCATATGATCGGCCAGGTTCGCCGGATTGCTGCGCGGCGGTTGGCCGGCCAGGGCAGGGCTGATGACCGGTACCACTTTTTCCGTCATCAATAAATGCGGGACCAGACCAGGCCAATCTCCGTCACCCACGGCAATGACGGCATCGATGCCTGCCAAGTCCAGGTCGAAACGCGTCACCCGCGAGTGCAGATGCACCAATATTCCCGGATGACGTGCATAAAAGCGATTCAGGCGCGGCATCAGCCATTTGGCGGTGAAAGTGGGCAGTGCCGCCAGATGAAAGGCGCCTCGGCCGGATCGATAGGAAATCGCTTGCAGTGACGCGCTGCGGATGCGCTGCAGGGCCTCCGCCACCTCCTGTTGATAAAGCTCGCCGGCTTCCGTCAACGCGATACGGCGCTTTTCGCGCCGAAACAACGAGACCTCGAGCAAGTCCTCCAGCGCCTGTACTTGTCGGCTGACCGCGCTTTGTGTCAACGCCAATTCCGTCGCCGCGCGGGTGAAACTCAAGTGACGGGCGCTGGCCTCAAAGGCCAGCAATAGCGACATGGAAGGCGTCAGTCGGCGTGGATTCATTGCTGCGGCGAGTGTGCGGCCTAGTGCCCCACATGGCTACGTTGAGGTGTGCGGCGACAAGATCATTCAAAAAACGAATGATATACCTGAATATTTTCAGGTTTTCATTCCTCGCTGTCATGTATCACAATGGCCAGGAAATTCTATGTGCATAGTCGAGGATGACCGAATGAAACTGACAGCCGATGCCCGCGGGGTATTTCCCATCGCTCCCACGCCTTTTTTTGACGATGGGACTGTGGACCATGCTTCTATCGATCGGATGATGGATTTCTATCATGGCTGCGGATCCACCGGGCTGACCGTGTTGGGCCAACTGGGCGAAGCCCCCAAACTGGATTTCAGCGAATCGCTGGAAATTGCCTCTCAGGTCATCGGCAAATCCGCCGGCATCCCCATCGTCGTTGGCGTGTCCGCGCCGGGCTTTGCTTCGATGCGCTCTTTGACACGGGCAGTCATGGACCGCGGTGCTGCGGGGGTCATGATTGCGCCGCCCAACACCCTGCGTACCGACGACCAGATCGTCAATTACTACCATCAGGCCGTGGAAGCCATCGGCGACGATGTGCCCTTTGTGCTGCAAGACTATCCGCTGACCTTTTCCGTACAGATGGCGCCTGGCGTGATCAAGCGTATCGTGGACGATCTGGCCTCATGCGTGATGCTGAAGCACGAGGACTGGCCCGGGCTGGAGAAAATCTCCACGCTGCGCCGCTACGAGGCCGAGGGCGCCATGCGTCACATCTCGATCCTGTGCGGCAATAACGGCCTATTCCTGGACTACGAAATGAATCGCGGTGCAGACGGCGCCAACACGGGCTATTGTTTTCCCGACATGCTGTGCGATTTTGTCCGCATGATCGGCGAGGGCCAAAAAGAAGAGGCGCACGACCTTTTTGACGCACACTTGCCGCTGCTGCGTTACGAGCAACAGCCCGGCGTCGGCCTGGCGGTACGCAAATACGTCATGATGCGGCGCGGCATCCTGTCCAGCGCCGCACAGCGCCGTCCCGGTGGCGCGCTGACGCCTGCAGCGCGCAGCGAGGTCGATCATCTGCTGACGCGCCTGGCACGCCACGATCCTCGTGCAGGAAAGCTCGTCGCTTAACTGGACAGTTTCAGCCCAATCAAGCCGGCCGCGATCAAGAGCACGCTGAGCACTCGCATGGGGCTCGCGGCCTCATGAAACAGCACCAGGCCGGCGACGAATGCGCCGATCGCGCCTATGCCGACCCAAATGGCATAGGCGGTACCCAGTGGCAGCGTTTTCATGGCGAGCGAGAGCAGCCAGAAACTGATCAACATGCCGATCAGGGTGATGACAGAGGGAACGAGACGGGTAAAACCCTCGGTGTATTTCAGGCCGACGGCCCAAACGACCTCAAAAAGCCCCGCGAGTACAAGAATAATCCAGGCCATGATGTGCCCCTTTTCAATAGCCAGCGAGATGCTGGCACAGGGGCCGTCCCCGGATAGGAAAGCGGCCGGCAGGTCGCCGGCGGCNGCGCCGGGCCGTCCCGGAGCAGCAAAGATTATAGAATAGCAAATTGACCGCCGGGTGGCAGGGGATCCTCTATCCCAGTCACGGTGCCGGCGCCACGCATTTTCCTAAAGATTCGTACACATGAGTTTCCAGGTCACTGTTCAACCCAGCCAGCATCAATTTTCCGTCGAGGCCGGCCAGACCGTGCTGGACGCCGCCTTGGCCGCCGGTATCGTGCTGCCTTATAGCTGCCGCAATGGCGCATGCTCTACCTGTAAAGGCAAGGTCGTCTCCGGCCAAGTCGATGCCGGCGAGTATCCCGCCCAGATCCTCTCTCCTGAGGAGCTGTCCCAGGGCTATACGCTGTTTTGCCAGGCTCGCCCGCAATCGGACCTGGTTGTTGAGTCTACCGAGGTCAGGCTGGCCAGCGACATCCAGATTCGCAAGCTACCCGCACGTGTACAAGAAATGACCCTGGTCGCGCCGGATGTGACGGTGCTGCGTCTGCAACTGCCTGCTGCCGACCCTTTCCGCTATTACGCTGGACAATACGTCGAAATCATCCTGAAAGACGGCAAGCGGCGCAGTTACTCCATGGCGAGCGCGCCGCATACCGGCAGTCCGCTGGAACTGCACATCCGCCATATGCCGGGAGGCCTGTTTACGGATCACGTCTTTGGCGCGGGTGATACGCAAATGAAAGTCCGTGAGATCCTGCGCCTGGAGGGGCCGTTCGGCTCGTTCTTCCTGCGTGAAGACTCCGACAAGCCGATCGTACTGTTGGCCAGTGGCACGGGCTTTGCACCGGTCAAGGCGATTGTCGAGCACATGGCGCATCACAATATTCAACGTCCTGTATCACTGTACTGGGGCGGTCGCCGTCCCCAGGACCTGTACATGAATGAATTGGCGCAGTCCTGGGCCGACACCTTGCCGGATTTTCGTTACATTCCGGTTGTATCCGACGGTTTGCCCGAGGATGCCTGGACGGGCCGCACGGGCTTTGTCCATGAGGCGGTCATGCAGGACCTGCCGGACCTGTCGGGCTACCAGGTGTATGCCTGCGGCGCGCCTCCGATGGTGGATGCAGCACGCCGCGAGTTTGCGGCTCAATGCGGCTTGCCGGCCGAGGAGTTCTACGCCGATGCGTTCACCTCGCAGGCGGATCTGGCCGTCGCCGGAGGCTGAGACAGCAATGCCGCTCATGCCAGCAACGGCCGTCGCTAAAAAGCCGCACCGAAACCTTTGGGTGTAAATAGATACCGACCCTGCTTTTATGTCATAGGCGAGGGTCCGCTGGCGCTGTACACTGCGGCACGAAACTTTGATCGGATTCAAGCTGCGACAGCAGGGGGCATGACCCTGCGGCCAGCGGCGCAAGGAGCAAGTCGCGCATGAGAGTTGTGGTTTTGGGTAGCGGCATTATTGGCATTTCCAGCGCCTGGTGGCTGAACCAGGCCGGCCATGACGTCGTGGTGATTGATCGTCGCCCCGGCGCAGCGCAGGAAACCAGCCTGGCCAATGGTGGACAGATCTCGGTGTCGTACGCCGAGCCCTGGGCCAACCCCCAAGCACCACTGAAACTGCTGAAATGGATGTTTCAGGACGATGCGCCGCTGCTGTTCCGTCCCCAACTCGATTGGCGGCAATGGGTCTGGGCCTTGGCCTTTCTGCGTGAATGCCTGCCGGGGCGGTTGGCCCCCAATATCCGTGCCATGGTGCGCCTGGCCGAATATAGCCGCAGCACCTTGCAGGGCATGCGCGCTGAGCTAGGGATTTCCTACGACCACCTGGAGCGCGGCATTCTCAATTTCTATCGGGATCAACGCGAGTTCGAAACCTCGCAAAAGGCTGCGGGGTTGATGCGCGATTTCGGTGTCGAGCGCCGTGTCGTCACCGCTGATGAGGTGGTTGCCATCGAACCCGCGCTGGCGTCCTGCCGGGCGACGATCGTCGGCGGCGACTACACCCCGGAAGACGAAAGCGGCGACGTGCACTTGTTTGCCACGAGCCTGGCTCACAAATGTGAAGCCGCAGGTGTCGAATTCCGTTTCGAGACCAGCGCGACCCGACTGATCACCGAAGGCGGCCAGGTACAAAGCCTGGAAGTCATCCAGTCCGATGGCCGCTATGCCCGCATTGCGGCGGACGCCTATGTCGTCGCGATGGGCAGCTTCAGCCCGCGCCTGCTGCGGCCCTTGGGTGTGCCGTGCAATGTGTATCCGGCCAAAGGCTATTCGGCGACGTTCGACGTCGTGGATCCGGCCCGTGCGCCGTCTGTCAGCCTGACCGACAGCAGCCACAAAGTCGTGGTGTCGCGCTTGGGCAATCGCCTGCGCATGGCGGGGACGGCCGAGTTGTCCGGCTATTCCCGTTCACTGAATATGGGCCGTTGCGAGGCCTTGACGCGCCTGGCGCGTGAATTGTTTCCCGGCGCCCTCGATTTCGAGGGCGTCAGCTATTGGTCGGGTTTGCGCCCGGCCACCCCTTCGAACGTGCCGCTCATCGGCCGAACCCGCATTTCCAACCTGTATCTGAATACAGGCCATGGCACGCTGGGTTGGACCATGGGTGTCGGTTCGGGTCGGGCTTTGGCCGATCTGCTCAGCGGACGTAAACCAGAGCCTGAATTTCCTTTTCTTGGTCTACAAAACCTATGAAGACACTGCAATTGGCGGGCTTGGCCCGTGGATTGGGCGCCAACCGGCGCACCTTGGTATTCAGCGTAGCTATGGCGGTCGCAGGAGCCGCGCACGGTGCTGGCGTCGAGATTCAGGTGTGGCATACCCTGAGTGGCCCCAACAAAGCCGAATTTGAAAAGCTCACCAAGAAGTACAACAAAGAGCAGGACGAGGTCGTCGTTGAATTGCGCGACTTCCCGGATACCAAAGCCCTGCAAGCTGCGGCCACCGAGGCTAGTAAGAAAAAGGCCGGTCCCAACCTCGTGCAATTAGCGGACAACCGCTCGCCCGAGATGGTCTCCGAGCACAAGGCGATCTTGCCTTTGCATCAATTACTGGCCAAGTATCCGATCAAGGACTTGAACTGGTTCCTGCCGTCCACCTCCAGTTTTATCCGCGACAGCAAGGGGCGCTTGTTGGCCTTTCCGTGGATGGCCGAAGTCCCGGTTATGTTCTACAACCTGAGCTACTACAAAAAAGCCGGCCTGGATCCCAACAATCCGTCGCGCACCTGGGCGGACCTGCAAGGCGACCTGCTCAAGCTCCGTGACGTGGCCAACCTGGATTGCCCGTATGCCTCCAGCAATCAGGTGCAGGTTCACCTGGAAAATCTGGCGCCCATCAACAAGCAGTTGTACACCTCCAACGACAACGGCCTGGCTGCCAGCAAAGCTGTGCCCGTGCTGAAGTTCGATACCTTGTACATGCGTCATATCTCGTTGATGGTCAGCTGGAAGCGCTCGTTCCTGCTCACTGCGCACTCTGAAGGCACCCAAAGCGATGCATTGTTCGCCCAAGGTAAATGCGGCGTGCTGATGTCGGGATCCGGTTCGGCCGGTACGTTCATGCATACGCGCAACCTCTCGTTCGGGGTCGCGCCGTTGCCGTACTATCCGCAGGCGACGCCCAGCGCCGGACGTCCTTTTGTCAGCGGTTCCGCGTTGTGGGCGATCGATGGCCGTCCGCAAAACCAGGAAAAAGCAACAGCACAGTTCCTGGCCTGGCTGTCCAAGCCGGTCAATGCGGCCGAGTGGCATCAGCAAACCGGTTATCTGCCTTTGACCGACGCGGCATTGCGTGCGGCTGACGTGTCGTTCTACGACAAAGTCCCTGGCGCGAAAGCGCTCGTAGATTCGATGAGAGGCGATGCGGGCGCAACTAGCCGGGGTTTCCGTATGGCCAACTATGACCGTGTCGAGCCCGTCTTGAGCAACGAGTTGAGCCAGGCACTGGAGGGCAAAACGCCTCCCGTGGCTGCGCTGAACAGCGCCTCGGATCAAGCACGAAAAATCGTGCAGCAACGTTAATCGGAGGCACGTGGCGGCAGTCGTTTTTGCCGTCACAGCGCGTCGGGAGCGCCGTTGCTCGGTTGCTAGGCGCAGCATGGGGCAGCAATCCAACCGCACAGCAAAAAGGCCTGAATCCGTTGAGGATCCAGGCCTTTTTTGCTTATCAGGTTTCCTTATCAGGTCACCGGACCCGGATTGAACAGCACCAGTGCGTTGTGCAATTTCCAGCGTTCCGCCCAGGTTTGCTTGCGGCCGCTGGCGACATCCAGCAGCAGGTGGAACATCTCCCAGCCGAGCTCCTCGATGGTCATCTCGCCATCGGCGATACGTCCGGCATTCACGTCCATCAGATCGTGCCAACGGCGCGCCAGATCGCTGCGCGTCGCGACTTTGACGACGGGTACCTCTGCCAGGCCGTACGGCGTGCCGCGGCCCGTCGTGAAGATATGCAGGTTCATCCCGGCGGCCAATTGCAGTGCGCCGCAAATAAAATCGCTCGCTGGCGTGGCAGCATAAACCAGGCCCTTTTTGATGCCGCGATCGCGCAAGCTCTCGCCTGGACTCAAGACCCCATTAATGGCGGCCGTCCCGGATTTGATCACCGAGCCCATCGCTTTTTCGACGATGTTTGAAAGTCCGCCTTTTTTATTGCCGGGCGATGTATTGGCGCTGCGGTCTGCTTGTCCGCGTTGCAGATACGCGTCGTACCAGGCCATTTCATGAACGATGGATTCGGCGACCTCGACCGATTCCGCGCGTTTGGTCAATTGCTCGACGCTGTCACGCACTTCGGTCGTTTCAGAGAACATGATGGTAGCGCCTGCCCGCACCAGCAGGTCCGCGCAGAAACCGACCGTGGGATTTGCCGTCACGCCCGAGAATGCATCGCTGCCGCCACACTGCACACCTACGACCAGATCCGATGCCGGACATGTCTCGCGCCGGCGTTGATTCAGCCGTTCCAGATGAGGCACGGCCTGAGCCAGAATGGCGTCGATCATCGCTTGGAAACCGACGTGTTCATCGTCCTGCAGCCGCATGACGTCCAGCCCCTGGCTCATCGAGCCATCAGCCTGAATCGGGATACTGTTGGCCGGCATCAAACGTTCGGGCTGCAATTTTTCGCAGCCCAGGCTCACGATCATGACCTCGCCGCCGAAGTTCGGATTACGGCTGATGTTGCGCAGCGTACGTATCGGAACTATCGCGTCAGGTGCATCGATGGCAACACCGCAGCCATAACCGTGTTCCAGCACAACCACGCCGTCCACATTCGGATAGCGCGGCAACAGTTCAGCGCGAATGCGCTGCAATGCATGTTCCACCACACCCGCCACACATTGCACCGTGGTGCTGATCGCCAGCAAATTGCGCGTGCCTACCGTGCCATCGGCGTTGCGATATCCCTCAAACGTATAACCCTCCAGCGGGGGCAGGGCGGCCGGCGTGTGGGTGGCCATCGGCAGATCATCCAGACCGCGCGCCGCTGGCATCGTCAATACGTTTTCATTGACCCAACTGCCCGCGGGCAAATCACGATTCGCATAGCCGATAGTCACGTTGTAACGGCGGACCTCCGCGCCCTCGGCGATATCGGTCAGGGCGACCTTGTGGCCTTGCGGGACGCGCTCGCGCAGCTGCGGACCATTCGGCAATTGAGCCCCGGCGGCGAGGCCGCCCAGGTTGGCCACAATGGCGACGTTGTCGTTCGGATGCATGCTGATCGCACGCGGAGTATCAGTGGCGGGCGAGGCCACTGCCATAGCGGATGAAGTACAGGTCGACATACCTAGAGGCTGAGAAAGGGAATAAAGGGATGATCGTTGATGTTGTGAATGTTAACGTTAACTATTTTCGGCGTCAACGTGTTTGATACACGCTCGGGTAAATGCAGGCGGCTGGCCCTACGCGATCGACGCGGCCTATCGCGTTCGATGAAACACGATGGCTTTACTGCAACGGATGTGCTTGATGGGCTTTATCCGGATATTCCATCCAGTGGAATTCATGGGCTCTCAAACGCGGTTTCGGGAACTACAGTCTGCTTTCGGGCTGCTGCACAGAGGGGAGGTTGCTGTGGCCGCTACAGAGAAACTGAGAACAAGGAGACGTCCGAATGAAATCATTTTTGCCGCGTGTGCTGATGCATGCGTGTGTCGCTGTCGTTGGCAGCGCTTGCATCACGACGGCGCTGGCCGCGTATCCCGACAAACCCATCCGCCTCGTTGTGCCATTCTCACCTGGGGGCGGCACTGATTTGATTGCGCGTACCCTTGCAACGGGCATGGCCAAGGATCTCGGGCAGCCTGTCGTCGTAGAGAACAAGCCCGGCGCAGGCACGATGATAGGCACGGACAATGTCGCTCGAAGCGCTCCCGATGGATATAGCGTCGTGGTCGCGTCTTTTGCACACGCGGTCAATCCCTCTTTGCAGCCGAAACTGCTTTACGGCAGCAACAAAGCCTTTGCGCCAGTGATGCTCATCGGCCGGGGGCCTAACGTCCTGGTGGTGCGTCCAGACGGCCCCTATCATTCAGTCAGCGATGTTCTGCAGGCGGCAAAAGCCAGCCCGGGAAAATTGACATATGCCTCGCAGGGTATTGGGACCTCTGCACACTTGGCAGGCGAGATGTTTGCCAACTTGGGAAAAGTCTCGCTCACGCACGTACCGTATCGTGGCGCGGGGCCTGCCCTGACTGATTTATTGGGTGGACAGGTCGACATGATGTTTGCTACCGCCGCAGCCGTTTCTGCCTTTATCGACAATGGCAAACTGCAAGCGATCGGGGTGACCACGGCTGAGCCATCCGCGGCCTTCAAGGGCGTACCGACGATCGCGTCCACCGTACCGGATTACCAGGTAGAAAGCTGGTACGGCTTGTATGTCCCCGCGGGGACACCGGGTCCCGTCATTGATCGATTGAACGCATCGGCCCGTAAAGCCGCCGCATCGCCTGAATTTGCGAGCAAGATTGAAGAAGAAGGCCTGAAAGTCACTGCCGGTGCGCCTGCAGAGCTGGATGCCTATGTCCGGGGCGAAGAGGCTCGATGGACGCGTGTCGTCAAGGAAAACAACCTCAAACCTGAATAGGATTGTCGGTTAGCCGCTTTCGCGTTGGACCAGCGTGAAGCCGACATCCTGGATGGGGTTGTCCGGCGCAATGCCTTCGATACGATTGATCAGCATGCTGGCCGTGCGCCGTCCGATATCCTCGTGATCCACCCGCACGGTAGTCAGGGCAGGGGTGACGTTGCAGGCAAAATCAAAGTCGCCAAACCCCACAACGGCGAGATCCTCTGGAACACGCAGTCCGCGCAATTGCGCTTCCATCAGGGTGCCCAAGGCCACCATGTCAGTGGCCGAGAAAATAGCATCGACATCGGGATCGCCCTCTAGCGCTCGAACCAGGCCGCTGCGTCCGTGGCCGAGCTGGCTGGGAGGTTCAATCACGAACGACGAGCCTTCCTGCAAATGGCGGCCCGCGATACCCAGGCGCAGGGCCTCATCGGCAAAGCCGTGGAATCGCGCCGCCGTGCGTGCCTCCGTTGCTGCGATAGAGGCAACACAGCGCCTGCCTTGTTCATGGAAATAGCGCGCAATGGCCACACCCACGTCATAGTGAGAAAACCCGACCAGCATATCGATGGGAGTATCGGTCATTTCCCAGGTCTCTACGACCGGGATGCCTGATGCGGCGAGATGCTGCCGCGCACGGGGCGACTCCATCAGTCCTGTCAGCACAATCCCGTCTGGCCGGCGGGCAATCACCGAGTCCAGGACCACATCATCGCGTGAGCGGTCATAGCCGCGTTCGCTCAACATCACCTGATAACCGGCCTCGACCAGTATTTCCGTCATGGCATGCACGGCCAGCAAAAATGCCGAGCCCGAGGCAATGGATGGCACCATCAGCGCAATCATTCGCGTGCGTTTTGAACGCAGTCCGGCCGCATGCAGATTCGGCACATAGCCGCTGTTGGCAACGGCCTCGAGTACCTGTTTGCGCGTGTCATCGGATACCAGATGAGGTTGATTCAAGGCGCGCGACGCCGTCATGACGGATACGCCCGCCTGGCGTGCGACGTCGGTCAGCGTGACGCCGCCACCGCTGCGCCGTCCGGGGCGCGTCGTGGTTTTGCTCACCTTAGAATCCTTGCGAATACTTGTCACGTAAAAACTCCACCAGGCATTTCACCGATTGCGGCACATGCGCGGACCAGGGGCGCAAGGCATAGAGTTTGCCACCAAAAAAGCCATGCACCCGCCAGTTGGGCAGGACCTCGACGAGACCATTGGGGGGCGTCGTCACGGCACTGAAGTCTGGCAGCATACCGATTCCCGCGCCTTCGAGTACGGCTTGACGCAGGACCTCGCTGTTATTTGCCCGAAAATTGGTGCGTATCGGTATCACGATGGGCTGCGCCGATTGGCGCCGTCCTTCGCGCACGAACGACCAGGTTTCATAGGTGCGATTGCCGAGATAGGTGACACAGGCATGATCGCTCAGGTCACGCGGATGCTGCGGCTGGCCGTGAGTCTGCAGGTATTGCGGGCTGGCGACCAGCATCGAGCGCGACGAGCAGAGCTCCCAGGCGATGTAGGATTCCGGCGGATGATCGGTATGGCGGATCGCCAGGTCAAAGCCCTCGTGCGCCAGGTTCACCAGGCGGTCGACCAGCTCCAGGTCGATGCGCACCTCAGGATATTGCCGTAGAAATGCAGGCAGGACCGGCGCCAGGTGCTGCCGGCCAAACGCGACAGGCGCTGTCACGCGCACCGTGCCGCGCGGTACATCCGACAAATCCTTGACGGCCAAAAACCCTGCGCTGATGCGATCGAACGCCGGCGCCGCATTCTCGACCAGATTGTGTCCCGCCTCGGTCAACATGACGTGCCGTGTCGTGCGGCGCACCAGCGGCAGGCCGACGGCCTTTTCCAGCGCATTGATGCGAGTACTGACCGAGGCCTTGGACACGCCCAGGCGTTTGGCCGTCTGGGTAAAGCTGCGGGTTTCCGCCAGGGCGGTCAATAAATAAATATCCGCCACGAGCGGCGCAATCTGATCAGTGGCCATTGTGATGATTCCCGGGCTGATGATTGTTCATTTTATCAAACACTGATGTTGCAAAAACGGTCTTCTCGCGAGCCGGTCGCAGCCGTAGACTGAGGCTGTTTTCCGATCAACTCAATCTGGATACCGCTCGTGACTACCGCATCCTCCAACGCTTCCACGCCCCTGATTGGTCACTGGATCGACGGCCATCGTGTCGATCCGCAATCCCCTAAAACCCGCGACGTTTTCAACCCCGCGTTGGGACAGGTGTCGGCGCGTGTCGCATTGGCCGAGCCGACAGATGTCCAGGCTGCCGTGGCCTCCGCCCGCAAGGCATTTCCCGCTTGGGCCGCCACGCCGCCGCTGCGCCGTGCACGGGTGTTGTTCCGTTTTCTCGAGTTGCTGCATCGCCACCAGGACGATCTGGCCCGCCTCATTACCTCCGAGCACGGCAAAGTATTCAGTGACGCCCAAGGCGAAGTCGCCCGCGGTATCGACATTGTCGAATTCGCGTGTGGCGCGCCGCAGTTGCTGAAAACCGACTTCACCGAACAGGTGTCGTCCGGCATGGATAACTGGACCTTGCGCCAGCCGCTGGGCGTGGTGGCAGGCATCACGCCGTTCAATTTCCCGGTGATGGTGCCCATGTGGATGTTCCCCATGGCGCTGGCCACCGGCAATACCTTCATCCTGAAGCCCAGCCCGATTGATCCCAGCGCATCGTTGTTCATCGCCGATCTGCTCAAGCAGGCCGGCCTGCCCGATGGCGTTTTCAACGTGGTGCAGGGCGATCATCATGCCGTGCAGGCATTGATCGAAGACCCCGACGTCAAGGCAATTTCGTTTGTGGGCTCGACGCCGGTCGCGCAACAAATCTACGAATCTGGCGCACGCAACGGCAAGCGCGTACAAGCCTTGGGTGGCGCCAAGAACCACATGGTCATCATGCCCGATGCGGATCTGGATCAAGCCGTCGATGCCTTGATGGGCGCTGCCTACGGCTCGGCTGGTGAGCGCTGCATGGCGATCTCGGTTGCTGTCTTGGTCGGCTCTGCTGCCGATCAGGTCGTGCCGCGCGTAGCCGAGCGCTTGAAGCAACTGAAAGTATTGAACGGTACGAACGCCCAGGCTGAAATGGGCCCCATCGTGACAGCGGAAGCGCGTCAACGCATTGCCGGCTATATCGACATCGGCATCAACGAAGGCGCGACCCTGTTGGCCGATGGCCGCGAGTTCAAGGGCGCGCAGGCAGGCGAGGGCTGCGACAATGGCTTCTGGCTGGGCGGTACGCTGTTCGACAACGTCACCCCTGACATGCGCATCTACAAAGAAGAAATCTTCGGCCCGGTGCTGTCGTGCGTGCGCGTGCCTGATTTCGCCTCGGCGGTGCAATTGATCAACAACCACGAGTTCGCCAATGGCGTCAGCTGCTTTACGCGTGATGGCAACGTCGCGCGTGAGTTCGGCCGCCAAATCGAGGTCGGCATGGTGGGCGTGAATGTGCCGATTCCCGTGCCGGCGGCATGGCATGGTTTTGGCGGTTGGAAACGTTCCTTGTTTGGCGACATGCACGCGTATGGCGAAGAGGGCGTACGCTTTTACACCCGTCAAAAGAGCATCATGCAGCGCTGGCCTGAGAGCATCGGCAAGGGCGCGGAATTCGCCATGCCGACGATACGCTGAGGGTAATCGGCGGCCGCATCGATCCAGGTGCGGCCGTTGGGCACGACGCGCGCATCCTTGATGCTGGTGCGTGCGTCGAGTGAGAGGGTGTGCAGGCCTCGCTGCAAAGGCGGTATTTCAGCAATAAGTCCCTAGGCCTTTACGGACGCATTCCGTCGCACGCCGAGTCGAGTTTTCAAACCCCGGACGGATTATGGCCGCCGGGGTTTCGCACATTATCGATACCAAATAATCGCGCCATCCCGCCGCGCAGGTGATCGACCATCGCCGTGCGTGCCGCCTCGGCGTTGCCCGTCCTGATCGCTTCGCCAATCGCGCGATGTTCGTGGCGGACATCGACCGCACGTCTGACCATCGGCAATGGCGAGAGCTCGCGGATCAGTTTGATGGAAACCCGCGTTTGTTCAGCCAGCGCAGCCATTGTCATGCTGAAAAAACGATTGCCGCTGGCCGCCGCGATGGCGTCATGAAAAGCAATGTCTTCTTCGATTCCGACTTCACCTCGCGTCCAGGCGGATTCCAGCAGGCGCTGACGCCGTTCGATTTCCGCGAGCATCTGTGCATCGGTGCATCGAGCGGCCTCGGCAGCGCTTTCGCCCTCGATCAGACAGCGAAACTCCAAAAAGCTGCGCACATCCGGAATGCTGTGCAGCGGGCCGAACGTCGTGCTTTGCAGGGCAGGCGGTTTCCCGACAAAATTTCCCGAGCCGCGCCGGGCATAGACCCATCCTTCTGAACGTAATCGGGCCAGGGCCTGGCGCAGGACTGGACGCGATACGCCCAGCCTGCGCGCCAGTTCGTCTTCGCTGGGGAGCCTATTGTCTGGCTCCTGCTTTTCGATGATTTCCAGCACCTGCTTGTAGGCGAAATCGCTGAGCGGGGAAATGGCCATTAGCGTCGTCCATGATCTGTAAATCGATATTGCCAAAGTAGTAATACTACTTTGTCATTTTATTGACAAGATAACTGCTCGCCACGAGCATGACAACTCGCGCACAGATCGGTGTGATTCGGTTCCGATTCCGATTCCGGCAATACCCGATTCGCCTTTCCTTTCCACAGACAAGAGCAGATTCACGGCATGGCTACCATCACGGCATTACGTAGTATTCGCATCAACGAACGTCCCAATCTGATTTGGGTGGAAATCGAAACCGACGAGGGTTTGATTGGCCTGGGCGAGTCATTTCGCGGCGCGCAAGCCGTCGAGGCCGTTCTGCACGAGACCGTTGCGCCCTGGCTGTTGGGTCGCGATGCCCGGCATATCGAAGCTGTCTCGCAGCAGCTCATGAACCCATACCTGGGATTTCACAGCGCCAGTGCCGAGGTTCGTGCAGCGAGCGCCGTCGATATCGCGTTGTGGGACTTGGCGGGCCAGCGCCAAGGCGTGCCGACCTACATCGCCATGGGCGGGGGCGTGCGTGATCGTATCCGTGCCTATAACACCTGCGCCGGCTACGCCTACAACACGGGGGGCGTGGCGCGCCGCAGCACCGACGGTACTGAGCTGTCCGCCGGGCCGTACGATGACCAGATCGCGTTCATGCGCGACGCGGGAACTCTGGCACAAAGCCTGCTGGACGAGGGTTACTCCGCCATGAAAATCTGGCCCTTCGATGCCTATGCGGCTGCCACGGGTGGGCATTTGATTAGCGCACAAGATTTGAAGCGAGGTCTCGAGCCCTTTAAAAAAGTCCGCGAGGCCGTGGGTGACCGCATTGAAATCATGTGCGAACTGCACAGCCTGTGGGGCGCCAATGCGGCATTGCGTATCTGCCGCGGACTGGAGGACTACGGCGTCTTCTGGGCCGAGGACCCCATCAGCAAGATGGACGATGCCCAGGCGCTCGCAGACTTGCGCCGTCAGACCAGCGTGCCGATTTGCGGCAGCGAGACACTGGCCGGTACCGTGCCATTCCGTGATTTGCTGGCCAAAGACGCTTTGGACATCGTGATGCTGGACCTGGCTTGGTGTGGCGGCCTGACCGAAGGACGCAAAATCGCCGCATTGGCCCAAGCCTACGCACGGCCATTGGCGCCTCACGATTGCACGGGCCCCGTCACGCTGATCGCCGGCCTGCACCTGGCCATGCATGCGCCTACGGCGATTTTCCAGGAAGTCGTGCGCGCCACATTGAGCACCTGGTATCGCGATCTCGTGACGCATTTGCCTATCGTCGACAACGGCATGGTGCTGGCGCCCAGCGCGCCAGGGCTGGGGACGAGTTTGAATCCTGCGATCAAAACCAGACAAGACGCTGTTGTGCGCGAGAGCGTGGCGAAGTCGTGACGTAAATCGGTCTCGCATAACGGCATCACTACATCCACACATATCGATAAATAAGCGACGCCGCCGTCCGCGCGGCCGCTCAAATGCTTACACCAGGGAGACAAAACAATGAAAAAACTATTGGCCACCATGATGCTGTCATGCGCCGCCTTCACCGCAGCCGCACAAACGCCTTGGCCCAAAGAAAAGCCCGTGCAAGTCGTCGTGCCGTTCCCTGCAGGAGGTGCCACCGATACGCTCGGCCGGATGATGGCAGAGCAACTGCAGCGCCGCTTGGACCAATCGTTCGTGGTGTATAACCGGCCCGGCGCCACGGGCACCATCGGCGGCGGACAGGTCGCGCGCGAAAAACCCGATGGTTATACGCTGATGTTTTCCTCGCTGGGCACCTACGTCATCGCGCCGCACCTGATCAAATCCACGCCCTACGACGCTCTCAAGGATTTCGATTACATCACCGTCGCGGTACAGACGCCCAACGTCCTGGTCACGCCACCCACCAAATCGGCACGTACAGTACAAGACGTCATCGCCGAATTGAAAGCCAAACCCGGGCAAGTCAGTTTCGCCAATTCGGGTTACGGCGCCTCGGATCATTTATCTGCCGAAGTCTTTCTGCAGCAGACGCATACCGAAGGCATGCACGTGGCCTACAAGGGAGGCGCTCCCGCGATCAATGATTTGATGGGCGCCCAAGTCGATTATTCATTCCAGAACGTGAACTCCGTATTGCAGTACATCCGCGCCGGTAAATTGCGCGCCATCGCTGTGACCGGCGAAAAGCGCTCCGCCGTGCTGCCCGACGTGCCTACGCTGACTGAAGCCGGCGTGCCGAATGTCGTGATCTATTCCTGGCAAGGGTTATCGGCCCCCAAAGGCTTGCCCGCCGATGTCAAAACCAAACTCGCCGAGACCGCGATCGCCAGTTTCAAAGACCCTGAAGTCGCCCGTAAACTCGAAGAGCAGGGCCTGGAGATCGTCGCCAATACGCCCGCGGAGTTCACTGCTTTCCAGGCTCAGGAATTCAAGCGCTGGAAAGATCTGATCGAGGAGCGCGGGATCACGATCGAATAGGCTGGCGTGCGCCGGGCGTGGGCCACAGCGCATAAGGCCCGGCGGTCAGTTGCTCCTTCAGGAAATTCACGCAAACGCGGACCTTGGTCGACTCAGACAATCGACCCGTCGTTACCGCCCAGATATCGGCCGGCCATCGATACGCGGGCAGTACGTGGACCAAGGTCTTGTCATTCAGGCTCTTGGCGCAATCCCATTCTGCTAGCCGCACAATGCCATGTCCATCCAGTGCCCATTGCCGGATGATGTCGTTATTGTTGGACGACAGCGTGCCTGTCACTTTGACTGATTCCAACCCTTTAGGGCCAGTCAAACGCCACGTACCGAACGGCTGGTCACGTTCGCGGAAAACAAGACAAGAGTGTTTCGCCAGATCAGCCAGTTGTGTGGGCGTCCCATGCCGTTCCAGGTAGGCGGGGGCGGCGCATAGTATCCGGTGGCTTTGCAGAATGCGGTGCGCAACGAGATGCGGTTCTGGCACTTGCCCGATCCTGATATCAATATCGAACCCTTCGCTCAGCAGATCAACAGGGCGATCCAATACGGTCAGCGAGATCTCCAGCTGCGGGTAGCGTTTGGCCAGCAATGAGATGGCTGGCGCCACGTGATTGCGACCGAGACGAAAGCTCGAACTCACACGCAATGCGCCTTGCGGCTCGCTGTCGTCTTCGGCAAGTGCATCACGCATTTGTTGCACACTGCCCAGAATTCCCCGGGCCCATTCATACGTTTTTTCTCCCTGATGGGTCGTACTGATCTGCCGCGACGTGCGATGCAATAGCCGGACACCCAGGTCGTCTTCAAGCAAACCAATACGTTTACTGACATAGGACGGCGACATGCCGAGCTCGGTCGCCGTTCGCACAAAGCTTCCATGGCGGACGACTTCGACAAACAAACGCAAATCAGAGAGGTTGGGTAGATTGGCCACGATTCGTGCATCATGAAGTGACAATCTGCCTGATTGTAGATCTAACTGTGGCCTCTATGATTTCTCCCGTGCCGTGTTGGCGAGCCATGTTGATGGCGAACCACGGTAGCCGGTATGGCCCGATTGACGGGCCATGTCATCTAAAAATGGGGAGACAATATGGTTGGCCTGACAAAGGTGATATTGCGCTTGGCTGCGGGCGTTGCCGTGGCTGTGGCGGGGGCAGGCGCTGTGAGCGCTGCAGAATCGAACTATCCAAATCGAGCCGTCACATGGATCGTGCCGTTCGCTGTCGGTGGGCCGACCGATGCGGTGGCTCGCACGGTCGCACAACGTGTTGCGACCGAACTCGGGCAGTCGATCATCGTTGACAACGTTCCAGGGGCGGGNGGCACGCTAGGCGCAACGCGTGCCGCGCGGACCAAGCCCGATGGCTATACCTTATTCGTTGGCCATATCGGTACCATGGCGGCAGCGCCTTATTTGTTCAACGCTCTCAACTACGATCCGTTGCGGGACTTTGTGCCGGTATTTCGCTTTCCGGATACGCCTATGGCGCTGTTGGTAAGGAGCGATTCGCCCTTCAAGACGGCTAGTGAGTTATTCGAGGCCGCGCGTAAAAATCCGGAGAAGCTGACCTTCGGGACAGCAGGGGTGGGGTCGTCTTCTCATTTGGCTGCAGAACACCTGGCAGCCACCATCAAAGCCAAATTCACCTTTGTTCCCTACAAGGGGACAGGCCCCGCCATGACAGACCTGATGGGCGGCCAGATCGATGTGATGTTGGATCAGACCAACGTTGCGTTGCCTCAGGTGCAAGGCGGACGTCTCAAGGCATTGGCGTTGACATCGCAGTCGCGCATGCCGCTTTTCCCGGGCGTTCCGACATTGACAGAGCGTGAGTTGCCGGGCTTCTTGGCGTCCACCTGGTATGGCATCTATGCGCCTGCTGGAACTCCCTCGGTTGTGATCGACGTATTGCGAGAAGCCTATCTGAAAGCCCTGGCAGACAAATCATTTACCGACGGACTGAAAAATAACGGTATCGATGTGTTGGCCGCTGATCAGGTCAAGCCGGGTCCATTTGGTGATTTCACGCGCAGCGAACAAGCCAAGTGGCAACGTGTGATTCGCGACGCAGGGATCACACCGCAATAGCGATCATGAATATGGCCCGTCACGTCGAGTGAGGTGAGGGGCTTGTTCGGCAATACCCGTAGCCAGACATCCTGGCTACGGAGTGGCAAACCACATAAAAGGGAAGTCAATGAAAATCGTCCATGTCGAAGCCATCGCGTTGGATATGAATTTGAGTCAAGTATTCAAGGGGGGAACGTACCAGGTCAGCACTCGACCTACCATCATTACGCGTGTGCATCTGGAAAACGGCCTGATCGGCGAGACCTACGGTGGCGATGAGTTTCATACGCAACGCGAGATCGTGCGGGTCATTCGTGAGCACATGGCGCCGCTGTTGATCGGCCAGGACGTGCGTGATTTTCAGCGTCTGTGGGATGCGATGTTCAACATTGACCTAGACCTGGGCAACAGAGGTTTGCATCAGCTGGACATGCATCCGCGTGGCATTCTGATGCAGGCGTTGAGTTGTCTGGATAACGCCATGTGGGACGCGAGAGGAAAGCTCTACGGCGTGCCGGTTTATAAACTGTTAGGCGGTGTACGGGACCGCGTACCCGTGATTTCTATCGGCGGGTATTACCCCAAGGACGGCAAAGATCCCCTCGACGCCATTGCCGAAGAAGTCGATATGGTGCGTGCAGCGGGCTGCATCGGCATCAAGATGAAAGTCGGACGGGCCAGCCTGGACGAAGACCTCGCCCGCGTGCGTGCTGCCCGCAAGGCAGGAGGCCCCGACTTCGTGATTACGGTCGATGCCAACCAGGGGTGGGATCCGTTGGATGCGGTCAAATTCTGCGTGGAAATGGAGCGCGCCGATCTGGGCGTGCGGTGGATGGAAGAGCCGATCAAGTGGTACGACCAGACAGACGGCTTGATGCTCCTGGCTACGAAAACCTCTATTCCGATTAACGTGGGCCAGGGGGAAATCAGCGGGCGGGCCTGCCGGGATTTGATTACCAAAGGGGGCGTTTCAATCCTCAATCTGGATTGCACGCTTTGTGGCGGCGTGACCGAGTGGCAACGTGTAGCAGACATGGCTCGCTTCATGAATGTCGAGATGGCGCATCACGAGGAACCGCAAGTCGCGATCCATTTGATCGCGGCGAATCCTCATGGCCTCTTTGTTGAAATCTTTGCCAACAAGCAGCGAGACCCCTTGTTATGGGAACTGCCCGATGGATTTCCAAAGATCAAGAACGGTTATATGGAAGTCCCTCAGGAGCCTGGGCTAGGGGTACGTTTACGCGAAGACGTTATCGAGCGATATCGCGTTGATTAACGCTGGTGTTGTGCAAGCGCCTTATCGCCAAAGTGAACGAAAAAGTCCGTTCGTATAAGTCAGTCTAGTCAACATCGCGGCAACTCGTCACCATGCTGGGAATGCGCTCTCTTTTGGAGCGCTTCTTGATTTCAGGAAAAGCATGGTTCGAGGTTTATGCGCAGGCGTGCTGTCACTGTGTCTCACTGGGTGCATGACAGGGCCAAATAATGCACCCGGCTGGCCACGCGATGGCGCGCCTGTGACTGACTACGATTTCAACTGGCGGTTGTCCGGCGATCCCATGGTCGCCCCATTGCAGGTGTTCAGCGGAGCCGGACGTATCTGGCTGCAGTTCGCGCCGGGGCGTACGCCTCCGGCGTTATTCGCGCAAACGCCCACCGGACTGCAACCGCTGCCGTATGAACGGCAGGATCCCTACGTCATCGTGGACGGTATGTGGCCCGTATTGATTGTGCGCGGCGGGCATCAGGTGGCGCGAGTAGAAAAGCAGCATATGCCGCACGTCTCCGATGTTGACGACTCCGGTCGTGGCAGGGGATCGAGGAGCGCGCCGTGAAAGGCAGTCGAAGTATGTTTCAGCTCACGTTGTTGGTATCTTGTATGATACCATTTTGATTGCGCTAAGGACCTGAATGATTGGCGTGAGCGAGGCGAACTATGAGTGCACGTGACACAAGCTACGACGGATCGACCATTGCGGCAATGCGTGATCCTGTAGAAGCCGCGGCCTATCTGGCGGCAGTAATCGAGTTGGACGATCCGGCTGCCTTGCTTGTGGCATTACGGCAGGTTGCCAAGGCGCACGGAATGGCGGAGGTGGCACGCCGGGCGGATGTGGGTGAGAAAACCTTGTTTCGTGCGCTGTCCGACAAGGGGAATCCGACACTCACCACGGTACACAAGGTGCTCCATGCGATGGGGTTGCGCCTCAGCGTGACAGCGATTTGAGCGGTAGGAAAACGGACCTCGACGCTCAGAAATCCGTCTGCCGTTCCGGATGTGCAGCCCTGCGCGGCATACCGCTCGACGCATGCCGCACGGCTTCCAGAAAACGTCGATGAGATTCGCTATTGCCTACATCATTACGAACAATCGCCGCCACCGGCGGCAAGTTCCATTCGATGGTGTACGGGACGATCGCCACGCCCGCGATATGCACGAGCTCAGTCGCAATATCCGCTGGCAATAGTGACACCGCACGTTCGGACGAGGCGATGATTTCACCGATGAGCTTTGCCGAATAACCCTCAGTGATCGGCACGGGTGGCGCAATGCCGGCCTGGATGAACAGGCTGGCGACCTGCTCGCGCAGCGCGGTGTTCGGCTCTCCCAGCACCCAATCCAGTTCAGCCAGTTGCGCCCAGGACAGCGGCACTCGGCCCAACTGCGCCGCCAATTGTCTGCTGCTGATGAGTCTGGCCTGTTGATGATAGAGCGGCTCGAACACCAGTCCTTGCAGGTCCAATTGGGGGCTTGCCCGCGCAATGACCACATCCAATTCATGATCGCGCAGCGCGCGCAGCAGGCTCTCGCTGGTGCCGTCGTGAATGCGCACAGCCAACCGTTGAGTGCCGGTCTGCACCGCACAGACGGCATCGGCGATCAACCGCCCCGAAACATACGGCGTCACGCCCACGTGCAGGCGTGCAGCCAGGCCGACGCTGGACGCCTCCATATCCCGCACCAGGTGCCCCAGGTCCTGCAAGATCGCCTGCGCTCGGGCCGCCACCACACGCCCCATGTCGGTGGGGGCCATCCCGCGCGCCGTCCGCACGAACAGCGGAGCGCCAAACATGGACTCCAGTTCCGACAACGTATTGGTCACCGCGGGCTGGCTGGTCGCCATTTGCTCGGCGACCCGCGTCAGCGAGCCGAGCCGATGAACCTGCACGATCAACTGCAGGTGGCGCATTTTGAGCCGGGAAATCAGCCGGCGGACAACGTCATCGGAGGAAAAAACGGATTCGGACATGCCGGAATGGGGTGAGATATTAGATAAATGATATGGATATATCTTTAATCAGAATATTTCAATGATAACTCACCCCATAGAATGGCTGTTCTTTCGCACAATTCGCCGTCATCAGGAAAATCACCATGAGCGATCGCCAAGCCGCCCTCGACTACCACGAGTTTCCCGTTCCGGGAAAAATCTCCATCGCTGCGACCAAGCCGCTGGTCACTCAGGGTGATCTCGCGCTGGCCTACACCCCCGGCGTCGCCGCCGCCTGCGAGGAGATCGCCGCGGACCCGGTCAATGCCTTCCGGTTTACGGCCCGTGGCAATCTGGTTGGCGTGATCACCAACGGCACCGCCGTACTGGGGCTGGGCAATATCGGCCCGTTGGCCTCCAAGCCTGTCATGGAAGGCAAGGCCGTACTGTTCAAAAAATTCGCCGGCATTGACGTATTCGATATCGAAATCGACGAGACCGACCCTGACAAACTGGTCGATATCATCGCCTCACTAGGCCCTACCTTTGGCGGCATCAACCTCGAGGACATCAAGGCGCCCGAGTGTTTCACCGTCGAACGCCGGCTGCGCGAACGCATGAGCATCCCCGTGTTCCACGACGACCAGCACGGAACCGCGATCACCGTGAGCGCGGCATTCATTAACGGGTTGAAAGTCGTCGGCAAGGACATCACACAGGTCAAGGTCGTCGCATCCGGTGCTGGTGCCGCGGCGCTGGCCTGTCTGGACCTGATGGTGGATCTGGGCTTGCCGCGTGAAAACATCTGGGTCACCGATATCGAAGGCGTGGTGTACGAAGGACGTACCGTGCTCATGGACGAGCAGAAAGCCACTTTCGCGCAGAAGACCGATGCGCGTAAATTGGCCGACGTCATCGCCGGGGCCGACGTGTTCCTGGGCCTGTCCGCCGGCGGCGTGCTAAAGCCCGAAATGGTCGCAGTTATGGCCGCTCGGCCGTTGATCCTGGCGCTGGCCAATCCCACGCCAGAGATCCTGCCCGAGGTGGCTCATTCGGTCCGCGACGACGTCGTCATGGCTACCGGACGCTCGGATTACCCGAATCAGGTCAACAACGTATTGTGCTTTCCGTACATTTTCCGTGGCGCGCTGGACGTAGGCGCCAGCACGATCACGCGCGAAATGGAGATGGCCGCAGTCCGTGCGATTGCAGCCCTCGCCGAGGAAGAACAAAACGAGGTCGTGGCGGCCGCTTACGGGACCTACGACCTGCGGTTTGGTCCTAACTACTTGATCCCCAAACCTTTTGATCCGCGTTTGATCGTGCGCATCGCACCCGCCGTAGCCGCTGCCGCGATGGAAAGCGGTGTGGCGACACGGCCTTTGGCGGACCTAGAGGCGTACGCCGAACAACTGCAGCAGTTCGTCTACCGTTCCGGCGCTTTCATGAAACCGCTGTTCGCCAGCACCAAACGTCTGGTGCGTACAGGCGGCAAGGCCCGCATCGTCTTTACCGAAGGCGAGGACGAGCGCGTCCTGCGGGCGGTGCAGGTGGTGGTCGATGAGGGTCTGGCCAAACCCATCCTGGTCGGCCGTCCGGCCGTGTTGATGGCGCGTATCGAGAAATTCGGATTGCGCCTGCGCCTGGGCCAAGACGTCGAAGTGACCAATCCCGAATTCGACGAGCGTTTTCACCAGTACTGGACGACGTACTGGGACAAGATGTGCCGTCGTGGCATCACCAAGGAAATGGCCCGTGTGGAAATGCGCCGCCGCATGACCTTGATCGGCGCGATGATGGTGCACCTGGGCGACGCGGACGGCATGATCTGCGGCACCGTGGGGGCGTATCACGATCACCTGCGGTTTATCGACGAAGTCATCGGCCTGCAACCAGGGCACGACGTCTACGCCGCGATGAATATCCTGTTGCTGAACGAGCAGACCATCGCGCTGGTCGACACGCACGTCAATGATGACCCCACCGCCGAGCAGATTGCCGAATACACTGCAATGGCCGCTCAGACCATGCGGCGCCTGGACGTGATGCCCAAGGTCGCCCTGTTGTCGCGTTCGAACTTCGGCTCGGGCAGCTCCGCATCCGGCGCCAAAATGCGCCGGGCGCTGGAGTTGATACATGAACAGGCGCCGGACCTCGAGGTGGACGGCGAAATGCACGGCGATTGCGCGCTGGACGAGGCGCTGCGCCAGCGCCTGTTGCCCGAGTCTCCCTTGAAAGGCGCGGCCAACCTGCTGGTCTGCCCGAATGTGGACGCGGGCAACATCGCCTATAACCTGCTCAAGACCGTCGCGGGCGGCAACGTCGCCGTGGGGCCATTCCTGTTGGGCGTCAACGCGCCGGTGCATATCCTGACCTCGAGCGCCAGTGTCCGTCGGATCGTCAATATGGCGGCGCTGGCGGTGTTGGAGGCTAACGGCGGATTGGGCTAGGCCGCACATTTTCGAGCGCGGTTTAGTCAGGGGTTCTTCTGGGGCTGCATTCTGTATGCAGCCCCAGTGCTCGATGCCGCACGCGAGCCAAAACAACACTTGACTTAAAGTCAGCTTTAATTTCTAGACTTCAGCCATCCTCGAGTCCGGATGCATCACTTGCAGTGACCCGCTGCAGGGGGACACTGTTCAGATATCCAGAACAGGCGTCGCGCACCGGCTCATGAACCTGTGATTGGCTGACATGACACCACCAACCAGTACCTCCTGGCGCAACATCGCCCTGGCGATCCTTGCCGCGCTCATCGCCTCATTCCAGATTGGCAAGGCCATCATCGCTGCGCCCTTGTTGCAAGGCGATCCATTGCATCTGAGTTTGGGGCAAACGGGACTGGTGATATCGGCCTTGGCGATTGTCGGCGCCATATTGGCGATGCCGCTCGGCGTGCTTATTGCACGCTTTGACGCGCGTAAGGTCCTCGTGGGCGGATTGGTCATCATCGCGGTGACCAGCTTTTTGGGCGGTGGCGCGTCGAGCGTCGCAGTCTTGCTGGTATCACGCGTTCTCGAGGGCATAGCCGTTGTCATGCTCTTGATCTGCGCGTCGAGTATCGTCGGGCGTCAGGCGTCCCTCGAAGACCGCGACTTGGCGATGGCCTTTTCGAGTACTGCCGTTCCCAGTGGGATTGCGTTGGTGATGTTCACGACCACCCTGATCTCATCGTTGGGTCAGCCGCTGTCATGGCCTGCGATTTGGCACATCAACGCGGGATTGGCCATCGTATGCGCCATCGTGATGTTGTTAGGCTTGCCGTCGATGCCTGCCATCGCATCGCCACATCTCGATGGAACACCTTCCCGGAATCCGCAGACGGGGAGCGCGTGGCATGCCATACGCGATGTGGGCATAGCACGTGGCCCGCAGTTCATCGCGATCTGTTTCGCCCTGTACGCGATTGTCTACTTTGCGTTTTCCGGATTTCTGCCCTTGTTGCTGCGCGATCTTCTGGGCCTGGCGCCCATACAAGCAGGCTTTGCGAGTGCGGCAATCGTGGCGTCCAATGTGGTGGGGAACATTGGTGCAGGCATGTTGATGCGGCGCGGCATTGCCTCGCGCCGGATTGTGTCGGCCAACTTCATTATTGCAGCCCTCTGCATACCGGCGTTGTTTTGGCTGCACCTGCCGCCCGTCGTTGCCGTTGCTGTTGCTGTGGCAATGATCGGCTGCATGGGCGGCATCCCAGGCGCGTTGACTGCCATTGCGCCCAGAGTGGCTCCCAGCCCTGCGCTGGTCGCACCGACGATTGGCTTGATGTTGCAGGGCAGCTATGCGGGCCAATTGATAGGGCCGATGTCAGCTGGCGCGCTGGCACAAGCCGGCGGCTGGACATTAGTGGCACTGATGCTGTTACCGCTGGCGGTAGGCGGTGCGATGTTGGCACGTAAGCTCTAAACTGCATCTAGTTCAAGACGGGGAGACACCCGCATGCGATTCAGCTTGCGTCAGATGGAAGTATTTCGAGCGGTCATGCTGACCGGCTCGATCAAAGGAGCATCTCGCTTGCTCTTTACCTCGCAGCCTGCGCTGAGCCGCATTGTCGCGCATACGGAGTTGACGCTGGGGCTGACACTATTTAACCGGGTCAAAGGCAAACTGGTCCCAACCTCAGAGGCCGAGGCCCTGTTTCGCGAGGTGGATCAGTGCTACCAGCAGGTGCTGCGCGTGGACGATTTCGCGCGTGGGCTGGTCAGCGGCCCGTCGGGGGTGCTGAATCTGGCGTGCAGTCCCGCGCTCAGCCGTGGCATTGTGGCGCGGACGATCACTCGGTTCGTTCAGCAGTATCCCAATATTCAGGTGAACTACTGCCTGACGCTCTTGAACAGCATGGCGCAAGACGTATTGAGCAACAAGGTGGACCTGGCCATCTCCGTGCTGCCCGTCGAGCATCCCAATCTGCATGTAACGCCGTTCTTGTCCGGCCGTATGGTGTGCGTCGTGCCGCGCGGCCATGTGCTGGCCGAGCTGAAATGCGTGAGCATCGCGGATCTGGCGAGATATCCGTTGATTGCCCATCACCCCAGCATCCCCTTTGGTCAGCTGGTGTCGGCGGCATTCAACAAGGCCAATATCAGTCTGCAGGCATCCATCTATATTCATCACACCGACATGGCCTGCAGCCTGGTGCGAGCCGGCGCCGGCGTCGCGATGGTGGATCAGTTCACCGCCGAGAGCATGGACTGGCCGGACATTCAGGTATTGCCGCTGGCAGAAGATATTCCGCTGAATCCCAGTATCGTGCGATCGGCCTTCGATACCGGAAAGACGCATGCCACGAAGTTTATCGAGCTATTGCTGAAGCACGATTAACCTGAAGCTATACCCCATCGAGGAATCAGCACTCGCCCAGTTCCCTCCCGATCCCTAGGATTCCATTGATGACGCCAGGCCATTGGCCGGCGCGAATCGTGAATCCTGTGGAGACAGCAATAATGAAGTTGGGACTGATAGGTCTGGGTAACATTGGTCAGCATTTTGCAAATCGTCTGTTGGCCGCCGGCCATGAGCTGATTGTGCATGATCGCTCGTCTGCGGCGCAGGAGCGCATCGTGGCGCGTGGCGCAAAAGGCGCGGGCAGCGTCGAGGAACTGGCGGAGCAGACGCCCATTGTGCTGTTGTGTTTGCCGATGCCCGCTGTTGTCGCCGAGGTTGGCGCCCAAGTCGCCAAGGTAAAGAACGTACGTATCCTGGTCGACTTGTCGACGACGGGGCCGTCCGTTACCAAGACTGTCGAAGCCTTGTTGAGCCAGCAGGGTATCGCCATGATCGGCTCGCCTGTCAGCGGCGGTACGGTGGCTGCGGAAAAGGGCACGTTGGCCGTGATGGCGGCCGGCCCTAAAGAGGCATTTGACGAAATCGAGCCGGTGCTGCGCGTCATCGGCAAGAACGTGTTCTATCTCGGGGCCGATCCCAGTCTGGGTCAGACCACGAAAATCATCAACAACACGCTCTATGCCACCAGCATGGTGGCCAGCTGCGAGGCCCTGGTCTATGGCGTGAAGGCCGGGCTGGATCCTCAAACGCTGCTGGACGTGATCAATGTCTCCAGCGGACGCTCGTTCGCGACGCTGGAACGTATTCCGCAATGCGTCCTGGACCGCAGCTTTCCCGTGCGTTTTACGACAGAGTTGCTGCACAAAGACGTCAAGATGTGCATCGACGAAGCCGAGAAACTCGGTGTTCCCATGTTGGTGAATCCGGCGGCGCGGCAATTTCTGGCGTTCGCGATCACACAGGGCGACGGCCAGCGCGACAACGTCTATCCCATTCGGCATATCGAGCAATGGGCGGGCGTGGAGTTTGGCGCCAAGCCGCAGTGACGGCGGCGCACTGAGACAGATGAGGAGACAGTTAATGAAGCGACGTCTGTTCGCGGCCTTGGTGTGCGCCTTGCCCGTGCTAGGGTGGGCGGCCTATCCAGAAAAGCCTGTTCGTTTGATCGTACCCTTTACGCCGGGCAGCATTACGGACGTGGTGGCGCGTGCGCTGGCCCAGGGCCTGGATAGCGAGTTGGGGCAATCTGTTGTAGTCGAAAATCGCGCTGGCGCCAACGGCACAGTGGGCACGGCTTCCGCGATACGCTCCGAGCCGGATGGGTACACCTTGTTCATGGTAGGCGTCAGTACTGGGGCCAGCAACGTCAGTGCATTCAAGTCCTTGCCCTATGACCCCCGCAAGGATTTCGCACCCATCGGTCTCGTTGCCGAAGCGCCTTTCATGTTGGTCTCGCGCGGCGATTTGCCGGTAAATAGCGTAAAGGGCCTGATTGACTACGCCAAAGCGAATCCGGGCAAACTCTCCTATGGCTATGGATCGGGTAGCGCGCAGTTATGCGGTGCGCAGGTCGTGTCCATGGGCGGGTTTACCGCCACGGCCGTGGCCTACCGTGGCGTGCCCCAGGCCATGACAGACCTGATGGGCGGGGTATTGGATTTCACGATTGCCGACATGGTCAACGGCCTGCAGCAGTCGCGGGCAGGGCGCGTTAAAGCCCTGGGTGTCACCAGCAAGACGCGTTCGCCATTAGCCCCGGAGTTGCCTAGCCTTGCAGAGGCTGGGCTGCCAGATTACGACTTGAACGTATGGTTCGGCGTAGCCGCTCCGGCCGGCACGCCGGCAGACGTGGTTGCGCGTGTCAACACCGCCTTGGGGAGCGTCTTGCGGTCCTCATCGGTGCAGCAGCAGTTCGCGACCAATGGGCTGACTGTGCGCACGTCTACCCCTGAGGGGTTCCAGCAATTGATCGCATCTGATATCGACAAATGGGGCAAGGTGTTTGCCGATGCCGGTCTAACCCCTCAGTAGCCATTATCGGCACGGCATAGCATGCCGTGCCGGCATTTATTTTCATTCACGAAACAAAGGAGTCAATCCATATGGCAATCCAGATCCGCAAAAAACTGTTGAACGTCGAGTCGATCTATCACGAAGGCGGCCCCGTGCGTGACAAGCCTATCAAGATGGCGTCGATCGCGGTGGTCATCAAGAATCCCTATGCGGGCCGCTATGTAGAAGATCTGTCTCAGCTGGTCGAGGACTCCAAAGTGCTGGCCAAGGAGATCGTGCCCGAACTCATGGAAGCCGTAGGCGGACCCCAGAACGTCGAGGCCTACGGCAAAGGCGCGATCGTGGGGGTGAATGGTGAACTGGAACACGGGGCCATCTGGCATGAGGCCGGCGGCTGGACGATGCGTGCGGTGTTGCCCAAAGCAAAATCCATTGTGCCCGCAGCCAAGGTAGTCGCTTCGGCAGGCACTCGCTTGCAGATCCCACTGCATCATATCGAAGCCTGCTATGTGCGCAGCCACTTCAGCACC
Organism: Bordetella tumbae; assembly: GCF_965139195.1. Taxonomy (GTDB): domain Bacteria; phylum Pseudomonadota; class Gammaproteobacteria; order Burkholderiales; family Burkholderiaceae_B; genus Bordetella_A; species Bordetella_A tumbae. The sequence continues at coordinate 22,089 of NZ_CBCSJH010000036.1, read as the reverse complement.
ATGGACGTAGGCGCCATTGACAGCCCGCGTCCCGATGAGCTGCTGTACGCATTGGTTGTTTCCACCGGTACTCGTGTACATGAGCGCCTGGGCGGCTTGCGCGCCGATAATCTGACGGTTGGTGACGGCCAACGTTGAGTGTCTTCGCCCTCACCAGAGCACTGGAATGAGGGCGTGCGATATGGCGCATTTCCACTTTGGGACGGCGCCATATTTTTATAAATCGATAGGTGTTGCGCGGATCCCGATGTCGGGGCGACGCACGCCAGCAAGGAGACAAGCATGATCAAGACAGTTACCACCATCATGGCAGGCGTGATGTGCCTCGCCGCTGCCCCTTTGGTTCACGCTGAAAATTGGCCCACGCGCCCAATTACGTTGGTGGTGCCGCTGGCCCCTGGCGGCAGCACCGATGCAACTGCGCGCTTGATAGCCCAGAAGCTGCCGAAAGAGCTGGGACAGCCTGTGGTAGTCGAGAACCGTGCAGGCGCGGGTGGCAATATCGGTGCGGATTATGTGGCAAAGGCTGCGCCGGATGGATACACCTTCCTGATGCATACCAGTACGTTGATGACCAACGTGACGCTCTACAAGAAAATGCCGCTCGATGTGCAAAAGGATCTGGCTCCGGTGTCTCGCGTTTCGCTCATCCCGAACGTCCTGATGGTCAATACGAGTTTTCCGGCCAAGACGCTGGCCGATTTCATTAGCTATGTGAAAGAGCACAAGAGCGCCGTCAATTACGGTTCCGCAGGTAATGGCACGTCGCAGCAGTTATCGGGCGCCTTGTTCGGCCAGATGGTGGGTGCGGATATGACGCATGTACCCTATAAGGGCGGCGCACCCGCGAACACTGATCTGCTGGCAGGCCAGATACAAGCCGTTTTCTCGCCTATGGTCGAGATACTGCCGTTCATCGATAGCGGAAAACTGCGCCCATTGGCGGTCACTACGGCAGAACGGTCGCCACGGTTACCTGATGTGCCGGCAGTGGCTGAAGCCTTGCCCGGCTATGAGATCGTATTATGGAACGGGGTATGGGCGCCCGCAGGCACACCCAAGCCTATCATTCAGCGTATGAACCTGGCCATCAACGCGGTGCTGAACGATCCAGATGTGAAGAAAATCCTGCGTGATCAGGGTTCGACTCCCGCGGGTGATACGCCGGAAGCTTTCCAGCAATTGGTGGGTACCGAAATCAAAAAATGGGGCGAGCTGGTAAAACTGTCGGGCGCGAGTATTCAATAATCAAATCCCGTTGACGGAGACATGTTGCATGAAACCTGTATTGCTGGTCCTGGTGTTTTTGTCAGAAGAGCATCGTGTTTTGGTAAGCGAGCGATTCGACATGATCTACGCACCGAATGCGCATTTGGGCAAGGACCGGTCCAACGGTGAGACGCAGATCGCTGCCCGTGGACATGAAATCAAAGTGGTGTTGACGAATGGCACCAACGGCTTATTGGCCAGCGAAATCGACCGCCTGCCCGCGTTGGAGCTGATCTGTACGGTGGGTGTCGGTTATGAAAATGTGGCCGTTGAACATGCCAGAGCGCGTGGGATCCCTGTTGCCAATGCGGCGGGTACCAACGATGACTGTGTCGCCGATCATGCGATGATGCTGTTGTTGGCGGCTATTCGACGTTTACCCTTTCTCAATAATGGCGTACGGCATGGCTTGTGGCGCGACGATATTCCGCGTCCGCCGCATGTGTCGTATCGTCGGCTGGGCATTTTGGGCATGGGGGCGATCGGGAAAAAAGTCGCTCGCCGCGCCTTGGGTTTCCATATGGAAATCGGCTACCACAACCGCCGGCCACGCGAGGACGTGGATTTTCAGTACTTCGGGGACGTGAAAAGCCTGGCTGAATGGTGCGATTTTCTGGTGGTTGCTGCGCCCGGGGGCAAGGAAACGTATCACATCATCAATGAGACCATCATCAATGCCATCGGCCCGCAGGGCGTGCTGGTGAACATTGCTCGTGGCACATTGGTCGATACGGACGCGGTCGCACAGGCATTACGCGATGGCAGATTGATGGCGGCGGCGCTGGACGTCTACGAGAACGAGCCTACACCGCCGCAGCCGCTGCTGGATCTGGATAATGCTGTGTTGACCCCGCATATCGCTGGGATTTCGCCACAGGCGATTGATATGTCGGTGCGTAAGTTCTTGGAAAATGCGGAGCAATTCTACGCGGGTAAGCCTTTGGTTACGCCGGTTGGGTGATGGTTATGTCTGGATGACTCTGAGTAGCGTTGGTCTTGTTATGTTATGCGGTACTCATTGATCGAGGGTGGCGTGCTTATTGGACGTCGAGCCGAGGCAATCGGGCCGTGAGGGCTTCACAAAGCCGGTCCGGCGCGCGGGCGCCGGACATCGTGTTCGCTCGCTTCGTCCGGCCCCTTCGGGCCTACCTTCAGCATCCGCTCCNCTNGGCTTTGAGGCGGCCTCCCGGCCCGATTGCCTCGGCTCGACTGGCGGCAATTAGAGCTCCCTGCATCGCTGGCACGTTTTGTTTGCTTGGCGTTTTTGCGCGCCGGTGGTGGCAAAGAGGATGATCTTGCGGGGCTGTTTTCGTTGAGCGCCCTGCGCGCCCAACGAAAACGATCATGCACAGAGCGTGTGGAGGTATCTCGAATCGGCGGCCCGTTTGCCCCGCATGGCGGTCAGATCTGATGTGCGGGAGTATTCGCGATCGTCTTGCGTGTCGATGAAAGCCATCGGTTCACGATGTGCACTGACATGCGCAATCGCGTCTCTGTAAGCCCGCCCGATGAAAGCATCGGGCGGTGATTGCTGAATGGCGGGTCGTCTGCGATACAGACGATTACCGGGCAGGCAGGACGGTGCCGGCGGATTCGCCGAAGGCGATGCGCGGATAGCCGGGTTTGCGGCATTCGGCGCGGATGATGATTTGGTCGCCGTCTTGCAGGAAGGTGCGCTGTTCGCCCCACGGAAGGGTGATGGGGGTTTTGCCGCCTTGGGTGAGTTCCAGGATGGAGCCGACTTGGTCGGGTTCAGGGCCGGACAGGGTGCCGGTGCCGAGCAGGTCGCCAGGTTGCAGGTTGCAGCCGTTGACGGTGTGGTGCGTGATCAACTGAGCGATGTTCCAGTAAGCGTCGCGGAAGTTGCTGGCCGACAGGTGGGCAGGCGCATGTTGGGCGGTGCGGGAGGCCTGTGTGGTCATGAGTACTTCCATTTGCACGTCGTAGGCGCCCTGGGCTCGGTTGGTGTCCGAGGCCAAGTACGGCAGGGGTTGCGGCTCGCCGGCTGCGCGCGTGAAGGCGGTGCGGAAGGGCTCCAAGGCCTCGAGGGTGACGATCCACGGCGAGATCGTCGAGGCAAAGTTTTTGGACAGGAATGGGCCCAGCGGTTGGTATTCCCAGGCCTGGATGTCACGTGCGGACCAGTCGTTTAGGATGCAGAGGCCGAAGACGTGTTCGTCTGCTTGGTCCAGCGGGATGCGGTGGCCTTGTTCGTTGCCTGTGCCTACGAATACGCCGAGTTCCAGTTCGTAGTCCAGGCGTTGGCAAGGACCGAATTGAGGCATTTCGCCTTCGGCGGCTGGGCGGGTCTGGCCGACGGGCCGCGGGAACTGTTGGTTGACGCCCAGGCTGGAGGCGCGGCCGTGATAGCCGATGGGCACCCATTTGTAGTTGGGCAGCAGGGGATTGTCGGGGCGGAATTGTTTGCCGATGTTGGTGGCGTGATGCACCGAGATATAAAAGTCGGTGTAGTCGCCGATGCGCGCGGGTGTGGTGTATTCGGCGTCACTTTGGGCGAACAGCAAGGGCTCGATCTGCGACTGCAAGGTCGAACCGGTGCGCAGCGCGCGCGATAGCGACAGGCGCAGTGCACTCCAGTGGGTACGGCCCAGCGCCATCAGGGCGTTCAGGCTGTCTGCCGTGCAGGCGTTCAGCGCTGCGGCGGCCTGGCCGTCGAACAGGTTCAGTTTGGCCAACGCGGCCAGATCGACAATTTGGTCGCCAATGGCGACGCCGGGGCGGAAGGCTTCCGAGGAGCCGCGTTTGCGGAATACGGCAAAGGGCAGATTTTGTACCGGAAAGCCTGTCGTGTCGTCGTTCGCGCTGGCGACCCAACTGGTGAGGGCGGCGTCGTGGGTTTCGTTCAGAGTGGTCATGGGCGTCGTATCAATCAGTTAGGGGTGGAAGGCGTGAAGTGTTTTTTCAGGCCCTGCCAGCATTGGTAGTAGTCGCTTTGCAGTTCAGCGCAGGCCAGCGCTTGGCCGGTAGGCCGGATGACGCGGCGTGTTTCGAACATGAAGGCCATCGTATCGCGGATGTAATGCGCTTGTTTGGTGTCGGCGACGCTGGCTTTTTCAAAGGTTTCCGCATCGGGGCCGTGGCCGCTCATGCAGTTGTGCAGGCTCGCCCCACCGGGGGCGAAACCCTCGGCTTTGGCGTCGTAGACGCCGTGAATCAATCCCATGAACTCGCTGGCGACGTTGCGGTGAAACCAGGGCGGACGGAATGTATCTACCATGGCCAGCACGCGCGGCGGGAAAATGGCGAAGTCCATGTTGGCGGTGCCCGGGGTGTCGGACGGTGCAGTCAGGACGGTAAAAATCGAAGGGTCCGGGTGATCGAAACTGATCGAGCCGACGGTGTTGAAATGGCGCAGGTCGTATTTATACGGAGCATGTGTGCCATGCCAGGCGACGACGTCCAGCGGGGAATGGTCAATCTTGGCGCGCCAGAATCCGCCGGTGAACTTGGCGATCAATTCAAAGTCGCCATCGATGTCCTCGTACCAGGCGACAGGCGTCTGGAAATCGCGGGCGTTGGCAAGGCAATTCGATCCCAGCGGCCCGAGCTCCGGCAGGCGCAGCGCTGCGCCGAAGTTCTCCAGCATATAGCCGCGAGCCTCGCCATCAGGGAGCTCCACGCGCAGGCGTACGCCTCGAGGGATGACGGCGATCTCCTGGGGTTCGAGTTCGATGATGCCCAATTCTGTGACCAGGCGCAGCCGCCCTTGTTGCGGCACGATCAGGAGCTCGCCGTCGGCGTTATAGAAAAAACGCCCCTGCATGGAGCGGTTGGCCGTATACAGGTGAATGCCGACACCGCTTTGCTCACCCGGAGAGCCGTTGCCGCCCCAGGTTTGCACGCCTTCGATAAAGTCGGTAGGACTGTTCGGAATGGCCAACGGACTCCAGCGCAGCTGATTGGGGGTGACGGGGTCTGTACCAAAGTCGCTGAGCCAACGTGAGGCTGCGCCGAACGGCTCAAACGGCTGGTGCTGTGCACCGGGCCGGATACGATACAGCCATGAACGGCGGTTTTCGGAACGCGGGGCGGTAAAGGCCGTGCCCGACAATTGCTCGGCATAGAGGCCATAAGGGCAACGCTGAGGGGAGTTGCGGCCGATAGGCAATGCGCCGGGCAAGGCCTCCGTGGCCCAGTCGTTGCCAAAGCCTGATTGGTATTGCAAGGACATGATGTGAGTCTCCTGGCGCACGTATGGGTTGGCCGTGTGTGAATGGCCGGGGGGGCGCCGTGATGCAGGTCTCATTGTCGGAAAAAAGTAGAGCCGTGGCTACGGGAATAAAAAAATATCGACTATAAATTTCATGAATATTGGTACTATCGTCGAATGGTGGTTTGGCTGAGGCCAGCTCAAGGAAAACGATGGCTGAATTGCGCAATATCGATCTGAATCTGCTGGTGGTGTTTCAGCATTTGCTGGAGGAACGCAATATCTCGGCTGTCGCCCGGCGGCTCGATCTGTCTCAGCCGGCGGTCAGCAATGCATTGCGGCGCTTGCGTACGGTGCTGGGCGACGAGTTGTTCGTGCGCACCGCGCACGGCATGCAGCCCACCCCTCAGGCAGAACGATTGGGCGGGCCGGTGGGCGAGGCGCTGGCGCTGTTGTCGCACACGCTGGATGCGACACACGATTTTCGCGCGGCGGACAGTCAGCGGCGTTTTCGCATCGCCATGTCAGACGTGGGCGAGATTCACTTTATGCCCAGGCTGATGGAGCAATGTGCGCATCACGCGCCGGGCGTGCGTATTGATTCGCTGCGGCTGTCGGGCGCGGATTTGCGTAGAGAAATGGACGCGGGCCGCGTTGATCTGGCGATAGGCGCATTCGAAGACCTGGGCAGCGGTTTTATGCAGCGCATGTTGTTTCGCCAGGGTTACGCGACGCTCTTTCGGCGCGGCCATCCCACCGCACACGAGGGGATGAGTTTGAAAGCGTTTCGCGCCGAACGGCATTTGGTCGTGTCGCACGCAGCGCCGTATGGTCAGGTGAATCAGTCGTTGGAAAAGGCCGGGGTAGCGCTGGATGCCCATTTCAGCGTGCCGCATTTTTCGGCCGTGCCCTATATCGTGAGCACGACCGACTTGCTCGCGACGGTGCCTAAAAAACTGGCCGACACGGTGGCCACACATTTCCAACTAGGGCTCCTGACGCCGCCGTTGCGTGTACCGGCATTGCAGACCAATCTCTATTGGCATCGGCGCTTTCATCGAGATGGCGGCAATCAATGGCTGCGCGCGATGACGATCAATACGTTCGCCGACGCGTCCTGAGCCTGCGGGCGCACTCAGGCTTTAGCGACAGCTTCCACTTCCACCTTGAATCCATGATGCAGCGGGCCGGTGGGCACGATGGCGCGCGCTGGCCGCGCCGCTCCCGCCCATTCGGCGTACACCGCATTGAAGGCCGGCCAGTGTTCGACACTGTCGATATATACCCGCACCTGCACCAGGCGGTCGATGCCGCTGCCGGCCGCTTCCAGTGCGGCGGCGACATTGGCCAGGACCTGGCGTGCCTGATCCTCGAACGAGGCGTCAGCCAGTTTCACGCCGTCGTGCCGGATCGGCAACTGGCCGGAAACATAGACCATGCCGTTGGCGACGCAGGCATGGCTGTAGTGGCCGCCGGGCGTGGCCAGCGTGCTGGGCGAGACATATCGGATCTCGGCGTCTGGGCCGGGCATGGTACGCGATTGTCCCGCCGTGGTGGTGGTGGCATCAGTGATCGTGGACATGGTGTTCACCAACCGTGCGCGCGGTCCCAGGCCTGCAGGCCGCCATCAGGCGACAAGGCATGGTATTGCGGGAATTGTGCACCGGTGGCGCAGGCGTGGTTGGGCAGGATGCGCAGGCGCGTGCCGATCGGAAACTGCGCTGCGATATCCGCGCCTGCCGATGTGGCGGCCGCCACAATGCCGTGTTCTTGATTGGCGCCGATGACCGTATACCCAGGCAACGGCTCGCCGTCGAGCGTGCACACCTGGCCGTAGCCGAAGTCGTGCTTTTGCTTGCGCGTGCCTTGGTCGCGGCTCATCGCCATCCAGCCGGCATCAACGATGACCCAGCCTTTTTCGGTCTGATGTCCGATTACCGTGGTCAACACGCTGAGTGCCAGTTCGTCAGTGCGGCATACGCCGATGTTGTGCATCACCAGGTCGAAAAAGACATAGACGCCAGCGCGCACTTCGGTCACGCCTTGGAGTTGTACGGCCGACAGTGCAGTCGGCGTTGAGCCCACGCTGACGACTGGGCAGGGCAAGCCGGCGGCGCGCAGGCGTTCGGCCGCGCGTACACAGCCGGCGCGCTCCTGCTCGGCCATGGCCTCCAGTGCCGATGCAGTATCCAGATCGTAGCTGGAGCCGGCGTGAGTCATGACGCCGCCCAACTGCATGCCACCTTCGTGCAACGCCGTGCCCACTTCCAGCAGCGCGGCGTCTTCCGGTTTGATGCCGGAGCGATGGCCATCCGTGTCGATTTCGATCCAGACCTCGAAGCGTTCACCGTGCGTGCGTCCAAACGCGGCGATGGCCTGTGCCGAGGCGGCATTGTCGGTGATGATCTTCAAGTCGCAGCCGCGCCGGCGCAGTGCCAGGGCGGCCGGCAGGCGGTGTTCGGCCATGCCCACAGCGTACAGAATGTCGGTGACGCCGGCCTCGAAAAACAGCTCGGCTTCTTTGAGTGTGGACACGGTCACGCCGCGTGCGCCCGCGGCCAGTTGAGCCTGAGCGACAGGTATGCATTTGCTGGTCTTGACGTGCGGCCGCAGGGTCACGCCCAGCGTGTCCATGCGTTGCTGCATACGGGTAATGTTGGCCTGCATGCGCGCCACGTCGATGATGGCGGCAGGCGTATCCAGAGGGGCGAGGGGATGAGTGGAATGGGGCATGAGTTAGCGTATCGTGGCGCGGGGCGCCTCAGTCTAGGAATTCCTGCTTGGCCCGCAGGGCGGGTACATCTTCGCGCAGGCCACGTTCGATCAGTGTAGTCACTGCCTGCGGCTGTGCGGCGTCGTTTTGCGGGAGGTCTACACCTACCGCCTGCATCTGGCTGCCGAATTTGGCATCGGCCGCAGCTGCCTGCAAGGCCTGGCGCAGCGGCGCCATGGCGGATTCGGGCGTGCCGCGCGGTGCAAAGATCGCGTTCCAGGAACGTACGTCCAGCGCGTAGCCAGCTTCCGCTGCCGTGCCGACGCCGGGCAGCTGCGCCAGCCGCTCGTTCGAGAGTATCGCAATGGCTTTGAGCTTGCCCCCCGCGATCTGTGGCAGCGAGGTGGTGGTCTGATCGCACATGAAGTCGGTCTGTCCACCCATCAGATCGCTGATGGCCGGCGCCACGCCGCGATAGGGAACATGCGTGGCCGATTGCTTGAGCGCAGCCAGAAGCAGCACGCAGCCGTAGTGCGAAATTGACCCGATGCCGGCGCTGCCGTAGGTGGCTTGCTTGCCCCGGGCGGTCAGCCAGGCGGCAAACTGCGCCAAGTCGTTGGCGGGGAAGTCGGCGTGAGCCAGCAGCAGCATGGGCGCCGACCCGGCCAACCCCACCGGCTGGAAATCGGCCACTGGGTCGTAGGGCAGTTTCGGATAGACGGCTGCGTTGGCGACGTGCGTGCCCAGCGTGCCAAAGGCCAGCGTATAGCCATCGGCGGCGGAGCGGGCCACGCGCTGCAGGCCAATGGTGCCGCCGGCGCCGCCGACGTTTTCCACCACGACGGCCTGCCCCAATCGTGCGCCCATCTGTTGGGCAAAACCACGCGCTAGCGCGTCGCTTGGGCCGCCGGCTGGAAACGGCACCACCAGCGTAATGGGGCGCTGTGGATAATCGGCCTGCTGCGCGCCCGCTGGCAGCGCGAGTAACATCAGGCCAGACAGTGCAGTCAGTCGCAGCGCAAGGCGTTGGAGCGGGTTCATGAGCGATCTCCGGCACGTCCTGCGGCAGTGGTCTGAAAGGTCTGCAGCCAGGGGAGTGCGGCTTGCAGTGTGGACGACTGCATATCGGGTTGCGGTGCTCCGTCCGGCAAGGCCAGGCCAACGCGGTTGTGCCAATAGGTGCGCAAACCAACCCGCGAAGTGCCGAACAGGTCGTATCCCGAGCCCGCCACGAATGCCGCGTCGGCCGGCTTCACATCCAGTATGTCCAGCGCCATCTGGTAAGGGCGGGGGTCTGGTTTGTAGTAGCCGGCCTGCTCGGAGGTCACGACCGTATCCCACTCGATACCCAGCAACGCTGCAGCGCGTTCACCGAGCCGTTGCGAGCAATTCGTCACGACGGCCAGGCGGCAGTGCGGACGCAATGCCTGCAGCAGCGTGCGAGCACCGTCCCATGGGGGCAGACCGTCCCAGCTCGCTTCCAGTGCGGCGGGGGCGGTCTCGGCCAAACCAACGGTGCGTGCGGCATCGCGCACCAATTGCTCGTAAGGCACGTAACGCCCACAGCCATAGGTCAGGCGCAGGTACTCGGCGCGCCAGGCACGCCCGACCGGTTCTGACCCCGCGGCGGCATTCCAGACGGTCCAGGAATCGAGCAGTGCCGTGAGCAGGTCGAACAGCACAGCACGTGGATACGCAACAGGCGCAGCAGACATGAAGAACTCCAAGGTCGATGAGCAATGCGATGACTATAGGCGAGGCTGACCCCGTTGTGATTTAATGATTCTTCATCAATCGTTAAGCTGTGCTGAATGATCAGGATCGAGAATCTGGAGCTCATCGCCGCGTTGGCCCAGGCGCCATCGCTGAGTGGCGCTGCCCGTGCACTGAATGTGACGCCGCCCGCATTGTCGATGCGGCTACGCAAACTGGAGACGGCCCTGGGTCTGGCGCTGGCGGTGCGCACCGCGCGCCGTCTGAGCCTGACGCCCGCGGGTGAGCGTTTTGCTGCGGAAGCCTCAGTCCTGCTGGCTCAACTGCAGGCCCTGCCCGAGGCGCTGCAGCGCGACGACAACAGCCTGACCGGCACGCTACGCGTCGCCGCGCCATTCGGCTATGGACGGCGTCACATCGCGCCGGTGTTGGCGCGCCTTGCGCAGCGTTATCCGGGCTTGCGGGTACAACTGGATTTGCGCGAAACGCCCTGGCCGGACTATCACGACGCCGACGCCGTCGTGCATATCGGCGCGGTGCGCGATTCGTCGTGGGTGGCGCGGCGGCTGGCTGCCAACGAGCGCTGGCTGTGTGCCAGTCCGCACTACTTGCAAGCGTTCGGCATGCCGCGCGAGCCCCGCGATCTGCTGCATCATCGCTGCATCTGCATCCGTGAGAATGACGAGGATGTCACCCTGTGGCGTTTTCGCCGGCCGGGCCGGCGCACCGCGGGGCAAAAGGCTTTTGAGACGGTGCGGGTGACAGCCGCCTACGTCTCTAACGACGGCAATGTGGCGCGAGCCTGGGCCGAACAGGGTATGGGTATGGTGGTGCGCTCGCAATGGGATGCCGAGGCAGCCGTGGCGCGTGGCACGCTGGTACGCGTGTTGCCAGCTTGGCAATTGGAGGCCGCTCCGGTCATGCTGCTGGTGCCGGGTCGCAAAGGCCGCAGTGCGCGGGTCAAGGCGTTGCTGGCATGCTTCGACGAGACTGTCTAGAGTCAGTCCTGCCCCACTTCCGTGTCGCAGGACGTCAACCTTGCACCGACTGACGCGCTCGCTGCAGTGCCTCCCGGATGATCTCCATGTCGCCAATATGATTGGCCAACAGCAGAATCAGCGCGGCATTCATTTCGGCGCTTTGTTCATCCGTCAGGCCGCAATGCGTATCGATCAAGGTCTCGTAGAACGCGTCCGGGGCGGGTAAATTGGGTTCAACGATGAGGGGCATGATGGATTCCTTCAAGCTCGGCCCAGGGCGCGTTGCAATGCTGCGTTCATGACGGTCTCGTCGAATTCACGGCGGCGAGCGGCAATATGCTGATCGGGCCGCAATAAATAGCAGGTGCCAGGGCGAGCATCGTAGCGTTGCGTGAGGCAGGCATGCTCATCCTGTACAACCGTGAAGTCATCGGGGACGATCAACGGCGCGCTGCCATCACCGATCAATACGATACGCACCGGCATGGCGCCGTGCGCGAGACGTTGCAATGCCTCCAGCGTTGTGCTGTCCGGTGCGACGGCGCCGCAAAACAACGCCAGCACAAAGCGGCCATCCAGATACGATAGCCACCAGGATTCATTGTCCTGCGCATCACGAACGGGGGCATCGAGCGCCACGGCGCCCGGCACCATGCGGCCTGTAAATGCGGCGACATTTTCTGGAGGAGCCTCGGGGCCAGCGAGTGCGTGGACATCAACCACATCCGCATCACGCGTGTTCAGCGGCGAGTCTACGTAAGTGCTGGGCAACGAGAGCCGTCCGCTATTGACCAGGCCACGCGCGAAAGGATGTTCGCGCGCCAGGTTCAAGACCGCATTACGGAAATGCCGGCTCGTCGCGCTCTTGGGCGTGATGAAATCGGTCGATCGAGTGGAGTTCAACAGGTTTTCATCAGCGGCGTGTTCGCGTTCCGAGGCATAGGTATCGATCAATGTTTCGGGTGCGATGCCGGCCAGGACCGCTTGCAATTTCCACGCCAGGTTTTCAGCATCCTGCACGCCACTGTTCGCGCCGCGTGCGCCAAAGGGCGAGACACGATGCGCAGCATCGCCCGCAAACACAATGCGCCCGTGACGAAACGCGTCCATGCGTTCGCAGGCAAAGGTATAAACACTCGCCCATTGCAATTCAAATTGCGCCTCGGCGCCCAGCAGAGCGCGAATGCGCGGCAGGACATTGGCGGGTTTGATCGCTTCTACGGGGTCGGCATTCCACCCCAGCTGGAAATCGATGCGCCATACATTATCAGGCTGCATGTGCAGCAGCACCGATTGATTCGGATGAAAAGGCGGATCGAACCAGAACCATCGCTCGGCCGGGAAATCGGCGTGCATTTTCACGTCGGCGATCAGGAATCGATCCTTAAAAACGCGGCCATGGCTTTCCTGGCCCAGCAGTTTGCGGATGGGCGAGCGTGCGCCATCACACGCAATCACCCATTCACTATGCAGTTCATACGAGCCGTCAGGTGTCTCGATACTCAAATCGACGCCGTTCGCCCGCTGCGTGACGCCCACCACTTTGTTTTTCCAGCGCAGGTCGATCAATGGGTGGGCCGCAGCGGCTTCGTACAAGAAGCCTTCGACATAGTATTGCTGCAAATTGACAAAGGCCGGACGTCGATGGCCGTGCTCGGGCAGCAGATCAAAACGCCAGACCTCCTGGTCGCGGAAAAATATTTTGCCGACGTTCCACGACACGCCCTTGCTGGTCATCCGCTCACCTATACCTAGGCGATCCCAGATTTCCAAGGTACGCTTGGCAAAACAGATAGCGCGCGATCCAGTGGACAATTTGCAATCGTCGTCCAGCACGACGACCGATACGCCGCGCTGCGCCAAGTCCAATGCAGTCGTCAGGCCGACAGGGCCAGCACCGACCACGATCACGCGATGCGATGCGGGCGCGGGGGCTGTCTGATCCGCGTGTTTTAAATAGGCGAATTCCAACGCCTGATAATCGATATCGGTCACGCATGGTCTCCTGATGACGAGCGTTTTCGCTCATCACGGCCCGTCGCCACCCCCTCTGATGGGGGACGTGCGTGAGCCTTGCGATGCAGATGTTGTTGTTACGACCCTTTGTTCGGCAGATCAGCCTTCCAACTGTTTCCACATCTCGATATCACGCTTGTCCGTCCAGATGCGCGGATCGTCGTAGCCGGAGGCTTCATCGTAGGCACGCGATACGTCAAACGGCATGCAGTGATCAAAGATGACCCAGTCGCTATAGCGAGGCTGCATGAAGTCATAAACCTCGCGGTAGATCGTCTTCAGATCTTTGCCATCGGCGACCCCGCGGTTCACGGCGCTGTACAGATCGGTCAGAAATGCGCGGGTACCAGCCAGTCCCTGCCGGACTTCGGTGGCGTTTTTCAATGCCGGTCCGCGGCCGGGAACCATTTTTTCAGCGTTGAATCCGGCCAGCGTATCCAGCGTGCCGGGCCAGTCACGGAAATAGGCGTCGCCGCAATAGGGCGTGGATTGGTATTCGACCAGATCGCCTGCAAACAGGATCTTTTGCTCTGGCAGCCAAGCGATGGTGTCACCTTTGGTATGGCCACGCCCGACTTGCAACAGTTGGACCTCCAGATTGCCCAGATTCACCGTCATGGCGCCTTGAAACGTCATGGTAGGCCACACGAGACCGGGCGGAATGGACTCAGCGTTGCGAAACAGGCGGGGAAAACGCCCGATTTCACTGGCCTTGTCCTGCTCACCGCGCTCGGCGATCAGGTCGTACGTGTCGCGGCTGGCCAGAATTTCCTGTGCGTTATAGGCCGAGGCGCCGAACACGCGCACCGCATGGTAGTGCGACAGCAGGATGTATTTGATCGGCTTGTCGGTGACTTCGCGGATGCGGCGAATGACATCCTGCGCCATGACGGGCGTTGCCTGAGTGTCGATCACCATCACGGCTTCGTCGCCGATGATGACGCCCGTGTTCGGGTCGCCCTCGGCGGTGTAGGCGTAGGCGTTGTCGGAAAGCTTGTCGAACGACACGACCTTGTCGGCCATGTCAGCGTGCGAAGCGAATTGTTTGCTCACGATGTCTCCTTGTTTTATTTCGGCCGACGGGCCGCGGCGATGGAGGCAATATTAAATTGCAATTCGTTTTTATGCAATACGTTCGCTATAAACGAATTATCGAAGCACGTCCGTCGTGTTCGTGGTGAGCAGGCGTAAGCAGGCTCCATCCGGGATGGTCGTTCGCCGTGCCGGGCGGACCGCCGCAGAGAGGCGTCATTGGGGGCGCACGGCCGTCCCCAAACTCGTTCGCGCACAGCCTGCTTCTGCGCTCAGGGGAGGCGCGAGCTATCCGGGACAGGAGGGAATGCAGGGCGCGGAGGGCGGCTTATCGCCGTTGGCAGCGAGGGCAGTAATAAGTGGCGCGTTGGCCTTGGGCCAATCGCCGGATAGGCGTGCTGCAAACCCGGCAGGGCTGGCCGTCACGTTCGTAGACAGCGGCATGGATATCGAAATAGCTGCCCGGTTGCCCGGTCGCACCCACATAGTCGCGCAGGGTGCTGCCGCCCGACGCCAGCGCATCGGCCAGCGTGGCCCGGATGCTGTCGGCCAGCCGCGTGCACCGCGCCAGAGAGACCCGGCTGGCTGGCGTCCGAGGATCGATTCCAGCTCGAAACAGGCTTTCCGAAGCGTAAATGTTACCCACGCCGACCACGGCGCTGCCCGCCAGCAAAGCCTGCTTGATGGCCATGCTGCGGCCACGAAACTGCTGGTACAGCCAAGCTCCATCAAAGCGTGGATCAAACGGCTCGATTCCCAGCTTTGCCAACAAGGGGTGGGCAATGATCGGCCCATCGCTATCCGGATGCCACAGCACCGCGCCAAAACGGCGCGGATCGTGCAGCCGCAGCGTAGTGTGCTCGAAGATCCAGTCGACGTGATCGTGTTTACGCGGGGCCTCGTCTGCCGGCACGCTGCGCAGCGACCCCGACATGCCCAGGTGCACAATCTGCGTACCATGTTCGAAACGTAGTAACAGATATTTGCCGCGGCGCGCACATTCCAGGACCGTACGATCGGAAAGCAGTGAGGGCAGTTCAGCAGGGATAGGCCAACGCATACGGGCCTCGCGCACGACCAGGCGGCGCAGTGTCTTGCCGGTAATGACGGCGTCGATTCCGCGACGCGTTGTTTCGACTTCGGGGAGTTCCGGCATGAGCCAGTGTAAGATGATCAAACGTTGTACAGATGATTGTGCCATTAACCGGGCGGGTCGTGTGAAGTCGTCATTCAAATCAGTTCATTTCCTAACTTCCGTGCTGGCGTTTGCGCTGGCCGGCTTACAGCCATTACCGGCGCTGGCCGCCGGTGCCGTTCCGGGCGATGCCACAGGGCCGCGCATGGGCACTCAGCCCCGAGGCCCAGAGACCCAAGTCATACGCTTGCGGCCCGGCCAACTGCCTTATGTATCGCTGACAGGCGATATCTTTTTTCGCATCATGGCGTCCGAGATCGCGGCGCAACGCGGCATGTACGACACGGCGGCAACGACCTTGTTGGGGCTGTCGCAGGAAACCGGTGATCCCCGCTTGGCGCGTCGCGCGCTGGAATTCCAGCTTGCGGGCGGTAACTTGCCGGGCGCTTTAGCGGCCGCGCGCACCTGGTCACGCCAGGCGCCTCGCGATCTGGAGGCCAGCTCCACCGAGCTGGCTTTAGCTGCCGCCAATGGCGAAACGACGGGGTTGTCTGCAGCATTGCGCAACCGCATCGATGCCTCTCCGAACAAGCCCGCTGCGATTGCCCAGGCGCTCGGAGTGCTCAGCCGCCTCAATGATCGCCGCCTGGCTCTGCGGATTTTGAATGAATCGTTCAGCCCCGAGGTGCGCAAGCTGCCCGAGGCGCATCTGGCGCTGGCCGATGTGGCTCAAGCTGCCGGCGAAGACGCCCGCGCTGTGGCCGAATCGCGCGCTGCATTGCAGGCCGATCCGAGCTCGGAAGCCGCCGCGCAACGCGTACTGGAATATGGTGCGAGAGTCGATCCGGTCCGTGCAGAAAGCGAGGCACGCGCCTTTTTGGCCAAACACCCCGATGCCCGTAAATTGCATTTGTCGCTGGCGGGCCTGATCGCCGATCGGGGCGATTACGACGGGGCGTTGGCCGAATTGCAGGTGATGTCGCGCCGTGCACCAGAGGACTTTGACCTGCTGTACCTGCAGGCACAGTTGGCTTACAAGGCCAACCGGAAAGACCAGGCGCGCGTATTGCTCCAGGAATATCTCGACGTCCAGAATCAACGCCAGGAGGCCATCGCCGAAGGGGCAACCGATGCGGGCGCCGCCGAGGCCGATGCGCGCGTTCTGCTCTCGCGTATCGCCGAGGACCAGGGTCAGTACGATGAGGCCATCTCGCAGTTGGGCCAGATCGACGACCCGGCTCTGCGCTATTCCGCGCAGATGCGTCAAGCGGGATTACGCGCCAAACAAGGGCGTGTGAACGAGGCGCTGACGATGGTCGATGCCGCGCAGCCCAATGACGAAGACGACCAGATCCAGGGCGTGCTGACCAAGGCGCAGATATTGCGTGACGCCGATCGTATCGACGAGGCGGTCAAGGTCCTGGAGGCGGCCAATCAGGCTCAGCCCGACACCATTGAGATCAAATACGAACTGGCGATGCTGTACGAACGTCAGGGACGCTACAAAGAACTGGAAACACAGCTGCGGCAGGTCATTGCGCTCGATCCCGATCATGCGCATGCCTACAACGCCTTGGGTTATACCCTGGCGGATCGCAACGAGCGTCTGCCCGAGGCGTTGGACCTGATTACGCAGGCGCTGGAATTGCTGCCCGACAATCCCTTTGTGCTGGACAGCATGGGCTGGGTCAAATTCCGTATGGGCGATAGCCAGGCGGCAGCAGACTACTTGTCGCGCGCCTATGCGCAACAGCCCGAGGCGGATATCGCCGCCCACTGGGCCGAGGTATTGTGGACCCGGGGACAGCGCGCAAAAGCCCAGGAGTTACTGCAGGCCGGGTTCAAAAAGGATCCGAAAAACCGCACCTTGTTAGACACCGCCAAACGGCTTGGCGTGCAGCTTGAGGGCGCGAAATGAGCGGGAGCTTTACAAGATTGCGCGCTTGGTTGTTTGCAGGGGCTTGCGCTTTGGTGACGGCTTGCACCAGCGTGCCCGAGGCACCCATGAGTACGGACAACGGTGCGTTCTCCCGTAACGGCCGTTTCGCGATCACCGTCACAGAGTCCGATGGGCAACAAAAGGCCGTGCAGGGCGGGTTTGACTGGCACGACGACGGCAGCCGCTATCGTCTGGATCTGACTACCCCATTAGGGTCTATCCAGGCGCGCGTCGAAGGCCGTCCGGGACACGCCACGCTGACCAAGGCCGACGGTGCCGTTTACGAGGCCCGCAACCCCGACGAATTGGCTGAAGAAGCCCTCGGCGGCCCGATTCCCGTATCGAATCTGCGCGATTGGATGCGTGGCCGTGTCGCCGATACCTCGGCCACGGATGTGCAGCGTGACGACTTGGGCCACCCCGTTTCGTTCCAGCAGAACGGCTGGCAAGCCCGTCTGTCGCGTTACGACACGCAGGGTCCGGGCCTGCTGGTATTGCAGCGCGTCGAGCCAGGCCGCCGCATTGCGGTACGGCTGGCAGTTGATCAGCCATGATGTATGACGTTCCGGCGCCGGCCAAGCTGAATTTATTTCTGCATGTGGTTGGCCGCCGTGCCGATGGTTATCATCTGCTGCAGACGGCATTTCGATTCATAGACCTATGTGACACGCTGCATTTTGAGGCACGCGGCGATGGCCGTATCGAGCGTGTTTCGGATGTACCTGGCGTACCGCCCGAGCAAGACCTCACCGTACGCGCGGCCCGCGCGTTGCAACAGGCGGCCGGTGTTCGGCAGGGGGTCAATATCGCTCTCGAAAAACAGATTCCCCAAGGCGGCGGCCTGGGCGGGGGCTCCAGTGATGCCGCCTCGACGCTGATTGCACTGAATCGCCTGTGGGGTACGGGCCTGTCACGCCGTGAGCTGATGGCCTTGGCCTTGCCGCTAGGTGCTGATGTCCCGGTATTTGTGTTCGGACAATCTGCTTTTGCCGAGGGGGTCGGGGAAATCTTGTCTCCCCTGGACCTGCCTGCCGCGACCTATTTAGTGGCTCAGCCCGACACGAGTGTGCCCACCGCAAATATTTTTTCCGATCCGGATTTGACAAGGGATTCTTCTTCCGTCACAATAGCGGACTTTCTTGCTTCACAAAATTTTGGTGCAGGCACTGCAGCGCAGGCAGCACCGGGATTTTTCGGCAGAAACGACTTGGAACCGGTGGTTTACCGGCGCTATCCAGAGGTTTCTCAGGCAGCGCAGTGGCTATCGGGGCGTGGTCTCCACGTCCGCATGTCGGGGTCTGGCGCGTGTTTGTTCGCCCAGTTTTCGACAGCCAGCCAGGCCGTTTTGGCGGAGCACGAAATTACCGCTACAATGCGCGTCGCTGGTAAATTAACTAGCAACACGCAAGTCGGATTCAGGTTGATACGGGTATGTCCCGGGTTGGCTGAGCATCCGTTGCGGGACTGGATCGCAAGATAGTTGGGGAGTCGCCAAGCTGGTTAAGGCACCGGATTTTGATTCCGGCATGCGAAGGTTCGAATCCTTCCTCCCCAGCCAAAAATTTCAATAAAAAAGCTGTTGAACGCGCCTGTCAGACACTGGCCTCGGTTCAGCAGCTTTTTTATTTGCCGGGTTTCCGGCGTGTATCTCCGTACAGCAGTACACGTTTTCGCGTCTTAACCGACCATCGCAGCAGCTTCCATCATGGCAAACGACAGCTTCATGATCTTCACCGGCACAGCCAACACCCGCTTGGCTGTGGACGTAGTCAACCATCTGGATATGTCTCTCGGCAAAATGACCGTCGGCCGATTTTCCGATGGCGAGGTGATGGTTGAAATCAACGAAAACGTGCGCGGCAAAGACGTTTTTGTTTTACAGCCCACCTGTGCACCTACCAATGACAACCTGATGGAAATCATGGTCATGGTAGATGCCCTGCGTCGCGCGTCGGCTGGCCGCATCACTGCCGCCATTCCGTACTTCGGCTATGCCCGCCAGGACCGCCGCCCGCGTTCGGCACGTGTGGCGATCTCGGCCAAGGTCGTGGCCAACATGCTCCAGGTCGCCGGCGTTGACCGCGTACTGACCATGGACTTGCATGCTGACCAGATCCAGGGCTTTTTCGACATTCCGGTCGACAACATTTACGCCGGTCCGATTTTGCTGGGCGACATTTGGCGCCGCAATTTCTCCAACCTGGTCGTGGTGTCGCCCGATATCGGCGGCGTGGTGCGTGCTCGTGCACTGGCCAAGCAGCTCGAAGCCGACCTGGCCATCATCGACAAACGCCGCCCTCGTGCGAACGTGTCCGAGGTCATGAACATCATCGGCGAGGTCGATGGCCGTACCTGCATCATCATGGATGACATGGTGGATACCGCCGGCACGCTGTGCAAGGCCGCTCAGGCCCTGAAAGACCGTGGCGCCGGTGCTGTTTACGCGTATTGCACGCACCCCGTGTTGTCCGGTGGCGCGATCGACCGCATCGAGGGCTCCGAGCTCGACGAGCTGGTCGTGACCGACACCATCCCGCTGTCCGAGCAAGGCCAAGCCAGCAGCAAGATCCGCCAGCTGTCCTGCGCGGCATTGCTGGGCGAAACCATTCTGCGTATTTCCAACGCCGAATCGGTCAGCTCACTGTTTACCGACTGACGTTATCGACGTCAGTCCGCATTTTCGAATTTGCCCGCTTGCTGGTCGCGGCAGGGGGGCGAACAACACGGTACGCATGTCGCGTGCCGTGTCACTTAACCGGCAGTGTCGCCACTGCCAGATTGTCTGGAGTCATCCATGAAATTCAATGCCACTGCGCGTAGCGTCCAGGGTTCGAGTGCGAGCCGCCGCCTGCGCCGCGCGGGCCGCGTTCCTGCCATCGTTTATGGCGGTAAGGCTGCCCCCCTGAACATCGAACTCGACCACAACGAAATCTTCCACGCCCTGCGCAAAGAAGAATTCCACGCTTCGATCCTGCAAATGCACGTCGACAGCAACAAGGCAGAGCCCGTTCTGCTGCGTTCGGTTCAATGGCACGCCTACAAGCCGCAAGTCTTGCACGTCGACTTCCAACGCGTCGATGCTGGCCAAGCCCTGCACACCAAGGTGCCCCTGCACTTCATCAACGGCGACGAATCGCCCGCGGTCAAGCTGAGCAGCGCCATCATCAGCCATGTGGTTACCGAACTGGAAATCACCTGCCTGCCGGCCGCCTTGCCTCAGTTCATCGAAGTCAACCTGGCTGACCTGCTGGGCGGCGCTTCGGTGCACTTGGCCGACATCAAGTTGCCCAAGGGCGTGACCTACGTGGCGCACGGTGGCGATGCCAACCCGTTGTTGGCCACGGCTCTGGTCAAGGGCGGCGGTGCTGCTGCTGACGAAGGCGAAGGCGAAGCCCCCGCTGAAGCCTAAGCCAGTGCTCTCGGCCTGAGCCGAGCACCAGCGCAAACCCTGCGTATGCTTTTCGCATTCGCAGGGTTTTGTTTTTTTGTCTTGCAGCGATGCAAAGTCAAAAGACAGTCATTCCCCTTTATCATGCTCCCCATGTCTACTGCTATCCGTCTCATCGTGGGTTTGGGTAATCCTGGCCCGGAATACGAAACCACCCGCCATAACGCCGGGTTCTGGCTGGCCGACCATTTGGCCGACGATTTGCATGCCAGCTTCAACCTGGAAAAGAGCTTCTTTGGCTTGGTCGCCAAAGCGCGTCGCGCAGGCGAAAACGTGTTGTTGGCCAAGCCCATCACCTACATGAACCGCTCGGGCCAGTCGGTGGGCGCATTGGCGAGGTTTTACAAACTCACGCCTGAACAGGTATTAGTGTTGCATGACGAACTGGATCTGCTGCCGGGTCAGGTGAAACTGAAGCAAGGCGGCGGCCATGCAGGCCACAATGGCCTGAAAGACATCCAGGCCGCCCTGGGCAGTCCGAATTTCTGGCGCCTGCGTATCGGTATCGGCCATCCTCGTTCGTTGGGCCTGGCGCAACAAGTCGCCGATTTTGTTTTGCATCCGCCGCGCCGAGACGAACAGACCGCTATCGACGAGGTGATTCGCCGTTGCCGCGTGGTGGTGCCGGCCATGCTGGATGGCGATATTGAGCGCGCTACGCGCGAACTGCATAGCGGTAATTCGGCCTGAGCGAGATGAACACGACCTTGGCCACCCCGCAAGGCAAGCTGCGATTCCGGCAAGAGCTCGCTGATTTCTGGCACTTTTTTCGCCAGCCGGACTTGCGCCGATTGCCGGGCCGCCGCGCCAGCAGTGGATTGGCCAGCGATTGGTGGCCGGGAATCCCGTTAGGCCGTCTGCTCGCCTGGGCTGGGATTTTGTGGCTGGTGAATTTCATCGCACTAGGGCCTCTCGCCGTTCTGGCGGCGAACTCCGGTGGCGCAGCCCATCGTATGGACCCTGCCGCGATTCCCTGGCTGACAGCCATCTTGTGGGCGCCGTTGATCGAGGAAATGTTGTTCCGCTACGGCTTGCGCCGGCCCCGGCAGGCCCTATGGGTATGTCCTGCCATGCTGCCGCCTTTGTTGTGGGGCGTGCAGGGATGGACGATCGCATGGGCCGTGGCGGTCATATTGCTGGCCAGCCTGCCGCTGCGACGTGGCTGTATCAAACGGTCAGGCTGGCAGATGGACTGGCGTCGTTATTATCGTTGGCGGTTCGGCTGGGTCTATCATCTATCCGCACTGATATTCGCCGCGGTGCATCTGAACAATTTCCGCCTGGCCGATGTTCCCTATTGGATGTTGCCCTTGCTGGTCTTGCCTCAATGGTCGGCTGGTTTGGTGGTGGGATGGATGCGCGTGCGGCGGGGCATAGGCGCGGCCATTCTCTTGCATGGCATTTTCAATTCCGGCCCGATATTGATCATCATGCTGGTATTGAATCGAGCGGGATAATCAGTTGTTTCAGCGTGTTTAGCTCTTTGTAATCTTTTTTCATAGCGGCCATGCAAAAACGCCCCCTCGGAGGGCAGCAAACCGAAGGCGCGGCGTGGGGGCTTTTTTGGACGTCATGGTTGTAGTCTGTGGCATGCGTCGGTTGGAGTTCTTTTGGCGCAGGAGGTCGGCGTGTAAAAGCCCCGCCGGGCCTATCGCCGCGACTCGGCCCATGAG
>NZ_CBCSJH010000035.1:44448-62160 GCF_965139195.1 Bordetella tumbae | reverse complement strand
GATTTAGTCCGCGCAGCGGACCGAGGCCCCTGGTCATGGGCCGAGTCCGTGCGATAGGCCCGGCGCCACGCCCAGGCACGCGACAGGGACGCCTTCAGAGAGACAATCACGACCAGCAAACGCCCACAAACACCAGCAGCCATAAAAAATGCCACTCAGGGCTTAACTGACTGGCATTGCCCAAAAGGGGGGGGCGCTTTTGCCTTGGGGCGGCCCGGCAACAAAAATGCCGCAAGATTGATTTTTGTCATGGCATGACGATTTACGGGCGGAATCGTCACGACTGATGCATGTTGCGGCCGTATGATGCCACGATTGTATTTTCATGTTTCTTGACGGCAACGGGTCGACGTGTGCGCATGGTCGCGCAGGGGCCAGTTGTCTTCATATTCTATTTGTTCGATAATTTCAGAAATTTCTGAAGTTAAAGTAACAAAATTATGCCGCTTAGCCCTCAAACAGAACGATTCGTGCTGCATTTCGGAGAAATGGGCAGCCGCTGGGGCGTAAATCGCACCGTCGGCCAGATGTACGCCCTGCTGTTCCTGTCTCCGCAGCCCTTACATGCAGACGACATCGCCGAGGCGCTGAGTTTTTCGCGCTCGAATGTCAGCATGGGGCTCAAGGAGCTGCAGTCCTGGCGGCTCGTGAAGCTGGTCCATCGAGTCGGTGACCGGCGCGACTATTTTGAAACTCCTAAAGACGTCTGGGAGATCTTTCGCATCCTGATGGAAGAAAAGCGCAAGCGCGAAATCGATCCGACGTTGACCTTGCTGCGCGATACCTTGCTTGAACCGCCGAAAGGCGAGTCAGAGGTCTATGCCCAGCAACGCATGCAGGAAATGCTCGAACTCATCGAGCTGACGACGGGGTGGTTCGACGAGGTGCATGGCCTGCCTCCCGAAACGCTGCAACGTCTGATGCAGTTAGGGAAAAAGGTACAGAAAGCATTGGATTTTGCCGGCAAGCTGCGGGGCCGGGATTGACGTCGTGGCGTAAATAGAGAAAGTTATGAAGCTGCTTTGTAGGTTCTTATCAAGAAAGCGTGGGGTTGCCTCCGATTTCCTTGATTCCCGCGGCACACCCGCTGGGTTCATGCGCGCCGTTGAGAGTATCGTATGCAACATTCATTGCGTCGGCTGTGGTCTGCGCATGCCGTCGCGGTTCGTCGTCTGTCCGGGGAGAGCAATCCATGGTTGATCTAGACGTTGTGAACCTGTCGCGGTTTCAATTCGCCGCGACTGCGATGTACCACTTCATCTTTGTGCCGCTGACGCTAGGGCTGTCGTTCATCCTGGCCATCATGGAAAGCGTGTACGTCATGACGGGCCGGGATATCTGGCGCCGCATGACGATGTTCTGGGGCACGTTGTTCGGCATCAACTTTGCTTTGGGTGTGGCGACGGGCGTCGTGATGGAGTTCCAGTTCGGCATGAACTGGTCCTATTACAGCCATTACGTAGGCGATGTGTTCGGAGCGCCGTTAGCACTTGAAGGCCTGATGGCTTTCTTCCTCGAGGCCACGTTTGTCGGTCTGTTTTTCTTTGGCTGGAATCGTCTGTCCAAGGTCGGCCATTTGGTCGTGACCTGGCTGGTGGCGTTTGGTACTAATTTCTCGGCACTGTGGATTCTGATTGCCAATGGGTGGATGCAGAACCCGGTCGGCGCGGTGTTCAACCCCGACACCATGCGGATGGAAATGACCGATTTTGCCGCGGTCATTTTCAATCCGGTCGCTCAAGCCAAATTCGTTCATACCGTGAGCGCAGGGTATGTCGCAGGGGCGATGTTCGTCATGTCGATCAGCGCCTGGTATCTGTTGCGCCGCCGTCACGTGGATCTGGCCAAGCGTTCCATGGCCGTGGCTGCCAGCTTTGGTCTGGCCGCATCGTTGTCCGTGGTGGTGCTGGGAGACGAAAGCGGTTATCTGACCACCGAGCATCAGAAAATGAAGATCGCAGCGATAGAGGCGATGTGGCATACCGAGCCGGCGCCGGCCAGTTTCAATCTGTTTGCGATCCCCAATCAGGCCGAGCGCAAAAACGATTTCGCTATCGAGATTCCCTATGTGATGGGCATCATCGGTACTCGTTCGCTGACCACGCCGTTGCTTGGTATTGACGATCTGGTTCGCCGGGCCGAATTCCGCATTCGTGAGGGCATCGTGGCATACGAGGCGATGGAGCGTATCCGGAAAAATCCCGGCGATTCCGAAGCACGTATGGTGTTGGACAAAGGATGGCCTGATTTGGGATACGCCTTGTTGGTCAAGCGTTATCAGTCTGACCTGAGCAAGGTCACCGACGCCGATATCAAACAGGCAGCGCTGGACACCATTCCGAATGTGGCGCCGCTGTTCTGGGCTTTCCGCATCATGGTTGCGGTGGGGATGTATCTGATCGCCTTTTTTGCGGTTGCATTCTGGTTGGCATCACGCGGACGTCTGGATAGCCGCCCGGCATTGCTGAAAATCGCACTGTGGAGCTTGCCGCTGCCGTGGGTGGCGATCGAAGCCGGCTGGTTTGTCGCCGAGTATGGCCGTCAACCCTGGGTGATCGAAGGTGTCCTGCCCACCTACTATGCCGCCTCCGGGCTGACGTTTACCGATCTGGCGATCAGCTTGGGCATATTCCTGGTGCTGTACACCGTGCTGTTGATCGTGGGCGTGAAAGTCATGTTGCACGCGATTAAAGCAGGACCTAAGACCGAGGTGCCCGCCTCGCACCCCACCAAGGCCGACCCCGTGGCGGCTGCCGTTGATGCCTACTAAGCACGGAGATCGCACATGGAAACGCTGATTCCTTTCGACTACGCGACATTGCGCGTGGTGTGGTGGGGGCTGTTGGGCCTCTTGCTGATTGCTTTTGCCGTGATGGACGGCTTTGACCTGGGTATTGCGGCGTTGTTGCCGGTGGTGGCTCGCACTGATGCCGAACGCCGCGTGGTGATCAATGTGGTGGGGCCTGTCTGGGAGGGCAACCAAGTCTGGTTGATTACCGCGGGTGCTGGCGTATTCGCGGCGTGGCCGCTGTTGTACGCAGCGTCGTTTTCGGGCTTTTATCTGGCGATGATGCTGGTGCTGATCGCATTGATTGTGCGGCCGGTAGGTTTTAAGTATCGCAGCAAGATGGAAGGCACGCGCTGGCGCAATACCTGGGACCTCGTGCTTTGTGCGTCGGGAGTCGTGGCCGCTCTGGTGTTTGGGGTGGCCATGGGTAACCTGATTGTGGGTGTCCCGTTTGGTTTTGACAGCAATACGCTGCGACCGGAATATCACGGGCATTTTTATCAGCTGTTCAGTCCGTTTGCATTGTTGGCTGGGGTGTTGAGCGTGGTCATGTTGATCATGCACGGTGCTGTTGTGTTGGCGTGGCGTACTGAGGGTGCCGTGGCAGCGCGTGCGCGCCAGGCAGGCCGTATTGCAGCGGTGCTGACCGCGGCGTTGTTTGCGGCGGGCGGCTTCTGGGTCGCGAGTGGCCTGGACGGACATGTCGTCGTCAGTGCGACGAATACGCTGGCAGCATCGGATCCTGCGCTCAAAGAGGTGTCGGTTCAGGCCGGCGCGTGGATGGCCAACTTTGAAAAATGGCCCCTCGCCTGGATCGCACCGGCATTGGGTGTGGGGGGCGCATTGATCGTAGCGCTGCTGTTGAGCGTGCGGGTGAATTGGCTGACCTTTATTGTGTCGGCATTAGCGGTAGCCGGCGTCATTCTGACGGTGGGACTCGCGCTGTTCCCGTTCTTGATGCCGTCGTCGACCGCGCCGCGTTTCGGGCTGACGATATGGGATGCGTCGTCGAGTCATCTGACCTTGTGGATCATGCTGTTGGCCGTGGCGTTCTTTCTGCCCATCATCACGATCTACACCGCGTGGGTCTATCGCGTCATGCGTGGCAAGGTCACGACCGAATCGATCTCGGGTACGCCTAATTCTTATTAGTCCATCCCATTGTCTGGAGCGTAAAAGTATGTGGTATTTCTCGTGGATTCTGGGCTTGAGCTTAGCCTGTGCGTTTGGCATTTTGAACGCCATGTGGTTTGAACTGCGTGAAGGCGAGGAACACGATCCTGCCAGATTGGCCAAGGCATCTGAGCGCACGTGACCAGCACGCAGTTTGATGCTGTTGAGACGGCATCCGGTTCGGGGCCTGAGACAGACAAGCTCGCGCGTGAGCACTCGCGTTGGTTGAGTGCGCAGGCGCGTGTGCCGCGGCTGCCGCTCATCGTGGCCGTGGGGGCGCCTCTGTTGGGTGGGGCGTTGCTCTTGGTGCAGGCTTGGCTGTTGGCCCGGGTACTGGATGCGGCGATTGTCAGCCAGGCGCCTCGCAGTGCATTGCTGGGTGAGATCGCGGTGATCGTTGTCCTGATGTTGGGCCGAGCGGGCCTGGCCTGGGCCAGTGAACGGGCGGGAGCCCACGCAGCCGAAAGCATTAAGCAACGCATTCGCCTGGCCTTGTTCGATCGCCTGGTGGGCCGCGGCCCCATGTGGTCGCGGACACGGGTGTCGGGGGAATTGGCTAGCGCTATCGTCGATCAAGTCGAGGCGCTGGATGGGTTTTTCTCGCGGTATCTGCCTGCAGCGGTATCGGCGGCGATATTGCCGCTGGCATTTGCGGTGGTGCTGTTGCCGTTCGATTGGATTGCGGGGTTGTTGTTGCTCGTGACGGCGCCATTGATTCCGTTGTTCATGGCTCTGGTGGGATGGGGCGCCGAGGCAGCGAGCCGGCGGCATGTGCGTGCGTTTGCCAGGCTATCCGGATTTTTCGCCGATCGTCTGCGCGGCCTGTCCACCCTGAAACTCTACGGTCGTGCGCAAGCCGAGGCTTCGTCGGTCGCCATGGCCAGCGAGGCCGTGCGCAAGCGCACGTTATCGGTATTGCGCATTGCTTTTCTGTCGTCGGCGGTGCTGGAGTTTTTTGCGGCGTTGGGCGTCGCCGGGATGGCGGTGTATTTTGGTTTGTCGTACCTCGGGTTTCTCGATGTGCGGGCGACGCCGCTGACGCTGCAAGTCGGTTTCTTCTGTTTGTTGATGGCGCCGGAGACTTATGCGCCCTTGCGTCAATTTGCGGCGCACTATCATGATCGTGCGGCGGCGCGAGCCGCGGCTGCGCAGATTGCCGCATCGTTCGAGGGCTTGCCAGACACGTCGGCGCCGTTCGGCGATTCGGAGGTTGCCGCCGTCGAGCCGGCCGAGGTGCATGCTGCCGTTGCCTCCGATGAGGACGGCGCCACGCGTTCGCTGAGTGGCGGCTCTGGCGTGACCGTTTCCGCCGATGCCCGGGCAGTGGCGCTATTGGCCGCCACTCATGTCGCGGGTGCTTCGGCCGACACATGTGCTGCGGGTATTGCGGTGTCGGTACGCGGCTTGAGTATTCAAGCACTGGGGCGTACTTCGCCAGTGTTGGACGATGCGTCCATGGCCTTGTCTGCGGGCGAGCATATCGCTCTGATGGGGCCGAGCGGCAGCGGCAAGACGACCTTGCTGGAGGTCCTCGCTCGGTTGCGTCCCTGTGCAGAGCACATCATGCTGGATGACGTGCCGCTGGCCGAGTGGGATGAAATCGTACTGCGTGAGCGTGTGGCCTTGATCGGTCAGCGGCCCTTTTTGTTTGCGGCCAGTATTGCAGACAACATCCGTTTGGGGCGGCCGCAGGCAACCGACGAACAAGTTCTTGAGGCCGCCCGGCGCGCCTGCGTCATGACGTTCGCCGAGCCGTTGCGTGAGGGGTTGGATACGATGCTGGGGCCTCGCGGCCGCGGCTTGTCGGGCGGGCAGGCGCAGCGCGTGGCGCTGGCGCGCTTGTTTCTGCGAGATCCCGGGCTGATCTTGCTGGACGAGCCCACGGCCTCTCTCGATGAGGCAACGCAGTCTCAGGTCCTGGACGAGATCCTGGCATTTGCACGCGGACGAACATTGTTGCTGGCAACGCATGCTTGCGCCGTGGCGCAGCGTTTGCCGCGCACGATCCGGCTGGTCAACGGCAAATTGGAGCCGGCATGACAGCATTGCTGCGTTTGCTGCCGCCCTTATATCGCCGTCGTTTGGGAGCGCTGCTGGGAACGCTGTTTCTGGCGTTGCTCACCATTGCAGCCGGTGTCGGTTTGCTCGGGGTGTCCGGTTGGTTTCTCAGCGCTGCGGCCTTGGCCGGCGCAGGCTCTGTTTTTAATCTTTTTGTCCCGTCTGCGTTGGTGCGCTTGCTGTCGTTCGTGCGTATCGCGGCGCGTTACGCAGAGCGATTGGTCGGGCATGCTGCCACGCTGCGTTTATTGACGGATTTGCGCAGCCGCGTGTTCGAGGCGCTGGTGCGTTTGACGCCGCGTCAGCTGGGACGCTATCGCGATGGCGATCTGGTGACTCGCCTGACAGGAGACGTGGACGCGCTGGATACGGTGTTCTTGCATGTGCTGACACCGATGCTCACCTCTGCGATCGCTGCCGCTGTGTTGGCGGTGGTGGTGGGCGTCTGGGTGCCGGCGGCCGGGTGGGTATTGGCCGGCGCGATGTTGATGGCATGTGTGGCGCTGCCTGTGTGGCAGGCCCGTGCTGCACGCTTGCCAGGTTTAGCGATCCAGGAAAGTCAGGCGGCGTTGCGTGCAATGGCGTTAGAGACTGTGGAAAGCCACGCTGATGTCGTGGCGCTGTCGGCTGTCGATCAAGTACGGACCGGCTTCATGTCGCAGTGTGCGGATATGACGCGCGCGCGCAAGGCGCAGGTGCGTATTGCCGCCAATGGAGCATGGGCCTTGCAGGTTTTGGCAGGGCTTTGTGTATTGGCGATCTTGTGGTTTGGCCTGGACGAGCTCAGCCGGCAGCGTCTGAGCGGACCGTTATTGGCAGGATTGCTGTTGGCGGTGATTGGCATTTTTGAAGTGGCTGGGCCGTTGATGCGAGGGGCTGCGCGGCTGGGTGGAGCGGTAGCGGCGGCACAGCGTATTCAGGCGGTGGTCGAACAAGCGCCGGACCAAGCTGATCCAGGCCGGCCTATGCCATTGCCCCAGCGGGGCGCGATCGAGTTTGACCAGGTGTCCTTTGCCTATTCCGCGGCCGTTGGCACGTTGGGACCGTTGGTGTTGAATGCCGTCAGTCTGCGCATCGAGCCTGGTGAACGTGTGGCGATTACCGGGCCGAGCGGCTCGGGTAAATCCACGCTGTTGCAACTATTGCTGCGACTGGAGGACCCCTTATCCGGTTGTGTTCGTTTCGGAGGGATCGATCTGCGCAACGCCTCGTTGGCTGACGTGCATCGCCGCATCGCCTGGCTTGCCCAGGATGCGCCTGTTTTTCTGGGCACACTGCGGACCAATTTATTGATTGGTGATTCGCAGGCAGACGATCCCATGCTATGGGCAGCCTTGGATGCCGCTCGGCTGGGGAATTTCGTGCGCAGTCTGCCCGACGGCTTGGACACCTGGGTGGGGGAAACGGGCGCGAGTTTATCGGTGGGGCAGGCGCGGCGGCTGTGTCTGGCTCGGGCGTTGTTGACGTCTTGTCCTGTCCTCGCCTTGGACGAGCCGACGGCGGGCCTGGACGAAGCCGCCCAGGCGGCATTCTTTAACGATCTGGCTCACGCCACCGCGGGACGTACGGTGGTGCTGGTGACGCATGCCGCACTGCCGCAGGGCGCGGTTGACCGACGTCTGATTTTGCGTGATGGTTGTCTGAACGTTTCTGTTCTGGCTTAACCGCATCGGCGCGGTTATAGTTCGCCTTGCTTCAATTTCCCCCGGGGTAGGCCCATGCAGACTGACACCGTCGAGCTCATTCGACGCACTATCCGAAGCATCCCGGACTGGCCTCGCCCGGGCGTGGTGTTCCGCGACATTACGCCGTTGTTACAGGACCCGCGCACTTTCCGTGTCTTGATCGATCTGTTTGTCTATCGCTATATGCGGCAGCGCCTGGATTTGGTTGCGGGCGTCGACGCGCGCGGCTTCATTATTGGCAGTGTGCTGGCCTATGAGCTGAACCTGGGCTTTGTGCCTGTGCGCAAGAGCGGCAAGCTGCCGTATCGCACCGTGGCCGAGGAATATTCGCTCGAATACGGCAATTCGTCGGTGGAAATCCATACGGATGCGGTTCGTACCGGCCAGAGAGTGCTGCTGGTGGATGACCTGATCGCTACGGGCGGCACGATGCTGGCCGCGGTCAAGTTACTGCAGCGTCTCGGCGCGAACGTCGTCGAGGCTGCCGCGATTATCGATTTGCCGGAGCTGGGCGGCTCGGGGAAGATCGCCACGACGGGCACGCCCTTGTTTACGGTATGTAGTTACGATAGCGCCGAGTGACGCCGCTGCCTCAAGCGGCGTCCGGGATCGCCCACGAGCCCGGATCGGTCAGGCGCGGCTGGATAAAGTCCAGGAATGCTCGCGTTTTGGCGGGGATGGTACGCGAGGGCAAGAGGGCGAATAGCGGAATCGGGGTCAAGGCCCAGTCGGGCAATACCGGCACGAGCCCTTTGTTTTGAATCGGCTGGCCGATGGTGTCGAAATATAGCAGCGGGGCAATCCCCAGCCCCTGACCCGCCAGACGCGACAGCATGCTGACGTTATTGGCGGCGAGGCGTCCGGACACGGCGACACGTTCGACCTTGTCGCCCGAATGCAGCACCCAATAAGAATAGGCTTCGCTCATTGCTGGACGAAGGCATTCGTGATGCCCCAGATCGGCGGGCGAGCGCGGCGTGCCGTGCAAAGCCAGATACTGCGGCGAGGCATACAAACGGTGCTCCAGCAGCACGATCTGGCGTGCGACCAGATTGGAGTCGGGTTGCCGGCCAAAACGCAGCACGAGATCAAAGGGGTTGCTGATCGGATCGATCGGCTGCATGTTCAGATCAAAATCGCACTCGATATCCGGGTACTGGGCACGAAAGCCCTGGATCACCGCGGGCAAGAATAGCTGTGCCAGGCTCGAAGGCATCGAAACCCGCAGACGTCCTTTGGGCTGCGCAGCCATGTCCAGCAATTGATCATGAGCGACGCGGACCTCTTCGATAATGGGCCGGCAGCGTTCAAAGTACATGAGGCCGGCTTCGGTTAGATCGATGCGCCGGGTGCTGCGATTGAGCAGCTTCATGCCGATATTGTGCTCGAGATCGCTGACGCGCCTCGACAGCGTCGATGCGGGTATGTTGAGCGCCTCGGCGGCATGGCTGAAATTTTTGCGCTTGGCGACTTCGACAAACAACGCGATGTCGTTTAGCTGGATATCCATGTGATTCTGTATGTTGCGTGCTGGATATAGACAATATCCCAACACTACCAATAATGTATGCAGCAAAAATGGAAAAAACTGTTCCGTTTGCTGGAATAACGCTCGTCGCAACGCGGGGGAAGCCGTGATATGCAGGCGAAGCGCCCTTGATAGGACGCTGATGGTGGACAAACGTTCCTGGTGGACCTGTAATTAGGACGGGTCCGGTGTTCAATAGTGTGAGGGGGGCAGGTGCCCGCTGGATGCGGCATAGCGGTGATGAAAGATGATGGCGTGGATGAGACGGCAGGCTTTCATTAACCATCACTCATTAGTAATAGGGCGTGTGCCGAGTTCGTGTCACACTCGGCCAAGTCGACGCGGGGCTGAGCTGGGTAGCCGCGGCGTGCAGTCTGGCGCCGTCCATAATGAGCCACCTGTGGCGAATGTTGTTCAAATGCAACGTTGCTTATTAGCAAATGCTCACAGGCACCGTGATGAATTGAGGATGGGGAGCTGACACAAAATCCCCGTCCTGCCTGGGGATTCCGTCGATTGTTGCGTCGCAAGTCATGGTTTACCCGCATTTATGGAAAACAGCTCTCCAAATTTGTGGTTAATCCCTATTGCTCAAGGAAAGATACTTCTAAACGTACATGCGTCGTCCGACGTTGCCGCTGGCATAAAGCGGGTCACGCATGCCCTTTCCTGTCACATCGCTTTAGGAAATCATGATGAAAAAAACGCTACTGGCCGTTGCGCTGGCCGCCGGCTTCGCAGGCGTGGCTCAAGCCGAAACCTCGGTTACGCTGTACGGCCTGATTGACGCAGGTATCGGTTACAACCAAGTCAAGGGCGCGAATGGCGACAAAGCCAGCCGTATCGGCGCTGTGGACGGCGTGAACAGTGGTTCGCGTTTCGGTCTGCGCGGTTCGGAAGACCTGGGCGATGGCCTGAAGGCGGTCTTCACTCTGGAAGGCGGTTTCTCGCCCAACAACGGTAATTCGTCGCAAGGCGGCCGTCTGTTTGGCCGTCAAGCCACTGTCGGTCTGCAAAGCGACAGCTGGGGTCAACTGGACTTCGGCCGTCAAACCAACTTGGCTTCCAAGTACTTCGCTGGTATCGATCCCTCGGGCATCAGCTACGACCAAGCCACCATGGGTACATCGTTCAGCTCGGCTAACACCGTTCGTCTGGACAACATGGTGTTGTACCAAACCCCGTCGTTCTCGGGCTTCAAGTTCGGCGTTGGCTATTCGTTCAACGCTGACGACAATGCTGACACCGGCGGCGGTTTCCGTACCAACGAAAACAACCGTGTGTTGACCGTTGGTGCTCGCTACCAGAACGGCCCCTTGGATGTGGCTTTGTCGTATGACAACTTCCGTCCGGACAGCGGCCGTGTCAAGGGTCAATACGACACCGATAAGGTCCAGTCGTACATCCTCGGCGCTGCTTATGACTTCGAAGTGGTCAAGGTCTCGGCTGCTTTCGGTCAAACGTTCGGCGGCTGGTTCGTCGGCACGAGCATTGATGGCTTGAGCGACGTAGACGGCACGGGCCTCGGCAGCTGGAAAATCGCTGACGGCTCGCGCGTTAACTCCTACCTGCTGGGCATCAGTGCTCCGATCGGTGGCGCCAGCAACATCTGGGCCTCCTGGCAGCGCGCTGACGTCAACAACAGCCGTCTGGCTGGCGACGACGCCACGAGCAACACGTTCAGCCTCGGTTACACCTATGATCTGAGCAAGCGTACCAACCTGTACGCAATGGGTTCGTACGGCGACAACTGGGCATTCCAAGAAGACCAGCGCAGCACCGCTGTGGCAGTCGGCTTGCGTCACCGCTTCTAAGTACCTCACACGTCCCGGCGCGGGTTGACGAATGTATGGTCTTCTCCGTTATCCATCGAGTGACAACTGACCCCGCGAAGGTTTGCGCCGGGCGTGTGTAGTACCTAGATAGGGGGCCTCTTCGGGGNCCCCCACTTTTTTGGAGCGTGGCATTGTGNCGGCGGCCGCTGGCCAGTCGAGGCGCCAGCGTAATGCCAACGCTACAGCAAAACGGCCCAGGGCATTGCCCTGGGCCGTTCTCGCGAAAACGATGTCGGGGCGGTTACAGGAACAGCCTATAGGCGGGATTGTCCGTTTCGTTCCAATGGGGGTAGCCGAGCTCCGATACAAAGGTCTTGAACTGTTTTTTGTCCGAGGGCGGGACCTGGATGCCTATCAGGATGCGGCCGTAGTCGGCGCCCTGATTGCGGTAATGGAACAGGCTGATGTTCCAGTCTGGATTCATCGCATTCAAAAAGCGCATCAGCGCGCCCGGACGTTCCGGGAATTCAAAGCGATACAGCAGCTCGTTGCTGGCCAGGGCAGAGTGCCCGCCCACCATGTGGCGCAAGTGCGTCTTGGCCATTTCATCATGGGTCAGGTCCAGGGTATCAAAACCATGGCGGCGGAAGTTTGCCGCGATTTTGTCGGGCTCGGCAGGCGAATTGATTTGAACGCCGACAAAGACATGGGCGCGCTGGGCGTCGGATATGCGGTAGTTGAACTCGGTGACGCTGCGGTTACCCACCAGCTCACAGAACCTGCGGAAACTGCCGCGTTGTTCGGGCATGGTCACGGCAAAGACGGCCTCGCGCATTTCGCCGACCTCGGCACGCTCGGCGACAAAGCGCAGGCGGTCGAAGTTCATATTGGCGCCGCACGCGACGGCGACGAGGGTTTTGCCCTTGAGCTTGTGCTCGGCCGCGTACTGTTTGGCACCCGCGACGGCCATGGCGCCAGCGGGCTCGAGCACGCTGCGAGTATCCGTAAACACATCTTTGATGGCTGCGCAGATCGCGTCGGTATCGACCACCACGAAATCGTCTACGTATTTGCGCGTCAGGCGGAACGTCTCTGCTCCCACCATCTTGACTGCCGTGCCATCGGAAAACAGGCCGACGTCATTGAGCTGCACGCGCCGCCCGGCGCGCACGCTGCGCAGCATGGCGTCCGAATCCTCGGTCTGGACGCCAATGATTTTGATCTCGGGCCGCAACTGTTTGATATAGGCGGCGATGCCCGACACCAGCCCGCCACCGCCGATCGCGACAAAAATCGCATCGATGGGGCCGGGGTGCTGGCGCAAGATCTCCATGCCCACCGTGCCTTGGCCGGCGATGACATCCGGGTCGTCAAAGGGGTGCACGAAGGTGAGTTTTTCCTTCTTTTCCAGCGTCAGCGCGTGGGCGTAAGCATCAGAAAAGCTTTCGCCCGCCAGGACGACTTCGCCCCCCAGGCTGCGCACAGCGTCGATCTTGACCTGCGGGCTGGTGGTCGGCATGACGATGACTGCACGGCATCCGAGCCGGCGGGCCGACAGGGCGACGCCCTGCGCATGATTGCCCGCGGACGCCGCGATCACGCCGCGATTGCGGGCCGCCGGGCTCAGGTTGGCCATCTTGTTGTACGCCCCGCGCAGCTTGAAGCTGAACACTGCCTGAGTATCTTCACGCTTGAGCAGAATCGTGTTCGAAATTCGCTGGGACAACTGAGTGGCGGTTTCGAGGGGGGATTCGACAGCGACGTCGTAGACCTTGGAGGTCAGGATGCGTTTTAGATAATCGTCAGACATGATGGCGTAAAGGCCGGGTGAGAGAAATAAGGCGTGGGCCAGATTACCACAGCGTCCGGCGCGACTTTGCCGTCCGGGCTACACTGCCGCCCATCCGGTACCGGTTGAAGGATTCCGTGGCGTCATGGAACAAAGTCTACTGAGTGCGGTGCATTGGTTATTAGCGGTCTTGGCACTGCCAAAAATCGGTTTGCCCGCCATCTTTTTGATCAGCCTGATCTCGGCGACGCTGTTGCCTTTGGGATCGGAGCCGGCCGTTTTCGGGTTTGTGAAGCTGGCCCCCGATATGTTTTGGCCGGCGGTCTTGGTGGCGACAGTGGGTAACACCGTCGGCGGCGCGATCAGCTACGCCATGGGGCTGGGCGCGCACCGGGCCTTGGAACGCTGGCGCGAGAAGCATCCCCACACGTCGCCGGAGGCTGGCGAGCCGGTCATGGACAAGAATATGCGCAGCCGCTGGCATCAGTACGCCCAGCAATGGTTGCATCGTATGGGACCGCCCGCCCTGCTGTTATCCTGGTTGCCCGCTGTCGGCGACCCCTTATGTGCGGTGGCCGGGTGGCTGCGTCTGGCATTCTGGCCCTGCGTGCTGTACATGGCCATTGGGAAATTGGCTCGCTACACGGTGATGACCGCAGGCCTGTTATGGTTTTTCCCGCAGCCGGTGTAGTGCTGTCAGGTGGTCAGCTACATATTCAAGCCTGTCTTAACTCGTTGGGGTATATGCGTTTTTCTCGCATTACGCCGTTTCGCCCAGGGGTTGGGAACTGCGGTTTTTCTGGACGCGTCAGCACGCCGCAGGGCAATTTCTGCGCAATGTCATAAAATGATTCTTTAAGGGCCTACTCCCCGTCTTTTCATGAACGCCCCCCTCGCCAGCCAAATCCTCTCCGAGGCGATTCCGCCCGCAGCTACTGCGCGTTTGCGCGAAATTCCGTACAACTATACGTCGTTCTCCGATCGCGAGATCGTTGGCCGTCTGTTAGGCGAAGACGCCTGGCAATGGCTCTGCGATCTACGTGGCGAACGCCGCACAGGCCGGTCCGCACGGATGCTGTACGAGGTGTTGGGCGATATCTGGGTGGTACGCCGCAATCCCTATTTGCAGGACGACCTGCTCGACAATCCAAAGCGGCGCAAGCTGTTGATCGACGCGCTGCATCATCGTCTGAGCGAAATCGACAAGCGTCGCGAGCCGGACTCGCCCACCGAGGCTGGCCACGATCCGCAGCGCGATAGCAAAGTCGTCGAGCTGTTGGCTCGCGCGCGCTCGGCCATCGCAGCGTTCGAGAGCGAGTTCGACCAAACCCAGCACCTGCGCAAGCAAGCCCAGAAGGTGCTGGGCCGCATCACGGCCAAAGACAATATCAAGTTCGATGGCCTGTCGCGGGTGTCTCACGTGACCGACGCGACCGACTGGCGTGTCGAATATCCCTTTGTCGTATTGACCCCGGACAACGAGTCCGAGATCGCTGCCCTGGTGCGCGCCTGTATTGAGCTGGGCCTGACCATCATCCCTCGCGGCGGTGGCACCGGTTATACCGGTGGGGCGATTCCATTGACCTGGAAATCGGCGGTCATCAATACCGAGAAATTCGACACGCTGGGTGCGGTCGAGTCCTGTATCTTGCCCGGCCTGACCGAGCCCGCGGCCGTGGTGTTTGCCGGGGCAGGGGTTGTGACCAAGCGCGTGGCCGAGGCTGCGGAGCAGGCGGGATTCGTGTTCGCGGTAGATCCCACCTCGGCTGAGGCCTCCTGCGTGGGCGGCAACATCGCCATGAACGCCGGCGGCAAAAAGGCCGTGCTCTGGGGCACTGCCCTGGACAATCTGGCCTGGTGGCGCATGGTCGATCCCAACGGCAATTGGCTGGAAGTCACGCGCCTGGATCACAACCTGGGCAAAATCCACGATGTCGAGACGGCGCGGTTCGAGCTGAAATGGTTCGACGGCAGCGGCCAGCCTGGCGAAAAGCTGCTCAAGACAGAATTACTCGAAATCGCGGGCCGGGTGTTCCGCAAAGAAGGCCTGGGCAAAGACGTTACCGATAAATTCTTGGCGGGTCTGCCGGGCGTGCAAAAAGAGGGTTGCGATGGCCTGATCACGTCGGCGCGGTGGGTGCTGCATCGCATGCCGCGTCATACGCGCACGGTCTGTATGGAGTTTTTCGGACAGGCCCGGGATGCGATTCCGTCGATCGTCGAGGTCAAGGATTACTTGGACGGCGAGGGTCGTGCACGCGGCGCCATCCTGGCGGGTCTGGAGCACCTGGACGAGCGCTATCTACGCGCGGTGGGCTACGCGACCAAGAGCAAACGCGGCACGCTGCCGAAAATGGTGTTGATTGGCGACATCGTCGGTGACGATGAGGACGCGGTGGCGGTTGCTGCCAGTGAGGTCGTGCGTCTGGCCAATACGCGCCACGGCGAGGGCTTTGTCGCCGTCAGTGCCGAGGCGCGCAAGAAATTCTGGCTCGACCGTTCACGTACGGCGGCGATTGCCCGTCATACCAATGCGTTCAAGATCAACGAAGACGTGGTGATTCCGTTGTCGCGCATGGGCGAATATACGGATCACATCGAGCGCATCAACATCGAACTGTCGACGCGCAACAAGCTCAAGCTGCTGAATGCGTTGGATGCTTATCTGTCCGAGCCCTTGCCGGTGGGCAAGGCCGAGGACGAGGATGATGAGCTCACGCGTACGCATACGTTGGCCGAGCGCACCAGCCATGCAATGGAAGTGTTGGCCGAGGTGCGTGGACGTTGGCAATGGCTGCTGGATAATCTCGACTTGCCGCTGCGCCAGGCGTTGCCGGATCTGGCCAGTGTGGGCATGACGCCCTTGCAGGGTGCGCTGTCCGATCGTGTCGCCGCGCAGCCCGATGCGCGCCTCTTTGATGTGGTGCAGGATCGCACGATACGCGTGTCCTGGAAAACCGAGGTCCTGGCGCCGCTGCAGAACGTTTTTTCGGGTGCTACGGGTACGCACATTGTGGACGAACTCAAGGCCATACACGCTCGCGTGCTAAAGGGTCGAGTGTTCGTTGCGCTGCATATGCATGCGGGCGATGGCAACGTGCACACCAACATCCCGGTCAACTCCGACGACTATGAGATGCTGACCGAGGCCCACCAGGCAGTGGATCGCATCATGCAGATCGCGAGGGACCTGGATGGCGTGATTTCGGGTGAGCACGGCATTGGGCTGACCAAGTATGAGTTCCTGACCGAGGCCGAGTTGGCGCCATTCCAGGAATACAAGCGCCGTGTCGACCCGCGCGGGCATTTCAACGCCGGCAAACTGATGCCAGGTGCAGATTTGCGCCATGCCTGGACGCCCAGTTTCAGTTTGATGGGGCATGAGTCGCTGATCATGCAGCAGAGCGATATCGGTGCGATTTCCGCATCGGTCAAAGACTGCCTGCGCTGCGGCAAATGCAAGCCCGTCTGCGCCACGCATGTGCCGCGGGCCAATCTGCTGTATTCGCCTCGCAACAAGATCCTGGCCACGTCGCTGCTGGTCGAAGCGTTCCTCTACGAGGAGCAGACTCGTCGCGGCGTCAGCCTCAAACACTGGGAAGAGTTCGAGGATGTCGCCGATCACTGCACGGTATGCCACAAGTGCTACAACCCCTGTCCGGTGGATATCGATTTTGGCGACGTGTCGATGAACATGCGTGCGCTGCTGCGACGGATGGGGCGCAAGTCTTTTAATCCGGGCACGGCGGCAGCTATGTTCTTCTTGAATGCGAAAGACCCGGCCACGATTAATGCGACGCGCAAGGCCATGGTGGGCGTAGGATACAAGGCGCAGCGCCTGGCCAATGATGTGTTGTCGTCGTTTGCGCGCAAGCAGACCGCGCATCCGCCCGCTACGGTAGGCAAGCCGCCGCTGCGTGAACAGATCGTGCATTTCGTCAACAAGAAAATGCCGGGCGGATTGCCCAAGCAAAGCGCACGCAAGCTGCTCGACATCGAAGACGCCAATTACGTGCCCATCATTCGTGATCCCAAGACCACGTCGGCGGATACCGAGGCGGTGTTCTATTTCCCGGGTTGCGGGTCGGAGCGTTTGTTTTCGCAGGTAGGTCTGGCCACGCAAGCCATGCTCTGGCACGCAGGCGTGCAGACTGTCTTGCCGCCAGGCTACCTATGCTGCGGCTATCCGCAGCGTGGCAACGGTATGAACGACAAGGCCGAGCAGATCATCACGGATAACCGGGTGCTGTTCCATCGGGTCGCGAATACGTTGAACTACCTGGACATCAAGACGGTCGTGGTGAGCTGCGGGACGTGTTATGACCAGCTGGCAGGCTATGAATTCGAAAAGATCTTTCCGGGCTGCCGTCTGATCGATATTCACGAATATCTGCTGGAAAAGGGCATCAAGCTCGATGGCATTACCGGTACTCGCTACATGTACCACGATCCTTGCCACACGCCGATGAAGCTGCAGGATCCGATGAAGACCGTGCGTTCGCTCGTGGGCGATGGGGCGATCAAGACGGATCGTTGCTGTGGCGAGTCGGGGACCTTGGCTGTGACGCGTCCTGATGTGTCTACTCAGGTGCGTTTCCGCAAGCAAGAGGAACTGCTTAAAAACCAGAATACCTTGCGTCAGGATGGATATACCGGGGATATCAAAGTACTGACATCTTGTCCGTCGTGTCTGCAAGGCTTGTCGCGCTATGAGGGCGATACGGCTATGGATGCGGATTACATCGTTGTTGAGATGGCGCGGAATATTTTGGGTGAGCAGTGGATGGAGGAGTATGTTAGGCGGGCTAACTCGGGGGGGATTGAACGGGTGCTCGTGTAGGGTGTGGTGCTTCGGAGGCGGTAGGAGTTCTGTTGGTCGTCGAGCCGAGGCAATCGGCCCGGCCGGGCTTCACAAA
>NZ_CBCSJH010000035.1:30927-44441 GCF_965139195.1 Bordetella tumbae | reverse complement strand
ACCTTCAGCATCCGCTCCACTCGACTTTGAGGCGCCCGGCCGGGCCGATTGCCTCGGCTCGACTGGCAGCAACTAGAGCTCTCTGCATCGCTGGCACGACTCGTGTGCTTGGCGTTTTTTGCAGCCGTGTTGGCAAAGAAGAAGATCTTGCGGTGCTGCTTTCGGCGCGCGCCCTGCGCGCCCACCTCAAGCGATCGGTCCGGGCATGCAGGAGGGGTGGCGTGGTGCCTGGTTGGAGGATCTGCTTGGCTGCGATCGCGGCTTGCGATGGTGTTGCGTAGTGCACTTCTTTGATGAGGCATCTATTGCATGCATGTGCCATCCCGTGGCCTCACGCCAATGCAGCAGTTCGAGAGATATTTTGTCTAGCAACAGCGTTCAAACCTTCCGGATCTCAACGCCTGCCTTCAGCAACGCCTGTCTAAGCCCCTCTGCAAACACGACCGCATTAGGCTGATCGCCATGAATGCAAAGCGTGTCTGCTTGAACGGGAACATCACGGCCATTGACCGAGCGGACAACTCGATCCTGGACCATGCGCAGCACCTGAGCGACGGCCGTGTCCACGTCTTCGATCATTGCACCCGGCTGAGTGCGAGGCGTCAGGGATCCATCGTCCTGGTAGGTGCGATCGGCAAACACCTCGTTGGCCGCGCGCAAGCCGAGTTCATTTGCGGCCTCGATGAGATAGCTGCCCGGCAAACCATACAGGACAAGGCTTGCGTCGACATCGTGCACTGCGCGGGCAATCGCCTGGGCTAGAGGGCGGTCTTTGACGGCCATGTTGTAGAGCGCGCCGTGAGCTTTGACATGATGCAGACGCGTGCCTTGCGTGGCAGCGACGGCGGCCAGGGCGCCGACCTGGTAGACCACCATATCGTAGGCTTCCTGCGGCGTTACCTGCATCGGGCGGCGGCCAAAACCCACCAGATCGGGCAGGCTCGGATGGGCGCCGATTGAAACGTTGTGTTTGAGCGCAGCGGCGACGGTCTTGCGCATGGTGGAGGGATCGCCACCATGAAATCCACAGGCGACGTTCGCTGAGCTGACAAACTGCAGCACCGCATCGTCGTTGCCCATGTGCCAGGCGCCGTAGCTTTCGCCCATGTCGCAGTTCAGATCGATGACGAGATTGGTGGTGGCGGTCATGATGAAGTTCCTGATAGGACGAATGATGGTGAGTGCCCGTGACGATGCAGGATGGGCGTCGGATTCAGTGTTCGATGGCTAGCCGAGGATCAACATAATCCTAACCCGTATGACTCAGGCTCGCAGCAACGCCCGTAACGATGCGAGCGCTTCTTGCAACTGCGTGAAGGCTTCTTCGCGTTCGCCGTCGAGCCGTTGCGCTTCGTCGAGATCGATCGATGCAAAGCGCACGCTTTGCCCCGGTCGGCGTTGCGCGAGATCGGGCAAGTCTACCGAGATGACCTGCGCGATCTTGGGATAGCCACCGGTACTCTGGCGATCCGCCATGAGGACAATGGCTTCGCCACCGGACGGAACCTGAACGGTGCCGTAGCCGGTCGCCTCGGACAGAATTTGGCGCGGCGTGGTCATGGCCAGCGGCGGGCCTTCCAGGCGATAGCCCATGCGATCGGACTGGGTACTGATGCGGAACTCGGCATGCAACAGATCGTGTTGCGACTCGGCAGTGAACTCGTCCCAGTGCACTCCCGGGAGTAGCCGCAGATAGTCGCGTGTCCGTCCAGACAATGCCGACGGCACATAAACGCGGATCTGCCATAGCGCCTGAGCCAGCTCGGATAGCGACTCTGACGCGGTGGGCAGTGACGCCTGCAGTCCGATGACATCGCCTTTGGCCAAGGCGCGCCCTGTATGGCCGCCAAAACCGCCACGTACATAAGTGCTCGTGCTGCCCAGGACAGGCGTTAGCGCATAGCCTCCATGAATAGCGAGATAGGCTCGTACGCCCGTATCTGGAGGCGCAGTGCCAAACGCCAACACATCACCCGCACGCGCGATCAAGGGGCGATAGCCTGTAATCGGATTGCCGTTGAGCGTAGGCTGCAAGTTGGCGCCGGTAATGGCAAAACAGGCGGGCGCCTCGAATCGCAACGTCGGGCCCGCCAAGGTGATTTCCAACGAGGCGTGATCTGCATCGTTGCCCGCCAGCAAGTTCGCCAGGCGATGGGCCCGCAGATCCATCGCGCCACAGACTGGGACGCCCACGTGCTGGCTGCCTGTGCGGCCAAGGTCCTGGAAGGTCGATAGCACGCCGGGCTTGAGGACGGTGATACTCATCGCGTGGCCTCGCGCAGACGGTCAAACTCTGTGGCGTCGATCGGCACAAAGCGCACTCGATCACCGGGCTGCATCAGGGTCGAGGGCGTGCGCGCCGGATCGAATAATGACAGCGGGGTCGCACCGATGATGTTCCATCCGCCTGGCAAGCGGCTGGGATACAGCACGCTTTGGCGGTTGGCGACGGCGACGGAGCCGGGAGGGACCGCTGTGCGCGGTGACGCACGGCGAGGGATATTCAAGCGTTCGTCGTGTACGCCGATGTACGGCAAACCTGGGGCGAATCCCAGCATGAACACCAGATTGCCCGGTTGCGTGTGCAAAGCGATGACCTCGTCGGTCGAGATGCCGGCATGCCGCGCCACCTCGTCCAGATCGGGACCATATTCCCCGCCATAACAGACCGGGATCTCGACATCTCCTCCCGTTTGCGTATCGGGCGTGATGCCCTGCGACAGGAGCCGTTCGATTTGTGCGGCGAGCTCAGCGTAACGCGGCCCGTGCCGGCCATTGGGCTGGTAGTGCACTGCCAATGCAATGAATGAGGGAACAACGTCCGTCACGCCGGGCAGCTCGGCCTGTCGCAGCAGATTCGCTGCAGCCAGGCAAAGGCGACCGATCGACATGTCGATCTGGTCGCCGAAGTAAATCATCAGGCAACGATCGCCCTGCGGCAGAATGCGCCAGGCGGTTGAACTGGATGTGAGAGAAGATTCGTTCACCAGGGCAACCGCCTCCAGACGGGATTATTTTGCGAACAAAGAGTCCAGGTTCTTGAACGACTTGAATTCCAGAGCGTTGCCCGACGGATCCAGGAAGAACATCGTGGCCTGTTCGCCGACTTCGCCTTTGAAACGGACGTAGGGCTCGATCACGAATTTCGTGCCGGCATCGGTCAGTTTTTTGGCCAGAGTTTCCCAGTCTTCCATGGGCAGGACCGCGCCAAAGTGGCGAACCGGTACGTCATGGTCGTCGACGGCGCTGGTCGATTTGTGACCGCATTCGTCGGGCGACAAATGGGCAACGATCTGGTGGCCATAGAAGTTGAAGTCCACCCACTCAGGCGCGCTGCGCCCCTCCGGACAGCCTAGCAGGTCGCCATAAAATGCGCGGGCCTCGGCAATGTCGCGGACAGGAAATGCGAGGTGAAAAGGGGGCAGGACGGCAGGGGGGCTCATACAAACTCCGAATCAATAAGAATAAATCAAAATAAGTGGGCCTGTGTCGCGATCCAGCCACCGAAAAACTCAGCGTATGGATAACGATCGCATGGCAGATAGTTTAGCCACTGTTTTTTTGATAGAAAAACGATATTTTTTGGGTCTGAGTATCAAAAAAATCGATTATTTAATTGGGAGTGTGTCGGGAATCATCGGGGCAGATTCATTGGGACTGTTTGAGGGTGTGTCGCACTCGCGATCCGGGTGATGAGTTTCCCGATCGAACAACAGTACAGCAGAGAGGCGAGNGGCGCCCACTCGGACGCCGCTATGTCCTATCCGTAACGGTCGTTCAGACCAGATCGCAGCGCACGGTAATGGGGTGATTGCGCAACGTCGCCAGTACGGCGTCGCTGACCTCGCCGTCGACGTCTGTGATCACGTAGCCTACCTGGCCGCGTGTCTGCAGGCTCTGGCTGACAATGTTCAGGCCCTGTTCGGCCAGCAGATTGTCCAATGTACCCAATGCCCCAGGTGCGTTGCGATGCACGTGCAAAATCCGCGCCTCGCCTGCCGGTTCTTGATACGGCAGTTCCGGGAAATTGACTGCACCTTTGGTCGTGCCGGCCTGCAGGAATCTCACCAGTTTTTCCGCGACCTCGCGGCCGATGTTTTCTTGGGATTCTTGTGTGCTGCCGCCGATGTGCGGCGTCAACAACACGTTGGGCAGACCAATCAGCGGGCTGGCCAGCGGCTCGTTGGGGCCCTTGGGCTCGGTGGGGAAGACGTCCAGCGCAGCGCCGGCTAAATGGCCGGACTTCAGCGCCGCGTGCAGCGCATCGATATCCACCACAGTGCCGCGTGAGGCGTTGATCAAGATCGCTCCGCGTTTCATCTGCGCCAGCGTGTCGGCATTGATCAGGTTTTCTGTGCTTTTGCCGCCCGGCACGTGCAACGTCACTACATCGGCTTGCTCCAACAATTCCGCCAGCGTGGTCGCTGCCCGGGCATTGCCCAGTGGCAATTTGCCCTCGACGTCATGGAATACG
The DNA here is from genome assembly GCF_965139195.1 of Bordetella tumbae. Taxonomy (GTDB): domain Bacteria; phylum Pseudomonadota; class Gammaproteobacteria; order Burkholderiales; family Burkholderiaceae_B; genus Bordetella_A; species Bordetella_A tumbae. The sequence goes on along the minus strand of NZ_CBCSJH010000035.1, from coordinate 39,967 downwards.
ACCCGCATGCCGAGGCTTTCCGCCAGTGTGCTGATCTGCGAGCCGATATTGCCGTAGCCGATGATGCCCAGCGTTTTGCCCCGGGTTTCGAATGCGCCCGTGGCAGATTTATCCCAGTGTCCCTGATGCACGCGGGCATTTTTCTCCGGGATACGGCGCAACAGCAGAATCGCTTCACCGAGCACCAGCTCAGCGACCGAACGCGTGTTCGAAAATGGCGCATTGAATACCGGGATGCCACGTTGCATCGCGTGATTCAGATCCACCTGATTGGTGCCGATGCAAAAGCATCCCACCAGCCGCAGATCGGGAGCAGCGGCAAAGGCCTCCGCATCCATTTGCGTGCGAGAACGGATCCCCGCCACGTGCGCGCCGCGCAGGGCCTCGCGCAACTCAGACGGCGGCAGGGCCGTTGCATGCGTGACGATGTCGGTGTAGCCCGCTGCGGCGAAGACTTCGCGGGCGCTGGGATGGACGTTCTCGAACAGGACAATCTTGGTCATGGATGCGGCAGGGGGAAAGGCAGTGAAAAAGGGGCAAGCCCGAACGGAAAGAGTAAATGAAACTCTTTTCAATCATTGTGACGCAGTTTGGCGCGCGGGACCCGAGAGTCCATTCGGTCTGTATGGCGATAGTGCCGTTCAGGCCGCCGCGACCCTTTCCGCCGGGAAATACAACGCGAACGTGCTGCCTTTGCCCGGTTCGCTGGTAATGGTCAGCTCTGCATCGTGACGGATGGCGATGTGTTTGGTGATGGCCAACCCCAGGCCCGTGCCGCCTGCGGCGCGCGAACGGCCTCGGTCAACCCGGTAAAAACGCTCGGTGAGACGCGGGATATGCAGCGCTGCGATGCCGATCCCCGTGTCTTGGACGCTGTAGCGTGCTCCGCCATCGGACGCGCCCTGCCAGCGCACGGTGATGGTGCCGCCATCGGGCGTATAACGCACGGCGTTGGTCAGCAGGTTGGACATGGCCGATGCCAGTTCAGTCTCTGCGCCCAGAACGTCCAGGGACTCGTCGATATCCCAGTGAAAGACATGCCGGCCGGCGGAGAGGGCTTCGATCTGCTGGCGGGTGGTCTGCAAGAGGGCGGGCACGTTTACGGCTCGCGGGTCGGACCCGGGCGACGACTCGAGCGTGGACAGGGTCAGCAGGTCTTCTACGATGGCCTGCATGCGCAAGGCCTGCTCGTGCATCATGGACAGGTATTGGGCACGCTGCTCTTCGTCCAATGCCTCGGCAGGCATATCGCGCAACGTTTCCAGAAACCCGGCCAATACCGTCAGCGGCGTGCGCAGTTCGTGCGATACGTTGGCGACGAAATCGCGCCGTGTCGTTTCCAGCTTTTCGATTTGCGTGACGTCGCGCGTGATCAACAGGCGGCGATTGCTGGCGTAGGCGGCCAAGTGCATCATCATGACGCGCTCTTGCCCCCCATGAGCCAGGCGGACCAGGATGGGCTCGGGCCAATCGCTGCGGTGGGCATAGGCGACAAACTCCGGTGCGCGCAGCAGATTCAGCAGATTCTGGCCGCGGTCGGCCGGCAGGTTCAGCGTCAAATGGTGACGCGCGACGCGATTGCACCATTCAATTTGAAAATCTTCGTTCAGCGTCACAACGCCGTCGGGCAAGGCCTGGGCGGCAGACAGCATGCTTTGCATGGCCGCACGGGCCTCGGCCAAATCTCGTGCACGAGCACGGGTATAGCGATACAGCGGCGCCAGAATGTCGTCCCAGGGCCCGACCGAGGCGGGGGGGGAGGTTTCTGGGTGGTGCGCCCAGTGCGATACCGAACGCAGGCGCCAGCTGCGCCAGAACAGCATGAATAACAGCGCTGCGCAAAATACCAGCCAACCCGCCGGGTTGCCGATCAGCCATTGCAGGAACAGCGAAATGATCGCCCAGAGAGCGACCAGGAAAAAAGTGCGCAGCCAGATCATCGTGGCTGTTTTTTACCGTGCCGGGACCTGTGCCGTAAAGCGATATCCGCTGCCACGGACCGTTTCGACGTGCGAGTCATGGCCCGACGGTTCCAGCGCTTTGCGCAGGCGGCGGATGTGCACGTCCACCGTGCGCTCTTCGACGAACACGTGATCGCCCCACACTTGATCCAGCAGTTGCGAGCGGGAGAACACGCGTTCCGGGTGCGTCATGAAGAAATGCAGCAGACGGAACTCGGTCGGCCCGATCGACAGCGATTGTTCGTTGCCTGACAGGCGGTGAGTCACGGGATCGAGTTTCAGGCCGCTGACGTCGATGATGTCGTCCGTCAACTGTGGCGCGCGGCGGCGCAGGACCGCCTTGATGCGCGCCATCAGCTCTTTGGGCGAGAATGGCTTGGTGATGTAATCATCGGCACCGGCTTCCAGGCCATCGACCTTGTCCTGCTCGGACCCTTTGGCCGTCAGCATGATGACAGGGACGGCGCGGGTGCGTTCGCTGTCGCGCAGCTTGCGAGCCAGCGCCAGGCCGGAGGTGCCGGGCAGCATCCAATCCAGCAATATCAGATCGGGTAGCTCGGCGCGGATCAGGGTCTGGGCCTGTTCAGCGTCGAAAGCGCGCAAGACTTTATGGCCGGCAAACGAGAGATTGACGGCAATGAGTTCTTGGATGGCGGGTTCGTCTTCGACGACAAGAATGGTGCTGGACATTGGCAATAGAGGCAGACGATGAGCGCCGGCAGGCGCGAACATTGCGATAGTATGGCCGGAATATTTCAGGTATGTGACGAATTGGTGTTTTGCTGCCTGCTTTCTGCTGACTTGGGCCTCGATCGGCTACCATTGCGTCATATACCGGGCTCTTACTATGCAACAAAACCCTGATTCTTCTTCTGATTCGGCCAGCACGCATTTCGGTTTTCAATCCGTCCCCGAAGACCAAAAGGCGCGCAAGGTCGCCGAGGTCTTCCATTCGGTAGCGTCGCGCTATGACGTCATGAACGATTTGATGTCAGGCGGCCTGCATCGCATCTGGAAGGCCTTTACCATCGGCCGCGCTGCCATCCGTCCTGGCATGAAAGTGCTGGATATCGCCGGCGGGACGGGCGATCTGGCCAAGGCCTTTGCGCGCCGTGCGGGCCCGACGGGCGAGGTTTGGCTGACTGATATTAACGATTCCATGCTGCGCGTGGGGCGGGATCGCATGACCGATGCCGGGCTATTGTTGCCCACTGCAGTCTGTGACGCTGAGAAATTACCCTTTCCATCCGGGTATTTCGACCGGGTCAGCGTGGCGTTCGGTCTGCGTAATATGACTCATAAAGACCGCGCGTTGGCAGAAATGACGCGCGTGCTCAAACCCGGCGGAAAGCTGCTGGTGCTGGAATTCTCGCGCGTGGCGCGTCCTCTGGCGCCGGTGTATGACTGGTATTCGTTCAACGTGCTGCCCTGGCTGGGCAAGAAAGTCGCGGGGGATGAGGCCAGCTACCGCTATTTGGCGGAATCCATCCGCATGCATCCCGACCAGGACACCCTGGCCGATATGATGCGTACGGCAGGTCTGGAACGCGTGCAGTATTTCAACCTGACGGCGGGCGTGACGGCTCTGCACGAAGGGGTGCGCCTGGCCTGAGCGCCGGCAGATACAGGCCCTCAGGGGCGATGTGCGGCGGTTGCCTCCAGAGGCGCGGGCCTGAGGGCGTTACACCTCCGGCAGCCGCTTCGCCATGCGGTTTCGCCGGGATGGATTATTCAAAGGGAATACGCGATCGAGCGGGAACTTGTCGTTCGCCGGCTTGTCCGTTATTCTTGAGGTATTCAGCTTTCTGTCAGAAAGCGTTCAACAAAAAGCCAGCCACCTAGCGGGGGGCTGGCGGGCAGGGGTCATTCAGGCCCCGGTCACGTGTCAGGAGTCACACAATATGTCCCGATCCGGAATTTCCCGGTTTTTCGCCGCAGCATTGATTGCTGTTGCCGGCACGGCGATGTTGGCGACGTCATTCGACGCCGAAGCCCGTCGCATGGGCGGGGGCAGCAGCGTAGGCCGTCAGTCCACCAATATTACTCAGCAGCGCCAGGCCACGACGCCGCCGGCGAGCGCAACCACCACCAACCGTACGGCGGCACCGGCTGCCGCTGCGACGGGCGCGGCAGCCGCAGGCACCGCCGCGAAAAGCGGTATGTCGCGCTGGTTAGGTCCGATCGCCGGTATTGCCGCCGGTCTGGGTATCGCGGCCTTGCTGTCGCATCTGGGCCTGTCCGGTGCATTTGCCGAATTCATGTCCAGCATGTTGCTGATCGCACTGGTCGTGTTCGCCGTGATCTTCATCGTGCGCCGTCTGCGCGGTGCGGGTGGGCGTCGTCCGGCGATGCAGGGTGCTTATGGCGCCAACAACGCGGCACGTCAGGGTGATGACCGCCAAGGCCAGCAGCCTCTGTGGCGCGAATCGCTCGCGCCGTCGGCCGCTGCTCCCGCCGCCGCTGCAGCAGCGGCACCTGCCGCCGCCGAGTTACCGGCGGCCGGCGACAGCGACAATTGGTACGTTCCCGGCGATTTCGACAGCACGGCTTTCCTGGCAAACGCCAAGAAGCAGTTCGTGGAAATCCAGGCCATTTGGGATAGCGGTAATACCGATCGCCTGCGCGAGTACTTGACCGACGATCTGATCGCCGAGCTCAAACAACAGTTGACCGAGCGCGGTGCGGCGCCCAGCCAGACCGAAGTCGTCTTGCTGAATGCCGAGCTGTTGGGCATCGAGACGGTGTCTGACGGTCATTTGGCCAGCGTGCGCTTCTCCGGCATGCTGCGCGATGCCCCGGGTACCGAGGCGTTCCGTTTCGAAGAGGTCTGGAACCTGTTCAAGCCTCAACAAGGCGGGTGGCTGTTGGCCGGTATTCAGCAGATTCCTGTGGAATACGCCAGCTGATCTGGATCGGGGCCGGAACATTTCTGTTGATTCGGTCTGGTCCTTAGCCACTGCAGAGGGCACCGTTCGTGCGGTGCCCTCTTTTTTGCTACCGAGCCGCCTCAAGGTAAAAAAACTCTTGGGGGCGGCAAGCTGAAGGCGCAGCGTGGGCTTTTTAACGCCGAGCACCTTCAAGCAAGGTCGATTTCCACGGGTTGCAGCCCGTTTTCAGGGACGGCATGCCCTGACCCGGTAAACTCCGGGTATCTCCGTTTTTTTTGGCGGGGTCTGCCAGTGCAGGCTCGCTTTGCATCGATGTTGCCTTTTTCCTTTTTGCCCACTCCGTCGCGGTTAGCCGTTCGCGCGCTCAACGGCTTGTTGTCGCGTGAAGACTGGGCGCGCGAGCGTCTGTCGCGCCACGCGGGCAAAACCGTGCGTTTTGCGCTGGGCGGCTTTGTGACTGGCTTGGCGATCAATAGCGAAGGCTATGCCGATCTGGCTGATACCGCGGTGGTACCCGACGTCACCCTGACCGTCAATCCAGGCAAGCTCAATCCTCTGGGAATGCTGCCCGGGCAGGATCGGCCCGATGTTGCCGAGGCAACGCATATCGAGGGCGATGCCGCGCTGGCTCGCGTGGTGGCTGATCTGGCGGAAAACCTGCGTTGGGACCCCGAGGACGATTTGTCGCGGCTGGTCGGTGATATTCCCGCCACGCGTCTAATGGCTGGCGCCCGTGCGGCGGGCGAGGGTGCCAAGGCCGCGGTGTCCAGTCTGAGCCGCAATGTATCGGAATATTTAGCCGAAGAGCGCGGCGTTCTTGTCGGGACCTCGCTGCTGGAGCAGTGGAGGCTGGATCTCGCCGACTTGAATCAGCGACGTGAGGACGCTGCCACGGCGGCAGCGTCATTGGATGCGCGCCTGGCTCGCCTGGCTGCGAAGCGAGGCGCTTGATTCATGCTCAGCTTTTTCCGAGTCCTTCGCATTCTGTGTGTCGCCTACCGTTACGGTCTGGACGATCTGGCCTTGTCCAGCCTCAATCATCCCTTGGCAAAGGGGCTGCGATGGTTGCTGCGTCTGGGACGGCGGCCGAAAGCACCTCGAGGGCTGCGGCTCAGGCGTGCACTGGAGTCGCTCGGTCCCATTTTCGTGAAATTTGGCCAGGTGCTTTCCACCCGGCGCGATCTGATTCCGGCGGATATTGCCGACGAACTGGCGCTATTGCAGGATCGTGTGGCGCCGTTTCCCTCGGCCGAGGCTGCAGCATGTATCGAGGCCGCACTGGGGGCACCTCCGTCCAAATTGTTTGCTCAGTTCGAGGTGGATCCTGTGGCCTCGGCATCTATTGCCCAGGTGCATTTTGCGGTGCTCCACGACGGCCGTGAGGTCGCGGTAAAGGTCTTGCGTCCAGGCATGCGCCAAGCGATCGAGCGGGATTTGTCGTTGCTGCATATCGTGGCGCGCATCGTCGAGCGCACCGGTGCGGATGGGCGGCGCCTGAAACCCCGCGAGGTCGTCGCAGAGTTCGACAATTACTTGCATGACGAGCTGGACCTGGTGCGCGAGGCCTCGAACTGCAGTCAACTGCGCCGCAATTTTGACGCTGCATCGGGGCGAGGCGATTTGCTGATCGTGCCCGAAGTGATCTGGGAATACACCGCAGCCACGGTGTTCACCATGCAACGGATGTACGGCATTCCCGTGGGGCAGATCGATCGCTTGCGCGCTGCGGGCATTGATATTCCGACACTGGCGCGCAGTGGCGTCGATATCTTCTTTACTCAAGTGTTTTCCGATGGGTTTTTCCATGCGGACATGCATCCGGGCAACATTTACGTTTCTGATCGGCCCGAGACGCTTGGGCGTTATATCGCGCTGGATTTTGGCATCGTCGGCTCGCTGTCGGAGTTCGACAAGAATTATCTTGCGCAGAATTTCCTGGCTTTCTTTCATCGGGACTACCGCCGCGTGGCGCAGTTGCATATCGAGTCTGGCTGGGTGCCGGCCGATACTCGCGAAGAGGAACTCGAGGGGGCTGTACGCGCCGTATGCGAGCCCTATTTCGATCGGCCATTGTCCGAAATTTCGTTAGGGCAGGTGTTGCTGCGCCTGTTCCAGACGTCACGGCGTTTCAACGTCGAGATTCAACCGCAGTTGGTACTGCTGCAAAAAACATTGCTCAACGTCGAAGGGCTCGGCCGGCAACTCGATCCGAATCTGGATCTCTGGAAGACAGCCAAGCCTTATCTGGAAAACTGGATGCGGCGTCGTATGGGGTTTGATGGCTTTCGACAGTCGTTGACCAAAGAAGCCGCGCAATGGTCGCAGACATTGCCGGCCTTGCCGCGCTTGATGTACGAGCAGCTCAGCCGTCCTGACACGGCACCGCAGTTGCTTAGTGAAATGACCCGTTTGCGCCACGCGCAAGAACAGGGAAACCGCCTATTGATCGCCTTGACGGCGGTATTGGCGGTCGCAGTGGGGGTGGCCTTGTGGGCACTGACTCGCTGATACGCTGACTGTGCGTCTGTCATGATTTTGTCGTAATTCTGTCATGACAGATTCGCACGCAACAGCGATAAACACGCTTGCGTGACATGCGCATAGCGTCCGGGCCGTGATGACACGGCATTCCGAAAATGATAGCGCCCCACGCGGGAAAATTAAGGGCCACACCATGCTTTATCCTGAACTCTTCAAGACCATGGAAGCCGTGCGCTGGAACATGGCGAGCGATATTCCTTGGCACGAATTTGATCGTAGCAAGCTCTCGGATGAACAGGCGTACACCATCAAGATGAACGCCATCACCGAATGGGCAGCGCTGCCGGCGACGGAAATGTTCTTGCGCGATAATCGCGGTGATAGCGATTTTTGTGCGTTCATGTCGGTGTGGTTTTTCGAAGAACAGAAGCATTCCTTGGTGTTGATGGAATACTTGCGGCGTTTTTGCCCCGAGCTGGTTCCCACCGAGGAGGAACTGCACAAGATCCGTTTCGAATTTGATCCGGCGCCCGAGCTCGACACGCTGATGCTGCATTTCTGCGGTGAGATCCGGTTGAATCACTGGTATCGTCGCGCTGCAGACTGGCATACGGAGCCGGTGATTCGCGAAATCTACCGCACGATTTCGCGTGACGAGGCCCGGCATGCGGGTGCGTATTTGCAGTACATGCGCCGCGCGCTGCATGACCGTGGCGAGCAGACCAGTGCCCAGGCACGCTTGTCGTTTTCCAAGATCGGCGTGCTCATGGCCTCGGCCAGCCGCACCGCGCAGGCGATGCACCCGACCAATTTGCACGTGAACAAGAACCTGTTCCCGAACGACACCGTGCAATCTCGCCTGCCCGAGCCGGGTTGGCTGGAAAACTGGCTGGATACGCAGATTCGTTTCGACGACGTCTGGGAACAGAAGGTCGCGACCCGCATTTTGCACATCCTGTCCAAGCTGATGGGACGGACTTTCGATACGGTGAAGGACCTGAGCCGTTATCGCAAGGAGGTATCGAGCTTGGTTTCTGTAAATAACGAGAAGTCCGGATTGATTGTGCCTGTCGGCGCGTGACACTCATCCTGGGCGGCGGCGTACAATTCAGGTATGTCTGCCGCCCGTTTTGAATCCAAAATCCTGTCCCGCGACGCCTGCGCTGCGGCGATTGCGTTGGGCAAATTGCCCCGGCCGTTGGTCTTTACCAATGGCGTCTTCGATATTCTGCATCGAGGCCATGCTACCTATCTGGATCAGGCCGCTCAATTAGGGGCGACGCTGGTGGTGGCGATCAATACCGATGATTCGGTGCGGCGCTTGGGCAAGGGCGATGACCGTCCGCTCAATCGCCAAGAGGATCGGGCTGCGCTGTTGGCCGCGTTGGAATGCGTGAGCGTCGTCACGACTTTTCACGAGGATACGCCTGTGGAGATCATTGGCGAATTGCGGCCGGATCTGATCGTCAAAGGGGGCGATTACGATATGGAGACGCTGCCTGAGACGGCTCTGGTGAAGACTTGGGGTGGAAGGGCGTTGGCGATTCCGTTTGAGTTTGAGCGGTCTACGACGTCGTTGGTGCGGAAGATTCGGGGCGCGTGACCTCGGCCGTTTGGGGGGGCTGATGAGTTCGTTGTGGCTGAGGGGTTCTTTAGCCGCCGGGGCTCGTCGTGTAAAGGGCGCGCTGGCCCTATCGCCTGGTCTGGCCG
>NZ_CBCSJH010000035.1:0-30913 GCF_965139195.1 Bordetella tumbae | reverse complement strand
ACTGCCCATCACCTGCCTCGCCAGGCGGGGCGGCTGGGCAAACTCGCTCCGCTACGCTACGCTCAAACATGCCCAGCCGACTTCCCCCCGCCTGACAAGACAGGTTCGGCAGGCTCTACGGGCCAGCGCGCCCTTTACACGACGAACCCCGGCTCGCGGCGGTTATGAACGCATCATGCGACTTGTGGCAAGCGCATCATGCCGGCTGCGGCGTTGACGCGCGGGGTTGTTTTATCCTCGTTGAGAGATGCCGGATAGGGCTTGGCCGGCGGGTTTGGGGCTGCTTGCGCCGACTGCCAGGTCGCCCAGCGCTACGATGCCTACCAAGCGCTTGTCGGTGTTTATGATGGGTAAGCGGCGGATCTGATTGTTGCTCATGATCTGGCAGGCTTTTTCTACCGAGTCGTTGTCGTACGCCCACAGTACTTTTTCGGACATGACGTCTCGTACTCTAGCGCCAGAGTCGCGGCCTTCTGCGACTGCGCGCAGCACGATGTCGCGGTCCGACAGCGTTCCGATCAAGCGATCGTTTTCTCCTACAGGCATGAGGCCAAAGTCGCCGTCGCGCATTTGGCTTGCGGCGTCTTTGATGGTCGTCTCGGGGTTCAGGATTTTGACGCGTTCGGTCATTACGTCTTTGAGCTGTTGCATGGTTGTGCTCCTTTGATTCACGGGTGAGGCCTGTCTGGAACGGCCGCAAGTGACGGACCTGGGCACTGCACGACGCAGCTATGCATTGCGACATGGCCGTGGCCCGTTTTCCGTGACTCAGGAGCGTGGTTGCCGGCGTTCCATGCGTCGAAAGTGTTGGCGCCTAGCGCTAGCGGTTAGCGGCGAGGCGCCTTTTTTTACCAAGGTACGGGCGACTCTTTGTTTTGCCGCCTGTGGACGCTGTTCGGTACGTTTTATCGAGTAGATCCTTTTTCAAGAAGACGAAATTTTCCGATCGCGCAGGAACAATTTTCCTGTGGTCAGGGAAGGCATCGCGCAAGCAGGATGGCGAGCATTGCGGGGAGCAGGCATTTGGGCTCAGGCACTTTACTTGCTGCTGTTAGCGGCGTTGTAGCCCGGCGATCTATCAAGGAGGCTATCAGTGCCCCAAATTGTCGAACCTCGCTATGCGTTGACGGTGCACCCCTTGCATGCCGTATTTGTGGGAGGAGCGCTTTCCCTGTTTGTCGGCGCGGCCGTCAGCGACGTGGCCTATGCGATGTCGTTTGATATCCAGTGGAATAACTTTGCCTCGTGGCTCCTGGTCGGCGCGCTGATATTTGGCGGCGTCGCGCTGATCTTTGCCATCGTTGATCTTTTTCGAGCGCAGCAACGTGCGCGCGGAGTGATCCCATATTCCTTGGTGTGGATAGCGGCGTGGGTCGTGGGCTTTTTCAATGCATTGATTCATGCCCGCGATGCGTGGGCGAGCATGCCTGCCGGCCTTATCTTGTCGCTGATCACAGTGGTGCTTGCCTGCATAGCCACGTGGCTGGGTTTTCGCACTCCGCATATTTTTCGCACTTCGCGTGTTAGAAGCGCCGTATGAAAACGCTGAGCTTGCTCGCCGCGGTTCCGTTGCTCACGGCTATGGGCGTATGCAGCGGTCAATCCGGATCTTTGGTCGGCCCAGAGCCTGCGCTACCCAAACCGAAGCAAGGCCTGCTGCCTGATATGGTGATTGCAAAACCCGCACCATGGGGAGACAAGGCTCCAACGGTGCCAGAAGGCTATACGATTACCGCCATCGCGAAGGATCTGAAGATCCCGCGGCAGACGCTGGTATTGCCCAACGGCGACATCTTGGTGGCTGAGGGCCGGGGCGGCAATGCCGCGAAGCTCAAGCCCAAAGACGTGATCGCCGGCATCATCAAGGCCAGGGGCACGAGCCCGGTCAAGGGGGGCAACCGCCTGACGTTGCTGCGCGATGCCGAAGGAGACGGCACCTATGAGGCGTCGACTTTCGCGGAAAATCTGAATGCGCCCTACGGGCTCGCCTTGGTCGGTAACGATCTTTATGTTGCTAACCAGGACGCGTTGGTGCGATTCGACTACCAGCCAGGACAGACCAAGGCCAGCGGCCCGCCTGAGACGGTCACGCTGTTACCATCGGAAATCAACCATCACTGGACCAAGGCTCTGACCGCCAGTGCGGACGGGCAATATTTGTATGTAGGCATCGGGTCCAATAGCAATATCACCGAACGCGGCATGACGGCGGAAGCCGACCGCGCGCGTATCTGGAGGGTGAATGCCCGCACCGGCGAGTACAAGACGTACGCTACGGGCCTGCGCAATCCCACGGCGCTGACCATCCAGCCCGATACGGGCCAGGTATGGGCGGTCGTGAATGAACGCGACGAGCTCGGCTCTGATCTGGTTCCCGACTATCTGACGGGGGTGCAGGAGAATGCCTTCTATGGCTGGCCGTACAGCTATTGGGGGCAGAACATAGACGAGCGCGTACGGCCGCAGGATCCGGCAAAGGTCAAAGCTGCAATAAAACCCGATTACAGTCTGGGCGCGCACGTGGCGGCGCTGGGGGTGGATTTTTCGGCCCAGGCAATGGGCGATCGGTTTGCCGACGGGGTTTTCGTCGGCGAGCACGGCAGCTGGAATCGCAGCGAACCCTCGGGCTACAAGGTGGTCTTTGTGCCCTTCAATGCGGGGCGTCCATCTGGTCCGCCGGTAGACTTTGTGTCCGGATTCCGGGACAGTGACGGGACGACCCGCGGCCGTCCGGTAGGGGTGACAGTAGACCCGCGCGGAGCGCTCATTGTCGCGGACGATCTGTCAAACACGATCTGGCGCATCACGCCGACACAGCCCGCGGGGCCGCGGACGCAGACTGAAAAATCGGCGCCGACGCCGACGCCGACGCCAGCGTCAATGCCGCCTACGTAGCTACTGCAGTGGCTCTGGGCGACTCCAGCGGCCCAGCGGCGGAGCTAACCGATGTAGCGATAGCGATGCAGTAATCCGATTGTCGCTGCAGGCGCGGCATCAGCACCGCCGTGCGACTCGTCCTGCCCGTACGTCAGCCCCGCTATGGCGGCGGCAAACGCAGCAATCTATTGATGGTCTCGAGATCTACTTCGGACAGGATGCCGCCGGCCGCCTTGAGGCGCAGGCCGTCCAACAGCGTGCCATAGCGCGCCTGCGCGAGGTCGCGCTGGGTTGCGTAGAGCTGTTGCTGGGCGTTCAGGACGTCCAGGTTGATGCGCACGCCGATCTCGTAGCCGGTTTTGTTGGCTTCTACGGAGGCTCGACTCGATTTTTCGCCGGCTTCCAGGGCGCGGATACGGGCCAGGCCGGTCATGACACCTGTGTAGTACTGACGGGCGGATTGTGCAGACTGGCGGCGGGCGGCCTGGTAGTCGTTGCGCGCCTTTTGTTCGAGCTGGACTTTTTCTGTGACCTGAGAGGATATGCCGCCGCCCGCATAGATGGGGACAGACAGCACCAAGCCGACAGTGCTGTCTGCGGCCCGGCTACCGGCGGCGCTGCGATTTGAGGTACTGGCGCTGCCGCTGCTGGCCTGCAGACTCAGGGTCGGGTAATGTCCGCCGCGCGCAATCTGGATGCCACGTTGGGCAATCTGGGTCTGCAATTGCGCGCGTGCGACTTCCAGACTGGCGGATTCGGCCTGGGTAGACCAATCGTCCTGTCTGGCCGGCTGGGGAGCCGGTAGCGGGACCGTAGGCGGCAACTCGGCCAAGGCTTCAGGGGGCTGGCCGATGATTTGCGTCAGCTGGCCGCGCAATACCGTCAGATCGTGTTGTTGCCGTAATTCCTCGGCGACAACCAGGTCATAGCGCGCCTGAGCCTCATACGTGTCGGTAATCGTGGCGTTGCCCAGCTCGAAATTTCGCTTGGCGGACTCGAGTTGGGCGGCTACCGAGGCCTTTTCGCCCTCGGTGGCTGTCAGGGCGTCCTGGGCGGTGAGGATGCCAAAATAGGTGTCCGATACGCGCAGCAGCAGGTCTTGGTACGCCTGCTGCAGAGCGAGCTCTGCGTCGGCGACGCCGAGTTTGGCCTGTTCGTAGCGCTGCCAGCTTGACCAGTCGTAGAGCGGCTGTGTCAGGACGAGTTCCCAGGGGGCCCGCGTGTTGTCCTGCACACGGCGGGACAGATCGCGCGTAGTGCGGGTGTCTTGGTAGGTCAGTCCGATCTCGGCATTGATGGCCGGCAGCAGGCCAGCGCGAGCCTGGGGCAATTGCTCGATCGACGCACGATACTGGGCACGGGCCGCTCCGTATACGGGATCGTTGGCCAGTGCGGACTGCCACGTCTGCAGCAGGTCCTGGGCAGCGTTAGCCGGGAGGCACCAACTGGTACTGAGCGCCAGACCCAGCGTAGCCGCAAGCGATCTGGCGCGCATGGAGCCGTATCAGAACTTGAAATGCGAAACGGTAGTCCCGCGCAGCGGCTTGACGACGGTTTCGAACAAATTGACGGTTTCGAAGCTGGCTGCCGTGGTGCGCGTGATGCGACAGGCGGTCATGACCGGGGCCTGACCCACGATGATGACCAGGCGGCCCCCTACGCGCAACTGATATTTCAGAGCATCCGGCACGGCGGGCACTGAGCCCGTGACCAGGATGGCGTCATATTCGGTCGTACCCCAGCCATTGCGGCCGTCGCCGGTCTCGACCTTGACGTTGGTGACGTTGTTCGCCTGCAGGTTGTTCTGTGCGAATGCCACCAGGCGATTGTCGATCTCGACCGATGTGACTTGTTGCGCCAGACGCGCCAGCAGGGCAGCCTGATAGCCCGAGCCCGTGCCGATTTCCAGCACGCAGTCGGTAGCGGTCAGTTGCAGCTCCTGGGCCAGGCGGGCCTCAACCTTTGGGGCCAGCATGTTCTGGCGGGTGTTGGCCGCATTGATCTCCAGCGGAAGTTCCAGGTCGGAAAACGCCAGGGCTCGCAATGCCGGCGGCACGAATTGCTCGCGGCGCACAACAAACAGAGCGTCCAGGACCTTGGGATCGAGTACGTCCCAGGGGCGGATTTGCTGCTCCACCATGTTGAAGCGGGCTTGTTCTACATCAGGCAGGGTCGAAGCGTTCATGACAGCGAAGAGGAAATCAAGAAGAACCAACCGAACATTGTACTGATTCGGTGGGAATATGGGTGATGACCCCCGTAGTGGGGCGGAAGCCTTCATCGGGACCGTTTCCAGCCGGCCTCATGGCGCTGGCTCGGCCGGCGAGGGAGGCCAGCAGCCACGGGCGGGCTAAGGCACCATTGCCAGCATGATTACCACCAGGCGTGAAAATGGTGTGTCGGGCCATGTCCAGAGCCGACCTGCAGGCGGTCAGCATGGCGCAGAGCCTCGGCCAGGTAGGCCTTGGCGCGGCGGGCAGCCTCGGGCACATCGTCGATCTGCGGCAGCAGCGCGGCCAGGGCAGCGGAAAGCGTGCAGCCTGTGCCGTGGGTGTTGCGTGTTTCGATGCGATGGCCAGGCAGCTCGATCATCCGGTCGCCGTCGTGCAGCAGGTCGATGGTGTCGTTGCCCGGGAGGTGGCCGCCTTTTAGCAGCACCCAGCGTTGCCCGGAGTACGCCATGATATTGCGCAGCCGCTCGGCGACACGGCGCATTTCCTTGACGGTCTCGACGGGGCGTTCATCCAGCAGTACGCCAGCCTCAGGCAGATTGGGGGTCAACATGGTGGCCTGCGGCAACAGGGCCTCGCGCAAGGCGCCGACGGCATCGCGCTCGAGCAGGTGATCGCCGCTTTTGGCGACCATCACCGGATCCAGGATGATGTGAGCGGGCAACCATTTGGCGAGCTTTTCCGCTACCACGAGCGTCACCGGGCGTTGGCCCAGCATGCCGATTTTGACCGCGTCGATGCGGACATCGGTAAAGAGCGTGTCGATCTGCAGGCCGACGAACTCGGGCGGCACGGGGGCGATGCCAGTGACGCCTTGGGTGTTCTGCGCGGTGAGCGCGGCGATGACCGCGCAGCCGTAGGCCCCCAGCGCGCTCATGGCTTTGACGTCGGCCAGTACGCCCGCGCCGCCGGACGGGTCTACGCCGGCGATGCTGAGCGCGTTGGGAATCGGCCGGCCGCCGGCTTGCGACGTACTCATTGCGTATTGGCCGGGGCGGCGGTGATCAGCCCTTCGGTGGGCGAGCTGGGCGCGCCGCTGTATAGCTTGCGTGGCATACGGCCGGCCAGGAAGGCATCGCGGCCGGCCTGGACGGCGTTTTTCATGGCGCGGGCCATCAGGACGGGGTCTTTGGCGCCTGCGATCGCGGTATTCATCAGGACGCCGTCGCAGCCGAGTTCCAGGGCGATGGCGGCGTCAGAGGCAGTGCCCACCCCTGCGTCCACCAGCACCGGGACACGGGCCTGATCAATGATCAGGCGCAGGTTCCACGGGTTCAGAATGCCCATCCCCGAGCCGATCAGCGAGGCCAGCGGCATGACCGCGACCACGCCGATGTCCTCGAGCATGCGGCATTGAATGGGGTCGTCGGTGCAATAGACCATGACCTTGAACCCATCGTCGACCAGCGTTTTGGCGGCCTCCAGCGTGGCAGGCATGTTGGGGAACAAGGTATGCGGATCGCCCAGAACCTCGAGTTTGACCAGGTCATGGCCGTCGAGCAGCTCGCGCGCCAGCCGCAGGGTGCGCACCGCGTCGTCGGCGGTATAGCAGCCCGCAGTGTTGGGCAACAGGGTGAACTGCGAGGGCGGGACATAGTCCAGCAGGCTGGGCTCGCCGGGATTTTGGCCAATATTGGTGCGGCGAATGGCCACGGTCACAATTTGGGTGCCGCTGGCATCCAGCGCGGCGCGGGTTTGCTCGAAGTCTTTGTATTTGCCGGTGCCTACCAGCAGGCGCGACTGGTATTCGCGCCCGGCGATGGTCAGAGTGTCTGGAGTCGTCATTGTGCAGCGTGCTGAAAAAGAATCCGGTGGCCGGGCGNGGGGCGCCCGGCGTCTAGGTCTCCATGATAATCCACATGTTCAATAACGCTATACGACCCCAGAGAACTCCGGCGTTGCCGGTCGCGCATTGCGCCCTGCCGCGCAAGGCATGCGCGATGGGAAATTGGGTGGACCAATCAAGTCATGGATTGGTCATTGAGGTGGCAGGCCGAGAAATGCCCGGGCGCAATTTCCTTGCGCAATGGCGCTTCGATACGGCAACGTTCGTGGGCATGTGGGCAGCGAGGATGGAAATGGCAGCCGGGTGGTGGTTTGAGCGGGCTGGGCAATTCGCCCTTCAGGGCTTCGAAGCGGCGTTTGCCCGGTTTGATGCGCGGCACTTCAGCGAGCAACGATTGTGTGTAAGGGTGATTGGGACGTGAGTACACTTCTTTGACGGGCGCTTCTTCGACGACACGGCCGAGATACATGATGGCTACACGGTCGGAAATATGTTTCACCACCCCGAGATCGTGGCTGACAAATAAATAGGTCAGATCGAGTTGTTCGCGCAGATCCATGAAGAGATTCAGGATTTGCGCCTGAATCGATACGTCGAGTGCGGCGACGCTTTCATCACATACCAGGAAATCGGGCTGCACTGCCAACGCGCGCGCAATATTGACCCGGGCGCGCTGACCTCCCGAGAATTGGTGCGGCAGCCGGCGCTTCATCGTGGGGTCGAAACCGGCCTTGCGCAGATAGTCATCCACATATTCACCTCGATTACCTTTGATCAGGCCATGGATGGCGGGGGCCTCGGCAACAAGGGTTTCGATATTCATACGGGGATTGAGCGCAGCCATGGAGTTCTGGAAAATCATCTGGGCTGACAGATCTGCATCATGCAATGCTTTGCCGTTCAGTTTCAGACGGTCGGAGCCTTTCCAGTACACCTCGCCGGAGGACGGATTCAGTATGCCCGCCGCAATACGGCCCAGCGTCGATTTTCCACAGCCGCTCTCGCCCACTAATCCGAGAACCTCGCCACGTTTGATGGAAAGATCGACTTCATCGAGTGCATGAACGATAGGCGGGCGTTTCGCTATACCCAATGCGATGGCAATGCGGGCTGCCAGATCGGGTTTCGCGCCAAAGCGCATCGAAATCCTGCGCAGGTCCAGCAGCGGCTCAGTATGGGGGTGAGTGGCCGAGACGGTCATGCGTACACCTTTTCGTAAGGATGGAAGCAACGGTAGTAGCGAAGTTCGGTGCCTGAGGCCTCAGGCTGCTGGCGACAGGCGTCCGATGCACGCTCGCAACGGGTGCGAAATGCACATCCTTCGGGCATATTCGCCAGGCTTGGCGTGACGCCGGGGATTTGGGCGAGTCGGTTTCCTTGGTTATTCTCGGAGGGAACCGAACGGATCAGACCGCGGGTATAGGGATGGCTCGGCGTTTCCAGGACGGAAAAGACATCGCCCGTTTCTACAATACGTCCGCCATACATGACAGCAATACGGTCGGCCAGGCTGGAAACAATAGCCAAGTCGTGAGTAATCCAAATCACCGCTGTTCCTTGCAGTTCAGTCAGCTTCTGGAATTCGGAAATAATCTGAGCCTGGATCGTGACATCAAGGGCAGTGGTGGGCTCATCGGCGATGATGAGGTCAGGGCGATGCAGTAGTGCAATAGCGATTGCCACGCGCTGCCGCATGCCGCCAGAGAATTCGTGAGGGTAGGCATCCAGGCGTTCCTCCGGGCTGGGAATGCCGACCATGCCGAGCGCGTCACGCGCTCGTGCACGGGCTTCATGGCGACTGATTTTTTCGTGGGCGTGCAAGGTCTCCATGAGCTGGACACCGATGCGTAGCACCGGGTTCAGCGTCATCATCGGATCCTGAAACACCATGGCAATGCGACGCCCGCGCAGGGTGCGGCGAGTTTTCGCGTCGGCACGGGTCAAATCGTCCCCATTGAACAGAACCTGCCCCGAGGCGACGCGGCCAGGTTCATCGATCAATCCTAAAATAGAAAATCCCGTGACGCTTTTGCCAGAGCCGCTTTCACCCACGAGCCCCAATACCTCGCCGCGGTTGACCTGAAAGGACACCTCGTTGACAGCTCGCAGCGGTTTGCCGTCTTCTCCGGGAAACTCGGTCACGAGATCACGGACTTCTAATAATGGAGTCATCGGGCTTTCCTCGGGTTGAGCACGTCACGTAAACGGTCACCGACCAAGTTGATCGAAACGATGGTGATGAGCAAGGCAATGCCTGGGTAGAAGCTGATCCAGTACAAGCCGGACAGCAAATAGCGATAGCCATTGGCGATCAGCATGCCCAAGGAAGGCTGTGTGACAGATGCGCCTAACCCCAGAAATGACAAGGTGGACTCCAAACCAATGGCACGGGCCACTTGCATCGTCGCGATGACGATGATGGGAGCAATGCAATTGGGCAGCAGGTGACGAAGCAGTATGCGATGGCTTGGAATACGCAGGCAGTGCGCTGCCTCGATGAATTCTTTCCCTCGCTCAACCAGTGCGGTGCCCCGCGCGGTGCGGGCATAGGTCGCCCATTCGGCCACGATAATGGCCAACACGACATTTGCTACCCCGTTACCCAAAATGGCCAGCACCATTAACGCCATCAGAATGGTTGGGAAGGAAAGCTGGAGATCGACCAGCCGCATAATGAAGCTTTCGGTGCGCCCGCCCAGATAGGCGGCAAGCAGTCCAATGGTGGTGCCGAGCAGAGCCGCGATCAACGCCGAGGCAATGCCAACGACGAGCGAAGTGCGTAATCCATACAGAATGCCCGACAGAATATCCCGCCCCTGGTCATCCGTGCCCAAGTAATACGGCACGCCATCCATGCTGGCCGAGCCGGGCGGCAAGCGGCCGTCGAGGATGTCCATCTGGGTCAGGTCATACGGATTCTGTGCAGAGATCCAGGGCGCCAGAATAGCGAGTAAACAAATCGCGATCAGCCCGATGGCCCCCAGCGTCGCCGTGGGCGATGAGAAAAAACGCTTCAAAGCGGGGCCAATGCGAGGTGGCGGCGGTGCCGTAACGCTATCGGGGATATCCGTGCTGTCCGGTGTGTTGGCAAGTTTCGTGTTCATGGCGTCATCCTTTGCCTTCGAGGCGGACACGAGGATCGAGCAGGGTGTAGCAAATATCGATAATGAAGTTCAGCGAGACAAAAAGAATGACCATCATCATCAAATAGGCCACGATGACAGGCCGGTCCAGCAGATTGATGCTATCGATAATGAGTTTGCCCATTCCGGGCCAGCCGAAAATGCTTTCGGTTACGACCGAGTAAGCAATCAATGAGCCGAATTCCAAGCCGATGATGGTGACGACTGGGATCATCAAGTTCTTCAGTACGTGAACGAAAATGACCCGGCTCTCGTGCAGCCCTTTGGCATGAGCAAACTTGACAAAATCCTGCGCGATTACTTCCTGCACCCCAGCTCGGGTCAAGCGAAGAATCAATGAAGTTTTGAACAATGCGAGATTCAATGCCGGCAGCAGCATGTGCGAGAGTCCATTGGCCGTCAGAAACGACCAATTCACGCCCAGGAACATCACGGTATCGCCTCGGCCATTTGACGGCAGCCAACCCAGTTCCACCGCAAATACCAGGATCAGCATCAGCCCCACCCAGAACGTCGGCAGAGAAAAACCGAATATGGAGCCCGTCATAATGATTCTGGACGAGATTCTTCTGGGGTAAAGCCCGGCATATAGTCCCAGCGGAATTCCCACCACAATGGCAATAACCATGGCACAGAGCGCAAGTTCCAACGTGGCGGGTAAACGTTCGATGATGACGTCGAGCGCAGGTTTGTGATAGACGAAACTATTGCCGAAATCACCCTGCGTCAGGCCATGCAGAAAACTGAGATACTGCTGCCACAGCGGCTTATCCAGGCCAAGATTGGCGATGACCTGGGCTCGTTCTGCCTGGTTGAGATCGGGGTTGATGAGAATGTCGACGGGATTGCCAATGACATTGATGCCAACAAAGACGATCAACGTCATCGCCAATATGACGAAGCCCGCCTGGATTGCGCGTCGGATGAGCGTAGTGACCATTGTCAATCCTGTTCGGTTAATCGACGCTGATGGCCATGCCGTCGCGTTGCGGATCGGCGGCACCTGCGGAGAGTCCGTTATCGATGCGTATTCCGTGCAGCGCGGCGAAGGCATAGGTCTGCGGCGAACGCACAACGTTGTAGCCTTCGTGGGTCAGTTCGTCGACGACGGAGCGGCGAATGCGGTTGCATATGTCGATCGAATTCGAGACGCCTACTAAACGTGGCGCTGATACGGCTTCGTGAATCCCCATGCCATAGTCGATCATGTTGATGAGGCCCTGTGCCACCGTTGGAGCGATATAGCTGCCGCCCGGAGCGCCGATGACGATGATCGGCCGGTCGTCTTCGAACACAATGGTAGGAGCGGCAGAACTGGCGCGGCGTTTTCGAGGTGCGATAGAAGCGGGCTTGCCTGGCCGAGGATCAAATCGTCCCATTAGGCCGTTGTACATGAAGCCCAGCCCATCCGTAATGGCACCCGACGGGCTGCCCAGTGAATGCGTCATGGCGACGGCATTGCCTTCCTTGTCGATGACAGAAATATGCGTGGTGTCGCGTTGGGATAGATCCAGCCGTTCGACATTTGCCCGTTCCCCACGTTTGATTTCATCGGCGAGTGCGGCCGCATGCTCTTTCGAAAGCAGTCTTTCGACGGGCACATCGACATACGCCGGATCGCCCATGTGAGCATCTTTGTCGATGGTCATGCGCTTCATGGCTTCGAAGAGTGTACGTACGTATTCTGTCGATCCGTGCCGCATGCTGGCAATGTCGAAGTTTTCCAGAATATGCAGCAGTTCAATCATCGGAAAGCCCGAACCAGGAGGTGGGCTGGAGGCAATACGTTTTCCGCGGTAACTGCCCCATACGGGTTCAGCACGGCTGACGTTGTATTGAGCGAGATCGTCTTGTCCGATCAGCCCGCCGTGGCGTGCAAAATCCGCAGCAATCTGCTGGGCGATTTCGCCGTGATAGAAAATATCCGATGAACCGCTTTGCGCGATACGCCGCAGCGTGTTCGCCAAATCCGGATTTCGCAGCCGATCCCCTACGCGGCGTAACGAACCGTCTTCGTGAAAATAAACCCGGCGCCCCGTTTCCGAATAGCGTAGTTTGTCTACAGTGTTGATTTGTCCATCGCTGCTTTGGTCTTTAGCCCAGTACCAATGCATGTGCGGGCGTATCATGAAACCCTCTTCGGCGTATCGAATCGCTGGCTGGATCAGATCGGCCCAATCCCAGGTGCCGTAATCTCTCAACGCGGTTTCATAACCCTTGAGCGCACCGGGTGTGCAGCAGGCCAAATAGCCGATTTCAGAGATGTTGTCTTTAAGGATGAAACCGAAACCGTCGCGGCTTTGCCCAATCAGTTTATCGAGCCACATGTCAGGCGTCGCTGCAATGGGCGCCAGCGCGTAAAACTCGAGCATTTCATGTACACCGCGCTTGGGCATATAGACGTGCATTGAGCCAAAGCCTCCGATGCCCGTCATCTGCGGGTCAACCACGCCTTGCACGAAAGCGCACGCAAGCGCGGCGTCTATCGCATTGCCTCCGCGCTCAAGAACGGCCGCGCCTGCTTCGACTGCTTCAGGCTGTGGGGCAACAATCGTTGCGTTGCGATTCATGCACGCTGCTCCTTGAGTACTCGGGCGAGAAATTTTTTGACATGACCCAGCACTTTGAGTCGATCATGCGAGACGCCAGGAACCTCATCAAAGGTCACCTTGACGCCGGCGGCTTCGAAAGATTTCTGCAGCGAACGCAACCGTTCAGGACGCGTCGAGCCTGGATCGTTGGCGCCATCCATGTAGTAAATGGACCCGGGTTTGTGGGTGATTTCCCATGTCTCCAGATCCAGGGCGCCGACCACCATCTGGACGGGAACCTTTGCCAATGCATCTATATTTAGCGGATGGCCAAATTTTTCGGTGAAATCGCGGGTGCCGATCCACCAATCCTTTTCAGGATTGAGCAGCGTTACGGAGCCGGGGGCTCCTATGCTTGCGGCCCAGAGTTTTTCAGGATGCAAGAGGGCAAAACGATGCGTGAAATGGCCACCTCCTGAAAAGCCGAACATGGCAAATGTGGACCAGTCCTGCCCGTATTTGGTGGCCATTTCGTCGACCATGGACAATACGATGTGATCGTATCGGATGTCTCCCTCGACCATATATTTATAGCCAGATCGAGCGCCATCTCCGCGGACATTGATCGGAAAAATGGGACACAAGATGGCGCAGTCGTTGTACAGCCCGAACTCTGCGAATCCATCTCGAAACTCGATCGCCGAGGTGCGTCCCGTACCATGGACCGCGACCAGCAGATCAACTTTTCGGCCTTCCGCGACGGTAGGGGGGACATACAGCAGCATGTGAAATCGCGGATCTGCAGTCGATGCGAAAATGGCCGTCTCGCCATAGTCATAAAAGGCGCGCGCGCGTGCGGCGGCCTCGCTTGTGCCAAGCTCTTGCATAGTTACTCCAACGGAAAATTCTGACGTATTGCGGTGTTCGCGCAACGCCGCAGGGGAGGCCGGGATCGCCTCCCACTGATTCGTTCTTATGAATTATTTTTGTGTAGCGTTTGCGGGGCGTACTTCGTAGGCCATGGTGTACTTGTCGCTTCGAGGCGTGAAAGCGATCGCTTTGCTCGCACCCATCACCACGTTCTCATAGTGCATGGGCAGCAGCCAATGTTGGTTGAACGTCAGCTCCGATACCTGTTGCAACAGCGGTTCTCGCGCGTCGTCTTTCAGGCTGGCCGTGGCCTGATCAAGCAGTTTGTTTATTTCCGGAACATTGACACCGCCGCCGTTATAGCGGCCCGTGCCTTTTTCTTTGTCCAGACCCGCTACGAGCGCTATCGCGGGGTTTGATACCTCACCCGTATTGACACCCCATGACCCTAGAAACATGGAGTAGTCGCCGTTGGCGTATTTGCCCGCATACACCGACCAAGGCACAACTTGAACTTTGGTTGCGATGCCGATGCGCGATAGCATTTGTCCTACTGCCTGCAAAACCTCGCTATCGTTCACATAACGGCCCGATGGACCATGAATGGTTAATGCAAACCCCTCGGGGTAGCCGGCTTGTGCCAAGAGCTCCTTGGCGCGGCGAGGATCATATCCGACTGTCTGTACTTTTTCCGAGTGTCCAAAGAAGCCATTGGCGACGAATTGGTCGGCAACCGTACCGTTTTTCTGCATGATGCGATCAACGATGGCGGGACGATTGATAGCCAGCAGTAACGCCTCACGAACGCGTGCGTCTTTGAACGGGTTTTTCTCCAATGGTGAGCCGTCTTTCGCGGTGGCAAACGGGGTCTTGTCCTTGGAGACATCCATGCCGAAATAAACGAAGCGCGTAGACTGGCCACGGATGATTTGCAGCTTATTGTTGCTCTCGACGCGGCTGATACCTTCGGCAGGCAGGTTTTCGATCAGATCCAGGTCACCAGAGAGCAACGAAGCCAGACGGCCGCCATCGTCGGTCGCCATGCGCAGGGTGACTTTGCTCCATGGTGCAGGGCCCTCGAAATAGTTGTCGTTGCGTGCCAGAACGATGCGGTCGCCCGGTGTGTACGACACAAATTTGAACGGGCCGGTCCCCACAGCTGCTTTCCCGCTCTCGAAGTCTGCCACGCTGGCCTTTGCGTATTGCGAGCTAATGATGTGAATGCGGCTGAGCGAATTCAAGAGCAGAGGGTCGGGCGTAGACGTTTCTACAACAACGCTATAGGGGTCTTCGAGCGTGACGTTGGCGATATTCCGGGTGTAGGCGGCAAACGCATGCGAGGGCTTATCTCTCGCACGCAACAGGGATGCGACAACGTCTTCTGCATCGAACGTCGAGCCGTCATGAAAGGTCACCCCTTTGCGCAGCTTGAATCGCCAGTGCGTGTCGTCGATGACTTCCCACGATGTCGCTAGCTGAGGCTTATTTTCCGCACGGCTTCCACGGTTGATGAGACTGTCAAAGATGTGACGGTTGGCCGCATTGTTCGGCGAATTGGAGTCCTCATGCGGATCCATGGTGGTGACGGGCGCCGCCATACCGATTGACAGCGTGGCGTCTTGCGCCATGGACGGGGATGTCAGAGAAACGAGTAATGCAAATGCTGTGCCGGATACGAGTCGGCGGGTCATCGCTTTGATCAATTCTTACTCCCTTGGAAGGCTGGCATCAGGCCAATGGTCAGTCTGGGTTTTTGTCGCTGCGGGGTGTTGAAAGCGGGTGATGAAAACAAAGGATTAGCTATATGTCAATGCAATTTTGTTATGTGTTTTATCTAGTAAAACAGCTAATATGGCCGCCAAATAGGAGATGAAGATCGTATGGCTGACGATAAATATACGGTTGAATCAGTTGAAAAAGCCTTTGATTTATTGATGACGGTCGCACGTATGCCGCGATCTGGCGTGACAAAACTTGCGCAGAAAACGAACCTGGTCAAATCGAGAGCCTATCGTTTGTTGCATACAATGGAACAACGGAAAATCGTCAAGAGAGACGAAAACAATGGTTATGTGCTGGGCGACGCTATGCTGGTACTGGGTATAACGGCCAGTTCTCAGATTGATTTGATCCGGCTTGCCACACCCATCTTGGAAGAGCTATGCCAACGTGTGAACGAAACGGTTCAGTTGCGTACGGCAGATGGCTTTGATGCTTTGTGCATTGCTAAAGCCGAGCCATCGAGAGACTTGCGTGTGCATGCCAATGTGGGGCGTAGACGTCCCTTGTATGCAGGCTCGCCAAAATGCTTGCTGGCGTTTAAGTCTCGGGAGTTTATTGACCGATGCATACCACAGTATCCGACGCCGCTCACGGATCTCACACCCAAGTCGAGATCTTTGATCCTGGATGAGTTAGCCAAAATCCGTAAACAGGGTTATTGCGTCAGCAGGGGCGAAGTCAGCGATCATCAAGTGTCGTGTGCGGCTCCTGTGTTCGCTATAGACAACTCTATCGTGGCTTCCATCCACGTGGTGGCGCCCGCGTTCAGAATCGGAGAGCCCGAGTTGCAGCACATCATTCATTTGGTAGTGGCGGCCGCACAGCGTTTGTCTGCCGGGCTCGGTTGGACCAAAGGGTAGCGGCCGCTTGCAGTGTGGTCACCCCAGCTTGGTCAGGAATGGCTACCCGCCTGTTTTGGACGCTTCAGTGGGAGTCGCTGGTATTTGAAGAGCCGATCAGAGGCCGTTGAGTGCGAACCCGATCCAGGTCTTCGCATAGCTTCTCGGTTACATCGATCAAACGCGGTCCAGGCCGATATAACGCATCGGCATCCACACTGAATACATAGCCCAGCTGTGCAGCCGGCAACCCATGCCGCTGCCAGGCTTGCAGATTGCTGCGAGCGTCGTT
Organism: Bordetella tumbae; assembly: GCF_965139195.1. Lineage (GTDB taxonomy): Bacteria > Pseudomonadota > Gammaproteobacteria > Burkholderiales > Burkholderiaceae_B > Bordetella_A > Bordetella_A tumbae. Next base: position 14,562 of record NZ_CBCSJH010000035.1, on the reverse strand, counting down.
GGGGCCGGCCAACCCAGCGACTACCGCGTCCGGCCGCGCAGCCAGCACGCTTTCGAGCGAAATCTGCGGTGCCAGTGTATTTGTTTCTGCAAAAACATTGATGCCGCCGCATAGGCGTAGGGCATCGCTGACGATACTGCGACCGTTCAGGGTGTAAATCGGCTGCAGACCGGCTTGAATGAAAACGCGCACAGGGGCGAGATGTGTGTAACGGGCGGATAGCGCGGCCAGCCGGGCACGCAAAGCCTTGGCCGCAGGAACGGCCTGCGCCTCGGTGCCGAACAGGCTCCCCATGGTTTCTACCGCCTCGGGAATCTCGGCCAAGGTGCGCGGGTCGCTGTAGAACACCGGCACTTTCTGGCGTTGCATGAGATCTCCCAATGGATCAGGAACCGCCGGCTGCCAGGCGATCAGCAGGTCGGGTTGCAGCGCTGCTGCGATTTCCAGGTTCGGTCGCAGTGTGGTGCCGATAGAAGGCAGCGCGAGGGCTGCAGGGGGGTAGTTGCTGCCCTGGGCGGTGCCTGCGAGATAGGCACCTGCGCCAGCCGCGTAGACCAATTCTGTTGCGTGAGGCGCGGCCGTGATGGCACGCCGCGCGGGTGCGGTGAGTGTGATCGTGTGGCCGTGATCATCACGCAGTGTGATCGCTGCGTGATGCGCCGTCGTCGCAACGTGTGTGGGGGCCGTCGCCGTCTGTGATGGTTCCGATGCCCCAGCGGACACTGCGGCGAGACAGAGCAGCGTTGTGGCCAATGCCCGCCCGTCCAGGCCGAGGGTCTTGGCGGCATCAGGAACGGGCAGGGCGTGTTGCATCAGTAGCGGATCGTCAACGACGCCTGGACGTTGCGGCCCGCAGCCGGATAGAGGTTATACGCGCCCGTGGCGCCGGTGCTGCCCGAGCGGATGCCATAGGTCGCGTATTCCTTGTCAAACAGATTGTTCACGGCCAACGTGCCCGAGATGTTCTTGGTAAAGGCATAGCCGACCTTGCCGTTGACCAGGAAATAGTCATCCAGCTGCTTGTCGAACTCGTTGGCCTGGTCGTTATCCATGCGTGCTTTACCCACGTATTGGCCGGACAGGCTGATGAACAGCTTGTCCATGGGGCGCCAGGTGGCGCCCAGGTTGGCCATCCATTTTGGCACCAACGGCACAGTGTTGCCGGCCAGGTCCACGCCAGCGGCGGTGCCAGAACGGAATTTAGCCTGCATCCAGGTGACGTTCGCGTCCAGGCTCAAGGTCTTGGTCAGATCGTGATGGCCTTCCAGTTCGATCCCTTGGCGGCGCGTCGGATCCAGATTGACGTTGGAGAAACTGATCGGGTTGTATTGGATCTCGTTGGTCAGGTCGTAGCGATACCAGGTCAGGCGAGCGCTGGACGTGTCCGATTTCCACAAAATGCCCAGTTCCTTGTCTACGGAGGTCTGCGGCTTGAGCGGGGTTGCGACATACAGCAGTTCGTCGGAATTGGCGAAACGGAAGCTGCGGCCGACTTTGCCGTAGGCGCTAAAGCCCGCGCCGAGCTCCTGGCGCAGGGCTAGTTGCCAGGCTCCCAGATGGCGTGTCTCGTCGGAGTTGCCGCTGTAGCCTGACAGGGTTTCCAACTGATCGTTGGCATATTGGCGACGGCCGCCCAGGGTGATACGGGTCGTGTCAGTGGCCTGGATTTGAGCTTCGGCAAAGAACCCGTGTTGACGTTGTTTGGCGCGCCACTGGTCCGGCATGGGTGAGTACGAGTACAGATTGGAGGCGTCCAGGCTGCTGTCGAGCATGTCGGCGCCCACGATCAGCGCGTGTTTGCCGGCAATCGGCAACTGATAGCGAATGCTGCCGGTGGTTTCGCCCAGATCTTGCTCGCGGGTCGTGTCGCCGTAGCTGGATCCCGTGAAGCCGGTCAGTGACTTGTCGCGTTGATTCAGGTCGGCATACAGGGTGCCCGTGCCCAGGCGCTGTTCGATTTGCAGGCCGAACGCATCTGTTTGGGTATTGACGTAATCGTCGGGCGTGGACGTGCCGCGCGGGTCGTCCTCGTACTCGTTCAGGCCTGTGGCAGGGTCAACGCGGCGCGGGCCGGGCAGGCCGAGTTTCTGCGTGGTCGTTCGGGCATAGAGACGGATCTCGCCATCGTCGTGATGAAAAGCCAGGCCGATACCGCCACCGTCGCGGCTTTCGCGGTTGTTGTCGCGGTAGTTGTCGGTGCGCAGCGTTTGCCCGTAGACGTCGACGGTCACATGTTCGTTTTGCAGGCTGATGGCCGCATCCAATTGGTGCAGGCCATAATTGCCTAGCGTGCCGGTGACGCTGGCCGAGACGGGTTGGCCGTCGGGATTGCCGCGCTTGGTCAGGATGTTGATGACACCACCGGTCGTGCCGCCGCCATATTGGACTGAACCGCTGCCGCGGACGATCTCGATGCGCTCAATGCGGTCCAGCGGCACCGTGCCCAGCGAGGGTGCCGACAGATCATTGTTGTTTTGCGGTACGCCGTCGATCAGGATCAGGGTGTTGCTGAATCCGGCAATGCCAAAGCCGCGCAGGTCCACCTGTGCTTGTGCCGCCGCGCCTGTGCTGTTGATCACGTGCACGCCGGCTTGGGTGGACAGCAGCTCTTGTACCGTCATGGCGCTGCTGGTACGGATTTGTTCCTGGGTCAGCACGGAAACCTGTACGGGTTGATCGCGGGCCTCGGTGGGCACCCGCGAGGCCGTGACGGTGACGGTGCTGAGCTCTGGGGCTGCGGCCGCGGTGGATATTTGGTCTTGTTGTTGGGCGGCGGCCAGAGCGGGCACAGCGCAAATCAAGACGCCGGCTGCATGCCGGAAAGGGCGGGATTTCATCAGACAAGCCTCGGTTTGACGCGCGACCCCGCACGTCGTTCACGGTAATGGGCCGCACAGGGCGTCCCGGTGGGTGAACTGGCCGGTGTCGGGCTGCCATGCGGCGCGATGCACGCATGGGGACCGTTGCGGGGGCAGCACAGGCTGGGCGCGGCGCGCCTTCCTGTTTCCCGTTTACCTTCGGCACGCATCGCGCGCCAGAAGCACCAGTTCGGGCCGCACTGTAGCATTCCAAGGCAAAAAGCGACCCATTTTGTTACCATCAAGTGTCGGTTTTCGGGCATTTTTTGCCTTTTCGCCACATTTCCGAGATATTTCCGTGTCGTATCCCCGCCTGCCTTATCCGCCTTCCTCCTATACCCGAGGTGGTGATTTTGCCCGCCTGCTCGGCGAGCGCATTCTGATCCTGGACGGTGCGATGGGCACCATGATCCAGCGCTACAAGCTCGGCGAAGCCGATTTCCGTGGTCAGCGTTTCGCGGATCACCACAAAGATCTAAAGGGCGATAACGAATTGCTGTCGCTGGTGCGGCCGGACGTCATTGACGAGATCCACCGCCAGTATCTCGAGGCAGGCGCCGATGTCATCGAGACCAATACCTTTGGCGCGACGTCGATTGCGCAGGGCGACTATGACTTGCCCGAGCTGGCGTATGAGCTGAATCTCGAGTCTGCAAAACTCGCTCGTGCGGCCTGTGATGCCTACAGCACCCCCGAGCGTCCGCGTTTTGTGGCAGGTGCGTTGGGACCTCAGCCGAAGACCGCGTCGATCTCGCCGGATGTGAATGACCCCGGTGCGCGCAACGTGACGTTTGACGAGCTGCGCGTCGCCTATATCGAGCAATTGAATGGCTTGTTGGATGGCGGCATCGACATTGTGTTGATCGAGACCATTTTCGACACGCTCAATGCCAAGGCTGCCATTTTTGCCGTCGAGTCCGTGTTCGAGGAGCGCGGCGTACGCTTGCCTGTCATGGTCTCGGGCACCGTCACAGACGCGTCGGGCCGCATTCTGTCGGGCCAGACCGTCGAGGCATTCTGGAATTCCGTGCGCCATGCGAGACCGGTCACGATCGGATTGAACTGTGCGTTGGGTGCGGCGCTGATGCGCCCCTATGTCGCCGAGCTGTCCAAGATCTGCGATACCTACGTCTGTGTGTACCCCAACGCTGGTCTGCCCAACCCCATGGCGGAAACGGGCTTTGACGAAACGCCGGCCGATACCTCGGCATTGCTCGAGGAGTTCGCGCGCGCCGGCTTGGTCAACATGTCGGGCGGCTGCTGCGGTACGACCCCTGACCATATTCGCGCCATCGCCGATAAAGTCACCTCGCTGACCCCGCGCGTTGTGCCCGATATTCCCGTCAAGACTCGCCTGTCGGGCCTGGAGCCGCTGAACATCGACGAGGAATCCCTGTTCGTCAACGTGGGTGAGCGCACCAACGTCACGGGCAGCAAGATGTTTGCGCGCCTGATTCGCGAGGAAAAATACGACGAAGCCTTGGCCGTCGCGCGTCAACAGGTAGAGAACGGCGCTCAGATCATCGATATCAACATGGACGAGGCCATGTTGGATTCGGCAGCGTGTATGCATCGCTTCTTGAATCTGATCGCGTCCGAACCTGATATCTCTCGCGTACCCATCATGATCGACAGTTCCAAATGGGAAGTCATCGAAACGGGGCTGAAGTGCGTGCAGGGCAAGCCGGTCGTGAATTCGATCTCCATGAAAGAGGGCATCGATATCTTTCGTGCGCATGCCCGTCTGTGCCGGCGCTACGGCGCGGCTGTCGTGGTGATGGCATTCGATGAACAGGGGCAGGCCGATACGCTGGAGCGTCGCAAAGAGATATGCGGGCGCGCCTACAAGATTCTGGTCGAAGAAGAGCAGTTTCCGCCCGAGGACATTATCTTTGATCCGAACGTCTTTGCCGTCGCGACGGGGATCGACGAACACAATCACTACGCGATGGATTTCATCGAGGGTGCGGGCTGGATTCGGAAAAATCTGCCTCACGCGCGTATCTCGGGCGGCATCTCGAACGTGAGCTTCTCGTTCCGTGGCAACGAGCCGATGCGCGAAGCCATTCACACGGTGTTCCTGTACTACGCCATCCGCGAAGGCCTGACGATGGGTATCGTCAACGCGGGTCAGTTGGGCGTGTACGCCGATCTGGACGGCATCCTGCGAGACTTGGTCGAAGACGTCATCCTGGATCGTGAGCCTCCCGTGGGCAAAACTGATCCCGACGATGAACGCACGCCTACTGAGCGGTTGGTACAGTTCGCCGACACCGTCAAAGGCTCGGGCGCCAAGAAAGAAGAGGATCTCGCCTGGCGCGACGCTCCTGTGCAAAATCGCTTGTCGCATGCGTTGGTGCACGGCATCACGACGTTTATCGTCGAAGACACCGAAGAAGTCCGGCAACAGATCGAGGCCCGCGGCGGCCGTCCCATCGAGGTGATCGAAGGGCCGTTGATGGATGGAATGAATATCGTCGGCGACCTGTTTGGTGCCGGCAAAATGTTCTTGCCGCAAGTGGTGAAGTCCGCACGCGTGATGAAGCAGGCCGTGGCGCATCTGATTCCCTTTATTGAGGAAGAAAAGCGCCAGATTGCGGCGGCCGGCGGTGATGTCCGAGCCAAGGGGAAAATGGTGATCGCCACTGTCAAAGGCGACGTGCATGACATCGGCAAGAACATCGTTTCCGTCGTGCTGCAATGTAATAACTTTGAAGTCGTCAACATGGGCGTGATGGTGCCCTGCGCGCAGATTCTCGAGAAAGCCAAAGAAGAGCAGGCCGACATTGTGGGCCTGTCCGGCTTGATTACGCCCAGCCTCGAGGAAATGGCTTATGTGGCTTCGGAAATGCAGCGTGACCCGTATTTCCGCGATCGCAAAATTCCGTTGATGATTGGCGGTGCGACGACCAGCCGCGTCCNCACGGCCGTGAAAATTGCGCCCAATTACGATGGTCCCGTGATCTATACCCCCGATGCCAGCCGTGCCGTGGGGGTGGCCGCCAATCTGGTTTCCGACCAGGCGCAAACGTATATCGATGAGATCGCGCAGGAATACGAGGAGGTCCGTCGCCGTCATGCGAATCGCAAGGCCACGCCGCTGATCTCGTTGGCCGACGCACGTGCCGCGCGTCCGCAGATCGACTGGGCCAACTACACACCGCCGCGCCCGAAATTCATCGGCCGCCGTTCCTTCAAGAGCTACGACCTCAGCGAGATCGCCAAATATCTGGATTGGACGCCGTTTTTTCAGACCTGGAGTCTGTTTGGGCAATTTCCGGCCATTCTCGAGGACAAGGTCGTCGGCGAGCAGGCGAAAAAGGTTTATGCCGATGGGCAGGCCATGCTCAAGCGCATCATCGATGGCCGTTGGCTGACGGCTAATGGCGTCGTGGCGTTTTATCCTGCCAATACAGTCAATGACGACGACATCGAAATCTATACCGATGAGTCGCGCAGCGAAGTGCTGTTTACTTATCGCAATCTGCGTCAGCAAGGCGTCAAGCGTGAGGGCGTCAGCAATAAATGCCTGGCGGATTTCATTGCGCCGAAGTCCAGCGGCGTGGCGGATTACATCGGTATGTTTGCGGTGACCGCGGGCTTGGGAATCGAAAAGAAAGAGGCCGAATTCCAGGCGGCGTTGGATGACTATTCGAGCATCATGCTCAAGGCCATGGCAGATCGTTTGGCCGAGGGATTTGCCGAGTGTCTGCATGCGCGAGTGCGTCAGGATCTGTGGGGCTATGCGCCTGACGAGGGCTTGTCCAATGACGACATGATCGCCGAGAAATATGTGGGCATCCGCCCGGCACCGGGATATCCAGCTTGTCCGGAGCATGTGGTCAAGACCGATATGTTCCGTGTGCTGGATGGGGCGGATATCGGGATGACCTTGACCGATAGCTATGCGATGTATCCGGCGTCCAGCGTGTCCGGGTTCTATTTCAGTCATCCGCAGTCGCAGTATTTCAACGTGGGGACGATTGGTGAGGATCAACTGGCTGATTACATCGCGCGTAGTGGGCGGGCTGAGGAGGATGTTCGGCGGACGCTGGNTCACACTGTCGGCACGCTAAGGCTTTGAGCCTATAGCCCGTCGCAACGCCTTTCAGGAGGTCCGCTGACCTCCATCTGTGCTTAATTTCTACGAACGGGATCGCCAAGCGGAGTATGCGCTCCGTTGGGTAGTTCGTTGGTACGTGCTGTACTGGGAAAGCGTCCGAAATTGAGGCAACAAGAACTTTTGCGACGGCATGAGAGCCTCGCTGGGATAGTATTTACTTAGTTGATCAAGTCTGCTGCGATCGTGACTGCCTGAAAACGTCATAAATACTCTCCCTTTCAGAGCGATGGCGGGTGCCGTTCTTCGCCATACGCCGGGCTGCTTGTCTGCCAGTCTTTTTACCGTGTATTGATGCGCTTTTCGATGTCGGCTTCAGGAGGGGCGATTCATGGAGCTTATGCATAGTGTCTCGTCGCGGATTGCGTCTGCCATCTATTCGAACGAGCCGCGATTTCCGCCCGGAACGAAAATTCCAAAGGACGAGGTTTTTCATGCCGTAAGGAGAGGCGATGTTGATGGCCTTTCTTATCTGCTTGATCAGTGTCAGGTCGATCTGACGGCCATCGACGATGACGGAGAAACGGCTCTTCATCTGGCAATTTCGATAGGCCGAGATGGGATCGCGAAGTTGTTACTGGAAAAATGTGGCGATGCCCCCCTGATCCTCAATGCGTTAGATCGAGAGGGGTATACGCCATTAATGCGTGCTTCGGCAATGGCGAAAGTAGATCTGATGCAAGCCTTGGTCAAAAAGGGAGGAGAAACGAATATCAGCGCGAAGGTACTCTGGGAATCTTTCGGCATGCCGATGCTGCATCCTGATATTGCCGCACCACAGATACTGATCGAAGCTGAAGGCGAGCTATCGAAAGCGTTTGTCATTGCCCTCATTCGATGCAACATATTGGCGGCAGAGTTGTATTTTTACGCCGGGGCAAGCACGTCGTTCGCCCTGGAACAGCTTGTTAACCGGCATGATGTAGGGCCATTGCAATTACTGTTAGTTCACCAATGGGCCAGCAAAAGCGAAGTGGTGACCGCTCTGGGAAATGCCTTGCAATCGGCTAATACGAGAGCTGCAAAAGTGTTAATTCCAGCGGCGGCTGTAGACGTACTTGACCTTTGGGTGACTTGCGCCCGACACGGTGAGCTGGAGAAAGTGAAAACCCTGCTCAGTGCTGTCAAGGGATTTCAATGTCGGGCGGTACGGGCCTTGCTTGAAATGAAGAATCTGGCCGAGGCAGAAAAGGTAGCGGCGTTACGCGTACTGATACGGGGAGGCGCGATGCTAACGGCTACTGGAGTGATTGAAAGAGCCGTCTTCAGGGGTGATTCGGACGCGGACGTGAGATCTTTGATTAATGCCGGAGCGTCAACGATCGACTTGCTCATGAAACTGGGTAGACACGGTGATAGAGGAACGGCGCAAAGATTGATCGGTTATGGGGCCAATCCCTTCGCGGCCATGGATAAGTTGATTCAGGATGGCGAGCAAGATGCGGCAAACGTGCTGGCCGTCGCCGCCGCGTGGCAGTTATGGGGGCGGAATCAACCACGGGAACATCCGCACTCCAGCCCCAGCTAATGGACTGAGCCGGTTCGACAGGAATCGATGCGATTCAGGATCTGTCGAGGGTGTTCAAGCGGGCGCTGACCTCATTCGGGATTTGCATGCATAGGCTGTGGCACTGTTGCATGACAAAAGATCTCTCGAGCTACATTGGCCTCATGCCACGGAATGCGTAGGCATTCGGTAGATGCACCGTCAAAGAAATGCACTACGCATCATCGTCGCAGGCCTCAAACGCAGCCAAGCAGATCTTCCAAACAAGCACCACGCCACCCCTCCCGCATGCCCAGACCGATCGCTTGAGGTGGGCGCGCAGGGCGCGCGCCGAAAGCAGCGCCGTAAGATCTTCTTCTTTGCCAACGCGGCTGCAAAAAAACGCCAAGCAAGACAGTCGTGTCAGCGATGCAGAGAATGCTAATTGTCGCTAGTCGAGCCGAGGCAATCGGCCCGGCCGGGCGCCTCAAAGTCGAGCGAGCAGCCACCGAAGGNAGCGCGAAGGCGCGGACGAGGTGAGCGAAGCGGTGTCCGGCCCCCGCGGGCCGGACCGNCTTTGTGAAGCCCGGCCGGGCCGATTGCCTCGGCTCGACGTCCATAAGCACGCCACCCTCCCTGCAAACACCGTTAACGCCCCGCCGTCTCCAACAACGTCTTGCGCGCCTCAGCATATTCGTACGCCAGTTGTTCCACCAACGCATGAGTAGGCAGAATCTCCTGCACCGCTCCCACGCCTTGGCCCGCGCTCCAGACATCCTTCCACGCCTTCGGCCGTGTCGTCTTGTCCATATTGACCGCGTTACTATCCTTGCTATTCAGTTGTTCCGCATCCAGCCCCGCAGCCGAAATGCTGGGGATCAGATAGTTCGCCGGCACACCGGAAAAGAAGGGCGTATACAGCACATCATCTATCGTCGCCTGCAACACCATCTCGCGATAGCGGTCCGGCGCCAGCGATTCATTTGTCGCAATAAAGCGTGTGCCGATATAGGCCAAATCACATCCCAATGCCTGTGCAGCCAGCACATCTTTCCCATGACTGATGCAACCGGACAGCACCAAGGGCCCGTCGTAAAACGATCGGATTTCGTTGACCAGGGCGATGGGGTTGAGCGTGCCTGCGTGTCCGCCCGCGCCCGCCGCGACGAGAATCAAGCCGTCCACGCCGGCATCCAACGCCCGCCTTGCGTGACGGACTGTGGTCACGTCGTGAAAAACCAGGCCACCGTACGGACGCACGGCTTGCACCACGGCATCGGGTGCATGCAGGGATGTGATGATCAACGGGACGCGATGCGCTACGCATGTTTGCAGATCTGCCTGCCAGCGTGCATTCGTAGGGTGCACGATCAGATTGACACCATAGGGGGCGATCACGGCATCGGGATGTGCCGCCCGATAAAGCGCCAATCCTTTCTCAATCCGCGTGAGCCAATCCGTCAGGGCTTCCTGGGGTCTGGCGTTGAGCGACGGAAACGTGCCGATGACGCCTGCCGTGCATTGAGCAATGACCAGATCAGGTCCCGACACCAGAAACATGGGGGCGCAGAGAACAGGCAGGCGGGTCGTGGCTCGCAACGATTGCAGGGCAGACATAAAGGGATTGCTCCAATCAGGATCAGTTATTTTTGAATGTTGGCGGTCTTGATGACATCGGCCCACATCGCGTATTCGCGCTCAATACGAGCTTGTACAGCCTGGCTGTCTCCGTCGTCGACGGTATAGCCACCCTCGGTCATGGCTTTGCGGAATGAGGCATCTTGTGAGACTTCTTTCAACGCTCGCGCCAGCCGTGTCTTGATGGCATCGGGCAGCTTGGGCGGAGCCATCAGGGCATACCAGCCGACCACCTCATAGTCGGGCAAACCGGCCTCGATCATGGTCGGCACATCGGGCAGTTCGGGATTACGCTCACGCGAGGTCACGGCCAGGGCCCGGGCCTTGCCGCTTTTGATAAAGGGAATTGCGGTGCTGGTGATATCGAACATAAAAGTGATCTTGCCGCTCACCACATCCATCATCGCAGGCGAGTTGCCGCGATAGGGCACGTGCAGCATCGGGGCGTCGGCCTGCTGTTTGAGTAGTTCGGCTGACAAATGATTGGATGCGCCCACGCCGGCCGAGCCAAAGCTCACAGCAGTCGGGTTTGCTTTGGCGTAATCAACGAGCTCGCCGACCGTTTTGGCGGGAATCTGCGGACCGATCAGCAACACATTGGTGTAGTCCACCACCATGCCGATTGGCGTGAAGTCCTTGCGAGGATCGAACAGATCGCTCTTTTGTACCAGCGGCGAAATCGTCAGCGTCGGGCTGGCGGCGAAGCCCAGGATATAGCCGTCGGGCGAGGCCTTGGCAGTGGCGTCCGACGCAATCATCCCGCTCGCACCAGCGCGGTTTTCAACAACCACGGTCTGTCCCAGTTTGTCGCCCAGATACTTCGCAAAAACGCGTGCGGTGGTATCGACCGGGCCGCCCGGTGCGTAGCCGACCAACAGGCGCAGCGGCCGGTCTGGATAGGTCGCTGCGTGGGCGGCAGGAACGGCAGCGCATAGCGATACCGCCAATGCGCCAGCCTGCAAGAGGGATTTGATCGGCATGGTTTGTCTCCTTGGTGTATTGTTTTGTGCGGGTTTTTCAGGTGATTTGCGCAGCCAGTTTTTCCCGCAATGGCTGCTTCAGGATCTTGCCGCTCACTGTCGTGGGCAGCGTATCGATGGGGATGATGTGCGCCGGCCGTTTATAGGGCGCGAGTTCGCTGCGCAAATGAGCGCTCAACGCATCCAGATCAATTGCCGTGCCTGGTTGCGCCTCGATAAAGGCCACGACCTGTTCGTTTTGGTCGGCTTCGAGGCGTCCGACCACCGCTGACAATCGCACGCCAGGAAAGGCGTTGATCACAGCCTCGACTTCCGCTGGATATACGTTGAAGCCCGAACGAATGATCAGGTCTTTGGTGCGTCCGGCAATAAAAAGCGCGCCGCTGTCGTCGATCAAGCCGATATCACCGGTGTTGAGCCAGCCGCCAGGCAGCAGCGCCTTGGCAGTTTGTGCGGGATCGCGGTAATAACCCAGCATGACGCCGGGGCCGCGCACGAGAATATCGCCGCGCTGGCCTGGGACCGGCGGCTCCGCATCAGGAGAACCCAATCGCAGCTCCACGCCCTCGACCGCATAGCCCGTTGCGCAGTCATTGCGGGGGGCATCGATATCAGTGATGAATAATGAGCCGGCATACTCGGTGATGCCGTAACCATGATGCATGGGTTGTCCAAAATATCGTTCAGTGTCGCGCTTGAGCGTGGGGTCCAACGCCGCACCGCCGGTATACACATAGCGCAGACGCGGCGCATGTACAGGCTGGCTGGATGCCATCGCCAGTAATCGCGTGAACATGGTGGGCACACCTTGCAAGACACTCAAACCCGGAGACGACAGAGCACGCAGCACATCTTGAGGATCGTATTTGCTGCGCAGTACCAGGCTGGCACCCGCCTGGACCGTAGCCATCAACACGGTGGCAATGCCGAAAATATGGGACATCGGTAATGCGGCGTAGCCGATGTCGCTCGGCCCGAGGCGCCGAGATGTGGCCGAGATGCGGGCGAAGTGCAACAGACCTTTGTGCGGCACCATGACGCCTTTGGGCGCGCCGGTAGTGCCCGAGGTATAGATGACGGTGGCAACCTGATCTACCAGTTCGCCCGTTTCTGCATCCGGAGCGTTGCTGGCGCGAGTCCATTGATTGCCATTGCCCCAGACCTCTGCATCCAGGGCCTGGGCGCCGGCTGCTTGCGCATGCGCGGCCGCCGCAGTCGAAATATGGCTGGTATATAGCGTCAACATCGGCTGAGCATGGCTCAGAATCACGTCGACTTCGCGTTGGCTCAGACGCGCATTGAGCCCGACGGGCCAGGCCCCTACGACACTGCAGGCGAACAATGCCTGAATCATCTGCGCGCAATTTTCCCCGACTACCGCGACGCGATCTCCACGCCGTACGCCTTGAGCGATCAGCCATTGGCTGGCTTGCTCTACGTGTTGCCACATCTGTCCATAGCTCAATGTGGTTCCCGCCTCTTCATACAAGAAGACAGCGTCGGGTTGTTGCGCCGCCTGGAGCTGCAAGAGCTGATGAATGCGTGTGAGCGGGGACGATGAACTCATGACTTCTATGGATATCCGGAATGAAAACGATGGCGAAGCGCGGTGATAGCATCGGCGACACGCACGGCAGGACGTGACAACACGGCCCCGCCGCGCGTGAGGAACCTACAACGTGTCAGCGGTGCCGAGGATCGCTGTGGATTGGCTGGACAACGTACCGCCATTGCCGTGTACCAGAGCAAGCTGCGCGCCGTCGACCTGGCGCGCACCGCCTTCGCCACGCAGTTGCCGCACGGCTTCGATCATGATGAATACGCCATACATGCCGGGATGCACGCAGCACAGTCCGCCGCCATTGGTGTTGACGGGCAGCCGTCCGCCCGGCGCGATCGCGCCGTTTTCGACATAGGCGCCGCCTTCGCCTTTGGCGCAAAACCCTAGATCCTCCAGGAACAAGATCGTATTGATGGTGAACGCGTCATAGAGCTCCACGACGTCGATGTCGGCGGGACGCAGACCGGCCATCGCAAATGCGCGTTGACCGGATTGCTGTGCAGCCGTCACGGTCAGGTCTTCCATGGAAGAGATTTGACGGTTCCACACGGCCGTCGCGTTGCCCAGGACGTACACGGGCTTCTTCGGCAGATCGCGAGCACGGTCGGCACGAACCAGCACGTAGGCGCCCGCGCCATCGGTGACCAGGCAGCAGTCGCGCACGGTCAGGGGGTCAGAGACCATACGCGATGACAGGATCTCGTCTAGCGTCGTGGGCTCTCGCAATTGCGCTTCGGGGTTGCGTTGTGCCCATTGATTGGCCGCCAGAGCAACATGTGCGAGTTGTTCACGCGTCGTGCCGTATTGATGCATGTGCCGGGCCGCGGCCAAGGCATACGAGCTCAGCGGACTGAGCGGATCGTAGGGCGTTTCGTAGGGTTGCGGATCGAAGTTCTTGCGCACGCGTCCGATTTCCGCGCGGCTCAACGTAGAGGTGCGCTGCGTGCTGCCATAGCACACCAGTACGGCGTTGCATTGTCCCGACGCGAGCGCCTGCAGGGCCGGCATCAGATGGGCGACGAAGCTGGACCCGCCCAGCATGGTGCTGTCGATGAAGGTAGGGCGGATACCCAGATGCTCGATGACGGGCATGGCCCACATGGTGGCAGCGACGCTAGCGGTGCAGATGCCGTCGATGTCGCGCATCGTCAGGCCGGCATCGGCGACGGCGCGTTGGGCCGCCTGCACCAGGATTTCCATTTCGGTATAGCCATCGGCGCGGCCCAGGCCAGCGTGGCCCACGCCCGCGACAGCCACGGCGCCGCGCAGTTGTTGTAAATCGCTCATGCTGCCTCCTGCGCCACAAAGACGACCAAGCCTTGATCTGGTTGCTGTCGCACCTCGGCTCTCACTGCCATGCCGATGCGCACGGCATCGGGGGGGATGCCCTCTACGCGGCTCATCATCCGAACGCCTTCTTCCAGGTCGATGAGGGCGACGTTGTAGTCACCGCCGGCATCGGCTTTGCGCCGCACGACGGTCGTCGAATACACGGTGCCGCGGCCGCTGGGGGCTTCCCAACGTAGATCTGGCGCGCCGCAATGAGGGCAGATCATGCGGGGGTAGAACACGGCCTGGTGACAGGCAGTGCAGCGTTGAATCTGAAATTTTCCCTGGGCAAGGGCTTGACGGTACTGCTGGTCGGCGCCGCTGGGGGCGGAAGTATCGGGTGTGGTGGCGGTCATTTTTCGGTTGCTGAAGATGATGACAGTGTGGGCAGTGTCGGGGTTGTTGGCTGGGATGACTATTCTTCATTGCCGAAGCAGGGGTTTTGTGCAGCGGTATTCTTGTTCAGTGGGATGGTTGCTTTGTTTTGCTGGCTGAGGGGATCTCTATTGAGACGTCCGTGACGGGTGCCGGGATGCCGCGTCGGCCCTATCGCAACGGCTCGGCGCAAGACCAGGCGCCGAGGTCCCCTT
>NZ_CBCSJH010000034.1:0-64788 GCF_965139195.1 Bordetella tumbae | reverse complement strand
CGCCCGCTTATGCGGGCGTGTCAATATGGGATGGCCGGACGCTTACCGCATAACTGGCAACCGCAAACACCATAAACAGCAACGCCCGCTTATGCGGGCGTGTCAATATGGGATGGCCGGACGCTTACCACGTATGCACTATGGATTCGCTTGAGCCTACTCGCCGACGTCGACGCACACATAGCCCGGAATTCAAGGCCGAATTGATCGCGAGTTGTCAGCAGCCAAGCGTATCGCTGACGGCGATTGCCATGGACCACGGCATTAATCCCTATCTCTTGCGTCGATGGATGATCGAGCTTGAGAGACTGAGGTAGCATGAGCTCGCAAAAGCGTCATCCGTACAACGTGACGTCGCCGCTCAATTCGTCCCGCTACGGCTACCGAAGCCGGAGGCAATCCCGAGCACCATCACTCAAGGCGAGATTCTGATTGACTTGCGGCATCACGATATGACGACATCAATCCGTTGGCCGATGTCTCAAGCTGACCGTTGTGCGGCGTGGCTGCGAGACGTCATGCGATGATCCGCATCGACCAGATCTGGTTGGCGGTCAAGCCGATGGATATGCGGGCAGGCACCGAGACGGCACTGGCCCGAGTGGTCCAGGTGTTTGGGGCTGCTCAGCCGCATCATGCGTACCTATTTGCAAATCGCCGCGCCACTCCCGTGAAGGTGTTGGTGCATGATGGCATTGGCGTCTGGCTCGCAGCCAGGCGGTTAAATCAAGGTCGTGGGTATTCCGTTTCATCGTGACCGATGATTTCGATTTAACGTGACCGGGGATTCCGGGATGGTGACCGACGATTCCGACAACGTGACCGTCGGACTGCTGGTATATACAGCCAGTCCGACGGCTCGAGTTTTTCAATAGTTTGACGTTGCGCATGTAAACAACCCTGGCGGATACGCTTTCTGGCTTTTCTCTCACCGAACGAAGTCCGTTGTTTAAAAATTTCCTGCGCAGGGTGGATCGGGGATGTAGTTCCCGGTCGCTTACCAATGCTCGACATCGATGTCTAAAATCCTCGAAGCATTAACGACGGAGCTACTGGCCGTCCATTCGGCGAGAGCCAATGGTCTCAGTATCGGATTAATCCTTTTCGGACAACAGCGGAGCCGATATGGAATTCTCAGGAGGACTCTCTTTCACAAAAGCATCATCGTTTATTAATTTTCTTGCTTGATTATTGACAATCAAGGCATCGAGGTCCTTTTCATACAAAAAGATATTCTTTAGGATTCCGCGCCAAACATGACCTGGAGCCGGAATATGCCCATCCCCCCAGTCGCCAATCAATGTCAAGAAGTTCCCTTGCTGATGAAATCCAACATTCTCGACTACATCCAGGCCTAAGGCTTCGACAAACTTCACATAATGGCCTGTGTAGTGAAAATCGTCGCTTATATTCTGCATATATATTATTCTATTCGTCAGCTCTCCTCGCCGAGGATTATATAGTCTACACAGGCTTTTAGTAATTCCAAGGGTCAATTTTGGGTCTTTTTCTGCTAAATATATGTAATCCACTCCATAGCAAACTTGTAGAAACTTACGCACTTGCCTTTCTTTATATTTCAATATGTGCGTTTGCGGATTGCATACAACAGCAATAGACTTTGGGTAGAACCTTGAAAAATATAAGCTTGCAAACCCCCCGCCAGAACCACCGACGAAGACTACAGTACTAGCATTAGACAAGCTAATTATCTTGTCTAAAATCTCCGGAATTATGACTTTCTGAGTAGCAAACCCTGTTGAGCCAACATACCACGCCAACGTTATATATTTATCTAGATGCAAGGCGGGGTCGCTTATCGACAGCCTAGAGCATTCGTCCGACGGATGCACACTGTTCCCAGAAAAAATAGGCAATTTTATGTTTTTTTCCCATCGTCGCTGCGCGCCATTAAAGTAAACATACAGCGGTTTTCCTGGTTTTAATTCGGCATAAATATCAATAAAAGTGGGACCAATGTCAATCGTGGTTAACCCATTTCGTATGGCACCAGCCGCCTTAAATTGGTCCAAATTCTTAAAATAGTTTTTAACCCCTCCCCAACGCTTCTCATTACGGAGGCCATTATTGCCTCTAACCACTAGAGGAGGCGACTGAGTCTTGCTTTCAGAAATTATTTGATTCGAACTCAAACATGCTTGACCTAGGGTGTCACTATGAGTGGATACATTGGACATGATTCAAAGCTTATCTAATTGATATTTACCGATCTAATTTTTCACTATTTCATCATTATTACGTGAAAAATTCCCTCGATTTGGTGTAAATCCTAAAATAGGAAGGCTGCAACAGCTCTAGAAATTTGAAGCCAATTAATAAGTTTTGGATGATAATGGACTCCAACTTCAAATAAAAACTACTCGCCCAATCGTTCAATATGGGCGAGTTAGCGGCCTATCAACCAAGGAAATTGGCAGTCTTATTTTTCGTCCTGTCCTGCAGACCATTGCTCTAGTCTATTTAGAATATTAGTGTAAAGCCGTACAGCATAGGCCGCATCCAGTCTAGATCTCTCCACCGTAAGCGTATTTACATCTTTAATGTTATTTAATATAAGCTCATCGGAAGCACCTGTTCGAACATTACCGACCAATGTTGCTTTTACAAGTTCAAGCGCTAGCTGCTGATTAGAAAGTGCTACAGCAGCGGCTTTGGATACACGAGTTGCCATGGATCTGTTTCCTGAAATCAATTGAAGTAGAAAGGGTACACGAGATTGTGCTGCTACGTCATCAAGCATTGCAGGCCTGCGTCCCCACAACCGGATCCAACAGTTGTCACCCGCTAGCCCAATCAACTCATCATAGATTGCGCCAAGAGCACCACTAACTCTTTGAGGATGATACAAGAGTGCTTGTTGGATATAGTCTTCAGCTATCTGCTCGCGTATCTCTCCTGGCATATCTGCAAGCGCAACGACAGCACGACGCAGATCTTTCGGCGAACGAGGTTCGAAGAGCAAATGATGCGAAGACTCGGGGAATAGTTCTCTCATGGCCGGAGTATTGGGCGCAATTGTAGGCACGCCTAGTGTCAGCGCCAACACAGCCACCCCGGAAGTAAGGACTCTGTGATAAGGAAGAATTAAGCCTGCATTTGACCTGAATAGTTCGGCAACCTCTTCGACAGGTATAGAGGTGAGGGTATACGTGATTTCGGGGCGCTCCGAACCTTGAGCCAACAGATCATTTAAAAACGAATCTGCTCGTAAGGGCTTGCCACAAATATGCAATGCCAATTGATGCTGCACCATAAAGTCTTGAGGCAATTTCCTTAATAAATCAGGAATACCCTTATATGCACGCACCAAGCCGAAACATAGCAGCGTGCGAGGATTCGCAGCAGGCCTTCCCGCCCGTTCGATTGTTCGATCAACGGACTCGTAAACATCGAAGTATGCTGGGTGAGGTAGCACGGTCACTTTGGACAGATCTACCAGCCCAGTTTGCTCTTGTAGCACGGATAACGCAGTCTGATTATGAACCAAAATGCGATGAGATAATTCGGCGATATCTTTACGCAAAGACAAAAGCGTCCGCACAAATCGCCACTCGTGAGGCTTAATGTTATGCAATGTCCATACTACTTTGCCGCCGATAGCGATATAGTCTCTCAATTGCTTCACATACTCGCGACGCACTCGTGCTGCCTGAGCAACAGTGGTGCAGCGCGAAAAGAGGGACTCCTCCCAATGAATGTGGTAGATGGAACACTCAGTTGCTTGCTGCCGTTTGATGGCCTTACTTAAGGTGCCCGATACTATCTGGTATCTCGCGTCAATTGCTGTATAGAGGAGCTTTTGATATGGATTACCATAAACTTGTGAATTTATGACTTCGATTTTCATAGCGAGCCAACAGCACCTTCTGCATTAAATTCGAGACCTCGCCGAACTTATCTTAAGCCAGCTCAACCCGCAGTCAGCCTACACCTGGACCACTTAAATTAACGATTTGATGCGGAGACAACTGGGCAAGAGGCTGGCTTGAAAGGCTCCATGCCGCTGCCTTTAAGCGAGCTAAAAATAGGGACATTGCGCTCCAACGCCTGCTCCAATCGAGGGGGCGGGTTCACAAATGCACTCGGCTCGTTCACCAAATTATTCATTACCCTACGCACGATTTCGCGACAAGCATACTTCCTCCCTTCCGGGTGATAAAACGATCCATGCACCTGAATCGTGGCTGCCAATGCACTTACCAATGCATTCCGCAACGTCTTATCCACTTTTTGGGGCTTTCGCCAAAACAAATCCAGCGACCCTTGATGCGTAAGCCCAGGAATGTCATACACTGCCACTCCCAGCACTTTGACCGGCGTGCCTGCACGCAGACTATGTAAGCCCACCGTGGAGTTGATGGTAATTACCCCTCGACTGCGCCGGATTGTCCGCTTCAAATCGCACTCACTAACTGCCAGCACCCGTTCTGCGACTCCATGCTTTTTCGCCAAACGTTCGACCAAACGTTCCCAGCGTTCAATACCGTTATCCAACGGATGTAGCTTCACTATTAAATGCCCCTCTGGATGGGCATGCTCGGCAAAAGATGCGATCACCTCTGCGATCATATCGGCTTGGCGATGGTAGTGCGAGTTTGTACGCAACTGATAATCCGCCTGAATCTGCAATGCCAGCATCCAATACCGCTTACGTTCAATACGCAGTCGTAAGGCCGCTTCCGAGCGTTTGTTCTCTGTGAACATCTTGCGCAACGCGCTGGGTAGCCAACTCAAATAATCGACAAGAGGGTGATAATACTTATCCGCTCGATAAAACGGATACCCATACGGCACCAGTGCCGTCAGTAGGTTATAGACCACTTCGTTAGAGGCTTCCTGCGCAAACCGGTGCGTAAAATGTTCCTTGGGCTGAGTAAAGCTGCGCACACGTCGGGCAATTTGCCGAATGACTTCTGGATCATTGGGAAAATGAGACAGGGCCCCCATCGCACCGCGCTCAAGAGTCAGCCAATCGGGCCGCAAATAACCGAACTCCACCGCATAAGTCCGCACCCCGAGCGAAGCCCCTACCTCTCGTGCCACAGCGTGATACGGGAGTCGATCTGCGTAGTACAGGATGTCGGTAATTTGATGTTCAACCAAGTACTTTCGCAGGAAGAGCCCCCAGCGGCTAAAGCGCCCACGGTAGTTGTCCGCCCCGGGTTTACGCCAATAAGCCCAATCTCCCATTGAGAAGTTGATACGACGCGTAATAGCGCCCGACGATTCAAAATGATCGCAAAGCTGACGCCAGAATGTGGATGGGGGACCCTGTAAAAACAGGATTCTACGCTGCGTGTCAGCTATCATTCGCGACTGCTAATCGGGCACAAACGCCGATAAGAAAAACCTAGTATTGTACTCAGCATCAGTGAGAAATTTGCCGTCTTCTCGCGATTTGATTTGCACATTGAACAACAATACATTACTAATGTTACTAGTCATCATATTGTTAAATTGATGCACTGCAATATTTTATGGCATCCCAATCCTTATTTATGTATCATTATCTTGCATTGATGTACGACGCTGCATATGCTGCACAATCACAAAGCTATACAAAATAGTTACATTACCCTCATAGAAAGAGCGTACCGTCTTGACTTGTTGTTTCCGCCGCTACGCTGACATTGGAACGTAGCGAGCCGATCTCGTTTTAAGACATACATCCCGCGACAGCAGCAAATACCGATGAAAGACTCAGCCTCTATCTTGACCCCCATTCCTGCACATGACTCGCCTGCTCTGCCCACAATGGCTGAATGGCAAGCTTTTCGACAGGCAGCTGAGCTAGCAGACCGTAAGGGCGAAACGCTGCGAATCATCGAAGCGGCCGGCCTTAGCATTGACCTCAGTGCGCAACCTACTTCAGAAGCGTTTACCGAGGCGTCTCATGCTCTGTTACGAGCCCGCGAATTCAAGCAGATGCGCCGCCAGTTGCTTGAAGGCGGCGTCGTCAATCACACAGAGGATCGCGCAGCATGGCATTCCATGCTCCGAGAACCCTCTCCCACTCCTGAAGTGGCTCATGAACGCAATCGACTGCTACAGTTTGTGCAGCGGGCGGACAACGAACGACGCTGGCGCCACGTACTACATATTGGCATAGGTGGTAGCGATTGGGGACTGCGCCTAACTGTCGCGGCGTTTGGCTATACCGGCACCTGGCGCGACATCCGCTTCGTCGCCAACATCGATGGCCACGCAATTGAAGGAGGCTTATCAGGCCTTAACCCGCATGAAACCGTTGTAGTAATAGCGTCCAAATCATTTACTACCGCGGAAACCCTGGAAAACGCACAGCGCGCGATTGAATGGCTCCGCGCTGCTGGCGTTAAGCATCCGGAACGCCAGTTGGTGGCCGTGACTGCTCGCCCCACTATCGCCCGCAAGTTCGGCGTACCAAAAGATCAAATCTTCCCGTTTTGGGACTGGGTTGGCGGCAGATTCTCGTTTTGGTCTTCAGTTTGCGTGTCCACGGCGCTAACAGTGGGTACTGACGTAATGGCAGGCATGCTGGCAGGCGCGCATGCAATGGACGAGCATTTTCGTACGGCCCCCATCAACCGCAACGCACCAGTCCAACTGGCTTTGGCTGGCGTCGCTAACCGGAGCGTATTGGGATTTAGCTCTCTAAATATTTCCGTCTACGATTCACGCCTGTTCCATTTGGTCCCCTATCTGCAGCAATTGGAAATGGAATCGTTAGGTAAATCCGTCACCTTAGCCGGTGAGCCGGTGGGAGTGCCAACTGGCCCTGCAGTTTGGGGGATGCCAGGTACGGATGCGCAGCACACTTTTTTTCAGTGGTTACACCAAGGTGATGGCGCTGCAGTCGATTTCATCATCTGCCAACAAGCAGATCATCGCTGGCCCGACCATCATCAGCAATTGATTGCCAACTGCTTGGCACAACGCGAGGCTCTCCTACGTGGCAAATCGTACGAAGATGTCCTAGCTGAAATGGATAAAAATACCGATCCAGACTATGCCAAATGGTTAGCCAAACACAAAGTCTACCCGGGAGGGCGTCCTTCCAGTTTGATCGTACTACCACGCCTTAGCCCTTACACGCTAGGTGCATTGATTGCACTCTACGAGCACAAGGTCTTCGTACAAGCACTTATCTGGGGCATCAATCCTTTCGATCAATGGGGCGTAGAGCTGGGCAAAACACTCACTTCGCGCATACGTAAAGATTGGCAAAATATGGCAGATGGCAAAACTGTCACACGCATGTCTCACGATGCTTCAACGCAGCATTGGTTACAACGCTTCGCCCCTAGCATATCGCGGGAAAATAGCTGATCAGGATATACTCGTTGGCTGTCTAACAATAAAACAGCCAACGAGTGTCATTAGAACTAAGCGTAGCGGCTATCGTTAAAAACGAAGCTGATTCTTTACTGGAATGGATTGCCTATCATCGCGTAATTGGCGTAGATAAGTTTTTTATCGCTGACAACGATAGCAATGATGGCACCAGCGAAATGCTGCAAGCATTGGCCAAGCATGGCGTCTTGCAATGCATCCGGTTTCCCACACCTGAAAGTGGCAACGCTCAGATGCCCGCATATGCAATGCTACTGACGCATGTACGTGGAAGATGTGATGTCGTAGCATTCATTGATGCGGACGAATATCTCTTGCCCATGGACGGCAGCACATCTCTTATACCTTTCATCGATAAACTATTTGCGAGTCCCGACGTTAGTGCGGTGGGCCTAAATTGGGCAAACTTCGGTTCAGGCGGAGCTCTGTTTGCTGAGGACGGCCTTGTCATTGAACGGTTCACCAAACGGGCCCCCCAAAGCTTTGGTGTCCATTATCATATTAAAACGTTGTTGAGGCCAGAACGAGCCATCAAATTTGCAAATCCTCATTTTGTGCAACTATCCGGTGGGCGATACATTGATGCAACGGGCGAGGACATCATCCCTCACTTCAAACACGGTAAAGGTCTTAGTAGCAAGATTATCTGGGATGAAGCACGCGTCAATCACTATGCAACGAAATCCCTTGAAGAATTCTTGGTTGGCAAAAGTCGGCGCGGTAGTGCCACGAAGAAATCTCGAGTAAAGCATAAAAAATACTTTCTCAGCCATGATCGCAATGAGGATGATTGCCTGATCGCTAAGGAACTGAGTCCGCTGGTAAAAAACGAAGTAGAGTACTTGACACAACTCATGATGCCTACAGATCCGTCTACCCCCCAGCCACAACGCAACTCTTGGCGTACGCTGATCCAGCGCCTGCGATCCAAATAGATTCCGCTAAGTAATGCCACCAATGGTTAGCAACACAACGTTTTCGAAGGCGCGGGATAGATTAACGCAGTGGTAACCATAAGACTCTATAACTTCTTAAGAGTGTGGTATTTTGTACCAGCGTGCTGAAGTATAGACGTTGGCCGCAAATAGAACGAATACATCGTCGTCATTTATTTTTTAAGTGCAGGAACATTATGATCAAGTCATTTATTGTTAAAGGTAGATCAGGCGACACAATTTTAGGGCTTGGGGAAAATAACGAACTGTTTTTTTCCCACCGGCCCGCTAATAAGATTTATCTTTCCACTGTAGATATGAAGAGTGGAGCGCTTCATGGAAGTGAAATAAAACCTATAGTCGTTGAAATTAATTTCTTAGAAGGGAAATATTTCATTCGCGACAAAAAGACCAACAAAATATTCTCGTCGAAAATCTCCGACATTGCGACAGATGAGGCTTCCTTTGTGCCCACGATGGGCATTGCAAAAGACTCGTCATTGTTCGATATTGAGCCAGTTCATTTACCCAACGAAGCAACCCGGGATTTCAAAAAGGTAAATTTTTATGGCAGCGACTATATTTCAGATAATGACAAAAAAATAAAGTTCTTTTGGTCAAGAAACAGAAATGGAAAAGTCAATTTTGGCGACGATTTAAATCCGTATTTAGTTTCCCATATTTCTGGATTGAATTTAGAACGACTATCAAAAGATAATATTATTGAATCGGAGCTATTGGCAGTAGGCAGCATTTTGCACTGGGCTCCAGAACGAGACAAACCCTATCCAGTTTGGGGTTCTGGTACTCTCGGCGCCGACCCTCTCAATAGTGGACTCTTTAAAGTAAATCTATTACGAGGCCCTTTGACGAAGTCACTCTTAGATATTCAAGGAAATATCCCATTTGGAGATCCAGGGTTACTCGCGAGCCAAGTGTGGGAAAGAAGCAACGAAGAGAAATATGACTGGGGAATCATTCCTCATTGGTCTCAAAAAGACAGCCCGTGGGTAAAAAGGCTGCTAAAAGACACGAAAAACTCCATTGTCATTAACGTAAACAATCCCGATATGACTCAAATAATGAGTCAAATATCGTCTTGCAAACATATCGCAGCTACTAGCTTGCATGGATTAGTTATTGCCGATAGCTATCGCATACCTAGCGTATGGTTATGGGAAGACAACTCCACACGGAGGGTACAGTGGAAATATTTTGACTATTTCGCGGGGATAGGAAGAAACAACATAAAAAATGTCAACATTAACAAAATAGAATCATTAGCAAAAATTAAGCTTAATTCTGATGAATACGCTTACTTTGACAAACTCGATTCTGTTTGCAGCAGAATAATCTCTGCATTTCCTCTATAAATAAACTGTTAATGCCTGTGGAGTGCTACGCTTCTCGTCAAGCGCCTATCATCCAAGAGCGAGCAACTCTATCCCGCTCCACAAGCAAACAACCGGTTATCCCACCGACGCTGGCAAGTATGAGACTCAGGCCACATTGAATCCTTAACTAACCTAGCACGCTTGCTAAACGGGGGAGTTAACAATTCCTTTATGCGGCGGGGGTGTCCAATGTTTCACGAAGATATAGCGTAGCTCTGGAGATAAATTAACACCATCGAGCGATGCATCCACAATGAATACGTGCCCGCGCCTATACCCTGCAATCTTTGCAGATAATGTTTGTCCGACCGAGACTGAAAACTTGTGCGCGTCGCGAAGGCTTCTATATGGACTCACGTAAGCCTTTAGCAGAGTATTTGACGTCGCCTGCCATATCCCAGATGGCAGATCAATATTCCGCTGCGCGAAAAGTTTCTTCGAAATAGCAGAAGCCCAAATAGTCGCCGCCATATTATTATCCATATGGTGATTAGCGGGATTCTTATTTCTAAAGCTAGTATCGACCACACCAGATGTTGAATTCAGCATTTCTGAAGATACGTCGACAAAACCGAGGCCACGCGATAAGGCTTCAGTCTGTAAATATCGATTAAAATCCAAGGTAAGTTGAGTGCGCTCAACTTGCGTCGCCGTGACTTTGCTACGCCGCTCGTTAACAACAGCACCTAATTGATCAAAATCGTTAATAGTGGGCAGGGTCGCTGACGTAATAATTATGTCGCGATACCCTTCGCCTATCAACTCGTCAATAAATGAAAAATATGCAGCAACCGAGCGGCGCAACTCTGCTTGTAAACTACTCGCATTCTTCTGAACCCTCATCCAAATTAGAATACCGCAGTCCACTTCTCCCAAATGAAATACAAGCGTCGCGTCCTTAGGCTGTCTTTTTAGGAATTTTCTAAACTTCGGGGCGGCGGCTGTAATCGAATCAGGATTAATAAGGCCAGCGGCTGTAGCACCATGCACCGTACATACTCGAGCGTTCCATGGTAGTAATAACCCAGTTTCATTCGCGTGCGAAAAATAACAAGTATGGCTATCGCCGAGAAACAAAACGGGTGACTGCTGAATCACGGAACAACTCCTGATAAGAGAGTAGGCTAGTACGCTAGCGATGATCAAATGCGATGCGGATTAAATGTGGATTACGGTGAATCAACGCGGCCGACCGCACTCACTGAACGGCAACGTCACTACTGAATATTATTATCAGGCGACGATTTTATCAGAAGTATTCACTAGAAGGCCCGCCAAATAGAAGCAAGCCTCTGATAATGGTTGCGTACTGGGGCCGTGAATATTGTATTGGTTCACGTATCTTGCCATAAGGCTATCCCTATCCAGACCAGTTATCGCCGTAAATCTTACCTTCCTACCTCCTTTATTGCTCCAATTCTTCCAAGACAATGGAAAATTCTTTGACATGAATCGATTTTCATCACCCTTTACCCATTTATGTTGGCAATCAATCACAAATGGTGCCTCACCCTCCTCTTCCACTAACACGGACAGAGAATCAAAAGTAGAAACGTAGGTAAACGCCACCAGCGTCCCCGAGAGTTCGATTTCCACAGTCTCTCCCAAGGAGAGCGATGCTGCCGTAAGATCTACGTGGCTGTTCTTAAATTCCCTCTTTCTGATGCTGTACCGACTTGCATCGACTACTACACTATTCTCAAAATTATCCTGATAATTTTCAGGCAAGGGCGAATAGTCGATGCTCTTAGGATTTACCAATCCTGAAATATAATGATTAGACAACAGACTACCCACTAAAGAAGCCACAACCGGGGGCTTATAATGCACGTAGTCTTTATAAAGATTCTCATAAACATCGCGCTTCTTATCACAAATCGCCATAAGCAAGCGTGTAATATTAATAATTTCTATGCTCGCGTAAGACGAATATTTTTTAACAAGCGCATTAATCTCCCTTGTTAATCTATTTTGCCAGGCAAAAGTTGAGAGAGAGCGTCGACCCAAGACCAAATTTATAATTCTAGTGTGAGGTGCGCAATTCTTTATTAAATGACGAATCAAGCCATCATACGCTTGCCGCCATGTATGAATAGTTTCACTTTTTGCGAGCTGGTAATCGTTGATAACGTATTCGATTACGACACAATCATAGTCAGAAAGATTCTGTTCCGCTTTAATCAACTCCAAACCATGCACGCAGCTATTAGCGCCAATAGCGATATTACGTATCTCTATCTCTTCATGGCAGAATTGCTCGAGAAAGAATTTAAAGTGACGAACATACCCCTCTCTCATAAGGGTATTGGATCCACCGACAAAAAGAAACTTCATGATGCCCTATTGTTAGCTTACTGACAAAGTTCAACAATCTAAACAAAGCGAACTACAAGACAGGCCATACTTTATGCTGACTGCACTCATTTCTTCGCAGTTGTCTTGCCTTGTCGTAATGCTGCCCAGTTACATATGTCCCCGCCCAATCTCAAGGCATCGATACATTCGCGGCTACGACGAGCTGAAAAACTAGTGTCCCCGGCCCGTAATCTGTCATAAATGGGAAGCCATGAAGGTTTGGAGATACGCATTTGCTTCACTCCCACCTTTTCCTCCAAGTATCTTGGATTAGCTGCAGTCTTCTTAAGCAAGCCCACCAATTTGCCAAAACTGCCGTTCTCCAATTCACTAAAGTTAGCGTTATGAAGGACCGCCAGACCAAAAATAGCTTGCGCGGCAAATGCATGGTAAATCGCCGCCCTTTGACCTCGCCTTAATTCAATAGGCAACGTGCCATCTGGTTGAATTGCGAGTAATGATTCATGAAATATCTCAAGAGATTTATCTTGATAGGCCTTATTTTCCAAAACCAATCCCATCACTCCGAGCGAATATCCGGACCAGTAATACAAATTGCTCTTACTCTCTCGTTGAATAACATAGTCATTCACGTTCTTTCCCAGGGCCTGCAACCAATCACGGACGGCGGGTGGCGTAGTTTTCTCATCTAGCCCCAGCTTCAACACTGCTACACCAATAGCTCCTGTTGCCCAAAATCGTACTAGCTCCCCAGGACCCGACACGCTACCGTCCAACAGTGCACGTGCCTTGGCCCAGCTATCTAGATAATTTTTCCCACACTCCAATTTATCAGGAGTCGGATTATCATAATACTCGTCCGCTACATCCTGAATATCTTGCAGGAACTTGTTAATAGGGGCTCTCGCCTCATCATTAGCCGCCTTCTTCTTTGGATCAGCGATAGACCCGCGCTTATCGATATATATGCTCGGCATTTCGATATTTTTGACAGCTGCAGGCGATATAGGGCAATCAAATGCATAAGCCTTAGGCGCGCCGAACAACATAGAGCCTGCGGAAAACGCGAGCGTCAAGCACATCGACTTTAAAACGAATTGATAATTTACAGATTTCATTTAATAGTCCGATTAAAAATAACACTTGACAAATTTGAGGCTAACATTCTCGCGCATATCCGCTGCTCTTCTGCTTCACAACGTATAGGGATGTAAAAAATACAAACCTCTCCCGTTGTTTATCGAATTAAGCTCCGTACAATCTAATCAATTTAGTCATGCAACAATTCCGACCCAAGAACTTTAAGGCCTACTCTAAGATATGATGTAGGTCAGAATAACGGAATTGCGTCCAAATTCACGTCAGTCGAAGCTTTTCCACCTTATAAGCCCAATCTCGACGACACGAAAAATTACAGCACTCTCTCTATTGCGCAGAACTATTCGGAAAATAATTTATTAGCGTCCCGCAAATATTCGTACCATAATCTGGTACTCTCGTGCGTAGCGGATTTCTCTTCTCCAATCTTCCACGGTTTAGTTTGACCGGCGTAATGCAATATCTTTATATAGGGCATAATTTCCTGCTTATCTAAAGGTTTGAGTCGCCGTACAAACTGTTCCTGAAAGTTATATATAGCAGGTGCCATATACAGTAAACCCTTGTTTTCTTGGAAATATGCACTCAAATGGCCTTGCTCGTGAAGGTCGATTCGAGACGCTGCAAATTTGGTAACCTCTTCGAAGAATTTATCTGCGAGCAAATTCTTCCTTATGTACATAACGCCAGAATTTATTCGATTACGATGCCGGCCATCATACTGCCCGGCAATTAGCTCTTTTAGCTTATTTAGCGAGTCGCCCTCTTTCAGTTCTTCTTGAAATTGAGGCATTGTAATAAGACTCTTGTCTTCCCTGATCTTACTGATTTCATGCAGATTCTGTAGAACCAACATGTCAGCATCAAGGAAAAGTAGCTCTTCCGTATCTTGCTCTTCAAATACAGCCCATTTTAAGAAGGTGCCCCTATTCCATTGGGCCCTTTCTGGACGGCGGACATTGTTCTTCGCGAGCTCATACAACGTTTCTTTCTTATGCCCGTCAATTAGAACAACTTTATCAATGAAATTTTTCACCACCTCGTGGTCAAAAACTGTAGGATCATCAGTATAGAGAGAAATAGGCGAATGGATAAAGGCGCGGCTACGCAACATGCTAAAAAGCATCACTTTCATGCACTCTAAATAATTACTGTCCAGTGCAAATGCTAAAGTGACCTTTTCATCCGCTGCCTTATTACTATATTCACCAATATCGTGCCCATATATATTGGACGCATTAAATATAGTCAATTTTTCACCATCCTTAATTACTAAAATTTTTGAGCCAAGCTAATTAACTGATGTTAGATACCCTAACGGATAACTGAACGGCCTCTTACTACTCATGTAAGCCAGACAGGCCGAAAACAGCGATGTCTAACGGATAGCCTAACATTGGAAATGAGTGCGCATCTGCTGCTATAAAAACGATCGATAGGATTAAATTCATGGCGAACCAGACGAATCGTCTCTTTGAGATGCATACACAAGTAGTGCGAATCGATGATACATTTAATCTCGATTCTGCAGCGTTTTAGTTAATCTCCTCCTCAAGCAAAACACTTCAAATCACTGCGCTGCAAGTTGCTATAAAAAAGCCCAACAGTCAAACTTGCAGGATGATCGTGACTTTGCCCGTCTATCACGGTCTTCGAACAGCCACTCAAATCTCGAGTGGCAATAAATTCTTCTATGTCTTTCACACAATTCAAACTGGTGGCTTTACTCAAGCACCGAATCTGGACGAGAAGCTATTCACACTACATTGCTCAACAGCAAAAATCCGCGCCTTCTTACTCGCGTCGGAATAACGCTTCGAATCATTCCAATATTCTGTAGCAATCGAAACCACCCGCTCCGGCGCAGCATAAATTGCAGCGTTTCTGAACAATTTTCTAAATTCCGGATATGTGATCACCGGCAAACCAGCAGCCATCGCCCTTAGCATAACAGGGTCACACACTCCAGTATAGGTTCGATCTGGATAGTAAAGATAAAAATCAATATCCTTCGAAAACTTCTCTACACTGATCTCCTCTGCGCCCTTAAAAACCCAATTTTTCGGATGACGACCAAAATGACTGCAGATCATGTCCTCACCACCGATAAAGTAGATCTTTAAAGACTCATCAGCGCAATAAGCTCGTTTTGCGTCTCTAAAACTTTTAGGCCACGTTTCACCTATGAGAATCGAATCGCCATAATAGCGTCCCAATTTAGGTACCTTCCTAGCCTTATTAGGCAACTTGGATTGAAGCTTTTCTTGATGTAATTCAAAAATCGGCCACCAAATGCTGGTGGACACGTCGAGGTTAGGATCCGCACTTTTCAGCTCTGACTGTAGAGAAAGAGAGGCTGCCCACCATGTGCCACTATTACCTAAAAACTCCGCTATATGTGACTTAATAGCCTTCGAAGTTGCACTCTTGCGCCCAATCTCATAATCACCTAATGCCACAGTAGCAGGCTCATTGGCAATCACTGCTATGCGTTCGGCTCTCACTTGAGGAAATTGATCGAGCTTATATTGGAAAATTTCAGGATGCGGCACTAGAGCTGTTTGTACTGAAATTACATCGCCGTTAGTGATGATTTCCACATCATACTGCTGGCAGGCTTCATAGACCCGAGCATCAATGGGTGTATGTACGTAGCCCTCATATCGGGGCCAATGACACAATGCAGTGCTCCACCCCTTTTTTTTCGCCGCCTTAATATATAACAAAAGGTCGGTCGTCCAAGCTTCGGCGCTAAGGTCGGTCACAATTAAAAAATCAAACGAACCCTCTTGATTAGATCGTGATCTTAAAATCTTCGGCACCGGGAAAGGACGTGAGGAGTCCGATTTTATTGAAGGATTTCGCTGAAAATAATCAGATCCATGCCAATACTGATATGCGTCACGATATAACCAACGCAAGCCAAAATCTAGGCTTCTCAAATGAGTTATTTTTGTCTGAGTTAGAGAATCATCTCTCATTAGAGATAATGACAAGAGATAACTCTGCGAAATTTTGACGACAGAATTTTTTCCATACCTGCGGGCGATACGAGCACGAAACTCAGCATCGCCACTCACACGGACCTCATCCCAGCCACCTATTTCATCCAATATCCCACGTCTGAACATTAAAGATGAAAAGTTTAAATCAAAAAAACTGCCGGTAGGGCGCCATGCACCAAGAGGTCTTAAGTGTTGATTAAACCGAACCCAATGAGAAACAACAGCGATAGGATTATCAGCTGCTTTAAACCCATTCATTTGAATCTCTAATTTTTGCGGGTGCGACCAATCATCACTATCGTGCACCATAATAAAATCGCCAGTTGCATACTTCAGGCCAAGATTACGAGCGGGATATGCTCCGCCGTTAACCTCCATACGGATCAGTTTTACTCGACTATCTTGCTGAGCAATTTTTTTAACTACATCCGCCATACCATCTGGGCTACAGTCGTCGACGACAATAACCTCCAGATTTGACCAAGTTTGTTTCAGCAAACTTAATATCGGAATGTGAATAGTCTCTTCAGCCCCGTATGCGGGAATAATGATGGATATTTTTTCCGGAGTTTCAGCTAGAGGCAGAGGCTTAACGTCTTCTGCGGTGAAGTTAAAAAAACTCAGAGGGGCGTTTTCATCTATTTTCTTAAGCTGTGCCAAACCCCGCTCTTCGAACAACCTATTAATCCAAGGTAAAGGAGCGTCCCTGTCTCGTATCGACTTCTCATCAAGAACATCTTTTTCCCCTGCTACAGCTGCCCAGGCCAAATTCAAATTCGAGCTTCCAGGCATTCTTGATGTAATGTTCTCCAAAGCCTTTCTGGCCCGCTTCATTTTTCCCATTTTTGACAAACACTGGCTTTCGACGACAGCCAATTTCATCAAGGGTACAGTCAGCTTACGAAACGCTCGTAAACAATAATATTTAGAAAACAGAACGTTTTTTAAAGCTTCTTCAAACTGTCCTTCCACAAAATACCATCTGGCTAGATGCCACCCGATATTTATCTTTTCAATAACAGTAGAAGATGCAGCATACTTCATCTTTTCTAGGGCAACAATTGCGTAGGATGAATACCCTCCCCACAACTTCACCTCGAGGTCCATTACGGAGAATGGAGTCAGCACTTGGTCTTTCGAAATCAAACTAGCCCGAGGAAGATGCCAATCGGGCAATTTAATTAAGTTATTGTTGTGATCCGACTTTGCCAAGGTATCGAGAATTGACGGATCAAACATTGATGCCAGGGATTTCTCGTCGAGCGTAGAAAATCGCTTACTCGCGTCCCGACTCTCTCGCCCTTCTCTTTCCCCCCATATCACGTAATGATAAAGAGGATTAATTCCAGCTCGGAGAACGTCTGGATTCTCTACCAAGTATGCTCTCGTAGAAAAATTAGGGGCGGGATCGCGATATAGCAATGCACCCAATTGCACATAGTGAACAACCGGATCCATACCCAGAGCGGCCACATCAGGATACTCAGACAGATACCACTTCTGATCCAGAAGGCCCGAATCCTTAATAGTTGATATCACTTTATCCATTGATCACTTCTCTTCTGTGCAATTGTTTAGCCATTCTTCTTTATATAATGCAACAAAGGATTCTCCCCAGAGTTCGCAAGCTCTGGATTCTTCCTTGTGTATTCCAACGTGTTAAATCTGGGGCCAGGATCTCTACCCTCTTTGGCGCCAAATTTTAAATAATGCAAGACCGGGTCAACACCACTCTTTTGAACATCCGGATATTTCTTTAGGTACCAAAGTTGGTCAAACAGAGCGCTATTTCTTAATGTAGCCAAATCCTTCTTCAATTTGGACGTATTCTTCCCTAATAAGTAAGAAGGAATTCCCCAAAAACGTCGCTTGTGCGACCTTTCCAATTTCGCACTCTGCAATTGTGGGCGGGATTGAATTTCCTCTCGAAGATCAAGCACCAATTTACTAAGGATAATGATCTCTTGTAACCTGGCATCAGCCAACATCTGAGTGTCGGCTAATTTCGTCGTTAAATTCTTGACGTGCTCGATCGCGCTTTTCTCTTTTGGTTCGGCATCAGCTCGGCTTGGCTTCGCAAGCAAACCCGTTTTCTTGCGTGCAGCATCAGGTACGACTTTATGAGGCGTCGACATGTCTTTCATAGTCGTAGTCTAAATATCCAATTCGCAGATTAAGTTAATCACTTCCAAAGATATCTCGGGTATAAACTTTCTCAGCTACATCGCTAAGCGTTTCCGTCATACGGTTCGTAATAATTACGTCAGATCTAGTTTTGAACTCATCAAAGCTACTGATAACCGGAGAATGGAAAAACTCACTATCATTGATAGTGGGCTCATACACTATGATATCCACTCCTTTAGCTTTTATTCGCTTCATTACCCCTTGAATGCTAGAGGAGCGAAAATTATCAGATCCGCTCTTCATAATGAGGCGATGAATACCTACCACTTTAGGTTGGCGACTCAAAATATCCTCAGCGATGAAGTCCTTGCGAGTGGTATTTGAAGCAACGATTGCTTGGATTAAATTCTGCGGTACTACTTGGTAGTTTGCGAGCAATTGTTTGGTATCTTTGGGTAAGCAATATCCACCATAGCCGAACGAGGGGTTGTTATATCCATGAGCCACTCTAGGATCTAAGCATACCCCTTCAATGATTTGCTTGGTGCTAAGGCCGTGTATCGCCGAATATGTATCCAATTCATTAAAGAAAGATACTCTCATCGCCAAATATGTGTTCGCGAAAAGTTTGATCGCTTCCGCTTCTGTCGAACCAGTAAACAATACTGGGACACTCTTCTCCAACGCGGCATCTCGGAGCATTTGAGCAAACACTTCAGCCCGCTCGGACTGTTCGCCGATTATTATCCTTGCAGGATGCAAATTATCGTATAGAGCCTTTCCTTCACGTAAAAATTCTGGCGAGAAAAATACTTGATGGCAGCTCAATTCTTCCCTGATCCGTTCAGTATATCCAACCGGTACTGTAGATTTTATGACCATTACAGCGTTCGGATTAACAGCCATTACATCTCGGATGACTGCTTCAATAGACCGAGTATTAAAATAATTGGTCTCAGGATCGTAATCAGTAGGTGTAGCGATCACCACATAGTCTGCACCGACATAAGCTTCTTGCTTATCGAGCGTGGCGCGAAAGTTCAGCGGTTTGTTCTTTAGATAGAACTCAATCTCGGAATCAACAATGGGGGACTCCCTGCGCTGAAGCATTTCGACTTTTTCGGGAACGATATCCAAGGCTACTACTTCATGATGCTGAGCAAGCAGTATCCCATTAGAGAGACCAACATAACCCGTACCTGCAATTGCAATCTTCATTAAATTTCCTTAATCTCGATCGAAGCGCTGCTCGATATGTCGAACCAAAACATCGCTGTATACCCTCTTACTCAGTCTTTCTGAGAACATATTCAAACTTAATTCACACCAAGGAATAGAAAAAATTCGTAAGAATTAATTTTCTAATCGGAATCCCAGGGTCTAGGACAAATCTTCAAATCTCTCTTTAAATCGTCAGGCCAAACATTTTTTATCAGCATAATTCGATACTGATCTCCACCCTCACCACTATTTCGATCCAATGTTTTCGTGGAAATCTGGGATGCGTGGCGGACTTTTGCACTAGGCGTGTATACGATACGCTGTTTAAGCACCTGTTTAACAAAATCGCACATTATTCGGTCAGACCTATAATGCCGCCCGTTTATATAGTCCAATCCACCGCAAGCGTTCCAGGATGCCCTTTTTATATAGGCACAAAAGAAAGGCGCGAAATTCAGTTCCACTTGGTGTCCATCGTGAAACAGTCCAATTGACTCAATATTTCTATGATGGATTGAAAGAGTAACGTCACATTCCGCTCCTATAGTCGCGTAAGGAACATGTAGACTTATATCGTCTGTCTCTGGAGGTAGAATTTGACGGGGTACAGCTATCGCAATATCAGGATCCTGATAAGCTAATTTCTGCAAATACTCCAAGCTGTTTCTTGCTAACTCAGCATCATTATTCAAGATGAGGATATCTGCCTCAGTTGATGCAAGAGCTACGCCCTGGTTTACTGCGTACGAGAATCCATAATTAACATCATTCAGAACTATTTTTATCTTCTCGCATGAGATTTTTTGCAAGTATTTTTTTACCTCATCCGGGGAATTATTATCAACGATAACTACCTCGAAATACTCGCTGTTGAAGTATGGACGTAGAGACTCCACGCAATTTTGAAGGAATTGCAACGCTCGATAGCTAGGAATAACGACGCATATTTTCCTAAACAGCCAGACATCAGGATCGATTTGGGGAGTTAGCTTTCGCTTTAAGGCGATGCATTCAATGGCAGGATCGATTGCAACAGTTTTTGTAATCGTATTTTCTGCCGCATTAAGATAGTAGCGACTCAACAAAACAGGAATAGACACCATGCGAAAAGATTCGCTGATCCGCAATATAAAGTCCCAATCTACTAATCTTGACAGGCTGTCATCGAAAAAAATATCCGCTTCTAGCACCTCACGGCGATGTGCAAAGCAATTCAAATCAACATAGTTATGTTGATCTAGCAAAGATAGATTCATTGGCCCGAAACGCACCGCCGACACTTTTGTGGGATCAGAATCCGCGTATATATACTGACCGCTATAAATCGCACTTACATCATTAGGTAATAAATGAAATGCGCCAACTACCGCCCCGAGATAGTCCTCGAGCCAAGTGTTATCGGAATCAAGATATGCAATTATGGATCCGCTCGCAATCGCCAACCCTGTATTGCGTGCGATGGAAACCCCACTATGCTGCGCGAGCTTTATACAACGAATGCGAGGGTCGGCTGCTCCGGCAAGTTCTGCCAGATCGGCCGAATCGTCTTCGCTACCATCATCAATGACAATTAATTCAAAATTCTCATATTTCTGGGCGCGGACCGAGTCAATTGCAGTCAACAGCGTTTGTGCCCGATTTCGCACCGGCATAATCACCGATACTTTTACATGCTCAGCTCCGTTCAAACCTTGAACCAGATATCTGGCAATAGCTTCCATAACGGCAAAACAACGTCGATCTTCCTCTTTGAAGGGAGCCGAGGTAACGGGACTCAAAGCAGAAAATTTCAGGAACTCTGTTAGATTTGAATATTCTCTCTTCTTATTAGTATTCTTTAAATCAAATCGTCCTCGATTCTCAAGGTAGTGCAAAATCGGATTTTTAACTTCTGCTCCATCTCCGACTGCCTCAAGATATTCTTCCGTATCAAACCACGGCCCCGGCTTCCGCCTTTCTTGTGCGCCATGGCGAACATAATGCACCACCGGATCAAACCCTGCTCGCAACACGTCAGGATATTGATCGAGATACCAAACAGGATCAAAAAGATCGCTCTTTCTCACGACATCGCAAGCGATCGATTCTGCATTTGGAAGAGTTTGATTACGGCGCCGAAAAAACATCGCTTCGCTCAGATATATAAGTCGAACTCAAAAGTTGGCGCATCAGCGCTCATAAGAATATGTGGCTAGAAAATTAAGCTTTCCCATGAAAACCAAGCTCGGAGTCCAACTTATATTCATCTCCCTATTTAACACATTCAGATGACATCTTTGAGTTGATTGATTTGACTTAAAACCCTCTCTGCAAAGTTCTGCCAAATGCCATTGCCTGAACAATAGGTGTAATGATCTTCTGCCATTCGTGTATCGCAGCGTTCGTTACATAGACCGCATCCTCTGGTTGAACCAAGAACTCTTTCGCCAGAAAGATAGCTGCTGGATCGCGCATATTCAGACGGAAAACCTCAGGGGTAGCCTCCGTGGCTCCTGGCATTCGCGATAGACGGAAAACAAAGACCCCCTGGGGATCGGCTGCACTCTCATCCAACCAACCTGCCGCCCCAAGAACTTCCAACAAACTGGGCTGTTCGGAGGGCAAATCGAGCAAGCCCGGCGTCTTTACCGCTCCCATGGCGACAAAGCGCTTTTTCGCCCTTGAGACTACTATTTCTGAACGGGGTGACACAGGCCTATTCAAACCGTTCAATAAGCTCTGATAGGAATACACTTGAGCGTCTTTACCATTGCGAACGGTGACTTCCACAAGGTGTGGTTCAAGCATAGGGCCACCCGCCAAATTAATCGCATCGAGCAACGTCAAAGGTCCCTGAAGAGCGGAGAATCTTCCAGGTTGCTTCACAGCACCTGCTACCAGCACTGAGCCGGAAACATCGCCAAGCAAACTAACCATGACTTGGGGATCACTAGCTACCCCTCTTAATCGACGCCGTATCTCGTCCTCAACCGCATTAGGAGTTTTCCCTGCTACAGAGAAACGTCCAGCATAGGGCAATGATATTTTTCCTGTGGAATCAACGCGGGACTCAAATTTTGTACCGCCCATCGCCAACGGTGCAAACATTGCATTCTCTTCGCCTATATCGGCGATTATTATTTGGATCACATCCCCCGGTATCAGCCGAATCTCGTAGGCTTTCGTAGGAGATACTGTTTTGGCCACAGGTGCATCAATGGGGCGAGCATAAGGAGTTATCGTTTCCGGAGAGAGATCAATTAATTCATACGGAATTGTCCGATCCTCCGGCGAGTTAACTATCGTTCCTACATATGGGCCTGCTCCTGACAAAATACCGCCGGCGCATCCCGAAAGCAGCGCAACAAGTCCCAGCGAAGCACAAAGCCGAGAATATCTTAAAGAAAAGGCTGGCCTAGTCACGGTGATCCTCGATGCTGGCGATTACGAAACGGGTAATTCCGTATATGAATAAGAGAATGACCAAAATAGTCAATAGATCGTACAGCTTAAACGGATACGTAGGATCCTCAGGCATATTAGGTTGGACGACAGTTATCAAACTGTGTACGTTTTTATTAGCTTCGATTTTGGCGTTCTGTAAAGCAGAAACGCTAAGCTTATATGCCTCTTCAGCTATCTCGGCATCGACTGTCAATTTGCGATAAGCGGCTGCAATCACGTTTAGATGCCCACCTTGTGACGACGAAACAAGTGCGGCCTTTTCTGCAGCCAATTGTTTTTCCAGCGCGGCTACACGAATCTGCTGCTGCCTTACCTGCGGGGATTGCGGGTTGAGAGAGGCTAACAATCCTTTCAAGGTCGCTTTTGCATCCGCCAAAGTGGCTTCGAGAGTAGCAATGATTCCAGCTTGCGATTTTGCAGATGCCTCGGCATCTAGCAAACTGTTCTTGCTTTGAAACTCAACTAGAGCATCTCTCTTGCTCTCATAATCCGCACGTGTCTTTGCAAGTTCCGCCTCTGCAAAACGTACTTGATCCGTCGCCATTTGACGGGAAACATCATTAATGAATTTTTGGCTCTGCTTCAAAACCTCTTTCAGAGTTGCGTTGGCAAACTCAGGGGTTAGGCCTTGGACTTCAATACTCAGGAGACCAGTCAATTCGTCTACATGAACCGTTACTAGTCGTTGATAGTACTTGAGCAGTTTTTCTCGAGAAACTTTATCACCGATCCAAAACACGGGATCTGAATATTGAGCGGCAAAATGCTCATGCCATTTAAGTTTATCTTCCAATACTGCTAACAGATCAGGCGACGTCACATACTCCAACAAAAAGATCGTCTCTTGTTTGGAGACTTGCTTTGCCGTAGAGGCCAAGATAGCCGCGCCAGCAGTTTGCTGAGTAAGGGCGCCAGAAGATGCACTGGAATCATCAACAACCACTACCTGAGCTGTGCTCGCATAACGATCCACCGCCAAGACGCCGTAATAGATCGTTGCCAGCACCATCGGCAGCACTATGATAAATAGCCTTAGCAATCTATTGCGCCGTTTATTTTTCTGATCCATTCTTTGTTTTCCAGACTTTATTTGGTGAGATATACATTAATACCTTCTGCAACATCGTCATATACCTTTAATTGCCCGTTGTCGACCAACAGCACCATGTCGCATAGGCGCTCGACCTCTTTCATATTGTGTGTCGTAAGAAAAATCTTTGATTTTCCCAATTTTTCGTTAAAGACTTCTTGGCATTTCTTGCGAAACGTATTGTCGCCAGCAGCCATCACTTCATCGATAAGGTAGTAGTCAAATTCAAATGCCATACTCAATCCAAACGCAATTCTGGACTTCATCCCTGAGGAGTATGTACGAATGGGCTCATCGAACCAGGAACCAATATCCGCGAAATCCTGCACATATCGAATTTTGCTACGCATCTCTTCTCCAACGTAGCCATATACACGGCAGACGAATTTGACATTGTCCCGTGCGCTCATGCTGCCTTGAAATCCGCCAGACTGCCCAACGGGCCACGAAATGCTCTTATCTGTACGAATCACCCCTGAATCAGGCGTATCCACCCCTGATAACAAGCGCATTAAGGTAGATTTTCCCGCACCATTCCTGCCTATGAGCGCGATATTCCTGTCCGGGGGAATTACCATGGACAAATTTCGGAAAATGTATTTCCGGCCGCTTGTCGTGCGATATGATTTAGTAATGTTATCTAGAGTGAACATCGGCTAAACAATTCCTTTAATAGCCAACATTTTCAATCGCCGTATTCTAAAAAGCCCCAAGCCCACAGTCAGGAACACACCTGTGCAAGCTGCCAGATAAGGAAACGACGTTAAATCAATAACTTGATAAAACGGAAATACAGCCTGTCGAAGCAGCTCTGTTAGATGTAAAAATGGATTCCATGCCAAATACTGTAATGCGTATTCTGGAAATCTGGTAACAGGAAGCATCGCCCCAGAGGACAGATAAAGAACCAAAAAGAAAAAACGTGTAAAAGTACGTGCCGCTGGGAGTGCGTCCACAATAACGGCCAATACTAGGCCCATTCCAAATGCTAACGCCACGCCCATTAAGAGCAATCCCAACCATTCCAATGGTTGATGAATGCTCATATCGAATCCATACCAGGCAAAAATAGCCATAACAAACAAATACGAAATACTCGCAAGGCTACATTGCATTATTGTTCTAGCTACGAACGTGTCCATCGGCATCACTTGCTTATATGCAAATAAGCCTCGATTGGCAGATAAACCTTCCATCATTAGCATAGCAACGCCCCTAAACATCACAAAGGGCGCAATGCCAGTGAGCAGAAAAACCTGAAATGGAATACCTTGGACCGGCCCTCGTCCACGAATTACGCCCATCACGACCGTCATTGCAATCAACTGAATGATCGGTTCAGCCAACATCCAAAACGCGCCCAGTTGACGCTGACCAAAACGCGTGCGCATCTCCCGCAACAAAAGTGCGAAGATCACAGCTCGGGTAATTTGGAATGGAGTACGTGGCGTCATAAGAAAGATGTTTAGTAAACCGGTGCTGCGCTGCAGTATACCCATGAAAACAGTTCGATAAGCTGACTGAATGTTGCAGTACATTCATAGCAAGGATAGCTACCCCCTATCGAGCCAACTTTCCTCTCCACGGCAGCGTCACATGCGGCATGCCGCTCAAGCTGAAATCAGGCTGCTGGTAGTTCAAATTCGGGTTATAGAAGGGATCATGGTGCATTAGATGGGCCCACCGCGTACGCATATAGTCCACTTCTGCTCTAGCCCTTAGAATCTGCGCGGGGCTCGTATCCCTTCCTCTAGTGATAGATTCGTGGTGATAGAGCAATGCGTGAGGAGTCCATAACACGCGAAGACCGCACTCTCGGATACGTAAGCAAAAGTCCACATCATTAAACGCCACTGTCAAGTGAGTTTCATTTAAGCCACCCAACGACACATACAAGGACTTATGTGTCAGCAGACATGCAGCTGTGACTGCCGACAGGTCTTGCGCAACAACAGCTCGCCCACAGTATCCAGGCTCATCACGATTGATACCTGTGTGCAAATGATTCGCACACCCCCCGGGGCCCACAGTGTCACCACCATGCTGAACGGTATCATTGTCGTATAAGAGCTTAGCGCCGACCGCCCCTACCCCCTTTTGTAACACTAGGCTTGTCATCTCTGCCAGCCAATCGGGGGAAATGACTTCGGTATCGTTGTTTAATAAACAAATTAACTCCCCTTTCGCGTGTCGAATCGCATGGTTATTGATTTTTGAATAGTTAAACGGCTCGTCGAACGACAACACGCGGACCGTGGAAATAGTCTCAATGGTGCGGAGATAGGCCAAAGTCTCGGGTTGAGCACTCTGGTTGTCCATGACAATGATTTCGTATTCTGGGTACGTAGTCTTTTTCAACAGACTATCGATGCAACGCCGCAAATGGGCAAGACCGTCTCGTGTTGGAATAACAATCGTGACTAGTGGCAGCGATGTCGGTAAAGCGTAGCGAACGTGACAACGCCCCTGCCCCGCTGCGGATGCTACCGCCTTAATTCCCAATCGCTGCAAATGTGCGGTAACAATTTGACTCGTCTCTGTATCATCTATACAGTCAATTTTCCTACGGCTATTGTCTAGATGCCACAGAGGAGCATGCGCGTGACCTACTCCAGGGGTATCCGCGGTCAAGGCCAAAAGTAGGCTATGCAAGGCCCCATCTACACTAAGAGTCGCAGCCTGCACTGCATCCCAAATTCCTGCCAGTGGCCTTGTATGCCAAGCAAAAGCGTCGCCTATATAGTTAGTCGAACGTAACAACTCCGCCGACCAATCTGGCTTGAAAGCGGGGTTCGAGAATTTACCATCCACGCCGACGGTATCGTGATCGGCATAAACTACTCCGAGCTTACCAGTACTGTCGCCACTAATTGTATGGGCCAACCAAAACAGAGCGGCTTCAGATAACTGGGTTCCATTTCGCAGGATAATAGTCCAACTGGGGCCATGAACCGCTTGGTTGGCAAGTGCAAAATCCCGTGAGCTTGCCATGGATAGGTCGAGCAGCCTTTGCTCCCAACCTTCATAGGGTAAGCGCAATCGGGAAAAATGAGGATATATCTGATTATCCAGACTGGATTCGATCGCCGGATCTTCGATTTTCCCGTTGGAGTCATGCCCCAATATAATGACTTGAAAATGCGGAGGCCGTTGCCAATGCCGCATGTACTTTTGCATCAAGTGACGATCTTCGGGGGAAACGCTATAAAATTCAGCGTGCCAATCCGCATAGCTCCGCATATAAGCGTTGGCCCGAAAGCGGCAGGACACGTTATACGCATAGTTCAGATTGGTAAATAAAGTACCTAGCCTTAATCCGGCACGGGCACGTCGCTGCTTAGTTTGCCGAAAAAAAACCGGCACCACTCGACGCAATTGTCGGAAGCGATATTCCGGCCACAATAAGCGTCGCAACGATACAGAAACTTCGCTCGCTGAAATCGCTGAGCTTCTAAGACTGACGGCCCGTATGCCTGTATGTACTTTGACCATTTCTTGAATCTGGCCGTTACGTGTTACCAGAACATCAACGTCCACAGCTTGCCCATCGATCAGACTCAGCGTTAGGACGGCACCATAGGCACGATCATGCCCTATCGCGGAGCCTTGAATTAGATAGACGCCAGCAGTAGAGGCTCCTTCACCTTGCTCAATAGGCATTAACCAGGCATCGGAGGCTCGTTTTGCAAAAACAGTGCTGTGAGAAAAAAACATATCGTCTTGATTAGCCTCGTTGCAAGCCTGCCTTCAGGCTGTGCAACCATTGCCGCCAAGCCGACCCGGGCGCCTTTGCTTCCATCTCAGGCGCAATCAACGCCTCCAGGCGCTCTACCTCGGCGTTGACGGCGGGCACAAAGGCCAGCATATCGTCGCACTGCTCGTTATTCTTGTCATGCAACTCAAAGTATTTGCGATGCTTGATCCGGCCCGCTTTCGTGGCGCTACCTTTCGGGCTCTTGCGTAGTACAAATTCTTCGAATGATTTCACGACGTAGTGATTAATCCGTATATTCGACCAGACAACATTCTTACTTAGGCTATCCAGGCGGCCATCACGGCAAACGAGATCGTTACCTAGCACATCTACATAACGGCCGCTTTTCAGCACCGCATGGTGTGGCGTCGCCCAGTGATCAAGGTTCGTCGGCCGTATCACCGCTTTGTAGTGTTGATTAACGGGAAACTTCACCAAAGACCGCCGCAAAAACCGCTCGATGACCAACCCCTCTTCCCAAAACCGCTGCCCACCAGATCCAAAGCATGCCCAGTTCAATGCTAAACCGCCTACACCGGGGTCGGAAAACAACTCAGTCAATTTCGGCACAACCGACTCTGTACCCTCCATCGGCGTAATGAATTCATCCGCATCAACGAACGCAATCGCATCAATATCGGCCGGACACATTTTCGTCAGCAAGTTGTACGCACCCAATTGCGGCCGAACATCCGGCTGGTCCGGATAATCAACCAAGGTAATAGGCTCATGCCTCTGCAAGATCGACAGTATCTGTCGAGTCAAATCAGTGCTGCCATTATCGGCAATCAAAAACTGACTGAACCCGACGATCTTGTGGAACGCCAGCCATTCCAATACATATGCGTCTTCGTTTTTGAAGATCGCACCCACAGCAAACTTCATAGGATGATGATCAAAATGGCTGTTGAGGAGTTACCAAACGGCGTCGCGCTTATTCGGTAAAGCCGTGATATTTCTTGCCCAACGCCACGGTAGCGGAAAAGAAACCTTGTTTATTACCGCAATCGTAACGCGTACCGTCGTATTGATAACCGAAAACAGCACGGTCACGCAGCATGGCAGCGATACCATCGGTCAATTGGATTTCACCACCGGCACCCTTACCCGTTTGGCGCAGATACTCAAAAATCTCGGGTTCCAGCACATAGCGGCCCACCACAGCCTGCGTAGACGGGGCTTGGGCAGGCTCAGGTTTCTCAACCATGCCATCCAACCGCCACGTTTCGTTATCGACCTGATTACCAGAAATAATCCCGTACTTGTTCGTCTCATGACGCTCAACGTTCTGAATCCCCAGCACGCTGCCCTCGCACGAATGGGCAACCTGCACCAACTGGCGCGTCACAGGAACCTCGGCATCAATCAAGTCATCCGCCAACAACACAGCGAACGGCTCATTCCCAACCACGGGTGCGGCGCACAACACCGCGTGCCCCAACCCCAAAGGAGCCGGCTGCCGGATGTACACGCAGTTCACATGCGCCGGCAGAATGCTGCGAATCGCTTGCAACTGCTGCTGCTTGTTCTTCGCTTCCAGCTCGGCCTCGAGCTCGGGCATCGTATCGAAATGATCTTCAATTGCACGTTTGTTACGTCCAGTTACGAAAATCAACTCGGTAATGCCAGCTGCGACAGCCTCTTCAGCCGCGTATTGGATAAGAGGCTTGTCCACGACGGGGAGCATCTCTTTGGGCATCGCTTTGGTGGCCGGCAAAAAACGAGTGCCAAGACCCGCGACGGGGAATACTGCTTTACGGATTGGTTTCATAGCGACCTACG
Organism: Bordetella tumbae; assembly: GCF_965139195.1. Classification (GTDB taxonomy): domain Bacteria; phylum Pseudomonadota; class Gammaproteobacteria; order Burkholderiales; family Burkholderiaceae_B; genus Bordetella_A; species Bordetella_A tumbae. The sequence goes on along the minus strand of NZ_CBCSJH010000034.1, from coordinate 35,269 downwards.
GAGAAAACGCGAGTATGAAGGAAGTTAACAGGCGAAAGTGCAAGGAAAGGCAAACATGACTACAGGAAACTAACTGAGCATTTTGACGGTTTGATGTGGCACATTACGAAACAATCTATCATTTCTGTAACTGAGTCATACTTTTCTATCACGTCATGCCGATTAGAGCACCTTCCCTGCAATATGAAGCATCATTTTTCGCGAAATACTTTGGCAATCCAATGGCGCCAAGGTTGTGCATGTTGAGGCATTTGCCGCCACTCAATTAATTCTTGCAACACACGCTCTGGGGTGGCAAACCGCCGGGTGATCCGGCTGACGTAGGTGGGATACAGAATCAAGGTACCGGCCACCAGCTCGTCCAACGTCAGCAATCGATCGCGCCTGCGCTGTACGTCATCGATTAACGCTCTATCCTCGGTCAATCCCCACCCGGCATAGAACGGTTGACCATAGGTCACCACCGGTTTATGGCGCAACAGCGCCTCAAAGCCCGCCAGGGATGTCAGGACGTGCACCTCGTCTACCGAGAGGAATAGCTGCTCTAACGAAACATTGTCGATGATTTCGTCGCACCATTGCAGTGCACCGCCCTCACCTTGGCCGGATGACCGCAGGCCGGCGGCAACGTCGGGGTGTGGTTTATATAAGACGTAATCGTCGGGATAGGCCTGCCGCACGGCTCTCAGTAAATCCATATTGCGCCGGATGGTGCTGGCGCCATAGCGGATCGACGCATCGGTCTCGACCTGGCCCACGACCAGGAGCACACGCTGTGCCTGAGGCGGACGCGACCACGCGGCCTGTCCCAACAGGTTGTATTTGGTGATGCCGGACGCGCAGATGGTTTCGCGTAATGCGGCCGCACGGGCCAGCAGAGGCGCCGAAAAGTCGGTTTGGGACAGGATCTGCTCTAGCCGCGATGCGCGGGTGGCGTCGTAATAGATACCTACGTCGTCCTGCACCCAGGACACGGGGCGGATCAAGTCTGCACCCAATCCTACGGATCGCAGAAAGCCGTCTTCGACTCGGATGACGGGTTTTTCCGGGGGACGGTTGGCGAGAGCCGTATCGAGTTTGCGGCCCCAACTGGCAACGCTGGCGTGTTGGCTCGCGCGTTTGGCGAACCAGGTGAAACGGACGCGGCTGCCGCCAAAGAAATCTCGGACAAAGCCATGTTTCCAGCCGGAAAACCCAACGGCGGTGATGTGCTCGGGAAAGCGCTGGCGCATGCGGCGCTGCAGGGCGATCCAGGCGAGGACAGTTTCCACCTCGCAGCGACGGCCCGTCTCGGGGTCGACATAACGGCAATAGTCGATCAGGGCAGCATGGGTCAGCTGTGCCAGCGAGACGGCCTGGCGCCGCCTCTCGGGCGCGAGCTGTTCGTCATGGGTCAGGCCCCAGCCTGCATAGAACGGCATGCCGAATACGCGAACGGGCTTGCCCCATAACAAGGCCTCGAAACCCAGTTGGGATGTCACGGTGTAGACGGCGTGGGCGTCAGCCAAGAGACCCGCCGGATGCACGTCCTGGTCCATCAGCACGACGCGCGGCATGGCACGCACCTGCTGGACGTCGAAATAACCGCGTTTACGGCCGGATAGGACGTCGGGGTGGACTTTCAGGACGATGGTGCGCTCCGGATGCTCGGCCAAGGCGGCCTCGAGCATGCGCGGAAAATCTTCTGGGGTCGAACCACCTGCGGTGACAGACGCATCGCCGTAGGTCTGGTCGACAACCAGCACATACCCTGTAGGCAGGGGCGCATGCGCGTCACGGGTGTGGTTGTATTTGGACACCCTGCCCTGGCGCCAGGCAGCGATCAACGCCTGGGCGCGCTGTTGCTGCGCGGTATCCAGGGGCTGTTTGATCAGGGTCTCTAGCCGTGTGGGACGGCCCGCGTCCAGGTAGAGCCCTTGATCATCGAGGACTACCGACAGAGGTGGATCCATGAAACCCAGGCCGACAGACCGCAGAAAACCGTCCTCGATGTGCCACACGCGCAGACCATGCTGTTCGGCATAGCGCTGCGCGCGCTGCGCACTGGGGCGCTGCCCCCAAGCCAGCACGCTATCGCCGGGCTGGGGCCGTGAGGGCTTTGGATAGACTAGGTCGAAATCGTCCAGCAAGGCGGCCAGGGTCGCGTTGCGGCGTACACCGGCCGAGCAGATGATGAGGCGGGGCTGCGTCATCGGCGCGGATCAGTATTCAAACAGGTCCGCCTGCGCAAAGGTGCCGGCTTGCAGGTCTTTTGCGGACAGGATCAGTTGTGGGCTCGCGGGCCAGTCGATTTTGAGCTGGGGGTCGTTCCAGACGATGGCGCGCTCTGAGTCTTTGTCCCAGTAGTCGGTCGTCTTGTACGACACGTCGGCGGAATCGGACAGAACGAGAAAGCCATGCGCAAAGCCTTCGGGGATCCACAGCTGGCGGCGGTTTGCCGCGGACAGGATTTCTCCTACCCATTGCCCCAGGGTGGGCGAACCGCGTCGCAGATCGATGGCAACGTCGTAGATTTCGCCCGAGAGGACGCGCAGGAGCTTGCCCTGGGCGTGCGGATTCAATTGGTAATGCAGGCCGCGCAACACGCCGCGCACGGAATGGGAATGGTTGTCCTGGACGAACGTGACCGGGCGGCCAATGGCGTCCTCGAAAGTCTGCTGATTGAAGCTTTCAAAGAAAAAGCCCCGCTCGTCGTCGAACACGCGAGGTTCAAAGACGCATACCTCGGGGATCGCGGTGCGAATGACGTTCATGGGGATCAGATTTCGGTCACGATGTTCATCAAGTATTCACCGTAGCCATTTTTCCGCAAGGGCTCGGCCAGATGTACCAGCTGCTGGGCGTTGATGTAGCCCAGACGGTAGGCGATCTCCTCGGGGCACGCGACTTTCAGGCCCTGACGGGCCTCGATGGTGGCGATGAACTGGCTGGCCTCGAGCATGGATTGATGCGTGCCGGTGTCCAGCCAGGCATAACCGCGTCCCATGGTGACGACGTCGAGCTTGTCTTGCTGCAGATAGGCGCGATTCAGGTCGGTGATTTCCAGCTCGCCGCGGATGGACGGCTTGATGGTTTTGGCGATCTCGGACGCCTGATGATCGTAGAAGTACAACCCGGTGACGGCGTAATGCGAACGCGGCCGCAGGGGTTTTTCCTCCAGGCTCAGGGCCTTGCCGTGCTTGTCGAAATCGACAACGCCGTAGCGTTGCGGGTCATGGACATGATAGGCAAAGATGGTGGCCCCGGTTTCCTGGGCGGCAGCGTCGTGCAGCAGCTTGGAAAAGTCGTGGCCGTAAAAGATGTTGTCGCCCAGGACCAGCGCGGAGGGCGCGCCGTCCAGGAATTTATCGCCGATGAGAAAGGCCTGGGCCAGCCCCTCGGGATTGGGCTGGATGGCGTACTGCAGACTCAGGCCCCACTGGCTGCCGTCGCCCAGCAGCTGTTCGAACCGTGGCATGTCCTGCGGGGTGGAAATCACCAGGATGTCTTGAATACCCGCCAGCATCAGCACGCTGAGCGGGTAATAGATCATCGGTTTGTCGTAGACGGGCAATAGTTGTTTTGAGACGGCCAACGTGGCGGGGTACAACCGTGTACCCGAGCCACCCGCCAGAATAATGCCCTTGCGCCTCTTCATTGAGTGTGATCCTTGCGTATCTTATCGGCGCGCTAATAGCGCAATCGTTTGTTGAACGCCGTCTTCCCATTGCGGCAGAGATACATCAAACGTCTGACGTAGTTTAGAGGTATTCAGGCAACAATTGGCAGGCCTGGGCGCGGGGGATGAATACGAGGCAGCCGGAATCGGGTGGATGGTATCGGGTGATGCCTGCAGCGCCATGCCGGCCTCTCGTGCCAATCGCACCAGCAGGCAGGCGTATTCGTACCACGAGGTGTGGCCCGACGCCGTCAGGTGATAGCACCCGTAGGGGAATTCGCCGGCCGTGTTTGCCGCTGTGCTGTGCTGATAGCGCGCAATGAGTTGCGCCGTGATGTCGGCGATCAGCGCTGCGCGCGTGGGCGCACCGACCTGGTCGGCGACGATGTTCAGTTGTTCCTGATTCTGCGCGAGGCGCAGAATGGTCTTGATGAAATTACCGCCATGTTCGCTGTGTACCCAACTGGTACGCAGGATCAGGTGCTGGGGTAGATGACGGATGATGCCCTGCTCGCCCGCGAGTTTGCTGCGGCCGTAGCTGGACTGCGGAGCGACCTCGTCGGATTCGACATAGGCCGCGGGTTTGTGTCCGTTAAAGACATAATCGGTCGAATAGTGCACGAGCAGCGCGCCGGACGCGCTGGCCTCTTTGGCCAATAGTTCCGGGCCGGTACCGTTGATCTGCATGGCGAGCTCGGGCTCGGCCTCGGCGCGATCGACGGCGGTGTAGGCGGCGGCATTGACGATAATGTCAGGCTGGTGGACGTCGAGCGTGGCCTGGATGGTGGCCGGGTTGGCCAGATCGCAATCCTGGCGATCTACCGCGACGAGCTCGCCCAGGGGCGCCAGGCTGTCCTGCAAGGCATGACCGACCTGGCCGTTTTTACCAATGATCAGGATCTTCAAACGGTCGCTCCCGTCGGGCCGTAATGCTGTGCCACCCATTCGCGATAGGCGCCGCTGACGACGCCCTGTACCCAGTCGGGGTGATCCAGATACCACGTGACGGTCTGCCGCATGCCGGACGCAAAGGTCTCGGACGGGCTCCATCCGAGTTCCTGGGCGATTTTGCCGGCGTCGATGGCGTAGCGCCGATCGTGCCCGGGGCGGTCGGTGACGTGGGTGATCTGCTCGGCATAGGACCGGCCGTCGGCGCGTGGCCGCAATTCGTCTAATAAGGTACAGATAGTGTTCACGACGTCTAGGTTGGCACGCTCGCTGGCGCCGCCGATGTTATAGGTCTCGCCAAGTCTGCCTGTCTGCAGGACACGCCGCAAGGCGCTGCAGTGGTCTTTGACGTACAGCCAATCGCGCACCTGCTGACCGTCGCCATAAATGGGCAAGGGCTTGCCCTCCAGGGCGTTCAGGATGACGAGCGGGATGAGTTTTTCCGGGAATTGGTAGGGACCGTAATTGTTCGAGCAATTTGTGGTCACCACCGGCAGACCGTAGGTGTGGTGCCAGGCGCGGATCAGGTGATCGGACGCGGCCTTTGAGGCGGAATACGGGCTATTGGGCTGATACGCATGCGTCTCGGTGAACGGCGCGTCGGCGCTGGCCAGCGAGCCATAGACCTCGTCGGTGGAAACATGCAGCAAACGGAATTCTTCTTGCTGTGTATTTGGCAGCGAGGCGTGATAGGCGCGCACGGCCTCCAGCAAGGCGAATACGCCAACGATGTTGGTCTGGATGAATGGCGCCGGGCCGTCGATAGACCGGTCCACATGGGACTCGGCCGCAAAGTTGATGACCGCACGCGGGGTGTGCTGCGCCAGCAGTCGGTCGATGCAGGCCCGGTCGGCGATGTCGCCTCGGACAAAGTGATGCCGCGCATCGCCTTGCAGTGATGTGAGGGTGTCGCAGTTACCTGCGTAGGTCAGTTTGTCCAGGTTGATAACGGGCTCATCAGATTGGGCTAGCCAATCTAAAACGAAGTTACCGCCAATAAACCCTGCACCGCCCGTAACAAGTATTGTCATTTCTCAAATGTTTCTTAAAACCCGGCCGAGGCAAAGGCGTTTTGCATGCGTGTAATGTACTATTACAGGCTCGCTAGTATAAACCTTCGCCGCTGTTCACAAGAACGTTGCCATTATCCAGATTACTTTCTCGCTTGAGGCGTTTGCGTGGCGGCCAAACGCATTGGCCGCAGAATACGCTACGTCAGTGGCTGGTATTGCAACAAAGTGACAACCCCTCAACTGATTATTACATTCGCCCACGATTGCAAGAATCTGGGCTGCCGGTGTCGTATAGAAATATAGACAAGGATATGCCTCATTTCGGCGATCTGGCACCGGGAACCGGGGTGGTGATTGTTCGGTATTTGAATTCCCGATGGGTGTCGGCGTTGCGCACGCACCGCAGCCAGCTGAGCCAAGTGGCTTACTTTATGGACGATGATTTACTTCGTCCAAAACATTGGGGGGGTTTACCGCGAGCGTATGTCAAGAAACTGAATAAATATTGCGCAGCGTTTATTCCGGACATCCTGGCGCTGTCGTCGGAATATTGGTTTTCTACTGAGGAACTGCGTCAGCGATATTCGTTTAAAACGGCGCAGGTGATTTCCCCTCGCCCGCTGGTAGGCGATGCGCATGGCCCGAGCATGCTGCATCCGCTGCGCGAACGCGGCCCCATTCAAATGTTTTATCACGGCTCGGCGACGCATCACGCCGAGATGGAATGGCTGTTTCCGATTATCGGAGCGTTGCTGGAAAAATGCCCAGATCTGCATTTCGAGTTAATCGGCAATCACACGATCAATCAGAAATTCCGCCATTTACCTCGCACCCGGATTTTGCATCCGCTGTCCTGGCATAACTACATCAGCCACTGCCATACCCTGCATGGCCACATTGGCCTGGCGCCGATACTGCCCTCGCCTTTCAATATGGGGCGCTCGCACAGCAAGATCTATGACATCGCGCGCTGCGGCGCGGTGGGGGTGTACTCGACGCCGAGCCCCTATGTGGATGCGATCACGCACGAGGAAGACGGGTTGTTGTTAAAAAATGACCCGGACTTGTGGGTGGAGACGATTCACGACCTCGTGAATGACCGTGCCAGGCTCGATGCGCTGCGCACCGCAGCCATCGAGAGACACGCGGCGCCAATGGTGGAATCTGCTGCGGTATTGGAACAGGCCTTGCACACTGCACAGGCTTGATGCGGGTTATCCCCACATATCAACTAATTGTCAGGATCCGTTCAGCAAGGTTTAATCCAGTAGCGGTCAGCCGTACTGCCGCTCAGTCTCATGCATTGCGCTTTGTTCTTGCTGCACCTTTAAAGCTGTTTCATAACAAGCTGGTTCATGCAGTTCACTCAGGAGACAACAAGCCATGCTAAACAACGCGTCATCTCGCCGCCGTTTCATTGCCGGTGCCACCACTATCGCAGGGTCCGCGGCGCTAGGGTTTCCGGCTGTCACTCGTGCTCAAGGTTCACCTATTTCGCTGCGCTTTCAGAGCACGTGGCCGGCCAACGATATTTTTCACGAGTTCGCACAGGACTATGCCCGCAAGGTCAACGATATGGCCGAGGGTCAGTTAAAGATCGAGGTGCTGCCTGCGGGCGCGGTGGTCAAAGCCTTTGACCTGCTGGACGCGGTGTCCGCCGGCACGCTGGATGGCGGCCATGGCGTGGTGGCCTATTGGTATGGAAAGAACACGGCAGTGGCGCTGTGGGGCTCGGGCCCCTCGTTCGGCATGGATGCCAACATGCTGTTGGCGTGGCACGAATATGGCGGCGGCAAAGAGCTGCTGGTGGAAATCCAAAAAGCGATGGGCGTCAATGTCACGTCGCTGATGTACGGGCCGATGCCGACGCAGCCGTTTGGCTGGTTCAAGAAACCGATCACGAAATACGAGGACGTCAAGGGGCTCAAGTTCCGTACGGTGGGTCTGGCGATCGATATGTATACCGCGATGGGTGCGGCAGTGAACGCCCTGCCCGGCGGCGAAATTGTACCTGCGCTGGATCGCGGGTTGCTGGATGGGGCGGAGTTCAATAACGCGTCGTCCGACCTGGCCTTGGGCTTTCAGGATGTCTCAAAGATCTGCATGCTGCAAAGCTTTCACCAAAGCGCCGAGCAGTTCGAGATCCTGTTCAACAAGAATAAATACGAAGCGCTGCCCAAGCATTTGAAGCATATCCTCGCCTATGCCGCGCAGGCCGCGAGCGCCGATATGTCCTGGAAAGCGGCCAATCGTTATTCGACCGACTACATCAAGCTGCAGAAAGAACACAACGTCAAGTTCTACAAAACACCCGACTCGATTCTGCAAGAGCAGTTAAAGATCTGGGACACGATGATCGAAAAACGCTCGGCAGAAAACCCCTTGTTCAAAAAGGTGCTGGAGTCGCAGCGCGATTTTGCACAACGGGCGGGACGCTGGCAGAACGACGTCTCGGTGAATTACCGGATGGCATTCAATCATTACTTTGCGCGCAAGCCTGCGGCTTGACCGGCCATTGGTTGATGTTGCAACACGGCTTCGTACCCGCTCGCAGTGCTGGGCATTAACCCAGTGCGGCGAGCGGGTGCGGAGTCGTGTCTGTGTGGTTGTCGCCGAGTCGATATAGGTACTTCAAGATATTCGATGCAGTACTTCGATGCAGGTGCCTCGATGGCGTTTCGATGAGAATGCCTCGATGCCATTGCCGCAATGCAGTGTCTTCCGATGCCGCCGTCATGCTGCACCGCCCCGTTGTGACCACCCTATTCTCACCTGACCTGGATCACGCCCTATGCTAAAGCTGATACGCATGGTGGACCGCTTGTCTACTTTTGTCGGACAGGCCTTTGCCTGGTTAATTGTCGTGCTGACGGTGCATATCTGTTGGGAAGTGTCTGCCCGGTACATATTCAACACGCCCAGCGCCTGGGCCTTTGATTTGCAGCTCATGTATTACGGCATATTGTTCATGATGGCGGGCGCGTATACCTTGGCGAAAAGCGGCCATGTACGCGGCGACATTCTGTATGGCTTTTTGCCCCCGCGCGTGCAGGCGGGGCTGGACGTGATTTTGTATATCGCGTTCTTTATTCCGGGTGTGGTCGCGTTGGTCTGGGCGGGATGGTATTACGCAGGAGAGTCGATTGCGATTCGTGAGCACTCGTCGTTGATGGCGAATGGCCCTCCGATTTATCCATTCAAGGCGTTTATCCCTGTCGCGGGCGCAGTGCTGTTGTTGCAAGGCTTCGCAGAAATCGGGCGCTGCCTGCTCTGTCTGCGCGATGGTGCGTGGCCGTCGCGTGAGGAGGATGTGGAAGAAGTCGACGTCGATAAGCTCAAGAAAATGGTGCACGTCAAAGACGAAGACATCGCAAAGCTGGATCGCTATGTCATTGATGAACAACACGGGGAACAGGATCACGCGTTCACAGACGAAGAGCGCAGCAAATCAGGCCGCTCCGCGAATGACCAGGAGCGCACCAAATGAAAATTCACAAAGCACTGTGGTTTGGTTTGACGTGTATCGGCATTGTGCTGGCGATGATAGGTTTCTTGACGCCATGGCACGATCTGACAACGGGGCATCTCGGGTTGTTGATGCTGGCCTTAATCGTGGTCGCCATTATGTTGGGGTTTCCGACCGCGTTTACCTTGATGGGCATGGGGGTGTTGTTCACCTTTCTCGCGTACTACCTGCAAAATCCGGATGTGCAGCGCTCGATTCATCAGACCTTGGATCTGATGGTGCAGCGGACATACGCCACGATGACCAACGATGCGTTGATCTCGGTGCCGTTGTTTGTGTTCATGGGCTATCTGGTCGAACGCGCGAACCTGATTGAAAAGCTGTTTCGTTCGATGCACCTGGCGTTGGCCAGGCTGCCCGGTGCATTGGCGGTGGCGACGCTCGCAACGTGCGCGATATTCGCGACGGCCACAGGCATCGTGGGTGCGGTGGTCACGTTGATGGGATTGCTGGCGATGCCGGCGATGTTAAAGGCCGGTTATAGCGTTCGACTGACCGCGGGCTCGATTACCGCTGGCGGATGCCTGGGCATCCTGCTGCCGCCCTCGGTCATGTTGATCGTGTACGGCGCAACGACCGGCGTGTCGGTGGTGCAGTTGTATGCCGGGGCGTTTTTCCCGGGCCTGATGCTGGCCGGCCTGTATGTGCTGTACGTCATGCTCGTCGCCAAACTGCGCCCGGATATGGCGCCGCCATTGACGGCCGAAGAACGGCGCATTGCGCTGCCTGCCGAGGCTGATGCATTGTCACGCCAAGGCTATACCCACGCCATCAACGGTTTGCTGGGAACTCTGTTCAAGGGTCGCCGCAACGCCGGTGTATCGTTTGGATTCCTGTCGCGATACACGATGTTGGCGTTGACGCCATTACTGGCGTTTGCGGTGTTGACCGGGTCGGTCTATTACCTGGTGACGCAACCGCCAACGGTGTATGAGATCCCTGATGAGTTACGGTTGGGCAGCGGCGGCGGTGATTTTGGTGGACTCGCTGAGCCTCCGATGGCGGGAGGATTGGCTGAACCGCCTGTTGAGGGAGGGTTGAGCGAACCACCGATGGAAGGTGGACTAAGCGAGCCGCCTGCAGATGGTGGATTGGCAGAGCCTCCCATGAATAATGGCGTCGCGGAGCCGCCAGCTACTAGTGGTGTGGCAGAGCCACCGGGAGCCTCATCGTCCGGATTGAGCGAGCCACCGGGCAGCGCTGCGGCAGCGCCGAATACGGCTGCTGATCCTGCTGCGGCCAATACGGCCAGCGCCGCATCAACCGCATCCGACTCAGGTCCCGCACGCGTCCCTGCCCCCACTGGCTATTGGATATTCTTCGGCATCTGCCTGGCCATCCTCGCAGTCTTTTATATGCTGCTGACGTGGGCGCGATTGGAAATCTTTAAAATGCTGATGGGGTCGTTCTTTCCCTTGGCATTGATGATCGCCGCAGTATTGGGCTCCATCACGTTCGGTCTCGCCACCCCCAGCGAAGCCGCCGCAATGGGTGCCATGGGCGGCGCATTGTTGGCGCTGGCCTACCGGCGGCTCAACATGCCCGTGCTGAAAGAATCGGTCTACCTGACCGCAAAAACCAGCGCCATGGTGTGCTGGCTATTCGTCGGCTCGTCGATCTTTTCCGCCGCGTTTGCGCTGTTGGGCGGTCAACGTATCATCGAAGAATGGGTGCTATCGCTGGGACTAACGCCGATCGAATTCATGCTGCTGGCGCAGATCATTATCTTTTTGCTGGGCTGGCCATTGGAATGGACCGAAATCATCGTCATCTTCATGCCGATTTTCGTGCCCCTGTTGATCACATTCCAGATCGACCCGCTGTTCTTTGGTCTGCTCGTGGCGTTGAACCTGCAGACTGCGTTCCTCTCGCCTCCAGTCGCCATGTCTGCGTTCTATCTGAAAGGCATCTCGCCGCCTCACGTCACCTTGAATCAGATATTTTTGGGCATGATGCCATTCATGGGCATCCAGGTCGTGGCGATTTTCCTGCTGTACATGTTCCCGGGAATCGGGCTTTGGCTGCCAACGGTGTTGTATCGTTGATAGGCCAGAGGTAGCGGCGGCATGAGCGTATTGTTGATATTGATGTGGTCGCCATGATGCGTGGCTCATCACTGCGATAAGCTATACACCTCGTCGTCGCCGCGCCTTGAACCCATAAGGAGTCCGCATGCTGCAAACGTTGGAAGTCGCCTATGGCCCGCAAACCGCTGTGCTCTGGCTGGCCCGCCCTGAAGTGCGTAACGCGCTGGATGCGCGTCTCATTGCCGAGCTGACCGAGACATTCATGACACTCGCGGACGACAGCGAAATACGCGCCATCGTGTTGGCCGGACATGGCAAAGTCTTTTGTGCCGGTGCCGATCTCAATGCCATGCGCCACAGCGCGCAAGCCAGCGAGGCCGACAACCGCTCGGACGCGCAGGCCCTCGCGACCCTGCTCCATACGATTTACACCTGCCCCAAGCCCACTATCGCACGCATACACGGCGCCTGCATGGCGGGCGGCCTGGGCCTGGCCACCGCCTGCGACATCGCCATCGCCAGCCGCGACACCCGCTTCGCCCTCACCGAAACCCGCCTGGGCCTCATCCCCGCCATGATCTCGCCCTACGTCCTGCGCGCCATCGGCCCTCGCGCCGCCAGCCGCTGGTTCCTCACCGCAGAGACATTCGACGCCGCCGAAGCATGGCGCATCGGCCTCATCCACGACATCTGCGAATCCGAAGAACTGGACGCACACATCAATGCATTGCTAGGCAAACTCATGCTGGCCTCGCCCAATGCGTTAAAAGAATCCAAACGTCTGATCCATGACGTCTCTCAGCACCCCATCGACGACGCCATACTAGAAGACACCGCCACCCGCCTGGCCGCGCTCCGCGCGTCTCCTGATGGCCGGGAAGGTATTGCCGCTTTCCTGGAAAAACGTGCGGCGTCCTGGGTACCGGATCCAGCAGAATCGAACGACAAATAACACCGAGCCCACATTCAACAAAGCGACAAATCTCGGCGATGCTATCTCGCCCCAGCGCTAGTTAGCAATGCGCTTTCGAATTGCTTCCAGTAAGTTTTGAGGCCTTCCAACAACTGTCACGCCGTATTTGTCAACGTGGCGTTGAATTACCGAGGCCATGAATGAGTCCGTTCGAAATATATCGACATATGGAGCATACAGGGAGTGAATACAGTCACCCCAGTCACTTTCTTTCGGCTTCCGAGCACGTGAACCTACAGAATGCCTGACCAACGAGAACAACGTACGAATACAGGTGGAAAACCCACGCATAAACTTATCAGCCGACACGGAAGATAGAGACTCAAAAACAACATCGCCATATACGCGCGACACCTTTGTTATTGTGTTGCTCACAACACCCTCTTCGGCGCTTTTCCACCAAGCATCATCTAATTTTTCCAACTTGCATGGAATTTCCAACAATTTAGCCTGCTCCTGCGCCAGGCGGATCCTTTCAAAAAGCTCGCTAACAGCAGTGGCTGCTGTACGTACAACGTCAATCATTTTCGATGCATCCCCGCGTACCCAAGACTGTATCGTCGACATTTTGTCGTAATGCAAATCGAACCATTGCATCATCCATCGGGGATCCCTCAAACTCTCCGAAAAAGCTATCTCTGCCTCACTCTTTGTCGCCTGACCCAAAAGGTACTTTCTAAGGACAAGTGCGTCTTGCTCTCGCATCGGATACTTGTCAATGATTTCACTGACATCACTATTTTCCGACATATGCGCAAGGTACTCTTTCCGTGGCTTTTGATGCCTTATCAAAGTCTCCTTGACCTTCCGTCTCATAGCTCGATTCATGCCCTGGCTCTTCAACAAATCTGTTGATGATTGAAGAACACTCGCCCATTCAGGCTTCGGCATGATTCCGCTTATGTCTGGAAACCAATTGCCATCGTAAGAATAGACCGGCTCCGAAATATGTTGTCCCTGCACCAAGCAGGCGTACTCGTGGGTCAACAGTCTATTCATCGATATCAAAGCATGTCGTTGACATAGGTCTGACAAACATGCAGCACGACCTGCTGCAGCACCTCCATGCTCCCATTTGATAGGAGCCATTTCACTAATGGAAGCGGCGGAATACCAAAACTCCACTTGTCCGCTGTCTGCAAGACGTTGCAACTCGGCCCTTACTTCACTTGTCTCTGCCGATTTTCGACCATTAGAGAGTATCGAATAATCCGAACTGTCTAGGTAAATACGCAAAGGTCTTGTGTTGATGATCGTCAACGATGTTCTCCGATGTCTTAGACATAACTCACAACGACGATCCTTGATCCGACCTCAGCCTGTAGCACTGAAATCGCCCAGCTGACTCAATTGCACCTATCGACCTTAGCAAGACATTCATTAGTCAAATTATGGCCTGCAACCCCTTGTCTGCAATGATATTCAGCAGTTTGAGCGCGGGCCCTGCAGGATGAGTGTCACCCTGCTCCCATTTGCGCACAGTTGATGCCGATGTGTGCAAATGCAATGCGAACACAGGCTGGCTGAATCTCAACGTTTCACGTAACCGCTTAATGTCATTAGCACTAAACTCTCGTACGGGTGCAGGACAGATCGCATCAAACTGACGCATTGTGACTTTGCTGATCGCTCCCGCTTCATGCAAAGTCCGTAGATCATCACGTAAAGACTCAATGATCTTGCTCATGACAGCACACCTCCAATAGCACACCACAATGTAGCGCCTGCAATAACGCCTCTGTCGAAAAATTCAAAAATATTTTCCCAGCGTATTGCAACGCCTTTCGTTCGTCCTGTGTGATGTTCGCCTTGTCGCTTTTAAGAAACCCATGCAAGAACACATAGCGGCTGTCAATTCGAGCCGACAGCAACGTTCGATAACCGCCACTTTTGCCTCCACAAAGACGGGCTACTCGCTTCTTGTATAACCCGCCACCGAGATCTGCATCAATCAAACCATCAGCCATCTCACGAACTGCTTTACACAAAATGGCATCGGGCAACTTTTCGCATGCTTGCCACCGAGCAAAGTCCTTGCGCTTGAAGACTTTCATGTCCAACAACCCACTCCCAATATATACCCGAAACGGGTATATATTCAAGAGGCCGGCGGAGACACCCAACAGCAGCAGGCCAGTACATACCCGTAATGACCGCTGATCCTATCTCTCTTCAGAAAATTACTGTATATATTTACAGCAATTAATAAAAATAAGATCGATCCTGCGCTTTATACGTGATAATGGATCGCCCTCTTTTAATTCCCTGTGGCAGCATTCGACTTCAAACTCATCAACACCCGCATCCCGCCCTGATGCCGTTCCTCCCCCGTCTCGCAAGACTTGCAGATCCCGCCCACATAGCGCCCATTCACTACCGTCTCAGCAAACACCCCTGATCGGTAATTGTGTCGCGCATCCGTCTCCACCCGGTACCATTCCCGATCACCGATCCGCACCAATTCAAGCGGTTGGCGAATACCAGCATCCGGCCCAGTCGAACGCAGCACAGCCCGCAAGCGGAAATAACGCTTGAACGGCGACGCATAATATTCACGCAGCCTATCCGCATCATCCTCGCCTGGCAGCGGTTCACTGCGCATCAAAATTGTGCAAGTCTCCTGCGTCTGTTCGCACGCCTCGGTCTCGCAAACGAATTGCACACGGCGCAGCCCGCTTTTTGCCACCGTGCCTTGCGGCGAACCGTCCAGGACCCATCCTTCGGGAAGCTCAACCGACAGCCCGTTGGGCATAACAACGGTCTCAGCCCATGAGCTCATCGCCGCCAGCGAAAAAGCCAACATCGCAACAACGCGGGTTGCAACAGAATGCCTCATACGCCCGCCTCCAGCCGATGGTTTTCCTCGTCAATACGACGCGCAACAACACGCTCAAAAGCAGCCTGCTTATCGTCATCAAACGCACGTAACGGCACGATCACCGGCTCGCCGACCCGCTGCAGCAATAGAAAATGCTCGCTCCGCCGCTCAATGCGCTCAAAGCTGATCATCTCGAAACGATTCAGCAGCCCCTCTTGCCAAATATCGAGCCTGTCCTCATAAAGCCGCACCTCTTGCTCATAGACTCGCATACGCTTGTGCAGTTGCTCGGCGAGCCGATGCGCATGCCGGCCCCTTGCCCACGGGTGCAAGACGATGATGGCGACAATGATCGCCCAAAAACCCAGCACATACTGCCAAACAGAGCTCGCCAGCATCTCGAGGAAAAGCGGAAACGCATAGCGAACAGGAACGCGGTCCGCATCCAGCAACCAGAACACGACCAAAATCGCCGGCCAAATAAGGGCAGTCAGTAGAAAGGTCAGCGCAAAGCCCCGCCGACGGCGGCGACGCATGCTCGGACGCTCCATTTGCCAACCGAGTGCGATGGCGCGATCCGCAGCAGTTTGCTCGAAACGCACCATCATCAATGGCTGTGAGCCGGTTTGATCTGCCAGTCCATGAAAATCCAGGGCCTCCCCCGCGCCGCCAGCCTGGCACGATGCAGCCCATGCCTTGATGCGTGCGATTTGCTCATCGGACAATGCACTGCGCCGCAAGACAAGGACATCCTCGATGTCCTTTAGCCGAATAAAAAAATGCGTGTCTCCCTCGGTCAAACC
Organism: Bordetella tumbae; assembly: GCF_965139195.1. Lineage (GTDB taxonomy): Bacteria > Pseudomonadota > Gammaproteobacteria > Burkholderiales > Burkholderiaceae_B > Bordetella_A > Bordetella_A tumbae. Next base: position 19,503 of record NZ_CBCSJH010000034.1, on the reverse strand, counting down.
GATGATGCGCTGGCAAGCAATAGCGCTGCAGTGTCCCGGTGTGTACGCAGTGATGCCGCCCGGCTCAAATCGGTAGGTGGCGGCCATAGGCCGATCGAGCTGTTCGTCGCGGCACCAACGCGTCAACCGGCGTCGAAAGATCATCGGTTGGATCGCATAGTAGGCCAACGTCGGCACGACGACGAGAAGGATCACCAGGCCGTCCAAGCCAAACAGTTTGCCGCCAAAACGGGAAGCAAAGGCGCCGAAACCCTGATCACCGCTATCCTGCCATGACGAGAAACCGATCAGCACCACCAACAGAAGCACTACCCAGAACAGAATGTGTAGCAAGCGCCGCCGGGCAGCCTCAAACAGATCTGCATAGACAAAGAGCGAACCCGCGAGCCGCTCAGGCAATTCGATCGAGGACTCAACGACAAAGGTTTCTGACGACGCTGAGATTTCGGATGTTTGAATAGACGGTGTCGTGTTCGTGCTCGTCATCGCTGGCTCAGTTAGTAGACGGTGTCTTGTTCATACTCGTCATCGCTAGTTCAGTTAATAGATGGTGTCTTGTTCGTACTCGTCGTCGCTGGTTCAGTTGTCGGCATCGTGAATGTGATATCTATATCGATATCAGTGTCGACGATGCGGGTTCAGGACCGCACAGCCTGTCTCAATGCTGATGCTCGTCGATCACCAAATGCGCCATACCCGCCTCGGTAGCAATGCCGACCTTTTGACCAATGGGCAGCGTTGCCTTGGTGCGGACGTGCCCGTAGGGCAGCCCAGTAATGACGGGGACTTTAACGACGCTGCGCAGCCATTTCACGACGGCAGGCATATCGTACCCGGCATCATGCGGCGCCAACCGATAGTCTGTGAAATGACCGAACACGATGGCCTTTTGGCGTTGCAGCACGCCGGCCTGCCACAGCTGAGCCAGCATGCGTTCCACCCGATACGGATGCTCTGCAACGTCCTCAATGAACAGAATGCCGCCCCGCACTTTAGGCATATATGGCGTGCCCATCAACGACATCAAGGTCGCCAGATTCCCGCCCCACAATACGCCACGTGCATCGACCGGATCGGCATCCTGCGTCTCAAAACTGAGGATCTCCAACTCGCCGCGCATGGTCTCACCGAACAATGCAGCCGTCAGATCGTCGACCTTTTTACCGCCAAAATCCGCGACAGCTGTCGGCCCGCTGTAGCTGACCGCACCCGTCTGCGCGAGCAAGGCGAGATTGAACGCCGTGAAATCGCTCAATCCCACGAAACGCTTGCCACTATCCGCAACAGCGCGCCAATCGATCTGCGGTAATAAACGGCTGAGCCCATAGCCGCCACGCGTGGCCATCACAATCGGATGTTTTTGCTTCAGCGCCCGGGTAATGCCAGCCAGGCGTTGTTTTTCCGTGCCGGCAAAACGTTGATGCACAGCCAATGCGGCGCGATCCACTGCGGTCTTGAATCCCTCTCGTGCCAGGCGCTCGCACGCCAACGCCACGGTGTCCGGGTCACGCACCGCAGACGAAGGCGAAATCAAATAAATCCCGCCGGCGGGCTTGGCATGATGATGGTGCGAGTGGTCGTGATCATGACCACAATCGTCATCGCAATCATGTCCATCGTGCCCATGTGCGGGATGTGTAGAGGTGCTCATTTCGTGGATTCCTTTGTACGGCGTTCGCGGAAAAACCGCCGCAGCATATCGCCGCAGGGCTGCGCCAATACGCCACCTATAACAGTCGTGTGATGATTCAATCGCTCTACCGCGCCGACGTCCAGCACGCTGCCGCAGGCGCCGGTCTTGGGATCCGAGGCGCCGTAGACGACGCGCGCCAAGCGGGCGTGCAACATGGCGCCAATGCACATGACGCAGGGTTCCAGCGTGACGTACAGGCTCACCCCAGGCAACCGGTAATTGTCCAGATGCAGAGCGGCTGCGCGTAATGCAACGATCTCTGCGTGCGCAGTAGGGTCGCTGTCAGTGATAGTGCGGTTATAACCTGTGCCGAGCACCTGACCCTCTGCATCGACGACGACGGCACCGACGGGGACTTCGCCCACACGCCAGGCGGCCTCGGCCTGCTCGATCGCCAGAGACATGAATGATTCATCCGCCGGCGACGCCAGCGTTACCTCATCAACCACGATACACCCGGGATTTCAGTGCGATGCGCCCGGCCAGGCTGGTGACGGCCTCTTCGAGCCATTGATAGAGTTCGGCTTCTTCGCCGTAGCGAGCCTGATTCAAATTCGACACGCGGCCTTCTTCGATAAAGCCCCATGCCCGGCTGCGTTTGTCGCGATGTTTCGGATCCCATACACCGAAGGCGAAACCACCGGCTTTGCGAATCAAGGAAAAACACGGGATGTCGGTGTAGCCGTCGCCAACGAAGACCATCTGGTCAAACGGCACACGCAGGCGGTCTTCGGGGATCTTGCGGTTGACTTCGAAAGGCTTGTTGCGAAACTCGCGCCCGATGATGCCTTTTTGGATGTGAAACAGATAACGGGTCTTGTCCGTAAAGCTGACCAAACGGCGGGGAAAAGTGATCCCGCCATCGGCGCCATACACGAACTCCGACGCCCAGATCTCGGTGAATTCGTGAGCGATGGGTGTAGACCGCACCACGTCGCCGATGCCGCTGGAGATCAAATAAAACTCGAGTTGTACTTGAGGGTGCTCGGCTCGGACCGCGGCACGCAAGCGTTGGAATAATGTCGTGACGCCGTCATGCAGGGGCAGCCTGGCGCCCCACTCTCGCAGGCCCTGTTGCGTGATCAAGCCGTGCGTCCCGCTGCGCGACAGCTCGATCATCTCGTAGAGATAAGCGGGCACAGGGTCCCAGTCCTGATCGGACAGCAGCGGACCGACCCTGTCTTTCCAGAACGCAGCCGTATCCACCCCCAGGCTGTCGAGGAAGCCAGATGTGCTGTCTGGCGCCAGCGTGTCGTCGAAATCGAATATCAGGGCGATGACGTCAGACATGAGTGCGGCAAAGAGTCGGTAATAGGCGACATTTTGCCTGATCCCGACTCTGCCGTCTTATTGCTGCACGGGTACAGGTGTCGCAGGTGTCCCGGCAGGCGGCGTCGTTACCGTGCCCGGCGTCGTCGAACTGCCGGGCGCAGCCCCTGGGACGGCGCCCGGCGCGGTGGAACTACCCGGCATGGTGCCCGAAGTCCCCGGCGTCGTGCCCGTCTGGGACGGGGGCACCGGGATCACCGTTTCGCGCAGAACGCCGCCGCTCTCTACACTGCCTTTCACCGTAGACGGCGACTGCATCTGCTGCAGGCAATCCTGACGCTGCGGTTGGGGTAATTTCGTGCAACGATCTACCGAATTGTTGCCATAGTTCGCCGACTGGCCGTCGTCGAGCCGCTTGCGCTGGGCCTCTTCGCGCGCCGCGCCGGCCTCTTGCAGGCAGACGGCCTTGCTCTGGTTCGTCTGGCCGCTATTGCAGCGCTGTACGTCATGTTCGTACTGAGATTGGATAGAGGCGGCCGTCGGTGCATCGGCCGCGTTGGCGGCAGAAATCCCTGCCATCCCGCCTAACGCGCTCAAAGTCGCAAATGCCAGGCTGCAATACCGATTGTGCATACGTCGTAAGTCCATTTTCCGCTCCTTCAGCATGGCTGGGCGCCGAAGCGTCCGGCTAAGCTTTTACAGTACGCCAAAGCGGGAGGCGTGAGGGCGTGCAAATGTTACAAACACTAGCGGATTCGGACGGTGCGGCGTGGGTAGGACGGGGGATTGAGTGCTATTGGACGTCAAGGCGGGGCAGTGACCGTGTTGGCGCTTCACGTGGCTGGTCGGCCGCCTGCGCGTCCGACACCGCTTCGTTCGTCTCGTACGGCCCCTTCGGGCCTCCCTACGACCTCCACTCGCTCAGCCACGAGGCGCGCCAACACGGTCACTGCCCCGCCTTGACTCGCAGAATCTCTGATTCCCTCGTCGCTGGCACGGGTGGTGTACGTAGGCTTCGTAGGAACTGGCTTTTGCAAGGATGAAGATCTTGCAGGGCTGCTATTCATTGGCGCCTACGGGCGCGCCAATGAATAGCATTCGTGATCGGCATGCGAGGGCTTTGGCGTCAGAGATGAACGGAAGATCTCTCGAGTGTCGGCGTCGTAACACCTGGAGATTCGCTATGCGTCATCTTCGCAGGCATCAACTATCACCAAGCAGATCCTCCAAACTGGCACCATGCCACCCCGCCGCATGCCCGGACCGGCTTTGTGAAGCCCTCACGGCCCGATTGCCTCGGCTCGACGTCCAATAAGCACGCCAACCTCGGCACAGTTATTCAGCGCCAACTATTTCGTATTGAACTCGCCACGATCCCGCCGCCCACGATACACCGCCGCACGCATCAGCAACATGGCCGTGACAGGCGAACTGATAAACAGCAACAGCGTGATCAGAATTTCATGGATCACAAAACGCTGTTGCAGAGAGGAAAACACCAAAATCGAAGCCAGCAATACACAAACGGCCCCCAGGGTGTTGCCCAGCGTCGGCGCATGAATACGCGAGACGAAATCTTTGAATCGCAGCAACCCGACTGAGCCGATCAGCGAAATGACGCCGCCTACGACCAGCAGGATAGTGGCCGGAATGCCGGCCCACAATGGGATATCGACGTTCATGGCTCAATCACCTCGCCACGCAGCAGAAACTTGGCCATCGCGGTAGAGCCGACAAAACCGAACAAGGCGATCAACAAGGCCACGTCAAAGTACACCGGTGTGCCTGACCGGATGCCAAAGGCCAGCATGGTCAGCATGCCATTGATGTAAAACGCGTCCAACGCCAGCACGCGGTCCTGCGCGGTGGGACCGCGCACCAGCCGCACCGTTGCGCACGCCATACCCAGGACAAAACACAACAAGGCAAAGGATGCGGCCCAGAATAGAACAAGGTTCACTGAAACACCTCAATCAGGGTACGCTCGTAGCGCTGTTTGACCAACTCGATCCAGGCTGCTTCGTTTTCCAGATCGAGCACATGCAATGTCAGGATATTGTTGGACACATCGACCCACACGGTGCCCGGCGTATAGGTCAGAATGCAACCCAGCAGCGCACGGCCATGCGGGTCATGCAGATCCAGCGGGATATGCACAAAGCCCGGGGAGTACTCGCGCCGATAGGCGATGATCAGTTTGGCCACGGCGATATTCGAACGGATGATATCGATCGCCACCCGGCGGCTCAATCCCAACAGCAACCATAATTTGTGAGGCCGTCCGCGCAACGGGCGCAGGCGGCTGGACGCAAAACCCAGCCACAGCGCAAGCGCCAGGCCTAATGCGATCTGCCCGACAGACAGCGACTCGTTGAGCAACAGCCACAGAACGAGCAATGCCGCAGGCAGCAGGAGTTTGTACCAACGCCGCATCAATGCCCCCCCAAGGTACGCGCCGGGTTGGCCGACAACACCGCATCAATGTACAGCGCAGGCTGATCGAGCGAGCGCGCCGCATCGTCCAGATAGGCCGACACCGGCCCTGCCCCCGCCGCGAGCGCGACGCACAACAGAATCAACACGGCAACCGGCCCCGCCTCGAACACGCGCAGCCGCGGCGTCGTGCGTTCCTCGTTGCCCCAGAAAATCCGCATCCCGGCGCGTCCAAACGCCACAATGCCGGCCAAACCCGCCGCCAACACGGCAGCCACCAGAATCCAGGCGTCCGCCGGCTGGGTCGAGGTATTGGCCTCGGCAACCGCCGCAGACAAGAGCGAGAACTTCGCCACAAAGCCGGACAACGGGGGCAACCCCGTCACGAGCAAGGCGCACGAGACAAACGCCAATCCCAGAAAGGCCATCGCTGCAGGAATCGCCACGCCCACCACATCGTCGGAACGGTTCGGGCTCTCGGGATCATCCAGGTCAAACATGTCCAACGTAACCGCCAACACGTTTGCCCCGAACGTCTGCGTACGCTCGACCAGCTCGACCAGCATGAAAAATGCCCCCGTGGTCAGCACGGAGCTCAGCAGATAGAACAACGCCGGCCCCGTCAGCCGCACGCCCGGCATACCCAACGCGGTGAGCAGCGTACCGGCGGAAAGGATCACGCAATAGCTGACCAGTTGATCCAACCGCTGGGTCGCGAGTAATCCGATAGCCGCAAAAATCAAGGTCGCCAGGCCCGCCGCGAACATCCAGTCCAGGCTGAATGCTGCCGGCGCACCCGTGGGCAGCAACAGTGAACCGATGCGCAACAAGGCGTAGATGCCGACCTTGGTCATGATGGAAAACACGGCCGCCACCGGTGCGCTAGCCGAGCTATAGCCGCGCACCAGCCAGAAATTCAGCGGCCATGCGCCGGCCTTGACCAGAAACGCCAGGCCCAGCACCGCCGCGCCGGTCTCGAACAACAAGCGATCGCTGCCGCCCAGAACGCCGGCGCGCACAGCGAGATCGGCGAGGTTCAAGGTGCCGGTGACGCCATAGATCAGCGCAATACTGATGAGCAACAGGAACGACGCCACCAGATTGACCGCAATGTACTGCAGGCCGGCGCTGACCCGCGCTACGCCCGATCCATGCAGAATCAGACCATACGACGCGGCCAGCAAGACCTCGAAAAACACGAACAAGTTGAACAGGTCGCCCGTCAGGAACGCCCCATTGAGGCCCATCAACAGGAACTGGAACAGCGAATGAAAATGCACGCCCAGGCGATCCCAGCGCGCCAGGGAGTAGATCAATGAAGCCAAGCCCAGCACGGCCGTTAATGTCAGCATGACGGCCGACAGGCGATCGACGACCAGCACAATGCCAAACGGTGCAGGCCAATCCCCGGGCAGATACACCCCTACCCCATTGGGCCAGACGCCGCCGACGCCGGCAGCCAGTGCGAGCAACGTGATCGCCGCTGCGAGCTGAGCGAGGCTGGCCACCAGCGCAATCCCGGCCCGTAAACCCCGCCGTTTGTCCGCCAGCAATAGCATCGCCGCCCCCGCAATCAGCGGGACAGCAATGGGATATATAGGCGCGTGTTGCAACCAATCGATCAAGATTCCGACTCCCTGCCATCAACGTGGTCGGTGCCAGTCAACCCGCGAGAAGCCAGCAATACGACAAGAAACAATGCGGTGGTCGCGAACCCGATCACGATGGCCGTCAACACCAATGCCTGCGGCACGGGGTCGGCCATGGCAGCCGGATCCGGCGTGACAGAGGGATCGATGACAGGCGGCCGTCCGACAGTCAGCCGCCCCATTCCGAAAATAAACAAGTTGACGGCATAGGACATCAAGGTCAGCCCCATAATGACCTGAAATGTGCGAGGCCGCAGGATCAGCCACACGCCAGAGCCGGCCAACACGCCAATCGCGATGGCATATATCAATTCCATTAGGCAGGACTCCCGGATTCTGCGGCGGCCTGGGCTTCTGCTGCCGCCTTGCGTTGTGCGCGCAAGGATTGGTGAGCCAAGGCCACCAACACGAGCACGGTGCCGCCCACGACCAGCATGTACACGCCCAAGTCAAAGAACAACACGCTGGAAAGATGGACGTGGCCAATCAGAGGCAACGAGACATCCCACGCCATGGCCGATAGGAATGGGCGCGCGGCGAACCAGGCCGACACCGCGGTGAGGCCGGCACACAGCAGCCCCAAGCCGATCCAATGCTGCGGATTCAGGCGGCTGCGCGACTCCACCCAATACACGCCGCCCACCATGTATTGCAAAATGATGGCGGTCGCCATGACCAGGCCGCCGACAAAGCCGCCACCAGGCGAATTGTGCCCACGCAAGAGCAGATACACCGATGCCATCGCCGCAATGGGCAACAGGAAACGCACCAGCACGGCAGGCAGCGCCAACGCGTTATCCGGCAACAGCGCCTGGATATCGGGCGCTACGACAGGCTCGCCCTGGTCGCGCTGCTGACGGGGCAGATCGACACTTTCCGCCGCCGGCCGGAAACGGCGCAGCAACGCGTACACCGTCAGCGCCACGATACCGACGACGGTGATCTCGCCAAAGGTATCAAAACCGCGGAAATCCACCAGAATCACATTGACGACGTTGGTGCCACCGCCCTCGGGCAAAGCGTTTTCTACAAAATACGAGGCCACCGTCTGCCCCGGCGGACGAGTCAATATGGCATAGGCCAAGGCAGCCAGCGACGTACCCGTCACGGTGGCAATCACCAGATCGCGCACGCGGCGAGCACGGGCGCGGGCACTGCCATCCAGGCCCCCTCCCTCGATACGGCGCGGCAACCACCGCAGCCCCAGCAGCAACAGCACCACGGTTACGACCTCGACCGCCAGCTGCGTCAATGCCAGATCCGGCGCAGAGAACCAGACAAACGTCAGGCAGGTCACCAGGCCTGCCCCACCAGCCAGGATCAATGCCGCCAACCGGTGGTATTTGGCCTGGAACGCCGCCCCGACCGCACAAATCGCGCCCACCACCCACAACACGGCAAAGGCCGGATCCAGGGGGGTGACGGGCGACGGCGCGTCGTTCCACTGGCCGCGCTGCAACGGCAGCCAAGCCACAAGCAGCGCGCCCAGCACGATCAGCACCATCTGAATCTGCATGCGTGGCGACGACACACGCGCCAGCACCCAGCTGGCAGCGACGCTGGAATAGTCAAACAAAAACTCGAACGTGCGCCGGCCATCGAAATGGTAGATAAACGGCACCTGCCCCGGCAACGCACGCTGACGGGCACGTAATCCGGCATACAGCAAAATGCCCGCAAGCATCGCGACAAAACTCATCACCAGCGGCAGATTCACCCCATGCCATACGGCCAGGCTGTATTCGGGCATATCGGCGCCGAGGATGCTTTGTGCCGCCGCGTGCAGGAATGGACCGACTGTCAGTCCCGGAATCACGCCCACGACCAAACACATCAGCACCAGCAAGCCGCTGGGCACCAGCATAAAGCGCGGCGGCTCATGCGGCGCACGAGGCAAATCCTCTGCCGGCGGACCGAAAAAGACCTGCAGGATGAAACGCAGCGAATAGGCCACGCTGAACGCGCTGGCCAGCACCGCCATCGCGGGCAGACCATATTGAATCATCGGATCGCCGCTGACAAAGGTCGTCTCGGCAAAGAACATTTCCTTGGAAATGAAACCGTTGAGCAGCGGCACGCCCGCCATGGCCGCGGCGGCCACCACGGCCAAGGTCGCGGTGATCGGCATGGCGCGCCTGAGGCCGCTCAGACGGCCCAGATCGCGCGTACCCGTCTCGTGGTCGACAATGCCAGCTGCCATGAACAGCGATGCCTTGAACGTGGCGTGGTTCACCATATGAAAGATCGCGGCCACCAGACCCAGCGAGCTGTTCATCCCTAGCAACAAAGTGATCAAACCGAGATGGCTGATCGTGGAGTACGCCAGGACGCCTTTCATGTCCTGCTGGAAAATCGCGGCGTAGGCGCCCAGCACCAGCGAGCACAACCCTGCTCCGCCGATGATCCAGAACCATTCTTCTGTACCCGAGAGCACCGGCCAGAACCTCGCCAGCAGGAATACGCCCGCCTTGACCATGGTGGCTGAGTGCAAATAGGCCGAAACTGGCGTCGGCGCCGCCATGGCATTAGGCAGCCAGAACTGGAACGGGAATTGCGCGCTCTTGGTCAACGCCCCCAGAGCCACCAGCACCAACACGGCGGGATACCAGGGATCAGCGCGAACCACGTCACCCGCTGCCAACACCCGATCCATGTCGTAGCTGCCCACGATATGGCCCAGGATCAAGACACCGGCCAACAGACACAAGCCGCCCGCACCCGTGACGGTCAAGGCCATGCGTGCACCGCGCCGGGCGTCTTGGCGGTGATGCCAATAGGCAATCAGCATGAACGACGCCAGGCTGGTCATTTCCCAGAACAACACCAACTGAATCAGATTGCCCGACAGCACCACGCCCAGCATGGCCGCCATGAAGGCCTGGAAAAACGAGAAGAACCGCGGCACCGGATCGTCCGGCGACATGTAATAGCGTGCGTATAGCACCACCAATGCGCCTATGCCCGAGACGATCAGTGCGAATAACCAGGCATAACCGTCCATACGCAGCGTGAACTGCAGGCCCAGTGCCGGTGCCCACTGCAGATCGGCACGAACCACTCCGCCATCGGCAACCTGCGGGTACAGGCTGGCCACGAGGACAAAGCAGCTCAGTGCCATCAGGCCTGCCAGCCACGCCTCGGCATTACGGGCATTGGAAGGCAACAGCGCGGCGCACAGGCTGCCGATAAACGGCAGAGCGAGTATGAGAATCAGCGACATGGTATTCCGGGAGGGCCGGCGGCCTGGCTCTTGGGCAGGAGCCAGATTTGAAACCGGGGTGACGTTATACAGATGCGAAATTGAGCCCATCGTTGCCGTAACACCGCCGATCCGGTGTCACGCTGCCGACAAGCGCCGATCAAGTATCCACCCCGAAAAATATCAGATTCTTGTAAGGTTCGCATGGCGATGTAAGTGATTTTTTTGGTTGATCAGTGCTTTAAGTGCATTTTTCGCGTTAATTTGACTCATTTAGCAGGTAACCAAAAGAAACGATCACTCCGGTCAGGGGACCGCTCGCACTCCCACCCCCATGTCTTGCCACGACTCGCCGTGACAAGTCAGCAGCAACACCTGATGCCGCGAGGCGGCGTCGTACAGCGCGCGTTTCATCAATTCCCGGCGTTCCTGATCCGCGTGCACCAAAGTATCGTCCAATACCAGCAAGGTGGGCCGGCCAGCTTGTTGTAACAAATCTGCATACGCAAAACGCGCCAGCACGCCGAGTTGCTCGCGCGTGCCGAAGCTCAAGGCGTTCAACGTTTCCGTCGCGTCGGGCCCTGACCCACGCACCACCGCAGCAGGCATCAGCGCATCGTCCAGGCGCCATTGTGCCCCCGGAAACAACAGTCCGACATAGTGTTGCAGACGCTGGGCCAGCGGGTCCAGCAAACGTTGCGTCGCGTCGGCGCGCCGCTGCCCCAGCAATTGCCATAACAGGTCCAACGCCTGCGCCCGGGTCGCGAACTCGTCGCGCCGCCGGGTCAGCCGCTGCGCCTCAGCCTGTGCCTGCAGCAGTTGCTCGCCCAGGCCATGAGCCTGGGCCTGTTCGAGTTTGCCTTGCAATTGCAGTAATTCGGCATGGCGGCGCTGCTGTTCCTCGCGCTGCAAGCGAGCGGATTGCTCGAAACGCTGTGCATCCTGCTCGATCAGTTCCGGCTGTAGGGCCTGCAGAGCGGCTTGTGCCGCCTGACAGCGTTGCGCCAAGGTGTCACGGGTCGCGCGCGCCTCGACCAGCCTGGCGCCACGCTGCTCGCGCTGCTCTACCCGGCTCGCCGCGCCGAACTCGGCCTGCCGCGCGGCCCATTGTGTCTGAAAAATCTGCGCCTTGGTCTGCTGGGTGTCCAATGCAGTGCGTGCCGCCGTCACCGCCTGACCGGCAAGATCGGCCTCGACGGTCGCGGTGTGCAATGCCTGCTGCGCCTGGGCCAGATCCACGGGTGCTGCCGCGCCCTCGGGCATCCCCGCTAACTGTCCCTGCAATTGCGTCAATCGGGATTGGGCCTGCGACTGCAGCGCACGCAATGCCTCGATGCCCTCCGGCGCCTGGATACGCAAAGTTTGGCGGGCCATGTCCAGGTCGCGCCGGGTCTGCTCATACGTCACCGCCCGGGCCTCGGCCTGGGCCAGCGATGCCACACCCAGACGGGCCAGACACGCGGTGCGCTCTGCCTGTGTCTGCTGGATAGCAGTCAAGACGGCCGGCAAATCGCTGCCACCCGGCTCGATATGCAGAACCCCGATCCCGGGAATCTGTAATTCGGTTGCCTCGGAAACCAGGACCTCGCCCTCGCCTGCTATATCCCGGCCAGCCAGCTGCAGCGTATGGCCGGCCAGCAGACGATGACGCACCCGCGTCGCACCGGCATTCTGTTGGACCTGCAATTGCGCCAGACGCTGTTCCAACTGGCGCAAGGTGCGCAGCGCGCTGTCATCGATTTCCAGTTGTGCAGCCGAGGCCTGCAGGGCCCGGACCTGCTCGGCGAGCTGCTCGGCCTGTGCAATGCTGTCTTGCCCGCGCCGCAATTCCTGGTTCAAGCGATCGATTTGCGCCAGGCAATCCAGCCGCTGGGCCGCCTGCTGTGCGGCGGCCACCTGGGCGTTGGCCTGCGCCAGGCTCTGGGCGGTGCGCTGCTGTTGCAGCAAGGCCCGGTCCAAAGCCTCGCGTGCAGGCGCCAAACTGGCGGCGGCAGCGTCTGCATCGGCCTGCAGATTCACCAGCGCCGCTGCATCACGCTGATCGCGTTCGACCTGCTCGTGCAGCAAAGCCAAGGTGTCGTCGGCCTGTGTCAGCTCGCGCTGCAAACTGGCCAGAGCATCCCGCTCGCGGCTGATCTCGGCCAGGCGGGCGCGCGCCTCGCCGGCGCGCTGCTCCAGATTGAGCCAGGGTTGTTCCTGCTCGGCCTTGTCGTGATCACGACGCAACAGCGCCAGGCGATCCACATCGGCATCGAGCGCCTGTTTCGAGGCGGTCAAGGTGGCGACGGATTGCTCGGCGCGCAGCAGCGCATCCTCAGCGTCTTTATAGGCCCCCTTGGGGCGGCCACTGCGCCCATCGCGCAAGGCAGCACGTTCGGCCTCGACCCTCTCGTAGAGGGAATCACCGTCGGCCGAGGTCAACTCACCCGTCAATCGAGTCAATGCGTCCCGGACGTGACTCTGTGCGTAACCCGCGGGCTCCAACAGGTTTTGCCCCTCGCCCTGAGCGATCCAGAGCAGCCCGGGAATGCCGCCGTGTTCCGGCCGACTGTTGCCCTTTGCCGAAAACTCGAATCCCAGCAACGCCGCCAAGGCATTTTCCGCCGCCTCGCCCTCGTGCCGCTCAGCGCCATCGTCGACCAGCAGCTCGCAACGCGCACGGCTCAAAAACGATTTCCGCAGCAGGTACTCATGGCCATCGTGTTCGAACGCGATTTCCACCGAGGGCCGAGCGCCGGCCATGCCCCACGGTGCCAGGTCGGATACCTTGGTCGTCTTGTAGCGCTCGAGAAAGGCCGCACGGATCGCGGCCGCCAGCGTGCTCTTGCCGGCCTCGTTCGGCCCGGCAATCACGTTCAAGCCCTCGGCCAAATCATCCAGCACGACCGGATCGCGGAATTTGCGAAACTCTTGCAGCGCAATGCGGTGCAGCTTCATAGCGCCACCCACTGGCCAGCATGGAATCGTGCGGTGGCAGACGCCTGCGCTGCGATGCGATGCAGTTTCATTGCGCCCCCGCCCGCTCGCGCTGGAATTGCACCAGCAGCCGCAGCGCCTGGCGCGCGGCCGCTGCCTGAGCCGGATCGTCCTGCATGGCCTGCAATTGTGCTGCGACTTCGCCTACATAGCCGCTCGCCCCCAATGCCGCCAAGTCCTGGGCGTCAGGCGCCAAGGACAAACCGTCTGTCTCCAATAACAATGCCCGGCAGCGTGCCACGGCGCGCGCGATAGTGGCCTGCAGGGCGTCCCAGGCCTCTAGCGGCAGTTGGCCCGACAATTCCAGGCGCAACACATCCTCGGCGCCGATATCCTGCAAACGATGCGCCAACGCCTCCGCATCGGACGCCAACATCAACGACTCGGCCCACAACGACCAGCGAAATCGCCCGACAGGCACGCTCTGCACCACGGGCTCCGCCCCCGCTGCGCACCGCACGTCCAACACACTGCCATTGGCATTCGACCGAAAACGATCCGGCTCCGGCGTGCCGGCATACCAAGTCCGCGCATCGATCTGCAACGTGCCGTGCCAATCGCCCAGCGCCAAATAATCCAGACGCGCGCGCGCAGCCCGGTCGGCTGCAATGGGATTGGCCGAATCCACGGTGTCCGGCAAGCGGCCCGACACGCTGCCATGCGCCAAGCCCACACGCAGCCGTCCAGGCTCGGTTTCCAAGGCGTCAAAAATGGCCGTCGTGTCGTCGTAGGTATGCCGCTGCGTCAGCGGCGCCGCCAATACTGCGAGATTCAGTTCAGGTAAATCGACCACGCCCGGCCGCAGGGGAATATGGACATTGGGCCCGATGCATCCCAGTTGATGCGCGCGCGACCAGACACTCTCGGCCAAGGCGGCATCGTGATTCCCGGCGATCATGACCCACGGGCCGGCAAACGCGGCCAGTGCATCAAACAAGCGTCGAATGCTGCGATCCGACACGGCCTGCGTATCGAACACATCCCCCGCTACCAGCACCGCATCGGCGCGGCGCTCGGCCGCCAGCGCAGCAATGCGCGCGACGGTTTCATAACGTGCCTCGGCCAACATGGCCGCATCGTCGGTTTCAAACTGACCGTACTGCCGTCCGATCTGCCAATCAGCGGTATGGATGAGATGTGTCACGGAGCCCCTGCAAGTGCCTGCGCCATGATGGCGTCATGGCGCGATTGTGGCACAAAGGCAGGCGGCGGTAAGCAGGCAGCGTGACGAATCCAGCCCTCAGGCTGCGGCGTGCTCACCCAAGGCCACACGCGGCTGGCGCTTGCCTGCCGCGCCATAGCGCGACAGGGCCAGGTCATCGGCACGAATCTCCGGCCGTTGGCCCATGACCAGATCCGACAAGAGCTTGGCCGAGCCGCAAGACATGGTCCAACCCAGGGTGCCATGCCCGGTGTTCACATATAGATTGGGATAGCGCGTCGGCCCAACGATAGGCGTGCTATCGGGCGTCATGGGTCGCAGGCCGGTCCAGAATTCGGCTCGCTCGACCTCGCCACTGCCGGGGTACAAATCATTGACCACGTATTCCAGGGTGCGGCGGCGCTCTGGATTCAAACGCAGATCAAAGCCGGCCAGCTCCGCCATGCCGCCGACGCGAATACGGTCGTCAAAACGTGTGACCGCTACCTTGTAGGTCTCGTCCAATACCGTCGACACCGGCGCGGCATCGGGATCCAGCAATGGAATGGTCAAGGAATAGCCTTTGACGGGGTAAACCGGCAGATCCAGGCCCAGGGGCGCCAGAAAACCACGAGAGTAACTGCCGAATGCCGCGACGTAACGGTCCGCCGTCAACACCTCGTCACCGACACGCACGCCGGTGATTTCCCCCCGTGTGGTCTCCAGACTCGTGACACTCTGCCCATAGCGAAACTCCACACCCAGCTCCACCGCCAACTGCGCCAATCGTCGCGTAAACAGACGGCAATCACCCGTTTCGTCGTTGGGCAGGCGCAGGCCGCCGGTCAATTTATAAGCGGTACGTGCCAAGGCAGGCTCGGCAGTTTCCAGACGATTGCGATCCAGCAATTCATACGGAACGCCGCACGCCTCTAACACCTGAATATCGCGTTGCGCCGCCTCGTATTGGTACTCGGTGCGAAACAGCTGCAATGTGCCCTTCGTACGCGCCTCATACTGGATGCCCGTCTCAATGCGCAGGCTCTTCAGACAATCGCGGCTGTATTCGGCCAGGCGCAGCATGCGCTCTTTGTTCACGGCGTAACGGCTGGCCGAGCAGTTGGCCAACATCGCCGCCATCCAGCGCCACTGATAAAGCGTGCCATCCGGACGGATCGACAGCGGGGCGTGATCCTTTTGGAACATCCATTTCAGGGCCTTCAGGGGGATACCCGGCGCAGCCCAGGGGGTGGAATAGCCCGGCGACACCTGGCCCGCGTTGGCGTAGCTGGTTTCACTGGCCGCCTCGGACTGGCGATCCAGTACCGTCACTTTGGCGCCCTGACGCGCCAGGTAATACGCGGTGGTCGTGCCAATCACACCACTGCCCAAGACGATGACATGCATGAAAATCCCCTGAGTTCGGCATCTCTGATAGATGAATCAATAGTCTAGGACGATGTGAATAGTGAAAAGCACTAAAATCGGGGACTCTGAAATGTACTTTTACTGACAACAGGGGCTAAACGGCCCCCTTCAAAGTGAAATGCGCGAACTCGATCGTATTGACCGGAAAATTCTGGATATTTTGCAGCGCGATGGGCGGATTTCCATCACCGATCTGGCTGAGCGGATCAGCCTGTCGGCGACCCCGTGTTCCGAACGCGTCAAGCGTCTGGAACGCGAAGGTGTCATCACCGGGTATCATGCTCGCGTCAACCCTGCCGCACTGGGCCTGAATCTATTGGTCTTTCTGGAAATCAAACTATCGGCCAAATCAGGCGACGTCTTTGACAGGGTCAAACAGGAACTGCTGTATGTCCCCGAGGTCATGGAATGCCATCTGGTATCCGGGGATTTTGACTATCTCGTCAAAGCACGATTGAGTGAAATGAATGAATACCGGCGGTTATTGGGCGAAATATTGAAACGCCTGCCCGCCTCGGCCGAATCACATAGCTACGTGGTCATGGAAGAAATCAAGGAGACCTTGAGTTTGCCTGTCACCGGCCATTGAATCACTACGTATTACCGGAGCTTCACCCCTATGACGCGTTTGTCTCGATATTTTTTTCGCGGGCTGATTACCGTCCTGCCGATTGCACTGACGCTATATCTGCTGTTCGTCTTTCTGGCATGGACGGAGGCTGCCGCCCTGTCCTTGCTCAGCCCCTTTATTGGCAGCTTTTATATCCCCGGCATGGGATTGACGCTGGGTGTTCTGGGCATTTTGCTGGTTGGTTATCTGGTTTCCAAAGAGCGCATGCAGCGGATATTCCATTTTGTGGAAATGCCGTTTACCAATATCCCGGTCATCAAAAGCATTTATTCGTCATTGAAGAGCTTTGCCGATTATTTCTCGCCCAGTGCGAAAGCCGATACCCAGCACGTCGTTGTGCTGCGTATCCCAGGCCAGCCGCTCGAGTTGGTCGGCCTGATCACGCGGCGCAACACCGAGGGGCTGCCCGAGGGGTTTCTGCCCGGAGAACGGGTTGCTGTCTATCTGCCCATGGGGTACATGATTGGCGGCTATACGGTTTTTGTCCCGACCGACTGGGTCCAACCCATCGATATGTCGGTCGAAGAAGCCATGCGCGCCTCGCTGATTGCCTGGATGGCGCGTGCGCCGGGCGAATCGGCAGCGGGCGGCCGCGCAAATCCACCCTCCTCCGGCAACGCGCCGCAGGAGCCTGTCCCAGGGGTGCGGCCGGTGCCGCCATCGCCACGGACGGAGCCGAGTGCGCCGGATGAACACCCTGCTACCCCTACGCCTCCTTCTAATACGCCGGATCGCTGACCTCGCCGACAAGCGCCCAGGCGCTGAAAACCGGGACGGTCACAAATCCTGCGATCATCCCGACCATCCATTTCGACAAGCTGCTTAGGACCCTCACCCATGAAACTCATGGCCAAGAATTCTCTGTTTGCGATTTTGCTCCGCTCATCATGGTGGATCAGCATGTTGGTGGCAGCCGCGCTGATCCTGGTGGCGGTTGCGGTCGTTCCACCGGCGTATGCGCTTTTTCCGATCTGCGGCGCTGTGCCGTTCATCATTATTTCCGGCATTGCCGCCTGGAAACAACGCAACAAACCCTCGTCAGCACGCGTCGAGCAAACAGCGCAAGCCCTGTCGGCCATGCCCTGGTCCACCTTTGCCGATCACTTCGAGGCCGCGTTGCGTCATGACGGCTGCCAGGTCAAGCGCCTGAAAACCGATGCCGCCGATTTCGAGGTCGCGCGCCCCGGCGCTGGACGTGCACTGATATCTGCCCGCCGCTGGAAAGCCGCCCATACAGGAGCCGAACCGCTGCAACGCCTGCAGACGGCGCGCAGCGCGGCAGGCGCCAGCGAGGGCATCTACGTCACGCTGGGCGATATTTCGAAGCCTGCGCAGGACTACGCGACGCAAAACAATATCCAATTCATGGACGCCGAATCGCTGACGCAGTTGTTCCGCCATCAGAAACTCTGACGTTGACGGTCGTTTCACCGTCAACACGCCGACTTTCGCTATCTGCTCATCCGACGGTCGCCACGGCTGTTTGCGTCAATCCTGACAGCAGTCTGGCAACCGGGCTCAGGCATCACGGAAAAACGACGCACACTTAAAGAATCCGACGGATTCCCTCCCTCACAAACCCACAGCAGCAGTAGAATTTCTCGCGCCAGACACGGCGCGCTTTTTCTCCCCAACGCTGGGGACCGCTCCGGTCTACGGAGCCCTCGCATGTCCACATCCGATTCCCCACGCGATCCTGCCCTGCGGCAAGGTATCCGCATCGTCACGCCGGTACCCGGCGCGCTGCATACCGAAACCGAAGCCGCCCTGCACTGGTTGCAGGCACTGGATCTCAACGCCTATCTGACCACGGTACCTGACGGCCCCAACGCGGTCCATTTCGAGCCGAGCGAGGCCTTGTTGGCGCTGGCACCGCAACGCGATACGACGGCGTTATGCACAACCCTGCAACTGGACACGGAAAATCGCCCCGACGATCTGACGCGCGAAATCGTGCTGGCCATGCTATTGGGCCCGGTGGCATTCCCCTTTCCCAGCGCGGCCGAGCTGCGCAGCGCCGTACGCATTCGTCAGCACATCGTGCAGGCCGCACGCAAGACAGCACTGGCGTTCGATACCGAGCAGGCCGAGCGCCCCGCCGGCTATTGGCGTTACGACGAGGCGCGTGGCTTTACCATCGAACCCGGCGTGTCGTTGATCGAGGCCCTGACCAAAGCCACGCAGCCCGATGCCTCGGACAAACGCTATGCGTTCTCGTGCTATCGAGCCACCGAATATGTCACCCTGCTGGGCGTCGCGTTGGAATTACGCGACGCCCACCCCGCGCTCTATGCCAAGCTGCAACAACAATGGGAAACCCGTGCCGTGATGTCGGGGGCTTTTCACGAGGTCTTTCTGCGCGAATACGGATCGATGGACGAGCCTTTGCCATCCAAGTATTACGTGCCCGGAGACCGTCTGTGGTTTCGCAACCCCGATTCACACTCGTCCAATGTCGAGGGCTATGAAGGATCGTGGGTGTTTTATCTGGGCGATGGCCGATTCAACAATTTCTGGAAACGCGATCAGCCCTACACATTGACATCGAAATGCGTAGAAATCTATCACTGGCGCGATGGCGCGCGCACCGATGAACAAGACCGCCTGATCATCGACGAGGCCATCGTCGAAACCCGCGCGGCGCAGACCCTGCAAGACCCCGAGGCGCTGCACGCCGTACTCGATCGCATGCTGCGGCGGCGTGACCCGCAAGGGGTATATGCCGAAGGCGGCTGCATCGATGCGACGCGGGAATGCGTGCAATGGATCCTGCACGGTACCGCGCAAATCAAACTGCCGGATTGCCGATAGCCTAAACGCTGCGCCTTCGGCTTGCTGTCCCTAAGGGGTAATGCCAGTTAGTCAAACTCTGAGCGGCATTTTTTTATCGCCGGGCCGCCCCAAGATAAAAACGCCCCCTTGGGGGGCAGCAAGCCAAAGGCGCAGCGTGGGGGCATTTTTTATCGCTGTTGGTGTTGTGGGCGTTTGCTGTTCGTGATTGTCTCTCTGAAGGCGTCCCTGCCGCGTGCCTGGGCGTGGCGCCGGGCCTATCGCACGGACTCGGCCCATGACCAGGGGCCTCGG